>CAWBOE010000001.1:0-134841 GCA_963790295.1 uncultured Actinomycetota bacterium
AATTAGCCCGCTCTATAGACCTCTTAAAAGGATCCTAGCCGTGTTATTGTTATAGTACTGCTGTTAAGAAGGCCATGAGTCTGTGATTAGTAGTATCTGGGCAGATAAGTGGGAGGGTTCTGCCAATTGGCATATCTGGCAATGTAATACCAACTCTGTCATGTGGTGAACCTAACTAGGCAGCAAGTTCCTGGCTTGAGATACGAGGCTGTAGAAAGGTCACCTGCACCAATTACGGTTGTACTAATAGGATCTGTTAGGAGATTTGCAGTAGATCGTGTTTGCAGGTATACCAATTTGGGAGCTCATAAGGAGCGAATACCCGACGTACCAACTTGGAAGTTATGACTAGTCATGTGAGACATGGGGGAATATGTAGTTACTAGAATAGTTAGTTGGGAAGCATAAGCTAGGTGATACATGTGTGGGGCATGGACCACTCTAGTAGGTTTAGGTCGTAGATAAATTAGTCTAAGTCTCTGTAGTTCGTAAAGTTAATATATATGTATATGTAATTTGCCTCGAGGACAAAGGGCTCTTGGAGGTAAAGAGCCTGCCTTAAAGTCCTAAGTCGGTATCCGAAATAAGGGTTTCCGAAATGGATTCTCGCTCAGTTAATGAGTTGTAACCACATGGGCGCAGAGAGTTTAAATAGGTAACCCCCTAGTCGGGTTACAGGTATGACATCTAGTGTAGAACTTAGTAATAAGCGGACTACTTAAATTAGACAACCAAAAGTTGTACGTGTGGCTAGTTGTACTCTCTGTCTGCGCACGCCGACCGGCCACGGCGTGGGCAGCGACCGCAACGCGGTGAGCAGCATGACGAGGTTGCCCTTGCAGTCGGCGCTGCCGCGGCCGAACAGGCGCCCGTCACGCTCGGTCAGCTCCCACGGCGACGAGGCCCATTCCGTGGGGTCGGCCGGCTGCACGTCGTAGTGGCAGTAGAGCAGGACGGTGGGCGCGCCCTCGGGCCCGGGCGCGAACCCCAGGACGGAGTCGGTGCCGTCGTCGGTGGGCACGCGGCGTACGTCGCCCACGCCGGCGTCCGCGAACAGTGCGACCACCTCGTCGGCCGTCGCCGACAGCGCCTCCTCGTGGGCTCCGTCCGCGACCGAGGGCAGCGCGACGAGACGAGCGAGGTCACCGAGCGCTCGCGGGTCGAGAGTCACGTCAGCTGTTCCAGGTACTCCGGCAGCATCTGCCACCACGTCGGCCAGTCGTGGTCGTAGTCGGGGCCCCAGTCGTCGACGCGGTTGGGCACGCCCTTCGCGCCGAGGACCTCGGCAGCGCGCCACGACTCGCCGATGTCCTCCCACTTGCCCGAGCCGGAGGCGAGCATCACGAACCGCTGGCGCAGCAGGTCGAGGGCCGGGCCCTCGAGCCCGGGCAGGAAGTGCATCGGCGAGGAGAAGTAGAGGTCGTCGGTGAAGCCGCCGATGAACCGCTCGATGTCGTAGGTCCCGCTCATGCACGACCGCGGCGCGGAACAGGTCGGGGTAGCGGCAGACCAGCGCCAGCGCGTTGAACGCGCCGATCGAGGCGCCGGCGACGATGACGGTGTTGGGCCCGCCGGTGTCGGCGTGGATCGCCGGCACCACCTCGTGGGCGATGGCCTGCTGGAACTGGTTGAACAGCCAGCAGCGGTACGCCGCGTCGCCGTCGTCGTCGGTCATCGCCCGGCCGGCGACGGAGTCGCACGAGTAGACCTTGATCCGGCCGTCGTCGATCAGCCCGGCGAGGTGGCCCACCAGGTGGTGCCGCTCGACCTCCTCGGCGTCGCCGCCCGCGGTCGGGAAGACCAGCACCGGTACGCCGAAGTGGCCCCAGCGGGCCAGCGTGATGTCCTGGTGCATCCGGTCGGACCGCCAGCGCTCGACCGTCTTGTCCACTCCCCATCGATCCTCACTCGTAGACGAACTTCTGCTCACCCGGGTGCAGCCAGGCGAGCCCGTCCCGGAGGCGGTCGCGCCAGTTCTCCCAATTGTGGCCGTCGCGCGCCTCGACGTACCTCACCTCCATGCCCGCCTCCCGGAACACCGTCTCCATCGACCGGTTGGGGTTGATCAGCGGCTCGTACATCCCGCACGTCAGGTAGATCCGGTCGACGATCCGCCGGGGCCGGGCGCGGTAGCGGTTGACGAACTTCACCACCGGGTCGAAGACGGGCCCGCCACCGTGGTCCTGGCCGATGTCGGTGAAGACCAGCGAGGGCGACTCCAGCAGCAGCGAGCCGAAGACGTCGGGGTAGCGGGCGGCGGTCGACACCGACGCGACGCCGCCGAAGCTCGAGCCCATCAGCGTGCGGCCGACCGGGCTGTCGACGAGCGGCAGCTCGGCGGTCAGCTCGGGCACCAGCTCGCGGGCGACGAACCGCGCGTGCGGGGCGTGGTTGGCGTACTCGACCAGCCGGTCGCCCACCGGGGAGACGAACGCGACCACCATCTCGGCGACCTCGTTGCGGTGGATCAGGTTGTCGAGCACGGTCTTCGCCGAGGCGTAGGTGAGGTAGTCGAGGCCGTCGTGGACGACCAGCAGCGGGTAGCGGATCACCCGCCGGAACCGGGCCGGCAGGTAGAGGTGGTAGCCCACCTGGCGGCGCAGCGCCTTGCTGGCGATGGTGCGCTTCGACGACCTCGCCGGGCCGGGCCTCCGGGTCGTGCAGGGTCCAGTCGGGCACCTGGTAGCCCGCCGCCGCGCACACCGAGCTCGCGCCGAACGGCCCGTGCGCGAGCTTGGGGTTGAGCGGGTCGTTGAGGAACGACTCGGTGTGCTCGTCGCGGGTGATCTCGAACTGGTACTCGATCCGCGAGCCCTCGGGGATGTCGGTGCTGACGTACCAGAGGTCGGTGTCCGGTGACCCGGCGCAGCCGCAGCGGGTCGGGCAGGCCGACCACGCGGTGCCGGACCGACACCTCGTCGGCGTGCCCGCGCCACAGGAACGTCGCCCGGGAGCCCTCGATGATCGGGGCGCCCCCACCGTGACCAGTCGCTCGATGAACCGGTCGACGGCATGCGTCGTCGAGCGGCTTGCGGTCGAGCAGCCGGTTGATGGCGAGCTTGGGGGCGGCGCGCGTCACGACGGACTCACGTGGTCAGGCAGGCCGCCTCTCGGCGCCGGTCTCCGGTCTGAGCACCCGCGCACCATCGGGCACCTTGCCGTCTCCGTCGATCTCGACCTGGGTGCCGTCGTCGAGCAGGAGGCAGGCGGCGGGAGCGAAGCGGCGTACGAGAACCCGCACGTGGACCGGGTCGTCGAGTCGCAGGCGGCGGCGTGCGTGGGGCATCGCGACCACGTCGCGGACCCGGCCGGCGCCGCGGTCCCAGACCTCCGCGCCCCGGACGCCCTGCGGGCCGCGGTCGTTGTAGAGCACCACGCGTTCGGTCATCGCCATCGCGCCTGCCGACCAGGCGACGACGGGCACCTCGGGCGAGGGCACGACGGCGAACAGGCGCAGGCAGCGCAGCAGGATGCCGACGTGGCCGCCGGCGACCGCCAGCACCGCCGCGTCGCCGAGCAGCTCGGCGACCTCGTGGCGGTGGCGGGAGATCTCCTCGCTGTCGTCAGGCGGTGCGGCGGCCTCCAGCTCGCCGTACAGCAGGTCGACCGCGCGCAGGTACCAGGCGTCGATGTCCTGGACGCTCCTGATCGCGTCGGCGAACGCCGAGTCGGCGATGTCGCCGCGAGCGGGGCGGCGCGCGACGGCGTACGCGCTCTCCAGCGCGCGCTGGAGCCGCATCGAGTAGATGCCCGCCAGCTCGTCCATGGCGTCGCGGTGGGCCAGCGCCTCGGTGGCGAAGTGGTCCTCGGTCTCGATCACCTCGCTGAGCCGGTCGTAGAGGCGCAGGTTGCGGCTGCGCCCACCCATCACCTCGTCGAGCTCGTCGTCGGCGGACTCGCGGTCCTGCCAGCCGGCGGTCACCGTGGCGACCGGGCCGTCGGGAGCGACGGAACGTACGACGGTGCCCGCCGTGGTGAGGAACCGCTGCGGGCCGAGGAGGATCGTGTGCACTTCCTGGGCTGCACCGGTCAGCCGGCGTGCACGTGGACGGTGCGGCCCACGTCGTCGAGCATCGAGCGGGCGGTGTCGTAGTCGGGGTGGCGCAGCCGCACCCAGGCGTTGGCCATGTAGCCGGCCTCGACCGGCTGGGTCGGCGTACCGATGTCGGGCAGGTGGGCGTCGATGATCCACTCGCCGAAGCGCCAGTTGACGTCGTCGAGGCCGCTGTAGCCCTTGATGTGGCCGTCGCGCTCGGGGCGGAGGGCGACGATGCCGGCGGAGTACTTGCGGCTCATCGGTCCGCTCGGGGCCGCCGTGCACGATGGCGTGGGCCCACTCGCGGTAGACGTCGCGTCGTTGGCCGCGGAGTAGAGGTCCCAGGCGCCGACGCCCGGGGGGCGGCAGCCGATCTCGGAGAACCGCAGTCCCTTCGGCCCGTAGAACCACTCCATGTGCGTGGCCGAGGTGGTGATGCCGAGCGCCTCGATGACGCGGTGGCCCATCTCGCGGACCTCGTCGTAGAACGGCGAGTCGGTGATCCGGTTGGTGGTGATGAACTGCGGGCTGATCCAGCGGTGCCGCATCGCCTCGAGCACGTTGGGGTAGTAGTGGGTGGCCCAGTCGTGGACGACCTGGCCCTCGACGGTGATGGTGTCGTAGAAGCCCTCGTGGCCCTCGACGTACTCCTCGACGGCGATCGAGCTCGCGCCGCCGAAGTCGCCCAGCGCCCGGTCGAGGTCGGCCATCGAGTCGACGCGGACGGTGCCCTGCGCGCCGGCGCCGCTGCGCGGCTTGAGGATCAGCGGGAAGCCGGTCTGCTCGGCGAAGGCCCGCACCTCGCCGGGGCTGTCGGCCGCCGCCGACGCGGCCGTCGGGACGCCGGCCTTGCGCAGCGCGTCCTTCATCGACGGCTTGTCGCGGCACAGCCAGGTGGTGCGCAGGCTCGTGCCGGGGATCCCGCGAGCCTCGCGCACCTCGGCGGCAGCCATCTGGTGGGACTCGATGGTCGCCTCGAGCCGGTCGATCCACATCAGGTTCTGGGCCCACTGCAAGGCCTCGTCGAGCTGGTGCACGTCGGTGACGTTGCCGACCTGGTAGTAGGCCGCCATCTGCCCGCGCAGATCGTCGCCCAGCTCGTGCTCGGACGCCTCCCCCACACCCACGACGTGCGCCCCCACCCCCGCCAGCGCGGCCACGAAACGCCGCTGGTTCTGCGGGAAGGCAGGCTCGACGAAGACGATGTTCACCTTCGTCACTGTAGTGAAACCCACCGCGTCGGTCGAGGAGTGGCCGTCGAGCGCCCGTCACGAGACCCGGCGCAGACCTCACCGCTGCGGGGTTTCGTGACGGTCGCTGCGCGACCTCCTCAACCACCGGACCTACGCGCGTACCAGGACGCGATCCCGGCTCGCGAGGTCAGGTCGAGCTTGCGGAGCACGTGGCTGACGTGGTTCTCGACGGTGCGCTCCGAGAGCGTCAGCCGGCCGGCGATGGCGGCGTTGCTCAGGCCGTCGGCGACCAGCGCGGCGATCTCGGCCTCTCGCCGGGTGAGCGGGCTGTCGGCCGCGGGGACGTGGAGCCGGGCCAGCAACGGCGCCATGCCGAGGCGAGTCGGCCAGGGTGCGGGCGCGAGCCGTCGCCGCGTCGTCGCCGAGCGCGCCCAGCTCGGCGAGCACGAGGGCCTGGTACGCGGTCGCGTGCATCGCCTCGCACGCACGCAGCGCGGCCCGCAGGTGCGTGCGGGCGAGCTCGGGGTCGCCGAACGTCGCGGCCAGGCGACCGAGCGCGAGGTCGACCGGCCCGTCGTACGGCGTCGCGGCGAGGCCGATGGCGTGCAGCCCGGAGTACGGCGCCAGCTGGTCGTAGATCACCCGCGCCGTCTCGGCATCGGCCAGCCACGCGCACACCTCCGCGTTGCCGACGCTGGCGATCACCCACTCCGGGGCCCGGTCAGGGAAACGCCGGACGTGCGGGGCGATCGCCCGCCAGAGCAGCTCTGCCTCCTCACGCCGGCCGCCCGCCTTGTACATCGTGCAGACCCAGCCGCCGGCGAGGTACGGCAGCTGGTCGACCGTGCGCCGCACCTCCTCCGTCAGCTCCTCGAGTCGCCGGCCGGTCTGCATCGCGATGGCCGAGCCGAAGACGAGGTGGAAGAAGCCTGCCTCGCCCTGTGGGTCTGCGGCCCGGGCCTGGTCGACCAGCCCAGTCGCGTCGTCGTACCGACCTTCGATCAGCCGCTGGGACGCCTCGACCATCAGCACGTACGACGTCCACGCCGCGCTGCCGAGCCGCGCCACCAGCGGCCGGAGAGCGTTCAGCTCGGCGATCAGGTCGATGCGGTCGCCGAGCACGGCGTACGCGTCCATCCGCCAGCGCCGGCCCCACGCGGCGTACTCGTCGACCCCGGCCCGCCGGCCCAGCTCGACCGCCTGGTCGGCGACGGCCAGCCGCTCCGGCAGGTGCTCGATGGCGAACCGCGCCGCGTGCCAGGCCTGCAGCCGCAGGAAGGCGGCCTCCGGGTCGTCGCTCTCCGGAGGGAGGTCCAGCGGTTCGGGCGGGCCGAACGGGTCGCTGGTGGCCACCAGCTGGGCGCGGACCCGCGCGGTGCGGACGGGGTCGCTCTCGCCGAGCCTGGCCAGCGCTTCGACGCAGAGCTCGTGGACCCGCCCGGCCACCTTGCCCCGGTGGCCGACCCGGATGACGGTGGCCGCGTCGGCGAGGGCCTCGACGTCGTCGGTGTCGCGGGCCGCGTCGGCTGCCCGCTCGCACGCGACGAGCGCGTCGCCGACGGCGCCGCGGCGGTAGAGGTCGCGCGCCCGCTCGAGGAGCTCGCCCGCCCGTGGACACGGCCACCGAGTCTAGGAGTGAGTGGCCGAAGTTGAGGGTTTCCTCCGATGTGCCGCGGTGCCCTGGCGTTCCTAGCGTTCCGGCATGACTACGAGCACCTTCGCGGGCAGACCGCAGGACCACCGTCCGCGACGACCGTCTCCGCACCTACGGCCTCGTCGGCGCGGTTGCGTCCCTGGTCGGGGCGGCCTGCGCCGTCGCGATCATCGCCTGGGAGCCGATGGTGGCCGAGGAGCGGTTCAGCTATCCGTTCGACGCGACCTGGTACGTCGTCGCCCAGTCGTTCTTCGCCCTCCAGCACATCGCGATGCTGCCGCTCTTCCTCGGGCTGCTGCTCCTCGAACGGCGACACCCGTCGCGGGCCCTGCGGATCGGCACGTGGGTCGCCCTGGTCGGCCAGCTGTTGCTGACGGCGATGGAGCTGGTGGCGATCACGGCCGTCGACGCGCAGCTGACGGACTCCACCGGCCAGCTCGTCGGTGGCCTCTACAGCGTGCCGATGCTCCTGCTGGGTGTCGGACCGATCGTGGCCGGCGTCGGCGCGCTGCGCGCGGGCCTGTTCGACGGTCCGGCGAGATGGCTGTTGCTCGCACTCGGGGTGTACGTCTTCGTGGTGATGTTCCCGGCCGTGTTCGGTCCGATGGTGGTGGGCCGCATCGCCATCGGCGTCTGGCTGCTCGGCTATGCCGCGCTCGGCTGGGCGATGCGAGGGGCGCGCCGTTGACGAGGCTGGTGGTCGTCGGCGCCGTCGCCGGGCTGGCCTGGGCGGCGGGGCTGCGCGGCTGGATGATCCAGATGGCCGCCGGCGAGGGGTCGGCGTTCCACTGGTACGGCACTTTCCTGCTGGTCCTGCTTCCGGGGACGCTCGTCGGCGCCGCCTTCGGGCTGGCCGAGCACCGCCGTCGCGCCTGGCTGCCGCGCAGCCGCTGGCTCGTGCTGGCTCCGCTCCTGTTCGCCTCGGCGCTGCTCGACCCGACGATCTTCGAGCTGTTCGTCACCGAGGGGATCGGCGGCGGCGCGCTCGGTGTGGCGCTCGCCGGCCTCGCGGGCGGGTACGCGTTGTCGGGACGCGGCCGCGCGTGGTGGCGGCGTACGTGCGGCGTGTTCGCGTCCCTGCTCGTGCTGATGATGCTGGTGATCGCGTCCGACCAACATCCGCTGAGCGAGCCACGCGGCCTGTGGGTCGGGACGTACGCCGCCTCATTGGTCGCGCTGCTCTGCGTCGCTTGTGCCCTTCCGCAACGCGCGGATCGTGCGGTGCTGGTCCCCCGCGCCTGGCAGGCAGCGGCGATCGGCGGGCTGGCCGGCCTCGCGTGGGCCGCCTCGCTGCGGGCGTTCATGTGGGAGGTCGCCGGGGACGAGGCCGGTGTCGACTTCGCCGGGACGTTCGTGTGGGTGCTGCTCCCTGGCTCCCTCATCGGGGCGCTGCTGGCCTGGGGTGAGTGGCGACGGTGGAGCGGCGGCATCCCGCACCAGCGCTGGCTGGTGTGGTCGCCGATGCTGTTCGCGGCCATCCTGCCCAGCGACCCGTCGTTCCTGTGGGAGGGCTTCGAGGGCGGCATCGGCCTGGCGGCCGTCGCCGTCCCTGCGATGTGCATGGCCGGCGGCTACGGCATCGCCGGGCGCGGCCCCACCTGGTTGCGGACGCTGGGTGCGCTGGTCGCACTGGCCGCTCTGCCGGCCTGGGGCCTGGCGGCCGCCGACGTCGGCGGCCCGGCCATGGCGCTCGACAACCCGCACGGCGGCTGGGCCGCGGTGCTGTACTGGTCCCTCCTCGCGAGCTTCGCCCTGGCTGCGGCCGTCCCCCACCGCCTGCCTCAGTCGTCGCCGTCCTGGTCCTCGCCCTCGGACTCGGAGTCGCCCTCGATGACGACGACCGCGTAGTTCTCGTCGAGCCGTACGTCGACCGTCGTACCGTCTGGCTTGGTGACCTCGACCTCCCAGGTGGCGCCGTCCTCGTCGTCGCGCTCGACCTCGTTCGCGGTGCCCCCACCCGTGGCCTCCAACGCGGCCCGCTCCGCACGGTCCGCCTGCTCCTGGGTGTAGTCGTGGCTGCCGTCCTCCCCGGTCCCGAACCCGCCCGCGACCGCGACCCCACCCCCGACCAGCACCGCCGCCAGCGCCACCCCGCCCCCGATCACCCCAACCCGCTTCCTCATCGCCATCTCCTCGTCGTCCGTGGTCTCACGACCACTCTGCGCGCCGCCTCCTGAAGCCACCCTGAAGCGGTGCCCGGCGGGATAGTCCGCTACGAAAATCATCCGATCTGACCGATTCACCATGATTTTCGTCCCGGACTATCCCCAGACTCAGCGCACCTTCAGCGGGGGTTCAGCGGGGGGTGGGATCCTCGGGGGATGCGGATCCTGGTCGTCGAGGACGACAAGCACGTGGCGCGGGCCGTACGCCGGGGGCTCGAGGAGGAGGGGTACGCCGTCGACGTGGCGCTGACCGGGACCGACGGGGAGTGGTTGGCGACCGAGAACGCCTACGACGCGCTCGTGCTCGACGTGATGCTGCCGGGGCTGGCCGGTGACGAGCTGTGCGCGCGGCTGCGCAAGGCCGGGAACTGGGTGCCGATCCTGATGCTGACGGCACGGTCCGGCCCGGCGGAGGAGGCCCGGGCGCTGGACTCCGGGGCCGACGACTTCCTGGGCAAGCCGTTCTCGTTCGTGGTGCTGATGGCGCGCATCCGAGCCCTGCTGCGCCGCGGCGGCGCCGAGCGGCCCGCCGTGCTCACCGCGGGCGACCTCGGGCTCGACCCGGCAGCGCACCGGGTCTGGCGTGGCGAGCACGAGATCGAGCTGACGCCTCGGCAGTTCTCGCTGCTGGAGTTCTTGATGCGGCGGGCCGGCGAGGTGCTCTCCAAGGCGACGATCCTCGAGCACGTCTGGGACTTCTCCTTCGACGGCGACCCCAACATCGTCGAGGTCTACGTGCGCCAGCTCCGTCAGCGCATCGACGAGCCGTTCGGCAGGTCGGCGCTGCAGACCGTGCGTCTGGTCGGCTACCGGCTCGACGCCGAGGGCGGCTGAGCGATGAGCCTGCGGACGCGCACGAGCCTGCTCGTGGCGGTGGTCACCGCCGTGCTGCTCGTCGCCGGCGCGGTCACCCTCGACGCGGTCCTGCGCACCCGGCTCACCGGCTCGGCCGACGACCTGGCCCGCTCGCGGGTCGCCGACCTGCTGACGCTCGCCGAGTCGGGCGGCCTGCCGGCGCAGCTGGTCAACGTCACCGACGACTCCGTCGCGCAGGTCGTGGACGACAAAGGTCGCGTGCTCGCCGCGTCCCCGAACGCCGAGGGCGCACCGCCCCTGACCGACGAACCGGCAGTCGGCGGGCTGCGGGTCGAGGAGGTCGTCGGACCCGACGACGGCGAGACCGAGGAGTACCGGCTGTGGACCTCGACCGGCCCGTCCGCCGACGGGGGGCGGGTGCGGGTGTACGTCGGCACCAGTCTGGAGTCCGTCCGGGAGGCGACGGAGAACCTCCGTGCGGCGCTGATGGTCGGCGTACCCCTGGTGTGGCTGCTGCTCGTCGTCGCGTCCTGGCTGCTCGTCGGCCGGGCACTGCGCCGCCTGGACCGGATCCGGGCCGAGGTCGACACCATCACCGAGTCCGACCTGTCACGGCGGGTCGGCGCGGAGCACCGGCGCGACGAGGTCGGCCGGCTGGCAGCGACGATGAACCGCATGCTCGGCCGTCTGGAGCAGGCCAACGAGCGGCAGCGGCGCTTCATCGCCGACGTCTCGCACGACCTGCGCAGCCCCCTGACCGCGCAGCGCACCCAGATCGAGGTGGCCATGGCGCACCCCGGTTCCGTCGACGACGAGCAGCTGATGGGCGACCTGCTCGCCCACGTCGACGAGATGGACTCCCTGGTCGGCGACCTGCTGTTCGTGGTCACCGACGACGAACGGCCGCGCACCCGCCAGCCGCTCGACCTCGAGGACGTCGTGCTCGAGGAGGCCGCACGCGTACGCCGCCTCGGCGGCCCGGAGGTCGACACCTCGGCGGTGTCGGCCGCACCGGTCACCGGCGATCCCGACGAGCTGCGGCGACTGGTCCGCAACCTGGTCGAGAACGCCGTGGGCCACGCCGCCAGCCGGATCGAGCTGCGGGCCGCCACCGGCGAGGGTTCGGTGGTCGTCGACGTGCTCGACGACGGTCCTGGCGTGCCGACCGGCCAGGAGCAGGCGATCTTCGAGCGCTTCCACCGCGGCGACGCGGCCCGGACGAGTCGCGGCACCGGCCTCGGGCTCTCCATCGCCCGCACGGTCGCCGAGCGGCACGGCGGCACGCTGTCGCTCGTCGGTGGCCCACCCGGAGCGCACTTCCGGCTGGTCCTGCCGGCGCGATAACCCGTTGCCGTGGGGCGGTACCTGCGAGTTGTCTGCTGGGATGCTCGCCCACGACCGCTCCGGGCCCACCGGCCGCACTCCGCTCCTGCTCGTGCACGCCGGCATCGCCGACCGCCGGATGTGGGACCCCGTCTGGCCGACGCTCACCGCCGACCGCGACGTCGTCCGTGTCGACCTGCGCGGGTTCGGCGAGTCCGACCGAACGGCCCGGGGGCCCGTGGTCTCCGCGGGCCGACGTGCTCGGCACGCTGGACGCGCTGGGCATCGAGCGCGCCCACCTGGTCGGGTGCTCCTTCGGCGCGGGTGTCTGCTGCCGAGATGGCGCTCGAGCGTCCGGGGGCGGTTGCCTCGCTGGTGTTGGCCGCACCCGGCGGCGCTCTGCTCACCGAGCGGACCGACGAGCTGCGCCGCAGCATGGGAGCTCGAGGGAACCGCGATCGACGCCGGCGACATCGCCGGCGCCGTCGAGGCCAACGTGACGGCCTGGGTCGACGGCCCGCACCGTGGGCCTGACGTCGTTCCCGCCGCCGTACGGGACGCCGTACGCACCATGCAGCGCCGGGCGTTCGACCTCACCATCGACTGGCCGGACTCGGTCTGGGAGGAAGAGGACGAGCTCGACCCCGAGGCTCCGGAGCGGCTCGACGAGATCGCGGCGCCGACCCTGGTGATCTCCGGCGGGCTAGACATCGACAGCATCGGCCTGGCTGCCGCCCAGGTCGTCGCGGGCATCCCAGGTGCGCGAGGCGTGGTGTGGCCGCACGTCGCGCACCTGCCGTCGATGGAACGACCCGACGACTTCGCGGCGGCCGTGCTCGACTGGGTGGACCGCGCCGAGGAATGAGGCCGCCCGGGCGGGTGTTGCCGCGGTCGTGACCCGCGTCGTGCAGCCCCGTGACTTCGGCGGCCCGCACCAGCTCGAGGTGGTCGAGGTCGAGACCCCGGAACCAGGAGCAGGCGAGGTCCGCGTCGCCGCCCGGGCCATCGGCGTGAACCCCGTCGACTGGTACCACTACGACGGCGTGCACAGCGACGACCCGGAGGACCTCCTCACCTTCGGCTACGAGGTCGCGGGCGTCGTCGACGCCGTCGGGCCGGGGGTGACCGGGTTCGCCGTCGGCGACGAGGTGGTCGCCTCGGACATCCCCGGCAACGGGTACGCCGAGCACGTCGTCGTGCCGGTCTCCGGGCTGCTCACCAAGCCGGCGAACGTCGCGTACGAGGTGGCCGCCTCCGTGCCGGTGGCCGCCGGGACGGCGTACCACGCACTGGAGAAGACCCACGTCGGCGCCGGGGACGTCGTCTTGGCCCACGGCGCGGCGGGCGGCGTCGGCACCCTGCTCGTGCAGCTGGCGGTCGAGCGCGGAGCGCGGGTGATCGCCACGGCGCGCCCGGCCAAGCACGACTACCTGCGGACCCTGGGCGCCGAGCCGGTGGCGTACGGCGACGGGCTGGTCGAGCGCGTACGCGCGCTGGCACCCGACGGCGTCGACGTCGCCATCGACCTGGTCGGCACCGAGGAGGCCCTCGAGGCCTCGGTCGCGCTCGTGCCCGACCGCGACCGCGTGCTCACCATCGCCGCGTTCGGGCGCGCCCCCGAGCTGGGCATCCACCTGATCGGCAACGGACCAGGTGCCGACCGCGGGGACGAGGTCCGGCCGCGCGGGCGTGCCGAGGTGCTGCGGCTCTTGTCGGACGGCCACATCGTGATCCCCATCGAGCGCACCTACTCCCTCGACGAGGTCGCCGACGCGCACCGCGCGAGCATGACCCGGCGTACGCGCGGCAAGCTCGTCGTGGTGGTGGGTCGTGTGCCTGAGGCAGCGCCATAGCGCTGCGTGAGGCACACGACCCGGAGACGTTCAGGCTGGCTTCAGCGGGCGAGTCAGCACCCTGGGCAGATGACCACCACCCGAACCGCCGCCGTGCTGGCGACCGCCACCGTTGCCGTGGCGACCCTCCTGACCACGAGCGCGGCCGCGCCGCTCCGGCGGCGGCCCCCACCAACCCGGACCCGAAGCTGTTCAAGCACCCGCCGGACAACCCGTTCTTCCCGCTGACCCCTGGCCTGGTGACGCGGCTGCGCGGCACGGACGAGGACGAGCACTTCAAGCAGACCGTGCGCGTCACCACGCAGACCCGGGTGGTCGCCGGCGTCACGACGACCGTGGTCCGCGACGTCGTCCGTCGCCCCGACGGCACGCTCGCGGAGAAGACGGACGACTGGTACGCCGCCGACGAGGACGGCAACGTCTGGTACTTCGGCGAGGACACCGCGACCTACGACGAGAACGGCAACCTCGAGGACCGCGAGGGATCCTGGGAGGCCGGCGTCGACGGTGCCGTCGCCGGGATCATCATGCCGGCGGATCCCCGGCCGTCCCACGCGGACTACATGGAGTTCGCCAAGGGCGAGGCCGAGGACCAGGCCTGGGTGGTCCAGCGGCTGCCGTACGTCGTCACCCCGGGCGGGCGCGAGGAACACATCGTCCGCACCCTCGAGTGGAGCCGGCTGGAGCCCGACGTGGTCTCGATGAAGTTCTACGCCCGCGGCCTCGGCATCGTCGAGGAGAAGCGACATCGCCGCCGGCGACGAGCACTTCTGGCTGGTGTCGTCCTCCGCCGGTTGAGGAAGGACGAAGTCCCGTCACGAAACCAGCAGAGGGTCCCGGTATCCCTGGGGAGCCTGGTGCGCGAGGGGGGAGTTGAACCCCCACGTCCTTTCGGACACACGGACCTGAACCGTGCGCGTCTGCCTATTCCGCCACTCGCGCCAGAAGCGTGCTGAGGGTATCCCAGCGCGCCGAGCCCGCCCAAACCGCCACCGCCGCTGGTCGAGGAGGTCGCGCAGCGACCGTCACGCAGACCACCGTGACCGACACCGTGGTCTCGTGACGGGCTTGACGGCCCTCCTCGACCACCGGGTCGGAGACCCGGACCGGGGTGCTCGGGCGGCGAGGAGTCCGTCTCGCTACGATCGAGGACGACCCGGCGCGCGGTTGGGCCAGTCGGGTGCATTGCGTCAGCGTGCCGGGAAGGAGGCGGATGTGGGCGGCCTGCAACGGTTCGAGCAGCGGCTCGGAGAGCATGGTGTACGGCGCGTTCGCCCGCGTCTTCCGCAGCGCGGTGCAGCCGGTCGAGATCGCCGCGGCCCTCGAGCGCGAGTGCGACAACAACGCGCAGATCCTCAGCCGGCAGCGGCGGGCGGTGCCCAACGACTTCCACGTCGAGCTGGCGCCGACCGACTTCGAGCGGCTGGCGCCGTACGACTCGACGCTGGTGCAGGACCTCACCGACCAGCTGACGGAGCACGCCGACCAGCAGCACTACGTGTTCCCGGGGCCGGTGACGATCGCGTTCGAGAGCGCCGACGACCTGACCACCGGACGGTTCCGGATCAAGAGCCGGGCGCAGGCGGCGGTCACGAGCAACAGCAACCTCACCCGGTCGCGGCGGCCGCGCGCGCTGATCGAGGTCAACGGCACCCGTCACCCGCTGATGCCGCCCGGCCTGGTGATCGGCCGCGGCACCGAGGCCGACGTCCGCATCAACGACCCCGGGGTGAGCCGGCGGCACATCGAGTTCCTGGTCTTCAACCGCGGCGGCGAGCTCGACATCGAGGTCGGCGACCTCGGCTCCACCAACGGGATGCTCGTCGACGGCCACCGCATCCAGCGCACCGCCGTCCACGACGGCAGCCGGGTCAAGATCGGCGCCACCACGATCACGGTGCGGGTGACCGAGGACGACCGGCTGCCGGAGGAGCGGTGGGTACGTCCGGGAGCGCCGATGTCTGAGCTGACGCTGTTCCTGATCCGCCTGGCCTACCTGGCGATCCTGTGGATCTTCGTGCTCTCCGCGCTGTCGGTGATCCGCTCCGACATGTTCGGCGCCCGGATGCCCGAGGGCGCCCGGCAGGCCGCCGCCAAGCGCGACCAGCGCCCGCCCAAGCCGGCCAAGGCCCGCCGCGGCGCACCCACCCACGTGCTGGTCGTCGACGGGGACAACCAGGGCGAGCGCGCCGAGCTCGCCGAGGCCCCGATCCTCATCGGCCGCGGCCCCGACGCCGCCATCCGGCTCGACGACGACTACGTCTCGACCCGCCACGCCCGCATCGCCGCGTCCGGCGACCAGTGGTTCGTCGAGGACCTCGGCTCCACCAACGGCACCTACATCGGCAACGCCCGGATCACCCAGCCGACCACGCTCACCCTCGGCACCCAGGTGCGGGTCGGCAAGACGGTGATCGAGCTGAGGAAGTAGCCGATGGCGTTCCGTCTCCGCTACGCCGCGATCTCCGACGTCGGCCGGGTCCGCAAGGACAACCAGGACTCCGGGTACGTCGGCCCGTGGATGCTCGCGGTCTGCGACGGCGTCGGCGGCGCCGCCCGCGGCGACCTCGCCTCGGCCACCGCGATCGGGCAGCTGCGCAAGCTCGACCAGGCCCAGTCGACGCCAGCGACGACATGCGCGGCCAGGTGGCCGGCGCGCTGCACCGCGCCAACGACCGCATCGCCGAGCTCGTCGACGACGACCCGCGCCTGAGCGGCACCAGCACCACCGCCACGATGGCGCTCTTCGACGGCGACAAGCTGACCTTCGGGCACGTCGGCGACAGCCGCGCCTACCTCTTCCGCGGCGACTCGATCCGCCAGCTCACCAAGGACCACACGTTCGTCCAGAGCCTCATCGACGAGGGCCGGATCACCGACGAGGAAGCGCGCACCCATCCCCACCGCAACCTGATCCTCAAGGCCATCGACGGCGTCCACGACATCGACGCCGACCTGTTCGACCTCGAGGTCGAGCTCGGTGACCGCGTGCTGCTGTGCAGCGACGGCGCGAGCGGCGTGCTCGACGACGGCCGGCTCGCCGACATCTTGTCGATGGGCACTCCCGACTACGCCGCCGTCGAGCTGGTCCGCGCCAGCCTCGACGCCGGCACCACCGACAACGTCACCTGCCTGGTCGCCGACATCGTCGACGACGCCGACGAGGAGGACAGCCAGGGTGAGCCGCAGCCGATGCTGGTCGGCGCCGCGGCCGACCTCAAGCGGCGGCTGCACGTGCCCACCATGCCGCAGCTGTTCCGCGGCCACCGGGCCGGCGACACCGGCGAGCTCGAGCCGGTGCGCGCCGACATCCCCGACGACGTCCCGTTCGCGATCGAGGCCGACCCGGTCGACCCCGAGGAGGCGCGCTACGCGCCGCGGCCGCCGCGCCGCTTCCTGTTCGTACGCCGGCGTGCTCGCCGCGGTCGCCGTCCTCGGCCTGGTCTGGATGGCCGGCGCGGCGGCCTACTCCTGGAGCCAGCAGCAGTACTACGTCGGCGACCACGACGGCACCGTCACCATCTTCCGCGGGCTCAACGCCGACCTGCCGGGCATCAGCCTGTCGCGGCCCTACGAGACCACCAACGTCAGCCTCGACCGGCTCTCCGACTACGACGCCTCGACCGTGCGCGAGGGCATCGACGCCGACAGCCTCGCCGACGCCCGAGGACGCCGTCGACCGCCTGGCCGCCAACCAGTCGCTGACCGACGAGGACGCCGGCGACGAGCCGACCGACGGCACCCGACCGAGCCGACCTCCGTCACCATCGGCGACCACGCGTCCGGCGAGCGAGACGCCATGAGCCAGTCCGGGATGATCATGGAGTTCGTGCACCGCCGCCGGCGCGGGGCCGAGCTGTTCCTGCTCGTGCTCGCGCTCGCCGTCGGCGTGGGCGCCTACGCCGCCGTCGGGCTCGGCGTCGACGGGGAGGTGCCCACCGACCTGATCGCCTACGGCGGGTGGCTGGCCGCCCTGGTCGTCGCCGCCCACGTCGTGGTGCGGTTCGTGGCGCCGTACGCCGACCCCGTGCTGCTGCCGGTCGTGGCCGCCCTCAACGGCCTCGGGCTGGCCGTCATCCACCGGCTCGACCTGGCCGACGGCACGACGTTCGCGCGTCAGCAGCTGACCTGGATGACGTTGGGCGTCGCACTGTTCGTGATCACCTTGCTGGTGCTGCGCGACCACCGGCTGCTCCAGCGGTTCACCTACACCAGCGGTCTGCTCGCCATCATCTTGCTGCTGCTGCCGATGGTCCCCGGGCTCGGCACCGACCATCAACGGCGCCCGCATCTGGATCAACGTCGGGCCGTTCAGCTTCCAGCCCGGCGAGGTCGCCAAGCTGCTGCTGGTCGTCACCTTCGCCGGCTACCTGGTGCTCCACCGCGACGCGCTGGCGCTGGCCGGACGCCGGGTGCTGTTCGTCGACCTGCCGCGCGGCCGCGACCTCGGCCCGATCCTGCTGATGTGGCTGGTCAGCCTCGGGCGTGCTGGTCTTCCAGCGCGACCTCGGGCTCGAGCCTGCTGTTCTTCGGGCTGTTCCTGATCATGCTCTACGTCGCCACCGAGCGCGCCGGCTGGCTGCTCGTCGGCGGCGGCGCTGTTCCTCGGCGGAGCCCTGCTCGCCTACCGCCTGTTCAGCCACGTGCAGGTCCGCGTCGACACCTGGCTGCACCCCTTCGACTACTACTCCGACGCCGACGGCGCCACCAGCTTCCAGCTCGTCGAGTCGATGTTCGGGATGGGCTGGGGCGGGCTGCTCGGCCGCGGCCTCGGCGGCGGCATGCCCGACCGCATCCCGCGCGCCGAGTCCGACTTCATCATGGGCGCGATCGGCGAGGAGCTCGGGCCTGACCGGCGTGATCGCGGTGATCTTGATGTACGGCCTGATCGTCGAGCGCGCCCTCCGCGCCTCGCTGATCTGCCGTGACGGCTTCGGCAAGCTGGTCGCCGTCGGCCTGGCCGGCGTCGTGGCGCTCCAGGTGTTCGTGGTCGTCGGCGGCGTCACCCGGCTGATCCCGCTGACCGGCCTGACCACGCCGTTCCTGTCGTACGGCGGCTCGTCGCTGGTCGCCAACTGGGTGCTGATCGCGCTGCTGCTGCGCATCTCCGACCACGCCCGCCGCCCGGCCCCGTCGCTCGCCACCGACGACGACGCCGACCAGGAGGCGACCCAGGTGGTGAAGATGGCATGACGACCTGTCGTCGAGCCGCCGGACGAGCGCCGCACCCTCCGACCGCGACGCGGTGAAGCTGGCGCTGAACAAGCCCATCCGCACCATCTCGATGTTCTGCATGCTGCTGTTCCTGGCGCTGATGGCCAACGCCACCTACCTGCAGTACTGGCAGGCCGACGCGCTCAACAAGGACACCCGCAACCGCCGGATCATCCAGGAGGCGTTCTCGCGCGAGCGCGGCGCGATCCTGGTGGCCGGCGAGCCCGGTCGCGCTGAGCGTGGAGTCCGACGACGAGTACGAGTTCCAGCGCACCTACCCGCTGCCGTTCCGCTACGCCCCGGTCACCGGCTGGTTCTCCTACTACTCCCAGACCGGCATCGAGCAGAGCCAGAACGACGTGCTGTCCGGCGACGACTCGCGGCTGTTCGTCACCCGGCTCGTCGACCTGGTCAACGGCAACAACACCGAGGGCGGGCGGGTCTCGCTGACCATCGACCCCGACGCGCAGACCGCGGCCTTCGACGGGCTGCGGGCGCTCGGGCCGGACGTCCAGGGCGCCGTGGTCGCGATCGAGCCGTCGACCGGCAAGATCCTCGCCGACGTCTCGCTGCCGACCTACGACCCCAACCTGCTGGCCTCCCACGACTTCGCGTCGGTGGCCGAGAACTACGACCAGCTCAACGAGGACCCCACCAAGCCGCTGCTCAACCGCGGCATCCAGACCACGCTGCCGCCCGGGTCGACGTTCAAGCTCGTCACGGCCGCCGCCGCGATCGAGAGCGGCAACTGGGACGCCTCGTCCACGGTGCCGGCCGGGGCGACGTACCAGCTGCCCGAGACGCGCGGCGACACCGGCCTGATCGACAACGAGGGCCGACCGCAGTGCAACCCCAAGCGGATCAGCTTCGAGGTGGCGATGGAGTGGTCGTGCAACACCACCTTCGCCCAGCTCGCCATCGAGGTCGGCGCCGAGGCGATGCTCGAAGCAGGCCGAGGCGTTCGGCTTCAACGAGCACTACCTCGACGACCTCGGCCCGCAGGCCGTGTCGGTCTACCCGGCCGGCACCAACAAGCCGCAGACCGGCCAGACGGGCTTCGGCCAGTTCGACGTGCGCGCGACGCCGCTGCAGATGGCGATGGTGGCGGCCGGCATCGCCAACGGCGGCACCGTGATGAAGCCCTACATCGTCGACGAGGTGCAGTCGGCCGACCTCGACATCCTCGACAAGACCGAGCCCGACGGAGCTGTCCGAGGCGGTGTCGCCCACGACCGCCAACGAGCTGACCAAGCTGATGGTCGCCACCGTGGCCGAGGGCACCGCGAGCCCCGGCGCGCTCGACGGCGTCGAGGTGGCCGGCAAGACCGGTACGGCGCAGAGCGGCGTCGAGGGCAAGCCGCCGTACGCCTGGTTCGTCTCGTTCGCGCCCGCCGACGACCCGCAGGTCGCGGTCGCGGTGATGATCGAGAGCGTGCCCGGCGACGACACCAGCGAGATCGCCGGCGTGGCCTGCTGGGTGGGCCGATCGCCAGCGGCCGTGATGGAGGCGGTGATCAGATGACGACCAGGGGTCTCGACACGTCGCTCGTTCCGTGCGACGGCTCGACCACCGAAACAGAGAGGGACCGATGAGCCAGCACGGTCACCACGGGCCCACGCTCGTCGGCGGGCGCTACGAGCTCGGCGAGCTGCTCGGCCGCGGCGGGATGGCCGAGGTGCGCAAGGGCACCGACACCCGCCTGGGCCGCGTCGTCGCGGTCAAGCGGCTGCGCACCGACCTGGCCAGCGACGCGACCTTCCAGGCCCGGTTCCGCCGCGAGGCGCAGTCGTCGGCCTCGCTCAACCACCCCGCGATCGTCTCGGTCTACGACACCGGCGAGGAGCTGGCCACCGACGGCTCGGGCATCTCCCAGCCCTACATCGTGATGGAGTTCGTCGCCGGGCGGACGCTGCGCGACATCCTGCGCGAGGGCCGCAAGATCCTGCCCGAGCGCGCGCTGGAGATCACCTCGGGCGTGCTGGCGGCGCTCGACTACAGCCACCGCGCCGGGATCATCCACCGCGACATCAAGCCCGGCAACGTGATGCTCACCCCGAGCGGCGACGTCAAGGTGATGGACTTCGGCATCGCCCGGGCGATCTCCGACGCGTCCTCGGCGATGACCCAGACCGCCGCCGTGGTCGGCACCGCCCAGTACCTCTCCCCCGAGCAGGCCCGCGGCGAGACCGTCGACTCGCGCTCCGACGTCTACTCCGCCGGCTGCCTGCTCTACGAGCTGCTCACCGGCCGGCCGCCGTTCGTCGGCGACAGCCCGGTCGCGGTCGCCTACCAGCACGTCCGCGAGCCGGCCGTGCCGCCGTCCGACCACGACACCGCGCTCACCCCCGAGATCGACGCGATCGTGATGAAGTCGCTGGCCAAGCGGGTCGAGGACCGCTACCAGTCGGCCGCCGCGATGCGCGCCGACATCGAGCGCTACCTCGCCGGCCACCCCGTGCGCGCGACCGCGCCCGCCGCTCCCACCGGAGCCGCCGACCACCGTCGCCCCGACCTACGACCAGCCGTACCCCCACGAGTCGCCCACGCAGTCGACCATCACCACCCAGCCGGTGCCGCCACAGCCCGGCGACGACGACCGCGGCGGCAACCGCACCGGCCTGCTCGTCTTCCTCGGCGCGCTGCTGGTGGCGCTGATCATCGGCGCCGCGCTGCTGCTGCCCCAGCTGTTCGAGGACCCGCCCGAGCAGGTGCAGGTGCCCGACCTGATCGGCATGACCGAGGCGCAGGCCCGCGCGGCGATCGGCGACGCCGGGCTCAGCGTCGGGCAGCCGGAGTACGTCGCCGACCCCGACGTCGCCCGCGACAAGGTGATCCGGCAGGACCCCAACCGCGACACGTTCGTCGACCCCGGGACGACCGTCACCATCACGGTCTCGACGGGCAAGCCGATGACGTCGGTGCCTTCGGTGGTCGGGCAGGACCGCCCCGACCGCGCGCGCGACGCTCGGAGAACGCCGGCCTGGTGCCCACCTTCGAGGAGAAGGAGTCCGACGAGCCCAGGGGCCAGGTCGTCGAGACCCGCCCGGCCGCCGGCGAGCAGGTGCCCGAGGGCACCCGGGTCACCGTCTTCTTCTCCGACGGCCCCGAGAAGGTGCCGGACGTCGTCGGCATGACGAGGAGGCGGCCAAGCAGGCGCTCGAGCAGGCCGGCTTCAAGGTGTTCGTGGTGCACGTCCGCCGACACCACCGAGCCGAAGGGCACCGTGATCGAGCAGAGCCCGGACGGTGGCAACGAGCGGCCCGAGGGCACCGAGGTGACGATCGTGGTGTCGACGTTCGAGGAGCCCACCGAGACTCCCTCGCCCACCGAGAGCCCGACCGTCACCCCGACCGTGCCCACCGAGACTCCGATCGGTCGACCGTCCGCACGCCGTGACCCGCACTCGCTGGTTGAGGAGGGCCGTCGAGCGCCCGTCACGAAACCCGGTCGCGACGGGCTCGCCGTCGCCGGCGTTCGTCGACGGTCGCTGCGCGACCTCGCTCAACCAGCGGTCGAGCGGCACGGCGTAGGTGATGTCGAGCAGGCCGTCGTACGCCGGGGCGGTGATCTCGGCCTCGGTGGTCTGCTGCCAGCCCACGGCGATGTCGGGCTGGGCGGAGTCGCTGCGGTAGAGCTGGAGGTAGTCGTCGCCGTCGATCGCGGCGGCCAGGGCGGCGGGGTCGCCGATGCCGGAGATCGTGTAGGGCTGGGAGTACGGCACGCCCTGGAGCTGCACGCTGTTGCCGATGCACTTGATGCCCGTGGTGGTGACCACGCGCTGGCCCTGGATGGTCACGGCGGTCGCGCCGCCCTTCCACATCGCGTTGACCACCGCCTGGATGTCCTGCTGGTGCACGACGAGCCGGTTGGGGTCCTGCTGGCTCGACTCGGCGACCTCGGCGCGGCGCGTCGCTGAGCACGACGGTGACTCCGGGGCCGGTCTGCTCGACCAGGCCGGCGGGTCCCTCGAGGGCGCGGGCCTGGGCCCGCAGCTGTTCGACCTCGGCGTCGTCGACGGAGGCGGTCAGCGCCGCCACCTCGTCGGTGAGCGGGCGACGCGGTCGCGCAGGGCGTCGTACTCGCGGCTCTCGGTGCGCACGAGCGCGGCGAGGTCGGTGTAGCGGCCCGGGCCGCAGGTCGGTGCCGCCGCTGTTGAGCGCGCTGACCGCGAACAGCCCGCCGCTGAGCAGCACGCCACGCGGCGTGACCACCCGCCACGCGGTCCACGGCCGCCTGCTCCGGGCCTCGTCGTCGCGCTCGAGCGGCTGGCCGGCGTCCGCCCGCCGGTCGGGACCGGGGCTCGCGTCGGCTCCCTCGGTCATGGCGACTAAGGTAGCCCGAGCCCAGCGAGCAGCCGGCGTCCCGGTTGCCCCACCGCCGTGTCAGTGCCGTCTCGCCGGGCCCGTTCGCGAGTCGCAGTCGAGGAGCAACCCAGTGCCGTCCCTGTCCCGGTCCAAGTCGGACTTCCTGGACCCCCAGCGGGGGCCGATCCTCTCGCCGCGGTTCGTCATCGCGGTGGTGCTCGTCGCGCTCGGCATCGCCTGGATGGCCTACTACTACGTGGCGGTCCGGGTCGACCCGACGGCCTTCCCCGCAGCCCGAAGCCGGGCAAGCCCGGCTTCATGGCCGACCTGGAGAACTGGAACTACCTGATCGGCTTCGGGCTGGTGCATGCTCGGGCTGTTCGTCGCCGCCCACCCCTCCACGCCGCTGGGCCGCAACCGCGGGGTGGTCGTCACCATGCTGAGCTGCTTCATCGTGGGCCTGCTGTGGATCTGCACCTACTACGTGTTCACCGGCACCAACCTCGACAAGATCCCGGTCTTCAACGACCTCGAGCAGTACAACCTGCTCGTCGGCATCGCCTTCATGGCCGTCGGCTTCTCCTACGCCACCCGCTGGGAGTGATCCACAGCTGGGGATGAACCTGGGGAGAACTACACCCGTGTAGTTATCCCCAGCGGTTGTCCACCATGGGGACAACCCGGTCAGGCCGGTGAGGCTCGCCGTGCGCGCCGCGACGGCGGCGACGAGCAGCACGGCGAGCACCGACCAGCCCGGCGACCTGGACCTGGCGTACGGCGCTGGCGCGGCGCGTAGACCAGGATCGCGGCGATGGCCGCCCCGCCGAGGAAGCCGCCGAGGTGGCCCTGCCAGGAGATGTTGGAGATCGTGAAGGTGAGCACGGCGTTGATGCCGATCCAGATCAGGATCTGCTGGACGTCGGCCTTCACCTTGTAGGCGATCACCAGCAGGGCGCCCATCAGCCCGAACACCGCGCCGGACGCCCCGAGGGTCGTGCCGTACTCCGCGCTGGCCCAGTAGACCAGCGCCGAGCCGGCCAGCGCCGAGAGCAGGTAGAGCGCGATGAACCGCGTCCGCCCGATCGCCAGCTCCAGCTGGGGACCGAGCACCCACAGGGCGAGCATGTTGAAGCCGATGTGCCAGATCTCGAGGTGGGTGAACGCCGAGGTCAGCAGCTGCCAGTAGGCGCCGTCGACCACGCCCGGGCAGAACGTGCCCCCGATGGCGTCGCACTGCGCCGACGACACCTCGAACCCGCCCTGTCCGGCGAACGAAGCACAGTCCGTTGGGCCGCAGCGCGAGGTAGTCGAGCAGCCGGCTGTCGCGGCCACCGGTGGCCATGATGGCCACCCACACCGCGACGTTGAGGCCGATGATCACCATCGAGGTGATGCCGGCGTTGCTGGGCCGCAGCCCGCCGTACGCCGTCCGCCCGCTGCGGGTGGACCGCGCGCCCTCCTTCACGCACTCGGGGCACTGGAAGCCCACGGCCGAGTCGCGCATGCAGTCGGGACAGATCACCCGGCCGCACCGCTGGCACTTGATGTAGGCCTCGCGGCCGGGGTGGCGGTAGCAGGTGGGGACCGCGCCCGCCGGCGCGGGGTCGGACATGAGGTGGGCCGCCTCGGGTCCGGACTCAGCCGCGCTTGATCTCGACCGACTCGATCACCACGGGCTCGACGGGACGGTCGCCCCGGCCGGTCGGGGTGGTCGCGATCGCGTCGACGACGTCGCGGGAGGGCTGGTCGGCGACCTCGCCGAAGATGGTGTGCTTGAAGTTCAGCCACGCCGTCGCGCCGACGGTGATGAAGAACTGCGAGCCGTTGGTGCCCGGGTCCGGCGTTGGCCATGGCCAGCAGGTAGGGCTTGTCGAAGGTCAGCTCGGGGTGCGGCTCGTCCTTGAACTGGTAGCCGGGGCCGCCGGTGCCGGTGCCCTGCGGGCAGCCGCCCTGGATCATGAAGCCGTCGATGACGCGGTGGAAGCCGAGGCCGTCGTAGAACGGGCCGGTGCGGCCGTCGCCGGTGTCGTAGTCCTTGGTGCCCTCGGCCAGGCCGACGAAGTTGTCGACGGTCTCGGGCGCGTGGTTGGGCAACAGGTTCAAGGTGATGTCGCCGCGGTTGGTCTTCAGGACGGCCTGCAGGTCAGCCATGTCTGCCTTTCGCAGATCGGGGAACAGGGGTTCTGGTACGTCGGGGCGTCACCGATCCTGCCACGCCGCCCCAGCGAGCCGTGCCGTCGGGCGCCTGCCAGGGGCAGGCCGTCCCACCCACCCCTAGGGGCGCTCGCCCGGCGCTGGGCATGTGGGGCATGATCGAAGCATCCATCGAGCAGAGGAAGGCGCTCCCATGCTGCGCAAGAAGAAGTCCCTGGTCGACCGAGCCGTCGACTCGGCGAGCGACGCCGTCGACGCCGCCCTCCCGGTCATCGAGAACGCTGTGACGCAGGTGCGTGAGCAGGTACCGCGACCTGAGCAAGGAGACCAAGACCAAGGCCGCTCCACTGATCGCCGAGACCAAGGTGCTGGCCGGTGAGATCGCCGAGGCCACCCGTGAGGTCGCCATCCCCAAGGCCAAGACGGCCGCCGCCGCGGGCGTCGCGGGCGCCGCTGAGCTCGCCGCCTCCGGGCAAGTGAGATCGCCGCCGCCAAGGTCGCCGAGGTCAAGGGCGAGCCGCCGAAGCGCAAGAGCCGGAAGTTCCGCAAGCTGCTGATCTTCGGCAGCCTCGCGGCCGCGGCCGGCTTCATCTACCAGAAGATCCGGCCCACCCCGGAGACCGACAACTGGCAGTCCGCCTACACCCCGCCGGCGTCGGCCGAGCTCGACCAGCTCGACCACGAGCGCAACCACCGGGTCGAGCGCAGCCGGTGGCGCCCACCTGGCCCCGGGCGTCGGCCCCGACGAGCCGCTCGCCACCGACGACCCGATGGCCAGGCTGGCTGCCGAGGAAGCGCCGGCCGACGACCCCGGTGGCGCCGACCCCGCCGAGGCCATCGCCGACGCCGCCGAGGAGCCCCACGACGTCACCACCCCCGACGACCCCGCCGACGTGGTCGAGGTCGAGGGCAAGGGAGCCAAGAAGAAGTAGCCGTTGGCACCGATTCGTCAGCACTTGTCCCGCGGTGGATACCCGCTAGACCGCTGACGAATCGGTGTTCGCGCGTCGTCGGCGCGGCGCGAGGTCTTCGGCGCGGTGGTCGTCGATCCAGAGGTCGATGCGCTCCCACCAGCCGAAGAGCCAGTCGATCTGGGCGTCGCGGTCGGGCGGGATCTCGGCGCGCGGGACCTGCCACCACTGCATCAGCAGCCGCTTGTCCATGGGCAGCTCTCGCCACACGTCGCCGACGGTGAGCATGTGGTCCATGCCGGTGTGGGCGACCATCACCACGTCGGCATCGGGAGCGGCGTCGAGCGCGGCGAGGAAGCCGCCGGGCCGCGGCGCCAGCACGTTGGTCATCGCCTCGGCGCGGTCGGCCATCCGGTGCATGCCCAGCTTGTGCAGCCGCTCGATGGCGCGCTCGCGCCGGCGCGGGGTGAAGTTGCCGCCCTCGGGGAAGATCACGAACGCGTCGTTCTCGTCGAGGCCGGTGGCGAGCTCGGCGATCTGCTGTTCGATCTGCTCGCCGGCGCTGCCACCCGCTGGGGTTCGGCGTGATGAACCTGGCCGGCACGCGGTGCAGGATCACGTCGATGACGGGGTCCCACGCCAGGGTGTCCTTGAGCACCACGCGCGGCTCGCGGTCGTACCAGTGCATCAGCGCGTAGATCAGGATGAACGAGTCGCCGGGCCCGGCGTGCCGGCAGCACACCAGCAGCGGCTTGCCCGGATGTGCGTCGGGCGTCGGCCCGGCCGTCTCGATGGTCAGGTTGAGCACCCGCCGCGCCTCGCGGAAGAAGACCCAGAGCACGCCCTGCACGAGGTCGTAGTGGATGCCCTCGTAGTACGGCGTCCGGATCCGCGCACCGAACCCCGACGACACCCACAGCCCGAACAGGACGACGAGCAGCACGCTCTCGCAGACCAGGTACAAGATCAGCACCCACAGCAGGCGCAGCGGCCGCCAGCGACCGGGGAGGACCGGCGACAACGCGGCCGCGGCGACCAGCCAGAGCGGGAAGGTGACGCCGATCAGCACCGTCACCAGGATGACGACGGGCGCGGTGACCAGGCGCCGCAGCTGGCGGCCGGACCAGCTCTCGCGACGGTTCACCGATCCGCCCGGTCGTCGTGGGAGTGGTCGTCGTGGGGGTGGTCGTCGAGGTAGGCCAGGCTGGCGCGGTAGGTCTCCTCGATGCGGTCGCCGAGCGTGGTGAAGTCGCGGTGGCCGCGGATCGAGTCGTCGCGCGCCGAGGTGCCCCGAGCGGGCAGCACGTGTGCGACCACGCCTTCTGGTACTTCGGCAAGCTCGCGCGCGAACCGGTGTCGGCGAGCGATCTCGAACGACACCCGCGCCACCTCCCACGGCCGTCGTGGCACCCGGAGTGGCCGGTCGATCCGGCCTACCTGGAGCACGTAGACCACGTCGGCGCCCAGCGTGACTGCGCGGCCGAGCGGGATGGAGTTGACGATGCCGCCGTCGAGGTAGTGCTCGTCGCCGACCTTGGCCGGCGGCAGCAGGCCGGGTACGGCGGCGCTGGCGACGATCGCCGGCACCAGCGGGCCCGACACGAACCAGTGCTCGGCAGCGCGCTCGATGCTCGCCGCGCACACCTGGAACCGCACCGGCAGGTCCTCGAAGCGAAGGTCGCCGAACTCCTCGGCGAGGCGGCGTCGCATCGGCGAGGAGGAGTAGATGTGGGTGCCGGTCGACATCGCGCGCCGGACGCTGCGCAGCGGGCGGTCGCCGTACACCTCGCGGCTCGACGCAACGGTCTGCCACAGGTCGGTGAGCCGGTCGACGACCGCCAGGGAGGGGTCGCGGGCGACCATGGCGCCGTTGAGGGCACCCACGGACGTGCCGAGCACGAGGTCGGGGGTGATGCCTCTCTCGAACAGCGCCTGCAGCATCCCCACCTCGGCCGCGCCCAGCACCCCCCCACCGCCGAGCACGAACGCGGTGGTCATCGCGTCAGGCCCGCGTCAGCTCGGGGTGCTCGGCCCGCATGCGTTCGACGACGCGACGCTCGACCCAGAAGATGATCAGGGGGATCAGGCCGGCGGCCAGGTTGAGGAGGGTGAACGGGATGTTCCAGCCGGCCCGCCGCGAGAGCAGGAACGTCACGACCACGTAGATCATGAACACCCAGCCGTGCAAGACCCACAGCACGCTCGCGCTCTCGCCGAACTGCTGGAGGTCGCTGCCCTCGGTGGCGAGGTACTTCAGCGGCAGCGCGACCAGCGAGCAGAACGCCAGCAGTACGCCGACCACGAAGGCGAGCACGCGGTAGCTGGTGAAGAGGCGGCTCACGTCGTGCGACCCTACCGACTGTCCCCCGCCGTGACCTCGGCAGCCGCGGCTACACGCGTCGCCTCGGTCTCCTCCCGCGCCCAGCGCCACCACACGAACGCCGCGAACAAGCCGAAGAACCACCACTCCACGGCGTACAGCAGGTTGCGCAACGCCGTGAACCGGCCGGCGTCCGGCAGCTCCGCCAGGTCAGCCTGGACGGTCCCGGCCGGCGGGTCGCGCATCACGACGTACGCGCTGTAGACGTCTTCGTCGAAGTACTGCGCCACCTCCGCGATCCGCAGTTGGGGCAACAACCGGTCGCTCGAGTCGTCGTCGCTGACGCCGAGGCTCTCCGACGGCTGCAGCCAGCCGACCAGGTCGACCGGGCCGCGGGGCTCGGGACCGCGCTCGCCCCACGACGGAGTCGCCTCCCAGCCACGGACGACCGGCAGCAGCGAGTCACCCACCCGGACGGGGTCGACCACCCAGTACCCCTCGTGGCCGCCCTGGCGGCGGCCGGACACCCAGAAGGTGTCGCCGACGAAGGTGCCCCGCACCTCGACCGGCTGCCCGACGTACCGCCCCGGGAACGGGTCGTCCGGACCGATGGCGTCCGCGAGCGGGATCGGCGCGACCTCGGTCAGGTCGCGGGCCTCGGCGGCCCGGCGTTCCTGCCAGCCGTGGTACTGCCACAGCCCCAGCCAGCCCGCAGCGACCAGCGCCGCGACCACCACGAGGTGGTAGCCCCAGTAGCGCGGCGCCGCCAGAGCACGCACCGCCGACACGCGGCCAGGATACGGAGCACCGATTCGTCTGCGGATTCCCTGAGAAAACGCGGTGGCGGGTCGCAGACGAATCGTCTTCCTAACGGTGGAGCCAAGGGGACTCGAACCCCTAACCCCCTGCTTGCAAAGCAGGTGCGCTACCAATTGCGCCATGGCCCCCGGTCGCGAAGACCAGCGGGAAGGACTACTCCGCGGACGAGGAGGACTCCGACGAGACGTTGTCGGTCGCCTCGGCCCACAGGGCCTGCTCGTGCTTGCCCTCGTCGAGCTTGCGCTTGGCGTAGGCGATGCCGGCTGCGGCCAGCAGGACGAACAAGATCTTCTTCATGGCGTTGGTCTCCCGTCGTAGCAGGGTGGGCCTAACAGGACTTGAACCTGTGACCTCTTCCTTATCAGGGAAGCGCTCTAACCGTCTGAGCTATAGGCCCGGGAAGCGGCTCGACCGCCCCTCGGGAGGGACGGCGACCGAGGAGGAACACTACCCGACCGGCGGAGAGGCGAACCAATCGCGGTCTCGTGACGGTCGCTGCGCGACCTCCTCGACCAGCGCGCGTCAGCGCTCGTCCTCGACCAGGGTGATGTCGATGCCGCCGAGCAGTGCTGCGGCCATGTTGTAGAGGAATGCGGCGAGGGTGGCGATGGCGGTGAGGAGCACGACGTCGATCACCGCGACCAGCATCGTGAAGCCGATGACCCGGTCGGTGCCGAGGTAGTCCTGGATGGTGAACGGCGTGGAGGCCTGGTCGCCGACGACGTCGCGGACCGTGGTGTTGATGGAGTCCCAGACGCCTGCAGCACCGAGCACCGACCACACCATGAGCACGGACACGATGGTGACCACGCCGAGGGCGATCGAGAGCAGGAACGCCGTCTTCATCACCGACCACGGGTCGATGCGGGTCAGACGCAGACGAGCCCGGCGCGGCGGGCGCTTGGGACGCTGGGCACGCGCCGGGCGCTTCTGGGCCGGGCGCTGCGCGGGCTGCGGGGCAGGCTGGTCGGCAGCCGGCGGCGGCAGCACCGGACGGTCGTACGCCGGGACGGCCGGCGCCTCGGGCGCGACGGTCGAGGCCCGCACGGCCGGGCGCACGGACGTCTGGTCGAGGCCGATGGCCGAGCGGGCGTCGGGCCGGTCGGTCAGCGGCTCGGCCGGTCGCTCGGCCTGACGCACCGAGCTCAGCTTCTCCTGGAGCCGCTCCGCCAGCGAGGGCCGGTCGGGTGCGGAGGAGGTTTGCGGGCGGTACTCGGCCCGCTCGGTCTGAGCCGACGGCATCGGGGGCAGGATCGGACCCTGACCACTCGACGGGGCACTCGACGGGGCATTGGGCTCGCGGTCGGGAGAGTCCAGCCCGGTCAGTCGCGGGTGCGTCTGCTCGGTCGGTCGCTCCGTCATCAGGCCTCACTCTCGGGTGGGGAATCGGCCAGTTGACCATCGGGGGTCTCATCGATTGTTGCATCCGAGCCCTGATCGGGCGATTCCTGACCAGCGTCGGCGGAGGCGTCGGCGTCACCCTCGGGATTCGGTGTGGTAGAGGCCTCGACGTCGTCGTCGCCGTTGTCCGGCGCCTCGACGGAGCGGGCCACGACCGCCACGGCGTCGCCTTCCTTGGGCGTCACGAACTTCACGCCCATGGTCGAGCGGCCGGTCGGCCGGAAGTTGTCGTTGATCGGGCTGCGGACGACCTGGCCGACCTGGGTGATCGAGAGCACCTCGTCGCCGTCGACCACGATGAACGCACCCACCAGGCTGCCGCGCTCCTCGTTGGCCAGCGACATGGTCTTGATCCCGATGCCGCCGCGGGACTGGAGACGGTAGTCGGTGATCCGCGACCGCTTGGCGAAGCCGCCGTCGGTGATCGTGAACACGTACTGCGGCCTGGTCGCGGCGCGCTCCTCGAGCGCCACCTGCTCGGCCCGGATCACCGACATCGACAGCACCGAGTCGCCGCCGCGGAACTTCATCCCCGAGACGCCGGACGTCGCGCGGCCCATCGGCCGCAGCTGGGTGTCGTCGGCGCGGAATCGGATGGCCTGGCCCTTGCGGGAGACCAGCAGGATGTCGTCGTCGGGCTCGACCAGCTCGGCGCCGATCAGCTCGTCGTCGTCCTCGCGGAAGTTGATGGCGATGACGCCGGCCTGCCGCGGGCTGTTGTAGTCGCCGAGGCGGGTCTTCTTGACCAGGCCGTTGCGGGTCGCCAGCACCAGGTAGGGGGCCTGCTCGTAGTCGCGGATGGCCAGCACCTGCGCGATCGACTCATCGGGCTGGAAGGACAGCAGGCCGGCCACATGGCCACCTCTGGCGTCGCGCGAGGCCTCGGGCAGGTTGTAGGCCTTGGTGCGATAGACCCGGCCGGCCGTGGTGAAGAACAGCAGCCAGTGGTGGTTGGTGGTGGCGATGAAGTGCTCGACCACGTCGTCGCCGCGCAGGCTCGCGCCGCGCACGCCCTTGCCGCCGCGCTTCTGCGAGCGGTACTGGTCGGAGCGGGTGCGCTTGGCGTAGCCACCCCGGGTGATGGAGACGACGAGCTCCTCGTCGGGGATCAGGTCCTCCATCGACAGGTCGCCGTCGGCGGCGATGATCTGGGTACGCCGGTCGTCGCCGTACTTGTCGACGATCTCGGAGAGCTCGTCGATGACGATCTGCCGCTGCCGGGCGTGGTCGGCCAGGATGTCCTGGAGGTCGGCGATGATGATCTCCAGCTCGGCCAGCCGGTCGATGATCTTCTGACGCTCCAGGGCGGCCAGGCGGCGCAGCTGCATGTCGAGGATCGCCTGGGCCTGGAGCTCGTCGATCTCGAGCAGGTCGATCAGTCCCTGGCGGGCCTGCTCGACGTCGGGGCTGCGGCGGATCAGGGCGATGACCTCGTCGAGCATGTCGAGGGCCTTGACCAGGCCGCGCTGGATGTGCGCCTCCTCCTCGCGCTTGCGCAGGCGGTAGCGGGTCCGTCGCTGGATGACCTCGATCTGGTGGGTCACCCAGTGGCTGATGAACTGGTCGATGGTCAGCGTGCGCGGGACACCGTCGACCAGGGCCAGCATGTTGGCGGAGAAGTTGGTCTGCAGCTCGGTGTGCTTGAACAGGTTGTTGAGCACCACCCGCGCCACGGCGTCGCGCTTGAGCACGACGACCAGGCGCTGGCCGGTGCGGTCGGAGGTGTCGTCGCGGACGTCGGCGATGCCCTGCACCCGGCCGAGGTCGGCGAGCTCGGCGATCTTCGTGGCCAGGTTGTCGGGGTTGACCATGTAGGGCAGCTCGGTGATGACCAGGCAGGTCCGGCCCTTGTTGTCCTCGTCGATCTCGATGACGGCCCGCTGGGTGACCGACCCGCGACCGGTGCGGTAGGCCTGCTCGATGCCCTGGTGGCCGACGATGAGCGCACCGTTGGGGAAGTCGGGGCCCTTGATCCGCTCGATGAGGGCGTCCTGGAGCTCCTCACGCGAGGCCTCGGGGTGCTCCAGCGCCCACCGGGCGCCCTCGGCGACCTCGCGCAGGTTGTGCGGCGGGATGTTGGTGGCCATCCCGACGGCGATGCCGGCCGAGCCGTTGACGAGCAGGTTGGGGAACCGGGCCGGCAGGATCGTCGGCTCCTGGCTGCGGCCGTCGTAGTTGGGCTGGAAGTCGACGGTGTCCTCGTCGATGTCACGGACCATCTCCAGCGCCAGCGGGGCCATCCGGCACTCGGTGTAGCGCATCGCGGCCGCGGAGTCGTTGCCGGGCGAGCCGAAGTTGCCCTGCCCGTGGATCAGCGGGGCACGCATCACCCACGGCTGGGCGAGCCGCACGAGGGTGTCGTAGATCGCGGTGTCGCCGTGAGGGTGGTACTGGCCCATCACGTCGCCGACGACGCGCGAGCACTTGCTGAAGCCTCGGTCGGGCCGGTAGCCGCCGTCGTACATGGCGTAGAGCACCCGGCGGTGCACCGGCTTGAGGCCGTCGCGTACGTCGGGCAGCGCACGGCCGACGATGACCGCCATCGCGTAGTCGAGGAACGCGCGCTGCACGGAGGTCTGCAGCTCGACCGGCTCGACCCTGCCGCCAGGGGGAGTCGTCGGGGTCTCGGTCACGATCTACCTCTTCTGCGTTGATCTACAGATATCTACGACTGTTGCTAGAGAACTAGATATCGAGGAAGCGAACGTCTTTCGCGTTGCGCTGGATGAACGAACGCCGCTGCTCGACGTCCTCGCCCATCAGGATCGAGAAGATCTCGTCGGCCTGGGCGGCGTCCTCGAGGCCGACCTGCAGCATCAGCCGCTGGTCGGGGTCCATGGTCGTCTCCCACAGCTCCTTGGCGTTCATCTCGCCGAGCCCCTTGTAGCGCTGGACGGGGTTCTCCTTGGGCAGCTTCTTGCCCGCCGCCTGGCCGTCGCGCAGCAGCGCGTCGCGCTCGGCGTCGGAGTAGACGAACTCGTGCTCGTGGGGCTTGTTCCAGCGCAGCCGGTAGAGGGGCGGCTGGGCCATGTAGACGTGGCCGTTCTCGATCAGCGGTCGCATGAACCGGAACAGCAGGGTCAGCAACAGCGTGTTGATGTGGTGTCCGTCGACGTCGGCGTCGGCCATCAGCACGACCTTGTGGTAGCGCAGCTTGGCCATGTCGAACTCGTCGTGGATGCCGGTGCCGAGCGCGGAGATGATCGACTGCACCTCGGCGTTGCCGAGGACCTTGTCGATGCGGGCCTTCTCGACGTTCAAGATCTTGCCGCGGATCGGCAGGATCGCCTGGATGCGCGGGTCGCGACCCTGGCGGGCCGAGCCGCCGGCCGAGTCGCCCTCGACGATGAAGACCTCGCACTCCTCGGGGTTGGTCGACTGGCAGTCGGACAGCTTGCCGGGGAGTCCCCCGCCGCCGAGCAGCCCCTTGCGGTTGCGGGCGAGGTCGCGGGCCTTGCGGGCCGCCAGCCGCGCCGACGCCGCGGCCTGCGCCTTGCGGACGATGTCGCGACCCTCGGCGGGGTTCTGCTCGAGCCAGGCGCCGAGCTGGTCGTTGACCACACGCTGGACGAAGCCCTTGGCCTCGGTGTTGCCGAGCTTGGTCTTGGTCTGGCCCTCGAACTGCGGCTCGCCGAGCTTGATCGAGACGATCGCGGTGAAGCCCTCGCGGATGTCGTCGCCCGAGACGCGGTCCTCGCGCTTCTTGATCAGGTTGTTGGCTTCGCCGAAGTTGTTGATCTGGCTGGTCAGGGCGGCCCGGAAGCCCTCCTCGTGGGTGCCGCCCTCGTGGGTGTTGATGGTGTTGGCGAACGTGTGCACCGACTCGGTGTAGGAGGTGTTCCACTGCATGGCCACCTCGAGGCTCATGTGCATACCGGCGCCCTCGGGCGCCTCGGCCTCGAAGGAGATGATCGTCGGGTTGGCCGCCGTCTTGCTGCGGTTGAGGTGGGCGACGTAGTCGACCAGGCCCAGGTCGTACTTGAAGACCCGCTCCAGACCGCCGCTGTCGGCGCGCTTGATCGAGTCGGCCCCCGCCTCGTCGGTCTCGGCGGCCACGGTGTCGTCCTCGACGGCGTCGACCAGGTCGTCGGCAGTGGGCCGCTCGTCGCGGATCACGATCTCGAGACCCTTGTTGAGGAAGGCGTACTCCCGCATCCGGTTGGTGAGGGTCTCCAGGTTGTACGTCGTCGTCTCGAAGATCTCCTCCGAGGCCCACCAGGTCACGGTCGTGCCGGTGCCTTCGCCCTCCTCGAGAGGACGGATCTGCTCGAGCGGCGCGTCGGGGTCGCCGAGCTGGAAGCTCTGCCGCCACAGGTGGCCGCGGTTCTTGACCTCGACGACCAGCCGCGTCGAGAGCGCGTTGACGACCGAGACGCCCACGCCGTGCAGCCCGCCGGAGACCTTGTAGCCGCCGCCGCCGAACTTTCCGCCGGCGTGCAGCAGGGTCAGCGCCATCGTCACCGCCGGCAGCTCCTGGCCGGGGGCGGTGTCGGTCGGGATGCCGCGGCCGTTGTCGACGACCTGCACGCCGCCGTCGGCGCGCAGGGTCAGCACGATGCGGTCGCAGTAGCCGGCCAGCGCCTCGTCGACGGCGTTGTCGACGATCTCGGTGATCAGGTGGTGCAGGCCGCGCTCACCGGTCGAGCCGATGTACATGCCCGGACGCTTGCGCACCGCCTCGAGGCCTTCGAGCACGGTGATGGCGGACGCGTCGTAGTCACCGTTGACGTCGGCGGGGATCTCGGCCAGCTCGGCGGGAACCGGGGCCGGGTCGTCGGGTGCCTGACCATCGGCTGGGTCGGTCAGCTGGACGTCTCCGGCGCTGGGTTCCTCGCTCACACGCACCTTCTTCTGCTCGACCACGCCACACGGCTGTTCAGATGACTCTTCACATGACTGGGGCCGCGGCTGGTGAGCTCGCGACCCGATGCCCATGATAGCCCGCCAGGGGCCTCCTTCCACGTCACCGTCCCCAGCGACGGGGGGATAAGTGTCGGAAATCGCGCCTGCAGCGGCTCGGAAACGGTGCCGCAGCGGCCTCACAGGGGTGCGGTGGTGTCCCCATACGTCCGCGAAGCCGTCAGATCGGCTCTGCCGACGCTCGTCGGCAGCTAGCCGTAGGTGTCGCGCGGGCCGCGGCCGTCGCGGACCGAGCGGGCGCCCTTCTTCCACGTCGGCAGGTGCGGGCCGAGCACCTCGATGAGGGTGACGGTGCCGTGCCCGAGGTCCTCGTTGAGGCGCTTGACCACCGCTGGTGCGAGCAGCTTGAGCTGGGTGGCCCAGGCGGTGGAGTCGGTGCGGACGACGAGGGTGCCGTCGGCGAACGACTCCGGCGTCGCGTGCCGGGCCACCTCCTCCCCGACCAGCTCGGGCCAGCGCGCGAACATGCCGGCCACCCGCAGGTCGACGTCCCAGCCGTGGTCGTCGACCAGCCGGCTGACGGTGGCGTCGAGGAGCTGCGGGTCGCGCTCGTCTGGAAACGCCCCCGACGCCTTGGCCGGGCCAGTACGGCGCCCGTCACCCCTCGACAACCTGCGGCGTACGCGTTTGGCGGGGCTGGAGCGTGCGGTCGCGCGGGCGAGGGTCTTGGCCAGGTCGAGACCGTCGGGCCGGTGGTCCGTGCTGGGATCCGGGCTGGGATCCGGGCTGGGATCCGGGCTGGGCTGCTCCGGCTCGTCGCCGTCAGTGGACACGGGTCACCTCCCCGTCACCCACGCGGAACCTGACGCCGGCTAGCTTCTCGGGGACGTCGTCGTCGACGGCGGCGGTGACCAGCACCTGCTCGGCGCCGGCCACCAGCTCGGCCAGCTGGGCGCGGCGCTCCGCGTCGAGCTCGGCGAACACGTCGTCGAGGACCAGGATCGGGTCGTCGCCGTCGGCGCGCAGCAGGTCGTACGACGCCAGCCGCAGCGCGAGCGCGAACGACCAGGACTCGCCGTGGCTGGCGTAGCCGCGGACGGGCAGGCGGGTGCCCGCGTCGTCGGGGCCCTCGGCACCGAGGCTGAGCGCCAGGTCGTCACGGTGGGGCCCGACGAGCGAGACGCCGCGGTCGAGCTCGTCCTTCTGGCGCTGCGCGAGTGCGACGAGCAGCGCCTCGGTCAACGCGCCCCGGTCCCCTGGGTCGACGGGCAGCTCGAAGGACGGCTTGTACTCCGCCTCGGCGGCCTCGCGCCCCGCGCCGCGCGCCACCGTCGCATAGGCGTTGCCCAGGTAGGGCCGCAGGTCGGCGACCAGGGCCAGGCGCTCTGCGAGGATCTCGGCGCCGACCCGCGCCAGGTGGGAGTTCCAGACGCCGAGCGTGGAGAGGGCGGAGTCCTGGTCGCTGCTGCCGCGGCGGGCGTGACCGGCGGTCTTCAGCAACGAGTTGCGCTGGCGCAGGATCCGGTCGTAGTCGGCCCGCACGCTCGCCAGTCGCGGGGTGCGGAGGACCAGCAGGTCGTCGAGGAACCGGCGGCGTTCGGCCGGGTCGCCCTTGACCATCGCCAGGTCCTCCGGGGAGAACACGACGGTGCGCACCAGGCCGACGAGCTCGCGGGTCCTGGGCAGCGGCGACTTGTTGACCCGCGCGCGGTTGGCCCTGCCGGGGTTGATCTCGACCTCGAGCACGGCGGTGCGGCCGTCCCTGACGACGGCGGCGCGGACCACGGCCTGGTCGGCCCCCGCCCGCACGAGAGGCGCGTCGGTCGCCACCCGGTGGGAGGTCAGCCGGGACAGGTAGTCGATCGCCTCGACGAGGTTGGTCTTGCCCTGGCCGTTGCTGCCGATGAACGCCGTGGGGCCCGGCTCGAGGACGACCTCGACGTCGGCGTACGAACGGAAGTCGTGCAGGACCAGGTGCGAGACGTACAGGAGCTAGCTGCCTTCTGCCTTCACAGCATGGCCGCCGAACTGGTTGCGCATCGCGGCGATCGCCTTCATCGCCGGGCTGTCGTCCTGACGGGAGACGAAGCGGGCGTAGAGCGCGGCGGTGATCGCCGGAGTGGCGACGGCGTTGTCGATACCGGCCTCGACGGTCCAGCGCCCCTCGCCGGAGTCCTCGGCGTAGCCGCGGATCTTGGACAGGCCCGGGTCGGCGTCGAGGGCGTTGACCATCAGGTCGAGGAGCCACGAGCGGATCACCGTGCCCTCGCGCCAGGACCGGAACACCTCGGTGACGTTGTCGACCACGTCGACCTTCTCCAGCAGCTCCCAGCCTTCGGCGTAGCTCTGCATGATGGCGTACTCGATGCCGTTGTGGACCATCTTGGAGAAGTGTCCGGCGCCGACCTTGCCGGCGTGCACCGAGCCGAACTCGCCCTGGTCACTCGGCAGGGGCTTGAGGGCGTCGAAGGCCGGCTGGACCTTCGCGATGTCGTCGGCCTCGCCGCCGTACATCAGGGCGTATCCGTTCTGCAGGCCCCAGACCCCGCCGGACACGCCGCAGTCGACGAAGCCGATCCCCTTCGCCGCGAGCATCTCGCCGTGGGCCTGGTCGTCGGTCCACCGCGAGTTGCCGCCGTCGACCACCAGGTCGCCCGCGCCGAGCAGGTCGGCGAGCTCGGTGATGACCTCGTGCGTCGGGCCGCCCGCCGGCACCATCACCCAGACCACCTTCGGCGTCGGCAGCGCCTCGACCAGCTCGGGGAGGCTCTTCACGTCGGAGATCTCGAGGTCGTGGTCGAGACCCACGACCGTGTGGCCGGCGTTGCGGAGACGGGTCCGCATGTTGCCGCCCATCTTCCCGAGCCCGACGAGTCCGAGTTCCATACGGTTCCCTCCTGGGAGATGGGGATCAGGACAGCAGGCGCCGCGGCATGAGCAGGTAGCGGAACCCTGGATCCTCGCCGTCCTCGCCGATCGAACCACTGATCACGACCGGCTTGGAAGCCTGGGTGAAGGCCAGCTCGACGACCGCCTCGTCGATCGCGGTCAGCCCGTCGAGCAGGAACTGCGGGTTGAAGCCGGTGGTGAGGTCGTCGCCGTCGATGGTGGCCTCGATCGACTCCGACGCCTGGGCCTCGTCGCCGGAGCCGGCGTCGAGGGTGAGCACGCCGTCGGAGAACGCCAGCTGGACGGCGGTGTTGCGCTCGGCGACCAGGGCGACCCGCTTGACCGACTCGACCAGGGCCAGCTTGTCGACCAGCGCCTTGGTGAGGTGCTCGTTGGGGAAGAGGCTGCGGACCTTGGGGAACTCGCCGTCGAGCAACCTGGTCGTCGTACGGCGGGTCCCGCCCGGGGCGGACCCCTCGAAGCCGATGATGCCCTCGCCGGCGCCGCCGGACGACAGCGCGATGGTCACCTCCGGGCCCGCGGTCAGGGACTTGGCGGTGTCGCCGAGCACCTTGGCCGGCACCAGCGCGGCCAGGGAGGCGTCGGGGCTGTGGGGGTTCCAGTCGAGCTCGCGGTGGGAGAGCCGGAACCGGTCGGTCGCGAGCAACGCGATGGTCGTCCCCGAGATCTCCAGCCGGACGCCCGTCAGCACCGGGAGCATGTCGTCGCGGCCGGCTGCGGTGACCGCCTGGGCCACGGCGTGGGCGAACTGCTCGCTCGGCACGGTGCCGGACGCCGCCGGCATCTGCGGCAGCGTCGGATAGTCGTCGACCGGCATCGTCTGGAGGCTGAACCTGGCCGAGCCGCAGGTCAGCGAGACACGGGTGCCGTCGAGCATCACGTCGACCGGCTTGGCGGGCAGGCTTCGGCAGATGTCGGCGAGCAGCCGGCCGCTGACCAGGGCCCTGCCCTCGTCGGAGACCTCGGCCGTCAGGGTCGCGCGGGCGGAGGTTTCGTAGTCGAAGGTCGACAGCACCAGGCCGTCGTGTCCGGCGTCGATGAGGAGGCCGGAGAGGACGGGGGCGCTGGGACGGACGGGAAGGCTGCGGGCAGCCCAGGCGACGGCGTCGGCGAACGCGTCGCGATCCACGCGGAACTTCACTCGGAGTCCTTAGAAGTCAGGGTGGGAAGGCAGGCCGGTCGAGATGGGGCCGGGTGCCCGAATCCTGCCACGCGGCGCCTACACAGGGGAGTGGTGGCCGCTCCCGACGTGCGAAAGCGGGGTGGTCATCCCCAGATCGGGGCCCGGAGCGATGTTCACCGGGAATGACAGCACAGAGAGGTTGTGAGGAGTAGTAGCAGCGGTGGAAACTGTGGAGAGACGGCGTTTGTGCAGGTCAGAGCCGATTTCCGAGTCCCCAACCGGTGTGGACGAAGACGTGCGGCAGCGGGGTGGGACTGGGGACGACGGCCGGGTGAGGACGCGGCGTCCCCAGCTGTCCACAACGTCTGTGGAGGAGTCGCGGCGCGTCGCACAGGGCTCCCCACATCTTGCATCCTTGTCATTCGCTGCGACGGCACGAGACGACCGCTCAGTTCTGGCGGGCGTGCATCTTGATGCGGTTGGTCAGCTCGGAGACCTGGTTGAAGACCGCGCGGCGCTCGGCGAGGAGCTGGTTGATCTTGCGGTCGGCGTACATGACCGTCGTGTGGTCCCGGTTGCCGAACTGCGCGCCGATCTTGGGCAGGGACAAGTCGGTGAGCTCGCGGCACAGGTACATGGCGATCTGCCGGGCCATCACCAGGTGCCGGCCGCGGCTGGGGCCGGTGATGTCCTCGATCGGGAGCCCGAAGTAGGCGGAGGTCTGGGCGATGATCAGCGAGGCGGTGATCTCGGGCTCGCCACCCTCGGGGATCAGGTCCTTCAGGACGATCTCGGCCAGGGTCATGTCGACCTCCTGGCGGTTGAGGTTCGCGAACGCCGTCACCCGGATCAGCGCGCCCTCGAGCTCGCGGATGTTGGTCTGGATCTTGGAGGCGATGAACTCCAGCACGTCCGGTGGTGCGGTGAGCCGGTCCATGGCGGCCTTCTTGCGCAGGATCGCGATCCGGGTCTCGAGGTCGGGCGGCTGGACGTCGGTGATCAGACCCCACTCGAACCTGTTGCGCAGGCGGTCCTCGAGTGCCTCGAGGCGCTTGGGGGCGCGGTCGGAGGTCAGCACGATCTGCTTGTTGGCGTTGTGCAGGGTGTTGAAGGTGTGGAAGAACTCCTCCTGGGTCTGGGTCTTGCCCTCCAGGAACTGGATGTCGTCGATGAGGAGCACGTCGACGTCGCGGTACTTCCGCTTGAACCGATCCTGACGGTCGTCGCGGATCGCGTTGATGAACTCGTTGGTGAACTCCTCGCTCGAGACGTAGCGCACCTTGGCCCCGTTGTAGAGGCTGCGCACGTAGTGGCCGATCGCGTGCAGCAGGTGGGTCTTGCCCAGGCCGGAGTCGCCGTAGACCAGCAGCGGGTTGTACGCGCGGCCCGGGGCCTCGGCGACCGCGACCGCCGCAGCGTGGGGGAACCGGTTGGACGAGCCGATGACGAAGGTCTCGAAGGTGTACTTCGGGTTCAGCCGCGTCTCGAGCACCGAGCGGCCCTGCTCGGAGCCGGGCTCCTCAGTGGTGAACGCCGGGCCCAGTGGTTGTCCATAGGACGACATATCGCTAGGTAGATGAGGCGACTTGTCGACATGGTGGCTCTCCGGGGCCGCGGCCGCGACCGCGGCCCGGTCGGCGACCAGCTGCGGGTTGACGGTGACCCCGAGACGGATCTCGCGGCCGAAGACCGCGGTGAGGCCTTCCTCGATCTGGGCGCGCAGCCGCCCCTCGAGCTGGCCGCGGGTGAACTCGTCGACGACCTCGATGATCGCCTGGTTGCCGTGCAGGGTGACGGGCGCGCTCGCCTCGAGCCAGGCGCGCTGGTTGGGTTGCAGCTCGCCGACGACGGACCACCACGCCTGCTCGAGATCGGCCGACGCAGACTCGTTCGCCTGGCTGCCGGACTGGTTCGTCGGCTGGTCCTCCACGCGCTCCCCGCCACCCTTCGTCAGTTGTCGTGCTCGGAACTCCACATACTTCTCCACAGCCTGTGAAGGAGTGCGACGAACCGTCGGACCCATGGCACGCGTACCGGACCGGGGACCGGTTCCGAGAACGTCTGCGCAGGCCAGGGCGGTCGTCGGCAGGTAGTTCCGGCACCGACCCGGCTGTCGCTGCGAGCGGCGAACCCGGGGGTGGATGGGGGACGGCGGGGAATCTCGTCGGCCCTGAACCTAACTCCGTTGCGTCGGCACCGGCAAGACGTCATCCACAGGTCCGGCGGCCTGTCCACAGAACGGACCGCAGGTGGACCACAGGACCGGAGGCGACGGTTTGACCCTGTGGAAGTGACTCGCGTACCGTTGGCCGGTCACCTGCCGTGGCGCCGCGTCGAGCCGTGCTCCCTCCTCGAGTCAAAGTGATCGCCGGGAGCAACAGGCTTCGCCCGCCGGGGTGCCGCAGACCATTGATGCAGGCCCGTCGAAAGGCCTCGACCCCACGGAGAAGATGTCGTGAGCAAGCGCACGTACCAGCCGAACAACCGCCGCCGTCATAAGGTGCACGGTTTCCGCCTGCGGATGCGCACGCGCGCGGGCCGCGCGATCTTGGCGTCGCGGCGTCGCAAGGGCCGCAACAAGCTGGCCGTCTGACTGCCACGGTCAGGCCAGCGACCGTGCTGCCCGCGGCTGCCCGTCTCACCTCGGGTGAGTCGTTCCGCCGTTGCGTGCGCTCGGGGCGCGCGGGCCGGCAGCCGCACGCTCGTGCTCCATCTCGACCAGCCCGATGACCGGGGCGGCGAACCTCACCGCGGGTCGGCGCGGGTCGGGTTCGTGGTCTCGCGTGCGGTGGGCGGAGCGGTGGTCCGCAACCGCGTACGCCGCCGGCTTCGGCACCTGGTCCGCGAGCGGCTCGCAGCCCTTCCGCCGGCATCGGTGGCCGTCGTCCGGGCGCTGCCCGCCGCTGCCGACGCGTCGTACGACGAACTCCGCGCGGATCTCGCTCGTTGTCTCGAACGGATGGCGCCACCCGTGGTCGAGACTGCGGTCCCGCCCGTGATGCAACCATGAAATACGTCCTCATCGCCCTGCTGCGCGGCTACCGCGCGGTGATCAGCCCGCTCTACGGCCAGGTCTGTCGCTACCACCCGTCGTGCTCCGCCTACGCGCTGGAGGCGGTCCAGGTGCACGGCAGCATCCGGGGCACTTGGCTGGCGGTGCGACGCTTGGCTCGCTGCCACCCCTGGGCCGCCGGCGGCTACGACCCCGTTCCCTCCCGCAGTCCCGCGGGCAGACCCACCACTCCGGCGTAGGAGCCCCACTCGTGCTTGATTTCCTCGGCCAGGTCGGCCACCTGATCATGACGCCGCTGTACTACGCGGTCTCGGCCGTCATGGTCGCGTGGCACTGGCTGCTCACCTCGATCGGCATGGACCCCGACGCCGGCGTCACGTGGGCGCTGTCGATCGTCGGCCTGACCATCGTGGTGCGGGCGATGCTGATCCCGCTGTTCGTCAAGCAGATCAAGTCCAGCCGCAACATGCAGCTCATCCAGCCCCGGGTCAAGGAGCTGCAGAAGAAGTACGGCCACGACCGCGAGCGCCTCGCGCAGGAGACGATGGCGCTCTACCGCGACACGGGCACGAACCCGTTCGCGTCCTGCCTGCCGATCCTGGTGCAGATGCCGATCTTCCTGGCCCTGTTCCGGATGCTCGACCAGGCCGCCAAGCATCAGAAGGAGCACGGCTTCCTCGACAAGGAGCTCGCGACGTCGTTCGGCCGTTCGGAGCTGTTCGACTCGATCCCGCTGAAGCTGACCTTCATCAACAACGACGGCAACACCGGCGTGATGGTCGTCGCCGCGATCTTGGTCGTGGCGATGACCGCCACCACGTTCCTCACCCAGCGCCAGCTGATGAGCAAGAACATGCCGCCCGACGCGCTCACCGGACCGTATGCCCAGCAGCAGAAGCTGCTGCTGTACGTGCTGCCGGTGGTCTTCGCGGTCGGTGGCGTCGCCTTCCCGATCGGCGTGCTCCTGTACTGGACCACCTCCAACCTGTGGACGATGGGCCAGCAGTTCTACGTCATCCGCAACAACCCCGCCCCCGGGACCCCGGCGTTCGCCGCCAAGCAGAAGCGCGACGCCGCCAAGGGCAACAAGCGTGGCCACGAGCCGCAGGACGCCACCGACGTGGTGGTCGAGGAGACGCCGGAGGCGCCTCGACCCGCGGTCCGCCAGCAGCCGAAGAAGCAGTCCCGCCAGCAACGCAAGAAGGGTGGCGCGGGTCCACGGCAGCGCCCCCAGGGCAAGACCCAGAGCCAGGGAGACACCGCATGAGCGACCAGACCCGGATCGACCACCAGACTGATGACCAGGCGATGACCAGACCGACGACCAGACCGACGAGACCGACGAGCCCGTGACAGGACGACCAGGTCGGACGAGAGCATCCCGGAGCCCGACTCCGAGGATGACGTCAGCGACGCGCCCGACGGTGCCGGCGACGAGGAGTATCTGAACGCTCTGGAGCGTGAGGGAGACATCGCTGCCGACTACCTCGAGGAGCTCCTCGACATCGCCGATCTCGACGGCGACCTCGACATGGACGTCGACGGTGACCGCGCAGCGGTGTCCATCGTCGGCGCCGACCTGAGCCAGCTCGTGGGCCAGCGCGGTGAGGTGCTCGACGCGCTCCAGGAGCTGACCCGACTCGCCGTCTACCGCGAGACGGGCGAGCGGTCGCGGCTGATGCTCGACATCTCCGGTTACCGCGCCGACCAGCGGGCCCGGCTCGTCGAGCTGGCCCGCGCGTCGGTGGCCGAGGTGCGGGAGACGGGCGAGCGTCTCGCTCTCGACCCGATGTCGCCGTTCGAGCGGAAGGTCGTCCACGACGCGGTGGCCGAGGCCGGCCTCACCTCGGAGTCCGAGGGCATCGAGCCCCGTCGCTTCGTGGTGATCCTTCCCGTCTGAGCTGATCGTCCGTTGGCCGATGTTTCACGTGAAACACCCGCCGCGCCACCCCAGGCGCGGCGGGTGTTCGGCGTCGAGCGCCTTCGCTTGGCGGTGCAGTACGCCGACCTGCTGGCCTCCGACGGAGTGACCCGTGGTCTGATCGGCCCGCGCGAGGCACCTCGGCTGTGGGAGCGGCACCTGCTGAACTGCGCCGTACTGGGGGAGGTGGTGCCCGAGGCGGCGACCGTGGCCGACGTGGGCTCGGGGGCGGGTCTGCCCGGGCTCGTCCTGGCGATCGCGCGACCCGACCTGCGGGTCACGCTCATCGAGCCGCTGCTGCGTCGAAGCCGGTTCCTCGAGGAGGCCGTCGCCGCGCTCGGGCTGGAGGAGCAGGTCGAGGTGCTCAGGGGCCGGGCTGAGGAGCTGGGCCCGGACCGGACGTTCGATGTGGTGACGGCGCGGGCGGTGGCCCCGCTGGAGCGGCTGGCGCGCTGGTGCCTGCCCCTGGTGGGGCCGGATGGCGAGCTGGTCGCGATGAAGGGCGCCACCGCCGCGGCCGAAGTGGAAGCGGCCGCGCCGGGGCTGCGCAAGCTGGGCTGCGGTCCGGCAGTCGTGGTCGAGCTCGGGGCGGGCCTGCTCGAGGAGCCCACCTGGGCGATCCGGGTGGCCCGGCCGGAAACCGGGCCGGTAGGTTGGCGCGATCGCCCCGGTTCGACCCAGGCTTCCGGCGGTGCGCGTCCGAAGAGACGCTCGAGACAACAGCGGAGGGGCGCGTGAACGACGGGACCGGACTCGGCTGGCCGGAGGGTGCCGAGGGCGCCCCGGGTCAGTTATCCACCGGGCTCGGGTGGCCGGCCGAGCGTGTTTCTCCACAAGAGGATCCTGTTTCTCCACAGGCTGCCGTCGGGCCCGACGACCCGCTGACCGACCCCTGTTTCACGTGAAACATCGCCGCTGGCGTCCTCCCCGCGAGTGCGGACCGCCGGGGACCTGAGTGACCTGCCACCCGGCGTTCGACGACGAGACCACCCCGCTCGCACGGGCGGCCGAGCACTCGGTGCTGGCCCGGCTCGGCGCCCGCAGCCGGGTGTCCATGCCTCGTCCCGAGAGCACCCGCGTCGTGGTGGTGGCCAACCAGAAGGGCGGCGTCGGCAAGACCACGACGGCCGTGAACGTCGCCGCCGGCCTGGCCCAGCTCGGCCAGCGGGTGCTGGTCATCGACCTGGATCCGCAGGGCAACGCCTCGACGGCGCTCGGTGCCGCGCACCACCGCGGCGTCGCCTCGACGTACGACGCCCTGGTCGACGGCGCCTCGCTCGCCGACATCGCCACGCCGCGCGGACGGCCTGGACAACCTGTGGGTGGTGCCCGCCACCATCGACCTGGCCGGGGCCGAGATCGAGCTGGTCAGCGTCGTGGCCCGCGAGAACCGGCTGACCAGGGCCCTGGCCACCCACCCGGGCATCGGCAGCGCCGACGTCGCCGGCGACGACCGCTTCGACTACGTCTTCATCGACTGCCCGCCGTCGCTGGGACTGCTGACCCTGAACGCCCTGGTGGCCGGTGCCGAGGTGTTGATCCCGATCCAGGCCGAGTACTACGCGCTGGAGGGGCTCGGGCAGCTGCTCGAGACGATCGACATGGTCAAGGCCCACCTCAACCCGCGTCTGAGGGTGTCCACGATCTTGATCACCATGTACGACGCCCGCACCCGGCTCGCGGCCGGCGTCGCCGACGAGGTGCGCGAGCACTTCGCCGACCAGGTGCTCAAGACGACCATCCCGCGGTCCGTTCGCGTGTCGGAGGCGCCGTCGTACGGGCAGACCGTGATGACCTACGACCCCGCATCGCCGGGCGCACTGTCCTACCTCGAGGCCGCCCGTGAAGTGGCGCAGCAGGTGACGAAGGGAGCCCGGAAGTGAGCCGCGAACGGACGACTGCTCGCCGGGGTCTGGGGCGCGGCCTGGGCTCGCTGATCCCGACCGCACCGCACGAGCCGACGGCCGACTCCGCCGAGGTCGGCCCAGCACCCGCCAGCCGAAGCCCCGGGCGAGCCCGGTCCCGACCTGGTGGTCCCGGCGGGCAGCTGGTTCGCCGAGGTGCCCGCCGACCGGATCGTGCCCAACCGAGTGCAACCGCGGCAGGTCTTCGACGAGGACGCGATGGCCGAGCTCGTCTACTCGATCCGCGAGGTGGGCCTGCTCCAGCCGGTCGTGGTCCGCCCGCACGGCCCGGACAGCTACGAGCTGGTCATGGGCGAGCGGCGTTGGCGGGCCGCCCAGCTGGCCGGGCTCGAGCGGATCCCGGCGATCGTCAGGGCGACCGACGACACCGACATGCTGCGCGACGCGCTGCTGGAGAACCTGCACCGCTCCCAGCTAACCCGTTGGAAGAAGCGGCCGCCTACCAGCAGCTGCTCGACGACTTCGGGTGCACCCACGACGAGCTGGCCCAGCGGATCGGCCGGTCCCGGCCGCAGATCTCCAACACCATCCGGTTGCTCAAGCTCTCGCCCGCCGTTCAGCGCCGGGTCGCCGCCGGGGTGCTGAGTGCCGGCCACGCCCGCTCGCTGCTCGGCGTCGAGGACGCCGACCAGCAGGACCGGCTCGCGGCTCGGGTGGTGGCCGAGGGCATCAGCGTGCGGGGCCTCGAGGAGATCGTCGCGACCGGCGGCGGGCAGGCGCCGCCGGCCCCGGCAGTCCGCCGCAGCAAGCCGGTCGCCCCGGGACTGACCGAGCTCGCCGACCGGCTCTCCGACCGCCTCGAGACCAGGGTCAAGGTCGACCTCGGGCGGCACAAGGGCAAGATCACCGTGGAGTTCGCCTCGCTCGACGACCTACGGCGGATCGTCGACATCATGGACCCGCGCAACCGGTCTGACCGGCCGATCTAGCCCGCTGACCTGCGCAAACGTCGAAATGTCGACAAAGCAACAAAGCGATAAGGCGACCTACCGATAGGTCGCCAAACCGACTTCGTGCGTCAGTGGCCGGCCGTGCCGGCCGCCTCGGCCGCGTCGGCCGCGCGACGGCGGGCGCGGTAGGCGCGGGTCTTGAGCTTGTTGCCGCAGCCGTACTCGCAGTAGTGCCGCGACCGGTTCTTCGACAGGTCGTAGTAGGCCCACTCGCACTCGTCGAAGGCGCAGACCTTCAGTCGCCACCAGACCTCGCTCGCGCGCGCCTCGTGCGCCGCCAGCGCGATCCGCGCGAGGCCTCCTGCGACGCCCCCGTGGGCCGGCACGGCGACCACGCCGTCACCGGACCAGTGGAGCCGGACGGCGAGTCCGGCGAGCACCCCGTCGAGCGCGGCAAGCGACGGCTCACTCCCTCCCTCGGTGCCGGCGTGGTTCAGCTCCAACGCCTCGTGCAGGCCCCGGCGCAGGGCGATGGCCTGCTCCCGCTGCCGCTCGTCGGCCTGACCCACGTCGAGCAGGCCGTGCCGTTCCAAGAAGGCCGTCAGCCCCGCGGCCGCCGCCAGCTCGTCGGTGCCCTCGTCGTGGTCGAGGGTGTTGACGAAGTCGCGCACCAGGGCCGCCGAACGCGGCACGTCGTCAGGTATCAGACCGGGGCTCACGGCACTCCTCTCTATGCGACACCAGTGTAACCGCATTGGTGGTTGCACTTGCTGCGACACCACTGTAGCGTGATAGCAGGTGTCGAGGAGGCACGAATGAGCCACTACGGGTATGTGAGCGAGCAGCTGTTGAACGGCGGGTTGTTCCCGCGCCGCGCCCACCGAGGCGACCGCCGTGGGTGGCGGCTCCGGCGCCGTGAGGCGCGGAGCACCGAGATCCAGCCGGTCGAACCGCCGGTCGCCCGGCCGGTCGCTCGTGCCGGTCGAGGGGGACCGGATCCGCGGGTACGTCGATGTGCCGGCTCCGGGCCGCTAGCTGGAGGCCTTCCTCGCGGCTCGTGACGCCCGTTCGGCGGCGTCGAGCCGGGCGGCCTCCGCGAGACCGGGCGCAGAGCCGCCGTACGACGCCGGCACCCACCAGGCTCCGGGCTGGTGCTGGGGGTAGCTGCGGATCGCCTCGTCGAGCAGGCCGCTCAGTGCACCCTTGAGCGCGGCTGTGTCGGCGAGGGCGTCACCGGTCATCGGAACCGGCGGGCCGACCTTGATCGTGATGGCCTTTCCCCGTGACAGGTCGCGGTCGTGGTCCTTGGTCATCATCCGCTGCGTGCCCCAGACGACGACCGGCACGAGCGGTACGCCGGCGGCGTGCGCGATCCTGACAGCGCCGGTCTTGAGGCCCTTGATCTCCATCGCCCGCGAGATGGTGGCCTCGGGGAAGATGCCCACGACCTCGCCCCGGCGCAGGTAGTCCAGGGCCACCGAGAGCGAGGACTCGCCATCGGCCCGGTCGACCACGATGTGCCGGCAGGCACGCATGATCGGGCCGGTGATCCGGTGGTCGAAGACCTCGCGCTTGGCCATGAAGCGGGGGCGGCGGCCGATCCGCTCGACGGGCAGGCCGCCGTAGATGAAGTCGACGTAGCTGATGTGGTTGACGGCGACCAGTGCCCCACCCGTGCGCGGAAGGTGCTCGAGCCCGGTGATGGTGATCCGCTGCCCGAGCACGCGGAAGCCCAGCTTGGCGATCCGGATGATCGCCGAGTACGTCAGCTCGGTCATTCGACGGCTACCGGGCGGCCCGGGCGTCCCGCGCCGTCGCGGCGCGCACCAGCGAGGCGAGCACGTCGCCGAGGTCGAGCCCGGCGGCCTCGACCGACAGCGGCACCAGGGAGGTCTCGGTGAACCCCGGCGCGACGTTGACCTCCAGGAACCACACCGTGTCGTCCTCGCCCACGATCAGGTCGGAGCGGGACAGGTCGCGCAGCCCGAGTGCTTCGTGGGCGGCGACGGCTACCCGGGCACACTCCGCCAATACGCGTTCCGGCAGCTCGGCCGGGACCGTGAACTCCGTCGACCCGGCCGTGTAACGCGCGGTGTAGTCGTAGATGGGTCCGTCCGGCCGGATCGCCACCGCCGGCAGCGCTCGCGGGCCAGACCCGTCGTCGACCACGGGCACCGACACCTCGGTGCCGGCCGCGAACCGCTCGATCAGCGCGACCGAGCCGTAGGCGAAGGCGTTGACCATCGCGTCGGGCAGGTCGGCGGCGGACTCGACGAGCGCGCACCCGAGGGCGGAGCCGCTCCGAGCGGGCTTGACCACGATCGGTAGTCCCAGCCGGGACACGACGGCGTCCATCACCTCGGCGGCGCCGAGCTCGCGGAAGGTCTCGTGCGGGAGGCACACCGACACCGGCGTGGTGATGCCGGCCTTCTCGACCACGGACTTGGCGACCGGCTTGTCGAACGCCGTGCGGCACGCGGCCGGGCCGGACCCGACGTACGGGATGCCGAGGAGGTCGAGCACCTCGCGGATCGCGCCGTCCTCGCCGCTCTCGCCGTGCAGCATCGGCACCACGCACGCAGGCGGCTCGGAGAGCAGCGCGGCGAGCAGGCCCGGATCCACGTCGCGCTCGGCCACCTCGATGCCGGCGGACCGGAGGGCCTCGGCCGCGCGACGCCCGGAACGCAGCGAGACGTCGCGCTCGTGGGAGAGGCCGCCGGCCAGCACGAGCACGGGGTGGCCGGTCATGTCAGGTCCGAGCCCGGTGCGTCGTACCCGCTCCGGGGAAGCTCGTGGTGACCGGTGGCGCCGAACGTCTCGCGCAGCTCCATCTCCTCCTCCAGTACGCCGGCCAGGCGGCGTACGCCCTCGCGGATCCGGTCGGGCGTCGGGTAGCAGAACGACAGCCGCAGGGAGCCCGCCCCGAAGCCGTCGGCGAAGAAGGCGGTGCCGGGCACGTAGGCGACCCGTGCGGTGACGGCGCGCGGCAGCATCGTCTTGGCGTCGATGCCCGGCGGAAGGCTCATCCAGACGAAGAAGCCCCCGTGGGGGACGTTCCAGCGGCAGGCGGCGGGCATGAAGTCGTGGAGCGCCTCGACCATCGCGTCGCGGCGTTCGCGATACATCTCGCGCATCTGCTTGATCTGGCCCTGCCAGTCGTGCTGGGCGAGGTAGGCCGAGACGGCCATCTGGTTGAACGCCGGCGGGCACAGCGTCGCCGACTCCTGGGCGAGCACCAGCTTCTCGCGGACGGCGTGCGGAGCCAGCGCCCAGCCCACCCGCATGCCCGGCGAGAAGGTCTTGGAGAACGAGCCGAGGTAGATCACGCCCTCGGACTCCTCGGCCCGCAGGGCCGGCATCGGGTCGCCGTCGAAGCCCAGCAGTCCGTAGGGGTTGTCCTCGAGGACCAGGACACCCTCGCTCCTGCAGATGTCGAGGACCTCGGCACGCCGGGCCAGCGACATGGTCACGCCTGCGGGGTTGTGGAAGTTCGGGATCGTGTAGAGGAACTTGATCGTCCGGCCCGCCGCCCGCGTCACGGCGATCGCCTGGCGCAGGGCGTCGGGCACCAGCCCGTCGGCGTCCATCTCGGCGTGCACCACCTGGCACTGGAAGGCCTTGAAGACGCCGAGCGCCCCGACGTACGACGGGGCCTCGCAGATGACGACGTCGCCGGGGTCGCAGAAGATCCGGGTGACCAGGTCGACGGCCTGCTGGGAGCCCACCGTGACCACGACGTCGTCGGGGTGGCCGACGATGCCCTCGAGGGCCATCACGTCGCAGATCTGCTCGCGCAGCCGTGGGTCGCCCTGGCCGGAGGAGTACTGCAGCGCGACCGGGCCGTTCTGGGCGATCAGGTCGCCGATGGCGCTGCCGACGACATCGAGCGGAAGGCCCGAGATGTTGGGCATCCCGCCGGCCAGCGAGACCACCTCGGGCCGGGAGGCGACGGCGAACAGGGCTCGGATCTCCGAGGCGGTCATCCCGTGCGTGCGCGCGGCGTAGCGGTCGACGTAGCTGTCGAGGCGCGTGCGGCCAAACGTGTGCTCAGCCCCGCTCGAGGTCTCAGGAGGGTGGTCCATCTCGCGTCTAGCATGAACGATGAGAAGCGTACGTCGCAGCCGGGGCCCGAGATCTGGCCGATCAGCTGCCTGGGATCCGAAGGAGACGCCGTGGGTCGCAAGGTCGTCCGGCTCACCCTCGACCACCTCGAGGAGCTCACCGCACCGTGCCGGTCGTGCGTCTTCTGGCAGCTCGACCCGGTGCGACGGGGCCGGGTCGAGGACGTTGACCGGGACTCGGCGAACGAGGTCGACGCCTGGGTCTCCCTCGTCCTGCGGGAGTGGGGCTCGTGCGGGCGGGTCGTGCTCGTCGACGGCGTACCCCAGGGCTTCGCGCTCTACGCGCCGGAGGCCTTCCTGCCCGGCGCCGCGTCGTTCGCGACGGCGCCGGTGTCCGCCGACGCCGTCCTCCTCACCCACGTGTACGTCGCCCCCCAGGCGAGGCGTGGCGGGCTCGCCCGGATGCTGGTCCAGGGGATGGCGCGCGACCTGACCGAGCGCGGTGGCATCAAGGCCGTGGAGGCGTTCGGCGACACCCGCGGCGACCCGGGCTGGGACACCAACCAGCCGCCCCGCGACCACGCCCGTGGCAGCCGCTGCGTGTCGTCGGTCGAGTTCCTCGGCAGCGTCGGCTTCAAGACCTACCGCCCGCACGCGCGCCACCCGCGGATGCGGATGGACCTGCGCTCCGCGCTGACCTGGCGCGACGAGGTCGAGGCCGCCCTCGAGAAGCTGATCGGCGTCGTCCGTCCCGCCCCCAAGCCCTCCGCCGAACCGCAACGCCGAGTCGGCGCATCTGCAGGGCAGAAACGTGCCGAGTCGGCGCATCTGCAGCGCGGCGTTCGAAAACACGCCGACTGAACGCTGTCAACGGCTGCAGATGCGCCGACTCGGCGGCGGCGCTCAGGCGTCGATGAACTCGCTGAGCTCGTTGAGCAGCGCGGCCTTCGGGCGGGCGCCGACGATGGAGCGGACGACCTCGCCGTTCTGGTAGACGTTGATGGTCGGGATGCCGTTGACGCGGTAGGAGAACGGCGTCACGGGGTTCTCGTCGACGTTCATCTTCAAGAAGGTGATCTTGTCGCCGTGGGTAGCGGCGATCTCGTCGAGGATCGGGTCGACCTGGCGGCACGGGCCACACCACTCGGCCCAGAAGTCGACGAGCACCGGCTTGTCGGACTTGAGGACCTGGGTCTCGAACTCGTCGTCGGTGACGGCTGCCATGTTCTTTCCCACGAGGGACTCCTTGGATCGCTTGGCTGGGAGGCGGTGTGCCCGATCGGTGACCAGTGAACACCCCGCCAGGGACGTTTGTTCCGGCCGCAGCCCGGTCAGAGGCCGACGGCGACCGACTGCGACTCGCGGGCCGTCGCTTCGGCCGAGCCGGCCGAGGACGCGTGGTGGTCGAGGGCCGCGAGGTAGCGCTCGGCGTCGAGCGCGGCGGCGCAGCCGGTGCCGGCGGCGGTGACGGCCTGGCGGTAGTGGTGGTCGACGAGGTCGCCGCAGGCGAAGACGCCCGAGAGGTTGGTGTGGGTCGAGGGGTGTCGGACCAGGACGTAGCCGTCGTCGTCGAGGTCGACCTGGCCGGTCAGCAGCTCCGAGCGCGGGTCGTGGCCGATCGCGATGAACAGGCCGGTCGCCTCGAGCTCGCTGGTCTCGCCGGTCTGGGTGTCGCGCAGCGTCAGCGACTCGAGCCGGTCGGTGCCGTTGATGGAGGCGACCTCGGCGTTCCAGACGATCTCGAGCTTGGGGTCGGCGAAGGCCCGCTCCTGCATGATCTTGGAGGCCCGCAGCTCGTCGCGGCGGTGGATCAGGGTCACCTTCGAGCCGAACCGGGTCAAGAACGTCGCCTCCTCGATCGCGGAGTCGCCACCGCCCACGACCGCGATGTGCTGCTCGCGGAAGAAGAAGCCGTCACAGGTGGCGCACCACGAGACGCCGCGTCCCGACAGCTCCTCCTCGTTGGGCAGCCCGAGCTTGCGGTAGCCCGAGCCTGTCGCCAGGATCACCGACCGCGCGGTGAAGGTGTCGGTGGCCGTCTTGACCGTCTTGACCTCGCCGGTGAGGTCCATCTCGACGATGTCGTCGGCCACCAGCTCGGCGCCGAAGCGCTCGGCCTGCGCCCGCATCTCGTCCATCAGCGCCGGGCCCATGATGCCGTCGCGGAAGCCGGGGTAGTTCTCGACCTCGGTGGTGTTCATCAGCGCGCCGCCCGCGGTCACCGACCCCTCGAACACCAGCGGCCGCAGTGACGCGCGCGCGGCATAGACCGCGGCGGTGTAGCCGGCGGGGCCGGAGCCGATGACGATGACGTTGCGGGTGTCGCTCATGGGTGAGGCTCAACTCCTGCGCCCAGCTGCTGGGCACTGCTCGAGGGGTCCGCCGGAGGGTCCGAGCGGACACGCTGGTGCAACCGATCGTAGGCGAGCGGAATTCCCGGACGGGCCGCTCTCGGCCGTGCCGCGGGACCGATTGCGGTTTGGTCCCCAACCGCAGTCACAGGGGCCACAGGAGTGTCGTTCGTGACCAATCGGTGGCCGCGGACCGCCGCACTCAGGGCGCGGTGAGCGTGATCGAACGACGGGGGGCGGCGTCGCCGCACACGTACAGGTCGACGACCTGTACGTCGCCCGACGGGGTGCGCAGCACGATCGCCGCGGGTGCGCCGTCGTAGGTCGCGGCCACGACCTCACCGGCACCGACGTCCGCGGCGAGGCAGCCTGGCTGGGGGTACTCGACCAGCGAGCCGGTGTCGTGCAGCAGCTGGGTGCGCAGCCGGCGTACGTCGGGGCCGAAGGACTTGGAACGGATCTTGAACTCCGCGCCGGCGCTGCCGCCGTCCGCCTCGCTCGGGGCCATCGGAGCGGCCTCGGGGGACACGTTGCGGTCTGCCGCTCCGCCCTCGGCGGAGCCACCAGTGGCGGCGTCCTCGGCGGAGGTCGCCGCAGGCTCACCGTCGCTGCCGCTGATGCCGTCGGGCAGGACCTGGGTGATGCCGAAACCTACGGCGAGCACGGCGGCCGCCGCGACCAGCAGGTTGGTGGCGGTACGCCGCCGGCGCGCCGCGAGGTCGACGACGGGCGCCCGATAGCCGTCGCGGGCCCGGTCGGCACTGAGGTCGCCGAGCACCTCGTCGAGGCGAGCCGCGACCGACGCGGGCATCGGCTCGGTGTGCCGGGCCTCGGCCAGGAGGCGCCGGATGCGCTCGTCGTCGGCGGGGGAGAGCGGGCTCTCGTGCAGCCAGCGCTCGGGGGCGTTGTCGGGGGCGTTGTCGGGACCCTGGTCCTCGTCGGTCATCGCGGTTCCTCCTCTCGGTGGTCGTGCGGTCGTGCGGGCAGAGCGTGGGACTCGGTCGTGGACGGACTCAGTCGTCGAACTCAGTCATTGGTGTGGGCGGCCGGCGGACCGCGGGGCTGGTCACCGGTTGGGACGGACCGGCCGTCGGGCTGGTTCCCCACCGACGGCTCCGCAGCAGTGGGATCCAGGTCACCCAGCAGCTCGGCCAGCCGGGCTCGGCCGCGGAAGCAGCGCGACTTCACCGTTCCCTCGGCACAGCCGAGCATCTGCGCGACCTCGTGGACGGGGTAGCCCTCCATGTCGACCAGCACCAGCGCCGCGCGCTGGGCCGCGGGCAGCGTGTCGAGTGCGGTGAGCACCCGACGCCGGCGCTCGGCGGCGACGCTGAGGTCGGCCGGGTCGTGGGTGCCGTCCTGGGTGACCAGCGAGCCCCGGCCACCGCGGTCGTCGAGGTCGTCGGGCAACGGCTCGGCGCGGCGTACCTTCGCGGCCCGGATGCGGTCGAGGCAGGCGTTGACCACGATCCGGTGCAGCCAGGTGGTGACGGCCGCCTCGCCACGGAAGGACCCCGCTCTGCCGGAACGCCGCGATCATCCCGTCCTGCAGGCCGTCGGCGGCATCCTCGGGGTTGCCCATCGTGCGCAGCGCCACCGCCCACAGCCGGTCCCGGTGCCGCGCGAACAGCACGCCGAACGCGTCCGGGTCGCCGTCGACGTGCGCCCGGAGCAGCTCGGCGTCGGGGGCCTGGTTCAGCTCAGTGGTCACGTGGCCGGGGTCCCCAGGACCGTCACCTCGGCGACCTCGCCCCGGAACCCGTCGTCGACCGCGGGCAGCGCGGTCAGCCAGACGGTCACGAACCGCCCCGTGGTGGCCTCGTCGAGCGGGATCTCGAGCGCGGTGCCGTCCGCCGTCGCGGTGGCGACCGGGGTGAAGTCGCGTACGCCGCGCGGCGCGGTGTCGGTGACGTAGACCGCCACCGCGGTGGGCTCGCCGACCAGTGTCAGGTCCACCTCCGCAACCGAGCCGGACGCACCGAGGTCGAGGGTGAGCCCGACACCGGTCTTCAGCCCGCCGGGCCCGAACTGCTGCAGGTAGGTCTGCGTCCGCCAGGACGTCGCCGGGTCGCCGTCGACCGCGAGCGGTGCGAGCTCGGGGAACTCCTCGAGGTCTTCGCCCTGCGGGTCGAAGTCGGTGGCCGTCACGCCGTCGTACGCCGTCAGCCCGGCCGTCGCTGTCTCGGACGAGGTGGGCGAGGAGCTGCGCTCGGGCTCGGGTTCGGGCTCCGCGCCGAGGGGGGTGCGTCCGCGGCCGACGTTGAAGGCGACCACCACGGCCAGCAGCACCAGCGCCATCGCGGCCACCAGGGCCGCCAGCCAGAGCCAGCTGCGGCCCGGGCGCTCGTCGACCTCGTCGTAGTCGTCGACGGGCTCGATGATGCCGCTGCCGGACATGGAGATCGGGGAGCCGGTGCCGGTGGAGGTGTCCCACGGCCAGAAACCGTCGGGGCCGGGCGGGTGACCGGCCTGCTGCCCCGCCCTCGCGCGGGGCTGCCGGACCGGGCTGCCGTCGTCGGGGTCGGGTGCGAAGAGGGGCCGCTCGGGGATGGCGTCGAACGGCGGTGGCGGCGGTGGCTTCTCGGCCCGCTTGGCCAGCCAGGCCACCTCGCCGTCGTCGTCGAAGATCGGGATGCCGGCCTCGGTCGGCCGATCGGTCGATCGTGGCTCGGGCGCGTCGTCGGGCGACTCCGTCGTCGTCGGCGTCGCCGCCGGATCGTCGCTCAGTGGTGGGGTCCGCGGCGACGGGCACGGCGCGGATCGGGCCCGGGCGGGGGCGTCGGCTCAGTCGGCTCGGGCTCGGGCTCGGGAGCCGGCCGATCGACGGCCTCGGTCTCCGGCTCGGGGCCGGGGCCGCCAGGGGCAGGCGGGGGAGCCGGTGGCAGGGCGTCGAGCTGCGGCATCGTCATCGTCGGGTGGCTCTGGGCCGGGTGGCCGGCGTCGCGCCGGCGGAAGGCTGCCGCTTCGGCGTCGGCCAGCCCGGCCGGGTCGCCGACGAACTCGCGCAGCGCGTCGCCGATCCCGCCGGCGGTGGTCAGGTCGAAGGCTCCGCGCGCGTGCGAGCCAGGAGCGCCGGCGTCGGGGTTGAGCACGGCGTCGCACAGCGTGTCGAGCACGCGCGGCACCCCGGCCCGCACCTGGCGCGGGCGCAGCACCCGGCCGTGGGCGTGCGGCGCCGGCTTGACCACCGAGCCCGCCTGGCCGGGCCAGCGGGCGGTCAGGGCGGCGTACAGCAGCGCGGCGAGGCCGGTGACGTCGGCGGGCACCCGCCCGGCGGGGAGTCCGTGGAGGGCGGCGTCGACCGCGAAGCCGATGACGCGGACCGAGCCGGTGCGGTCGATGAGCACGTTCTCGGGTACGAGGCGGCCGTGGGCCACCCCGGCGGCGTGGGCGACCTCGAGGGTGGCGGCCACCTCGCCGACGATCCAGGCCGCGCGACGCGGTGCGAGCGGACCCTCGTCGGCGAGCAGGATGTCGAGCGAGATGCCGGTCGCCCACTCGTTGACGACGTAGCACAGGGCGGAGCCGTCGCGGGCGGTCTGGTCGGTGGTCTCGTCGACGTCGAGCACCCGCAGGAGGCGGCGGTCGACCACCCGCGCGGACGTGCGGGCCGCCTCGCGCAGCAGCGTGGCGCGGTCGTCGTCGGCACGGATGATGTGGACCGCGACCGACCGGTCGAGCGAGGCGTCGTGCGCGCGGTAGAACAGCCCGCCGGCACTCTCGTCGAGCAGGTCGACGAGCTGGTAGCGGCCGGCCAGGACGTCGCCGGGGCGGATCGCGTGCGGCACGGTCCTCCTCCCAGGCCACGGATCGGGGCGTCTGCTCATCGTAGGTGTGTCAGTGGGCGGGCGTGCGCCGTCGTAGCCGCCTCGTGACCGTGTCGATGACCTCCGTCACCTCGGTCAGCCGCATCAGTCGCGCCAGGACCAGGAGCACCAGGACGTCGGCGCCGGCCACCAGCACCAGCCGGAGCAGCGCCAGCAGGTGGCTCGGGTCGTCGCGGCCGGGCAGCAGCATGGCCACGCCCCAGGCCGCGAAGGTGGCGATCCCGGTCGCGATCGCGAGCCGCACCACGAACCGGACCAGCTCGGCCGTCGCGAGGGCGTCACCACGGTCGGCCGCGCCGGCGGACAGGGTGCGGCGCAGCACGAGGTAGGACAGCACCGAGCCGACGACGTACGACGCGGTGTAGGCGACGACCAGAGCGGGTGCGGTGTGCTCGGCGTCGGTGGCGGCGACCAGCACGACGGCCGCCACGACGTTGGTGGCCGCGACGGCGCACTGGATCAGGAACACGGTGCGGGTGCGCTCGAGGGCGTAGAAGCCGCGCAGCACCAGGTAGTGCACGGTGAAGAAGACGACGCCGGCCCCGAACAGCGAGAGCGACAGGATGTAGAGCGTGTAGGTGCTGCTGGCGGCGCCCCAGTTCCACAGGATCGCGGCCAGGTCGGGCGCGACCACCGGCAGCAGCACGGCGAACGGCACCACGACCGCCAGGGCCGTGCGCAGCACCCGGGCCAGGCTCGCGCCCAGGGCCCGCAGGTCGCCGGCGTTGCCGTGCGACGAGAGCAGCGGCAGCATCGCGGTCGCGAGCGAGACGGTGATCACCGCGTGCGGCACCATCACGATCAGGAAGGTCTGGGCGTAGACGGTGTAGCCGGTGGCGTCGGTCGCCGATCCGCCGGTGCCCAGGGCCTGCGCGGTGCCGCCCGAGGCCAGCCGCACCACGACGGCGTAGGCGACCTGGTTGACCACCACGAACAGCACGGTCCACAGGCCCAGCCGCAGGGTGTGCCCGAGGCCGGTGCCGCGGAAGTCGAAGCGCGGCCGGTAGTGCACGCCCGCCGCCCGCAGGAAGGGCAGCAGGACGAGCAGCTGGACGGCGATCCCCGCGGTGGCGCCGAGGCCGAGCCAGGCCTCCTGGCCGGAGGTGTAGGCCGAGGAGAGGTCGGCCTTGGCCACCGGGCCGTAGTGGACCAGGTAGGCGACCAGCACCGCGATGGAGACCAGGTTGTTGGCGATCGGCGCCCACATCATCGGCCCGAACCGGCGGCGGGCGTTGAGCACCTGCCCGACCAGCGCGAACATCCCGTAGAAGAACACCTGCGGCAGGCAGAACCGGGCGAAGGCGACGATCGAGTCGCGCTGCTCGGCCAGCTCGGGGCGGTCGTACGTCGGAGGACAGGAACACGTCCATCACCCACGGCGCGGCCACGACGAGCAGCACGCTGACCGCGCCGAGGAACAGCGCGGAGAGCGTGATGATCCGGTTGGTGTAGGCCTCGCCGCCGTCGGGGTCGGACGTCATCGCCCGGACCAGCTGGGGCACCAGCACGGCGTTGAACACCCCGCCCGCGAGCAGGATGTAGAGCATGTTCGGCACGGTGTTGCCGATGGTGAACAGGTCGGCGTGCAGCAGGTTGCCGAGCGCGGCGGCGAGCAGCAGCGAGCGGAGGTAGCCGCTGAACCGCGACACCACCGTGCCGGCCGCCATCACCGCGCTGGAGGCGAGCAGCTGCTCCTGCTCATCCGGCTGACGAGCCTGCGAGTCCTGCGTCATCGAGCGGTCATCGAGCGGTCATCGGGCGGGCCCGCGGGCTGAGGCTCCGGTCGGGGCTCGTCGAGAGCCTGGTCCGTCGGCGCGTCGGCGGGCGGTCGGCTCCGTCGCCGTCGTCCGGTGGTGCCGGTGCCGCGGATCCGCCGGACGACGCGCAGCACGATCGCGAGGAACAGCAGCGCGACCGCGACGCCCATGATCAGCCAGATCACCTCGCTGACCTGGGCGGCGCGGATCGGCAGCAGGTCGGGTGGAGCCGAGCGGGTTCCCCTCGGCGTCGGTCACGGAGATCGTCACGTTGTGGACGCCGAGCTTGTCGGTGGAGGCCTCCAGCAGCCGGGTCGTCGTGGAGTTGGCGCCCAGCCTCGAGCGTGCTCGGGGACGGTGATGTCCATGGGCGGGGTCGAGGTCGCCCGGATCTGGACCGACACCGGCTCGTCGAGGCCGTTGGTGATCGTCACCGAGAACGGCCCGGAGTTGCTGGACAGGATCACCCGGCGCGGCCCCGACACGGAGATCGAGCCGAGCCGGTCGCGCACCCAGCCCGCGGTGTCGACGGTCGCCAGCCGGGACCGGGCGGCGTTCTCGCGGGCGAAGTACGACAGGTTGCCGAGCGCGTCGGCCCGGATCCGCGCCGTCAGGTCGTCTCGTCGGCCAGCACGCCCTGGAGCCGGCGCGCCTCGTCGGTCAGGTCGGCGAGGGCGGTGAACGCCGCGTCGTCGACCTCGTGGTTGACCTGCCAGCTGCGGGTAGTCGAAGCGGTCGGCGGCCAGCGGCGCGGCCCGGCTGCGGCGTGGCGTCGGCCAGCGAGGCTGAGCCGCATCCAGTTGACGTCGAGGCCGTCGAAGAACTCCGAGTAGTCCGGGCCGGCGGCCACTCCGCTGGGCGGTCTCCACGTCGGCGGGAAGACCACGACGAGCGGCCGGCGGCCGGGCTCGTTCATCCGCACCGCGGCCTCGCTGAGGATCCGCTGGCGCATCGCCACCGGAGCGAGCGGGTCGTCCGGCCCCGGGCCGCCCCGGAGCACGGCGGAGGAGTAGAAGACCACCTTCCGGCCGGCGTACGACGCCACGCTGGGCGCCTGGCCGCGGCTCACCGCCCGGTCGGAGACGAGCACGGTGGTCGTCGTCGTCGGCCAGGGCGAGCGCGGCGTCGTCGAGGTAGCCGCTCGGCGCCGACATGGCGGGCGTCATCGGCGCCTGGCTGACGTTGAGCACCGTGCCGGACCGGGCGCGGGCGTCGGTGTAGACGTCGGTGTCGCGCTTGGCGGCGGCCGCCACGTCGACGTCGCCCCAGGGCAGGGCCAGGACCTGCTTGCCGGTGACGGCCTGGTTGAGCTTGGCCAGCCATCGGCTCGGCGACCTGCGGTCTGCGCCTCGGCGTGGGCGCGGGCTCCTGGGGTGCGGCCGATTCCGAGCCGCCGTCGGACGGTGGCTGCTCCTGCTCGGCTCCCTCGCCGACGCCTCCGCGTCTGCGGGCTCGACCAGGGCGCGAGCGGGGTTGCCGTCGGCGATCCGGCTGGCGGCGTCGGGCACCGCCGGGTCGACCAGCCAGGTGAGCGGACGCCCGCCGGCGGCGAGCCCGAAGTCGAGGATCGAGGAGAGCTGGCCGCCGTCGTCGAGGGTGTCGAGCCAGTCGTCCTCGTCGCTGAGGCTGCCGTCGGGGCTCGTGCAGCACCTGGTGGCGGAGCGGCAGCACGAGGGCCGTGGCGACCGGCGCGCCCGCGGCCCTGCGGCGGCACGTAGGGCAAGAAGGTGCGGGCCCGCCCGTCGGCGACGACGTCGCGGCCGGCGGTGTTGGTGCCGAGCGCGTGCACGCCGAACCAGTAGACGCCGGGCTCGTCGGCGTCGAGCACCTCGACCGGGATCCGGTCGGTGTAGGGCGCCGAGGCGCCCGGCGCGAGCTCCGGGATGGTGTCGAAGGTGCCGGGGACCGTGATCCGGTCGCCGACCGACTCCTCGGCGCCGCGGGTGCTCTCGAAGGCCAGGTCGCTGCTGGTGGTGATCGGGTCCGGCGGCGATGAAGGCGTGCACGTTGACGGCCGACCACATCTCGTCGGAGTTGTTGGTGACCCAGCCGCTGACGCGTACCTTGCCCTCCCGGGGGATCGAGGACGGGCGTCAGCGTGTCGATCGTCAGCGACAGCGGCGCGTCGTCGTCGGCCGGCGCGCCGGCAGGGGGGCCGGCCAGCGGGCGCGGCGGGCGGCGACCGCCGGGGCCGCCAGCCCGAGAGCGGCGAGCGCCGCCAGGGCAGGCAGCAGCGTCGTCCGTCGGGGCACTCCCCGACTGTAGTCCGGCACGAGTCGCTGGTCGAGCCGGGCGAGCCCCGCGAGCCCGTGTCGAGCCGGCTCGGAACGTGCAGGTCGCGACCACCGATCCTGGCGCGATCCTGGTAGGCTGGCTGGCCGTGTCCGACGCCGAGCAGCCACTCCCGGGGGATCCCCTGCGGATGGCCGACGTCGAGCGCTCGGTCGGCGCCGAGCTCGACCGCATCGCCCCGGTCCTCGACCCCCTGGGCGCCTTGTTCGCCGAGGCCGGCCACGAGCTCGCGCTGGTCGGCGGGCCGGTGCGCGACGCGATGCTCGGCCGCGCCCACAACGACCTCGACTTCGCCACCTCCGCCCGGCCCGACGAGACCGAACGGCTGCTGCGCGGCTGGGGCGACGCCGTGTGGGACATGGGCCGCGACTTCGGCACCATCGGCTGCCGCAAGGGTCCCTGGCAGGTCGAGGTGACGACGTACCGGTCCGAGAGCTACGACCCGAACTCCCGCAAGCCGACCGTCGACTTCGGCGACACCCTGGACGGCGACCTGGGCCGGCGCGACTTCACGGTCAACGCGATGGCCGTGTCGCTGACCAGCGGACCGGGCCGCGAGCTCGTCGACCCGTACGGCGGCCTGGTCGACCTCGCGCACCGGCTGCTGCGCACGCCCGGCCGGCCCGAGGACTCCTTCTCCGACGACCCGCTGCGGATGCTGCGGGCCGCGCGGTTCGCCGCCCAGCTGGCCTTCACGGTCGACCCCGCCGTCGTCGCGGCGATGACGGCGATGGCCGATCGGATCACGATCATCTCGGCCGAGCGGATCCGCGACGAGCTCGCCAAGCTCGTGCTGGCGCCGTACCCGCGGCTGGGCCTGACCCTGCTCGTGGAGACCGGGCTGGCCGCGCTGGTGCTGCCCGAGCTGCCGGCGCTGGCGCTGGAGCGGGACGAGCACCACCGCCACAAGGACGTCTACGAGCACACCCTGACCGTGCTCGAGCAGTCGATCGACCAGCAGCACCGGCTCGGCGGCCCCGACCTCGTCTCGCGGCTGGCGGCGTTGATGCACGACGTCGGCAAGCCGCGCACCCGCAGGTTCCTCGGCGACGGCACGGTGACCTTCCACCACCACGACGTCGTCGGCGCCAAGCTGACCCGCAAGCGGCTCCAGGCGCTGCGGTTCTCGGGCGAGACCGTCGACGCGGTGGCCACGCTGGTCGAGCTGCACCTGCGCTTCCACGGGTACGGCGACGGCGAGTGGACCGACTCGGCCGTGCGGCGCTACGTCCGCGACGCCGGCGACCAGCTCGAGCGCCTGCACGTGCTGACCCGCGCCGACTGCACGACCCGCAACCGCAAGCAAGGCCGAGCGGCTGCGCCGCAGCTACGACGACCTCGAGGCGCGCATCGCCCGGCTCTCGGAGCGAGGAGGAGCTGGCCTCGATCCGTCCCGACCTCGACGGCACGCAGATCATGGAGATCCTCGGGCATCCCGCCCGGTCCGACCGTCGGGAACGGCCTACCGGTTCCTCCTCGAGCTGCGCCTCGACGACGGCCCGAAGAGCGAGGACGAGGCCCGCGCCGCACTGCTCGACTGGTGGGCAGAGCAGGACTGACCCTCAGCCGCTCGGATCGAGGTAGTCCCGTGCACTTGGCCGGTCAGCGCGGGCCGGCGACCGGTCAACTGCACGGGAGTACCCCACCCCTGTGGAAGCACCCAGGGCGGTGCGGTCGCCGGGTAGCGTCCGGGCGTGGCGGCTACTCCGGGTGCGGCAGGTCGTGGTGATGGGGGTCTCCGGCGTCGGCAAGACGACCGTGGCCAAGGGCCTGTCGACGCTGCTCGGCTGGACCTTCGCCGAGGGCGACGAGTTCCACCCCGAGGCCAACGTCGAGAAGATGGCCGTCGGGTCAGCCGCTGACCGACGACGACCGGTGGCCCTGGCTGCGCACCATCGGCGACTGGATGTCCGAGGAGATCGCGGCGGGCCGGTCGGCGGTGGTGACCTGCTCGGCGCTGCGCCGGGCCTACCGCGACCTGCTGCGCGAGGGCCGGCCCGAGGTGGTGTTCTGCCACCTCACCGCCGACGCCGACCTGGTCGGCGAACGGATGAGCCACCGCGCCGACCACTACATGCCGGCCTCGCTGCTGCCCAGCCAGCTGGCCACGCTCGAGCCGCTGGAGCCGGACGAGCCAGGCGTCGTGGTCTCCGTCGACGGCGAGGCGGCAGACGTCATTGCCCGCGCGCTCGCGGCTCTGGACCTCGACCCCCCGACCGGTTGACCGCGACCCGTCATGATGGGCCGATGACGAGCATCGAGGTGTCCGGACCGGCCGTCGAGCGCTCCGAGGAGGTGCTGACGCCGGAGGCGCTGGCCTTCGTCGCAGACCTGCAGAGGCACTTCGGCCTGCGCCGCGACGAGCTGCTCGCGGCCCGCCGTACCCGCCGGGAGCGCATCGCTGCCGGCGGAGCGCCCGGGGTTCTTGGAGGCGACCGTCGAGATCCGCAACCGCGACTGGCAGGTCGCCGCGGCGCCGCGCGACCTGCGTGACCGCCGCGTCGAGATCACCGGGCCGACGAGCCGCAAGATGGCCATCAACGCTCTCAACTCCGGCGCGCGCGTCTGGCTCGCCGACCTCGAGGACGCCAACACCCCCCACTGGCGCAACGTGGTCGAGGGCCAGGTCAACCTGTACGACGCGGTGCGCCGCACCATCGCCTTCACCTCACCGGAGGGCAAGGACTACGCCCTGCGGGACCCCGACGACGTACCAGTGATCCTGCCGCGGCCGCGCGGCTGGCACCTCGACGAGGAGCACCTCACCCTCGACGGCCAACCCCTGGTCGGCGCCCTGGTCGACTTCGGGCTCTACTTCTTCCACAACGCCGCCGAGCAGCTCTCGCGCGGCAGCGGCCCCTACTTCTACCTGCCGAAGATGGAGTCGCACCTCGAGGCCCGGCTCTGGAACGACGTGTTCTGCTGGACGCCCAGCACGAGCTGGGGATCCCGCAGGGCTCGGTGCGCGCGACGGTGCTGATCGAGACGATCACCGCGGCCTTCGAGATGGAGGAGATCCTCTGGGAGCTGCGCGACCACGCCAGCGGCCTGAACGCCGGGCGCTGGGACTACCTGTTCAGCATCATCAAGAACTTCCGCGACGCCGACGGCTTCACCCTGCCCGACCGCAGCGCGATCACCATGCGCGCGCCGATGATGCAGGCCTACAGCGACCTGCTCGTGCAGACCTGCCACAAGCGCGGGGCCTTCGCGATGGGCGGGATGGCGGCGTTCATCCCGTCGCGCAAGGACGCGGCGGTCAACGAGGCGGCGTTCGCGAAGGTGCGCGACGACAAGACCCGCGAGGCCGAGGCAGGCTTCGACGGCTCGTGGGTGGCCCACCCCGACCTGGTGCCGGTCTGCGCCGAGATCTTCGACGGCGTGCTGGACGGCGACAACCAGGTCGCCCGGCAACGCGACGACGTACGGGTCGACTGCCGCCGACCTGCTGGCGGCGTCCGCGACGCCGGGCGAGCGGACGATGGACGGGCTGCGGCTCAACATCAACGTCGGCATCGCGTACGTCGCCGCCTGGCTCGCCGGCAACGGCGCCGCCGCGATCCACAACCTGATGGAGGACGCCGCGACCGCAGAGATCTCGCGGTCGCAGATCTGGCAGTGGACCCACAACGCGGCCACGCTGGCGTCCGGCGAGACGGTGACCCGCGCGCTCGTCGAGTCGATCGTCGCCGAGGAGCACACCGCTCTGCGCGAGTCCGGCTGGTACGCCGACCACCTCGACACCGCGCGCCGGATCTTCGTCGAGACCGCGCTCGACGACGAGTTCGTCGACTTCCTGACCCTGCCGGCGTACGCCGCGGTGCTGGCCGCCGGCGAGTGACGCCGCTGATTCTGCGAGGTCGGGCGTGTCGAAACAGGCGGCCGCCGTTCGTGGCGTAGCCAGGACCCCGACCCAAGGAGAGCTGAGATGACCTCGAAGACCCACACGCTTGCCCTGCCCGACGTCGACCTCGTGTACGACGTACACGGCCCGGTCCCGACCGCTGACGGGCGGCCGGTGCTGTTCATGATCGGGCAGCCGATGTGCGCAGACGGGTTCGCGGACATCGCGGCCCAGTTCCCCGACCGCACGGTCGTCACCTACGACCCGCGCGGTCTCGGCCGCAGCGGCGTGCGCCGCGACGGGCGTCACGACCAGACGCCGCAGGACCAGGCCGACGACCTCCACGCGCTGGCGCAGCATCTGGGGCAGGGCAAGGTCGAGGTGTTCGGCAGCAGCGGCGGTGCGGTCGCCGGTCTGACCTGGGTCGAGCGCCACCCCGACGACATCGCCACGCTGCTCGCGCACGAGCCGCCGTCGACGTGGGCGCTCCCGAACGACGCCGAGGCCGCCGACCGCGCCTTCCAAGCGGTGCGTCAGGCTTACCAGGAGCAGGGCTTCGGCGCGGGCATGGCCGGGTTCATGGGGCTGTCGATGTGGCAGGGGGAGTTCGGCGACGACTACTTCGCCCAGCCGGCGCCGGACCCGGCGATGTTCGGGATGCCCACCGACGACGACGGCTCCCGCGACGACATGCTGCTCTCCGACCGGGCGGTCACCGTGACTCGCTACGCCTACGACATCGACGTGATCAAGGGCTCACCGGCCCGCGTCGTCATCGGCGTCGGCGAGGAGACCGGCGACTCGTTGCCCGCGCGCACCGGTCGGGCCGTCGCCGACCTCCTCGGCAGCGAACCGGTCGTCTTTCCCAGCCACCACGGCGGGTTCGTCGGCGGCGGCCCGGAGAACCCGTACGCCGGCAAGCCGGTCGAGTTCGGGATCACGCTTCGCCAGGTGCTCGACGCCTCCTGAGGCCGCCCAGGCGTTACAAGTCCGAGGACGTACGGCGGGGCAGCAGGACGCCGGCCACGACCAGCAGCCACACCGACGCGTAGACCACGCTGGTCAGCGCGTCGGTGAGGTGGTGGGCGCCGAGGTAGAGCCGCGACACCAGGGTGGCCAGCGGCAGCACCAGCAGGACCAGGCCGAGCCAGCGCAGCCCGCGGAAGTAGGTCCACAGCAGGACGGCCACACCGGCGCAGCAGATGATCGCCGTGGCCACGTGGCCGGAGGGATAGCTGTGGTCCGCCACCAGCCCGGAGTCCAGCAGCTTGACGGGCGGCCGGTCGCGGGAGATCAGCAGCGTCGAGAAGTAGTAGAAGCCGCCGATGCCCGCCTCGAGGATGGCGACCAGCACGATCGGCCGCCAGCTCCGCCTGACCAGGCTGACCACCAGGCCGACCAGCGTGAAGATCGAGACGCCGACGATCGTCTCCCCGAGGTACGTCGCGAGGTCGGCGGCCTCGGTGAGGTCAGGGTTCCGCTGGTCGGCGAACCACCGCGCCACGTCGTCGTCCACCGGGTCGACGGAGCTCTCGAGCGGGTGGGTCAGCAGCCAGCCCCACGCGAGGATCAGGCCACAGATCACCACCCAGGCGACCACCGACCCCGCGGCCACCCTCTTCCAGTCACCGCCGCGGTCCTGGGACGACGCGCGGCGGCGCGGGGACGTGGTCATCGAGGCCATGCCGGTCAGTCTGGGCGCGCTGGCGAAGCGCCCACCACACCCCGGCGGGGGCTCTGGCAGGTCAGAGACACCGATTCGTCAGAGGTCGAGCGACTGCGAGGACCCGGAGGATCGCAGACGAATCGGGGTGCCGGCGACCCACGTCTGACGTACGTCGGCCGGGGTGGCGAGCGTGAAGGCCTTGGCCAGGGCGTCATCGTGGGAGTCGGCATGGCGCAGGGACACATCGAGGGTGGTGCCGGGCTCGGGGCTCAGCCACAGAGCGTCGAACTCCTTGCCTACCGACAGGTCGCCCGTCACGTCGGAGAGTCCGAGCGCGTCGGCGCCGGCGGCCGTGGTGAGGTGGAGCAGGTGGCCGGCCGTCAGCCGGTGGCCTTCGGCGCCGAGCAGCTGCTGGCAGAAGTAGGCCTGCAGGCCTTCCTTGAACAGCGAGAACCCCGCGCCCGCGCCGACGTCGGAGCCCAGCGCGACCCGGACGCCGTACGCCAGGTGCGCGCCGAGGGGGAAGTCGCCGCTGCCGAGTGATGCGTTGCTGGTCGGGCAGTGCGCCACCGCGACCCGTCGCTGTCCGAGCAGGCACAGCTCGCCCCGCGTCGGATGCACGTTGTGCGCGAGCACCGACCGCGGCCCCAGCAGGCCGTGCTTGTCGTAGGACGGGCGCGTAGTCGGAGCCGAACAGCGCGCGGACGCCGCGCGATCTCCTCGCGGTTCTCGTTGACGTGCGAGGTGAAGAACGCATCGGGTACGTCGCCCAGCAGGCGCTCCGGCAGACTCCAGCAGCGGGTCGGTGCACGAGAGCGCGAAGCGCGGGGTGACGGCGTAGCGGGTCCGCCCGACTACCGTGCCACTTCTTGGCCAGCTCGAGTCCTTCGGCGTAGGCCCGGTCGGGGGTGGTGAACAGGTCCTCGCGCAGGATCCGGTCACTGAGCACCAGGCCGCTGGTGACCCGCAAGCCCGACGCGCGTCGCCTCCTCGAACAGCGCGTCGACGGCGCCCGCGAAGTGCGAGCCGAACACCAGCGCCGTCGTGGTGCCCGCGCGGGCGAGACCGTCGACGAAGTCGGCGGCGACGCCGACGGCGTACGCCGTGTCGGCGAGGCGCGCCTCCTCGGGCAGGGCGCACCGCTCGAGCCAGTCGAGCAGTGGCATGCCCGAGCCCGCCGATCGCGCGTACCTGCGGGAAGTGCACATGGGTGTCGACGAACCCGGGGAGTACCAGGCCTTCGCGCAGGTCGACGACCTCCTCGTCCGCGTGCGCGGCGAGCACGTCGGCGGCAGGACCACGGGCCACGATGACCCCGTCGCGCACCACGATGGCGGCGTCGGCCTCCGCGCGCAGGTGGTGGCCCTTGAAGGGGCTTTGCGGAGTGTCGAGGAAGGTGCCGCGAAAGGCCGTCACAGGTGAGCGCCCTCGCGCTCGAACGCCGCGAGCAGCTCGGCCGCGACGGCGACGGCGATGGCGGCCGGCTGCTTGCTCGTGGTCACTCCGGGGAGGCCGATGGGCGTCCGGATCCGGTCGACCGTCGCCGGGTCGTGACCGTCGGCGAGCAGCTGGGACCGGAACCGCGCCAGCTTGGCCGACGACCCGATCAGCCCGATCGGACCGAGGTGGTCGATCCGGAGGGCGGCGTCGCAGATCGCGATGTCCTCGGCGTGGTCGTGGGTCATCACGAGCAGGTGGGTGCCGGGCGGCAGCTCGGCGAGCACCAGCTCGGGCAGCACCGGTACCTGGTGGACGTGTACGGCGGCAACGCTGTCGGCCAGCGGCGCGAGGGCGTCGTCGGCGAGGTGCTCCGCCCGCGAGTCGACGAGGTGGAGGTCGATGTCGTGGCGCGCCAGGATCCGCGCCAGCTCGAGGCCGACGTGGCCGACCCCGAAGACAGCGACGCTGGGCACCACCGGCAGCGGCTCGAGGAGCACCGACACCTCGCCGCCGCAGCACTGCACGCCATGCTGCAGCGGTGCCTTGTCGGACAGGCGGCTCTCGAAGCTCTCGGGCCGGCGGCTGCCGCTCTCCAGCAGCGTCCGGGCCCGGCGTACGGCCTCGGCCTCGAGGTTGCCGCCGCCGACCGAGCCCCAGGTACGACGGTCGGAGACGACCATCTTCGCGCCCGCCTCGCGCGGGGCGTGGCCCCGCACGTCGGTGACCGTGACGAGCACACCAGCCTCGCGACTCGAGCGGAGCGACGCGACCGCCTGCCACCAGGTCGTCATACCCGGACTCCCGAACGCACCCGGTCGAGCGCCCAGTAGACCGCCTCCGGCGTGGCCGGCGAGGCGAGCTCGACCGAGACGCCGGCGGGCCCGAACGCCGCGCAGGCCTCGCGCAGCGCCTCGCGCACCGAGAACGCCAGCATCAGCGGGGGCTCGCCGACGGCCTTGGACCCGTAGACCGCGCCCTCCTCGTGGGCGTGCTCCAGGAGCGAGACGTGGAACTCGGTCGGCATCTCGGAGAAGCTCGGCAGCTTGTACGTCGACGCGGCCTGGGTCGTCAGCCGGCCACGGCCCTCGCCGTCGGAGGTGTCCCAGCGCAGGTCCTCCAGCGTCAGCCAGCCGGCGCCCTGCACGAACCCGCCCTCGACCTGCCCCAGGTCGACGAGCGGCGAGAGGCTGTCGCCCACGTCGTGCACGATGTCGACACGGCGCAGGTCGTAGGCGCCGGTGAATCCGTCGACCTCCACCTCCGAGACGGCCGCGCCGTAGGCGAAGTACTTGAACGGCGATCCCGACATCGTCGTGACGTCCCAGCTCAGCCCCTCGGTGCGGTAGAAGCCGGCCGCCCACAGCTGGATCCGCTCGTGGTAGGCCAGCCGCACGAGCTCCTCCCACGACAGGTCAGGGTTGGCGGCGCGCACGTCCTTCAGCCGCCCCAGGATCTGCTCGCACGCGTTCTTCACGGCGCCACCGTTGAGGTCGGCACCCGCGCTCGCCGCCGTCGCCGAGGTGTTGGGCACCTTGTCGGTGCGGGTCGGGGCGAGGCGCACCTTCTCCAGCGGCAGGCCGAGTGCCGTCGCGGCGACCTGGAGCATCTTGGTGTGCAGGCCCTGGCCCATCTCGGTGCCGCCGTGGTTGATCAGCACCGAGCCGTCCTTGTAGACGTGCACCAGCGCGCCGGCCTGGTTGAAAGCCGTGAAGTTGAAGGAGATCCCGAACTTCACCGGCGTGATCGCCAGGCCCCGCTTGGTGTGGGCGTGCTCGTCGTTGTACGCCGCGACCTCGCGCTGGCGGCGTACGAAGTCGCTGTTCTCCCGCACCTGGTCCCACGCGAGCACCATCCGCTCGGGGTGGCGGACGGGCTGGCCGTACGGCGTGGTCTGGCCCTCGACGTAGAAGTTGCGGCGCCGCAGCAGGTCGGGCTCGATGCCGAGCAGCGGCGCGCAGCGGCCGATGATGTCCTCGATCACCAGCATGCCCTGCGGTCCGCCGAAGCCGCGGAACGCGGTCTGCGAGGTCTTGTTGGTCTTGGCGATCCGGCCCTGCACGCGGATGTCCGGGATCCAGTAGGCGTTCTCGACGTGGCACAGCGCGCGGGACAGCACGGGCTCGGAGAGGTCGAGGCTCCAGCCGCCGTCGGAGGTCAGCGTGGCCTCCAGCGCCAGGATGCGGCCGTCGTCGTCGAAGCCGACCCGCCAGCGGGCGTGGAAGCCGTGTCGCTTGCCGGTCATCGTCATGTCCTGCTGGCGGCTGAGGCGGAGCCGGACGGGCCGTCCCGTGAGAGTCGCGCCGAGCGCGGCCACGGCTGCGAGCCCGTGGGGCTGCATCTCCTTGCCGCCGAACCCGCCGCCCATCCGCAGGCACTGCACGGTGACCCGGTTGCTCGGCACGCCCAGCACGTGGGCGGTGATCTCCTGGGTCTCGGTGGGGTGCTGGGTGCTGGACTGCACGAACACCTGGCCGTTCTCGTCGACGGTGGCCAGCGAGCAGTGGGTCTCGAGGTAGAAGTGCTCCTGGCCCGCGAAGTCGATCTCGCCCTCGAACACGTGGCCGGCCCGGGCCAGGCCGGCGGCCACGTCGCCGCGCTGCAGCACCGGCTGCATGCCCTGGTAGCTGCCGGCCTCGATCGCCTCGACCACGGTCATGATCGCGGGCAGTGGTTCGTAGTCGACCTCGACCCTGGCTGCTCCGCGGCGGGCGGCTTCCAGCGTCTCGCCGAGCACCCAGCACACGGCGTGGCCGTGGTACCTGGCCTCGTCCGGGAACAGCGGCTCGTCGTGCTTGATCCCCGCGTCGTTGACGCCCGGCACGTCGGCCTTGGTCAGGACGCGTACGACGCCGGGGACGTCGTACGCCTTGGCGGGATCGAGTCGCGTGATGCGGGCGTGCGCGTGGGGCGCCTGCACCGGGTGGGCGTGCAGCACGCCGTGGTGCCGGCCGGCCAGGTCGTCGGTGTAGAGCGCGTGGCCGGTCACGTGCAGCGCCGCGCTCTCGTGCTCCATCGTCACGCCGACGACGGCGTTCGTCGGGGCGTTCGCTCAGCTTGCTCATGAGGCGCGCTAGCGCCGTCACGACCGCGAACAGCTTCCGCAACGAGTTGCCCAGCATCTCCGCCCTGAACCTCGCGCTGGCCCGCTGGTCGTCGATCGGCGTACCTTCCCCGGACAGCACCCGCGCTGCCGCCTCGACCGTCTCGTCGTCCCAGGGCCGGCCCTCCAGCGCCGCCTCGGTGGCCAGCGCCCGGATCGGCGTGGCGGCGACGCCGCCGAGCCCGATGCGCGCCTTGCGCACCTGCCCGTCGGCCACCTCGATCGCGAACGCCACCGCCACCGACGAGATGTCGTCGAAGGGCCGCTTGGCGATCTTGTGGAACGCCGTGGTGGTGCTGGCGGGCATCGGCACGACGACCTCGGTGATCAGCTCGTCGCGGCGACGCACCGACTCGCGGTAGCCGGTGAAGTAGTCGGCGAGCGGCACCGTCCGCTCCCCGTCGGTGGACGCGAGCACCACGGCTGGCCTCCAGCGCGAGCAGCACCGGGGGTGCGTCGCCGATCGGCGAACCGGTGCCCAGGTTGCCGCCGAGCGTCGCGCCGTTGCGGATCAGCCGCGAGGCGAACTGCGGGAACAGCGCGGCCAGCAACGGGAGCCTCCCGTCGAGCCGCCGCTCGATCTCGCTGAGCGTGAGAGCCGCACCGATCCTGAGCTCCTCGCCCCCATCGCTGGTTGAGGAAGGCGCGCTAGCGCCTGTCACGAAACCCCGCAGCTCCTCCAGCCGGTCCACGGCCACGACGAGAGAAGCTCGAGCTCCCTTGAGGTTGACGTCGACCCCGAAATCGGTGGAGCCCGCGACGACGGTCGCGTCCGGCTCCTCGGCCAGGATCCTCAGCGCCTGCTGGAGATCCGTCGGTCTGACGAACCGCGCCTCGGCGTCATGCAGCCGGGTCGGTACGGCGGCCGGCGGGGCCGCCGTACGCCGTCTGGCGAGGGCATCGTCGGCGGCCGGGAAGCCGAGAGCGTAGGCGGCGTCCATGATCGGGCGGTAGCCCGTGCAGCGGCACAGGTTGCCGCTGAGCGCGTGGAGGTCGAACCCGTTGTCGCCGTGGTAGGCGTCCTGGGTCTCGGGGCCGGCGCCGTTGGTGGCCTTCCTCCCCGCCCGGTAGAACTCCGCCGCCATGCTGCACACGAACCCCGGCGTGCAGTAGCCGCACTGCGACCCGCCCCGTACCGCCATCTCGTGCTGCACCGGGTGGAGCGCGTCGGGAGCGCCGAGCCCTTCGGCCGTGACGACCTCCTGCCCGTCGAGGGAGGCTGCCGGGACCAGGCAGGAGTTGATCGCGGTCCACTCCGTGGCGTCCGAACCGTCTGCGGCCGGCCTGGCCACCAGCACCGAGCAGGCCCCGCACTCACCCTCGGCGCACCCCTCCTTGGCGCCGGTCAGCCCGCACGCCCTGAGGAAGTCGAGCGCGTTGGTGTGCAGCGGCACGCCCTCCAGCGGTCGCTGCTCGCCGTTCACGACGATCCCGGCCATCCACACCTCCCACGCTGACGGATTCAGTCTGTACCCCGGGAGCGTCATCTGCCGAGCCTGTGGGGTGCCAGGTGCAGCCAAGCGCTCGGCTGTTCACGCCGCCATCCACAGGATCGACGGACCACCGTGGCGTTCGTGCGACGTACGCGGCCAGGGTGGGTCGCATGGTCGGCATCCACGAGCTCCTGGCGTTGCAGAACGGCATCATTGCTCGACGCCAGGTCGAAGCGGCCGGCGAAACTGCCGCCGACATCGCCCGACGGCTCCGCCGTCGCGAGTGGGTGCGACTGCTCCCCGGCGTCTACGTCGACCACACGGGCGAGCCCGCCTGGATCCAGCGGGCCTGGGCCGGAGTCCTCTACTACCAGCCGGCCGTTCTCGCCGACGAGTCGGTACTTGCCTGCCGCAGCGCGCCCCGAGGGAGCCGGTGGTGATCGCCGTCGAGCGGCGGCGAAGTGTCCGAGCCCGAGAGGGCTACACCTTGCGCTGGGTCGCCGGTCTCGATGCCATGTCGCTGGTCAGCACTTCGCCACCGAGGATGCGCATCGAGGACGCCGCCCTTCGAACAGCGTCGCGCTGCAGCCGGGACACGGACGCGATCCAAGTGGTGGCGGACGTCGTGCGACGCCGACAGACCACAGGCGAGCGTCTCGAAGGCGCCCTGACGCGCCATCCGAGGCTGCCGCGTCGCAGATGGCTGGGTGAGATCGTGCGTGACGTGGCATCCGGCACCCACTCCGTCCTCGAACGCGAGTACCTGAACAGGGTCGAGCGACCGCACGGGCTGCCCCGGCTCTCCGGCAGAGCCGCCTCTGTCGGCCATCGCGTCCGCTACGCGGATGCGGACTACGCGGCGTACGACGTGGAGATCGAGCTCGACGGATGGCTCGTGCACCGCTCGGGCGACCAGCGCAGGCGGGACTTGGAACGTGACCTCGATGCCGCGGTCGCCGGTCAGCCTCACGGTGCGGCTCGGTTGGAGTCAGGTCATCGACTTGGCGTGCAGCACCGCCATGCGCGTGGGAGCGTTGCTGGCCGCACGGGGCTGGACGGGACGGCTGGTGTCGCTGTGGTCCAGGTTGCCTTGTCCCTTGATCCGCCGAGCCTGCGGAGTACCTGCTGCTCCACACGCTCGGCGAATCCTTCACAGCTCAAGACGGGCGTGGCGGTTGACGTCCTTGTAGAGCAGGTAGCGGAAGGGGCCGGGGCCGCCGGCGTAGCAGGCCTGGGGGCAGAAGGCGCGCAGCCACATGAAGTCGCCGGCCTCGACCTCGACCCAGTCGGTGTTGAGCAGGTAGACGGCCTTGCCCTCGAGCACGTACAGCCCGTGCTCCATCACGTGCGTCTCCGGGAACGGGATCGCCCCGCCGGGCTGGAAGTTGACGATGTTGACGTGCATGTCGTGGCGCAGGTCGTCGATCTCGACGAAGCGTGTCGTCGACCACGCGCCGTCGGTGCCCGGCATGTCGACCGGCGCGACCTCCCGCTCGTTGGTCACGAACGCCTCCGGCGCGTAGAGCCCGACGACCCGCTCGTACCTCTTCCGGACCCAGTGGAAGGTCGCGCTCGCCTCGGTGTCGTTGCCGAGCCGCCAGTCGGTGTCCGGCGGCAGGTACGCGTAGCCACCAGGAGCCAGCTCGTACGACGTCTCGCCGATGTCGAGCGCGAGCGTCCCCGACACCACGAACAGCACCGCCTCGGCCCCGGCGTCGCACCTCCGGTGACGCGGACCCACCCCCGGGGGCGAGCTCCACGACGTACCAGCTGAACGTCTCGGCGAACCCCGTCAACGGCCGCGCCAGCACCCACATCCGCATGCCGTCCCACCCGGGCAGGTACGAGGCGGTGATGTCGCTCTGGGTGCGCGCCGGGATCACGGCGTACGCCTCGGTGAACCGCGCGCGGTCGGTCGTCAGCGCGGTCTGCGGCGGCAGCCCGCCCGCGCGGCACGTGGTACAGGCCATCAGGTCCCTCTCGAGAGCAGCTGTCCTCGGGGAGCATCGTCGTCCACGGGTACGCCGCGCAGCCAGGTCTCCCGTACCTCGCCCACGAGGCGGTGGCCGGCGTACGCCGACACGGGGTTCTTGTGCTTGAGCCGCGGCGGCGTCGACGACGAACGACGCGTCGGGCGCGAACCGCACCAGGTCGGCCTGCGCGCCGGCGGCGATCCGCCCGCGGTCGTGCAGGCCGACGCGGTCAGCGGGAGCAGTGCCCATCCACCGCACGACGTCCACGAGCGAGAGACCGCGCGCACGGGCCCCGGTCCACACGGCCGGCAGGCCGAGCTGCACCGACGCGATGCCGCCCCAGGCGAGCCCGAAGTCGGCACTCTCCTTCAGGGCGGCCGCGCACGGCGAGTGGTCGGACACGACGAGGTCGATGTCGCCGGCGGCGAGCGCGGTCCACAGCGCCTCGCGGTTGTCGGCCTCGCGGATCGGCGGGCAGCACTTCAGCTCCGTCGCGCCGTCGGACCTGCTCGGCCTCGAAGTGCAGGTAGTGCGGGCAGGTCTCCACCGAGACGTCCACGCCCTCGGCGCGGGCGGACCGCAGGAGGGGTACGGCGTCCGCGTCGGACAGATGCACCACGTGCGCCCGCCCACCCGTGGCCCGCGCCTGCTCGACCACGAGGGTGATCGCGGCCTCCTCGGCGGACCTGGGCCGCGAGGCCAGGAACCCCGCGTAGCTCCCGCCGTCGAGCAGCGACTCGTCGATGAGCTAGCCGTCCTCGGCGTGCACGATCATCAGCGCCCCGATCCGCGCGGTCTCGGCCATCGCGGCGGCGAAGGCGTCCGGGTGCGCAGGTGCGGGAACTCCGGCACGCCGGAGTCGAGCAGGAAGCACTTGAAGCCGAACACCCCCGCCTCGTGCAGGGCGGCCAGGTCGACGAGGTTGTCGGGCACGGCCCCGCCCCAGAATCCGACGTCGACGAAGCACTGGCCCTCGGCCGCCGCCCGCTTCAGCTCCAGCGCCTCGACCGTCGTCGTCGGCGGGATGCGAGTTCAGCGGCATGTCCACGATCGTCGTCACCCCGCCGGCGGCGGCCGCGCGGGTCGCGGTCGTCGAAGCCCTCCCACTCGGTGCGACCGGGCTCGTTGACGTGCACATGGGTGTCGACCAGCCCGGGCAGCAGCACCTCGTCGTCGGCGAGGTCCACGGTCCGAGCGGCGGCGGGGACTCGTCGTACGCCGTCACCGCGACGATCCGGCCATCCGCGACCGCGACGCACACCGCGCGTTCCGCGCCGTCGACGACCGCCCGCCGCGCGCGGATGACCGCTCGGCCGGCAGGTCAGCTGCCACGGTAGGTGGAGTAGCCGTACGGCGAGAGCAGCAGCGGCACGTGGTGGTGCCGGTCGTCGGCGACGGTGAACACGATGACGACCTCGGGGAAGAAGCCGCTGCACGTAGGCGCCGGTGTCGAAGCGCAGCACGTAGGCACCCGGCGCGAGCTCGCCGCCGAGCGAGCCGATCCGCCCGTCGTCGTCGGTGCTGCCCCGGTCGAGCACGTCGCCGTCGCGAGCCTCGAGGCGTACGGCGATCCCGGCGGCCGGGCGGCCGGTCGCGGTGTCGAGGACATGGGTCGAGAGGGTGGCCATCAGGTAAGGGCCTCCAAGCCGGAGCAGCGCGATCTGGCGCAGGTTGTCGACGGTCTCGGCGCGCTCGGCGTCGTCGTCGTTGCCGAGCCGGCGGTCGAGCTCGGCCAGGATCTCCTCGGCGTCGCGGCCGGCGGCGCGGATCAGGAACACCCGCCCGAACCGCTGCTCGTACGCCGCGTTGCCGGCCGCGCAGCCGGGCCGCGGTGTCGCCTGGCGACGGGTCGACGCCGGCCTGCTCTCGCTGGCGACTGCTGGCCCCGCCCCGCTCGCCGATCCGCGGGTGAGCCGGCAGCGCCTGCTCGAGCTCGTCGTCGCTCAGCGACCGGGCGGCCTCGTCGGCGCGGGCGAGCAACGCGGCCCGGTCGGCGTACGGCTGCCCGGCCAGCACGTCGTCGGCCCACCGCGGCACGGACAGGCAGCCCAGCAGCTGCTCGCGCGACGGGTCGATCGGCATCAGACGAACCCGGCACGGCGAGCCAAGCCTCGTCGGCGGCGCCGCTCCGTCGCGCGTGCACCTGGCACTCGATCAGGCCGTACGGGCGGTCGGCGGCGACGAACACCTCGCCGTCGTTCTCCAGCCCCTCGACGTCGAAGCCGGAGAAGTCGACGAGGAAGTGGTGCTTGTTGGGCGCCGAGAAGCGGATCTCGGCGATGCCGGGCAGGGTGTCGACGACGGCGGAACCCATCAGGTAGAGCGTCTCCTGCAGGGCGCGCGAGTACGTCGTGGCGAACGTCGACAGCAACACGTCGCGCACCTCGTCGTACGACCCGTTCCAGTCGAACCGGCGCCAGTCGCTCGTCGCCGGCCATCGTGCCGCCAGCGGGCGACCAGCGAGGTCGCGAGGATCCGGTCGTCGGCCTCCTGCAGCGTGGTGAACTCGTCGACGAGGAAGCCCTTGAACTCCGAGTCGGTCGACTTCAGCACCACCAGGTCCTGGAAGCCGGACAGCACGTGGGTCGCGTCGCGCCCGACCGTCACCACGCAGGTGCGCACCTCGCCGCCGCGCCGCACGAACGCGTGCTGGCCGAGCCGGTTCCAGGCGTACTGCTCCACGCGCACCTGCGCCTGCGTCGGCGGCGGGCGTCGCCTCGAGCAGCCGCCGGCCGAGCGCCAGGGCGTAGTCCTCGGGCGAGGAGACGCCGTGCAGCTTGGCGTAGGCGAAGGCGGTGTTCTTCTGGGTGTCGGTCGGCAGCACGGCCGACTGGTCGCCGTCGACGTGGGCTGCGGCGAAGTCGCCGCGCAGCGAGCTGCTGACGTTGAGGTCGACGATCTCGTGGCGGGCCCGGGTGTCGGTGTCGCGCACGATGCGCACGACGCGGCTCTCGGCCTTGCCGTACTGGTTCGGCCCCCAACACCGCCATGCGCCGACCCTAAGGCTTTCCGGTGGTCGAGGAGGTCGCGCAGCGGCCGTCACGAAGCCACTCGAGGTTCGTGACGGCCTTGACGGCCCTCCTCGACCAGCGGGACCGTGAGCGCCAGGGTGCCCCGTCAGGGGTCTCGTGGCGCCCGCAGCCGAGGGGAGGCGTCGTGACCGGTCCCGTGCCCACGCTCGACGAGCTCGCCGCCAGGCTGCGCACGGCCTGGCCGGTGATGACCTGGCGGCCCACCGGCGACGCGCCGCGCACCATCGTGGTGATGCACTCGATCGCCGTCTACGTGACCGAGCACTGGCAGCCGCTGATGCCGGCCTTCGAGGAACGCTATCCTGTGCTTCCTGCTGGGGCTCGCCTCGCCGGGGACGCGCGTGGTGTACGTGACCTCGATGCCGATCCACCCGCGGCTGGTCGACTACTGGCTCGGCCTCGTACCCGGGCTGGACACCGCCGAAGCACGCGTCGCGGCTGACCCTGGTCCCGGTCGTCGATGCCCGGCCGGTGCCGCTGACGCGGAAGGTGCTCGACCATCCCGGCACGATCCGCCGGATCCGCGAGGCGGTGGCCGACCCCGACCTGGCCGTCGTCGTCGGCCACACGGTGACCGAGGACGACATCCTGCTCGTCCGGGCTGCTGGGCATCCCCGTGTACGGCGCCCACCCGCTGCTTCGCGCACTGGGGCACCAAGACCGGCAGCCGGGAGGCCTTCGAGGCGTCCGGCGTCGCCGGTCGTGCCAGGGGTGAGCGGCGTCCGGACCCGCGGCGACGTGGCGGCGGCGATCGACGCAGCTGCGGGCCGAGGATCCCGGGCTCGCCGGGTCATCGTCAAGCACGACGACGGCGTGAGCGGCATCGGGAACGGCACCATCGACCTCCGGGACCGCCCCGACATCGTCGACCCGCTCGACACGATCGTGCTGGAGGACAAGGACTTCACCGCCACGGCCTACTACGAGCGGCTCGACCGAGGTCGGCGGCGTCGTGGAGGCGTTCCTGGTCGGCCGACGAGGTGCGCAGCCCCAGCGCCCAGCTGCGCCTGTCGCCGGACGGCGACGCCGAGGTCATCTCGACCCACGAGCAGGTGCTCGGCGGACCGAACGGCCTCTCCTACCTGGGCTGCTCGATGCCGGCCGCGCCGGAGTACGCCGTGCAGGTCGCGGCCAGCGCGCTCGCAGGTGGGCAAGTTCCTGGCGGACAAGGGAGTCGTCGGGACGGTGCGGCATCGACTTCCTGGCCGCGCGCACCGGCACCACGTGGACGGCGTACGGCTCCGAGATCAACCTGCGCAACGGCGGCACCACCCATCCGCTCGTCGACCTTGGCTCGCTGACCGCGCGGGGGCTACGACGTGGAGGCCGCGAAGTACCGCGCAGCGGACGGCACGGCGAAGTACTACCGGGCCACCGACCACCTCCAGGGCGTGAACTACGGCAGCGCTGACGACCGACGACCTGCTCGACGTGCTGGACCCGCACGACCTCGGCTGGGACCACGAGACCGAGACCGGGGCACGGTGTTCCACATGGCCAGCGCCATCGGAGGCAACGGCATCGTCGGGCTCACGGCCATCGACGACTCGCCGGCCGGCGGCACTCGCGCAGTTCGGCGCTCGCGGGCGGCACTGGACCTCGCGGCGGCCCGGCTCCGTCTAACGGCGCGCCAGCGCCCGCAGGTCGGCGTCGCCGAGGCCGCAGCCCTCCTGTACCTCGTCGGCGTCGACGGCGCCGCAGTCGAGGCCGCGCAGCACGAAGTCGGCCAGCGCGCGGGCCGTCGCGGGCTCGTCGGCGATGCCGCCGGCCCGCTGCTCGGCGTAGTCGCGCGAGCCGCGGTCGAGGGCGCGCGGCAGGCCGGTGCGGAAGAACGCGTACGTCGCGGCGTACCGCGTCGGCAGCTGGCCGGGGTGCAGGTCCCAGCCCTGGTAGAAGCCGTGCTCGAGCGAGCGCGTGACGAGCCGGTGGTGGTTGAGCCAGGCGGCGTGCACGTCGTCGGCCGTCGCCGACCGGCAGCACGTTGGTCGAGCCGTCGGAGAGCCGGACGCCGGTGCCGGCGGCGGCCGCCTGCATGACCAGCTTGGCGTGGTCGGCGACCGGATGCTCCAGCGACTGCTGCTCGGCGGCGATGCCGCAGAACGCGGAGTAGTCGTAGGTGCCGTAGTGCAGCGCCGTCAGCCGCCCGCCGGACGCGTGCACCATCCGGGCGACCAGCGCCGTGCCGTCGGGGCCGAGCACCGACTGCGGGGTCTCGACCTGGATCTCGAAGCGGATCGCCGTGTCGGCCAGCCCCAGCTCGTCCTCGATGGTCGACGCCGCGTGCACGAACGCCGCGACCTGCTCGGTGCTGGTCACCTTCGGCAGCGTGACCACGAACGGTGTCGAGCGACCCGCGCGACTCGGCCAGGGTCGGCCACGAAGTGGGTCAGCGTGCGCACGCCGCGGGCCCGGGTCGGCTTCTCGAACGACTTGATCCGGATGCCGGTGAACGGCGGCGCCGTCTCGTCCTGCTGCGACTCGGCGAGCGCGTGCGCGGCCTGCGCGGACGTGGTCGTCCTCGGCCGCGTCGTCGAACCGACCCGGGGCCCGACGTAGCCGTCCTCGAAGTCGATGCGCAGGTCCTCGACCGGCTCGTCGGCGAGCTTGGCCTTGACCCGCCGGATGATGTCGGCGTCGGCGACCACGGTCGCGAACTTGTCGGCGTGCTCGTCGAGCAGCGCCAGTCGCCTCCTCGACCCCACTGCGCGCGCGGTGTCGGCGGCGTACCTGTCCGCCGGCACGTACGCCGTGTGCACCGGCTGCCGGCCCGCCCGCTCGCCCGGGTAACGCGACGCCAAGCGCCGCGTCCGCGTCCGCCAGCCGCTCGTCCAGCTCGGCGGTCAGGCGGGCGCCAGCTCGTCGGGCGATCGGTCATCACGGGTCGATCCACCCTACAGCCGAGACCTCACGCCGCTGCCTCGCTGTCCATGCAGAGCGACCTCTTCGAGCAGAGCAACCTCGAGAACGAGTCCCAGCAGCGCTTCGTGCTGCAGAACAGCCAGCTGCTGCGGGTCTCCCTCGGGCCCGACGTGCTGGCGGTCAAGGGCGCGATGGTGGCCTACCAGGGGCGCGTGGAGTTCCTGCACGAGAAGGCCGGCAGCGTCGGCAAGCTGCTGAAGAAGATGGTCACCTCCGAGGACATGCCGCTGATGCGGGTGACCGGCCAGGGCGAGGTGTTCTTCGCCAGCGACGCCGGCTACGTCTACCTGCTCGACCTCGGCGGCGACGGCATCAGCGTCAACGGCCGCAACCTGCTGGCCTTCGACGCCGCGCTGAGCTGGGACATCAACCGGGTCAAGGGCGCCGGCATCATGGCCGGCGGGCTGTTCAACACCACCGTGCACGGGCAGGGCACCGTCGCGCTGTGCACCGTCGGCAAGCCGGTCGTGCTCGACTGCGCCAGCCAGCCGACGTACGTCGACGTGCAGGCCGCCGTCGCCTGGTCGGCCAACCTGGTGCCCGAACGTGGTCAGCTCGATGAAGTTCTCCTCGATGGTCCGCGGCGGCTCGGGCGAGGCGTTCCAGTACGCCTTCCACGGCCCCGGCTTCGTGGTGGTGCAGCCCAGCGAGTGGGCGCCGCCCTCGCAGAACACCGGCGGTGGCGGCGGCGGCGTGATCGGCAACCTGCTCAACGGCTGACCGCGCGGTTGAGGAGGCCGCCGGCGCCGTCACGAACCGGACGTCGCGCCGACGGGTCGGACGGGCCTGGCGGTCCTCGACCGACGGTAGGCTCAGCCCTCCTTGGTGACGCTGGTGTTGCCGAACTTGTCGTGCCAGCCGCGCTTGAGCGGGTCCTGGCTGATGGTCACGGCGATGGCGATGACCGCGACCAGCTCGACCAGGCCGAAGAGCCATGCCCAGGCGGGAAGCCCGCTGATGATGCCGAGCGCTGCCCAGGCGTTGCGGCGCAGGGCCTCCTCCATCGTCGGGTTGCCGCCGGAGGCGCCGTGCACGCGCAGCTTCATGATCTGCTTGCCGAACGTCTGGCCGCGGCTGGACTCCAGGTAGGCGTAGTAGCCGAGGTAGATGATGCCGCCGATCACGCCGGCGATGACGTTGTTGAGGACGACGACCAGGATCACGTTGACGACGAGGAGGATCAGGCCGTCGATCAGGCGGGACAGGAACCGCGGCAGCAGGTCGCCCGGCTGGGCGCCGGCGACGGGCGCGGGCCCGCCGGGGGCCACCGGGTAGGCCTCGGCGCCGTACGGGCGTCTGGCCGGGCGCGGGCTCCTGCGGGGCGAGCCGTACGGCGTCTGGCCGGCGGCGGGCGGGTTGCCGGCGTACGGGTCGGCCGGCGGGGGCGGCTGGGAGGTGTAGGGGTTCTGGGGGCGGCGGAGGCGGCGTCGACGGCTGCGAGCCGTAGGGGTTCTGGGGCGGCGGAGGAGTAGCCACCGCCCTCGGGGGTTCCGGACGGGGGAGGCGGGTTCTCGGTCATGACTCGAAGGCTAGAGGCAATCCGGTCGCCCGACTCCGCCCAGCGGGTGAGCGACTCGCGGCGGGTCGGAGGCGCGCGCAGACGGTCGACGGTGCGACCGGTCACGAGCCTCGCTGGCGCTGCGATGCGTCGCGGGAGTCTACTCCTCGCCGGCGATGAACGCCTCGACGCGGCGGCGGCCCTCGTCGTCGGGCAGCTGCACGGGCGGGGACTTCATCAGGTAGGACGACGCCGAGATGACCGGGCCGCCCTGGCCGCGGTCCTTGGCGATCTTCGCGGCGCGGATCGCGTCGATGATGATGCCGGCGGAGTTGGGGGAGTCCCAGACCTCGAGCTTGTACTCGAGGTTCAGCGGCACGTCGCCGAACGCACGGCCCTCGAGGCGGACGTAGGCCCACTTGCGGTCGTCGAGCCACGCGACGTAGTCGGACGGGCCGATGTGGACGTTGCGGTCGGAGGTCTTGCCGGCCAGCTCGCCCTGCAGGTTGGAGGTGACGGCCTGGGTCTTGGAGACCTTCTTGGACTCCAGGCGCTCGCGCTCGAGCATGTTCTTGAAGTCCATGTTGCCGCCGACGTTGAGCTGGTAGGTGCGGTCGAGGGCGACGCCGCGGTCCTCGAACAGCTTGGCCAGCACGCGGTGGGTGATGGTCGCGCCGACCTGCGACTTGATGTCGTCGCCGACGATCGGGACGCCGGCGTCCTCGAACTTCTTGGCCCACTCGGGGTCGGAGGCGATGAACACCGGGAGCGCGTTGACGAAGGCCACGCCCGCGTCGATCGCGCACTGGGCGTAGAACTTGTCGGCCTCCTCGGAGCCCACCGGCAGGTAGGACACCATCACGTCGGCCTGGGTCTCCTTGAGCACGCGCACGACGTCGACCGGGTCGGCGCGCGGACTCCTCGATGGTCTGGCGGTAGTACTTGCCGAGGCCGTCGAGCGTCGGGCCGCGCTGCACCTCGATGCCGAGCGTCGGCACCTCGGCGATCTTGATGGTGTTGTTCTCGGAGGCGTTGATGGCCTCGGAGAGGTCCTTGCCGACCTTCTTGTCGTCGACGTCGAACGCCGCGACGAACTCCACGTCGTTGACGTGGTAGTCGCCGAACATGACGTGCATCAGGCCCGGCACGGTGGTGCCGGCCTCAGCCTTGGCGTAGTACTGCACGCCCTGGATGAGGGACGTCGCGCAGTTGCCGACGCCCACGATTGCTACTCGAACCGATCCCATGCCGGGTCTTCCTTCCTTCACTGCGTGCCTACGGCGTTTCGGCCGCCGGCGTCACGGCCGGTGCACTTCTGGTGGGGTGGGTCTGGTGACTGTCGGGGCTCGCTGCTGGTGGGACCGTTGTCCGGTGCTGCGTTCGGCGTTGATCAGGTCGGTGAGCCAGCGGACCTCGCGCTCGACGGACTCGATGGCGTGGCGGCGCAGCTCGCTGAGGTAGCGGTCGTCGCCACCCGCCACGCGGCGCTGGCGGTCGAGGCGCTCCTGGAGGCGCGAACGGCGCCCCTCGAGGATCCGCAGCCGGACGTCGGCGCTGGTGCGCGAGAAGAACGCGAACCGCATGTTGAAGCTCTCGTCCTCCCACGCGTTGGGCCCGTCGTCGGTGACCTCGTGGGCGAACACCTCGCGCCCTGCCGGCGTGATCTGGTAGGTGATCCGCTGGCGCAGCGAGACCGACGCGGGGTTGGTGACCTCGGTGATCACGCCCGTCGCGCAGCATCCGCTTGAGCGCGGGGTAGAGCGAGCCATAGGAGAGGAGGCGGGTCCACCCGAGCAGCAGGTTCAGCCGCTTGCGGAGCTCGTAGCCGTGCAGCGGCGACTCGTGGAGCAGGCCGAGAACGGCCATCTCCAACGCTGCGCCCTTGCGTGCCACGCGTGCCCCCTGTCTCGTTTCGCTCTATCGGTTCAACCTATCGGGTGAACGTATCAACACGATACATCGGTTGCGCAAGTCGGCGGTGGGCCGAGACGCAGACGGCCACGAGCTCGAACGCACTGCAGACCAGCTTCGGATCCGACCTGCCGGCCGGCCCAGCGACCGCGAAGCGGGGTACCGCACGTCACATGCGCGTTGGTTGGGTGCGCGCGGGAGCCGCCCCGTACCCTCGTGGGGTTGTCCTTCCCCGACCCGGGACCTCTCCCGGACCCGAGTCACGGAGTCGATGAGTTGAGCAAGCGTCGCGCCGACGGGCCTGCGGTCACCCGCAAGCCCAAGCGCCCGGCCCAGAAGAAGCCGATGAAGCGACGGGTGCTGACCGTCCTGAAGTGGCTGCTGATCGTCGGTCTGGTCACCACGCTGACGGGCATCGGGGCGTTCTACTACGCCTACACCCAGACCACGATCCCCAACCCCAACGCCGACTTCCAGACCGAGACGACGCGCATCTACTACGCCGACGGCAAGACCGAGCTGGGCACCTTCGCGACCCAGAACCGCGAGTCGATCCCCTACAGCGAGATGCCCGACAACATCAAGCAGGCGGTCGTCGCGGCCGAGGACCAGAGCTTCTGGACCAACCAGGGCATCGACCCCAAGGGCATCATCCGGGCGGCGTTCAGCAACGCCCGCGGCAACAGCACGCAGGGCGCGTCGACGATCACCCAGCAGTACGTGAAGATCCTCTACCTCACCCAGGAGCGGTCCCTCAAGCGCAAGCTCAAGGAGGCCTTCCTCTCCCTGAAGCTCCAGCGCGAGCAGAGCAAGCAGCAGATCCTCGAGGGCTACCTCAACACCATCTACTTCGGCCGCGGCGCCTACGGCATCCAGGCCGCCGCGATGGCCTACTTCGACGTCCCGGCCAAGGACCTCAACCTCAAGCAGGCCGCCGTCCTGGCGAGCGTTCTCAACGACCCCAACGACCTCGACCCCAAGGCGGGCAAGGACGCGAAGGCCGAGCTCAAGGCCCGCTACGACTACGTCCTCGGCGTCGATGGCCGACACCGGCGACATCACCGCCGAGGAGGCCGACCGCGCCAGCCAGGCGCTGCCGAAGTTCCCCAAGATCCAGGCCGACAGCCAGTACGGCGGCCAGAAGGGCCACATGCTCCGCCTGGTCCGCAACGAGCTGCGGCAGATGGGCTACTCCGAGGAGGAGATCGACGGCGGCGGCCTCCGGGTCACCACGACGTTCACCCCCGAGGCGATGCAGGCCGCCGAGGAGGGCGTGCTGTCCCAGAAGCCCGAGGGCTTCGGCGACAAGGAGCTGCACGTCGCGGCCGCCACGGTCGAGCCCGGCACCGGCGCGCTGCTCGGCTTCTACGCCGGCCAGGACTACCTCGACTCCCAGATCAACTGGGCCGAGGCCGGCGGCATGGTCGGGTCGACGTTCAAGCCGTTCACGCTGGCGACCGCGATCAAGGAGGGGTTCTCGCTCGAGGACACCTTCGAGGGCAACTCGCCCTACGAGTTCCCCGACGGCCTCGAGGTCCGCAACGAGGGCGGCGGCGACGGCAACGACTACGGCTCGAGCGTCGACGCGCGTCACCGCGCTGGAGGAGTCGATCAACACCGCGTTCGTCGACATGTCCGCCTCGATCCCCGACGGGCCCGAGAAGATCATGGAGACGGCCGAGGCGATGGGCATCCCGCCCGCCAAGGCCAACAAGAAGTATCCGGGCATCCCGAAGGTCAGCCGCGACTTCAGCTCCGACGACACCCTGATCACCCTCGGCCGGGCCCGGATCAGCCCGATCAACATGGCCAACGCCTACGCCACCATCGCCAACGGCGGCGTGCGCGCCAACGTCCACGTGATCAAGAAGGTCGAGGACCGCACGGGCGAGGACCCGAAGGTCTACGACGTGGTCAACACCGACGCGCTCGACCCCGACATCGACGCCGACGTCTCCTACGCCATGCAGCAGGTGGTGCAGAACGGCACCGGCCAGGCGGCACTCGAGCTCGGCCGCCCGGCTGCGGGCAAGACCGGCACGGCCACCAACGACAAGGACCAGGTCTCCTCGGCGTGGTTCGTGGGCTTCACGCCGCAGCGCTCGACGGCGGTCATGTACGTCCGGGGCGACGGCGACGACCAGCTCGACGGCTGGCTGCCGTCGTACTTCGGCGCCGTCTACCCCGCCCAGACGTGGACCGCGATCATGCAGCAGGTCATGGAGGGCATGGACGTCGAGGAGTTCCCGCGAGCCGGCCAACGTCGACGGCGAGGCACCCACCGACGGGCACGAGCCCGAGCCCACCACCGCGCCACCGACGAGGCGGCCGACCAAGACGCCCAGCCCGACGGACACGCCGACCGACGAGCCGACCGACGAGCCGACCGACGAGCCGACCAAGGACCCGACCGGGGTCCCGACGACGGAGCCGACGCCGACGGTCACGCCGACGCCGACGATCACGCCCACTCCGGAGCCGACGCCGTCCGGCACGGTCGCCCCGACGATCACCGTCAACCCGACGCCGTCACAGCAGCAGACGACCCAGCAGGCGACCCAGCAGGCGACCCAGTCGCCGACCCCGGCGGCGAGCTCTCGCGGCGCGCCCGTCGGTCGGTCTGCGCTGATCCTGACCCACGTGTGACACGGACCCTCGCTGGCCGCGCCGCGCCGGACGGCTCGACCACCGATGTGATGGGGTAGCCGACGTGCCGACCGACCGATCGACCGGCCCGTCAACGGGGCTGCCACGGCGACGGGTGCACCCCTCGGTGGAGGACCCCGCCGTCCGGGTGCTCAGCGAGGGCATCGGCGGCCCTGTCGGCACCCATGCGGGCCGGCACCCCTGGTGGACGCCGGTGCGCGTGCTGCTCGCGCTGACCGCGGTCTGCTTCGCCCTCGGGATGGTCAAGGACGTGCCGTGCTTCAACGTCAAGTGGGGCGACTCCAACGTCAGCTACACCAACATGTGCTACTCCGACCTGCCCTACCTCTACACCGGCCGCGGGTTCGTGGAGCTGCACTGGCCCTACCTCGACGACGACTCGGTACGCGCCCGCTACGCGGCCATGGAGTACCCCGTCGTGATCTCCTACTGGGCCTGGTGGTCCGCGGAGATCACCCAGCAGCTGAGCGGCTCGCCGGACGTGGCGGAGCGCGCCGGCGTTCCCGCCTCCGAGCTGGCCGGGCAACCGGAGGTCCGCGCCGAGATGCTGCGCTTCGTGGCCGTCAACGCCGTCGGCTTCGCGTTGCTCGCCCTGATCGCGGCCTGGCTCCTGGCCGGGGTCCATCCGGGCCGGCCCTGGGACGCCGCGCTGTTCGCGGTCTCGCCGACCTTGCGCCCTGGCCGGGCTGGTCAACTGGGACATGCTCGCGGTCGCCTGCGTGGCGGGCGCCCTGTGGGCGTGGGCGCGCGACCGCACCGTCCTGACCGGTGCGCTGGTCGGGCTGGGCATCGCCACCAAGCTCTACCCGCTGTTCCTCCTCGGCGGCATCCTGGTGATCTGCCTGCGCAACCGGCGCTTCCGCGAGCTCGGTGAGGCGTACGCCGCCGCCGCGGTCACCTGGCTGCTCGTCAACGCCCCGGCGTTCCTCTCGGGGCCGGAGGACTGGAAGACCTTCTGGCGGTTCAACTCCGGCCGCTCAGCCGACCTGGGGTCGGTGTGGCTGGTGCTCGACCAGCGGTTCGACTGGGCCACCTCGGCCGACACCATCAACCTCTGGTCGTGGCTGTTCTTCGGGGGCTGGTGCATCGGCGTACTCGTGATCGGGCTGACCGCGCCGGCGACTCCCCGGCTGGCGCAGCTGGGCTTCCTGGTGGTCGCGGGCTTCCTGCTCGTCAACAAGGTCTACTCGCCGCAGTACGTGCTGTGGCTCCTGCCCCTCGCCGTCCTCGCCCGGCCCCGGGTGCGCGACCAGGTGGTCTGGCAGGCGACCGAGGTCTTCTACTTCGCGTCGGTGTGGTGGTACCTCGGCAACTTCCTGGCGCCCGGCGACGGCGGCGACGCGGAGTTCTACTGGTTCGCCATCCTGCTCCGGATGGCCGGCGAGCTCTACCTGGTCGCCGTCGTGGTCCGCGACATCCTGCTGCCCCTGCACGACCCGGTGCGCGAGCTCGGCTGGCGCGCGCACCTCCCGCGCACCCCGTCCCTCAGCCTGCGGTGACCGGGTCGTGTGCCCCACGACGCGCTGGAGCGCGTTCTCAGGCACACGACCCGAATGGGACGGGCTCAGGCGATGACGACGCGGTCGAACGTCGTGGCCGTGAACCGCACGCGTACGTCGACCTCGTCGCCGACGGCGGGTACGTGCGCCCCCGACGGCAGGAACAGCATCGAGGCCTGCATGTGCGGGGGCTCGGCGAACAGCCGCTGCTTGCCGTCGATGGTGAACGGGGACCGCACGAAGCCGGCCGCGTCGAGGCCGCCGCGCGCCAAGGTGGCGGCGCGGGCCTTGATCGAGAAGTCGCCCGTCGGCGCCTCCAGGCCGATGCCGTGGGCGGTGCCGCCGCTGACCACGACGACGTGGCCGGACTTCGGCGCGCTGCGGCCGCGGTAGCCGAACACCTCGCCGCGCTCGACCGGCGTGCACGTCGAGCACGGTGGCGCTGACGCGCAGCGCGGACCGGTCGCCGAGCCACAGGTTGGTGCCGACCCGTGGGCGGATGTCGAAGTCGGCGTGGGTGGCGCGCAGCTTGCCGAGCTCGTCGTCGGTCAGGTGCGAGACCCACAGCGTGACGCGCCGCCCCGCAGCCCGGCCCGGCCCGGCCCCAGCCCCGCACCCACGACCTCGTCGACGAGTCGGTGCACCTCGGCCAGGTGCGACCCGCTCGCGAGCGGGAGGTGCAGGGCGATGCCTTCGAGGCGCCGCGAGCCCTGAGGACCCGAGCTCCGCGGCGGCCGCGCGGAGGCCGGCGGCATCGAGGCCGTGGCGCAGCATGCTCGTGACCAGCTCGAGGACGAAGCGCGCGTCCGGCTGCCGCGACCGGAGGTCGCGCAGGTCCTCGACCCGCGAGACGGTGTGCACCACGCGCTTGTGGAGCGCCTCGGGCACCTCGAGCGCCGGGCCGAACGGTCGCCAGGGCGTCAGCACCAGCAGGTCGCCGGCGAAGCGGCTGGCCACCTCGGGCAGCTCGGAGTAGGTGCCGACCGCCAGGGTGTCGCAGCCGAGCCAGTCGGTCTTGCGCGCGAGCCGGCCGAGACCGAAGCCGTAGCCGTTGCCCTTGGCCACCGGCACCAGCCCGGGCTGCGCCGCCGCGACTGCGCGCAGGTGGCGGCGCCAGCGGTCGCCGTCGACCGTGAGGGTGAGGCTCATCGGCGCCTCATGGCCAGCTGGAAGGCGCGGTAGAGCAGGGGTCGCAGCGGGAGGTCCCACTCGCCGACGTGCTCGACCGCCTCGCCGCCGGTGCCGACCTTGAACTGGATCAGCCCGGCGTGCGGGTCGTCGGGGTCGAGGGTGTCGGTGATGCCGCGGAGGTCGTAGACCGTGGCCCCGGCTGCCAGCGCGTCGCGCATCATCGCCCACTGCACGGCGTTCGAGCCGCGCACGTCGCGCTTCTCGGTGGAGGAGGCGCCGTAGGAGTACCACGCATGGGTGCCGACGCGGACGGCGATCGTGGCCGCGACGAGGTCCCCCTCGTGGTGGGCCAGCCACAGCGTGGCGCGGTCGGGGTCCTCGGCCCGCATCGCCTCGAGCATCACGCGGAAGTAGCCGACCGGGCGCGGGGTGAAGTGGTCGCGCTCGGCCGTGTGGGCGTAGAGGTCGTGGAAGGCCTTGAGGTCGGCCGTCCGCGGAGTCGGCCGGCGCCTCGGGTGACCTGGACGCCGGACTTGTCTGCCTTCTTGATGTTGCGCCGCCACTGCTGGTTCATCCCGGCGAGCACGTCGGCCTCGGTCAGCGGCCGGCCGTCGGCGGACACCAGGGGGATCTGGAAGTTGTAGCGCGGCTGGCCGGCGGCGAACCCGCCCGCGTCCTCGCCCTGGAGCGACCACCCGAGCCGCCGCAGCTGCGAGACCACGCGCGCTCCCACCGGCTCGCGGTGGGTGGGCGCCACGTCGTCGAGGCGGCGTACGGCGGGATCGGCGATGCCGTCCTTGACCTGCGCCGCCGACCAGCGTCGGGTCACGACGGGCGGGCCCATCCGCACCGCGAACGCCCCTTGCTGCTTGAGGTGCGTGGCCATCGGCGCCAGCCAGGCGCCGAGGTCGTCGGCCGCCCAGTCGATGACGGGCCCCTCGGGCAGGTAGGCCAGCGACCGGCTGGGCACGCGCGGGATCGGCCGGTGGAGCACGAGGCCCGCGCCCACGAGGTCGTCGCCACTGAACCAGCCCAGCGACTCCGCGCGCCACTCGGGCTTGCACCTGCGCCCACGCCGGCGTCTGCAGGAAGCTCACCGACGGCTGCGCGCGTACGAACGCCAGGTGCTGCTCCGGGCTGATCGCCCGCACCCTCAGGTCGTCCGTCACCCGGCCCACGCTAGCGGGGCGGCCACCAGCCGAGGTCCGGCGCGGCCATCGCGTCTGAGCGAGGACCGTGCGAGGCGACGCCGAGCGAGAACCGCGCGACGAGGTGAACGACGCGATGCCTCAGTCGCGCGTTTCGGACACGCGCTCGACGCCTTGCGTCGAGGCAGCGATATGTCACGGCTCGACCGTGACCTTGATCGCCTCGCCGTTCTTGACGATCGAGAACGCGTCGAGCACCCGGTCGAGGGGGATGTGCTCGGTGATCAGGTCCTTGACCGGGACCTGACCGGTGGAGATGTACTCCAGCGCGCGCTTGTTGTGCTCGGGGGCGGAGCCGTTCGCGCCGTGGATGTGCAGCTGGCGGTAGTGCACGAGGTTGCTGTCGCACTTGATGAACGGGTCGGTCTTGGGCAGGCCGCCGAAGAAGGAGATCCGGCCGTTGCGGGCGGCCATCGAGATGGCCTGCTCCTGGGTGACGTTGGCGGCGGTGGCGGTGATGATCACGTCGGCTCCGCGGCCTCCGGTCAGCTCCATCACCCGCTCGACGACGTCGACCTCGGCGCCGTTGATCGTCTCTTCGGGCTGCACCGCCTCGGCAGACATCTTCAGCCGCTCGTTGTTGACGTCGACGAGGTAGACCGGGCCGGCCTGGTGCACGCCGCGGGCGATCCGGATGTGCATGCACCCGATCGGGCCGGCGCCGAAGACCACGACCGTGTCGCCCGGCTCGATGCCGAGCAGCTCCTGGGCGTTGATGGCGCACGCGAACGGCTCGGCGGCCGACGCCTCGTCGTACCCGACGTTGTCGGGGATCCGGTTGAGGCCGTCGACCTTGAGCACCTGCTTCGGGACGATCATGTACTCGGCGAACCCGCCGTCGTACTGGTAGCCGACCGAGGTCTGGTTCTGGCACACGGCCATCCAGCCCTTGTGGCACTCGTAGCAGTCGCCGCACGGCACGGCCGCGATCACCTGGGCGCGGTCGCCGGGCTTCCAGTCGGACCCGTACGTCGCGTTGACGTCCGCGCCGACCTCGACCACCTCCCCGGCGATCTCGTGGCCGATGGTCCGGGGCGGGCTGAGGTTCTGGTGGCCGTTGTAGAAGATCTTCACGTCGGTGCCGCAGGTGGAGCAGTTCTTCACCCTCAGCTTGATCTCGTCGGGGCCGCACTCGGGTTCGGGGACGTCCTCGACGCGGACGTCCTCGGGGGCGTAGAAGCGCAGGGCCTTCATCGCAGGCGTGGTCCTTTCGCAGGTAGCGATCGGGGCTGGTGATGCCGACGCTACCGCTCGCCGTACCAGAAAAGCCACACAAACGGGCAGAAAACTCTGTCCGAATGCTTGGCAATGTGCCCGATTCGGTGCAGAATGCGGCTCAACGACGCGTGACGGGCGTCACGTGCCTTGATCAACGAGAGGAACCCTCGATGGCCTCGACAGCCACCGCAGCGCCCCGCGGAGGGGCGCGGGTACACGTGCAGAGGTTCGGCACGTTCTTGTCCAACATGGTCCTGCCGAACATCGGCGCCTTCATCGCCTGGGGCCTGATCACGGCCCTGTTCATCCAGGTCGGCTGGATCACCCTGATCGGTGACAAGTGGTTCGGCTACCCGCCGGGCATCGAGGAGGGCCAGTACGACTACGGCTTCGTCTCGGCCCTCGGCGGCTGGAACGGCGAGGACGGCGGCATCGTCGGCCCGATGATCACCTACCTGCTGCCGCTCCTGCTCGGCTACACCGGCGGCCGGATGATGTACAACGACAGCATCCGCGGAGGCGTCGTCGGCGCGATCGCCACGATGGGCGCGATCGCCGGAGCCGAGGGAACCCCGATGTTCCTCGGCGCGATGATCATGGGCCCGCTCGGCGGCTACACCATGAAGCGCCTCGACGCCGTGTGGGAGCACAAGATCAGGCCGGGCTTCGAGATGCTGGTCAACAACTTCTCGGCCGGCATCTGGGGCATGATCCTGGCGATCGTCGGCTTCTCGGTCGCGGGCCCGTTCGTGGAGGCGTTCTCCAACCTGGCCGAGAACGTCGTCGACTTCCTGGTCGACGAGAACCTCCTGCCGCTGGCCTCGATCTTCGTCGAGCCGGCCAAGGTGCTGTTCCTCAACAACGCCATCAACCACGGCGTCTTCACCCCGCTGGGCACCGCAGAGGCGCTCGAGGAGGGCAAGTCGATCCTGTTCCTGATCGAGGCCAACCCCGGCCCCGGTCTGGGTCTGCTGCTGGCCTTCACGTTCTTCGGCAAGGGCGTGGCCAAGGCCTCGGCCCCCGGCGCGGCGCTGATCCAGTTCGTCGGCGGCATCCACGAGATCTACTTCCCCTACGTGCTGATGAAGCCGAAGCTGATCGCGGCCGTCATCCTCGGCGGCATGACCGGCGTGGCGACCAACATGGTCTTCGACTCCGGCCTGCAGGCCCCCGCTGCGCCGGGCTCGATCATCGCGGTCTGGCTGCAGTCGCCGGCCAGCAGCATCGTCGGCACGACGGCGTCGGTCGTCTTCTCCGCCACGGTCTCCTTCCTGGTCGCCTCGTTCCTGCTCAAGCTCGACAAGGCCGAGGACGAGGGCGACGAGCTCGCCGCGGCCACGGCCAGCATGGAGGCGATGAAGGGCAAGAAGTCGTCGGTCGCCGGCGCCCTGACGGGCGGCGGCACCGCGGTCAAGGAGATCCGCTCCATCGTGTTCGCCTGCGACGCGGGCATGGGCTCCTCGGCGATGGGCGCCTCGGTGCTGCGCAAGAAGATCCAGGCCGCCGGCCACGGTGAGGTCACCGTCGTCAACAAGGCGATCTCCAACCTGGCCGACGACGTCGACCTGGTGGTCACCCACCAGGACCTGACCGACCGGGCCAAGCTGAAGACGCCGTCGGCGATCCACGTGTCCGTCGACAACTTCATGGGCAGCCCGAGGTACGACGAGATCGTCGAGCTCGTCTCGCAGTCCAACGCCGAGGAGGGAGAGGCGGCCCCAAAAGCTGAGGCCCCGGGAGGCTCCGAGGGTGACGTGCTCGCGGCGAGCTCGATCGTTCTGGGCGGCACCGCTCGCGACCGCGACGCGGCGATCGAGGAGGCCGGACGCCTGCTGGTGGACGCCGGCGCCGTCGACCCGTCGTACGTCGCGGCGATGCACGAGCGGGAGACAGTCGGTCTCGACGCACATGGGCAACGGCTTGGCGATCCCCCACGGCACCAACGAGTCCAAGGGCGCGATCCGGCGCACCGCGATCTCGTTCGTGAGGTACGACGAGCCGGTCGACTGGAACGGCAAGCCGGCGGAGTTCGTGCTCGGCATCGCCGGCGCCGGCAACGACCACCTGGCGCTGCTGGCGAAGATCGCCGAGACGTTCACCGACAAGGACCGCGTGGGCCAGCTGCGTGCGGCCCGGTCGGCGGACGAGGTGCTGGAGGTCCTGCAGGGCGTCAAAGCCTAGGAGAGGCAGCACTCGCGAGGAGCCGCGCACCGACCCCCAGGTGCGCGGCTCCTTCGTCGTAGGCAGTCGGCGATCAGACCGACCCTGCCAGGCCTCGACGTCGGGTCGATGAGATGTCGCCCGGGATCGTCGTACGGCCGCGGCCTCCGCCGGGCGACGTACGCCGACTGCTCGCCGAGGATGCCCGAGCGCTACGCGGCGTCGTCGCCGTAGGCGACTGGTCCCGGGTCGCGGTCGCCGATCGGAGCGTCGAACAAGCCACGTCGGCTCAGCGGCTCCGTCACACACGCTCCCGGAGGAAGGCGAAGTCGGCGCGGTGCTCCGCCGCTCCTCCGGGGGTCTCGCAGATGACGGGCGCGCCGGCGTCGCGGACCACGGCGGCCAGCAGGTCGGGGTCGATGCGGCCGGAGCCGAAGTTGGCGTGCCGGTCGGCGCCGGAGTCGAAGTCGTCGCGGCTGTCGTTGGCGTGGACCAGGTCGATGCGGCCGGTCACCTTCAAGACGTCCTCGACGACGGTCTCGAGGGCGTTGCCGCCCGCGTGGGCGTGGCAGGTGTCGAGGCAGAAGCCGACCAGGTCGGCGCCCTCGGCCGAGGAGATGGCGTCGAAGACCCGGTCGATGCGCTCGAGGTAGCGGGTCATCGCGTTGTCGCCGCCGGCGGTGTTCTCGATCAGCAGCGGCAGCTTGATGTCGGTCGCCTCGATCGCCTTGCGCCAGTTGTCGAAGCCGGTCTCGACGTCGTCGGCCTTGTCGACGTGGCCGCCGTGGACGATCAGCCCCTTGGCGCCGAGAGCGGCCGCGGCGTCGACGTGCTGCTGGAGGAGCTTGCGGGACGGGATGCGGATGCGGTTGTTGGTGGTGGCGACGTTGACGAGGTAGGGGGCGTGGACGTAGAGGTCGACGCCGGCCGCCGCCGCGTCGTCGCGCAGCCCCTCGAGCCCGCCGGCGTAGCGCACCTCCGGCCCCTTGTAGCCCTGCGGGTCGCCGAGGAAGAACTGCACCAGGTCGGTCTCGCGGGCCTTCGCCTCCGCGAGCGGGTCCTGCTGCTCGACGTGCGCGCCGATCCTGATCATGCGCCCCACGCTATCCCCGACCTCCGACACGCCGCCGCTGGCGGGATAGTCCGCTGACGAAAAGCGTCCTCGAACCGCGCTCGAGCGGCAGTTTTCGTCAGCGGACTATCCCGGTGGGCGGGAGGATGGGGGCGTGGGACTCGACGTGCAGGGACAGGTTCGCGGCGGGGCGCGGGTACCTGGGGGTGGCGACGCTCGGGATCCCGGCGGACGTCACGATCGAGGCCGTGCGGCGCGACCTGGAGCGGTGGGCCGACGGGACGGCCGACATGGTGGAGTACACCGCGCTGGTCGAGCAGGGCCGTGGCCACGCCGCCACGCTGCTCGGCGTCGACCGTGGCGGGTGGCGATCGGGTCGACGGCGTCGGCGTTCGTCGCGCTGGCCGCGGCCGCCGTACCTGCCGGCGCGGAGGTGGTGTGCGTCGACGGCGACTTCGCGTCGGTCGTCAGGCCGTTCCTGGCGCGCGGCGACGTGCGCGTGCGGCACGTGCCGGTCGCCGACCTCGCCGACGCGGTCGGGCCGGACACCTGGATGGTCGCCTTCGCCCTCGTGCAGTCGAGCACCGGCGAGGTGGCCGATGCGGCTGCCGTGTCCGCGGCCGCGCGCTCGTACGGCGCCCGCGTGCTCGTCGACATCACCCAGGCGACCGGCTGGCTGCCCACGACCGGTCTCGACGCCGACCTGGTCGTCTGCCACACCTACAAGTGGCTGTGCGCGACCGCGGGGCAGCGCGTTCGCGGCGTTCTCGGACCGCGCGCATGGCCGAGATCAGGCCGCTGACGGCCGGGTGGTACTCCGCCGCCGACCCGTGGGCCTCCTGCTACGGGCCCGCGCTCGACCTGGCCGACGACGCCAGCCGGTTCGACCTCTCGCCGGCCTGGCACGCCTGGGTCGGCGCCGAGGCCGCCCTGGGCTTCGCCGTCTCGCTCGACCCCGCCGAGGTGCACGACCACGACGTCGGCCTGGCCAACGCGTTCCGCGCCCGGCTCGACCTCGGGCCGTCCGACAGCGCCATCGTGTCGTGGCCCGACCCCGGCGGCGCGCACCTCGCGGCCCTGACCGCGGCCGGGAGTCACCGCCTCGGGCCGCGCCGGCCGCGCGCGCGTCTCCTTCCACCTCTGGAACGACGAGGAGGACGTCGACCTCGCCGCTCGGGCCATCGGTCGCTGACCGGCGCCGACTGTCGGCTTCCCTGAACTTGTCGTCCCTAGCTCGACAAGCCGATTTCCGGCGCCGGGAGTCCGCGTCGGCACTGACCGAAATCCGGTCGTGGGCTGTCGGTGGTCGGTGCGACCATCGACGCGATGTCCGAGCCCGCCCCCAAGACCACGCTGAGGTCGTTCTGGAGCCAGCTGCCCCGCGAGGGCAGGTGGCTGCTCTCCACGGTCGCGATCCAGCTCTTCGGGCGGGGGATGACCCTGCCGTTCACGGTGATCTACCTCCACGAGGTGCGCGGCATCGGCCTCGACGTCGCCGGTCTGCTGATGGCGTGGATCTTCACGGTCGGCGTGCTGCTCACCGGTCCGGGTGGAGTGGCGGTCGACAAGTACGGCGCCCGGCTGGTCACCCTCGTCGCGTGCCTGGTCCACATGGTCGGTGTCGTGGTGCTGGCCTTCGCCGAGACGGTGCCGGCGGCCATCGTCGCGACGACCTTGATGGGCGTCTCCGGCGTCACCTGGCCGGCGTTCAACTCGATGGTCGCCTCGATCGTGCAGGGCCCGCTGCGCACGCAGTACTTCGGCGTCAACTTCGCCCTGGTCAACCTCGGCATCGGGGTCGGCGGCGTCGTCAGCGGCCTCTACGTCGACGTGAGCCGACCCAGCACCTTCACCACCATCTACCTCGTCGACGCGGTCTCGTTGCTGATCCCGGTCCTCCTGCTGCTCGGGCCGCTGCGCCACGTCCACGCCCGGGCCGAGAAGCCCGAGGACACCACGGGCATCCCGACCTCCTACTGGCAGATCGCCCGCCAGCCGGCGATGGCCTGGCTGCTGCTGCTCACCTTCATCGCGATGTTCGTCGGCTACGGCCAGATGGAGGCGGGGTTCCCGGCCTTCGCCCGAGAGGCCTCCGAGGTCAGCACCCGCACCATCGGCTGGGCGTTCGCCGCCAACACCGCGGTCATCGTGCTGGCGCAGTTCCTGGTGCTGCGGCGCATCGAGGGCCATCGCCGCACCCGCGTGCTGATGGTGATGACGGTGGTCTGGATCATCTCCTGGACCGTGCTCGGCCTCACGGGACTGGTGCCCGGCACGCTCACCGCGGCGTTCGGCGTGATCTTGTTCCACGTCCTGTTCGGGTTCGGCGAGACCATGCTCCAGCCGACCGTCCCGGCGATGACCAACGACCTCGCCCCCGACCACCTGCGCGGCCGCTACAACGCGCTGTCGTCGGGTGTCTTCCATGCGGCGGCATCGCCGGGCCGGTCGTGGCCGGGTTCTTGCTGCGCCACGACCAGAAGGTCGCGTTCATCGTGCTGCTTCTGGCCGGCTGCGCCTCGATGCTCTGGCTCGCGCTGGTGCTCGAGCGCCGGATCCCGCCCCGGGCCAACGGTGTCGACGAGCCGGAGGTCGAGGCCGAGCCGGTGCTCGAGCGGCCGCATCCCGCGGTCGACTGAGGAGACACCGGCCTGCGGTCACCGCAGCACCAGCCACGTGGCAGCGCTCCCGGCCAGGCCCGAGGCCGGCGAACACGCGCCGGCACGGCCCACGCGTACGCCGAGCACCCAGGGCCGCCGAGCAGCGCAGCGGTGGCCTGCGGTCGCCGTACAGGTCGACCACGTCGGGCGGGCAGGGCCCGGCCTGCCAGGGCGCATCGGCCGGGACCCCGAGCGTCCGCAGCAGGTCGAGCGCCTCGGCCGCGGTCTGCCGGCCGGTGGGCGGGGTCGGGTGCGGTCAGCCGAGCCAGCAGCTCGCCCGAGCGGCCAGGCGGGCGGGCACGCGGCCGACTCGCGGGCGGGCCGGCCGGTGAGCAGCTCGATGGCGACCACGCCGGCGGCGTACAGGTCCTGGCGCGGGTCCGGCGCGGCGCCGGCCACCTGCTCGGGCGCCAGGTAGCCGCCGGTGCCGACCGCACCCGGCACCCGCGTCAGCCGGCGGTCGCCGGCCGTCACGGCGATCCCGAAGTCGCCGAGCCGCACCCACGGCCGACCGGTCCCGGTGGGCTCGAGCAGGAGGTTGCCCGGCTTGACGTCGCGGTGCACCACGCCGGCGGCGTGCACGGCGACGAGTGCCTCGAGCGTCTGCTCGAGGACGACGCGGACGTAGGCGTCGGGAAGCGGGCCGTGCCGCGCGAGCAGCTGCTCGAGGCTGCCGCCGCGGACCAGGTCCATCGTGAACAGCGACCGGCGCCTGCCGCCCAGGTCCGGTCGACGGCGCAGTCGGTCGGCTGGAGGACGTGTCGGTGCCGCACGCGCAGCCCCTGCTCGCGGACGAAGCGCTCGCACGCCGCCGGGGCGTCGTTCCGGCCCGGTCCGTGGGCCAGCAGCTTGGCCGCGACCCAGCGGCGCTCGTGGCGGTCCCAGGCCCGCCAGACCGTGCCCATGCCGCCCGCGCCGATCTGGTCGTCAGGAGGTAGCGGCTGCGCATGACTGGTGGCACGGTACGCGCGAGCGGGGCCGTTCGCTCGCGCGTGACAGCGCGCGGGCCTGTGGATTGGGAGGGCCTCTCCGGCGCGCTGGTAGCCTCTGCGGGTTGCCCGGGTCCGCCGTCATGTCGGCCGGGTCCCGGACCGACACGCACAGCCCTCCTGCCACGGAAAGACCGTGGTCGCCGAGTCCAGAGGAGGTGGGTCGCTTTGCGTGCCTATGAGGTGATGGTCATCCTCGACCCCAGTCTCGAAGAGCGCACGGTGGAGCCGTCGCTCGACAAGTACCTCAACGTCGTCCGCAAGGACGGCGGCAGCGTCGAGTCCGTCGACGTGTGGGGCCGCCGCCGGCTGGCCTACGAGATCAACAAGCAGGCCGAGGGCATCTACGCCGTCGTGCAGCTGACCGCCGAGCCGGCCACGGTCAAGGAGCTCGACCGCCAGCTCGGCCTCAACGAGTCGGTGCTGCGCACCAAGGTGATGCGTCCCGACGCTCGCTGACCCTCCAGTGGCTGGCCCCTGTGGATGGGGCCTACCGCTTGTCGGTGGGCCGCGCCACGATGAGCCGCGTCAGCACCGCCCTCGCGACGTACCTGCAACTCCTCAAGGAGACCTGACATGGCAGGCGAGACCGTCATCACCGTCGTCGGCAACCTCGTCGACGACCCCGAGCTGCGCTTCACCCCGTCCGGGGCGGCCGTGGCCAACTTCCGGATCGCCTCGACGCCGCGCATCATGGACCGCCAGACCAACGAGTGGAAGGACGGCGACGCGCTGTTCCTCTCCTGCTCGGTGTGGCGCCAGGCCGCCGAGAACGTCGCCGAGTCGCTCCAGAAGGGCATGCGCGTCGTCGTGCAGGGCCGGCTCAAGCAGCGCCAGTACGAGACCCGCGAGGGCGAGAAGCGCACCGTCGTCGAGCTCGACGTCGACGAGGTCGGCCCGAGCCTGAAGTACGCCACCGCCAAGGTCACCCGCACCACCCGCCAGGGCGGTGGCGGCGGCTACTCCGGTGGTGGCGGCGGCCCGGCCGACGACCCGTGGGCCACGCCGGCCCCCAGCGGGCGGCCAGGCTGGGCGGCCAGCGGCGGCCCCAGGGCGGCCAGCCGGCGGCGGCTACGCCGGCCGGGCGGCCAGCTCCGCCCCGGCCAACGACCCGTGGGCCGCGCCCGGCGTCAGCCAGCCGACGAGCCCCCCTTCTGACCTCGATCGCTGGTCGAGGAGGGCCGCGCTAGCGGCCCGTCACGAGCCACCGTCAGCCACAACTGAACACGTCCACACCAACCAGCCCAGCATTCCGGCGTGAGCCGGGCTCTACGAAAGGGAGCACCACAATGCCCAAGGCAGTGATGCGCAAGCCGAAGAAGAAGGTTTGCCAGTTCTGCAAGGAGAAGGCGACCGGTGTCGACTACAAGGACACCACGCTGCTCCGCAAGTTCATCTCCGACCGCGGCAAGATCCGCGCCCGCCGCGTGACCGGCAACTGCGTCCAGCACCAGCGCGACGTGGCCATCGCCGTCAAGAACGCGCGCGAGGTCGCCCTGCTGCCCTACACGTCCACCGGACGCTGAGGGGAGTCGACATGAAGCTCATCCTGATGCAGGAGGTCGACGGCCTCGGCGCCCCGGGCGACGTGGTCGAGGTCAAGGACGGCTACGGCCGCAACTACCTCGTCCCCCGTGGCCTGGCCACGCGCTGGACCCGCGGCGGCGAGAAGACCGTCGAGTCGATCAAGAAGGCCCGCGCCTCGCGCGCGGTCCGCGACCAGGACCACGCCGAGCAGATCAAGACCAAGCTCGAGGCCCAGCCCGTCCCGGTGCAGGTCCGCGCCGGCTCGGGCGGCCGCCTGTTCGGTGCGGTGACCACCGCCGAGATCGCCGGTGCGCTCGCCGACGTCTCCGGCGAGCAGGTCGACAAGCGCACCATCGTGGTCCCCCAGCCGATCAAGACGCTGGGCGCCCACGAGGTCTCGATCCGGCTGCACGACGACGTGTCCGCCACCGTGGCGCTCAACGTCATCCCCGCCTGACCGGCCGACCCGCAGCAACCCTTGGCCCCGGCCGGACGTCGTTCCGGTCGGGGCCGAGGCACTTTCCGGCAATGTCAGCCAACGGACAGACCGTGGCCGCGGTCGGCTTGAGAACCTCTGGCCATGAGCACGGGCAACCGAGTTCCTGCCGACCTTGCAGTCGACCACGCTCGGGGCCGTCGCGCACCACTGATGGCTGCGGTAGCCGTCCGCCGGGGCCGACCCCGGTGCCCGGAGGCCTACGCCCGCCTCCACGGCCTGTCACGGCGTTGAACGGCGGCTACGAGGAGTACGAGCTTCGGCGGCTGGTACTGCACCCACCCGGCCACCGAGCGGAGCTGTAGCGAGACCCGCCCTCGCTGCGGCCTGCCTGACGACGCCGTCGGCGCACGTCATCGATGACCGCAACACCAGTCGGCATCCGTCGGCTTCTACTGCCCGCCGCCGCTGATCAGCTGAACCGGTACGTCGTCTGGCCGTGCTCGTCGCCGAAGACCATCACCTTCGAAGGCGAGACCCGGAACACCTGTGCGCCGCCGTCGCTCGCTCCCGCCTGACGAGGTGAGCTCGAAGAACTGCTCGTCGCGGACCTCCCAGCGCCAGTCGCCGTCGTACTTGTCCTCCCAGGCCTGCGGCCAGCGTCCGCAGCGTCGTCTCGTCGGTGACCCGCTCGGCGGCGCCCTCGACGACGATGTCCTTGCCGCTCGCCCAGCCGTCCGCGCCCAGCGGGCCGGCGGTCACGGCCACCCGTGGGTTCGCCTCGAGGTTGCGCATCTTCTGCTCCTCGGCGCCCGTGCAGAAGGCGAAGGCGCCGTCGTGCCAGCACGCCGCACAGGGGTACGGCGTGCGGGCGTCCGTCGGCGCGGACCGTCACCAGCCAGTAGAGCTGGGCGTCGGTGAGGCGGCGCTCGACGTCGGCCCAGTCGGGGGCGGTCGCGGTGGCGTCGCCGTAGCGGGGGTCGATGTGTCCGGTGACCATGGTGGTGCAGACCCGGCGACGGGCCGGAACTCATCGGCGTGCGGCGGTCCCCGTGACCAGCCAGGCATCGCCACGGGCGCGGAGCACCAGCACGACGAAGCGCGCTCCCATGAGCACCGCCGCGAACGCGACCCACACCAGCACCACGCCGCCGCCGAGCGCTCCCACCAGCAGCACGACGGGCGCGTAGACGGCGAGCACGGCGAGCCCAGCCCAGGCGAGGTAGGTGCCGTCGCCGGCCCCGATCAGCACCCCGTCGAGCACGAAGACGACGCCCGCGATCGGCTGCCCGGCCGCGGCCACGAGCAGCACGGGCACGAGCAGGTCGTGGACTCGCGCGTCGCCGGTGAACAGCGGGCCCAGGAACGGGCTGGCCGCCGCGAGCGCCACGCCCGGAGCCGACGCCGCTCACGGCGCCCCACCACACCATCCGGCGGGTGACGGCGCGGGTGCCGTCGCGGTCGCCGGCGCCGAGGTAGCGGCCGGTGATGGCCTGCGCGGCGATCGCGATCGCGTCGAGCGCGAACGCCAGGAAGGTCCAGATCGTGAAGGCGAGCTGGTGGGTGGCGACGGACACCGACTGGTCGGCACCGGTGCCGGCTCCGCCCGCGCCGAGCACGACGGCGTACGTCGTGAGCAGCAGGGCCGCGCGCAGCGTCAGCGTGCGGATGACCAGGGCCACGCTGGCCTGGGCCGCCCGCTTGATGCCGGGCCGGTCGGGGCGCAGCGAGGCGCCCTCGCGCCGGGCGCCGCGGACCACCACGAACAGCAGCGCGGCGGCGCTGGCCACCTGCGCGAGCACCGAGCCGAGAGCCGAGCCGGCGATGCCGAGCCCGTCGAACCGCCCCAGCCGAACGGGGCGCCGTAGACGAGCAGCAGGTTGAGCGCGATGTTGAGCGCGTTGCCGCCGACCGCGACGACCAGCGGGGTGCGGGTGTCCTGGAGGCCGCGCAGGATGCCGGTCGTGGCGAGCATCACCAGCAGCGGCGTGACGCCGAGGAAGGCGATGCGCAGGTACGTCGTCGCGGGCTCGGCCACGGTCGGCTCGGCCCCCAGCAGCCGGACGAGTGGGCCAGTGGTCGCGACCCCCACCAGGGTCACCAGCAGGCCGATGATCACCGCGAGCCAGACGCCGTCGATGCCCTGGGCCAGCGCCGCGCGCCGGTCGCCGGCGCCGAGCAGCCGGGCCACGCTCGCGGTGGTGCCGTAGGCGAGGAACACGCACAGCCCGACGAGCGTCTGGAGCACGGCGGCGGCGACCCCGAGCCCGGCCAGCTGGTGCCGTGCCGAGGTGGCCGACGATGGCGGCGTCGGCGAGCAGGAACATCGGCTCGGCGACCAGCGCCAGGAACGCCGGCAGGGCCAGCCGCCAGATCTCCCGGTCGAGGCTCGGTCGGGCTCCGGCGGCTTCCGGTCGAAAGGGTGGGCCACGTTGGGGCAGCCTAGGGTCAGCCACGACCGGCGTCGGAGGCAACCCCAGGTCCTGTGCACAAACGGGTGGTTTTTTCCGCCGAACGGACGAAAGTCGACATGCCGCGCCCGCCGTCCCAGATGGCGGGAAGGTGAACGGAAGAAATCGCCAAGGTATTTTCCATGCACACCCCTGTGACGGCGTTTCCGCAGGTCAGAGCACTGAAATGGGGTCCGGATCCGACCGTGTGTGCACAGCGTCTCCCCAGCCGCGTGCACAGGGCGTCGGCGGGTCGTCCACGGCACCGCCGCGGTTGTCCCCAGGCTGGCGCCGAGCCTGTGGATAACGCCCTTCCGGCGGCCGCTCCGGGCGACGTACGGTCCTCGTCGCTCGTGTTGTCGGCGGCGGTGCCGGTGGCCCTGTCGGCGGCGGGGCCTAGCGTCACTCCTGTCACATCCGTCGCAACCATGACCAGCCCTGCACGACCCTCCGGAGGCCGCGTGAGCATCGCCGAGCAGGACCAGCGCGGCGTACCGGAGCCGCCGCTCGACGACTGGGGCGACGGCCGGCGGCCTACGAGCCCGGGCGAGCGGCCCACCCGGCCCGGCGACCGCACCCCGCCGCAGGACAACGCCGCCGAGCAGAGCGTGCTCGGCGCGATGCTGCTGTCCAAGGACGCCATCGCCGACGTCGCCGAGACCGTGCGCGGCGTCGACTTCTACCGGCCCGCCCACGAGGTCATCCACGACGCGATCATCGACCTCTACGGCCGCGGCGAGCCGGCCGACCCGGTCACCGTCGCCGCCGAGCTGCAGCGGCGCGGCGAGCTGCTGCGGATCGGCGGCGCCCCCTACCTCCACACCCTGTCGGCCAACGTGCCGATCGCGGCCAACGCCGGCTACTACGCCGAGATCGTCCACGAGAAGGCGATCCTGCGCCGGCTGGTCGACGCCGGCACCAAGATCGTCCAGCTCGGCTACGCCGGCGAGGGCCAGGTCGACGACGTCGTCGACCAGGCGCAGGCCGAGGTCTACAAGATCACCGACAAGCGCACGTCGCGAGGACTACGCCCCGCTCTCCGACATCATGGACGGCGTCCTCGACGAGATCGAGGCGATCGGCAACCGCGAGGCCGGCCTCTACGGCGTGCCCACCGGGTTCGCCGACCTCGACGACCTGACCAACGGCCTGCACGCCGGCCAGATGATCATCGTCGCCGGCCGGCCGGCGATGGGCAAGGCGCTGGCGCTCGACACACCGCTGCCGACGCCATCGGGCTGGACGACGATGGGCGAGGTCCGCGTCGGCGACCTGCTTGTACGACGCCGCACGGCCGCCCGACCCGCGTGGTCGCCGCCACCGAGGTGCATGCTCGACCGGCCCTGCTACGAGGTCGAGTTCTCCGACGGCTCGACGCATCGTCGCCGACGCCCAGCACCAGTGGCTGACCGAGACCCGTGCGGCTCGCAAGTCGACAGTCGCGGCCGACGGCGCACGACCGGACCGCGACCAGCGCACGTTCGCCGCCGTCGTGACGACCGAGCAGATGGCGAGACTCGTGCCGGATCAACCAGGACCAGCGGGCCAACCACTCCGTGCGCCAACGCCCGCCCCTCTGGCCGGTCGAGCCGCTGACCCTGCCGATCGCCCCCGTACGCCCTCGGGGCCTGGCTCGGCGACGGCCACAGCGCGGCGCCCGCGATCACCGTGCGAGACCCCCGAGATCCCGATGCTACATCGAGGCCTGCGGACTACGACGTCAGCCCGCGGCGGCGGCGATGCTCTACAGCATCCGGCTGCGCCGAGCGCGGAGCGAGCCGTGCGACGGCGTCTGCTCCGACTGCGGCGACAGGGCTGCCGGCCGGTGCGCTCTGTCGCCGCGTGCTACCGCGAGCACGGCACGCTTCGTGGCGCTGCTGCGCAAGCCTGGGCGTGCTCGGCGACAAGCACATCCCCGCCGCCTACCTGCGGGCTCCGAGGCGCAGCGCCGAGCGCTGCTGGCCGGCCTGATGGACACCGACGGAACGGTGGTCAAGGGCGTCGGCTCCTGCCAGTTCGCGGTGACCAACGAGCGTCTGGCCGACGACGTCTACGAGCTCGTCGTCAGCCTCGGCTACAAGTGCGGCCGCGACGACGCAAGCGGGTGCGCGGCCGCTCCGAGGAGACCTCGACGTGCTACATCCTCAACTTCTCGACGACCGACGACGTCTTCCGGCTCCACCGCAAGCACCTGCGTCACAAGGAGGAGCGGCCCGCCGACGACCAGCACGCATCGGTCGCCGCTACGTCACCGCCGTACGACCAGGTCCCGAGCGTCCCGGTGCGGTGCGTCCAGGTCGACAACGACGACCACCTGTACCTCGCCGGCGCGGCGATGATCCCGACGCACAACTCGACCCTCGGCCTCGACATCTGCCGCGCGGCGCTCGATCCACAACAACCTGGCCAGCTGCTTCTTCAGCCTGGAGATGACGCGCTCCGAGATCACCATGCGGCTGCTGTCGGCCGAGGCGCGGGTGCCGCTCAACCACATCCGCAACGGCCAGATGAACGACGACGACTGGTCGCGGCTGGCCCGCAAGATGGCCGAGGTCTCCTCGGCGCCGATGTTCATCGACGACTCGCCCAACATGACGATGATGGAGATCCGGGCCAAGGCCCGGCGCCTCAAGCAGCGCCACGACCTGCGAGCTGATCGTCATCGACTACATGCAGCTGATGACCTCCGGCCGCAAGGTCGAGTCCCGCCAGCTGGAGGTCTCGGAGTTCTCCCGCCAGATCAAGCTGCTGGCCAAGGAGCTCGAGGTGCCGATCATCGCGCTCTCCCAGCTCAACCGTGGCCCCGAGCAGCGCGGCGACAAGCGGCCGATGATGAGCGACCTGCGCGAATCGGGCTCGCTTGGAGCAGGATGCGGACATGGTGATCCTGCTCCACCGCGAGGACGTCTACGAGAAGGAGTCGACCCGCCCCGGCGAGGCCGACCTGATCGTCGCCAAGCACCGCAACGGCCCCACCCGCGACATCACCGTCGCCTTCCAGGGCCACTACTCGCGCTTCGTCGACATGGCCCACTGAGCAGCACGGTCCGATCAGTCTGGTTCGCGGAGACATTTCTGCACCAGGCTCACGAAAGTCTCCGAGGTCCGGCGCCGACCGCGGCTGACAGACCCGACGACTGCGCCCGGCGACGCGTCCCGAACTCGCCCGTAAGCCATGATCAGAGCGGTATGGTCGCGCCGTGGACTTCGATGACGTGAACTTCGACCCGGTGCTGGTCGCGGTCGCCGTCGTGTTCGCGGTGTGCGCGATCTACCTGTTGTTCCTGCGCAACTCCGTGATGTGGGGCTTCTTGTGCATCATCGGCGTCGTGGTCGTCGGCATCAGCATGGTCTACCCCGAGTTCAGTGACACGCTGAACCGCTAGCTGCCGCTCCGCCGGCCCGACCCGACAGCTGGCGAGAGCACCCGCATCGCGTCGTCGCGGCGGTCCTCGGGCACGAACAGGTGGTCGTGGAAGTAGCCCGCCACCACGTTGGCGCTGATGCCCTCGCGGCTCAGCGCTGCGGAGAACGCCGCGGTCAGGCCGACCGCCTCCAGGGCGGAGTGGACCCGCAGGGTGATCCACGAGGCCACGAACGTCGTAGGGCAGCCCCAGCTCGTCGGCGCGCTCGCGCGGCAGCACGAGCGTCAGTCCTTCGGGTTCGGCCACGGTCACCACTGCGTCCTCGACCCCAGCCGTCCCGTCGGCCCGAGCACGAAGACGTACGAGCCCGCCGTTCAGGTGCGGTGACATGGTCGCCAGCAGGGTGGCCAGGTCCGTCTCGCCGGAAGCCGCGGCGGCCCTGTCGTCCACAGGGCCAGCGTAGGGCCAGCCGCCGGGTGTCGCCGCCTGTCGAGCGAACGGGGAGACGGGCCTGCCGACCGTCCTAGGCTCGCGCGCATGCCGACCGACCCGCGCGACCTGCGTGGCGACGCGCCGCTGCTCGACGCCTGGCTGCGCTTCCAGGAGGAGCGGCCCGACGCCGTTCACCATCCCCGGCCACAAGCAGCGGCACGACCTGGTCGGCGACGTCGTGGCGGGCGACGTACCCCTCTACGCCGGGCTGGACACCATGAAGCTGTCGCGCGGTGTCCTCGCCGATGCCGAGGCGCGCGCGGCGCGGCTCTGGGGCGCCGACGTCTGCCGGTTCTCCGTCGGCGGGGCCACGCACGCCAACCAGGCGGTCGCGCTGGCGCTCGGTGGCGACGGCGACAAGGTCGTGGTCAGCCGCACCCTGCACCGCTCGGTGCTGCTCGGGCTGGTGCTGGCCGGGCTCATGCCCGGTCTGGGTGCGGCCCGAGGTCGACCGGCGCACCGGGCTCCCGCTCGGCGTCGCGCCGGACGACCGTGGCGCGCGCGCTCCTGCGAGCACCCCGACGCGCGGGCCGTGCTCGTCGGCGACCCGTCGTACGTCGGCACCGTCGGCGACGTCGCAGGGCTCGCCGAGGCGGCCCACGCGCACGGCGTCCCGCTCGTCGTCGACGCCGCGTGGGCGGCGCACTTCGGGTTCCATCCCGACCTGCCGCCCCATGCGCTCCAGGCCGGTGCCGACGCGATGGTCGTCAGCGCCCACAAGGCGCCTGCCCGCGTGGAGCCAGGCCGCCCTGGTCCTCGCCCGGACCGACCGGATCGACGCGGCCCGGCTCGGACGCCGGGGTGGAGGCGACCGCCACCACGAGCCCGGCCGGCGCGATCCTGGCGAGCATCGACGCCGCGCGGGCGCTGCTCGAGCGCGACGGCGCGGCGCTGCTCGGCGCCGCGATGGCCGCGACCCGGCACGCGCGGGAGCGCTTGGCGGCCGTCGACGGGCTGGTCGTCCTCGACGGACCCGGCGTCGACCCGCTGAAGCTCACCGCTCGTGCTCGACGGCACCGGCGCCGACGGCCTCGCCGTCGAGCAGGACCTGCTGGCCGCCGGCATCCCCGTCGAGGCCGCCGAGCGGGACCTGCTCATCGCCGTGGTGTCGCTGGCCGACACCGAGGCCACCCTCGCGCGCCCTCACCGACGCGCTGGTCGCCTCGGTCGAGCGGCACCGCGGCGAGCCGCGGCCGGTCGTCGGCGCGCGGGGTGTACGCCGTCGACCCGGTCACCGTGCTGCCGCCGCGGGAGGCGTTCTTCGCCGCCGCCGAGACCGTGGCGACCGGCCGACGCGGTCGGCCGGGTCAGCGCCGAGCTGGTCGCGCCGTACCCGCCCGGCATCCCGGTCCTCGCCCCCGGCGAGGAGATCACCGAGGGCGCGCTCGACGCGCTGCAGCAGGCGCGAGCGGCCGGCGTCCGCATCGCCTACGCCGCCGATCCCACCCTGGAGACCCTGCGCGTCGTCCGATGAGGTGCTGGCCGCTCGTCAGGCGCCCGAGGCAAGCGGTAGACCGAGACGTGCGAGGGCGAGTCGGCGGTGAACTCCGCGCCCTGCCAGTCGGCGTGCCGGGTCTCCAGCTCGAACCCGGCCAGCCGCGCCATCAGGTCCAGCTCGCTCGGCCAGATGTAGCGGTGCGGGTGACGCCCGAGGCGGGCCTCCCGGCCCGCCGGACTCGTCGAAGGTGAAGTGGTGGGAGACGACGTGCTGGTGCAGCACGTCGTAGGTGTCGATGAGGATGTAGCCGTCCTCGCGGACGCCGACGGTCGCCGGCACGCCGGGCGGCAGCCGGCGCAGCTCGGGCACCCACAGCTCGACGACGAACCGGCCGCCGGGTTCGAGGTGCCGGGCGGCGTTGGCGAAGCAGGCCACCTGCTCGTCCTGGGTGAGCAGGTTCGAGATCGTGTTGAACACCAGGTAGACGAGCCGTGAACTCGCCCTCGGCCCGGGTCGTCGCCATGTCGCCCATGACGACCGGGATCGTGGCCTCGTCGGCCTTCTCGCGCAGCCGGGCGACCATCGGTGCGGACAGCTCGATGCCGGTGACGGGCACACCGCGCTCGGCCAGGGGTACGGCGACCCGGCCGGTGCCGATGGCCAGCTCCAGCGCCCGCCCACCGTCGGCCAGGGCGGCCAGCCGGTCGACGGTCGGACCGAGCACCTCGGGCGCGAACATGCCCGGTCCCCGGGGTGTCGTAGCCGGCCGCGGCGTCGTCGTCCCAGATCTCGTCCTGGCCGCAGGTGGGTCACTGCTCGCAGCTCCTGGAACAGCGTCAGGTGCACCTCGCCGGGGGCGTCGAACCGCGCGTTGAGGGAGTTCCACGGCGTCCGCGTCGGCGGCGCCACGGGTACGGCGCCCCCGGCGGCGGCCTGCTCGCTCGCGGCCGCGCAGTCGTCGACCTCGAGCGCGACCCGGAAGTGCCCGGCCACGCGGCGGCCCACCTCGACGTCGTCGATCATCTCGACCTGGGCGGAGTTGGCGAGCTCGAGCGTGGCCCGCCCGGCGTCCAGGATGGTGACCTCGGCACCGCCGTCGCCGGCGTACGCCTCCTGCTGAGGCATGCCCAGCACGTCGCGGAAGAACCGCAGCGCCTCCTCGTAGTCCTCGGCGTGCACGACGAGTCTCAGCTGCTTGACCGACATGGCGCCCATCCTGGCGATGAGTTCGGGGGACTGTCACAGGTCTTTTCGGCAGGAGGTTGAGTCAGGAGCTGACGCACATGGACATGTGGATGGACGGGATCGTGTTCGGTGAGTCGCCGCGCTGGCACGACGGGAGACTGTGGTTCTCCGACTGGTCGCCTTCGCGGCGCCCGAGCACGGCGACGGCTGGCCCTGAGCACCTCCGCCGGTCGAGGAAGGCGCCCTGGCGCCTGTCACGAGACCCGGTGACTCGCAAGGCGGCCTGTTCAGTCGCCGGGTTTCGCGACGGTCGCTGCGCGACCTCCTCAACTAGCGGGGGACCGCATCACCTCGAGGCCGAGCCACCTGGCGAGGTCGTCGATCTCGGCGTCCACCGCCTCGGTCATCTCGGCCGTGAACGGCTCGTCCTCGTGCACGGCGTCGACGCGGAGGACGCCCTCGTCCCGCTCGGCGGTGGCGTCGAGCTTCCCGACCAGCCGGTCGCCGTACAGGATCGGCAGGGCGTAGTAGCCCCAGATGCGCTGCTCCTTGGGCTTGTACATCTCCAGCAGGTAGTCGAACTCGAACAACGCGTCGACGCGCTTGCGGTCCATCACCAGCCGGTCGAACGGCGAGAGCAGCGCGGCCCGGCCCTCGAACTCGTCGAGACCGTCGAGCAGGGATGGCTCGACCCGCCACTTGCCGCGCACGCCCTCGATCACGGCCGGCTCGCCGGCGTCCCGCACGTACGACGGCTCGGCGCGGTCCTGGGGCCCCGTCGGGCGGGCGATCCCGAGTGAGACGCAGACGCCGGCGGTCGCGCTCGGCCAGCGCCTCGTCGGGGTCGGGCAGCGGCGCGTCGCCGTACACCCGCTCGGCGAGGTCCCAGAGCTTCTCGCGCCCACCAGGACCGCCCGACAGCCCGACGACCGCCACCTCGTCGCGCTGGAGCATGAACCACAGCATCTGCTGGACGTTCTTGTTGTTGGTCCACCCGGTCGAGCCCCAGGTGCGCTGGCAGGTGTCGGGGATCGCGGTGGCCGGCAGCGGCCCCTCGGCACGCAGCAGCTCGAGGATGTCCTGGCGGCACTCCTCGTTGGCGGTGACCCAGCCGGCGACCTCGTGCACCCAGGGCTTGAGCTCGCCGCGGCCGGGCCAGAACGGCGCCTCGGCCCGGTGCAGCCCCATGTCCTCGATCGGCCGCAGGAACCCGAGGTACGGCACCAGCACCTGGTCGTCGACGGCGCGGGTCAGCTCGTCGGGGTCGTACGCCGACCCCAGCCGCGACCAGCACAGCAGGTCGTAGCTGGTGGCGATCGGCGCTGTCGGCTCCGTCGGCAGCAGGGTCAGGTGCCGCACCATCTCGAGCAGGTCGGTCGGCCGCTCGGCCGTCAGCAGCTGGGCTCGCAGCGCGACCCTGCGCGCGTCCCGCCTCGAGAGCTGGTGCACGCGCTCCATCCTCGCTGGTCGAGGAAGGCGCGCTAGCGCCTGTCACGAGACCGGGGAAAAAGCGCGGCCAGTAACGGGTCTCGTGACGGATCGGGTGGCCCTCCTCGACCAGCGGCTAGGGGTTGAGCAGTCGCTCCATGCGGGCGGCCTCCTCGTCGAAGGCGCTGCGGCGGGTGCGCTGGCCGCAGGAGCTGAGCAGCCGGGCGTAGTCGGCGCCGGCACGCTCCACCCGCTCCTCGAGGGTGCCGTCGTCGTCGGGCGCACTGCTGGGCCGGCCGAAGTCGTCGGTGGCGGCGTACACGCCGGTCGGCGAGACGATCGCGCGCAGGTAGGAGAACAGCGGCCGGAGCGCGTGCTCGAGGACGAGCGAGTGTCGCTCGGTGCCCCCGGTCGCGCCGATGAGCACCGGCATGTCGGTCAGCGACTCCTCGGGCAGCACGTCGAAGAACGACTTGAACAGCCCTCCGAAGCTGGCGTTGAACGCCGGCGTCACGGCGACCAGCCCGTCGGCCGAGGCCACGGTCTCGAACGCCTCCTCCAGCTCGGGGTTGGCGAAGCCCAGGGTCATCGCGTCGGCGATCGAACGGGCGAGCGGCCGCAGCTCCACGACGCGGGCGTTGACCGAGAACCCTTGTCCCGCAAGGTGTTTCGCAGCCGAGGCGGCAAGCCGGTCGGCCAGCAGCCGGGTCGAGGACGGCTCACGCAGCCCGCCGCTCACGACGGTCAGCTCAGTCATCGGTCTCCTCCTTCGCTGCCACCAGGCTCTCGTGCGTCGGCGCATCGGGTACGTCGGCGGGCCGGTCCTTCTCCAGCTCGACCCGTAGCTCCTCGACCACCTCGCCGAGCAGGTCCAGCTGCTCGAGCACGGTCTTCAGCGGCAGCCCGGCGTGGTCGACCAGGAACAGCTGGCGCTGGTAGTCGCCGACGTACGCACGGAAGCCCAGCGTCTTCTCGATCACCTGCTGCGGCGAACCGACGGTCAGCGGCGTCTGCGCGGTGAACTCCTCCAGCGAGGGGCCGTGGCCGTAGACCGGCGCGACGTCGAAGTACGGGCGGAACTCCCTGACCGCGTCCTGGCTGTTGCGCCGCATGAACACCTGACCGCCGAGCCCGACGATCGCCTGCGCGGCCGTGCCGTGGCCGTAGTGCTCGAAGCGCCGCCGGTAGAACTGCACCATCCGCTCGGTGTGCGAAGGCGGCCAGAAGATGTGGTTGGCGAAGAACCCGTCGCCGTGGAACGCCGCCAGCTCGGCGATCTCGGGGGTGCGGATCGAGCCGTGCCACACGAACGGGGGTACGCCGTCCAGCGGCCGCGGCGCCAGGGTGAACCCGTGCAGCGGGGTGCGGAACTCGCCCTCCCAGTCGACGACCTCCTCGCGCCAGAGCCGCCGCAGCAGGTCGTACTTCTCGACCGTCAAGCGGGACCGCCTGGCGGATGTCCTCGCCGAACCACGGGTAGACCGGACCGGTGTTGCCGCGCCCGAGCATCAGGTCGACACGGCCGTCGGACAGATGCTGGAGGACCGAGAAGTCCTCGGCGATCTTCACCGGGTCGTTGGTGGTGATCAGCGTCGTCGACGTCGAGAAGACCATCCGGTTGGTGAGTGCGGCGAGGTGGCCGAGCAGCGTCGTCGGCGAGGAGCAGACGAACGGCGGGTTGTGGTGCTCGCCGGTCGCGAAGACGTCGAGTCCGACCTCCTCGGCCTTCTCGGCGATGGCGACGGTGGCCTTGATCCGCTCGTGCTCGGTCGGCGCTCTGCCGCCACCGGGGCCCGTCGTCGGGTCGGGCGTGACGTCGCCGACGGAGAAGATCCCGAACTGCATGGCTCCCACGCTGGTCCTCCTTCTGGGGCGATCCTCTCAGCCACGTGGGAGACCGGCATCCTGGGACCCGTGAGCGAGACCGACCTGGAGGCCCTGCGCAGCGGCGACGAGGCGGCGTTCGAGGTGCTGGTCGAGCAGTATCGACAACGAGCTGCTGGCCCACTGCTACCGGATGCTCGGCTCGGTCCACGACGCGGAGGACGCCCTGCAGGAGGCGCTGGTCGCGTGCGTGGCGCGGGCTGGCGTCCTTCGAGGGCCGCAGCTCGCTGCGCACCTGGCTGTTCCGCATCGCCACCCACGCGCTGCTGCGGATCGCCGAGGTGCGCAGGCGCCGGGTCACCTCGGTCGAGCCACGGCCCCCCGCTGCCCAGACCGCCGAGCTCGGCACGCCGGTGACGGACCGGCGTTCGTCGAGCCGTGGCTCGTGGCAGACCGACCCGGCCGCGGCGTACGAGCGGCGGGAGAGCGTGGAGCTGGCCTACGTCGCGGCGTTGCAGCACCTGCCGCCCAACCAGCGGGCGGTGCTGCTCCTGCGCGAGGTGCTCGGGTTCAGTGCCGCGGAGGTCGCGGCCATGGTCGACACCTCGACCGCCTCGGTGAACAGCGCGCTGCAGCGGGCCCGGGCGGCATCGGCGACCGGGTGCCCGAACGGACGCAGCAGGAGGAGCTGGCCGCCCTCGGCCCGCGCGGCCGGGTGCGCCTGGTCGAGGACTTCGTGACCGCCTGGGAGGCGGCCGACGTCGAGGCGCTGATCGCGTTGCTGACCGAGGACGTGCAGTTCACGATGCCGCCGCTGCCGGCCTGGTTCGACGGGCTGCCGATGGTGCGCAGGTTCCTGGCCGAGCGGGTGTTCGCGACCCCGTGGCGACTGGTGCCGATCACGGCCAACGCCCAGCCGGCGTTCGCGTGCTACCAGGATGCCGGCGACGGACTGCGGCTGGGCGCCGTCAACGTGCTGTCGCTGCGAGCCGGGAAGGTGAGCCGGATCGGTGGCTTCGTCGACCCGGCGGCGCTCGCCGGGCTGGGACTCCCCGCGACGATCTAGATCAGCCGGCCTGGAGCCGGATCGCCTCCCGAGAGCAGGAACATTCCCGCCACCGATGAATGAGGCGGGTCGATCGGTCTCTGCAAGGGGTGAAGGGTCTCGGTTGGCGGGACCACGGAAGGAAGGAACCTTCAGATGCGCAAGCTCGTCGTCGCGTCCCTCGTCACCCTCGACGGCTACGTCGCCGGCCCCGGCGGCAACCCCATGGTGCTGCCGATGGACCACTTCTTCGACGCCCACAACCTCGACCGCCTGCGGGCTGCTGACACGTTGCTGCTCGGTGCGTCGACGTACCTGGGGTTCAAGTCCTACTGGCCCCAGGTGGCCCAGGACCCGACCGCGAGCCCCGCCGTCCAGCAGGACCCGTCGGTCGCGGACGTCCACCGCGAGATCGGCCAGCGCAACGACGCGATCGCCAAGGTCGTGGTCTCCGACTCGCTCACCGATGCCGACACAGCGCCCTGGACGGACACGACGACGATCGTGGGCCGCGCCGACGCCCACGACGCCGTGCGCGGCCTGAAGGAGCGGGACGGCGGCGACATCCTGGTGTTCGGCAGTGGGACCCTCTGGAACGACCTGCTCGCTGCCGGCCTCGTCGACGAGCTGCACCTGATGATCGGCGGCGTTGTCGGCGACGGGGTCCGGGCCTTCGACTCGACGCCGGCGCTGCGGCTGCTCGACGTCGAGCGGCGCGAGGGATCGGACAACGTGGTGCACCGCTACGAGGTCGTGCGGTGAGGCTCTCTATCGTGTGCGCGTGAGCGACTGGCTGCGGATCTCGCTGTCGGCGCTCTCGCTCGGGGTCGCGCTGCTGGCCGTGGTGTACGTCGTCCGCGACCGCCGTGCAGACCGCGTCCTGGTCGCTGCGATCGGCCTGCTGTGGCTGGGCACGATCGTCCAGCTGGTCTACGGGACCGTCGCCCTCGCCGGGACCGGACGTGACGTGCACGGCGTGGTCTTCGTCCTCTACCTGCTCGGCCTGGTCGCCGTCCCGCCGCTAGCCGCCTGGTGGGCGCGCGGCGAGCCGAGCCGCGCCGGCTCCGGGGTCGTCGTGGTGGCTGGGCTGCTCGTACCGTTCCTGCTGCTGCGCCTCGACACCCTGTGGGGTGGCGGTGCCTGACCATGGGGCCTGAGGTGATCTCACGCCGGTCCTCGTGGGGGCGGGTGCTGATCGCGGTGTACGCCGTGTTCGCGGTCGCGGCCACCGGCCGGTCGTCGTACCAGCTGGCCACCCAGGCGGACGACGCGCCGTTCCCCTACACGCTCTCGGCGCTGGCCGCGGTCGTCTACGTCGCGGCCACCCTCGGGCTGGCCCGCGTGGGCGAGACCTGGCGCAAGGTCGCCTGGGCGGCCTGCGCGACCGAGCTCGTCGGTGTCCTGGTCGTGGGAACCCTCAGCCTCGCGGACGAGGAGCTGTTCCCCGACGACACGGTGTGGTCGTCGTACGGCGCGGGCTACGGCTACTTCCCGCTGCTGCTGCCGTTCGCCGGTCTCGCGTGGCTGTGGCACACGCGCGCCACGCGCGTGAGCGTGCCCTCTTGCCCGAAACCCTGCGAACGGCTGGACCCACCCCTACGGTATTCGGGTGTTCGAGCAGCAGCAGAGGGTGTCGAAGGCGTGGGTCCTGGCGCCCTTCGTGCTGCTCCTGGCTCCGTTCGCCTACGTCGGCTGGTGGGTGTACGACACCCCGGAGGACCCGGACGACGCCGGGCTGGTGGCTACCCAGGCCACGCAGGTGGTGGTCCGCGCCGGCGGCGGTGACCACTCCGTCTGCAAGAGCATGCGCGACGTCGCCACGCCGGACCAGGCGAAGGCCGTCGTGAAGCGCTGCATCGCCATCGCCCGCGAGACTGCGTCCGGCGGCGGGATGGGCTGGCTGGGAGTCCGCGACCTGCACGCCGAGGAGATCGACGTGGGCCGCAGGTCAGGCACGGTCACGGTGGTCGGGACGCTGCTGACCCAGGGTCCGGCCCACCCGCTCAGCTTCACCTGGCCGGTGTCGCGCGAGGACGGCAGCTGGACGATCTCGGACGCCCCCGACATCGAGGTCGGCTGACCTCGCTCACGCGTGCATGACCACACGCCAAGGCCGGACCTCGACGTCGAAGAAGCCGGACGCCACGCTCGCGTCGTCCTCGGTGGCCAGCCGGGTGGCCTCGTCCAGGCGGTCCTCGCCGGGCAGCCTCAGGACCGTCATGCCCTCACCCGGACGGTCGGCCAGCGGACCGGCGGCGACCAGGTAGCCCGCCTCGTCCATCCGGCGCAGGAACGCCAGGTGGTCGCCGAACCTCGGGTCGCTCTGCACCGCACCACCCGCAGCCAGGTCGGCCGGGCGGTGGAACAGCGCGACCCAGGTGTCTCCCCGCTCGCTCATGCAGCGGCGAACTGCGCGTCGTACGCGCCGAGGACGACCGCCCAGCCCTGACGGTAGTTCTCGCGCGCCTCGGCTGCCCGCTCGCCGAAGCTCTCCCAGCCGGTGTGCTCGAGCGTCACCAGGGTCTTGCCGTCGGTCTCGACGAAGGTGACGACCACCCGGCTGGCGGCCGTCGGAGCGAGGCCGGGGTGCCAGGTGAAGGCGACCAGCTCGGGTGGCTCCCAGTGGGTGACGGTCCCCCAGACGGAGTCGTCGGCGCCCTCCTTGGACTCGACGATCCGGGCGCCGACGCCCGGGTCGACGAAGGACACCGACCCGCCGGCGCCGTGCACGCTGTGGCCGCCGAGCGGCCACCAGGCACCGATCCGGTCGGTGAAGACGGCGAAGGCGACGTCGCGGCCCGCGTCGACCAGCACCTCGCGGCGCAGTGGCGGGACGGCGGCCCCCGAACCCGGGCTGCCGTGGCTGATGGTGGTGGTCATGTCGTGCCTCCTCGTCGGTTCGTGCCGCGGCTCGGCCGCTGGGACCGGGCCAGCCTCTCGGCCTGCTTTCTGACCTGTTCCTCGACAACCGCGTCGACCTCATCCGCGAACGCCGCGAGCGCGGTGTCCCACATGCCGACCAACCACTGCTGGGCCACGACCATCCCCTCCGGCGCGAGGGCGTACAGGTTGCGGGTGCCCCGCGACTCGTGGCGCACCAGCCCGGCGCCCTCGAGCACGCGCAGGTGCTTGCTGACCGCAGGCCGTCCGACGGTGAGCTGGTCGGCCAGCTTGCCGACCGGCGTCGGCCCGCTGCGGAGACGGGCGATGATCTGGCGGCGCACCGGCTCTCCCAGGGCGTCGAACACGTCGTCGGGGCTGGTGGCACGGGCTGCGGATTGGTTGCTCATGGGTAACGGTCACTCTAGAGCAACGGTTACTCTGTGGCAACCCTTCTAGCTCGCGCAGCGTAGGTCCGTCGGCGGATCGCCGACGCCGAACCGCGTCCAGTCCTCGACGGTCAGGTCGCGGGCCGCGACCGCGCACGCAGCCGCGATCCAGTCCTCGGGGTCCAGGCTCAGCACCCGGAGGCTCGAGCCGAGGCCGTAGGTCTGCATCGGCTGGATCGCCGTGACGAGCCGGTCGCCGTCCGGGCTGAACGCCGAGACTGCCCAAGAGTCCTCCTCCTGCGGCACCGCGAACGTGCCGAACTCCGCTCCGCTGTCGAGGTCGACCAGGTGCACGGTCCCGTCGAGCCCACCGCTCACGGCCATCGCGCCGTCCTGCGTGACGACCACGGGCGGCCGCGCCGCGACCTCGGCGGGGAGGGGGTCCGCGAGCCGTCCGTCGGGCGCCAGCTCACCGACGCGCCGACCGTCGAAGACCAGCAAGCGGGAGTCGGAGTCGTACGCCGCCCCGGCGACGCCATCGGGCACCTCGCTGGTCGTGACCAGGTCGGTGGCGATCTCGACGACGGCGAGCTGCGCCGGCGTACGCGAGTCGAGCGAGACGAACGCGGACGTCTGATCGGGGGAGATGCCGACCAGGAGCGGGCGATCTCCGTCTTCGAGCGCGCCGGCGAGTCCGGTCGACCTGACGACGGCTCCAGTGCGCAGGTCGACCGTCTCGACGAGCCCGCTCTCGCGCAGCAGGGTCACCCGCCCATCCGGATCACCGTCGCCGACCACCGCCACGACGTCGCTCTCGCCGCCGGTCGCTCCGCCGACGGTGCGCGATGAACCAGTCAGAGGATCGAGCACGACCAGCTCGTCATCACCGGTGATGCCCAGCACCGAGCCGTCGTCGAGCCAGGTGGCGCCGTCGATGAACGACTCGCCGCGCGGAAGCGGCCACTGCGTGCCGTCGATCAGGTCCACGACGCTGGAACCCTGCGTGTTGAATTCGACGATGAGTGCCTGCGTGCCGTCGGGGGAGACCGAGACCACCGGTTCCCGGCACACGTTGCAACCGTCCGCGAGCTCGACCGGGAGGCTCCGGCCGAAGCGGAACAGCTGGTCGACGTCCCAGACGAGTGCGTCCCCACCCGACCCGGTCACCAGATACCTGCTGCCCCCGAAGGCGATCGCGTCGCGGTTGGCAGCCCCGACACCACCCAGCCGGAGGGGACGCTGGACCTCGCCGTGCCTCGGCATCACCTTGACCACGGACAGCTCGCCGTCGCCGACGTTGGCCAGGCGTCGCCCGTCGGCCGGACAGCGCGATCCCGCTCGACTCGGCCAGCTCGCTCGGTGCGACGGCATTGGCCTCGCGGTCGGAGTAGGTGGCGCCTGCGCGCCACACGTCCATGTCGCGGGTCCCTCGAGACATCGCCCAGGTGCTGCCGTCGGCCGCGACCGCCATCGACATTGCCGTCATCGGGAAGAAGTGGCTGCCGGTTCGGTAGGTCCGCGCCGTCAGATCGACGAGGAGCCAGTCGCCTCCGATGCTGAACACGGCCAGACCTCTGCTACCGAAGACGACGCGGCTCCCACCGGAGTCGACCACCCCCTCGCTCGTCGGGCGGCCCTGCCCGAGCGACCAGATCTGTGTCGAGTCCAACCCGGCGGCGGCGATCCGCCGTCCGTCCGGCGAGACCGCCACGGCGGATGCGTCGCCGATGCCGTCGAGGGCGAGCTCCTCGCCGTCACGCCACACGACGGCGCGGTGGGTGTCGGCCGAGGCACCGAGCGCCACCACGACCGAGGCGTCGTCGGAGAGGGCGACTGTCGTGACAGGCTCCCCGAGGTCGATGACCTCGGTCGCCTCGGCGCCGTCCCACCGCCGGACGATCCCGTCGTCGGATCCCGTCACGACCACTCCGTCGGGGGTGGCGGCTACCGCACCGACGAAACTGCCGACAGGCAGCGTGCGCACCAGCTGCGGGCTCGCGGTCGCGAGCTGGAACAACGTCGCGCGGGTCTGGGCGTCCTCGTGCGTTCGGAAGGCGTGGACCGCCAGCAGCGAGGCCGTCCGCAGGTCGGTCGGCGCCAGCGCGTCGGCCTGCGCGGCCAGCTGGCGGGCGAGCGCGATCCGCGCCTGCGTGGTCGCCTCGCGCTCCTGGGCTCGCGCGATGTCGGCCTGCCGGTCGGCCTCACGGCCCTGGAGGACCGCGATCACCGTGGCGACCATGCTGGCGATGAGGAGCAGCGAGAGGCCGACGATGCCGGCTCGCAGCAGGCGCAACGCGCGGCGGTGCTCGCGGACGTTCTCGCCGATCAGCTGGTCGCGCTCGGCGAACCGGACCGCCGCGGCGACGTCGGCCACCCGCTCCTGCCAGCGCGGGTCGGCCCGCCCGAGGCTGCCCTCGAGCTCGTACCAGCGCAGGTCGATCCAGCGCGGCTCCTCGGCGAAGGCACCGCGCAGCGCCGGCGGGAGGTTGCTGGTGTGGGGCCAGTCGAAGTCTTCGGCGGCGGGATCCCAGACCAGGTCGGGACCCTCCTCGAGCACGATCACGATGCGGTCGGCGCTCTTGTGCTCCAGCCACCAGCGCACCTCGTTGCCGACCCACTGCGACGCGGCCGCGGCCGGGCTGGTCAGCAGGATCAGCCACTCGGCGCTGACGAGCGCCGACTCGATGGCGGGCCACAGCGCGGTGTTGGCCGACATGGTCGCGTCGTCGCGGAAGATCCGGACCGCGCGCAGCTGGTACCACGGCTTGGCGAACCGCTCGACCGCCGTCTGGAGCGCGGCGGCCAAGGGGGCTGAGGCACGCCGGGAGTAGGAGATGAAGCCCGCGAAGTCCCCCGACATGCGAGGCATCGTAGAAGGCGTTGGCGCCCGTCATACCGTGATCGGGCCGCTCTCGATCCGCCGTCGCGCCTCGGCCAGGCTCAGGCGCGGCGGCACGTACTCGTGCCACCAGTCCGCCCCGGCGTCGGCCAGCGACGCGACGTACGCGCGCTCGGCGGCGAGGTCGTCGTCCCGCTCGCGGCCGCCGACCGCGATGACGAACGACGCGCGGCCGGCGTCGGCACGCAGGGCAGCGACGTCGTCAGGGGTGACGTCCTCCCACCCGGGAGGCGGGACGCGGTAGAGGCAGGCGCCGTCCCACCGCAGCGCCCGGGCCCGCGGAGCCGGCTTGGTGATCGCCCCGCCGACCCAGATGGGGACGTCGGGTGCTCGCGCCCGGATGTCGGTCAGGCCCGCCTCCAGCAGCTCGGCTCGACGGGCTCCCGGGTCGAACGCGACCGGGTCGCCCTCGGGGTCGCCCGAACCGACGCCGAGCACCAGCCGGCCTCCTGAGACCGCTGCCACCGACAGCGCCTGTAGCGCCACCGTGGGCGGGTGCCGACTCGGCACCGGGGTGACCATCGTGCCGATCGTGAGCCTGGTCGTCGCCTGAGCGACCAGCCCGAGGGTGACCCACACGTCGTACGTCGTTCCGCCGTCGGGGAAGGCCAGGTAGTCCTCGCAGAACACGCCGTCCCAGCCGTGGTCCTCGGCGAGAGCGGCGAGCTCGGCGATCTGGTCGGGGCGCCCCCACTCGCCGGCGGAGGTGATGTCGAGTCCGTACTTCATCCTCCCGATGCTGCCTCCGGGCACCGACACCGACTTTCTTTACTGATCCGGTTGACTTTCGCGTAACCTCGGAGTCACCAGCCCGACACTCGCGCCGGGCATGCTGGACGCTCACCTACGCCGAGCATCCATCACCACGGGGGAGACAGATGACCGAGGCCGAAGCCTTCGACCGCCGACTGCAGCAGGTCAAGGACGCCCGCCTGAGCAAGGAGACCAGGCACGCCAACGCCCTGCTCGAGCTGCTCGACAAGCGGCCCGAGCTACGGGAGGTCATCGCGCTGGCCGACCTCGTCGGCGAGCGCACGCTCTGGTGCGCCTGAGGCGCTACAGCGCCGTCCACCCGGACGACAGCCCGATCGCGACCAGGAAGCCGCCGCTGACCCAGTCCGTCGTACGCCGTCCCCGCCGCCCCGCGAACCACGAGCGCGACCGGTCCACCAGCTGCACGCCTACCAGGTTCCAGGCCCCGGCCAGCACCGCCCAGGTCGCGCCGAGCAGAAGAGTGGTGACGGCGGGGTCCTGACCCGGGCCCACGAACTGCGGCAGCAGGGAGACCGCGATGATGCCCGCCCGCGGGTTGAGCACGGAAGTCATCAGCGCCGGTCCGAAGCTGCCCGACCCAATCCGACGTCGGCACGTCGGCGCGGGAGTCGAGGTGCGCCCGAGCAGACCCAGGATGCCGAGCCCGACGAGGGCGGTGCTGCCGAGCAGCTGAAGTGCGATCCACACCCGGGGGTTGGCCTGGAGCAGCACGCCCAGCCCGCACGCGACGGCAACGGCCCAGACCAGGATGCCGGCGCTGGTCCCGGCGGTGGCCAGCCTTCCGCCGCGCGGACCGGCCGCGATGGTCTCGCGCACCACGACCAGGTTGTTCGCGCCGGGGACCAGCACCAGCACGGAGACGACGGGTAGGAAGGCGATCAGAGACTGCACGCCGTCCAGGGTGACGTTGACGTAGGCTTCACTGAAGTGAGTTCTCTGACACGTAGCATTAGATTTCGTTGACATGGCCGACGACCCCTCCCAGCTTCGCCTGCTGGCGCTGATCGACGCGCACGGTTCGCTCTCCGGAGCCGCTGCGGAGCTCGCGCTCACCCCCGCTGCCGTGACCGCACAGGTTGCGCGGGCCGAAGCCGCGTGGGGCGTCCCGCTCGTGCACCGGGGGCCGCGCGGGGCTCGCCTGACCGAAGCGGGCAGGGTCCTCGCCCGGCACGGTGAGCTGGTCGACGACGCCTGCGTCGCGGCCCGCCGCGACCTCGACGCCACCATCGGCGCCACGTCCACCCGCCTGCGCATCGGCACGTTCTCGTCGGCCGCGATACGTCTGCTTCCCGAGGCGATGACTGCCCTCCGCCACCGCCATCCCGAGGGCGACCTGTCGGTGGAAGAGATCACCAGCGCGCGTGCGGAGGAGCTGGTGACCTCCGGCCGGCTCGACGTGGCCGTGGTCGCGACGTACGACGACGAACCCGCCTGGCCCGGCTGGCTGAGCGCCACCCGGCTGCTGGTCGACCCCCTGCTCGTCTGCCTCCCTGCCGAGCACCGGCTCGCGCAGGGCGAGCCTTCGCGTCGGGTCCGCCTGGCGCAGCTGCGCGGCGAGCCGTGGGTGGCGATCATGCGAGGGGAGCGAGCGCGCGCACAGTTCGACCGCGCGGCCGCCGCGGTCGACCTCGAGCCGCACGTGATGTTCGAGACCGAGGCCTACGACGTTGCCCAGGCACTCGTGGGCACCGGCCTGGGTGCCGCGGTGCTGACGCGGCTGGCCGTCCGGGCAGTGCCCGGAGCCGTCCATCGAGAGCTCGAACGCCCGCGGCTGCACCGCCGGCTCTGGGCTCTTCACCTCGCCGACACCAGCCTGACCCCGCTCGTCGACGACTTCGTGGCCCTCCTCGGCGAGGTCGCCGCCGACCTCGAGGACCACTGGCGCGCCGTACCCGTGTGGCAGACCGCGCGCGCCTAGCCGGAGTGGCGGTGCGTGAGTGTTGGTCGGACTGCCGGAAACCAACCGTGAGTCACCGCCGGTGCCACCGAACCAACCCTCACTCACCGCCGGCCAGGGGCCGCCGTACCCTGGCTCGATGCTCCGACCCCTGCTGGTGACCCTGGCCTTGACCGCGACCCTCGTGGGCGCGCCCGGCGTCGCCCACGCCGGCCCGGCGGCGGAGTACGCCGAGCAGGCCGTCCGAGCGACCAACGAAGCCCGCGACGCCAACGACCGCAGGCCGCTGAAGGTCGACGACTGCCTGCGCGACTTCGCTCGCAAGCAGGCTCAGGCGATGGCGAACGCGGAGGAGATGTACCACCAGGACCTCGGCCCGATCATGGAGACCTGCCACCTGGTCTCCGTCGGCGAGAACGTCGCCTACGGCTACCCGACCGGTCGGTCCGTGGTCAACCAGGGCTGGATGAGGTCCGAGGGCCACCGCGCCAACATCCTCAACCGCGGCTTCAGGCTCGTCGCCGTCGCGGCCCGCCGCGACGACGACGGCACGCTGGTACGCCGCCCAGGTGTTCGGCCGCCGCTGACGCCCCGAGCCGGTCGAGGCGCTCGACCTTCCTAGAGTGAGCCGCGTGAGGTTCGTCGTGTACGGCGCCGGGGCGGTCGGCGGCGTGATCGCCGCCCGGCTCCATCTCGCCGGCGTCGACGTCCAGGTCGGTCGCCCGCGGGCCGCACCTCGAGGCGATCACGGACGCACGGGCTGCGCCTGGTCACGCCGCACGGCGAGGACGTCGTGCCCCTGCGCGCCGCGGCTTCCCTGGCCGACCTCGATCTCGCCGGCAGTCCCGGCGACACGGCCGTGCTGGTGACCGTGAAGAGCCACCAGACGGCGGCGGTGATGCACGACGTCGCCCTGCACACCTCGCCCGGCGTCACGCTGGTCAGCGGGCAGAACGGCGTGGCCAACGAGGAGGCGCTGCAGCGCACCCGCAGCGCACGTGCTGGGCATGGTGGTGATGCTGCCGAGCAGCCACCTCGAGCCCGGCGTGGTGATCCAGGCCAGCAGCAGCCGTGCCCGGGCCTGCTCGACCTCGGCTGCTTCCCGAGCGGCACCGACGACCGGGCCGAGCGCGTGGCCGCGGGGCTGCGGGCGGGCGGGTTCGAGTCGGTCGTCCGGCCCGACATCATGGCCTGGAAGTACCGCAAGCTGATGATGAGCGTCGGCAACGCCGCCCAGGCCGCCTGCCCGCCGGGCGACGACCGGGAACGGCTCACCGAGCTGGCCCGCGACGAGGCCGAGCGCGTCGTCGCCGCCGCCGGCATCGCGATGATCAGCGACGAGACCGGACCTGGCCCGCCGGGGCGACCTGCTCGACACGCGCTCGATGCGAGGCCGGGGCGGCGGGTCGACCTGGCAGAGCCTGCGGCGCCGCACCGGGGACGTCGAGACCGACTACTTCAACGGCGAGATCTCGATGCTCGGCCGCCGGCTCGGCGTACCGACCCCCGCCAACGACCTGCTGCGCGACCTCGCCTGGCGGATGGCCGCCGATCGCGCCGAACCCGGCAGCGTTCCCGCTGCCGACCTGCTGAAGGAGCTGGACGCATGACGGACGCGATCACCCCCGTCGCAGCCGACGAGCTGGACGAGGTGCTCGACCTGGTCGCCGCCGAGCAGGCGCACCCCGACCGGGGCACCACCATGCTCGGCGAGACGCGCGACGGCATCGCCGCCGAGCTCGGCGACGTCGAGCCCGACTGGACGGCCAGCGTCCGGGTGGCCCGCGAGGACGGCCGCATCGTCGGCGCCGTCGTCGGCGACTGGGACGCCGAGCTCGGCCGGGCCTGGATCCTCGGCCCGTGGGTCGCCGGCGACGACGACGCCTGGCGCCGGTGGGCCCGGCCGCTGGTGGACTCCGTCCTGGAGCAGCTGCCCGAGGGCGTCGACGACTGGGAGCTGGCCGCCGACGTCTCGCACGTCCGGATGGCCGAGCTCGGCCGCGGAGCTCGGGCTGCTCGCCAGCGAGGTCAGCCACGTCTACTCCGTGGACGCCGCCACCGTCGGGACCTGGCCGGAGCCGTCCGGCGAGGTCCGGACCGCCACGCACGCCGACGTCGAGACCATCCGTCCGTTGCACGACCGCGAGTTCCCCGCGTCGTACGCCACCGCCGAGCACCTGGTCCCCGAGACGCCCGACGGCAAGTTCCAGGTCGTCGTCGCCGCGGACGGTCCGCAGCTGCTCGGGTACGCCGCCGGGCGGGTCCAGCCCGACGGCGAGGGCTACCTCGACTTCATCGCCGTCGCGGACGTCGCCCGCGGCCGGGGCGTCGGGCGGGACCTGATGGCCGCGGTCTGCCGCCCGGTGATCGCCGGCGTCCACCACCGGCAAGCTGCACCTGACCGTCCAGGACCACCGCACCCCCGCCCGCCGCCTGTACGAGTCCCTCGGCTTCCAGAAGTCCCTCTCGATCGTGGGGTACCGCCACCAGAGTCGGGGTAGTCCCGTGCGATCTGCCGGTCCGATCGGGCTGAACGACCGGCCAGTTCGCACGGGAGCTACCCGGTGTGCCGGGTTGATCAGGCGGCGCAGGGCTCCGGCTCGGGCTCCTCGTCGGAGGCCTCGACCGGGGCGCCGTGGGCGTCGGCGCCACCCATGGGCTGGGGGCGGAGGAAGACGCCACCGACGACGGCGGCCAGGGCGGCCATCACGGCACCCGCGGCGAAGGCGACCTGGTAGCCACCGGTCAGGGCCTCGGGCAGCGCCTCGCCGGAGGCGACCAGCGAACCGGTGCGCGAGGACGAGATCGCGACCAGGACCGCCAGGCCCAGCGCGCCGCCCATCATGAACGACGTGTTGACCACGCCCGAGGCCAGCCCGGCCTCGTGGGGCTCGACGTCGCCCATGGCGGCCAGCAGGACCGGGTTGAAGGCGATGCCGGCGCCCAGGCCCAGCAGCACCATGGGGGGCAGCACGTGGACCACGAAGATGCCGTCGACCGGGGCGAGCGCGAACAGGCCCAGGGACGCGGCCACCAGGGCCAGGCCGGCCACCAGCGGCGGGCGGACGCCGTACTTCATGACCAGCTTGTCGGAGAGCCACACCGAGGTCACCGCCATCACGGCGCACGACGGCAGGTAGGCCAGCCCGACCTGGAGGGCGTCGTAGCCGAGCACGCCCTGGAGGTACAGCGCGGAGAGGAAGAAGCAGGCGAACATCGAGCCGGCCCACAGCACGCCGACGACCTGCGAGATCGAGACGTTGCGCAGCGCGAACAGCCGCAAGGGGACCAGCGGGTTGTCGACGCGGGCCTCGCGGACCACGAAGGCGCCCAGCAGGACGACGGCAGTGGCGAGGATGCCGAGGGTCCGCGTGGAGGTCCAGCCGGCGTCGTTGCCGCCCACCACGCCGTAGACGGCCAGCATCAGCGCGACGGTCACCAGCGCGGCACCGGTCACGTCGAGGCTGCCGCCGGTCTCGTCGGGACGCTCGTCGGCGACCAGGCGGGTGACCAGGATCCAGACGGCGATGCCGATCGGCACGTTGACCAGGAAGATCCAGTGCCAGGTGAACAGGCCCGTCAGGACGCCGCCCAGCAGCACGCCGACCGCGCCGCCGCCCGACATCACGAAGCCGAAGACGCCCATCGCCTTGGCGCGCTCACCCGGGTCGGAGAACAGGCCCATGATCAGGGCCAGCGCGACGGCGGAGACCGCGGCGCCGCCGAGGCCCTGGACCGCGCGGCCGACGACCAGGAAGGCCGCCGTCGGGGCGAACGCGCAGGCGACGGAGGCGACGGTGAAGGCCGCGACGCCGCCGAGCAGCACGCGGCGGTTGCCGTAGAGGTCGCCGAGGCGGCCCGACAGCAGCAGGAAGCCGCCGAAGGTCAGCATGTAGGCGTTGACGACCCAGGCCAGCGCCTCCGCGGAGAACGACAGGTCGGCCTGGATCGACGGCAGGGCGACGTTCACGATGTTGGTGTCGAGCACGATCATCAGGTCGCCCAGGCACAGGGCGTAGAGCGCCAGCCAGCGGGTGCGGCTCTCGTTCATCTCGAAGCTCCTTGGGGTGGTACGGGAGGTGGTCTCGTCACCACCACGAACGGGGTACGGGGGATCCGACAGGTGCCGGAAACTTCCTTCGTACGCCGTTCATGACCCGCGCCACCCCAGGAACTCATCGCTGGGGGAGCGGTGCGCTGGAGCAGGCTTGCTCGAATCAGCCCTGGTTCTGCTCCCCCACGATGTCGACCATCCAGGCGACCCCGAACCTGTCGTTGCACATGCCGAACTCGTCGCCCCACATCTGCTTCTCCAGCGGCATGATCACCGTGCCGCCGTCGGAGAGCTGCTTCCAGTAGCCGCGCAGCTCGGCCTCGTCGTCACCACTGAGGCTGATCGTGATGTTGCCGCCACCGGACTGGTAGTCCTGGCCCGGCGGGGTGTCGGCCCCCATCAGCGTGAAGCCGTTGGGCGCCTCGAGCTGGGAGTGCATGACCCCCTCGGCGCCGGGGCCCTCTGTGCCGTACTCACCGAAGGTGTTGATCGTCAGGTCGCCACCGAAGACGTCCTGGTAGAAGGTCATCGCCTCGCGGGCGTTGTCCTTGAAGCTCAAGTAGGGATTGAGGCGAGATGCCATGAGCGTGCTCCTCTCCATGTCGGATGATCCGAACCTAGGCCCGGTCGCCGACAGCCGCGAGTCACGGTTTGATGAACACATGACGAACCACGACCCCGCGACCCCTGTCACCCGCGTCGGGGCCGACGAGCTCACGCCCGCCGACCCGACACCGGGCATGGCGCGGTCGCTTGCGATGCACGAGGCCGGCATGTGGACCGGCGTCGTGGACACCGAGCCGGGTTCGATGTCCGGCTGGCACCACCACGGCGACCACGAGACGACCGTGTACGTCGTCCGCGGACGCGTGCGGATCGAGTCCGGCCCGGGCGGATCGGTGGTGGCCGACGGCGGGCCGGGCGACTTCCTGCGCGTGCCGGCCGGTGCGATCCACCGCGAGTCCAACCCCGGCGACGAGCCCGCGCACGCCGTCCTCGTGCGCTGCGGCACCGGCGACCCGACGTACAACGTGGACGGCCCTGCGTCCGGCTGACCCTACGCGAAGACGTCAGGGCAGCAGCCTGACCCACATGTCGCTCACGACCAGCCGCTGCGTCGGGAACCCCGCCGCGGCATCCGGCCCGGTGAAGGGCCCGTCCGGGCCGCTGAACACCGCCGTCTGGAGGATGCCCTGCCACCCCTCGGAGAACGCCGCGTCGCACGTCTCGAACGTCAGCCCCGCCGACGTGCACGAGTGCGTGCTGTACGCCTTGCCGTCGAGGAGGTAGGTGACCTCGACGGTGCGCCGTACCTCGTCGGTCCTCTTCCGAACCGTCCACGTGTGGGGTCTGGTCCAGTCGACGGGCGGGGCGTCGGAGGCATCCGCGGGGGTTCCCGTGCCCACCGACGCCTTCGTGGTCGTGAGGTCGGGGTTCCACGTGCAGGTGGCGTGGGTCGTGGAGCGCGCGTCGTCCGTCGAGGAGTACCACTCCAAGACATCGATCTCCGCGTAGGTGTCGTCGCAGTACTCCGAGCGCCAGTCGTTCAGCAGCCACAACGCGCTGCGCGCTCCGCCGGCTGCGTCCTGGGGAACCTTGGCGACGAAGCTCCACTCGAAGTCAACGCCGGCCATCCCGAAGCCCTGCACGTGAGCGCGGCCGACGGAGTACTGCGCTGCTCGTCCGAGGCACGGGCCCGCTGTCTCGTTGGCGTCCGTCGGTGTGTCGCAGTGACGCCTGGCCAGGATGACCAGCCTTCCGCTCTCCAGCCTGACGTTCTCCTTGAGGTACCTGCCCTGACGGGTTCCGGCCTCGCACGACGCCTCACCGGTCCATCGTTCGATCGTGTACGTCGCCGGTGACGCATGGTGCTCGCTCACCGGCAGCGACCACGAGATGGTGTCCGCGGGCTTGGCCAGGTCGGCCGGGCAGTCGGCCTCTCGGGCGTCCGCGACAGCAGCCGGCACTTCCTCGATCGGTTGCCCGACCTGCCACGGCACCGCCAGCACGCCGAGGGCGGAGACCAGGAAGGTCACCACGAGCGGGACGACGAGCCAGGGCATGGAGCAATCCAGCGGCTCCCTGCCTGCTGTTGTCAAACGAGCGCGGTGACGCGATCCCCGGGCTAGCCGGGGATCGCGCCAGTTGTGACCCGAGGGAACGGATGCCTGCCAGAGAACCCGCCCGTCAGGGTCACAAGTCCGCGGTCACGGAGACCGCGGGAGCCTCGGCTCGTTCGGTGGACCCGATGAAGACCAGCACCATCACGCCCGCGACGACGTAGCCGCCGCCCTGGAGGGCGAGGACCTGGATGATCCCGATGGCCGCGCCGAGGAAGCCCGCGGTCACCGCGCCGACCGTCAGCGAGAGCGCCGACACCGCGAAGAGCAGGGCGAAGATGCGGCCGCGCTGCTCGTCGGTGCTGTGGTCTTGCAGCAAGGTGGTGCGCGCGGCGATGCAGACCGCACCGGGGAAGCCGACCAGCGCCATGCCCAGCACGGCCGGCCACGCAGCGACGTACAGCACGGGGTAGACGAAGATCGCCAGGTCGACGAGACCGAAGACGACCGCCCCCCAGCCGAACAGCACCCTGGGTGTCCATCGCCTGCCGGCGGCCGCCGCCACGAAGCCGCCGAGGATCCCGCCGACCGCCTGGGCCGAGTTGATGGTGCCGAGGGTGGCCGCGTTGCCGTCGAGGATGTCCTTCACGTACGGCGTGAACAGGGTGCCCATGATCCCCTCGCCGACCGCGGTGATCAGGCTGTAGGCGAGCAGCACCCTCAGCACCCGCGACCGCCTGACGGTCGCCGCGCCCTGGCCCCACTCGACGACGACCCGACGCAGCGCGCCCACGGCGCCTGGCGCCGCGTCCCCGGTCTCCTCGCGAGCCGGTCTGGTGGGCGTGCGGATCAGCTGGACCAGCAGCGCCGCCAGCAGGAACGTCGCGGTGTCGGCGACCACGACGGCGCCCAGGCCTCCGGCGGCCGCGACCACGCCTCCGGTCGCGCCGCCGACGAGGCGGGCGACCTGACCGACCTGGCCGTTGAGCGCGTTGGCGGTCAGCCGCCCCTCGCCCTGCACCACCAGCGGCAGCATCGCCGAGTCGGCCGTGGCCACGAACACGTCGAGCACCGCGTTGGCCGCCAGGACGGCGTACACGATCCACACGTCGTCCGCGCCGTGGACGAGCAGCAACGGCGTGATGCCGAGGGCCATCAGCAGGTTGCCGACCACCATCGTGCGGGCGCGCGACCAACGGTCGACGAAGACGCCCGCGAACAGTCCGGTGACCACCTGCGGCACGAACGCCGCCATCAGCGCCCCGGCCGACGCCAAGGTCGATCCGGTGACGTCGTACACCGTGTAGACCAGCCCGACCGACAGCATCCAGTCGCCCGTCATGGTGACCAGCCCCGCCGCCAGCAGCAGCCGCAGGTCCCGGTTGCTCCGCAGCAGCCCACGCACCGTGTTCGGGTCCGAGGCAGGTGAAGTCACAAACGGCACCATAGTGACATCACATCGATGTCGCAATGGTGTCGCATGTGACTCCTTTGCGACGTCATGCGGGATAGTCCCCGACGAAAATCATCCCGAAGCGCGGTTCCCGGGTGATTTTCGTCGAGGACTATCCCGCGTTCGCGTCAGACAGAGCCGTCGGCGAGGAGGCCGTCGAGCTTGGCGTACCCCTCGTGCACGCCCACCTCCATGCCGCTGCGCAGCCAGGCATCGCGCCCCTCGAAGCTGTCGCACAGCGAGAGGGCGTGGAGGCGGGTACGGCCGTCGCCGAGGTCTTCGAACCTCAAGGTCTCCAGGGCCACGCCGTCGGGCTCGCCGTCGAAGGTGAAGGTCTGCACGATGCGGTCGGTGCGCACCTCGTGGAAGCAGCCGTGGAAGCCGAAGGAGTCCTCGCCGCGGCCGGCCGTGTAGGCCCACGAGCCGCCCGTGCGGGCGTCCCACGCGGTGATCTGCATGTCCATGCCGTCGGGTCCCACCCACCGGGCGAACAGGTCCTTGTCGGTGTGCGCCCGGTAGAGCTGCTCGGGGGTGGCCTCGAAGTCCCGCGTCATCCGGATCGCCGGGATCGTGGGGTCGGCCTCGATGCGGGCCGTGGTGATGCGCTCGTCGGTCGTGATGGCGCTCGTGCTGCTCATGACGCGTTCTCCTTGCTGGTGTCGGGTTGCTGGTCGTCCTGCATGTGGGCGAGCACCGCGTCGAGGCGCTGGTAGCGCTCCTCGGCCTGGCGCTGGTACCGCTCGATCCACTTGGTCATCAGGTCGAAGACCTCCGCTTCGAGGTGCACGGGCCGGCGCTGGGCGTCGCGCGCCTTGGTCACCAGCCCCGCCCGCTCGAGCACCTGGAGGTGCTTGGAGACCGCCTGGACGCTCACGTCGTACGGCGCCGCGAGCTCGCCCACGGTCGCGTCGCCGGCCGCGAGCCGGGCAACGAGGTCGCGCCGGGTGGGGTCCGCGAGGGCGGAGAAGACGCGGGACAGCTGGTCGGTCACGTCGGTCCCTTCTCAACTGATTGGTTGAGAAGAAGCGTACGCCTGACAGCCCTGCTTTGTCAACCAACTGGTTGAAGACGGGACCCGCGCCCGTGGGGTAAGAGGCTTCACCCCCCGCTGGGCTAGGTTGGGCGTATGTCCGCTGGGGATCCGGTCCGGGTGGCCCTGATGAACGACTACGAGATCGTCGTCTCGGGTCTTCAGAAGATGCTGGCGCCGTACGCCGACCGAGTGCGGGTCGTCGAGCTCGACAGCCTGCTGCCGGTGCACAGCCACGTCGACGTCCTCCTCTACGACGCCTTCGGGCGCGAGCGGGTGACCGGCCCGGTCGAGCAGGTGATCGGCGAGACCGACGCCAAGGTGGTCATCTACACCTGGCACCTCGATCCCGCTCTGGTCCGCGACGCCCTCGACAAGGGCGCGGCCGCCTGCATCTCCAAGACGATCGACGCCATCGACCTGGTGGCGGCCCTGGAGAAGGTGCACGGCGGCTCGGTGGTGGTCAGCGACACCGACCCTGGCGAGGCCGTGAAGGCCGAGATCACCCAGGGCGACTGGCCCGGTCGCGACCTCGGCCTGAGCGCCCGTGAGTCCGAGGTGCTGGCGCTGATCGCGCAGGGTCTGTCCAACCAGGAGATCGCCGACCGGGCGTTCCTCAGCATCAACTCGGTCAAGACCTACATCCGCTCCGCCTACCGCAAGATCGGTGTTCAGCGCCGCACCCAGGCCGTGCTCTGGGCCACCCAGCACGGCTTCGTGCCGTCTCGTGCCCGGGTGATCCTCGGCGACCCGTGAGCCGCGTGAGGATCACCCGCGTCGACGTCGCGGACCTCGACGAGGACCTGGCGGGATCGGTGGCCGCCGTCGACAACGCCGCCCTCGACGCAGTGCCGCTTCGCCGCCACACGGCCCGCACGTTCCAGCTCGAGTGCCAGGACCGAGACGGCGAGGGCCCGGACGCCGGACTCTGGCTCGCGCACGACGACGGCGAGCTGGTCGGCTACGCCGACCTGACCCTCAACCGGTTCGAGAACCTCGACGGCGCCAAGATCGTCGGCGCCGTCCACCCCGACCACCAACGACGGGGCATCGGACGGGCGCTGATGCGCGCCGCCGAGGGCGCCACCGACCGCCCCAGGTTGCGCGCGCCCATCTGGCTCGGCACCGGCGGCGAGCACGCCGTGCCGGCGATGGGCTACGAGCGGGCCGGCTCGCACGTCGTACGCCGCCTCGACCTGCGGTTGCGTCAGTCCCCCGAGCTCGTGGCCGCCGTCGAGGACGCGAGCAGTGCCTACGAGCTGGAACGCGTCGCCGGCGAGTGTCCCGACGACCTGCTGGGCGACATGCGGGTGCTGCGCGAGGCGATCAACGACGCGCCCGGCGAGGGCGAGTTCGAGAGCTACCCGCCCGAGCGGATCCGGCGACTGGAGGAGTGGCTCGCCGGCAGTCACCAGACGGCGTACACGGTCGTCGCCCGGCACCGAGCGACCGGCGAGCCCGCCGGGCTGACCATCGTCTGCGTCCACGAGCTGCGCCCGGCGATCGCGGCGCAGGAGGACACCTCGGTGCTGCGGGACCACCGCGGCCACCGGCTCGGACTCCGGCTGAAGCTGGCGATGCTCGAGTGGCTGCGCCGCGAGCGCGCCGACGTCGAGTCCGTCGACACCTGGAACGCTCCCGACAACGCGCCGATGATCGCGATCAACGACGCGCTGGGGTGCCGCGTGGTCGCCGAGACGGTCAGGTTCGTCAAGCAGCGCTGACCCCCAGGGGTGGAGCCGCCCCGCCACGGGCGAGGCAGGATGACCGCATGGCCACCTACTCGGTGAACAAGGCCGCCGTCGCCCACTGCCGCAAGCTCATCGAGGCGAAGCAGTACGTCCTCGACAGCGACTGGGGCGAGTCCCAGCCGCGGGCCGACGACGAGAACGCCTACCTCGACAAGCACAGCTGGGACGACTACGCCGCTTGGCACCTCGGCCTCACCGAGGGCGCCAACGACGAGACCAAGGCCCGCTACGCCTTCGTGTACGGCGACCTGCGCCGGGTGCACCGCACCGGCCTCATCGCCTGCGTCTACCGGGCCAGCGAGTGGCGTCACAAGGAGGTCGAGCTCGCCGCCCACGACCTGCTCCAGCTGCTCGACAAGACGGCGACATGAGTCCCCGCCCTCCGCGCGGCGAGGTGTCCAACCGCGGCCGCGCATCCCGCAAGGCCGCCGAGAAGGCCTGGAGCAAGGAGCTCGGCATCGCCGAGCGGCGCGGCGCCAAGCGGGTCCGCGACCGGCTGCTCGCGCTCAGGGATGAGCACCTCCAGGTCCTGGACGGCATCGAGTACGTCGAGTGGTCAGTGATCGCGGCCGCGCTCGAGGAGGAGGTCAGGCCGATGGCTGACCCGACGGCACGTCCAGGGTCTGACGGCGAGGAAGGTTCCGCACCGACCGCGACAGCAGGGTGAGCAGGCAGATCGCGACATACGCGATCCCCGAGCCCACGAGCATCTCCTCGTAGCCGAACGCCTCTGCCAGCGGACCGTAGGCCAGCTGGCCGATCGGCATCGCTACCCACGAGCCGAGGGCGTCGTAGGAGTAGGCGCGGGAGAGCATCTCGTCGTCGATGTTCTCCTGCATGGCCACGTTCCAGCCGATCCCGAACACCTCCTGGCCGGCCCCGGCCACGAACATGACGACGAGCAGCAGCCCCAGGTGTGGCGCTGCACCGAGCAGGACGAGCGGCAGCCCGAGCAGCGAGATGCCCAGCATCCCGAACAACAGCGGCCGCTGAGGCGCACGCGCAACAGCAGGACGGTCATCGCGAGGAGGCCGACAGCCTCGGCCGAGAGCACGAGGCCCCAGCCCTGCTCGCCGATCGTGTCCTTGGCCACGACCGGGCCCAGCGTTTACAACGCACCCATATGGATCGCATTGAGGAAGCCGAAGGCCAGCACCACGACCCACAGCCAGGTGGTGGTCCGGAAGAACGTCCACCCCGCGCGCAGGTCCGCCAGGGCACCGGGGGCGTCTGCGGACTTCGGCTCGCTGGCCGGGATGCGCACGCCGAGCATCACCAGCGCGGCCAGCCACCAGGTGATCGCGTCGGCCATCAGCGCCCACCCGGGGCCCACGGTGACCACGAGGAGGGCGGCCACGGTGGGACCGATGATGGTGAGCGCGTTGCGGACCAGCGCCATCAACGCGTTGGCCTGCTGTAGCTCGTCGCGGGGCACCAGCTGCGGGATGATGCTGGCCATGGCGGGGAACGAGATCGCCGAGATGAGCCCGTTGGCCACGCTCAGCGCCACCACCATCCACAGCTCGGCCGATCCGGTGATCACCAGCAGCGCGATCGCAGCCTGGGTCAGGCCCGCGAGGACGTTGGAGGCCTGGATGACCAGCGTGCGCGGGAACCGGTCGGCGATCACCCCGCCCCACAGCAGGAACAGCACGGTCGGGATCGTGCGCGCGGCGAGCACCTGCCCCAACGCGGTCGCGGAGTCGGTGATCTCGAGGACCGCGAACGCCAGCGCGACGCTGGCCATCATGCTGCCGAGCAGGTTGACCGAAGCGGGAGGCGAAGAACCAGCGGAAGTTGCGTTCGCGAAGGGGCGCCACCGAGTCCTTCCACCTCACGCTGGCCACCCGACCACGACGGCGAGACGATGGTCAAACCAGTTGGCCTCGCCACGATGAGACCTGCTGCCGGGAGGAGTCGAACCGTCATGACGACCAAACAGAAGTTCCT
>CAWBOE010000002.1:0-59725 GCA_963790295.1 uncultured Actinomycetota bacterium
AGCGCCGGCAAGCTCGGGCTCGACCAGATCGACCTGCTGATCCTGCACCAGCCGATGCCCCGCCAGTTCGAGCTCACCCTCGAGGCGTACCGGGGGCTGGAGACCCTGCTGGACGAGGGCAAGGTGCGCGCCATCGGTGTCAGCAACTTCATGCCCGACCACCTGGACCGTCTCGCCGAGTCCGCCTCGGTGACTCCCGCGGTGAACCAGATCGAGGTCCACCCCTACTTCCGCCAGTCCGCCGCTCTCGCGACCAACGCCGAACGCGGCATCCTCTCCCAGGCCTGGTCGCCCATCGGCGGCATCACCTTCTACCGCGACGAGAGCTTGGGCTCCACGCTGGAGGACCCCACCATCGTCGAGCTCGCGGAGGCGCACGGCAGGACTCCGGCCCAGGTGATGCTGCGCTGGCACCTCCAGCAGGACCGCCAGGTGATCCCGAAGTCCGTCACCCCGTCACGGATCGCGGAGAACATCGACGTCTTCGACTTCGACCTCACCGCCGACCAACTGGCCGCGATCGACGCGCTCGACACCGGCATCCGCGGCGGCCCCGAGCCGGAGAGCATCACCCTCGAGACGTTCGGCCGCGCCATTCCTGAGGCGTGAACGGTCCGCATGGCAGGCTCGACCTGATGAGCTGGGACAGCAGCGACCTCGACCGAGTCGGTACGGCGACCGAGCTCGACCTGGCGGCCCGTCGTCCCGACGACACGCTCTCCCGGTTCACCACCATGTGGGTGGTCAGCACCGGCGACAGCCTGTACGTCCGGTCGGCCTACGGTCCGGACAGCGCCTGGTACCGCCGCGCCCTGCGTCACGGTCGCGGCCGGATCCGTGCCGGCGGGGTCGAGCGCGACGTCGTACTCGAACACCTCTCCCCCGACGACCCGGTGCACCACGAGATCGACAACGCCTTCCAGGCGAAGTACGACCGGTACGGTCCGCGCATCGTCGGCACGGTCGTCGGAGCCGATGCCGCCAAGGTCACCCTTCGCCTCGACGCTGCCTAGCGAGAGCCTCGTCCGCGCCGGGAGTTGGGCCAGCCTGGCCCGATTGCGCGCCTCACGTGGTCCTCGGAAGTGGGCCGGTCCGGCCCGGTACGCGCCTCTCGGTGTCCGGGCAACGGGGCCAACAGAGGCCTGCTCGCTACTGGCGTTTGGCGAGACCGGGAGGGAGGGGTTTCTCGCAGTTCGGCCGGTCATCGGAGCGGCAGGCACGGTAGGCCTTCATTCCAGCGCGGTGCTCGCGGGCCAGACGCGTCATCAGATCTTCGCGCTGTCGGGGAGTGAGGCGCTTCCAGGAAGCGAGTCCATCCTCGTCGTGCTTGCCCTTGGTCACCGAGCGGGCCCATGGAGGCGGGCCAGGGCGTTCCGCCGCGGGGCCAGCACCCTGGTCGTCGTTCGCGGGCGACTCGTCATCCGCACCCACCGCCACCTGTCCGGGCACCGCGTCCGACTCGTGCCACGCGGCGCTCACGACCGGGACTGCGAGCGCCGCGACGACCAGCAGGCTCGCGAGCTTGAACGCAGCCGGCCTCCTCATGCACCAACCATGCGACCGGACGGAACCAGGGGCAACGGGAAGGCGGGAACCTTTACCCGACGGCCGTCAGGGCCGGCCGGGAAGGGCGAACTCGGTGTCCACCACGAGGCCGGTGTGGCCCGTGTCGACGTACTCCTCGTACTCGACGTCGAGGCTGATCTCCCGCGTCACCGTGACCGTGCTGTCCGGGTCGACGGTGACGACGGCGTACGTCGCTTCCCCACCGTCGGGCTGGACGCTGAGGATCGCGAAGCGGGCGGGGCTCTTGACGGCCCCGGGGTCGGGCACGGTCGTGACGTGGCCGCCGCTGCTGCCCCCAGTGAACTCGACGGCCGGCGCGCCGGAGGTGGCGGCAGCCGAGGTGACCGCGACGGCCTGCGGGCCGACGAACTCGTAGGACCGGCCGTCCAGCACCGCCACCTCCTGGCAGCCGGCCTCCGCGACCCGCCGCCCCAGCAGGTGGTCGTGCAGGATCACCAGGTCGGGCTCCTCGGCGCAGGCCTCCTCGATGGTGTCGGCGACGAACTGGTCGACGTCCACCTCGGGGTCGCGCAGCACGGATCCCGTGCCGAAGCCGCCCACCGTGGAGATCCGGGGGTCGGCCGCCGCCAGCAGGCTCAGCCCGTCGGCGTCGACCGTGCTGCCGTCGGCGACGTGCCACCCGCGAGCCGCGGCCGCCTCGATGACGACGTCGGTGTCGTGCAGGCCGGGGGCGAAGTAGACCGGCCGGTGGTCGGAGTAGTAGTCGACCGTGTCGATGATGTACGTCTCGATCTCGAGGCCGGCGAAGGTCAGGTCGCCTGTCAGGGCGAGGAAGCTCGCGTCGACCAGGTCCGCTGCCAGACCCACCTGACGGGCCATGCCGTTCACGTCCTCGAAGTCCTCCGCGAGTACCAGCACGACCTCGTCCCCCGTGCGTCGCAGGGACGGCCGCTCCGCGATCGCCCGCTCGAGGTTGTCGGCCACCGTGTCGTAGAACGTCGACCGGGGCCGCAGGACCGACAGGAACGGCAGCACCTCGGCCGCGAGCCCGTTGACCTCGGTCCCTTCCAGCGAGGTGCCCGCGAAGACCGGGCTGCTGACGACCGTGTGCTGGTCGTCGTGCAGGTAGACCCGGACGGCGAGGGCGTCCACGGCCAGCAGGGCCGCCGTACCGACCACGGCCGTCGACACGCGCAGCCGGCGGTTGTGACGGCGTACGAGGTCGGCCTCCTCGGGCGGGTAGCCCAGCAGCCGGTGCCGCCGGTAGGCAAGACCGGACCACACCCCGATGACCACGACGACACCGGCCAGGAAGCCGGCGCTGCTCCAGAACAGCACGTGCCCTCGCGCTGCGTCCTGGAGGCGGCCGATCTGCGGGGTGGGGTCCTCCCAGAGGGCCGTGAGGTAGGCGCGGGTTCGCTTGTCGCTGGGGATCAGCTGGTTCCAGTCGGCGTCGACGACCACGCCGATGTCCTTGTCGACCACCCCGATGTGGGCGTGCTCCGGGCGGACGAGCGCGCCACCGAGCAGGCGGCTGGTGTCCTGGCCCAGCACGGGCCGCACCGACACCGTCTGGCCCGCGATCTCGAGGTGGGCCGGCGGGGCGTAGGCCACCGCCACCAGGGCGCAGGCGAACGGAAAGGTCACGAACATCGCAATCCGCAAGACGCGCAGCGCGAGCTTCGCGCCGGGAGTCGCGGTGGTGCGCATGTGTCTCGAGGGTACGCCGCGGGGTCGCCGCGCACCGCGAAATCCCTGTTCCCGTCGACTCGTGTGCCCACGCAGCGCTACGGCGCGTTCTCACCACGACCGGTCGTTCGGAGGCGCCACCAGCGGTGGCCGTACGCCTCGAGGTCGACGCTGGCGGTGTTCTTCTCGAGGGTCTCGCACAGTTCGGAGTGGATATCCTCGAGCTCCCGCGGGACGCCGTCGCCTCCAGGCACCGTGACGTCCACGGTCACCGGGTGGGCCGAGAAGTTGTGAGCCGCCACGATCGTGGAGCCGCGCCACGTGCAGGCGTGCACGAGAGCGCTGCGCTCCGGCTGCTTGAGCTCGGCGAAGTCTCCCCAGCCGAGCTCGGGGCACTCGCGGTAGGACTGGATGAGGCGCTGCATGAAGGTCCACAGCGAGTCCGGGTCGCGTCGTTGGTCGCGGACGTTGACGTAGTCGGGTCCGTACCCGTCGGGGACCACACGCTGGATCAGCCGCCGAGGCCCAGCACTGGAGAAGCCGCCGGTGGGGCCCGGTGCCCACTGCATCGGGGATCGCACGGCCATCCGCCCGGGGGCGTCGAGGTCCTCCCCCATGCCGATCTCCTCGCCGTAGTAGAGGGTCGGCGTCCCCGGCAGTGAGAAGAGCAGGCTGTAGACCATCCGTACCCGCCGCGGGTCACCGTCGAGCATCGGCGGCAGCCGCCGCTTGAGACCGCGGTCGTAGAGCTGCATGGCCGGTTCCGGCCCGAGCGCCGCGAAGACCTCGGCACGCTCCTTGTCGGACAGCTTGTCGAGCGTGAGCTCGTCGTGGTTGCGGACGAACGTCGCCCACTGGCACGCCTGCGGGGTGGCGAGCCGGGAGCGCAGAGCCTTGGCCAGCGGACGGGCGTCCCCGCGGGCCACCGAAAGGTACAGGCCCTGCATGGTGATGAAGTCGAACTGCATCTGCAGCTCGTCGCCGGCGCCACCGCCGAAGTACCGCTTCTGCTCCGCCCGGGGGAGGTTCACCTCTCCCAGAAGTACGGCGTCCCCGCGCCGCCGGCCCAGGAAGCCGCGCAGGTCCTTGAGGAAGGCGTGCGGGTCACCCGGCACGTGGTCCGCCTGGGTCTCGACGTCCTCGACCAGGAAGGGCACGGCATCGACCCGGAACCCGTCGAGACCTACCTGCAGCCACAGCCCGATCGACTTGGCGATCTCGTTGCGCACCGCCGGGTTGGCGAAGTTCAGGTCGGGCTGGTGCGAGTAGAAGTGGTGCAGGTACCACTCGCCCGTCGCGTCGTCCTTGGTCCAGATGCTGTCCTCCTGGTCGGGGAAGACGACCTTGTCGGAGGTGTCGGGCGGCGGGTCGGCCCGCCAGACGTAGAAGTCACGGTAAAGGTTGGTGGTGCTGCGCCTGGCGGCCCTGAACCAGGGGTGCCGGTCCGAGGTGTGGTTGACCACCAGGTCCGCGATCACGCGGATCCCGCGGTCGTGCGCGGTGCGGACGAGCTCCACGAGGTCCCCGAGGGTGCCGAGTCGCTGGTCGACGCCGAACAGGTCGGTGACGTCGTACCCGTCGTCGCGGTCAGGCGTCGGGTAGAACGGCATCAGCCACAGGCAGGTGATCCCGAGCTCGGCCAGGTAGTCGATGCGGCTGGTCAGGCCCGTCAGGTCCCCGATGCCGTCGCCGTCGGAGTCCTGGTAGGTCTCGACGTCGACGCAGTAGACGACGGCCTTCTTCCACCACAGGTCGCTGGTTTCGGCCAGGTCGGTCGTCAGCTCGCTCATCAGGCCGCCTTCGACAGCTGGGGCAGCACGTGCTCGCCGAAGGCGTCGATGAACGGCGCCTGGTCCTGGCCGACGTGGTGCAGGTAGACGTCGTCGAAACCGAGGTCGCCGTACTCCATGAGCCACTCGCGGTGCTGGGAGAGGTCCGCAGAGACGCGGACCGGTACCCGCACCGCCTCCTCGGGCACCTGGGCGGCCAAGACGTCGAACGCCTCCACCGTTGCGGTGTCCCACGGCACCGGAGGTCCGAAGACGTTCGCGGCCCACTGGTCGTGCGCGAGGTGGAGGGCCTCCTGCTCGGTGGGCGCCCACGACAAGTGCACCTGGACCGCGAGGCGTCCGCGGCCGCCGGCCCCGCGGTACGCCGCCACGACCTCGCGCAGTCGCTCGGCAGGTTGGTTGACAGTCACGAGACCATCTGCCCAGGCCGCGACCCGGGCCGCGCTTCCCACCGAGACGGCCGGTGCCACGAGCAGGGGCACCGGGTCGGCCCGCTCCCAGACCTTGGCGCCCTCGACGCGCACCAGCCCGTCGTGGCTCACGGTCTTGCCGGCCAGCAACGCCCGGATGACCTCGACACACTCCTCGAGCCGACGCGTGCGGTGCTCCTTGTCCGGCCACCGCTCGCCGGTGATGTGCTCGTTGGAGGCCTCGCCGCTGCCCAGCGCGACCCAGAAGCGGCCGGGGAACATCACCCCGAGCGTGGCGATCTTCTGAGCCACGACCGCGGGGTGGTACCGCTGTCCCGGGGCGCACACGCAGCCCAGCGTCAGCGAGGTCGTGGCCAGCGCGGCCCCGAGCCACGACCATGCGTACCCGCTGTGCCCCTGCGACGACGTCCACGGCGAGAAGTGGTCGGAGCACATGGCCATCTCGAAGCCGGCTTCCTCCGCCTGCTGGACGTCGGCGAGCAGCCGCCGTGGGTCTATCTGCTCGTGCGAGGCGTGGAATCCGAATCGGGTCATCGCCTCAGCCAACCGGCGCCGACACGACGCGGCCACACCCCGGAGTGTCCAGTGCCGCGCGCCGGAAGTGCTTGCACGGTTGGCGCGTGCAGGGGACGTGCGTCGCAAGGCGCCGGAGCGAAGCCATACCAGGTTGTCTCGCGAGCGACGGCAACGCTGCGACGTGCGTGCCACGTGTGCGCGAAGCGCACAAACCCTTTCGACGCGCGGCACTGGGCGTGCAGCGGGGCGGACCCGCAGTCTTGAGCCCGCCCCGCTGCCTCACGAGTACTGCTAGACCCGCCTCACACGTGGCGCGAGGTGGTGTTCCTGTTCGTCAGCGTCGAGGCGATCACGACGAGCACAGCGGCCACCAGGATCGCCACGATCCACCTGACCCAGTCGACACCGGAGGTGTTGCCTTCGCCGCCGAACGCCGAGTAGACGAACCAGCCGATGACCACGCCGGCGATGCCGCAGATCACGGTCAGCCAGATGGGGATGTTGTCCTTGTCGCCCGGGGCGACGAACTTGCCCAGCAGTCCGATGACGATGCCGGCAACGATGACGCCGATGATCTCCACGATGAGCCTCCTCGTGATGCGGTAGCCCAGTTGGCTCCACTTCTGTCGCTGTCCGGTACCCGATCCGGCGCCGTTCACCGCGCGACGTGCTGGTGACCACTAAGCGCTCAGCTGTGCTCGTCCGTGCGGTGAGGTACGTCGCGCCCGCTTCGGCGACTGGCCTGCTGATGCGAGGGTGCCAACCGTGCGCCACGCGCGAGCGGTCCGCTCCGCCCGATGGCGGGGCTGCGCGGGCAGCGGTCTGCAGCAGATCACCAACGCGGTCACGATCAGCACGGCCAGCAACCACATGTCCCTGGGGTACCCCGCCATGGCCTGCGGCAGACCTGGAACCCCAGGCCCGAAATCCAGTTCGCCCCCCTGACCGGCGAACGGGTCAGAGGGGCGAGTGGGTCTCAGCGGGTGCTCAGATAGCGCGGACCTTGGTGGCCTGCAGGCCCTTCTGGCCCTGGGCAACCTCGAACTCGACGCGCTGGTTCTCCTCGAGGTTCTTGAAACCAGTGCCCTCGATCTCGGAGAAGTGGACGAACAGGTCGGGGCCGTCAGCCTGCGAGATGAAGCCGAAGCCCTTCTCGCCGTTGAACCACTTGACGGTTCCTTCTGCCATGGGGTGCTCCTTTCAAGAGCGTGACCGGGCGCGCACCGTGCGCACCCGGAGTCGGTGAGTCGTCTGGGAGGGGCGGATTGCCGCCATGGATGCTCCAGCGACTCGAAGTAAGGTCCTGCCCGGCGCGGAATCGATGCCGCAGCGCATGAGCCAAGGACACAGAATCATCGGGTTCGCGACAGAACGGAACGAAGCCGACCAGACGAGTGTGGCACACGGTGCCTGAGGCACCGAATCTTCGCCTTGTTCGGAGGTGGGCCGCTGCGGCACCCGTGTAGCCTTCGAACGTCGTCCAGGGTTCCCACGTCGGAGGGCCTGCACCGGCGGCGGAGAGGCGCTTCGATGCGCGACTGCCCCAGCACCATCCCGGTCGAGCGATGACCGCGGCCTTGCCCGAGCCGCCTCCCGGGGCACGCCATGAGCAGGTTCGATCGTTGGCGCCACTGCTCGACGAGATCGTGGCGGCGCGCCAGGCGGAGAAGGAGCAGCAGTGCCGCCGCGGCATCAGCGCTGCCGAGCTGGCCCGCGTCCGCGGGCTGACCCTGGGTGCGTTGGAGGACTACGCCGCGGCCCTCGAGACCCTGGCGTGGCCGGTCCCGCGTGCCGTGCTCCAGGAGATCCGGCTGCACAAGGCGTTGCTGGGCAACGCCGTGTCGGGTCGGGTGCCCCGCGCCGCGCCGTAGCAAGGCCCCGGACTAGTGGTCAGCGACGAGGACCACTAGATCCCCAGCACCAGCCGCTCGCCGCACGCCCGGGAGACGCAGACCATCATGCAGTCGCCCGCGTCCTTCTCGCGCTGGGTGAGCACGAAGTCGCGGTGGTCGACCTCACCATCGATGACCTTGGTCTCGCAGGTCCCGCAGATGCCCTCGGTGCAGTCGTGGTCGTGCTCGATGCCAGCGTCCAGGAGCGCCTGCAGGATCGAGGTCTCGGGACCGACGATCAAGGTGCGGCCCGACTCCGCGAGCACCACCTCGACGGCATGCTCACTTCCAGGGTCACGGGCCGGCTGCTCGGGCGCGGCGAAGCGCTCGAGGTGAAGGCTGTCCGCCGGCCAGGTGGCCATCCGCTCCTCGACGGCCCGTAGCAGGGGTTCGGGTCCGCAGCAGTAGACCAGCGTGTCGGGCTGAGGGGTGCCCAGCAGCGCGTCGAGGTCGAGCAGCCCGTGGGCGTCTTGCGGGTGCTGCGTGACGCGGTCACCGCGCGGGGCCAGCTCGTCGGTGAACGCCATCGACGACGCCGTGCGGCCGCCGTACACCAAGCTCCACCGCGCACCCTCGGCCTCCACCCGGGCCACCATCGGCAGGATCGGGGTGATCCCGATCCCGCCGGCGATGAACAGGTACGCCGGCGACGGCTCGAGCCGGAAGTGGTTGCGCGGACCGGTGTAGCCGACCAGGTGCCCCGGCCGCAGCACGTCGTGCACGTACGCCGACCCGCCGCGTCCCGCCGGCTCGCGCAGCACCGCGATCCGGTAGCGCCGCCGGTCGCGGGGGTCGCCCGACAAGGAGTACTGGCGGCTCAGCCCGGCGGCCAGCTGCACGTCGAGGTGCGCCCCGGGCTCCCACGGCGGTAGCTCGTGGCCCTGCGGGTCGACGAGCTCGATCGAGAGCACTCCGTCGGACTCGGCGGTCATCGACCGCACGAGCAGCTGGCTGGTCATCGTCCCTCCTTGAACAGCCATTCAACTGAATGGCTGTTCAAAGAGTGCCCGACATCGGGGCGTTTTGGGAAGTGGTCCAGCCTCCGGACGGCTCAGGCCGCGGTGGACACGGACCCGCGGGTGACGTCGAGCCCGCCCGCCCGGCGCCGGGAGCGCCGCGACCACCGGAACAGCCCCGAGAGCAGCAGCCCGAGGCCCACCAGGCTGAGCAGTGCCGCCCAGCCGGTGTGAGTGTCGGCCAGCACCTGGCCGAGCAGGCCGAGTGCGACTCCGGCGACCAGCAAGGGGGCGACGTCCCAAGTACGGCGGGCTGCGGTGCTCACACGTCGTTTGTACGCCGATCGGTCACCGTGCGCCGGCGAATCGCCGGAACTTTGCCCGCCGTCCGCTGGTTGAGGAAAGCGCGCTAGCTTGTCACGAAACCGGGGACGATCGCGGACCTGTTATGGTGGTTTCGTCACGGGACTTGGCCCCCGCAACCAGGGACCGTCGAGCGTGAAGACCACGCTGCGCGACCCGAGGTCGGCCTTGGTCAGCGTGGCGGTCACCTCGTTGCCCAGCGGCACCGGTTCCGCGGCGGTCAGGGGAGCCTCGATGGCGGGGTCCTGGACGGTGATGGTGCCGCGCTTGTCGTCCTTGGCATCGACGTCGACCACGACACCCGCGAACGTCTCGCCCAGCCGCTGCCGGAGCACACCGGCCTCGACGAGGTCGACGACCGCGCCCTCGTAGCGGTGGGAGAGCTGGTCGGACCGCTGCATGGTGTCGGGGAGCTCGCCGAGGCGGTCCAGCACCCACCCCGGCACGTCCTCCCCCGAGCACAGGGCAAGGCAGATCTCGCTGGCATAGCGGTCGCCGAGCCGTCGCAGCGGCGCGGTCACGTGGGCGTACTCGGACGCCAGCGCCGAGTGCCCGGCCGGGTCGGGCAGCTCGCCGACGAACCCGACGTACCCGCTGCCGCGCAGCAGCCGCGTGCACGCCGTGACCATCGCGGCATGCGTCGGCTGGCTCGGGTCGAGCGACCGGATGAAGTCGGGGTAGAGCATCTCGGCCGGCCAGTCGATGCCCAGCGCACGCGCGGTGCGATGCAGCCGCTGCACGTCGCGCGGGTCGGGCGGCGGGAGGGTACGCAGCAGGCCGACGCGCCCGTAGACCATCAGCGAGGCGGCGGCCATCCCGGTGAGCAGCGAGATCTGGGCGTTCCACTGCTCGGTCTGGAGCTGGGCGCGGAACTCCAGGCTCCAGTGGTCGCCCTCGACCGCCACCTGCTGCTCGGGGAGCGGGAGCGAGACGCCGCCCCGGGCTGCCTCGCGGGCCAGCCGCAGCCCACCGACCTCCTTGAGCAGCATCAGGGACTCGTCGGCGGTGCCGTCGTCGATCGCCTGCTGGACCCCGGCGTAGTCGAGCTTGGCCGTGGACCTCACCCTGGCCCGCTCGACCGTGACGTCGGTGCCCTCGCCGGTCGAGTCGACCTTGATGGTCCACAGCAGCGCCGGGCAGACCTGGTCGGGCAGCAGCGACGCGGCACCCTCGGAGATCAGCGGTGGGTGCAGCGGCACCTTCGAGTCGGCGCCGTAGAGGGTCTGGCCCCGCTTGTGCGCCTCGACGTCGATGGGGTCGCCCGGGCTGATGAACGCCGCCAGGTCGGCGATCGCGTAGTGGACGACGTACCCGTCGCCGTCGCGCACGATGTGCATCGCCTGGTCGAGGTCCATCGACGTGGGCGGGTCGATGGTGACCAGCGGCAGGTCGGTGCGGTCGAGGTCGGGCAGCCGCGGTGCGGCGACCGCGGCCTCCGCCGCCGCCACCACCTCGGCAGGGAACTCCGGGGTGACCTGGAGCTCCTCCTGGATCCGCGCGATGCCCTCGCGGAGCTCGTGCGCGGCGACGCCGTCGTCGGAGCTCGTGACGTGGACGACGCGACTGGCGGCCATGCGGTTCACCCTAGGGGGTGCCTCCCTGTCCCTGGCCGTCGCGAGCGTCGTCCCGTCGAGTGCCTGGCAAGGCGGAGGAGGGAGACATGACGGAGTCATGGCGACTGACGACAACGCAGCCAGGCGCGACGGGGCGACGCGTAGCAGGCCAGAGACGGGAGGCACCCCCTGGGCCAGGGCACTAGCCTGTCGCGGTGCTGATCCTGCTGCCACCGAGCGAAGGCAAGACGCCGGCGCGGCGGGGCAGGGCGCTCGACCTCGGCGAGCTCTCGTTCCCGGCACTGATGCGCTCGCGCCAACAGGTGCTCGGCTCGCTGGTCGACCTGTGCCGCGGCGACGCCGAGCGCGCCCGCGCCGTGCTCGGGCTGCCGCCCGGTCTCGCCGACCTGGTCGGTCGCAACGCCGAGCTCACGACCGCGCCGACCGCTCGCGCCGACCAGGTCTACAGCGGTGTCCTGTACGACGCCCTCGGGCTGCCCCACCTGCCTGCCGGTGCCCGCCGGCGCGCCACGGCCCGGGTCGCCGTCGTCTCGTCGCTGTTCGGGCTGGTGCGGCCCGGTGACCGCATCCCGGCCTACCGTCTTTCGGGCGACGCGTCGCTGCCGGGTCTCGGGCCGGTCGCCGGCGTGTGGCGCGCCGCCCTCGGTGACGTCGTGCGCGAGGCCGTGGGCGCCGGCTTGCTGGTGGACCTGCGCTCCACGACGTACGCCGCGTTCTGGCGACCCGAGCCAGACCTGGCGCGTCGCGTCGTCACGGTGCGAGTGCTGCAGGAGACCGGCGGTCGGCGGACAGTCGTCAGCCACTTCAACAAGGCGACCAAGGGTCGGCTCGTCCGCAGCCTGCTCGAGGACGGCACCAACCCGGGGTCGGTGCGCGCTCTCGCTGCCGCGCTCGAACGGCTCGGCTGGCGGGTCGAGGTGGGCGCCGGCCGGCCGGGTCCGGGACTCCGCTCGACGTGGTGGTCACCAGCGCGCATCCCCGTACCGAGGGTTTCGCGACAGGCGCTGGCGCGGCTTCCTCGACCAGCGACGCCGCCCGTAGCGGGGTTTCGCGACAGGCCTGACGGCCCTCCTCAACCGACGAGAGGACCGGCTACCAGCGGGTCGACTCGTCGAAGAGGTCGACGCCGGGAGCCAGCATGTTGAGCTGCCGCAGCGACGCGTAGCGCTGCGTGTCGCCAGGCAAGACCTCCCCCTCGGGCGGGGTGAAGAAGGTCACGACGGTGACCGACGCCGGGCGCAGCTCCATGCGGAACTGGCTGGTCAGCGGCGCCTGGAGCGCCTCGGCGACCACCATCTTGATCGGCGTCACGTGGCTGGCGATGACGACGGTGCGTCCCGCATGACGGGCAAGCAGTCGCTCGAGAGCGGCCATCACGCGCTCCTGCACCATCACCAGCGACTCACCACCGCCGGGTCGCTCCTCCAGCGAGCCGAGCCACTTCTCCAGCGCCTCCCGCTGCGTCGCCGCCACCTCGTCGAAGGTCATGCCGTCCCACGTGCCGAACTCCATCTCGGCGAAGCCCGGCTCCTCCTCGAGCGGCACCCCGAGCCGCTCGGCGAGGATCTCGCCGGACTCGCGGGCGCGGCGTACGGGCGAGGCGACCACCGCGTCGATGCGCTCGCCCAGGGGCGCCAGCCAGTCGGCGGTGGTCCGGATCTGGTCGCGGCCCTCGTCGCTGAGGCCGGGGTTGGAGCTCTGGAGGCCACCGGAGAACCGTCGCTCGCGGGTGTGGTCGGTGACGCCGTGGCGCACCAGGACCAACGTGGTCTGCACCTGCCGCCGCCAGGCGATCCAGCTCGGCTCGGACTCCTCGACGGCCTCGGCCTCGTCGGCATCGGCCTCGGTCGGCGGCACGCCCTGCTCGCGGACGGCCACCGTGACCCCGTTGCGCTTGCCGTCGAGGGCCTCGTTGGCCAGGCGGTCGGCGTGCTTGTTCTGCTCGCGTGGCACCCAGGTGTACGTCGTCCCGAACGGCGCCAGGCGGTTGGCCTCCAGGGCGAGCGGCTTCATGTCGGGGTGCTTGATCTTCCAGTTGCCCGACATCTGCTCGACCACGAGCTTGGAGTCCATCCGCACCTCGACATCGGCGTCGGGCGCGAGGTCGGCGGCCATCCGCAGCCCGGCGATCAGGCCGTTGTACTCCGCCACGTTGTTGCTGGCGACGCCGATGGTGGTGCCGTCCTCGGCGATCACCTCACCGGTGTCGGCGTCCTTGAGCACGGCGCCGTACGCCGCCGGGCCGGGGTTGCCGCGCGAGCCGCCGTCTGCCTCGATGACGACCCGGCGGGTCATAGTCCGGACTCGTCGGTGCGGACCAGGATCCGCTGGCACTCCTCGCAGCGCAGCACCTCGTCGTCGGCCGCGGCGCGGATCTTGCCGAGCTCGGCGTTGTCGAGGCCGAGCATGCAGCCGTCGCACTGGCGGGCGCGCAGCGCCGCGGCGCCCACGCCGTTCTTGGCGGCCCGCAGCCGGTCGTACAGCTCCAACAGGTCGGCCGGCATGCCCTCGACGACCGGGCCACGCTGGGCCGTCAGCTCGGCGAGCTCGGCGTCGATCTCGGCGTACCGGGCGTCGCGAGCCTTCTCGAACCTGATGCGTCGGTGGTCGGCCTCGCCGAGCTGGTGGGTCAGGTCGGCGAGCGAGCGCTGGGCGTCCTCGAGCCTGGCCATCACCTCCAGCTCCTCGTCCTCGAGGGTGGTGATGCGGCGCTCGAGCGACTCCATCTCGTGCTGCATCCGCTCGAGGTCGCGCGGGTTGGTGACCAGCCCCTGGTCGATGCGGGCGCGGTCGCGGTCGCGGCGGGTCTTGACCTGCTCGACGTCGGCATCGAGCTTGGCCTGCTCCGCGGTCAGGTCGTCGACGACGATCGTCGCGTCGCGCGCCTGGTCGCCGAGGTCGCGGCGCGTCATCGTCAGCGCGGCCAGGTCGTCGTGCTCGGGCAGCGTGCCGCGCTGGTGGCGCAGGTGGTCGGCACGCGCGTCGAGCTCCTGGAGCTCGAGCAGCTTCAGCTGGACCTTGGGGTCGGCTTTCAGGGTGGCTCCTTCGGGTCTCGACAGGCTCGACCGGGGGGCCGGTCAGGCTCGGAAGTTCCAGGCGTCGGTGCAGATCGTGCTGACGCGGGTCTCCACCGTATCCAGGGCATCCACCAGCCGCGCCTCCACCTGTGGCAGCCAGGTCCACTCCGCAGCCCAGTGGGAGACGTCGACGAGCGCGGGGCCGCCCCTCTCCACGAACTCGGTCGCGGGGTGGTGGCGCAGGTCGCTGGTCACGAACACGTCGACGCCCGCGCCGGAAGCGTCACCCAGCAAGAAGTCGCCCGCTCCCCCGGCGACGGCCACGCGGCGTACGGCGCGGTCGGGCTCGCCGGCGACCAGGACGCCACGGGCCGTCTGCGGGAGCTGGTCCGCGACGTGCTGCGCGAACGCTTCGAGGGTGGTGGGCTCGACCTCGCCCACGCGGCCGGCGCCGGTGGTCGCCCCCACATCGGACAGGGCCACGTCGGCCAGGGCGACGACGTCCCACGCGGGAGTCTCGTAGGGATGCGCGGCGAGCATCGCCCGGATCGCCTCGGCACGGCGCCGCGGATCGAGCACCACCTCGATGCGCTCCTCGCCCACCACCTCGAGGGCGCCGATCTCGCCGACGGTGGGGCTGGCGCCCTCCATCGGCCGGAACCGGCCCTCTCCCGGCGAGCTGAAGGACGCAGCCTCGTAGTCGCCGATCCGCCCGGCACCGGCCTCGGCCAGCGCGTGCCGGACCCGGTCGGCATCCGCCAGCGGCACGTAGACCGTGAGCTTGTCGAGCGGGTCTCCCTGCGGTCGTAGCGGCCTCACGCCGGTGAGACCCAAGGCGGCGGCCATCGCGTCGGAGACCCCCGGGTCGGCCCGGTCGGCGTTCGTGTGAGCGGTGAGGAGCGCGCAGCCGGCGCGGGCCAGCGTCGCGAGCGTGCGCCCCTTCGGCGTGGTCTCTGCGAAGCCGTGCACTCCGCGCAGGAACAGGGGATGGTGCACCACCAGCAGGTCGGCACCCCAGGCAGCCGCCTCGCGGGCGACGTCGATGGCGGGGTCGACCGCGAACATGACCCTCTCGACCCGTTGTTCCGGGTCGCCGTACACCAGGCCGACCGCGTCCCACTCGTCGGCCGTGTCGGGCGGGTACCAGCCATTCAGCAGGTCGACAACGTCCCTGAGCGCAGGCACGGCGGGCACGGCGGGCTCGGCCATGCGCGGAAGGCTAGCGCCCCCGTCCGCGTCCAGCTCGTCGGCCGATCCTGCCTCCGACTCCACGGGAGATCGGCCACCGAACCGCCCGTGGGCCGTCTGGCGCGAGATCCCGAGAATGGCGCCGATGGTCTGCCAGGAGTCCCCGGCCGCGACCGCGCGCCGAACCGCGCCATGAAGCCGCCCATCGGCGTCTGTCAGTGCCTCTCGAGCGGTGTCCAGCGAGTCGCGGGCGTGGATCACCGACAACGTCGCCCGCCTGTCCGCCGCGCCCCCAGGCGTTCGGCGGCAGGGACCGCCTGAGGTCCCTCAACGTCCGGGGCAACGGCTGAGGCGGCGGGTGGGGTGCAGGTCGTTCGCAGCTCACGGGGTTCAGCCTTGCCGAGCCGTCGCCCGGGCCTGGCGCGTCATCCACAGCCGCCGCCGGGCCTGCCTGGGCCCGCGGCGGATCCATGCCCAGTCCGTCGCGCACTACCGCACTGTCAGGACACCCCTGACAGCGAGGTAGCGCGGCCAGGCCTAGTCAGGGATGGCCGCCGGCTCGCCGGTGCGGAGCAGCGTGGCGAGGTAGATGACGACCGGCACGCTGCCTTTGTTGCGGGCGTGGTGGACCATGTCCTGGTCCTCGGCGATCCACTGGCCGGGCTTCAGGTTCGCGGTGTCGCCGTCGGTCAGCTTGCGTACCAGGGTCGGGTCGTCCCCGGGGCCGGACATCAACCTCGCCCGGCCGTCCTCGACGGTGTAGGTCAGCACGCCCTCGGCGATGTAGGCGATCTGGTCGCCGGGATGGTGGTGCGGGGCCAGCCGAGCGCCCGGCATCACCACGACCTTGCTGAGCCCGAGGGTTCGCTCGGGTGCTCCGGGAAGCGCTTCGTCCTCGGCCAGCGACTGGCGGGTCACGACCACCGGATCACGCGCAGCCCCGGCCGAGACGGCGACGCCGATGCCGACGCCGGAGACCAGCAGGGACAGTCCGGCAGCGGCGGACAAGGCGGTACGACGCACGTTCATGCCCGGAGCGTAGGCGCCGACCAACCGAACCAACGGGGAGCTCAGTTCACCTGCCGGTCGCGACCTTCCCAGTAGGGCGCGCGCAGCTTGAACTTCTGCAGCTTGCCGGTCGCCGTCCGGTCCAGCGCCTCTCGGAACTCCACCGACGTCGGTGCTTTGTAGCGTGCGATCTTGCCCTTCACGAAGTCGATGAGCTCCTGCTCGGTCAGGGCGGATCCCTCGGCCTTCACGACGAGCGCCTTGATCGTCTCGCCCCACTTCTCGTCAGGTACCCCGATCACCGCGACCTCGGCCACGTCGGGGTGGGAGAAGATCGCGTCCTCGACCTCGATCGACGAGACGTTCTCGCCGCCGGTGATGATCACGTCCTTCTTGCGGTCCTGGATGGTGAGGTAGCCGTCGTCGCCGATCACGCCGCCGTCGCCGGTGTGGAACCACCCGTCCTGCAGCACACGCTCGGTCTCGTCGGGGTTCTCCCAGTAGCCCTCCAGCACGACGTTGGACCGGGCCAGCACCTCGCCCTCGTCGTCGACCTTCAGGCGTACGCCGATCACCGGCGACCCGGCCCGGCCCAGCCTGCTCGCGCGTTCGGGGGCGGGCAGCTCGTCCCACTCGGACCTCGCGCGGTTGAAGGTGAGCAACGGCGCGGTCTCGGTGAGCCCGTAGATCTGGATGAACTCCCAGCCGAGCTCGTCCTCGATCCGCTGGATCGTGCGCGTAGGCGGCGGCGCACCGGCTACGACGATGCGGGTGCGGTCCCGACCTGGTATCTCACCCTCCCACTCTCCGGCCGCGTCGAGCACCGCCGCCGCCACGGCCGGCGCCCCACACATGATCGTCACGCCGTGCCGCTCGACCCGGCGCAGGATCTCGTGGCCGTCGACCTTGCGGAGCACGACCTGCGGCACGCCCATGCCCGCCATCGTGAAGGGCATCCCCCACCCGTTGACATGGAACATGGGCAAGGTGTGCAGGTAGACGTCACGGTCGCTGACCCCGGCGTGCCAGCCGAACGTGACGGCGTCGGCCCAGACGTTGCGATGGGTGAGCTGCACGCCCTTCGGCCGGGCCGTCGTACCGCTGGTGTAGTTGACCGTCGCCGTGGCGTTCTCGTCGGGCTGCCACTCCTGCGGATCGCCGTCGGCCAGCAGGTCGTCGTCGTCCCCGAGCACGAAGGTGTGCTCGGTCTTGATCTCCGTCCAAGGCGTCCGCGAGCTCCGGGTCGACGAACAGCACCTTCGCCCCGGAGTGCTCGACGATGTAGGCGACCTCGTCGCGCGAGAGCCGGAAGTTCACCGGCACCAGCACCCGCCCGTAGCCGCTCACACCCCAGAACGACGTCAGCAGCCGCGCGCTGTTGTGGCTGACCATCGCCACCCGCTCGCCGAAGCCGACCCCGAGGGAGTCCAGCCTGGCGGCGATCCGGCGCGCCCGCTCGCCCACCTCGCGGTAGGTCACCTCGCCCCACGACGGGGCGGGCTGGTCAGGCTCGTCGACGATCCCGACGCGGTCGCCGTACACCGTGGTGGCGCGGTGGAGGAAGTCGTTCACGCTGAAGGGCACGATCATGCGCAGACTCTTCCGGTCCGGATATACGTTGTCGACCCTCCACCTGACCGGGAGGATCAGGGCTCGTGACCGTCCCGCCGCGCTGTGTGGTCCTCGTCGAGGGCCCCAGCGACGCTGTCGTGCTCGAGGTTCTCGGGCGCCGCCTCGGACTGGCCGAGCACACCGAGCGCGGAGCGCGGCCCGCTGTGCGCGTGGTGTCCATGGGTGGGGTGACCAACATCCGCCGGTACCTCGCCGAGCACGCCGGGCTGCCGGTCGCCGGGCTCTGCGACGGCGGCGAGGTGCGGTTCTTCGCGCGCGCCCTGCGGCGCCAGGGGCACGACGTCGAGACTCGGGAGCAGCTGGCCGAGCTCGGCTTCTTCGTGTGCGAGGACGACCTCGAGGACGAGCTGATCCGCGCACTCGGCACGGATGCCGTGCTCGCCGTCATCGAGCGCGAGGGCGAGCTGCCCTTGCTGCGCATCCTCCAGCAGCAGCCCGCTCAGCGCGAACGCTCGCTGCACGACCAGCTGCACCGGTTCTTCGGCACGAAGTCGGGCCGCAAGCTGCGACTGGCGGCGGCCCTCGCCGCCGAGATGCCTCTGGACCGGACGCCGGCTCCGCTGCGCGGGGTGCTGGCGTTCGCCTACGCGGCCGTCTGAGAGGTCACACATCCTGCAGGTGCCGCGTCGCCTCGCGACGCGAGAGACCCGGCCAGCCGCTCCCCCAGCAGGTCGACCTCGGCCCGGACCCATGCCGGATCGGTCCTCGAGTACTCGCGCAACGCCCACCCGATCGCCTTGCGCAGCCAGAAGGACCGGTCGTCCAGGTTGGCCTCGATCACGTCGTGCAGCAGGTCGGTGTCGGTGTCGGCGCGGTGCCGCAGCTGGCTGAGCACCGCCGTACGCCGGACCCAGAGGTCGTCGTCGCGCGCCCACGCGCGCATCACCGGCGTCACCTGCGACGCGGTGCGCCGCCAGCACCCCGCCGACGAGGTGGGAGGCGATCTCGTCGACGTGGTCCCACCACGCACCCGTCACCACCAGGTGCCGGTAGAGCTGGAGGACCGCAGGGTCCTGCCACGCGCGCGCCGTGCGGTGGCGGGCGAGCGCCGTGGCGGCGTACCGCTCCTCGCGGTGAGTCGCGCCGTCCCACAGCTCGCGGACCGTTGCCTCCCACGCCGCACGATCGGCCGGTTGGTACGCCGCCAGGATCGGCCGCAGCGCCTGCTTCAGGCGTGGTGCGGTGACGCCGTGGTAGGGCATGGCCGACTTCATGTAGGCCTGCTGCCCGGCCGCTACCTCCGGGTCACCGGCGCTCCGCAAGGTGGCCCGAACTGTCGACACCAGAGCGCGGTCCGCCGTCACGGGGCCGCACCCTAGCCGGGTCGAAGACGACGATGCCGACCAGCAGCACCGCGAGGCCGAGGAAGGTGCCGGCGACGACGTCCGTCGGGTAGTGCCGCCCCAGCAGGACCCGGTCCAGGCAGACCGCGACCCAGACCACGACCGCCGCGCCGGTGATCGCCCAGCGCGACCGCTGCTGTCGCAGGAAGCTCCACGCCAGGACCACGAGGATCCCGGCCAGCGCCGCGCTCGACGACGCGTGACCGGACGGGAAGGACTTCGAGGTGAGCAGGTCGACGCTGTCCTGCCAATCCGGGCGGCCGCGGCCGAGCAGGAGCTTGATGCCGGTGGTCGCGAGCGACGCGCCGACCATGACCGCGACCGCGAACGCGGCCGCCCGGTAGCGCCGCCGGCTCGCCACCGCCACCACCACCAGCGTGGTCCAGATGATCATCCCGAACGTCGCGAAGCCCACCTCGACGAGCGCGCAGCACGGTCACGAGCCCGGCATGGTTGTCGGCCCAGCCCTCGGCCTGCCGCCCCCAGCGGTCGAAGTCGTCGAGCGGGGAGCGGTCCTGGGTCACCATCAGCCCGAACACCGCCACCACGGCGAGGCACGGCCAGCGCCACGGTCGACAGCTTGAGCGTGCGAGACCTCGTCATCGACGTGCGTCCGGGGCTCGACCACCTCGTGGGTCATCGTGTCCATCGACCCGTCGGTACCACCTCGGCGGCCGACCTGTCATACCCATCACCTAGCCTGCGTGCGGTGAGGGAGTCGTTCGTCCGCGGGGTGCGGCTCGGCATCCCCTACGCCACGGTCGGCTTCGTGCTCTCGATGTCCTTCGGGGTGGTGGCGCGGCAGGCCGGCTTCTCCGCCCTCCAGGCCGTGGCCGCCTCGGCCTTCGTCTTCGCCGGCTCCGCGCAGTTCGCGGCGCTCGCGGTCGTGGCCGGGGGCGGCACCCTGACCGCGGCCATCGCCGCGGCGACCTTGATGAACGGCCGCTTCCTCGCCATGGGCATCGCGCTGGCTCCCTCGCTCCCGGGCGGCCCGCTGAAGCGCGGCCTGCAGGGCCAGACCGTGGTCGACGCGTCGTGGGCACTGGCCAACAACGGCGACGGCACCTTCGACCGCTGGCTGCTCTTCGGCACCACGCTCCCCCAGTACTTCACCTGGGTCCTCGGCACCGTCGTCGGGGCGTACGGCGGCGACCTGATCGGCGACCCCGACCGGCTGGGCCTCGACGCGGTGTTCCCCACGTTCTTCCTCGGACTGGTGCTCGCCGAGATGCGCGACCGGCGATCTCGCGTGGTCGCGATCGTCGGTGCGGTGATCGCGCTCGCGCTCGTGCCGTTCACCCCGCCCGGCGTGCCGGTCCTCGCCGCCGCGAGCGCCGCCCTGCTCGGCGTACCGAGGAGGGAGGAGTCGTGAACATCTGGCTCCTCATCGCCGGCTGCGTGGTCACCACGGTGCTGATCAAGGCCGCCGGCCCGGTCATGCTCGGTGGGCGCGAGCTGCCCCCGGTCGTGCTCCGGGTCATCGCCTGCATGGCCCCGGCGCTGCTCGCCGCCCTGGTGATCACGTCGGCGTTCGCCGACGGCCAGACGCTTCCACGTCGGCGCCGAGGCGGTCGGCATGCTCGCCGGAGGAGTCCTGCTGTGGCGCGGCAAGTCGCTGGTGCTGGCCGTCCTGGTCGCCATGGTGGTGACGGCCGCGCTGCGCGCCGTCACCTGACCACGGTCGCCCGAACGGTGAATCGTCCGCGCCCCGGCGCTGTCCTACTCTGTGCGCGGTCCAGGACTCTCAGGGCGCATAGCTCAGCGGTAGAGCGCTTGCCTTACAAGCAAGTGGTCGCAGGTTCGATCCCTGCTGCGCCCACCATCCGGTCCCTTCACCCGCCGGGGTGGACCGCGAGCGCATCATTAGTGACCCGGTGGGCACTGCTGGAGGTGTGACGAGCGCGGACGACGGCCCCAGGCTCTCGGTCGTCCTGGTCGACGACTCGAAGCCAGCTACGGGCGCTCGTACGCGGCCGGCTCGAGAAGTCCGGGCTCTTCGAGGTCGTCGGTGAGGGCGGGGACGGGGACGAGGCGATCAGCCTGGTGATCCGCCACGAGCCCGACCTGCTGCTGCTGGACACCTCGATGCCGACGTGCGACGGCATCCAGGCCCTGCCGGCCATCCTCGCCGTCTGCCCCGAGACCAAGGTGGTGATGTTCACCGGGTTCAGCGAGGCGTCGCTCGCCGAGCGGGCTCGCGAGCTCGGAGCCGCGGACTTCGTGGAGAAGTCGATCCCGCTCGAGGAGCTGCCCGGCAGGCTCCTGGGCACGATGATGCCCTCGGCGCCGGATTCCCCGCCGGACAGTCGGCACGGCATGAGGGTGGTCCGCGGGAGCGGCGCGGGACCAGCCGGAGGCCAGCCCCGAGCAGAGGGTCCTCGACGAGCACGTCGCGCAGTTCCAGGACCTGTTCGACCAGGCAGCGATCGGGATGGCCACGCTGACGGTGCACGGCACCGATCGTGCGTGCCAACCAGGCGCTCGCCGACCTGATGTCGTGCGCGCCGTACGACCTGGTCGGCGTCGACTACGGGCAGCTCGATGCACGGAGCCGGCGACGAGCTGGACCGCGCGCTCGAGGCGATCGCCGCGTCCGGTCGGGACCTGGCCACCATCGAGCACCCGCTGCCGCCACCACCGGGAGAGAGCCCGTCGCGGCTCGTCCGGCTGACGCTCGCCCCGATCCGCGACGCCAGGCGCCAGGTGCTCTACGTCTTCGCCCAGGTGCAGGACATCAGCGCCCTGCGTGCCGCCGAGGTCGACCTGCGGGTGACCGAGGAGAACTTCCGGCTGCTGGTGGAGGCCGTCGGTGAGTACGCGATCTACATGCTCGACGTCGACGGGAACGTGGCCAGCTGGAACGCCGGCGCGCAGCGCATCAAGGGGTACGCACCGCACGAGATCATCGGCCGGTCCTTCGCGGTCTTCTACCCGCCCGAGGAGCAGGCCACCGGACACCCCCAGCGCAACCTCGAGGCTGGCGCTGCGCGACGGAGAGTACGCCGAGGAAGGATGGCGGGTGCGCAAGGACGGCAGCCGCTTCTGGGCGAGCGTCGTGATCAGCGCCATCTACGACGACGCCGGGCAGCACATCGGGTTCGCCAAGGTCACCCGCGACCAGAGCAAGCAGCGCGAGCACGAGCAGGAGCGCCGGGACTCCATCGCCCAGCAGACCCATCTGCTGGCCGTCACGGCCCACGAGCTGCGCACTCCCACGGCGGTCATCGAAGGCTCGGTGGGCGCTCTGAGGGAAGTCGTGGGACCAGATGCCGGACGGCGAGCGCGACGAGATGCTGGCCAACATCCGCAGCAGCACGCACCGCCTGCGCCGGCTCGGCTCCGACCTCGCCACCGCCTCCCAGCTGCACGGCGGGACCCTTCAGTACCGGCTCGACGACGTCTCGCTCACCGGCCGTCCTGCAGGGCGCCGCCGCGCGCCGGGAGGCCGCCGAGACGCGACGTCCACATCGACCTCGACGTCCCCCACGACGTCACGGTCCACGCTGACGCGGAGCGGCTCGCGCCAGGCCATCGACAACCTCCTCGACAACGCCGTCCGTCACGGGTCCGCGCCTGTCACGCTCGTCGGCGCGGTCGACGGACGACTCGGTCCACATCCGAGTCACCGACGCGGGTCGCGGGGTGCCGGCCGAACTGGTTTCCCGGCTGTTCGAGCGCTTCGCCATCGCCGGCCCGCAGGGGGCACCGGACTCGGGCTCTACCTCGTGCGGCGAGATCGCGCGCGCCCACGGCGGCGAGGTCGAGTACCACCCGCCGGGCCCGGGCCGGTCGACCAGTTCGAGATCCGGGTCCCGCGGGTCACCTGAGGCCCACGGCGTGCCCTAGGGTCGCGCCATGCGCTCGCGTGGTGGTGGGCATCGACTCGTCGACGCAGAGCACCAAGGTGCTCCGCGTCGACGCCGACTCCGGCGAGATCCTCGCCTCGACTCGGCGCCGCCATCCCGACGGCACGTCGGTCGCACCCCGACCACTGGTGGCGGGCGCTGACGTCGCAGGCGCGGCCTCGACGACGCCGAGGCACTCTCGGTCAGCGCCCAGCAGCACGGCATGGTGGCCCTCGGACGACGACGGCGAGCCCGTCTTCGACGCCTGCTGTGGAACGACGTGCGGTCCGCCGACCAGGCCGCGCGCGGCTGCGCGACCACTGGGGCGCCGAGACCTGGGCGCGCGAGGTGGGCGTCGTACCCGTCGCCTCCTTCACGGTCACCAAGCTCGCCTGGCTGGCCGAGGAGCACCCCGACGTCGCCGAGCGCGTCGACCGGGTGATGCTGCCTCACGACTGGCTGACCTGGCGGCTGACCGGCCGTCCCGACGAGGCCGTCACCGACCGCAGCGACGCGTCCGGCACCGGCTACTGGTCCGTGCCCGAGGGCCGCTACCGCGAGGACATGCTCGCCGAGGCGTTCGGCACGGGTGCCGCGGCTGCCCCGCGTCCTCGGGCCGTACCGAGTCGGCTGGCGAGACGCTCGGCGGGGGCGCTGGTCGCTGCCGGCTGCGGCGACAACGCGGGGGCCGCCCTCGGGCTCGGCCTGGGTCCGGGAGACGTCGCGGTCAGCATCGGCACCAGCGGCACGGTGTTCGCCTCGTCGGCCGACCCCGTCCAGGACCCGAGCGGCACGGTGGCGGGCTTCGCCGACGCGACCGGCCGCTACCTGCCGCTGGTCGCGACCATCAACGCCGCGCGGGTCCTCGGCGACGACGGCCCGGCTGCTGGGCGTCGACCTGGACGAGCTCGACCGGCTGGCGCAGGCCGGTGCCGCCGACGCCGACGGGCTGACCCTCGTCCCGTACCTCGACGGCGAGCGCACGCCCGACCTCCCCGACGCCACCGGCTCGCTCGTCGGGCATGACCCGGGCCAACCTCACGCCCGAGAACCTCGCCCGCGCCGCCGTACTCGGCATGCTGTGCATGCTCGGCGACGCGCTCGACCAGTCGCCGCGCAGGGCGTCCCCGCGCAGCGCATCATCCTGATCGGCGGCGGGTCCGCATCGTCGGCCGTGCAGCAGGCGGCGGCCGACCTGTTCGGGCCGCCGGTCGTGATCCCGCAACCCGGCCGAGTACGTCGCGCTGGGCGCCGCCCGCCAAGCCGCGTGGGCACTCTCCGGCGAACCCGAGCCCCCCACCTGGCCCGTCTCGACGCTGGCCACCCGCGAGCCCCACGACCACGGCTGGGTGGCCGACGTACGCGGCCGCTTCGCCGCCGCCCGCCTGCACCTGTACGGCGTGTGAGGTGCCCTTCGCTGGTCGAGCCGTGAGGCCGGCCACGGCCGAGCGCGTCGAGACCCCCGCAGCTCGGTTCACCCGGTCTCGACACGGGCCTCTGGTGGTCGAGCCGCGCGAGGAACGCGCGCGTGTCGAGACCTCGCCCGGCTCGACCACCGAAGATCGACTAGCCTGACCGCATGGCCTGCTGCACGCTGTGCTCGACGCCCCGACGGACCACCTACGCCGCTTAGCTGACTTCTGGTCGGCCGGCCTTTGGTTGGCCTGCTGGGCGCGCCGTGGCAGGGCCACCCCGAGCTGCGCAAGCTTCGAACCGCCGCGCGGGCCGCGCCTACGTCCACCTCCAGCACATCAACGGGCCACCGAGGGTCCACCTCGACGTCGAGTCCGACGACACCGACGCCACGGTGCGAAGAGGCGACGAGGACGCTGGGCGCGCAGCTGGTGGACACCCCACGACAGGTGGCGCACCCTCCGCTCTCCGGGCGGGTTGCCGTTCTGTGTGCGTCGAGCAGGGCGCGCCCGACCCGCCCGAACCGGTCTCCTGGCCGGGGCGGACACCGCACGCGCATGGTCCAGGTCTGCGTGGACTCCCCGCTCGCCGGTCCACGACGCACGAGGTCGACCTTCTGGCGGGCGCTGCTGTCCGGCCGATGGGTCGACTCCGATGCGCGCGAGTTCGCCGGTAAGTGGCACGACGACGCCGGATCGCCGGTCCAGCTGCTCTTCCAGCGCCTGGACGAAACCGAGGGACTCGTCCGGGCGCACCTCGACCTGGGCTCGGACGACCTGGAAACCGAGGTCCGCAGGCTCGCTGGACCTCGGCGCCGACGACATCGGGCGGGGTCGCGGTGGCTGGTGGGTCCTGCGTGACCCCGCGGGCCTGGCGTTCTGCGTCACCCTGAACTCACCGAGCAGACCCAGCACCGCGACATCGGGTGAGGGCAGTGTCGCGCCGAAGCCGGTGACGACGGTCCGCGCGCCCGATCGGCGGTGCGCCGAGTGTTGGTTCGCGACCGGAGAAGCAACACTCACGCACCGCTACCCCGGACCAACCAGCACTCACCCACCGCTACCCCGGACCAACCAACACTCACCCACCGCTACCCCTGCGCCTCAGCGCGCCGCCGGGGGCAGCTCGGAGCGAGGCCGGCCGGCGCGGACACGAGGTCCTCGGGCAGCTCGGCGACCTGCTCGCGGCACCACGACGAGACCTCGCGGCCGGCCAGCACGGACGTCGCGGAACTCCGGCCACGGCTCCCAGCGGTGGTCCTCGACCTCGTCGGGGTCGGCACGTACGTCGTCGCCGGACGTCGCGACGAACACCGGGCACATCTCGTTCTCGATGACCCCGTAGTCCATCACCGCGCGGTAGCGGAACGCGGGCAGCACCAGCCGCAGGTCGCGCAGCGCCGAGGCCGAGCTCCTGCCGCACGCGGCGACGACGGCCTCCGTCGATCGGCTCCCCGGCGCCGGGTGGCCGCAGCACGAGTTGGTCCACACCCCCGGGAACGTGGGCTTCGCCAGGGCGCGCCGGGTGACGAGCAGCCGGCCGTCGGCGTCGAAGACGTAGCAGGAGAACGCCAGGTGCAGCGGGGTGTCGGCGTGGTGCACGGCGCGCTTGTCGGCCACCCCGGTCGGCGTGGCCCTCCTCGTCGAGGAGCACGACGCTGCTCCGGTCATGCCGGCCTCGCCAGCTGGTTGACGGCAGCCCGGAACAGCCACGGCACCGGTCGGCCGCCGGCACGAGCCGGCGGCGCAGCACCGGGCGGCGGCTGGCCGCGAGCAGACCCTGGGTCAGCAGGTCGTGCCGCCACGACAGCCGCTGCCAGGCCCGTTCGTACGACGCCGGGTCGCCGCCGCCGACCGCGGCCACGGCCGCCCGGGCCTGGGCCAGGCCGAGCGCGATGCCCTCGCCGGTCAGCGCGTCGACGTACCCGGCGGCGTCGCCGACGAGCAGCACCCGGCCGGCCACCCGCCGGCGGGCCCGCTGCCGCAGCGGCCCGGCCCCGCGCGCCCTCGAGGACGGCGCGCCGGCCAGCCGCTCGCGCAGCGCCGGGAAGCCGGCGAGCAGGTCGTCGAAGTCGCCGCCGCCGTCGATGAGCACCGCGACGCCGACGCAGTCGTCGGCGACCGGGGTCACGTAGGCCTCGGCACGCGGCGACCAGTGCACCTCGACGAACGGCGTCCACGGCGCCATCGCGACGTGCGCGCGCAGCCCGAAGCGGCGGCGGCCACGGCGCGGGCGCGTCGAGCCCGAGCATCCGGCGCACCGGCGAGTGCAGGCCGTCGGCGGCGACCAGGTAGCCGGGCCGGCTCGCCGTCGACGAGGACGTGGTCGTCGTCCTGGCTCGAGCGTCGCGGACGGCGCGCGCGCTCGACCGGCACGCCGGCCGCGGCGACCGCCTCGCGTCAGCGCCGCGTGCAGCGCGGTGCGGCGCACGCCCGCGCCCGGGCCCGTGCCGGAACGGCGCGTCGACCGACGCGGGCGCCGTCGACGTAGCGGATCCCGGCCAGCGGCCGGCCCGGGCAGCGTCGACGCCGAGCGCGGCCAGGTCGGCGACCGCGCCGGGCATCAGCCCCTCGCCGCAGGCCTTGTCGACCGGGCCGGCGCGCGGCTCGCGGACGACGACGTCGAGGCCGGCGCGGGCGGCGTACAGCGCGGTGGCCAGGCCGACCGGCCCGCCGCCCGACCACGACGAGGTCACGCATCGACGGCGCTGCGCCGCCGGCCGCGGGCAAGGTCGCCAGGGCGCGCGTTCTCGACCCGGATCCGCACCGCGAGCAGCGCCGGCGTTGAGCGACCGTGAACACCAGCGGCGGTGATCCAGCCGGCGTGCACCAGCGGCAGCGCGATCCCCTCGACCACGACGGCGACGTAGTTGGGGTGGCGCAGCAAGCGGTACGGGCCCGCCGTCGACCGGCGGCAGCCCGGGCACCACGATCACCCGGGTGTTCCACCGCCGGCCGAGCGTGGCGATGCACCACCAGCGCAGCGCCTGGGAGGCCAGCACGAGCAGCAGCATCGACCAGGCCAGCGCAGGCGGGCACGTCGGGCCGGCGCACCCAGGCCTCGACCAGCGCGCCGACCAGCAGGCCGGTGTGCAGCAGCACCATGAACGGGTAGTGGCCGAGGCCCGTCTCGACCCCGCCGCGCTCGCGGCTCCACGCGGCGTTGCGCTTGGAGACGACGAGCTCGGCCAGCCGCTCGACGCCGACCAGCGCCGACGAGGACCGTGAAGGCGACCAGGCTCTCCACGTCAGGCGCCGTTCCGTGCCCGCCCGCAGCAGCACCAGCTCGGAGCAGAAGCCCGGGCCCATCGCCAGCAGGACGCCGTACGACCCGGGCGCGCGGCGGCCGGTCGCGCAGGGTGTCCTCGAGGACGTGCAGCACCGACGCCGACGACAGGTTGCCGATCCGCGGCCAGCGACTCCCAGGTCAGCTGGACCGCCTCGCGCGGCAGCTCGAGCGCCGTCCTGCAGCGCCTCGATCACCTTGGGCCCGCCCGGGTGGCAGACCCACCACCCGATGTCGGCGCGGGTCAGGCCGTGGTCGGCCAGGAACTCGTCGACGTCCTCGCGGAGGTAGCGCTCGACCATGGCCGGCACCTCGGCGTCCAGCACGATCCGCAGGCCCCCGGCGGTCACGTCGAAGCCCATCGTCCGCTCGGAGTCGGGGTAGAGGCGGCTGCGGGTGTCCAGCACGTCGAGCGCCGCCCGGTACGCCGGCTCGGCGCCCGCCGCGACGACGGCGGCCGCGCCGTCGCCGAACAGCCCGCTGGCCACCAGGTTGGGCATCGAGACGTCGTCGCGCTGCACGGTCAGCGAGCACAGCTCGACCGCGACCAGCACGGCGACCTCGTCGGGGTGGCCGAGCAGGTAGTCGTGCAGCCGGGCGATGCCGGCCGCGCCGGCCACGCAGCCGAGGCCGACCAGCGGCACCCGCTTCACGTCGGGGCGCAGCCCGACCTGGGCGGCGATCCGGGCGTCCAGGGACGGCACGGCGAGCCCGGTGACCGTCGCCGAGACGATCAGGTCGACGTCGGTCGGGGTCAGCCCGGCCGCCTTGAGCGCGTCGACCACGGCGCCGCGACCCGAGCTCGACGGCGTGCTCGATGAACAGGTCGTTGGCGGCGCCGAAGTCGCCGAGCTCGGCGTACTGGTCCAGCGGCAGCACGAGGTGCCGCGACGCGCACGCCGGCGTTGCCGTGCAGGCGCTGCAGCACGGCCTCGTCGAAGCGGCCCAGGCACCGGGCTGGGTGACCACCGCGGCGAAGGCGTCGGTGAGCTGCTGCTGCGGGTAGCGGTGCTCCGGCAGGGCGCTACGGACGGACAGGATCTGCATGCGGCTCCTCATGGTCGGCGCGCGGACGGGACGAGTAGCTGGCGGGCGAGACCCCCGGCCAGGCGCGGACCGATGCGGCCGTCGCCGAGGCCGAGCTCGACGAGGGTCGTCGAAGGCGCGCCGGTCGCGGCCGGCGGCACGGATGCCGGCGTCGACGACCGCGGGCACGCGCGCCAGCCGCGCGGCGGTCCAGGTGTGCTTGAGGTGCCGAGCCAGCAGGCCGCGCACCGCGCCCGGTGCCGGCGCCGGCCCGGCCGGCGTCGCCCGGCGGCCAGGCACCGCGGCCGCGGTGCGCCCGGCCAGGATCCCCGTGGCGACCGCGTAGTAGATGCCCTCGCCGGTCATCGGGTTGACCAGGCCGGCCGCGTCGCCGGCCAGCAGCACCCGGCCGTCGGGCTGGCGCCAGCGCCAGCCCGACAGCGGCAGGTGGTGGCCCTTCCAGTCGGTGCCCGTCGGCACCGTGCCGGGCAGCAGCTGCTCGAGCTGCTCCAGCAGCAGCGCGCGGCTCGGCGCCTCGCCATCGGCCTCGCCCGGCAGCAGCTCGCCGTACCCGACGTTGCTCCACCCGTCGCCGCGGTCGAAGGCCCAGGCGTACGCCGGCTGGGCGCGCGGGCCGTAGCGGATCACCTGGGTGCCCCGACGGTGCTCGGCGGTGGGCGCGTAGCCGCGGATGGCGATCGCCCGCGGCTCGCGACCGCCGCCCAGCAGGAGCGGGCGGAGCACGGAGTGCGCGCCGTCGGCGCCCACGACCACGCGGGCCGCGACCTCCCCGCCGTCGAGGAGCACGCGGTCGTCGCGCACCTCGACCCGTCGCACCCGACGCCGCTCCAGCACCCCGCCCGCGGCCACGGCGTGGTCGACCAGCCGCGCGTCGAAGACCTCGCGCGGGACGACGTAGACCGCCCGGGCCATCGGCCCGGCGACCCGGGTGTCCCCGCGGGCCAGCTCCAGGTGGCGCAGCGGCGTCCAGCCGGCGACCACGTCGGCCGCTCCGACGCTCGCGAGGGCGTCGAGCACGTGCGGGGCGATGCCGTCGCCGCAGCACTTGTCGCGCGGGAAGTCGGCCCGGTCCAGCAGCAGCACCCGCAGCCCCGGGTCGGCGCGCAGCGCGCCGAGCGCCGCGCACGACCCGGCCGGCCCGGCGCCGACGACGACGAGGTCCCACAGCTCCTCGCTCACAGGGTCACCACCAAGAGCACCGCGTCGAGCAGCGCGATCCCGACCGCGGCCGCGAACGGCGCCCGGCCCCGCCCGCGGAGCACGACCGCACCGAGCACCGCCACGACGGCCAGGGCGATGCCGGCGACCCACGGCGTCACTCCCGCGCCGAGCAGGACCAGGAGGGAGCCGGCGCCGAGCACCACCACCGACGCGGCCGGGAGACGGCGCGCGCCGAGCCGGTGGGGCAGCCCCCGCACACCGGTGGCCGCGTCGTCGTCGATGTCCGGCAGCACGTTGAGCAGGTGCGCACCTACGCCCAGGCAGGCGGCGGCCAGCGGCAGCCACAGGGGCGGGGCTGCCGGGGTCCTCGCCCGCCAGCCACACGAACACCGGCAGCAGCCCGAACGCCACGGCGTACGGCGCCCACGACCACGCCGTCGCCTTGAGCCCGAGGTTGTAGGCCCACGCAGCGGCGACGCAGACCAGGTGCACCAGGCCGGCCACCGGCCCGCAGGCGAGGGAGAGGACGACGCAGAGCACGACAGCGGTCGCACAGGCGGCGGTCGCGACGCGCGGCTCCAACGCCCCGATGGCAAGAGGCTTGTCGCGCCGGCCGACCGCGCGGTCACGCGGGCGGTCGACCAGGTCGTTGCTCCACCCGATCGACAGCTGGCCGCAGAGCACGGCAGCCGTCACCAGGACCACCTGGGAGGCCGACAGGTCCAGGGCCGTCGCGAGCAGCGCGGCCAGCACCGTCACCGCCAGGGCCGGGCCCGGGTGTGCCGACCCCAGCAGGGCCAGAGGGGTGCGCGACCACGCGTGCGAGGTCCCTGCCGGCGCTGCGTCGGCGGGCACGCCGGGTCTCGCCCTCATCGCGGCCCCCTTACCGGCTGGTGCCACCACCCGGGAGGGCGGTTCGACGCTGCCGAGCATAGGACGCCGTTGTCCGCGGCCGAACGCGACAGCCTGCCCCTACATTGCGGGCATGCGCATCACGTGGCGGCAGGCCCTCGCCTGGAGGATGCACCGCCACCTGCTCGAACCCGTCGGCGCAGGCACGGTGGCCGGCGTAGTGGCGCGTCTGGGCGCCGTACCCGCGTGGCCGGAGGCGTCGGCGGAGCTGGCGGTCGGTGCCCGGCGCGCAGGCTCCCGAGCAGGCGACGTGGCCCGTGCTCTCGACGCGGGGAAGGTCGTCAAGGCCTATACGTTCCGCGGGGCGACCCACCTGATGGCCGTGGAGGACGCCGGTGCGTACCTCGCGCTCCGCGCGTCCGGCCGTCAGTGGGAGCTGCCGAGCTGGCGGGAGTTCTACGGCCTCGAGCCCGGCGACTGGCCGGAGTTCCGCGCAGCCGTCCGCGAGGCCGTGGGCGACGCTCCGCTGACCCGCGACGAGCTGGGTACGGCGCTGGCTCGCCGTCGGCGGTTCGGCAAGGCGGCGGCCGCCCTGACCGACGGCTCCGACACCCTCGTCAAGCCGCTGATGTGGCAGGGCGACATCTGCTTCGGCCCATCCCGCGACGGGCACCCGACTCTCCAGCGGCTCGATGCCGTCCCTGGGTGGACGGGGCTGCCCGACGTCGACGACGCGGGCCGGCGGGCCGTGACGGCGTACCTCCGGACCTACGGTCCGGCGGCCTCGGACCGCGTGCAGTACTGGCTCGGCGAGGGCCTGAGCGCCGGTCGCAAGGCCATCCGCGGTTGGCTCGCCGACCTCGGCGAAGAGCTCGTGAGCCTCGATGTCGCGGGCGATGCCGTGCTGCTGATGCAGGACGACGCCGACGAGCTCGCGGCGACGGCCCCATCGTCCGCCGTCCGCCTGCTGCCCGGGCAGGACCAGTGGGTGATGGGGCCCGGCACCGCCGACCCCCACGTCGTACCGCCCGCCCGGCGCGCCGTCGTCAGCCGCGGCGCCAACCTGGTCGTGGTCGGCGGTGTCGTCGCGGGAACCTGGACGGTCAAGGCCGAACGCCTCGAGGTCGCCTGGTTCCCCGAGGCCGAAGCCGTGGACCGCGACGGCCTCGCCGGCGAGGCAGCCCGTCTCGGCGCGTTCCTCGGCCGATCGCTGGACCTGACCGAGGACGGGGCCTGACGATGTCCGAGCCTGCGGCGCACCTGGTGCGCCGCAGGCTCGGACGTCATCGGTCAGCGGAAGGTCAACCAGGCACCGATCACGCCCGGCAGCGGCCCCAGCAGCAGCCAGGCGCTGAGGATCGGCTTGGCGTGCAGGGCTCGGAACGCCACCACGGCGAAGACGCCGGTGACCCCGGCCAGCACGTTGAGCCCGACGCGGGCGTCCTGGTCGTCGGCGAAGACCGCCGCGAACGCGAGGCCGGCCGCGAAGTGCTCGATCACCGTGAAGGCGAGCACCGAGAGGATCCACTGCTGCACCCTGGTGATGGACATGCCCGAGGTCGGGTCGGGCGTGCTCGTGCGTGGTTCCACGGCCCCACGGTAGGGGGAAGCCCAGCCTGCGCCTGCATCGCGGAGGATGCCTGCACAAGAGCAAGGCGCCCCTTCCCGGGAGAGAGAGGTTCCGGGGCGGGGCGCCGCTGTGACAATGGTGCGTTACTGAGGTTGGCCTCACAACCCCAGGCCAGGGACCGGATCTAGTCAGGCAGCCTGGGGTGCGGGGCTGCGACGTCGACCGGACCCGATGGGATGTCACGATGCTGGTGCCGGGAGGGGATCCTGCGACGATGGAGCCTGCTCCCGCGCGCATTCCAGGAGACCCCCACCATGACCGAGACGGCGCCCACCAGGCGGCCCCGCCTGACGGACGTGCCGTCGGCGTCCCCCGACGAGCGCACGGGCGGACTACGGGTACGTGTGGCGGTTCTGGCTCGTCGTGGTCCTGTGGGCCGCCATCGTGGCCGAGCGGTCCGCCGCGCTCGGCATCCCGGTGCGCGACCCCGAGGGCCAGATGTTCCGCAACCGGCTGGCCAAGGCGCTGGTCTTCCTGGTCGTGATCGCCCTGGTCGAGGGCGTCGTCCGGGCCGCGGTCGCGCGGCTGGTCGCTGCGCAACGTCGCCCGGGTGCTGCGCGAGCGGTGGACCGGGCAGCGCGTGGTCCTGGTGGTCAGCGGGCTGGTCGGCTACCACCTCGTCTACCTCGGCTACCGCAACCTCAAGAGCTGGAACGCCTTCAACCCGCTGCGCGACGACGACCTGCTGGTCCTCGACCGGGCGCTGTTCCTCGGGCACAGCCCCTGGGTGATGCTGCACACCCTGCTCGGCGAGTCCTACGCCGCCGAGGCGCTGGCCGTCGTCTACCGCTCCTTCACCTACGTGATCGTGCTGGCCCTGGTCGGCAGCCTGGCGCTGATCCCCCAGCGTCCGGAAGGCCTACGTCTTCCTCAGCGCCGCGACGTGGGCCTGGATCCTCGGCACGCTCTGCTACTACCTGCTGCCGAGCCTGGGCCCCTACGCCGCGGTCCCCGGCGAGTTCGCCGGCCTGCGGCACACCCCGATCACCGACACCCAGGCCGAGTACCTCGTCGAGCGCGCCGCGTTCCTGGCCGACCCCTCGGCGCCCGACTCGTTCGTCAGCCTGGGCGCGTTCGCCAGCCTCCACGTCGGCTTCACCACGCTGGTCTTCCTGATGGCGCGCTACTACGGCCTGCGCCGCCTCAGCCGCGTGCTCGCCGTCTACCTGGGGGCCGTGATCGTCGCGACGGTCTACTTCGGCTGGCACTACGTCCTCGACGACATCGCCGGCGTGCTGCTCGCGCTGACCGCCGTCCAGCTCGGCAAGTGGACCGTCGACGCCGCCCCACGGCTCGCTCGACCCGCGCCCTGGCCACGGGCTGGCGACGGGAGCCGGTGTGACCGCTCCTCGACGACGCGCCGGCCGACGCGACCGCGCTGGTCGTGCCCGGCGCCTGCGCGGCCCGCGCGGTGCGGTGGAGCCCGGTCCTGGTCGCCACCAGCCTGGCCGGGGTGCTCCACCTGCTCTGGTGGCGGCTGCTGGCCACGCCGGGCGGCGACATCGCCGCGCAGGACGCCTGGGCGGCGTTCGCCAAGGCCCACCCGGGCAGCGCCTACGACCTCGCCTGGTACGGCGGCATGCACCCGGTCTCCTACAGCGCCATCTCGCCGTACCTGATGGCCTTCCTGGGAGTGCGGCCGACCATGGTCGTCGCCGGCACCCTGGCCGCCGGGCCTGCTGGCCGTGCTGCTCGAGCGCAGCCGCCACGTCAGCCACCCCGATGCTGCCGGCCGTCTTCGGCGCCCTCGCCCTGACCGGCAACGCCGTGTCCGGCCGGGTCACCTTCGGTCTGGGGATGCTGTTCGGGCTGGCCGCGCTGGTGGCGGTCTACGCGTGGCCCGCCGACCGCGCCGGCCGGCCGGTGTTGCCGTGGCTGCGCATCGCGGCGATCGTGCTGCTCACCGCGCTGACCACCGCGGCCAGCGGCGTGGCCGGCCTGTTCCTCGGACTCGTCGCGGCCGCGCTGTGGCTCACCGGCGATCGCCGGCTGTCCTACGCCGTCGGCCTGCCGCCGGTCGCCGTGGTCGCGGTCTCGGCGTGGCTGTTCCCGCTGTCCGGCGAGCAGCCGATGGCGTGGTACTCCGCGATCCTGCCCACCGTCGCCGGCCTGAGCGCCGTGCTGCTCTTCCCGCGCGAGTGGCGGATGCTGCGGGTGCTCGGCCTGGTCTACCTCCTGGCCGTCCAGCTGGCCTGGCTGGTGCCCTCGCCCGTCGGCACCAACATCAGCCGGCTCGGGCTGATCTTCGCCGGCGTCGGCCTGGTGGCCACGCTGCCGGGACGCGCCTGGGTGCGCTCCTTCGCCGCCGCCCGTCTCGGTCGCACCATCACCGCCGGGCTGGTGGGCGCCGCCCTGATCACCTCGGTGTCCTGGCAGGTCGGGCTCGCCGCGCGCGACGCCATCAACACCGCCCCACCCGACGTCGCTGAGCCTCGACCTCGAGCCGCTCGTCCAGGCGCTGGGCGCCCGCGGCGCCGGGCTCGGCCGCGTCGAGGTGGTGCCGACCGCGAGCCACCGCGAGGCGGCCGCGCTGGCGCCGTACGTCAACCTCGCCCGCGGCTGGAACCGCCAGGCCGACGCCGCCCGCAACCGGGTCTTCTACCGCGACCAGCCGCTGACGGCCGAGGCCTACCAGCGCTGGCTGAGCCGCTGGGCGGTGCGCTTCGTGGTGCTCTCCACCGCGAAGCCGGACGCCGCCGCCGTCGAGGAGGCCGCGCTCGTCTCGGCGGGCTGCCCTACCTCGAGCGGGTGTGGTCCGACGACGAGTGGACGCTCTACGAGGTACAGCAGCCGCGGGCCGCTGGTGTCCTGGCCCGCGCGGGTGCTCGGCCTTCGACGCCGCGCAGATCACCCTCTACACCCCCCAGCCCGGACCCGTCGTCGTCCGCGTCGCCTACTCCCGCTGGCTCGGCCTGCTCGACGACGGACGCGGCCGGCCGACTGCCCGGCCCGACGAGCGGCCGCCAGCCGTGCCTCTCCGGCCTGGCCGCCGACCGCCAGATCGAGGACCCGCGCGACAACTGGCTGGTGCTGCACGCGCCCGAGGCGGGCGTCTACCGGATCGGTGCGCCCTACAAGGTGCCGCGCGGCTCGGCCTGCTCCTCCTGACCGTCGCGACCCCGTCGCCCAGGGCCGCGCGTAGCCGGTCGACCTCGGCGCGCAGCTCCGTCGTTCTCCTCCTCCAGCGCCAGCACCGCCTCGACGCCGGCGAGGTTCAGTCCTTCCTCGAGCAACGCGGTGATGCGGCGGACGTTGGTGATGTCGTCGGCGCTGTAGCGCCGCGTGCCCCCGCTCGTGCGGTGCGGCTGGATCAGCCCTTTCGCCTCGTACGCGCGGAGCATCGGCGGGTTGACCCCCGTGAGCTCCGACGCCACGGCCATCCCGTAGACGGCGTGGTCGTCGGCAGGCGTCTCGTGCTCGCGACGGTCCATGCGCGCCTCCGGTCTCAGTCGGATCTGACTTTGACAACCTACTTGAAATCTGTCGCAGGATTGACTAAATATCAATCTGTCGACCGAGATTATCCCAGGTCGACAGCACGCATCTTCTGGAAGGAGCTGAACCCATGTTGATGCGTACCGATCCGTTCCGGGACCTCGACCGCCTCTCCCAGGCGGTGTTCGGCACTCCCGCACGGCCCGCGATGATGCCCATGGACGCCTACCGCGACCAGGACTCCTTCGTCGTCCGGCTCGACCTCCCCGGCGTGAACCCCGACTCCATCGACCTGACTGTCGAGCGCAACGTGCTCACGGTGCACGCCGAGCGCACCCGCCCCGACCCCGACGCCGAGCGCATCGCAGCCGAGGTCAGCCACGGGCTGTTCAGCAGGCAGCTGTTCCTGGGCGACTCCCTGGACATCGAGCGGTTGACCGCCGACTACACCGACGGCGTGCTGACCCTCCGCATCCCCGTCGCCGAGCGCGCCAAGCCGCGTCGCATCGAGATCCAGCACTCTGACCGCAGCGGCTCCCCCCGCGAGGTGACGGCCTCCACCGGCTGACGCAGCCCGCGGCGGGTCCCCACCTCGCCCCGGCGGGGACCCGCCGTAGCACCCTTCCGCGCTCGGGCGCCCAACGACCAACAAGTGAGGAGCCGGCCGTGCCCACCGAAGCCATGGCGGCGTCCGTCGCCGTCGTCACGCCCCACGACATCGTGGCCGTGGGACTGCACTCGATGCTCGTCGACACCCAGCCGCCCGTTCGCATCGTGGACGCCGAACGAGAGGAGCCGGACGTCCTGCTGTACGACGTGATCGCGCTGCTCGACGACGACACCAGCAACCTCGATCACTGGGTCAAGGAGACCGCGTCCACCGTTGTCGCCCTGACCCGCGCGCTGCGCCCCGACCTCGGCGCGCTGGCGCTCGAACGCGGGGCAACGGCGGCGGTCGGTCTCGGCGCGTCGGCCGAGGAGATCGTCAGCGTGGTGGTCAGCGCCTGTCACGGCACCCTCGACGACAGCGAGGTGGCGACCGCCGCGGAGCGCGACACCCGGCTGGGCGACCTGGCCGGGTTGAGCCCGCGGGAGACCGATGTGCTGCGCCTGGTGGTGCAGGGACTCACCAACCACGAGATCGCCGCCGAGCTGTTCCTCAGCGTCAACTCGGTCAAGACCTACATCCGCAGCGCCTACCGCAAGGCGGGGGTCAGCACCCGGCCGCAGGCCGTCGCCTGGTGCGTCCGTCACGGGTTCCCACCGCCTGAGGCCTCGGGGCCGCGAGTTGGTCGGGACTCCTGACGCTGCCCGACCTCCCGAGCGACGAGCTGACGGCGCGGCGCGCCGTCCGTGACGCGTCCACCGGGTCCCGCGTCACCTACTCCCCGAACTGCCACCATTTTCAGCTGTTCCGCCGCTGTCGACACCCCGGTCGATGTCACGATCCCGTTCGCCTTGCACCCGAACGAAACGGATTCAGTGTGTTCATCCCCGACACGACTCGGCCCCGCCCGCTTGTCGGCCGCCGGACACTGCTGACTGCCGGCGGTCTTGCGAGCGTCGTCGCGCTCGGCGGCATCGTGGACCTGCCCTTCGTCGGCGAGGACGCCGACAAGACCCTGGGCAACTGTCGGATTCGCGATCTCTCGGCCACGGACAAGAGGCTCGTCATCTCCAACTGGCCGGGCTACATCGACCCGCGCTCGCAGCCGACTTCCACTCTGGTTGGTTTCGAGCGCGCGACTGGCGTCTCCGTGGACTACAGCGACGACGTGAACGACAACAGCGAGTTCGTCGAGCAGCTGAGCCAGCAGCTCACCACGTGCCAACCCACCCATCGGGACGTGATCGTGCTGAGGGACTGGATGGCCGCTCGCCTGGTCGGTCTCGGCTGGGTCCAGCCGATCCGCGCAGGCAACGTCTCGAACCTGCACACGAACCTGATCGCCCCCCTTCGCGACCAGGGTTGGGATCCCAACCTCGACTATCACGCCCCCTGGCAGAGCGGGGTCACCGGCATCGCCTACAACTCCCTACTGGTCAAGGAGGTCGGCTCGTTCAGCGACCTGATCAGCCGCGAGGACCTCAAGGGCAAGATCACCTTGATGTCGGAGATGCGGGACACGATGGGGTTCATGCTCCGGGTCACGGGCGCCGACCCCGGCGAGTTCACCTACGACGAGTGGGGCACCGCCATCGACGCGTTGAAGAAGGTGATGAGGTCGGGTCAGGTCAGGGCCGTGACGAGCGAGAAGCTCACCGAGGACCTGGCGGCGGGCACCACCCTGGCCTGCCTGGCGTCGTCCGGAGACATGGTGCGGGCGCAGTCCTCCTACCCCCACATCAAGTTCGTGGCACCCGAGGAGGGCCTCGCGCTCTGGAGCGACAGCATGCTCATCCCCAACCATGTGGACCACCTGGCCAACGCCGAGCGGTGGATCGACTACTACTACCAGCCCGACGTGGCGGCCCGGCTCGCTGCGTGGGTCAGGTACATCTGCCCCGTCCAGGGCGCTCGCGAGGCGATGGAGCGCATCGACCCGTCACTCGTCGACAGCCCGCTGATCTTCCCGGACGACGAGATGCTGAGGTCGACGTTCGACTTCATGTCCCTCACCGAGTTCCAGAGCGGCCCGTACGAGCTGGAGTGGGACCAGGTCACCGGCGCCTGAGCCGAACCCCCCAAGTACGGTGGGGAGTCGTGACGCTGCTCGACCTCCCGACCGACGAGCTCACCACTCGGGCCCGCAAGGTGCGCGGCGACGCGACCGGCACCCGGGTCACGTACTCCCCCAAGGTCTTCATCCCCCTCACCCGCCTGTGCCGGGACCGGTGCGGCTACTGCACGTTCGCGACGGCGCCGCACCACATCGCGAGCCCCTACCTGACGCCGGACGAGGTTCTGGCCATCGCCTCGCGTGGCGCGGAGGCCGGTTGCCACGAGGCGCTGTTCACCCTGGGAGAGGCGCCCGAGGACCGCTATGCCGAGGCGCGTGACTGGCTCTCGGCACACGGCTACTCCTCGACGGTCGACTACCTGCTGGCGATGGGCCGGCGCGTCCTCGAGGAGACGGGGCTGCTGCCGCACATGAACGCCGGCGCCATCTCCCGCGACGACCTCGCCCGGCTGCGCAGCGTGGCGCCGTCCCAGGGGATGATGGTCGAGTCCCTGCGACCCGACCTGCCCGCCCACCGTGGGGCGCCCGACAAGACCCCCGAACGCCGACTGGCCACCCTCGAGGCTGCCGGTGAGCTGGCGATCCCGTTCACCACCGGCATCCTCGTGGGCATCGGCGAGTCCGAGGCCGACCGCCTCGATGCGTTAGCGGCCATCGCCGAGAGCCACCGCCGACACGGCCACGTGCAGGAGGTGATCGTCCAGAACTTCCTGCCCAAGCCCGGCACCGCCATGAGGGCGGCCGACCCGTGCCCCTTGGACGACCACCTACGCGCGGTCGCGCTGGCTCGGCTCGTGCTTCCGCCGGAGGTGCACGTGCAAGCGCCGCCGAACCTCTCCGCTCCCGACCGACTCGGTGACCTGCTCGACGCGGGCATCGACGACTGGGGCGGCGTCTCCCCCGTCACCATCGACCACGTCAACCCCGAACGTCCGTGGCCGGCCGTCGCCACGTTGCGCGAGGCGACCGAGGCTCGCGGTCTGGCGCTCGCGCCCCGACTGACCGTCTACCCCGCATACGCCGCCCGGCCCGACCACTGGCTCGACCCGGCCGTCCGCTTCCCGGTCCTCGACCGGTCGGACGCCGAGTCGCTCGGCCGTGACGACCCCGGCGCCACCTGGCCCGAGCGGCACCAGGCCGCGGCCAACGTGGGCACCGGCGCCGAGGTCGTCCAGATCGGCCGCCGCTCGACCGCGTGGTACTCCGGCGCCGACACCCACCCCCCTGCGCTCCTCAACACCGATTCGTCTGCGGTCCTCCGGGTCCCCGCCGCGAAGCGAGCACAGACGAATCGGGGTGGGGGTGCGATCGGCGAGGTGCTGGCCGGCGTGCGCGCGGGCCAGGAGCCCGGCGAGGCCGAGCTGGTCACCCTGTTCTCCGCTCGTGGGCCCGAGGTCCTCGCCGTCGCCGAACTGGCCGACGACCTGCGGCGCGAGGCCGTCGGCGACGTCGTCACCTACGTCGTCAACCGCAACATCAACTACACCAACGTATGCACCTTCCGGTGCACGTTCTGCGGTTTCTCCAAGGGCCCGCTGTCGTTGAACCTGCGCGGAGCCCCCTACCTGCTCACCCTCGACGAGGTCGCCGAGCGCGCCGCTGAGGCGGCCTCGCGGGGCGCGACCGAGGTGTGTCTCCAGGGCGGCATCCACCCGTCCTTCGACGGCGACTTCTACGTCGACGTGGTGCGGGCGGTGAAGGCCGCCGTGCCCGGCATCCACGTCCACGGCTTCACGGCTCTCGAGGTGACCGAGGGCGCCAAGCGGCTGGGTGAGCCGCTGGCGGCGTACCTGACCCGGCTCAAGGACGCCGGCCTCGGCTCTCTGCCCGGCACCGCCGCAGAGATCCTCGACGACGAGGTCCGGGCCGTGCTGTGCCCTGACAAGGTCGACACCGGCGAGTGGCTCGAGGCACACCGCACCGCCCATGCGGTCGGCCTGCGCAGCAACATCACGATCATGTTCGGGTCGGTCGAGAGGCCGGTGCACTGGGCGCGCCACCTCCTCCGCACTCGTGACCTGCAGAAGGAGACCGGTGGGTTCACCGAGTTCGTTCCGCTGCCGTTCGTGCACATGGCCGCGCCCGTCTACCTCAAGCGGGCCGCGCGGCGGGGGCCGACCTGGCGCGAGAGCCTGCTGATGCACGCCGTGGCCCGGATCGCCTACCACGGGCTCGTCGACAACATCCAGGCGTCGTGGGTCAAGCTCGGCCAGGACGGCGCCCGCCAGCTGCTCGCCGCCGGCGTCAACGACCTCGGCGGGACGTTGATGGACGAGAACATCAGCCGCGCCGCGGGCGCCACCCACGGCCAGCTCGCCACCCCGGAAGAGCTCCGCGACCTGGCGGCCTCGGCCGGGCGGATGGCCAGGCAACGCACCACTCTCTACGGACCCGTCCAGGGTGCGCCCGCCCCCGCGTGGAAACGAGAGGTGGGCTGATGAGCCTGCAGGTCGGCTACAAGGCCAGTGCCGAGCAGTTCGGCCCGCGTGAGCTGGTCGAGCTCGGCGTGCTCGCCGAGGAGGCCGGACTCGACAGCGTGATGGTCAGTGACCACCTCCAGCCCTGGCGGCACGTCGGCGGCCACGCGCCGAGTGCGCTGGCCTGCCTGGCCGCAATCGGCGAGCGCACCGAGCGTGTCGTCCTCGGCACGAGCGTGCTGACGCCGAGCTTCCGCTACAACCCCGCCGTCCTCGCCCAGCAGTTCGCCACGCTCGCGCTGCTCAACCCCGGCCGCATCATCCTCGGCGTGGGCACCGGTGAGGCCCTCAACGAGATGGCCGTGGGCCTCGAGGAGTGGCCGGAGTTCAAGGAGCGCTTCGCCCGGCTTCGTGAGGCCGTCCGGCTGATGCGGGCACTGTGGAAGGACGAGCGGGTCAGCTTCGACGGCGACTACTACCGCACCGACGACGCGACCATCTACGACCGTCCCGACGGCGGTGTCCCGATCTACGTTGCCGCGGGCGGCCCGGTGATGGCCAAGTACGCCGGCCGGGTCGCCGACGGCTTCATCTGCACCAGCGGCAAGGGCCTGGATCTCTACACCGACAAGCTGCTGCCCGCGGTGGTCGACGGCCTGTCCGCGGCCCAGCGGCCCGTCGACGGCATCGCCCGGATGATCGAGATCAAGCTCTCCTACGCCACCACCCGCGACGAGGCCCTGGAGAACACCCGGTTCTGGGCGCCGCTCTCGCTGCCGGCCGAGGACAAGCACCGCCTCGACGACCCGCTCGAGATGGCCTACGCCGCCGACAAGCTGCCGATCGAGGAAGTCGCCGCCCGCTGGATCGTCGAGACCACCCCCGAGGGCGTCGTCGACGCGGTCCGTCCCTACGTCGAGGCAGGATTCGACCACCTGGTCGTCCATGCCCCGGGCGCCGACCAGCAAGGGTTCTTGAAGACCTTCGGCCGTGACGTGCTGCCGCTGCTGAGAGCTGAAATGAAATGAGTCGAACCGCTGGCGTCTCGGGTCACCAGCGGTTCGACGGATAGAACCTTACCGGCCTGTTCCAGGCATGTCTGCATTGGGACACCGAACTGTTGAAATTTCGTTCAACCGGTCTAGGCCACCCCTAGGGGTGACTCCTTCACCCTGGTCTCAGGCGACCTCGTCGGCGACCAGGTGGAGCTGCCGGAGGTGCTCGTCGAGGTCGCGGCCCTCCGAGGTCGGGTTGTGAACGGCCCAGCGCACCATGCCGCGCTTGTCGACGACGTACGACGACCGCCGCGGGCGGCCCTTGGCCTCGTCGAAGACGTCGTACAGCTGGGTCACCGCGCCGTGCGGCCAGAAGTCCGAGAGCAGCGGGAAGTTCAGCCCGTCGCTGTCGGAGAAGGCGCGCAGCGCGTGTGTCGGGTCGCAGGAGATGGCCAGGATCTCGGAGTCGAAGGACATGAACTCGTCGAGCCGCGCGCGGATCTGCGCCATCTCGCCGGTGCAGACGTTGGAGAAGGCGTAGGGGTAGAAGACCAGCAGCACGGCCTTGCTGCCCCGGAAGGACGACAGCGTGACGTCCTGCCCGAACTGGTCGCGCAGGGTGAAGTCGGGGGCCGGTCCGCCGATCTCGATGCCGCTCATGCCTGACTCCTCTCGGCCAGCTCGCGCTTGAGGATCTTGCCCGTCGCGTTGCGCGGCAGCTCGTCGAGGAAGACGAACTCGCGGGGGACCTTGTAGCGAGCGAGGTTCTGCCTGACCCAGTCGCGCAGCTCGTCCTCGCCCAGCCGCTCCTGACCGGGGCCGGGGTCGGAGACCACGACGAACGCGCGCAGCCGCTTGCCGTAGTGGTCGTCGTCCACGCCGATCGCCGCCGCCTCGACGACCCTGTCGTGGCGGGCCAGACAGTCCTCGACCTCGGCCGGGAAGACGTTCTCGCCGCCCGAGACGATCATCTCGTCGTCGCGTCCCTCGACGTAGAGCCGGCCGTCGGGACCGAACCGCCCCACGTCACCGGACGACATCAGCCCGCCCAGGACCTCCTTGTGCCCTCCGCCGGTGTAGCCCTCGAAGAGCATCTTGTTGCCGACGAAGATCCGGCCCGGCTCGCCGTCGGGCACCGGCCGGCCGTGGTCGTCGAAGATCTTGACCACCGTCGCGTACGGCGGCCGGCCGGCCGAGCTGGGCGCCTCGCGGAGGTCGTCGGGGTCGGCCACCGAGGCGTAGGCGACCTCGGTGGAGCCGTAGAGGTTGTAGAGGTTGTCGCCGAACTGGTCCATCCAGTCCAGCGCCAGGTCGCCCGGGAGGGCCGAGCCCGAGGCGGCGACCACCTCGACGCGGGTCAGGTCGTAGGAGTCCTTGACCTCCTGCGGCAGCGCGAGGATCCGCTGGAGCATCACCGGGATCACGACCATGGCCTCGCAACGCTCGGCCTGGGTGACCCGCAGGCACTCCTCGGGGTCGAACTGCGCCGCAGCACCACCGTCTCGCCCATCAGCGCCGAGAGCATGAAGTGGGCGAAGCCCCAGGTGTGGAACAGCGGCGCGGCGACGTGGGTGCGCATCCCGTAACGCAGCGGGATGCGCGACAGCAGCGCCACCGCGGCGCCGATGCCGGCCTCGTTGCGCGGGGCGCCCTTGGGCGTGCCGGTCGTGCCGGAGGTCAGGATGACGATGCGCGCGTGGCGCTGCGGGGGCGTGAGGTCGGTGTCGGGGTAGCGCGACACCAAGGACTCGACGGGTCTCCGTCGTCCGGCATGCCGCGTCGGTCCAGGCGACCAGCCTCAGGGGCACGTCGGCACCCGAGAGGAGGTCGGCGAACTCCTCGTCGTGGATCACGGCCCGCGGCTGCTCGCGCTCCAGGACGTCGACCAGCTGGGGGCCGGCGAACGCGGTGTTGAGGTAGAGCAGGTCGGCGCCGAGCTTGGCGACGCCCAGGGTCGCGTCGACGAACCCCCGGTGGTTGCGGCACATGATCGCGACCGCGTCGCCCTCGCCGACGCCGCGCTCGGCCAGCGCCCGGGCCAGCGCGTTGCCTCGCCGGTGCATCTCGCCGAAGGTGATCGTCCCCTGCTCGTCGACGATGCCGTCGCGGTCGGGGTCGAGCACCGCCATCGCGTGGAAGCCGCCCGCCGGGCCGGTGCCCCACGCCGCCAGCACCCGGCCGAGGGTGATCAGCTGCGAGGGCAGCAGCGGCCGCACCAAGCCCGCCTTGACCAGCACCTTGGCCGCCGTGCCGCCGTTGGCGGCCGTCTTGAGGACGGGCGTCAGCACGGGCGCGAGAGCGGTCGGCGAGCCGAGGCGTCACGCGTCCATCGTCCCGCGCGGCACCGACAAGCGTCACCAGCGGGTGCTACTGGCGCGACTTGGGCGCGACCAGGCGGGTGGCTGACCAGTCCTTGCTGACGGCGGCGGTCGTGGTCTGGGAGAGCCCGGCGATCGGGGCCGCCTCGGCGATGTCGGACGGGGTCGACCGCACCCGGCCGCCCGACCTTCGGGGTGAGCAGCCAGATCGAGCCGCCGCCGACCAGGTCGGTCAGCGCGTCGACGAGCCCGTCGACGAGGTCTCCGTCGTCGTCGCGCCACCACAGGAGCACCGCGTCGACGACGTTGCCGTAGTCGCCGTCGACCATGTCGGCGTCGATGGCGTCCTCGACGGCGACCCTCAGGTCGTCGTCGGTGTCGTTGTCCCAGCCGAGCTCCTGCACGACGGTGCCCGCGGTGAAGCCCAGCCTCGTGGCGGGGCTCCCCCTCCGACGCCTGCTGGGAGGTCCCGCCCCCCGCGGTGGAACTCACGGTCTCCTCGCTCTCCGGTCTGGTCGCTGCTCCCGCGACTGAGCGGCCTCGGGTGAGCAGTAGTCCACCGGAGTTGGCCCGACCGCGCAACCCGGCGATCGGACCAGGCCGACCGGCCGGCCCACCTGCCCGATGCCGGATTCCGCGTGCTACGCGCGCGTGCAACGATGGCCAGGTGAGTCCGGACACCAGCAACACCTCCCGCCCCGTGATCCACGAGGGACTGCCGACCCAGCTCCCCGACATCGACCCCGACGAGACCCAGGAGTGGGTCGAGTCGTTCGACGCGATGGTCGACGAGCGTGGCCGCGAGCGAGCCCGCTACGTGATGCTGCGGCTGCTGGAGCGCGCGCGCGAGAAGCAGGTGGGCGTCCCTGCCCTGCGGAGCACCGACTACATCAACACCATCCCGCCGGAGCGCGAGCCGTGGTTCCCCGGTGACGAGGAGATGGAGCGCCAGGTCCGCCGGCTGATCCGGTGGAACGCCGCGGTGATGGTCTCCTCGGCCAACCGCAAGGGCCTCGAGGTCGGCGGCCACATCGCGTCGTACGCCTCGGCGGCCAGCCTCTACGAGGTCGGCTACAACCACTTCTTCCGCGGCAAGGACCACCCGGGCGGCGGCGACCAGCTCTACATCCAGGGCCACGCGGCGCCCGGCATCTACGCCCGCGCCTACCTGATGAAGCGGCTCACCGCCGAGCAGCTCGGCCGCTTCCGCCAGGAGGTCCAGCACGGCCCGGGGCAGGGCCTGTCGTCGTACCCCCACCCGCGGCTGATGCCGGAGTTCTGGGAGTTCCCGACGGTCTCGATGGGTCTCGGCGCGCTCAACTCCATCTACCAGGCGCGGTTCAACCGCTACCTCCACAACCGCGGCATCAAGGACACCAGCCAACAGCACGTCTGGGCGTTCCTGGGCGACGGCGAGATGGGCGAGCCCGAGTCGCTCGGCGCCATCCGCATCGCGGCTCGCGAGGAGCTCGACAACCTGACCTTCGTCATCAACTGCAACCTGCAGCAGCTCGACGGCCCGGTGACCGGCAACGGCAAGATCATGCAGGAGCTCGAGGCCAACTTCCGCGGCGCGGGCTGGAACGTGATCAAGGTCGTCTGGGGCCGCGAGTGGGACGCCCTGCTCGCCAAGGACGTCGACGGCGTGCTCGTCAACCAGATGAACCGCACCCCCGACGGCCAGTTCCAGACCTACTCCGTCGAGTCCGGCGCCTACATCCGCGAGCACTTCTTCGGCGTCGACAACCGGCTGCAAGAAGATGGTCGAGCACCTCAGCGACGAGGAGATCGAGCTGCTGCCGCGCGGCGGTCACGACTACCGCAAGGTGTACGCCGCGTTCCAGGCCGCCGCCACCCACGTCGGCCAGCCGACGGTGATCCTCGCCCACACCGTGAAGGGCTGGACCATCGAGGCGCTGGAGGGCAAGAACGCCACCCACCAGATGAAGAAGCTCAACGCCGACTCGCTCAAGCGTTCCGCGACCGGCTCGAGCTGCCGGTCTCCGACCAGGAGATCGACGACGCCTACACCCGCGACGGCTCGGCGCCCTTCTACCACCCGGGCGAGGACAGCGACGTGCTCGCCTACCTGCGCGAGCGACGCCGGGCGCTCGGGGGCGGCGTACCGATGCGCCGGGTCCAGCCGACCGAGATCACCCTGCCGGGCAAGGAGATGTACGACGAGCTGCGCGCCGGCTCCGGCAAGCAGGCGATCGCGACCACGATGGCGTTCGTCCGCCTGCTCAAGGACCTGATGAAGGACCCGTCGATCGGCAAGCGGATCGTGCCGATCGCCCCCGACGAGTACCGCACGTTCGGCATGGACTCGATGTTCTCGACGGCCAAGATCTACAACCCGGCCGGCCAGACCTACGAGGCCGTCGACCGCCAGTTGTTGATGGCCTACAAGGAGTCCGTCGCAGGGCCAGATGCTCCACGAGGGCATCTCCGAGGCCGGCTGCGTGGCGTCCGCGACCGCCGCCGGGTCGTCGTACTCCACCCACGGCGAGCCGATGATCCCGGTCTACATCTTCTACTCGATGTTCGGCTTCCAGCGGACCGCCGACTCGATCTGGGCGATGGCCGACCAGCTGGCGCGCGGCTTCCTGATCGGCGCCACCGCCGGCCGCACCACCCTGACCGGCGAGGGGCTCCAGCACGCCGACGGCCACTCGCCGCTGCTCGCCCTGACCAACCCGGCCGTCGTCCACTACGACCCGGCGTTCGCCTACGAGATCGCCCACATCGTGCGCAACGGCCTCGACCGGATGTACGGCTCGACCGAGCGGCACCCCCACGGCGAGGACCTCATCTACTACCTCACCGTCTACAACGAGCCGGCCGTCCAGCCGGCCGAGCCCGAGAACCTCGACCTCGAGGGGCTCCTCGGCGGCATCCACCACGTCGCCACGCCGCCCGCCGACCTGCCCGCCGACGCGCCGCGCGTCCAGCTGCTGGCCAGCGGCGTCGGCTACGCCTGGATCGCCAAGGCCCAGGAGCTGCTCGCCCACGACTGGGGCATCGCCGCCGACACCTGGTCGGTGACGTCGTGGAACGAGCTGTCCCGCGAGGCGGTGGCCACCGAGGAGTGGAACCTGCTCAACCCGACCGAGCAGCCGCGGGTCCCGTTCGTCACCCGCAAGCTCGGCAACGCTCCCGGCCCGGTGATCGCCGTCAGCGACTACATGAAGGCCGTGCAGCAGCAGATCTCGCCGTGGGTCCCGCAGCGCTACCACGCCCTCGGCGCCGACGGCTTCGGCTTCGCCGACACCCGCCCCGCCGCCCGCCGCTTCTTCAAGATCGACGCCGAGTCGGTCGTCGTCCAAGCCCTCGCCGCCCTCGCCGAGGAAGGCGTGATCGGCAAGGACGCCGTCCAGAAGGCCATCGACCACTACCGCATCACCGACCCCACCGCCGTCCGCGGGGTCAAGCAGGAGGGCGGCGACGCGTGATCATCGCCGCTGGTCGAGCAAGGCTCGCTAGCGCCTGTCTATGAGCCCCCGGTCGTCCTCGCTCCGCTCGACCTCGCTGGCGCTCGCTTCGCTGACGGTCGTGCAGACGCAAGGCGACGCGCTCGGACCTCAGCGCGGGGCGGATCTGCGTGACCGTGGCGATCTCGACGGGCTGCTCGGTGGCGCCGGCGGGGACGCGGCCGTTCTTCAGCAACGTCGCGGAAGCGAGCCCGTGAGTACGTCGCGGGCTGGGTCTTGCGGACGAAGTCGTTGACGATCCGCACGAACCGCTCGGGGTGGTCCTTGTGGGGGAAGTGGCCGGCGTTCGCGATCATCTCGACGCGGGCGCCCGGCGCCAGCTCGCACGCGATCGAGGCGTGGGTCGCCGGGATGACCCGGTCGTCCTCGCCCCAGATGACGCACAGCGGCATGGCCTCGGTGAGGTACGCGCGGTCGGCCATGGTCACGACCTGGCCGCGCCAGTCGACGACGGCGCGGGTCACGTGACAGATGGCCGAGCGGGCGTCGTGGTCCTGGAACGACTCGTAGATCGTGGCGACCTCGCCGTAGTCGCGGAACTCCTTGACCCCCGTTCGCGAGAGCCCGCGCATCGCCGCCGCGACGACGTGACGGACGCCGGGCAGCGTCAGCGGACCCATCAGGTACTCGAACCCCGGCGTGGTCAGCGCCCGGATCACCGGGGTGACCTCCGGGCCCAGGCCGCCCGAGCCGACCAGGATCAGCCGCTCGGTGCGCTCGGGGAACTGGTAGGCGAACTGCATCGCCACCCCGCCGCCGAAGGAGTGCCCCACCAGCGTCACCTTGTCGATGCCGAGCACGGTCAGCAGGTCGCGCATGCCGTTGGCGTAGCCGCCCAGGGTGTAGTCGGCCCGCGGCTTGGCCGACTGCCCGTGGCCGAGCAGGTCGGGCGCGATCACGGTGTAGCGCCGTGCCAGCTGGTCGATGACGCGGTCCCAGGTGGTGTGGTCGGCGCCCAGGCCGTGGAGCAGCAGCAGCGCCGGCCCGGTACCCGCCGGTGCGCACGAACGCGCGGCGGTGCCCGTGGATGGTGAGGTACTCGACCTCGGTCACCGGCTGGGCGCAACACGTCCTCCTCAGGAGAAGTTCACGCAGGATTCAACCAGAACACGTTTCAGTTGGCTGTCGGTTGGTCCCCGTTTCGCCCTCCAATACGCTGAATTGGTGCCCGCTCGCGCTTCCGTGACCCCGCTGCGCGGCCGAGCCGCCGACCCGCGCGCGCGGGCGGTCCGCGACCTCCATCGCGCGACCGGCCAGCTCAGCACCGCCGCCATGGCCCGGATGGACGACGACATGCCGTGGTTCGCGCGAGCTGAGCGCCGCAGGACCGCTCCTGGGTCGGGGTGATCGTCCAGGCCGGCATCAAGAGCTTCGTCGACTGGTACGCCGACGAGGTGCGCCACCCCGAGCTCGACGGGTCCGCCGTGGCCGCCCAGGTCTTCGGTGCCGCACCCCGGGCGCTGGCCGGGGTGATCAGCCTCCAGCAGACCGTCGACCTGGTCCGGCTCGGCATCGAGGTCGTCGAGAGCAACCTCGACGCCGTGCTCGACCCCGACGACGCACGCGACGTCCACGCCGGGCGTGCTCCGCTACGGCCGCGAGGTCGCCTTCGCCACGGCCGAGGTGTACGCCCGCGCCGCCGAGGTGCGCGGCGCCTGGGACGCCCGCCTCGAGGCTCTCGTGGTCGACTCCGTGCTCCGCGCCGAGGCCGACGAGACGATGCTCTCGCGGGCCAGCGCGCTCGGCTGGGGCGACAGCGGCGCCGTGGCGGTGGTGCTGGGCGCGGTGCACGCCGGAACGCCGCGAGACGGCGACCTCTTCGACGACGTACGCCGGGTGGCGCGGGCCGCCGGGATGGACGCGCTGTGCGCGACCAGGGCGACCGCCTCGTGGTGATGCTGGGCGGCGTCGGTGACGACGTCGGTGACACCTCAAGGCCGCCCGCGCGGTCCTCGACTTCTTCGGACCCGGGCCCGGTCGTCGTCGGCCCCGCCGTCGACGACCTCGAGCACGCCCACGTCAGCGCCCGCGGCGCCCTGTCGGCCCACCGCGCCGGCAGCAGGGTGGCCCGAGGCACCACGGCCGGTCCGCTCCGACGAGCTGCTCCCCGAGCGCGCCCTGGCAGGCGACGGCCACGCCCGCCGCCACCTGGTCGAGGAGGTGTACCTGCCGCTCCTCGGCGGCCGCGGACACCCTCGTCGAGACGCTCGCGACGTACTTCGCCCGGGCCGGTCGCTCGAGGCCACCGCCCGGGCGCTGTTCTGCCACCCCAACACGGTGCGCTACCGGCTGCGCCAGGTCGGCGACCTGACGGGTCTGACCCCGACCGACTCCCGCGACGCGTTCACGCTCGAGATCGCCCTCGTGCTCGGCCGGCAGTCGGGGCGCGAGTGAACGAGGTCTCCGAGCGGTACCTGCGGCTCGCCCTGCGTCTGGGCCGCCTCGACGACGGCGTGCATCGACGCGTACTTCGGACCGCCCTCGATCGCCCAGGAGGTCGACGACGAGGCGATGCCACGAGGCATCGGTCCTCGCGGACGAGGCCGAGGCGCTGCTCGCGGAGCTTGCCCGACGGCTGGCTGCGCGACCAGGTCGTCGGGCTGCGCACCGTCGCCGGCCGGCTCGCCGGGGAGCAGATCGCCTACCCCGACGAGGTCGAGGCCTGCTACGGCGTCCGCCCGGTCCGCACCGAGGAAGCCGCGCTCGCCACGGCGTACGACGAGCTCGAGAGCGCTGCTGCCCGGACCCGGGTCCCTGCGCGAGCGGTTCCGGGCCTGGGAGGACGCCGCGCAGGTCCCGGCCGAGACGATCGAGGCACTGATGGCGGCGGTCATCGAGGAGGCCCGGGCGCGCACCCGCGACCTGTTCGGGCTCCCCGACGGGGAGTCCATCGAGGTCGAGTACGTCCGCGACACCCCGTGGCTCGGCTACCACGAGTACCTCGGCGACCTTCGCGGCCAGATCAGCATCAACGTCGACCGGCCACGCTCGGCCATCTCGCTGCTCCACCTGGCGTTGCACGAGGCGTACGCCGGCCACCAGGCGGAGCGGTGCAACAAGGAGGTCACGCTGGTCCGCGGTCGCGGCCTTCTCGAGGAGACCATCGCCCTGGTCGCCGCGCCCCAGTCGGTGGTCAGCGAGGGCCTGGCCGAGCTGGCGGTCGAGCTGCTGCTCGACGGCTCCACCGGTCCGGCGTTCGAGGCCGTCGTGCACGACCACGGCGTGGAGCTCGACCTCGCGCATGCCCGAGCGGTGCCGCGGGCCACCGAGCCGCTGAGCTGGCTGGGTGTCGATGCGGCGCTGATGCTGCACGAGGAGGGGCGGCCCTCGGCCGAGGTGAGCGCCTTCCTCGACGAGCGTCACATGATCACCCGCGACGCGGCCGACCGCTGGGTGCGCTTCCTCAGCGACCCAGGGTCGCGCAGCTACGCCGATCTGCTACCCCGCCGGGCTGGCGCTGTGCCGGGCCTTCGTGGCCGGCGACGCCGGCCAGGTTCCGGACTCTGCTCACCGAGCAGATACGCGTCGGTGACCTGACGCGCAACACTTTTGTAGGAAACCTACAATTCTCGCCCTGCGAGATTCGTGCATGCCGGACGTGAGCGGAAGGCCCCTCGACCCGGCAGAGTGGAGGTGTGCTCGTCATCGTCGCGCCCGGTCAGGGCGCCCAGACCCCCGGCTTCCTCGCCCCCTGGCTGGAGGACGCCACGTTCGCCAGCCGGTTCAACTGGCTGTCGACGGTCGCCGGCATCGACCTGGCCCACTACGGCACCGAGGCCGACGCCGAGACCATCAAGGACACCCAGATCGCCCAGCCGCTGCTGGTGGCGACCGGCCTGATCGCGGCCCTGGAGCTGTTTCCCCACCCCGCCGACGCGTTCGGCCAGGTCAGCGCGGTCGCGGGCCACTCCGTCGGAGAGATCACCGCCGCGGCGGGCGCCCGGGCGATCACCGCCGAGCAGGCGATGGTCCTGGTCCGCGAGCGCGGCAAGGCGATGGCCGAAGCCGCCGCCATCACCCCGACCGGCATGACCGCCGTCCTCGGCGGCGACCGCGACGAGGTGCTGGCCGCCATCGACAAGCACGGCCTGACTCCTGCCAACGACAACGGCCCCGGCCAGATCGTGGCCGCCGGGACCCGCGAGCAGCTCGACGCCTTCGCCGAGGACCCGCCCGCCAAGGCGCGGCTGGTGCCGCTGAGCGTCGCCGGCGCCTTCCACACCGAGCACATGCAGCCGGCGGTCGGCCACCTGGGCAAGCTCGCTCGCTCGGTGTCCACCCACGACCCGCGCACGTCGGTGATCTCCAACCGCGACGGCCGCATCGTCCACGACGGCCAGGACATGCTGGCCCGCATCGTCGGCCAGATCGCCAGCCCGGTGCGATGGGACCTGTGCCTGGAGACGATGTCCGACCTCGGGGTCACCGGCATCCTCGAGATGCCGCCCGCCGGCACCCTCACCGGCATCGCCAAGCGCGCGCTCAAGGGGGTCGAGACGTTCGCCCTCAAGACTCCCGACCAGCTCGACGAGGCCCGCGCGTTCATGCGCCCGCCACGGCGAGGCGTCGATGATCGAGACCTCGCCGACCTGGCGGATGGTCGTCTCCCCGGGCAAGGGCACCTTCCACCGGGCCGAGTCGGCCGCCGGTGCCGAGAGCTTCGAGCCGGGCGCGGTCATCGGCGAGGTGGCCGGCTCCCGCTCGAGCAGCAGCATCACGGTCGCCCACGGCGGCCAGGTCGTGGAGTGGCTGGTCGAGGACGGCGACCTGGTCTCCCCCGGTCAGCCCCTGCTCCGCCTGCACCCCGAGGTCGGTCTCTGATGGGCATCCAGGAAGCCGCCGGCAGCAAGCACACGGCGATCCTCGGCATCGGCTCCTACCGCCCGTCGCGGGTGATCCCCAACGCCGAGATCATCGAGCGCATCGACTCCAGCGACGAGTGGATCCAGCAGCGCTCCGGCATCAAGCAGCGACGCTGGGCTACTCCCGAGGAGACCGTCCAGATGATGTCGGTCGCCGCCTCCCGCGCCGCGCTCGACCACGCCGGCGTCGACGCCCGGCAGATCGACCTCGTCATCGTCGCCACCGTCACCCACCTGCTCCAGACGCCCGCGATCGCCACCGCCATCGCCCACGAGCTCGGCACCGACCAGGCCGCGGCGTTCGACATCTCGGCCGCCTGCGCCGGCTTCTGCCACGGCGTGGCGATGGCCTCCGACCTGGTGCGCGGCGGCAGCGCCGGCTACGCCCTGGTCATCGGCGTCGAGCGGCTCTCCGACCTCACCGACATCGGTGACCGCGGCACGGCGTTCATCTTCGCCGACGGAGCCGGCGCCGCGGTCATCGGTCCCAGCGACACCCCCGGCATCGGCCCGGTCGTCTGGGGCTCCGACGGCGAGCAGTTCGACCTGATCCGCCAGAAGGAGGACTGGCGCGACGTGGTCGGCAACGACGAGGTGCCGGGCAGCGGGCGTGCATGCCCCACCTGGTGATGCTCGGCAACCCGGTCTTCCGCTGGGCGTCGTTCACGATGGCCAAGACCGCCCAGCAGGCCCTCGACCGGGCCGGCGTCTCCATCGACGACCTCGACGTGTTCGTGCCCCACCAGGCCAACATGCGCATCATCGACGCGATGGCGCGCTCCATGAAGCTGCCCGAGCGGGTCAAGATCGCCCGCGACATCGCCGAGCAGGGCAACACCTCGGCGGCATCCATCCCGCTCGCCCTCGACCGGATGATCGCGGAGGGCGAGGCCAAGAGCGGCGACATCGCGCTGCTCATCGCGTTCGGTGCCGGCCTCGCGTACGCCGCGCAGGTCGTCACCGTCCCGTAGCCCGCACTCCCGCACCACCGCAGCACCCAGCACCACCAGCCCACACCCCAACCACAGGAGAGAAACTGCAGATGGCCACCACCGAAGAGATCCGCGCCGACCTCGCCGAGATCGTCAACGAGGTCGCCGGCGTCGACGCGGACGACGTCCAGCTCGACAAGGCCTTCGTCGAGGACCTCGACGTCGACTCGCTGTCGATGGTCGAGGTCGTCGTCGCCTGCGAGGAGAAGTTCGGCGTCTCCATCCCCGACGAGGAGGTCAAGAACCTCAAGACCGTCGGCGACGCCGTTGCGTTCATCGAGCGCGCCCAAGGCTGAGCCAACCAGCGCTGGCTCGTCGTGGTGGGCCGGCCCTGACCGGGCCGGCCCGACACCCGGTCACCAGCCCGTCCAACAGCAAACCGCACCACTGATCTCAAGAGGATCCACATGCCTGCGAAGCGAGTCGTCGTCACCGGACTCGGCACCACCTCCCCGCTCGGCGGGGACGTCGCGTCCACCTGGGAAGCCATGGTCAAGGGCCAGTCCGGCGTCCGCCACCTGACCGACGACTGGGCCGAGGAGATGCCCGTCAAGATCGCGGCCCGCGTGGCCGTCGAGCCGAGCGAGGTGCTCGAGCGCGTGCGCGCGCGGCGCCTCGACCGCACCTCTCAGTTCGCGGTGATCGCGGCCGAGGAGGCCTGGAAGGATGCCGGCCTCGAGGACGCCGACATCGACAAGGACCGTCTCGGAGTGGCGATCGCCTCCGGCATCGGCGGCGTCACCACGCTGCTCGACAACTACGACGCCCTGCGCGACAAGGGGCCGCGCCGCGTCTCCCCGCTGGCCGTCCCGATGCTGATGCCGAACGCCCCGGCCGCCAACGTGAGCCTGATGCTCGGCGCCCGCGCCGCGGCCAACACCCCGGTGTCCGCCTGTGCCTCCGGCAACGAGGGCATCTCCCTCGCACTCGACCAGATCCGGCTCGGCCGGGCCGACATCATCCTGGCCGGCGGCACCGAGGCCGCCATCCACCCGCTGCCGATGGCGGCGTTCGCCAACATGATGGCGCTGTCGAAGAACCCCGGTGACCCGGCGACCGTCTCCCGGCCGTGGGACACCGCGCGCGACGGCTTCGTGCTCGGCGAGGGCGCCGGCGTGCTGGTCCTCGAGTCCGAGGAGCACGCCAAGGCCCGCGGCGCCAGGATCTACGCCGAGGTGCTCGGCGCCGGCATCACCGCCGACGCTCACGACATCGCCCAGCCCGACCCGGCCGGCCGCGGCGGCTCGCGGGCCATCCTGCGGGCGCTGCAGGAGTCCGAGCTCGACCCGAAGGACATCGTGCACATCAACGCGCACGCCACCTCGACCCCGCAGGGCGACATCGCCGAGGGGCTGATGATCCACGCCACGCTCGGATCCCACGCGGACGACGTCGTGGTGACCAGCACCAAGTCGATGACCGGCCACCTGCTCGGCGGCGCCGGGGCGCTCGAGTCGATCGCGACGATCCTCGCGATCAAGCACCGCCTTGCGCCTCCGACGATCAACCTCGACGACCTCGACCCCCAGGTCGAGCTGGACATCCCGACCACGGCCCGCGAGCTGCGCGGCGGCGACATCGCCGCCCTCAACAACTCGTTCGGTTTCGGTGGCGCCAACGTCGCCGTCGCATTCGGGAGCTACTGATCACCGCGCGAAGTTCTTCGCTCCGCCGCTTCGCTCCTCCGCTCACAACTTCGCAAGGACCCCGAACATGACGACCACGGAGGCGCCGGCCAAGCCGGCCAAGCTGCCCCGCGAGGAGGATCCGCGCAACCCGGTCCACCGGCTCGCCGCCCTGCTCGACGAGGGCACCCTCGAGCTGATCACGCCCGACGACGACTCGGGCATGCTCGCCGCGGTCGGGGCGGTCGACGGCACGCGCGTCGTGGCGTTCTGCTCCGACGCCACCGTGATGGGTGGCGCGATGGGTGACGTCGGCTGCCGCGTGGTCGTCGACGCCTACCACCGGGCCATGACCGAGTCGGTGCCGATCATCGGGCTCTGGCACTCCGGCGGCGCCCGCCTCGCCGAAGGGGTGCTCTCCCTCCATGCCGTGGGCCGGATCTTCCACGTGATGACCCAGGCCTCGGGGAAGATCCCTCAGATCTCGGTCGTCCTCGGTCCGGCGGCCGGTGGCGCGGCCTACGGTCCGGCGCTCACCGACGTGGTGATCCTCGGTCCCGACGGCCGGATCTTCGTCACCGGGCCCGACGTGGTCCGCTCGGTGACAGGCGAAGACGTCGACATGCTGCGCCTGGGCGGTCCCGAGCCCCATGGCCGTCGTTCCGGCGTCGTCCACATCCTCACCGAGAGCGAGGCCGAGGCACTCGACCGGGCGCGCACCGTCGCCAACCTGCTGGGCTCCCAGGGCAGCCTGAAGGTCGACGACGTCGAGGACCGTGATCTCGCCGAGATGCTGCCCGAGTCCAAGAAGCGTGCCTATGACGTGCACCCGCTCGTCGAGGCGATCCTCGACGAGGGGACGGCTCAGGAGCTTCACCAGCGCTGGGCGCCCAACATCGCCACCGTGCTCGGCCGTTTCGGCGGCCGCACGGTCGGCGTGGTGGCCAACAACCCGCTACGCCTGGGCGGCTGCCTCGACTCCCTGTCGGCCGAGAAGGCCTCCCGCTTCGTCCGGCTGTGCGACGCGCTCGGCGTACCTCTGATCGTCGTCGTCGACGTGCCCGGCTACCTGCCGGGTGTCGGTCAGGAATGGGACGGCGTCGTACGCCGCGGCGCCAAGCTCCTGCACGCCTTCGGTGAGTGCGTGGTGCCCCGGGTGACGCTGGTGACGCGCAAGACCTACGGCGGCGCCTACATCGCCATGAACGCCCGCTCGCTCGGCGCCACCAAGGTGTTCGCCTGGCCGGGGGCAGAGGTGGCCGTGATGGGGCCGGTCGCGGCGATCCGGATCCTGCACCGCCGACGGCTGGCCGAGGTCTCCCCCGACCTGCGTCCGCGCGTGGAGGCCGAGCTGGCCGCCGAGCACGAGCGGTTGGCCGGCGGCGTCGACCGGGCTGTCGAGATCGGCGTCGTCGACGAGGTCGTCGAGCCCGCACGAACCCGCAGCGCCATCGCCCGGGCGATCGACGACGCCGTCCAGCAGGTCGGCGTCCGCCGTGGCATCCACGGCAACATCCCCCTCTGAGCCTCGAGCCGACCGACAGAGGGGACCGGTCGCACCGGGAAATGCCCTTCGTGTCCCGGGCGCGGCAGTACGGCGGAGCGATCGGGCGCCGCGGGGGCTAAAGGCGAGCGGCGCCCGCAACGGCCGTAACCGAAGGCGAGGCGATCGGGCGTCGCGATCGCCCCTGTCCCTCGCGGTACCCGAGCGCGCAGCCGTCCAGGTGACCCACGAACACCCCCCGCCGGGAGGCGAAACTCCGCCGGAGGCGATCAGACCACTTGGTGCAGCCACCGCACGGGTGCACCGTCGCCGGCGTGGCGGAAGGTCTCGAGCTCGTCGTCCCACGGCTTGCCGAGCAGCTTGTCGATCTCACCGACGATCGAGGTCTCGCCGAGGGCGGCCTTGACGACGGCAGCCTTGAGCCGGTCCTCGGGGATCATGATGTCGCCGTGCAGGCCGGTGACGGCGTGGAAGACGCCGAGCTCGGGGGTGTAGGAGTAGCGCGAGCCCTCCGAGGAGGTTGTCGGCTCCTCGGTGATCTCGAAACGCAGGTGGTTCCAGCCACGCAGTGCCGACGCCACGGCGGCGGCCGACCCGACGTCGCCGGCCCACGAGAGCTCGGCACGGTAGCTGCCGCCCTGGGCGGGCTGCGGAGTCCACGACATGGACACGGCAACGCCAAGGACGCCGCCGACGGCCCACTCGATGTGCGGGCACAGCGCGGACGGCGCTGAGTGGACGTAGAGCACGCCCCTCGTCGCGGTGCGAGATGCAGTCAGTGCAGTCACCCTCGGTCTCCTTCACTCCCGGCGTCGAGATACGCCTTCCCCAGCGGTCTCGAGATGGAGTGAGTCACGCGAGTGACATCGATGTAGTTGTGCTGCCCATTGTGACGGATGTGACGCCCGAACACCAGCGGAACGCGTGAGACGTCCAGACGTGCTCCAGCTACCCCTGACGGCGCTCGAGGGAGTCCGCACGCTCCGCCGCGTCGGTGATCTCCTCGGCGTCGATCGCCTGGGTTCGGTGGAACCACGCGAGTGCGTCGGTCTCGCGGCCCGCGGCCTCGAGGGTGTCGGCGTAGGCGTACCGCAGCCGGACCACCCAGGACTCGCGGCTCTTGGAGGTGAGCGGCGCCAGCTCGAGGGTGCGCAGGGCTGCGTCGAGCTGCCCCATGTCGCGACGCGCTCCGGCCTCCACGATCGTCATCTCGGCCTTGGCTGCCGGCGCGAAGTTGGCCACCGACGGGCTCTTGGCGAGCTTGACGGCCTGCTCCGGATGCCCGAGGGCGCGGTGGCAGTCGGCCATGATCGGGAGGTACGCCGTGGCGCCGTTCATCCGTTTGGCGGCTCTCAGCTCCGCCAGCGCCTCGGCGTAGTGCCCCGCGGCGTACGCCGCCTCACCCGTCGCCTCGCGGACGACCGCCAGGCGCGAGGCCCGGGCCCGGGCCGCCAAGGTGTGCTGGTAGGCCGTCTCAGGATCGGAGTCGATCAGCAGGCCGGCGGCAGCGAGGTGGCGGGCGACGCGTGCCGCGAGCTTCTCGGGCAGTCCCTTCAGCTGGCCGCTGACAGACCGGTCGAGCTCTGCCCCGGTGATGTCCTCCGGGATGGGCGGCCCGTCGTACGTCGCCTGGTCGACGCTGCGCGGCTGCTGCTCCTCCTTCGGACGAGACCAGTCGCCCTTGCGCGGCGGGCGCGAGCCGGTGCGGGCTCCGCGCTGACCGCGCGGCCCGTCGCCGCCTCGACCACCGCGAGGAGCGCTGCCCCTGCGGTCGCCCGACGAGTCCCGACCACCGGCCACAGGTCGCGAGGGACGGCCGCTGCCGCCAGATCCTCGTGCGGGACGCGCGTTGCGTCGCTCTTCGGCCACGGGTGGTCACCTTCTCGGAGGTCGTCGGTCACTGTGCTGTTGGGGCAGGGCCAGTCTGGCCGCTGAAAGCGGCAGAGGCCACCCGGGGGTGGCCTCTGCGCTGGGTGTTTGTTCGGCGGCGTCCTACTCTCCCACCACCTTGCGGGGGCAGTACCATCGGCGCTGGCAGGCTTAACTTCCGGGTTCGGGATGGGTCCGGGTGTTTCCCTGTCGCTATGGCCGCCGTAACTCTTGTACCCCGGTCTGTCCCGGTTTTTTGGGGGTGGGGTGAGTGTTGTGGCGTATCTGTTTGTGGTATGGGTTGTTTGGTGTTGGGTAGTGGACGCGAGGCATGCTCTGTGTTACTGCGCTGTTGACTCACACATGTTTTTGTTGGTGTGTGGGTGTGGGACAAGCCCTCGGCCTATTAGTACCGGTCGGCTTTACATTGCTGTTGTAGACCTCCGGCCTATCAACCCCATGTTCTGTGGGGGGCCTTACCAGGTTTGTCCTGTGGGAAACTTTATCTTGAAATGTGCTTCCCGCTTAGATGCGTTCAGCGGTTATCACGTCCGGACGTAGCTAACCAGCGGTGCCCCTGGCGGGACAACTGGCACACCAGAGGTTCGTCCATCCCGGTCCTCTCGTACTAGGGACAGCTTTTCTCAAGTTTCCTGCGCGCGCGGCGGATAGGGACCGAACTGTCTCACGACGTTCTAAACCCAGCTCGCGTGCCGCTTTAATGGGCGAACAGCCCAACCCTTGGGACCTACTCCAGCCCCAGGATGCGACGAGCCGACATCGAGGTGCCAAACCATCCCGTCGATATGGACTCTTGGGGAAGATCAGCCTGTTATCCCCGGGGTACCTTTTATCCGTTGAGCGACGCCACTTCCACACGTGGGCGCCGGATCACTAGTTCCGACTTTCGTCCCTGCTCGACTTGTCAGTCTCACAGTCAAGCTCCCTTGTGCACTTACACTCGTCACCTGATTGCCAACCAGGCTGAGGGAACCTTTGAGCGCCTCCGTTACTCTTTAGGAGGCAACCGCCCCAGTTAAACTACCCATCAGGCACTGTCCCTGATCCGGATCACGGACCTAGGTTAGATATCTAGTACGACCAGAGTGGTATTTCAACGTTGACTCCCACTCCACTGGCGTGGAGTGTTCACAGTCTCCCACCTATCCTACACAAGCCGTGCCAAACACCAATACCAAACTATAGTAAAGGTCCCGGGGTCTTTCCGTCCTGCCGCGCGTAACGAGCATCTTTACTCGTACTGCAATTTCGCCGAGTCCATGGTTGAGACAGCGCCCAAGTCGTTACTCCATTCGTGCAGGTCGGAACTTACCCGACAAGGAATTTCGCTACCTTAGGATGGTTATAGTTACCACC
>CAWBOE010000003.1:0-96086 GCA_963790295.1 uncultured Actinomycetota bacterium
AAGTTTTTATGATTCGAAAGAGTGCATTTAAATTTATGATAATAGAGGAGAAGTGAAGCTAATTGTTAAGGAACTAGGAGAGTAATATGAACCAATATGCCGTCACTGAGCCCGCCCATGGCCCCCTTACAGGCGCCGCTCCCGACCAGATCAAACATCTGACTCGGCCCCAGTGGTGCACTGCCGTCCCAGCAGCATGTCGATCTCGTCCTTCAACAGTTGGGCTGTCTTTGTGGGGAAGCAGTTTCACACGCAGGGAATGTCACGGGCGTGTCATCCAGCCCCGAGGAGGCAATGAATGGAGACGTCTGCTCTAACACAGATACTGCGGCTGCTCGCCAAATACTCGATCATCGCCTTCGTCGTCGGCCACCTGTTAGCATTGGGGATGCGGCTGACCGTGCGGGAAATCATCGCTCCACTACGTCGACCACGCCTGTTAGTGCTCGCTTTAGTGACCAACTTCGTCTTGGGCCCTGTCTTCGCTTACCTCTCCGCCCGGCTGATTTCGCTGCTGATTCCCTTGGAGCACGGCTACATGATCGGCTTGATGATCATCGGTAGCGCGGCAGGCTCCCCCATGCTACCGAAGTGGGTGAAACTTGCCAAAGGCGATCTCGTCTCGGGCGTCGCCATCATGGTTCTGCTCATGGGCACGAGTATCATCTACCTACCGCTGGTCCTGCCGCGGCTGATCTCCGGCGTGAATGTGGAAGCTTGGAGAGTCGCGCAGCCCTTGATCATGATGATTCTGGTCCCTTTCATCGTCGGTTTGCTGCTCAAGGTCCGGTACCCGGGCGTTGCCGCGAAGCTTGAGCCGTTTCTGGAGCGCTTCTCGAGTGTTTGTCTGGTCGTGGCCATCGTCGCCGTGGTGACGCTGTATCGGGAGTCCCTGGTCAGTGCTGTCGGCGAAGGCGCCATCGGCGCCTGCATGCTATTCCTGGCGCTGTCGATGGCTACGGGCTATCTCCTTGGCGGCCCGGATGTGGGCACCCGACGCGTGCTCGCCCTGGGATCCGGGCAGCGGAACATCGAGGCCGTGCTTTTGGTTGCCTCCACCAGTGTCGCCGACCCCAAGGTGTTGGTCATAGCCGTGATAGCGGCCCTCGTGATCTTTGTCATGCTCTTTGGGACGGCGCTCGTATTCGGCCATTTCGCTGGGTTCGCCGGGCGCATGGCAGTTCCCCGATAACCCAGGGTGAGGTTGCGGGGCAGCATGTGGCTAGTGTGCTGCAAACTCTGCACAGACTCTTAGAACGGTCAGGCGATGGACCGCTCACCGCTGCACAGGCGGCCGGCATCGCGTCCAGGCGGAAGGACCTGTGTCTCAGGTGGTGGTCGTGCGTCGTCGAGTCTCAGGGCGCCTCGACTTGAACAGCAGTTGAACAGCGCGGGACCGCCGCCGCCCCTAATCTGAACGCCCGGGCCGTGGTCATGAACAGGCAAGCCGTCATATATTCTTCTCCCTAAGAGGAGCGGAGAGTAGCTCCGAGGTGTGACTAAACCGAGGTCACCTCAGAATTATGGAGTACGACCATGCCCTCATCCCAACCGGCTCTGCCGAGTAATCGGGCCTTTGTCGTACAATTTCGCTCTCTGACGACGGAGAGTTCGCCGATCTATGACGGCCGGGTCGAACATTTGGTATCGGGCCAGGCGGCGCGATTTCATTCGCTGGAGGAGTTAATGGCGTTCATGGTCGGAGTGCTGACCGACGTCTCGCGACCATTTGAGGCAGAGTGACTGTGCGCGGCTCCACTATGCGACTCCGTGGTCCTGGGTAGGGGCTTTATGAGTGGATCGCACGTGATTATTGCGCTGTTCGACTGGCGACGACTCAGGAGGGGGGCTGGCGCCCACGTCTGGGAGCGGGAGGAGCTGACCGCGCCTCAGCGGGTTCGGCAGGCTGGTGCTGGCTCTTTCTTAGAAGTACGGGCGATCGCGTTCCAACGCCATCTGACCGAAATGGGCCGCGAAGTATCCACAGGCATTGCGGTAGACGATCAAGGCGAGTGCCGGCCGCTCGTCGAGCAGCTTGGAGAGTGTGTCAAAGGGGAAGCGCAGCAGGTGAGTGGGCTCGCGTGCATACGCCGAGGCCGAGCGTCGGCCGCGGGCGAAGAAGCCCAACTCGCCGAAGGCTTGGCCGCTGCCGAGGGTGACGATGGCCGAGTCGCGCTGCTCTGGTCGCACATCCACCCGGCCCATTACGATGAGGAACAGGGCGTCGGGGGCATCTCCCTCGGCATACACGCGATCGCCGGCGATCACAACCCTGCGGTCCCCGATGCGGGACAAGGCCGCCAGGTCCTCTGCAGTAGCGCCGCGGAAGGGGTACACACGCGTCAGAAGTTCCTGGTGCTCCATACCCCGCATTCTCCTCTCACAGATGGCCTTCACAGGCGGCCGTACCGCCGTCGCCGTAGGGGAACCGAACATGGCTCGCTAAGCTACTCGAGCATGCCCACTGTCCGCGGCGGCCACCATATCATAAAACCGTCCGGGCAGCAACCGAGCCCGGATCTGGGTAGTGACTCAGTTTGAATTTCGCTGCTCGTAGGGGCTACATGGTTTGGGTGTGTAATGGGCATCCGGCAGTCAAAACATGAGCGCCAATTTCAAACTGAGTCACTACTGACCGCAGCTTAAGTAAGGTGATGCCACCCTGCGCGATTTCCTCGCAGCATTCACAACCCTTGTGGAAGGAGCGGCCGCCTCTAGGAGCGAACGGGCTTCCCAACAGTATCGGCCGAAGCAATTGACCCTACTTTGGGAACGAAGGAGCGCAGAATGAACCGTATGTCGCGGACTGTCATTGGTCTTCTGGTGTTGCCCCTCCTTGCGTGCACTGTGCTGAGCGTTACCGCTGGAGAATGGGACTCGGACATCTCTGGCATTGTCACGGTGACGGCCACCTCCGTGGCTACCGGCATCGCCCGGTCCTGGGGCTCAGGCACGTTCACCTTGCCCGACGGATCGCAGCATCGGTTTAAAGTTAATGGCCTCGACGCCGTGGCCGTGGGGGTCAAACAGGCGTCGGGCGTGGGCAATGTCTATCATTTGAAGCGGCTGGCGGATTTTAACGGGAAGTATGTCAAGGCGATTGCGGGGAGCACCGTGAGGGGTGGTGCGTCGTCAACGGCCATGCGGAACGATAAGGGCGTGGTCATCAATCTTACCGGAGTTGGCCAAGGCATGGATTTCCAGTCGGCGGTGTCTGGGATGGACGTGACACTCGTCAAGTAGAGCTGCAGAAGTTCGAGCGCCCCCTTCGACATAGTCGTGATCAATCTCGGGAAGAGACTCGCGGGAGAGGGATAGCCGTTCGTAGTCTGGATAGCCGGCTCCCCTCTCCCGTCGTAGCAAATCATGGTACAGGAGACAAGCAATGGAACGGCCAATTTGCCGTAACAGACTCCCTGTGCTCTTCATCGTGTTCCTGGTTATTGTGTGTGCTGGTACATCAACGCCAAGCACCGCTGGCTCGGAGCGTGACGCTCAGGCGATGACCATCCTCCAGCGCATGGCTGACTTTCTCTCCCAGGCTCAGCGCTTGAGTGTGACGGCTGAGATCGGCTTTGATGTGGTCCAGGAATCTGGGGAGAAGCTCGAGTTCGGCGAAACCCGCCAGATCGTCATCCGGCGTCCCGATCGGTCCGCATCGATATCACGAAGCGTGACGGGGCCACGAGCGGCTTCATCTTTGACGGCCAGGCGATTGCGGTCTTCAACACGCAAGGAACACGTCTACGCCACGGCCGCCAAGCCTGGCACCCTCGATGAGGCCATCGACTATTTCATGAACGACCTCGATATGCGGTTCCCCCTGGCCGAGTCTGTTCTCCAGCGAGCTTGCCGAGACGTTCAGGAAAAGGTTCGCGCCGGCTACTACGTGGAGCAAGCCAGCATTACGGCATGCCTTATGATCACCTGGCCTTCCGGGGGGAGCAGGCGGACATGCAACTCTGGGTTGCACCGGGCGACCAACCGCTCCCGAGCCGGCGGTGATGACCTACAAAGATGCCGAGGGCCAGCCCCAATTCTGGGCGCAGCTCACCGGCTGGAATTTCGCGCCGGAGGTCCCCGACTCGCTATTTGTCTTCACTCCCCCGGAAGGCGCGACGAAGATTGCCTTCGCCGCCCGCAAGCCAGTTCCAACCGGAGCGGGAGAGGCGGCAAGGAAAGAAAGGATCGCGTCCATGATACCGATACATCGGAGCGACGGACGGCATGCGTGCGCTCTTCGTGCTGTTGGTGTTCGCGGTTGCGGATGTTGAAGCGCGGCGGGGCGGCGGCAGGGAGAGGGGGCGGCGGGGAGGAGATCGGCGGCGGGGGAGGCATTTCACGGAGCGGTGTGGCGAGCAGTGGGACGTTCGGCTCGGCGCGCTCCGGCGGTGGCGGCTTGTCCTCGAGTGGCGTCGCCAGCAGCGGCAACTTACAAGCCAATCGCAGCCGACATGCAGGCGAGCCGCCAGAGCCAGCAAGCCAGCTCGCAGGCCAATCGCAGCGCCATGCAGGCGAGCTCGCAGTCCAGCGCTCCCAGCAGCAGCGCGCCAGCAGCAACAGGCGAGCTCCCAGGCCAGCCGCCAGAGCAGCGCCCAGGAACTGCAAAGCAGCCGCCGACAAGAAAAGGCGACCACGCGCGAGGACTGGCAAAGCCATGGGACACAGCAGCAGGAGGACCGACAGAGCTATGCCGAGGACGCGCGTCGCCAGCGACAGGACTATGCCGACGATTATTTAGACGACTACCACGGCCACTATTATGGGGTCTAGGAGGCTATCCCGTGGGGGCCGGCCTCGCGGTCGCCGGCGCGGTGGCGGTGGGCACGCCATCACCGCCTCGGCCTTCCAGTCGATGTCCTGCCCCATGACTCCCGTGGTCGTCGGCGGGTACACCTATTATCAGTGCGGCTCGACCTGGTATCAGCCCGCCTATCAAGGGAGCCAAGTGAATTACATCGTCGTAAATCCACCACAATGACCACCGTTGACCTCATGGAGGGGCGACTTGTCATGCGACGTTCGGTATGGATAATCGGCATTGTAACGTGCCTCTGGCCGCTCTTCGCAGGCGCGCAGACGCGCGATGAATTCCTCGTACGACATACGCAGGATTACGTACGGCTTTGCACGACAAGATCAGACGATCCAATGTACGCACCGGCCATGGGGTTTTGTCACGGCTATGCTGTCGGGGCCTATCACTACTACTTGGCTCAAACGACAGGCCCAGATGGCAAGCCCTTCGTCTGCCCTCCCGAGCCGCCCCCGTCCCGGACTGAAATCTTGACGATGTTCATCGCATGGGCGCAGCGGCACCCGCAGATATATGGGTGAGCGACCCGTGGATAGCTTATTCAGGTTCCTGACCGAGAAGTGGCCGTGCCGGTGATTACCCGAGTGCGGGGGAGCTCACGGATTGCCATGCCGGATGACTCGGGACAGTTCACGCGGGGAGGAAGATACGATGAGACTTCTGCTAGTCGGATTGATCGTGGTAGCCCTGGCGGCATTAGCTGGCTGCGCTGGTATGACCGAGACGCAACAACGGACGCTCACGGGCGGGGCCGCGGGAACCGCCGGTGGGGCGTTGATCGGCGCGATAGCGGGGAATGCGGCGATGGGCGCGGCGATCGGTGCGGGGGCAGGACTGGCCGGAGGGTATCTCTACGGCAGGCATGAAGAGGCCACACAAAGCGCCTACCAGCGCGGTATGCAGGACGGCTCCCGGCAAGCCCAGCCGTCCACCGGCGGCAGGTGAGGCGGTTGCTGTGCTGGGGCCGGTCGGAAGGAGCACAATGCACACTGCGTGGACGCTGCACGGGCGATTGATATACCTGTTGGTGGGTCTGCTGTTGCCATGGGGAGGGCTCCAGGCTGGGGAGATGGGCAAGCCAGTCGGCAGGCTGGGTCTCACGCTTAAGGCCATAGTCGCGCCGGGGGGTGGTATGGGACGGGCCACCGGCGATGGGCGACTGACCATACTGGACGGCGCCGTCCATGCGTTTAGCGTGAGCGGCCTGAACCTGCAAGGGCCCGTGGGTGGCTCGATCGATGTGGAGGCCAGAGGGGAAGTGTACCGCTTGCAACGGCTGGCAGACTTTCCCGGAAACTACCGGCGGTCCGTGGGTGCGGTCGATCACGAGCGCCCCACGAACACCCTCATGCTCGAGAATGACCGGGGGTGCTCCTCGTCGTGACCGTCACCACGCGCGATCGAGCAGACCGAGGTTCGCCTCTTGCCGTCAGAGTCAGGAGTCACCTTGGAACTGCGGGAATAATTCCCTGCGTGAGAGGCTTTTTTCAGGGGCGCCACTTTGCGGGCGGCGGGTTCGCCTCCCCGCAGTAGTCCGCGGGCGCGGGACGCGGCTGCGTGGGTGCAGAGTGTTTCCGGTTCAAGCGATGAGCAGGGAGAAGCACAGGAGAAGCACATGCGACACAGTCGAGCGATCATGCGAGGGTCACGTGGCCGAGGGCCGGCGTCGTGCTATCTGGGTGCGGTCGTGCTGACAGGGTGCGCCTCGTCCGTCGCCATCCGCGTCCCCCAGGCAGGGCCAGACACGGCCTGCGTCACGCCGGCCCCGGAGCGCGACGTCCTGGTCGGCGTCGCCCTCTCGGGCGGGGGCAGCCGGGCCGCCCTCTTCGGGGCGGCCGGCCTGGAGGCGCTGGGGCGGCTGCCGGCACCCGGCGGGGGCTCGGTGCTGGAGCAGGTGACCTACCTGTCCAGCGTCTCCGGGGGCAGCGTGGCCGCCACCTACTATGCCAGCCAAAAGCCGCCCCGCGAGACCCCGGTCCTGACGCCGGAGGGGGCGATGACGGACGAGTACCAGGCGTTCTTCGCCGAGTACCGAGACAACTGGCCCAGGACTTCGAGGGCGCCCTGCTCTGGCGCCAACTGCTGTCCTTCCGCTGGCTCAACTCGTCGCTGGCGGCCCGCTCCCTCGCCGAGGTCATGGCCGAGCGCCTGCTGGGCGCAGGCCACGTTCGCGGACCTCAGCCCGGCGGGAGGCGCGCGGCGACAGCCCCGGCTGATCGTCAACACCACGCTCTACAACAGCGGCCGGCGCTCGGCGCTCACCACGCTGCCACCCGAGGCCTCCCGCTACGACTTCTATGCCGACCTGCGCGCCTCCATGGCCCGGCGGGAGCTGACGGCCGAGTTCCCACCGGCCTTCCTGCAGCGCTGGGGGAAATTGCTCACCCTTACACCGATGGAGCTCGGCATCGATCTCTGTCCCATCCGCCTGGCCGGGGCCGTGGCGGCGTCAGCGTCCTTTCCCCCCCTGGTCGGGCCCATCACCTTCCATGTCGGCGACGAGGACCTTTACTGGCATATGGGGGACGGCGGGCTTTATGAGAACCAGGGCTTCGAGTCGCTGCTGTTCGTTTTCCTCAAGAAACTGCAGGAGCAGACCGCCCGCCGCGCCCTCATCCTCCTCTTCGACAGCTCCTTCCCCTTCGCGGTGGGGGAGCGTCGGCTCAGCCGCCGCGCCCAGCCCTTTAGCCTCTGGAACTATGACTACACCCGCATCCCCAGCATCATGGAGCAGCGCGCCAGCACCTACCAGGCGCTGCTCTTCCGCAGCCTGCAGCTTGAAGGGGTGTTCCCCGACGACCAGACCATCCGCGTAGTCCAGCTGCGTCACACCGACGCCCAGTGGCAGCCCGACCTCAGCGATCTCCCCGAGGCGTGCCGCCGGGTTGACCCCCCGTTCGGCTCTACGGCAGCAGTAGCAGAGCACCTCGCCGAAATCTCCACGCGCTTCTGGCTGGCCTCGCCCTGTGACCGCCAGTTGCTGCAGGTTGCTGCCGCCAAGGTGGTGGCACAGCACCGGGCGGAGATCGCCACCTTCCTGCAGGGCCCCGTGGCGGCGAAGGCGGGGCGGTGATGCCGGCCTGGAGGGCCAGCCACAGTAACCGGGATGGCCCACAGAAATGGGACTGAATCCAGTCAACAGCCTTTGCCTTCTAGCGGCGCATGCAAACGAATCGGCCGTGTCAGTGAGTGAATGAGGGCTCAGGCATTGGTGATGCATTGTTGACTCATGATACGTCTGTACAGAATTTGAACAGCCCCTTGACGGATTAGCCAGATACTTGAGCGCTTGCCCCCGAACTTGAACCGAGCATCGGAAATATATTTTCTCCAGATCGGTCCGGGGCACGGCGGGCCATGCCTGGTCGTCAATGCCTCCCTCGGGGGGACCTACACACAGGTCTTTCCAAACATCTCCGCAGATGAAGTGGGAATGAAGCGGCTGTTCAAGCAAATCTCCTTCCCCGGTGGCATCCCTAGCCACGTGGCCCCTGGGGCCCTTGCCTCCGATGCATGAGGGCGGCAAGGCAGGTGTATGTCAGAGGCAAGAGGTAGCCCGGGTGCTCGTTGCGAGGGTACATGCCACAGTGGATTTGCGAGGAGTCTCTACAAAACTATGAGTACATCCCCAGAGTACAGCGTAACGATCATTGACGGCATCCTGCACCCTTCTGATTTCTCTGCCGCGAGTGAAGTGGCGTTAGTGCATGCCCTCACCCGTTGCCAAGCCGTGGGTGGCGCCGTCGGAGATCCCGTACCCGTTCGAGTTCCAGCTGCTCGAGGAGGACTGGGACCACTTCTCGGTGCTGATGGACGCCGCGCTCGAGCGAATCCCCGCGCTCGAGCAGGTCGGGATCCGCAAGTTCTACAACGGCCCCGAGAGCTTCACGCCCGACAACCAGTTCCTGCTCGGCCAGGCACCCGGGCTCGCGGGCTACTTCGTCGGCGCCGGGTTCAACTCCGTCGGCATCGCCTCGGCCGGCGGGGCGGGGCGGGCTCTCGCCGAGTGGATCGTCGAGGGCGAGCCTTCGATGGACCTGACGGGCGTGGACGTACGCCGGTTCGCGCCGTACGCCGCGGACGAGACGTGGCTGCGCAGCCGGGTGGCCGAGATCCTCGGCCTCCACTACGCCGTGCCGTGGCCCAACCGCGAGCCCGAGACCGCGCGTGACGTCCGGCTCTCGCCGCTGCACGGGCGGACTGCCGCCGCAGGGGCGACGTTCGGAACACGGAACGGCTGGGAGAGGCCGCTGTACTTCGGGCCTCCGCTCGACTACCGCTGGGACAGGCCGGCCTGGCTCGAGCACAGCGCCGCGGAGCAGGTCGCGTGCCGCACGGCCGTCGCGCTCTTCGACCAGACGTCGTTCAGCAAGTACGCCGTCACCGGGCCCGATGCGCTGCGGTCGCTGCAGTGGGTGTGCGCGGGCGATGTCGACGTCGCCGTCGGTCAGGCCGTGTACACGCCGTGGCTCAACGCTCGCGGCGCGTACGAGTCCGACGTCACCGTCACCCGGACCGCAGCCGACGAGTTCCTCGTCGTCTCCAGTGCTGCCACCACCGTGAGGGACCTCGCCTGGCTCGACGAGCACCTCGACGAGGATGCGCACGTCCGCATCGACGACTGTTCGGACGACTTCGCCGTGCTCGGCGTGATGGGACCGAGGTCGCGCGACCTGCTGTCCCGGCTTACGGATGCCGAGCTCGACGACGAGGCCTTCCCGTTCGCGACCAGCCAGGAGGTCGACCTGGCCGGAGTGAAGGTGCGGGCGACCCGGATGACCTACGTCGGCGAGCTGGGCTGGGAGCTGCTCGTGCCGAACGACGCGGCGGTGGCCGTCTTCGACGCGCTGCATGAGCACGGCGACGACCTCGGGCTCGTCGACGCGGGGTACTCGGCCATCGAGTCGCTCCGGCTGGAGAAGGGCTTTCGAGCGTTCGGTCGCGAGCTCACACCCGACTACACGCCTGTCGAGGCCGGCCTCGTCTTCGCGACCTCGCTGTCGGGAGACAAGGGCTTCCTGGGCCGCGACGCTCTGGTCGAGCGCCGGGAACGCCTGAACGCCCCCGGACCGCGACGGCGGCTGGTCTCGTTCGTCGTCGACCACCCCGAAGCGATGCTGTGGGGCGGCGAGCTGGTGCTGCGCCACGGCGAGCCGGTCGGCCAGGTCACCAGCGCGGCGTACGGCGCCACCGTCGGCGCCAGCGTCGGCCTGGCCTACCTGCGGCGTGACGAGCCGGTTACCAGCGAGTGGCTCGCCGAGGGAGGTTTCGAGGTAGACCTGGCGGGCGAGTGGCTGCCGGTGATCGCGACCCTCAAGGCGCCGCTGACCTGGGAGCCCGTGCGGTTGACCGGCGAAAGTCCACTCCGAGACCGGTCAGACGCACGGGAGTACCTCGCCTCGCGTGTTTGGATGGGCCGCGATGGCCCGCTGGACCGAGGCGCGCGTGGTGAAGCTCGCGCCGGACGACTCGTCGGTGAACGCTGCCCGCAAGCTGCTCAACCCGGCGCTGTGGTCCGAGACCGGCAGCACCGACATCCTCGTCTGGGGGAAGTGCCAGGGCAGCGGCAAGACGCCGTACCAGGTCAGCGTCGACCTCGCCGGGCCGGCGTTCCGGTGCTCGTGCCCGAGCCGGAAGTTCCCCTGCAAGCACGCCCTCGCGCTGCTCCTGCTCTGGGTGAAGGCCGACGGCAAGGTCGCCGACGTCGCGCAGGCGGCCGGGTTCGCGCAGGAGTGGGCCGACGAGCGCGCCGAGCGGCCGGAGAGGTCCGAGGCGCGTCAGGCCCGGGCCGACGCTCGCCCGACCCCGCTGCCCAGGCCAAGCGGCTGGACGAGCGGCTGGCCCTGATGACCGCGGGCCTCGACGACTTCGGCCGGTGGCTTTGCGACCTGGTGCGCGCCGGCACCGCCGCCGCCCGCCAGCAGCCCTACGGCTGGTGGGACGCCACGGCCGCCCGGCTGGTCGACTCCCAGCTCCCCGGCCTCGCCGAGCAGGTCCGCGACATGGGTTCGGAGATCCACCGGCGCGACGACTGGGCCGACCACCTGCTCGCGGTCTGCGGCCGATGGTGGACCGCCACGCGGGCCTGGACGATGCGCGACGCGCTCGGTCGCGACGCCATGGCCGACCTCCGTGCCTATCTCGGCTGGGCCCAGCCGACGGCAGAGGTCAAGGCAGCCGACACGCGCCACCGGCAGCTACCTGGTCATGGGCGGGCACCGCACCGACGACGGACGGCTCCTCCAGCAGCGCACCTGGCTGCGCGACGAGAGCAGCGGCGAGCTGCTCGTCGTGCTCGACTTCTCCGCCGGCCTGACGCCGATGGCGTCCCCTCAGCTGGCGGGCACGGTGGTGTCGGCCACGGTCAGCCGCTATCCCGGCACGGCACCGAGCCGTGCGCTCTTCGCCACCGATCCGGTGGTCAGGGGCACAGCGGCGGCGCTGCCGGCCCCGGTGAGCATCGACGCCGCGCAGGCAGCGCGCGCCGAGCGGCTCGCGGCCACGCCGTGGAGCGACCGGGTGCCCGTCGTGCTCGGCGAGGTCGTGCTGACTGCCGGCGAGCGGCCCTCGGTCACAGACGGCGCGGGTGAGCGGCTCGACCTGGTCGACGACGACACGGCGCTGTGGCCGCTGCTCGCCCTGACCGGAGGGCATCCCGTCGACGTGTTCGGTGAGCTGGCCGGCGGCCGGTTCCGGCCGCTGACAGCGCCAGGTCGACGGCCGGCTGGTGGCCCTGTGAGTGGTCGTGAGCGTGGCCGTGAGCGACCTCGACGCCTGGTGGGACGGCCTGCGTGCGACCTCGCTGGTCGGCACCGCGCGCCGCCAGGTCCCGCGGCTGCCCGACATCGGGGTCAGCCCGCGGGTCGGCGCGAGCCGCGAGGAGGCGCTGCTCGAGGCGGCGGCCCTGGGCGACGCCGTACGCCGCGCGGGTGCGGTCGCCGAACGTTCCGCGGTCCGCGACGACCCGGCGCCCACCGAGACGCGCACGGTGGCGCCGTCGCCAGCCATGCAGATCCTCGACCTGCTGCTCACCCAGGAGCCGGTGGCGGCCGGGGCCCGCGACCTGCTGACCCGACACTGGCTCGACACCGCTGCCGCTGCAGACCGGGTGGTGGCGCCACGGCTGCTGCCCGCACTGCTCGAGCTGGGCACGACGAGGCCCGCCGTACGCCGTGCCGTGGCCGCCGCGGCTGGCGAGCGCGCTGCCTGGCTCGCCGCTCGCAACCCGCGAGTGGCACTGGCTGGCGGTGGCCGAGGACCCTCCGGACTCCCCGTCCGGGATCCGCGGGCGCTCATCGAGAGAGACCTGGGAGACCGACGGCGCGCAGGCCCGCGCCGCTGCGGTCGCTGCCCTGGCCGGTGATCTCGGCCCCGACGACGAGGAGTTCCTGGAGCGCTGCCTCGACGACCGCTCGAAGGCCGTGCGCACGGAAGCGGTGCGGCTGCTCGACCGCCTGCCGGGCTCGGCGCGGGCAGCGCGGATGGGGGAGCGGCTGCGAGCCCTCCTGAAGGTGAGCGGCGGCCTCCGCAAGCGGCTGGACGTCCTGCTGCCCGACGACCCCGACCCCGCGGCGGTCCGCGACGGCCTGGTGGACCCCGGTCCGAGAGGCTCCCGGAGGGCGCACTGGCGGGACCAGCTGGTCCGTGGGGCGCCGCTGAGCGTGTGGACAGACGCCGTCGGTGCCGGCCCCGACAAGGTCGTCGCGCTCGTCCGCGGCCACGAGGACGCGTTGCTCCGGGCCCTCGCCGATGCGGCTGCCGGCCAACGGGATGTCGCCTGGGCTCGTGCCTTGCTCGCCGTCACCTCCCGACACCCGGCTCGTCGCCCTGCTGCCACCCGAGGAGCGCGACGAGCACCTGGCCGCGCGGCTCGCTCGCGAGTCCCTCGTGAAGACCGCCCACGAGCTCCAGCAGGCGCCGCGCCCGTGGGGTCCGCGGTTGAGCAAAGCCTTCCTCGCCGCGATGGGCCGCGAGAAGGACGCCGGCCATGCCGTCCGCATGCTCCGCGAGACCCTGCCCCTCGCCCTGCACCCCGGCTCCCTGCCGGCCGTCGAGAAGCTGATGCGCTCCGCCGGCGACGACGCCTACCTGCGCAACACCCTGCGCGACGTCCTTCAGTACCAGTCCCTGCACCGATCGATCAGCGAGGCGTTCCGATGACCCCGACCAATGACCGGACCATCCCCGTCAGCGACGCCGTCCTCCGGGCGCATGCCGAGCAGCAGTACGCCGCCGAGCTGGCCGCCCTCGAGGCCGCGGACGACCGGCCCCGCCCGCCGAGCTGGCGGCTCTCCCCGTGGGCGGTGTCGCTCTACGTGCTCGGTGGCCAGCTGCCCGACGGCACCCCCGTCGAGCCCAAGTACATCGGCTCGCGGCGTCTCGTCGAGATCGCCGTGGCGACGCTGGCGACCGACCGTGCGCTGCTGCTCCTCGGCGTCCCCGGCACGGCCAAGACCTGGCTCGGCGAGCACCTGGCGGCCGCCGTCAGCGGATCCTCGACGCTGGTCGTCCAGGGCACAGCCGGCACCGCCGAGGAGTCACTGCGCTACGGCTGGAACTACGCCCGCCTGCTCGCCGAGGGCCCGAGCCGCGCCGCGCTGGTGCCCAGCCCGGTGATGCGCGCGATGGAGACCGGGGCGCTGGTCCGCGTGGAGGAGCTGACGCGCATCCCGGCCGACGTCCAGGACGCGCTGATCACGATCCTCTCGGAGAAGAGCCTGGCCATCCCCGAGCTCGACGAGGAGGTCCAGGCGCGCCCCGGCTTCAACGTGATCGCCACTGCCAACAACCGCGACAAGGGCGTCAACGAGCTGTCGTCGGCGCTGCGCCGACGCTTCAACACCGTGGTGCTGCCGTTGCCCGACACCCTCGAGGAGGAGGTCGAGATCGTGCGCACCCGCGTGGCGGCGCTCGGCGCGAGCCTGGCGCTGCCCGCCGACCTCGAGGCGCTCTCGGAGGTGCACCGCGTGGTCCAGGTGTTCCGCGAGCTGCGCTCCGGAGTCACCGCCGACCGGCGTACGACCGTCAAGTCGCCGACCGCCACCCTCTCGACCGCCGAGGCGATCTCGGTGCTCACCAACGGCCTCTCCCTGGCCGCCCACTTCGGCGACGGCAGGGTGCGCGCGGCCGATGTCGCGGCCGGCCTGCTGGGCGCCGTGGTCAAGGACCCGGTGCAGGACCGCATCGTGTGGCAGGAGTACCTCGAGACGGTCGTCCGCGACCGGCGGGAGTGGAAGGACCTCTACCAGGCCTGCCGCGAGCTGGGCTGACGGGTTGCCGATGAGCGCGACCGCCGACGTACGTGTCGAGATCCTGGGGATCCGGCACCACGGGCCCGGCTCGGCCCGGTCCGTGGCGCACGCCCTCGACGAGCTGAGCCCCGACCTCGTCCTGGTGGAAGGCGCCCCCGAGCTCGACCAGGTCGTCGGTCTCCTGGCCGACGGGGAGATGCGGCCACCCGTGGCCGGGCTCGTCTACGCGGTCGACGAACCCCGCCGCGCGGTGTTCTACCCGCTGGCGGCGTTCTCTCCGGAATGGGTCGCGGCCCGCTGGGCACTGGACCACGGCGTCCCGGTCCGCTTCGCCGACCTGCCGATCACCCACCAGCTGTCCGAGGCCGACGAGGAGCCGCGAAGCCCGGGCGGCGCTCCGCGACCCGACCCGATCGGGTCGCTGGCGGCCGCCGCAGGGTACGACGACCCCGAGCGCTGGTGGGAGGACGCCGTCGAGCACCGCGGTAAGTCGTCGCTCGAACGCTTCGCTGCGCTCAAGGACGCGATGGCGGCGGTCCGCGAGGCCGACGAACGCGCGGACGACGACCCCGACGTGGTCGAGAACGACCGCCGGGAGGCGGCCATGCGCCGGGCGGTCCGCGCCGCCGTCAAGGAGGGCTTCGAGCGGATCGCCTTCGTCTGCGGGGCCTACCACGCCCCGGCGCTCGACCCTGCGACCTACCCGTCCGTCGCCCGTGACACCGATCTGCTCAAGGGGTTGCCGAGGACCAAGGTCGCGGCCACCTGGGCGCCGTGGTCGTCGGGCCGGCTGGCCCTGGCGAGCGGGTACGGCGCGGGGGTGACTTCGCCGGGCTGGTACCAGCACCTGTTCGACCACTGGTCCCGCGGCGACGCCGACGAGATCCTGGCCACCGGCTGGCTCGTACGCGTGGCCCGTGAGCTGCGCGGCCAGCGGCTCGACGCGTCCACCGCGTCGATCGTCGAGGCGTCACGGCTGGCGACCACGCTGGCAACCGTCCGCGGCCGGCCGTCGGTCGGGCTGTCCGAGCTCGACGACGCCGCCGAGTCGGTGCTGTGCGAAGGGTCGCGGGTGCCGCTCGCGCTGATCCACGACTCGCTGGTCGTCGGCCGCGAGCTGGGCGCCGTACCCGAGGGTGCGCCGATGGTGCCGCTCGCGGCCGACCTGGCCCGGCAGCAACGGGCCCTGCGCCTCAAGCCGGCGGCCAAGGCGCAGACCGTGGTGCTCGACCTCCGTCGCGCCGGGCAGCTGGCGCGGTCGGTCCTGCTCCACCGGCTCCGCCTCCTGGGCGTCGACTGGGGCACCGAGACCGACGCCGGGAGCAGCACCGGCACGTTCAAGGAGGCCTGGGAGCTCGAGTGGCGACCTGAGCTCGCGGTCGCGGTCATCGAGGCCGGCCTCTTCGGCACCACCGTCGCGAGCGCGGCGGCGACGAAGGTGGCCGAACGCGCCGCGGCGGCCGACGACCTGGCGACCCTCGCCCGCCTGGTGGCGGCCTGCCTCGTCGCCGACCTTCCCGACGGCCTCACGTCGGTGGTGGCCAGCCTCGAGGAGCGCACTGCCAGGCAGCACGACGTCCTGGCTCTGTTGGGAGCTGTCGAGCCGCTGGCGCGCACCATCCGCTACGGCGACGTGCGCGGCGTGTACGTCGGTGGTGTGGAGGGTGTGCTCGACGCCCTGGTGGTCCGCGCGGCGGTCGGCCTGCCTGCAGCCTGCATCGGGCTCGACGACGACGCGGCCGTGGCGGTCCGGGCGGGCATCGAGGGCGCTGACCGAGGTGTGTCCCTGCTCGACGACGAGGAGATGCGGGAGCGCTGGACTGCTGCCCTGGTCGCGGTCGCGGCGCGCGACGGCGTGCACGGCTCCGTGGCCGGCCGGGTCGACCGGCTGCTCCTCGACGCCGAGCGCATCGACCAGACCGAGGCGGCCGAGAGGATGAGCCGCCGCCTGTCGCTCGGCGCGCCGGCCGGCGACGCCGCGGCCTGGCTCGACGGTTTCCTCGCCGGGGAGTCCGTGCTGCTGGTCCACGACCCGGCGCTGCTCACCATCGTCGACGCATGGGTCGGCAGCATCGCCGAGCATGTCTTCGAGGACCTGCTGCCTCTGCTGCGGCGTACGTTCTCGCGCTACCGGCCGCCCGAGCGACGCTCGATCGCCGAGCAGGTACGTCGGCTCGGCGGCGAGGCCCGCGCTGCTCGCGACGGTGGCCGCGACGACGTGGGTCTCGACCTGGAGCGCGCGCTGCCGGCCGTGGCCAGGGTCGCCGAGCTGCTCGGGCTGGAGGTGTCACGTGGCTGACGACGAGCCCCGCGACCGCCTCACCCGCTGGCGGCTGGTCCTGGGCGGCGGCCCGCCGGCAGAGGGCCTGGGAGCCGAGGGGCAGGGTCTGTCCGCCGACGACCAGAAGCGCGACGCCGCCCTCGAGGCGCTCTACGACAGCGACCGTCGCGGCGGCCTCGGTGGCTCGGCGCCGAAGGTATCTCGCTGGCTTGGGGACATCCGGGGCTACTTCCCGACCAGCGTCGTGCAGGTGATGCAGGCCGACGCGATGGACCGGCTCGGCCTGCGGCAGCTGCTGCTCGAGCCGGAGATGATGCAGTCGATCACCCCCGACGTCTCGATGGTCACGACGCTGGTCGGTCTCGGCCGGGCCATCCCCGAGCGTTCCCGCGAGACGGCTCGGCAGGTCGTCCGCACGGTCACCGACCAGCTCGAGGAACGGTTGCGACGACAGACCGTGCAGGCCGTCACCGGCGCACTTGACCGGTCGGCACGCAGCCGGCGCCCCAAGCTGCGCGACGTCGACTGGAGACGCACGATCGCGGCCAACCTGCGGCACTACCAGCCCGCACACCGCACCGTCGTCCCCGAGCGGCTGGTCGGCTACGCCCGCCGCACCCACCAGGTCGAGCGCGACATCATCTTGTGCATCGACCAGTCGGGCTCGATGGCCGAGTCGGTGGTCTTCTCCAGCGTCTTCGGAGCGGTGCTCGCGTCCCTTCGGTCCGTGCGCACGCGCCTGGTGGTCTTCGACACCGAGGTTGTCGACCTGACCGACGAGATCGACGACCCGGTCGACGTGCTGTTCGGCGTCCAGCTCGGCGGCGGCACCGACATCAACCGGGCGCTGGCCTACTGCGAGGGACTCGTCGAGCGGCCGGCCGACACCGTGCTGGTGCTCATCAGCGACCTGTTCGAAGGTGGCATCGTCGAAGAGATGCTGCGCCGCTGCGCCTCACTGGCGGACTCCGGGGTGACGATGGTGGCGCTGCTCGCGCTCAGCGACTCCGGACGCCCGTCCTACGACGCCGACCACGCCGCGGCTCTCGCCGGCATCGGCGTCCCGGCATTCGCGTGCACACCCGACCTGTTCCCCGACCTGATGGCCGCCGCCATCGAGCGTCGCGACATCACCCAGTGGGCCGCCCGCCACGAGTTGGTCACGGCACATGAGCCAGGTTGATTCGAGAGGGAGTCGTGCCTGCCTAGAACCGCAGACACGCGAGCGGAGCGAGCCATGTCACCGCGAGTAGAGCTCGCGGATGACGTCCTCGATGTCCGGCTCGTGGATGGACAGGTCGGCGACGTCGTACGACGCGGCGACGGCCGCCACGATCGGCGCCGCGCTGGCGTCGCTGGGGAACGACAGCCACTGCCGCGGACCCTCGACCCGGCGGGTGGTCGCCCCGGCCACCGAGATCGGCGGCGCCTCGTCGACGAGGTCGACTACGAGGGTGCGGGTCGAGCCCCCGTGCCGGTGCAGTCCGGCGAGGGGGCCGTCGAAGACCGCCGTGCCGTGGTCGATCACGATCACCCGGTCGCAGAGGGCCTCGATGTCCTGGAGGTCATGAGTGGTCAGCATCAGCGTCGTACGCCGCGTGGCGTTCAACGTGCGCAGGAACTCGCGCAGGCGACCCTTGCTGATCACGTCGAGCCCGATCGTCGGTTCGTCGAGGAAGAGGATCTCGGGGTCGTGCAGCAGCGCGGCCACGATGTCGCCGCGCATCCGCTGGCCCAGGCTGAGCTGCCGGACCGGGGTGTCGAGCAGGTCGCCGAGGTCGAGGAGCTCGATGTACTCGGCGAGGTTGGTGCGGTGCCGCTGGGGATCGGTGCGGTAGATCTTCTGCAGCACAGCGAACGAGTCGCGCAAGGGCAGGTCCCACCACAGCGTCGTGCGCTGGCCGAAGACGACGCCGATCCGCCGCGCCAGCGCGGTCCGCTGCCTGCTCGGGTCGAGCCCCGCCACTCGCAGGCGGCCGCTCGTAGGCACCAGGATCCCGGTGAGCATCTTGATGGTGGTCGACTTGCCCGCGCCGTTCGGCCCGATGTAGCCGACCATCTCGCCCGCCTCGATCGCGAAGCTCAGGTCTCGGACGGCCAGCACCTCGCCGCTCACGCGCCGCAGCCGACCCGTCTTGCGCCGGACCACGAACGTACGCCGCAGGTCGTCGACCTCGATCAGCGGCACGTCAGCTCCCGGTCGACGTGTAGTGACGCACGCCGGTGCGCCAGACGAGCAGGGCCACCGCGAGGAGTGCGGCCGCCGCGAGCGGAGAGGTGAACCTGAGCCAGTCGGGGAAGCCGTAGGGGTCGGGCTTGCCCAGGACGAACAGCGCTGGGTACCAGTTCACGAAGGCCAGAGGCATGAGGAACGTCAGCCCGGTGACGATCTCCTTGGGGTAGACCGTCATCGGATACTGGTTGACCGTGTTGCCCCCGTAGGTGAAAGCATTGGCGACCTCGTTGGCGTCGATGGTCCAGAACTGGATGCAGGCGAAGCCGATGAACACCGCGAAGAAGATCACCGATCCGGAGACCAGCATCGAGAGCGTGACCAGGACCTTGGCCGCTGTCCAGGACACTGACGTGCAGGCGACGGTCAGGATCGTCAGCGCCAGGAACACCCGTGCGAAACGGCGCAGCGCGAACTCGTCGGCGCAGACCTGCGTCAGCAGCGGCAGGGGCCTGAGGAACATCGTGTCCAGGCGGCCGGTGCGGATCATCTGGCCGAGTCGCTCGATCCGGCCGACCACCAGGTCGGCAGCCGCGAGCGCGAAGCCGGTGGCGCCGTACAGGAAGGCGATCTCGGACAGCACCCAGTCGCCGAGGTCGTCGATGGTGTGGAACATGATCCAGAGCCCGACGAAGTCGAGGCCGCCCACGACGCACCCGCTGACGACCATCATCCAGAACGACGCCGGGTAGGCCATCGCGGCACGGGTCCACATCACCGCGATGTCGCCGTAACCACGCGCACTCACGGCGATCGACTCAGCCACCCTGCACCACCACCTTGCGAGTCGCCTGCCGGAGCAGCAGCCAGCAGGCGCCGAACAGCACGGCTGCCCACGCAGCGCCGAACCCGAGTCCGAGCAGCACCTCCCAGCCCTCCCGCTTGCCGAGCCAGATGTCCGCCGGTACCTGGATGAACATCGCCCATGGCAGCGCCATCACCAGGTCGCGCGACCACCCCGGGAAGAGCACCAGGGGAACGGTCAGCCCGCTGAGGAAGGACGCCAGCATGAACGCCAGAGTGTTGGGCCCGGTCGCGTCGAGCAGCCAGAAGGCTGTGCTGGCGACGAGGAAGCGGAGCCCGAAGCTGACGAGCACGGCGAGCGGGAGGGCCAGGGCGAACCCGAGCCAGGCGACTGCGCTGGCCGGGAAGCGGATGTCGAACAGCAGGGCTCCGACGACCGTGGGTGCCACCCCGCGTGTGAGGAGGTGGTACGCCGACCGCCCGAGGTCCTGCGCCACGTACCAGCCGAACAGCGGGACCGGCCGGTAGAGGTCGAGCGCGACGTCGCCACTGCGGATGCGCTCGGCCAGGTCGTTGGTGGCACCTCCGCCCCAGACCATGACGGTCATGATCATCGCCTGGCCCAGCCAGACGTAGGTGACCGCGTCAGTGGCGTCGTACCCGCCCGCGTTGGGGCGCTGGTCCCACAAGGCGAGGTAGACGAAGCAGATGATCGCGCCGAAGACACAGTTGGTGAAGATGCCCGCCAGCGTGGCCGCGGTGTACGTCGAGTAACGCCGGAAGGCGCGCGCCGCCACCGAGACGTACAAGGAGAGCACAGCGACGCAGCGTCAGAACTGGTAGGTGCCGTGGACGATCGCGCGGCCGAGCGTCTTGAACGCCAGGTTGAACGACACGACCGCCGGTGAGGTGTCGGAGTCGACGCCGAGGGAGTCCTCGCCGACCGCGTGCACCACGAAGTAGTAGCGGTGCACCTGGTCGCCCTGCGGCGGGTCGGCGCCCACGAACGCCTTGGGCCCGTAGTCGTTGCGGCACATGAAGGCGTTGCCAGGAAGCTGGGCCCCCTCGGCACCGGCGCCCGTGTCGAGCGAGGTGACATCCGGTGGCAGGTCGACGAGCGTCCAGTGCCAGAAGCCACTGGGCGTGGGGGCGTCCGGGTCGAAGCAGGTCACCGTGAAGCTCTTGGTGCCCTCCGGGGCACCGCTCCACGACAGCTGCGGCGAGGTGTCGCCCTTGGCGGCGACCTGGTCGTCCTTCAGCGGTTGGCCGTCGGTGACGTCGTCGCTGCCGACGTGGAAGGAGTCGGCTGCCGGGAGCAGTGGGTAGGGGTCAGGTGTGACGGGACGATCGAGACTCACGACGCCCAACCTAGTCCGCCCGTTGGTCCCGTCGCACGACCCCTCCGGGCGGATCGGGGACCATGGTCGGATGGATCCGTACCCGCCGTACCCCTCGGGTCTCCGGTTGGCCGGCCGGCGGGTGGTGATGGTGGGCGGCGGGCACGTCGCGCAGCGCCGGGTGCCGGCCCTGCTGGCGTCCGGGGCGGTGGTGACGGTGGTCTCGCCCGAGGCGACGCCCGCGATCGAGGCGCTGGCCGATGCAGGGGAGATCGCGTGGCAGCGGCGCCGCTTCGAGGACGGCGACCTCGATGGCGTCTGGTACGTCGTCGCGGCGACCGACGACCACGCCGCCAACGAGGCGGTCAGCGCGGCGGCCGAGGAGCGCCGGATCTTCTGCGTGCGCGCGGACGACGCCACCGCTGCGTCGGCATGGACACCAGCAGTCGGCCGCTCCTCCGGAGTGACCGTCGCCGTGCTGAGCAACGAGCTGGGCAACCGCGATCCGCGCCGTTCGGCCGCGGTACGTGACGAGATCCTCGAGGGCCTGCGCGAGGGCACCATCGCGGCCCGGCACCACCGCGACCGGACCCCCGGCGTGGTCCTCGTCGGCGGCGGGCCCGGCGATCCCGAGCTGATGTCGGTCGCGGGGCGCAAGGCGCTGATGGAGGCCGACGTCGTGGTGGCCGACCGGCTGGCCCCGCGCGAGCTGCTGGGCGAGCTGCCGTCCACGACGGAGCTGGTCGACGTCGCGAAGATCCCGCGCGGGCGGTTCACGGCCCAGGAGGCCATCAACGACCTGATCGTCGAGCGGGCCCTTGCGGGCAAGCGGGTGGTGCGGTTCAAGGGCGGCGACAGCTTCGTGTTCGGCCGCGGCTTCGAGGAGGTGCTGGCCTGCCGCGCGGCCGGCGTACCGGTGACCGTCATCCCAGGGCTGACCAGCCCGGTCGCCGTACCCGCCCTCGCCGGCATCCCCGTGACGCACCGCGGCGTGGCCCACGACTTCACCGTGCTCTCCGGACACCTGCCGCCCGACGACCCCGGGTCGCTCGTCGACTGGGAGGCCGTCGGCCGGCTCACCGGCACGCTCCTGCTGATGATGGCCGTGGAGAACGCCGCCGCCATCGCGCAGGTGCTGGTCAAGGGCGGTCGCCCGGCCGAGACCCCCGTAGCCGTGGTCTGCGACGGTTCGATGCCGGCGGAGCGGACGGTGTTCGCCACCCTCGGCTCCCTCGGCGAGGCGATCGAGATGGGCGCCGTGCGCGCACCCGCGATCGTCGTGGTCGGCGAGGTGGTGCGGGTGGCCTATCCGTCGGAGTTCTCCTAGTGGTCGCCACCGGTGGTTCGTCGGGGGTGGCCCGTGCCCCGGGTGCGTGCATCGCAAGGCGCCGGAGCGATGCCATACCCGTTCGTCTCGCGAGCGACGGCAACGCAGCGAGGTGCGTGCCCGGGGTGCGGGACACCCGACGAACCCCGGTGGTGACCACTAGTGGCGGAGCGGGTCGAGATCTCGGACGCTGCCGACGAGCGGCTCGCCGACTACCGTGACCTGCGCGACGTCAACCTGCGCAAGCACCTCGAGGCCGAGCACGGGCTGTTCCTGGCCGAGGGGGAGAAGGTCGTCCGCCGCGCCGTCGAGGCGGGCTTCGAGCCACGCTCGTTCCTGATGGCGCCGCGCTGGCTCGATGGCCTCGCTGACGTGCTGTCGGGCTCGGACGCACCCTGCTACGTCGTCTCCGAGGCGCTCGCCGAGCGGGTCACCGGCTTCCACGTGCACCGCGGCGCCCTCGCCTCGCTGCGCCGTACGCCGCTCCCCACCCTCGACGCGGTGCTCGCCGGTGCCCGGTCGGTGCTGGTCCTCGAGGACGTCGTCGACCACACGAACGTCGGGGCGATCTTCCGCAGCGGCGCCGCGCTCGGCTTCGACGCCGTGCTGCTCTCGCCGCGCTGTGCCGACCCGCTGTACCGCCGTTCGATCAAGGTCGCCATGGGCGCCGTGTTCACGCTGCCCTGGACCCGCCTGCCGTCGTGGGAGACCGCCCTGCGCGACCTGTCGGACGCCGGCTTCACGACCGTGGCCCTGACCCTGGCGCCCGACGAGGTCGAGATCGCGGACGCCGTCCGCGGCCTCGAGAAGGTCGCGCTGGTGCTCGGCGGAGAGGGACACGGCCTCTCGCCCGCCTGGGAGGGCGCCGCCGACCGCCGCGCCACCATCCCGATGGCCGCCGGCATCGACTCCCTCAACGTGGCCGCCGCCACCGCTGTCGCCTGCTACGTGACCGCGAGGCGGTGACTTCCAAGGCAAACGCTCTGCTTCTCGGCCTGCACACTGCCTTGGAAGCGAAGCGATCCCCGGCTCACCGGATCTCCTGCTGCTTCCGTGGGTGATCGAGTAGTCCCCCGCGGTGTCGCGACAGCTTGACGGACGTCTGTCAACCACCGACAGGCTTGGTGCCGGCTCCCACAGCTCTCTGCCGTCGAGCTTGGCCGTCGAGTCTGGCCGTCGAGCTTGGCCGTCGAGCCTGTCGAGCTGCTCGTGCGCCCGGCCATCACGCATCGCCACCACGGATCGGCGGCATCGATCGCTTGACAGACGTCTGTCAAGCAACCACAGGCTGGTTCGGCCCCCACAGCCCCACACGCTCCGGTTGCGCCCTGACACGCCCAGCCGACAAAGGCTGCCGGGGTCAGCGCGATCGGCGCCCCACGCCCCGACGTCCATGCCGATCCACCCACAGAAGTGTCAGAAGAGCCGGCTCACCAAGTCTCCTGCCACATCTGCGGGTGGTGGTCGTGGTTTTCGCTGCGACAGCGGCCGGGACGTGAGGAGCCATCCCCCACCTCCGGGCCAAAGCGGCCCACCTCCCGGGACCCGGTGCGTGCTCGTGCCGGGCCACGGTGGCCCAACACCCATGACGCCACGAGCCGTCGATCCGGGCCGGCGTGGCCCGCAACGGGCAGACAGGGTGCCCCGAGAACCGTGCCGGGATGGCCCGCCGAACAACACATGAGCAGCAGATCCGGGATGGTCACGGCAGCGCTGCCCGGTCTTCGCAACCGGGGTGCCTGATGTCCGAGCCTGCGACGCAGCCGGTGCGTTCCAGGCTCGGACATCCCCGCCTCCCCCCGACACCCGGCCCCCAGCGCCTCGCTGCGCCACCCTCACACCCACACATACGTCAGAAGAGCCGGCTCACCGGGGATCGCTCAGCGGGACAGGCGTCGCGATCTCGAAGATCCACTCGAGGCCGTCCTCCTCGTCCCACTGCTCGCCGTTGCGCTCCAGGCCGAACGACGCGACCAGGTTGAGCGACGGCTCGTTCTCGGGAGAGATCGAGGCGCGCAGCACCTTCACCGACGGGTCGGCGACGGCGCGGTCGAGAAGGGCCCGCATCGCGGCGCGGGCGTAGCCACGGCGGCGGTAGTCCGGGTCGACCTCGTAGCCGACCTCGACCATCCCGTCGGTGTCGGGCGAGCCGTGGAAGCCGGCCTTGCCGACCGCCACGCCGAGGTCCTCGTCCCAGATGATCCCGGTGACCCAGGGCTCGTCCTCGGGGTGGTCGAGCAGCTGCGTCGCCCGGATGCCGAACGTCGACCGGAAGGACTCGGTGACGAAGATCGGCCGCAGCGGCACGGGGGAGAGGCGGTTGGCTTCATCCAGGTCGCCCGCCGCGATCGCGGCGTGGGTTGGTTGCGAGACGTGGACGATGCGGACGCGCGGGCTCACGCCGGCCACTCCGGCGGGAACTCGTCGGCCACCTTGGCCTGCGCCTTGTCGAGCTTCTTGCGGGCCTTGGCGGAGAGGCGGTCGGCGAAGACGGTGCCCAGCGTGTGGTCGGTCTCGTGCTGGAGGCACCTGGCGAGGAGCCCGTCGCCTTCGAACTCGACCGCGGACCCGTCGAGGCCGGTGCCCGTCACCCGGGCGAAGTCGGGCCGTGCGCAGTCGACGAACGCGCCTGGGTAGGACAGGCAGCCCTCCTCGGCCTCGTCGAGCTTGCGGTCCTTCCCCTCCGGCAGGTGCACCACCGGGTTGCACACCACGCCCACTATGCGCTCCCCGTCCGAGTCGGCGCAGTCGAAGACGAAGACCCGCAGGTCCACCCCGATCTGGCAGGCCGCGAGGCCGACCCCCTCGGCGGCGTACATGGTCGCCACCATGTCGGCGACGAGCGTGCTCAGGTCGCCGTCGTACGACGTGACCTCGGCCTGCGGACGGTGCATCACCGGCGTGCCCCACCGCGTCATCGGCCGGACCGTGCCGCCTTCGGGCAGCGGTCCGTACGGCGCGCGGGGGACGACGGAGGTCACGGACGGGAAGCCTAGGGGACCTGTGACGGGAGCCACGCGCGTCGTCCTGCCGCGCAACTGTAACTCGCAGTTACAGTTGCTTCCATGAGCCCGCACGGAGTCTCCTCCCGCGAGAGCCGGGACCCCATCGGCTATGCCGTGGCGGTCATGAACCGCCTGGCCCAGAGCGACCTGCTCGACCGGCTGGGCATCCGCAAGCAGGCGGAGAAGGCGGTGTTCGCCGTGACCCGCAGCGGCTTCCGGACCGCCACCACCGCCGGGCGCGCGTTCGCCCGGGCGGGGCAGCGCGGCGGCGCCGGAACGCGACCTGGCGCGTCCTCGAGCCCCGGCGTCTTCGACCTGACCCCGACCGACGACGAGCAGATGCTCGTCGACGTCGTCACCGACCTCGCGACCGAGGTGGTCCGTCCTGCGGCGGCCGACGCCGACGCCGCGTGCGCCACGCCCGACGAGGTCCTCAAGGCCGGCAACGAGATCGGCCTGCCGATCCTCGGCGTGCCCGAGTCGCTCGGCGGGCTCTCCGAGGAGCGCACGGCCATGGCCGGCACTCTCGTGGCCGAGGCCCTGGCCAAGGGAGACCTCGGCATCGCCGTCGCCGCACTCGCGCCTGGCTCCGTCGCCACCGCGATCTCGCTGTGGGGCACCGACGAGCAGCAGGCGACGTACCTGCCGGCGTTCACCGGGGACCAGCCGGCCGCCGCCGCACTCGCGCTGACCGAGCCCACCGTCCTGTTCGACGTGCTGGAGCCGACCACCACGGCGACCCGCACCGACGACGGCTTCGTCCTCGACGGGGTGAAGTCGCTCGTGCCGCGCGGCGCCGAGGCCGAGCTGCTCGTGATCGGCGCGCGGATCCAGGGTGGCGGCAACGCCCTCTTCCTCGTCGAGGCGGGCGCCGCCGGCCTGAGCGTCGAGGCCGACCCGGCCATGGGCGTGCGCGCCGCCTCGCTCACCAGGCTGGTCCTCAGCGGCGTCGAGGTCCCCGAGCATGCGCTTCTGGGAAGCGCCGACGGCACGACGTACGCCGAGTGCGTGCGGCTCTCGCGACTGGCCTGGTGCGCTCTCGCGGTCGGCACTGCCCAGGCCGTGCTCGACTACGTGACGCCGTACGTGAAGGAGCGCGAGGCGTTCGGCGAGCCCGTTGCCCACCGCCAGTCGGTGGCGTTCATGGTCGCCGACATCGCCATCGAGCTGCAGGCGATGCGGCTGCTGACCTACAAGGCAGCCGCCCGGGTGACGGCGGGCCAGGACGCGATCCGCGAGATCGGGCTGGCCCGCCAGCTCTGCGCGAGCAACGGCATGAAGATCGGGCTCGACGGCGTGCAGCTGCTCGGCGGCCACGGGTTCGTCAAGGAGCACCCAGTGGAGCGGTGGTACCGGGACCTCAGAGCCATCGGCGTGATGGAAGGCGGTGTCCTGGTATGACCATCAACCTGGACGACCCGAGAAAGCTCGTCCCGCTGCGCGACCAGGCCCACCAGGTCGCGATGAACATGCTGCGGCCCATCTCGCGCAAGTACGACAACGCGGAGCACGAGTACCCCAAGGAGCTCGACCTCCTGGCGGCCATGATCGACGGGCTTTCCGAGTCGGGTGCCGGCAACGGCGCCGGGGCAGCGGGCGTCGCGCGCGACGAGGCCGAGCCGGAAGACGCCGCGCAGCCCGGTGTCAAGAACGGCACCAACCTGGCGTCGGTGCTCGGCATCGCCGAGATGTGCTGGGGAGACGTCGGCCTTCTGCTGTCGCTGCCCCGTCAGGGCCTGGGCAACTCCGCGATCGCGTCGGTGGCCAGTCCGGAGCAGCAGGAGCGGTTCGCCGGTGTGTGGGCGGGGATGGCCATCACCGAACCCGGCACCGGCTCCGACTCCGCCGGCATCTCGACCACGGCGGTGCTCGACGGCGACGAGTACGTGATCAACGGCGAGAAGATCTTCGTCACCTCCGGTGAGCGCTGCGATGCCGTGGTCGTCTGGGCCACGCTCGACAAGTCCCGAGGCCGCGCCGCGATCAAGAGCTTCGTGGTGCCCAAGGGCACGCCGGGGATGACGGTCGAGCGGCTCGAGCACAAGCTCGGCATCAAGGCCTCCGACACCGCCACCATCCGGTTCGAGGACTGCCGCGTTCCTGCCGACAACCTGCTCGGCTCGGCAGACGTCGACCCAGGCAACGGGAAAGGGGGCGGTTTCGGCGGTGCGATGGCGACCTTCGACAACACCCGCCCCCTGGTCGCGGCGATGGCGGTCGGCTGCGCCCGGGCGTCGCTCGACCTGACGCGCGACCTCCTCGAGCAGGCCGGCGTTGTCATCGACTACGACCGGCCGGCACACGTGCAGTCGGCCGCCGCCGCGAAGTACCTGCAGATGGAGGCCGACTGGGAGGGCGCCCGGCTGCTGATGCTCCAGGCCGCCTGGATGGCCGACAACGCCCGACCGAACTCGCTGGAGGCATCCATGGCCAAGGCCAAGGCGGGACGCGTCGGCTCCGACGTCACTCTCTCGTGCGTGGAGCTGTGCGGCAGCGTCGGGTACGCCGAGTCCGAGCTGCTGGAGAAGTGGGCACGCGACTCCAAGATCCTCGACATCTTCGAGGGCACCCAGCAGATCCAGCAGCTGATCGTGGCCCGCCGCGTGCTCGGCCTGACCAGCGCGGAGCTCAAGTAGCGCGAACACCGATTCGTCTGCGGTGCTGAGCGGGGAAAGCCCCGGTAAACCGCAGACGAATCGGTGTTCAGCGGGTCAGGCCCGCCAGGTCGAGGACGTCGTCGGGGCCGTTGAGGTCGGGGGTGGAGACGAAGACCGTGCCCACGCCACGCTCGACCAGACCCGCCCACCGGTCCCGCTGCTGCGCGACCGTGCCGGCGTGCTTCCTGGCGGCGTACGACGCGGCGTCGGTGCGGCCTCGCAGCTTCTCCACCCGGGCCCACACGTCGTCCCGGTCGCGCCCCACCACCGGCAGGTCGAGCACGGTGACCTCGAGGTCGTCGTACGGCCTCCCGATCGCGTCGAGGTGCGACCTCAACACCGCCAGCTTGCGGTCGAGCACCTCGAACCGCGACGGGAGGTTGCACCCGTCGCCGAGCCGTGCGGCGATCGCGAGCGTCCGGCGCTCGCCGTTGCCGCCGACGATCACCGGGATCCGCCCTGTCGGCCGCGGATAGCTCGTCGTCTCGGGCAGGGCGACCCGCTCTCCGGCGTACGCCTTGGTGCCCGGGGCCCAGATGGCTCGCATCGTCTCGATGGCCGCTTCCAGCGCGTCGAGCCGCTCGCGGGCCTGCGGGAACGGCAACCCGTACGCCGCGTGCTCGCGGTCCCACCACCCGGCGCCGACGCCGACGAACGCACGGCCGCCCGTGAGCGCGTCGAGGGTGGCCGCGGCCTTCGCCGTGATGCCCGGCGGCCGGAAGGTCACCGGGGTGACCAGCGTGCCCAGCCGCAGGCCGGTGTCGAGGCCCGCGACCAGCCCGAGTGCCACCCACGGCTCGGCGATCGGCTCCCAGGCGCGGTCGACCTGGGGGATCTGGATCAGGTGGTCCATCAGCGCGAGCCCGGCGAACCCTGCCTCGTCGGCCGCCAGCGCCATCGAGCGCAGCCAGCTCCCAGGGTCCTCGCCCCACGGGAAGCGGGCCAGCTGGAGCAGCACCGCCAGCCCCTGCGACGACCGGCGCTCGGTGCGGGCGGTTGCGGTCGAGGCGGCCGCGGTCGGCGGCTCGGTCACGATGGCGATCTCGGGCGTGACGACGTGGACGAGGTCCCAGCCCTCGTCCTCGAGCTCCGCACGGCTCTCCTTGAAGCGGCGCAGCTGCTGGGTCAGCGCGGTGGCTGGGACGACGTAGGCACGCTCGGCATTGCGGCGCCGGGTCTCCTCTGGTGGGGTGTCGACCACCACGACCACGGCGGGCAGGCCGGCCTCGCGGGCCGCCTGGAGCCAGGCCGTGCGACGGCCGGCGTCGAGCCCGAGGGTGTCGACCACGGTGGTCAGCCGGCGCGAGAGGCGGCCGGCGACGATGCGCTCGAGGAGGGCGAACGCCTCCTCGGTGGCCGCCAGGTCGTGCTCACCGCTGCCGACCACGGACCGCAGCTCGTCGGAGGAGACGATCTCGTGACGACGGTAGTGGGCGGCCGCGAAGTGCGACTTGCCCGACCCCGCGGGTCCGACGAGGACCACGAGTGCGGGATCGGGCAAGTTCGACGAGGCGCGAGCCATGGCTCGCAGTCTGACAGCGGAGGTCAGGAGGCGACGTTCTTGTAGGGGTCGTGCGTCGCGAGCGCCTTCTCCAGCCTGGCCTGGTCGAGGCGGCTGACGACGGCGTCGTCCTCCTGGCGGTCGCGGATGACCTTGGCGAGGGTGAAGGACGACGTCACGAGGTAACAGATCGAGAGGGCGAAGAAGGCCTTGATCCACGGGTCGGCCGGCAGGTAGTACACGGCCACCATGACGGCGAACAGAGCGACGCCGAAGGAGACGATGGCCTGCATGTAGAAGGCGCCGGTGTTCTTGGGATTCGCGTTCTGAGAAGTAGGCATGGCAGAAGAGTGCTCGCGACGGCCGCGCCCGGCGTCCGCGTAGGTACCCGTCCACCCCTGAGTACGGCTACTCGTCCGCTCCCCATCGAGGTACTCCCCAGCGATCGGGTCAGCACAGGGCGGCGGCGGCGGAGGGTTCGGCGAGCAGGAACACGGGGCGGCGGAACCCGTGGTCGTCGAACGCCTGGTCGACGGCAGCGGTGATCACGTCGACGGAGCCGGCGGGCACCAGCGCCACGGCCGAGCCGCCGAAGCCGCCGCCGGTCATCCGCGCGCCCAGGGCACCGGCTGCGACGGCAGCCTCGACCGCCGCGTCGAGCTCGGGGCAGGAGATCTCGAAGTCGTCTCGCATCGAGGCGTGGGAGGCGACGAACAGCTCGCCGACGCCCGCCCAGTCGGCCTGCTCGACGGCATCGACTGCCTGCGCGACCCGGTCGATCTCGGAGACGACATGCCGCGCGCGCCGCCGGATGCGGGAGTCGGCCAGGGCCTCCACCCGGTCGGGGGTCGCCTCGCGAAGGGACGCGTACGCCGAGCTCGCCGCACGCGGTCTCACAGTCGGCCCGCCGGCTGGCGTAGCCGCCGTCGACCAGCGCGTGCGAGACGCGCGTGTCGACGACCAGCACGGCCAGTCCGGCATCGGACACGGGCAGCGGGACCGGGCGCGTGGTGTGGTCGAGGAAGTCGATGAGCAGCGCCGTGCCGGGTTCGGCGAGCAGCGCGACGGTCTGGTCCATGCCTCCGGTCGGCGCCCCGGCCACCTCGCTCTCGGCGCGCATGCACGCCTCGACCAGGCTGCGGCGCAGCGCTTCGCCGTCCGCGAGCCCGGCCAGATGGGCGATCGCGACCGCGACCGAGCACTCGAGGGCGGCCGACGACGACAGCCCCGCGCCCAGCGGCACGGTGCTGTCGACACACACGTCGAGCCCGGGCACCGCCACGCCCGCTTCTCGCAGCGCCCACGCCACGCCGGCCACGTAGCTCGCCCAACCGGTCACCTCGCCGGGGCCGAGGCCCTCGCCCTGCCACTCGTCGTCGGCCTGGGCACTCCGCACTCGGACCAGGTTGTCGCTGCGAGGCGAGACAGCGGCGTACGTCGCGTGGGGCAGCGCCACGGGCAGGCAGGTGCCGGCGTTGTAGTCGGTGTGCTCACCGATCAGGTTGACCCGACCCGGCGCCCGGCCGACAGCGGCAGGAGCGGCGCCGTACGCCGCCCGGAAGGCCGCCGAGGTCGACGCGGCCAGCTCGCCAGAGGTACCGGGAGACAGCAGCGACACGGCACACACCTTGCCATCCCGCTCACCGGCTGCTGCGGGGAGTCCTGCCTCTGACGACGCCCACGAAGCGCTGGGCGCGCTCGTCGTCGCGTTCGACCAGCCAGGCGAGGGCGACGGTCGTGGGGTCGAGGTCGGTGACCGGGCGGTGCACGACGTCCTTGCGGTCGTGGAGCCGGGCGACCGACATCGGGAGGATCGCGATGCCGGTGCCGGCGGCGACCGTCTCCACCGCCTCGCGCTCGGTCATCGCGGGCCAGTCCAGCTGCGGAACGCCAGGCCGCCAGTGCGACCGGTGGGGGAGCACCAGCTGTTCGTCGACGAGGTCGGCCAGGGTGACCTCCTCGGCCGCCGCGACCAGGTGCTCGCGCGCGGCGACGACGACCTGTACCTCGTCGTACAGCGCGATGACGTGCACCCCGTCACCGTCGACCGGCAGCCTGACCAGGGCCATGTCCAGCGTTCCGTCGCGCAGCAGCGTCTCCTGCTCGGCTTCGGTGACGGGGACCAGGTCGAGCGGCTCGCGCGGGAAGCGCTCCCGCCACACTCCTGCCCACTTGTCCGGGGTCGCGCCAGTGACGAAGCCGACGCGGAAAGGGTCTCGAGGCGGCGTCACCGGACCGATGCTGCCAGGCCGGATCCTGGACTAGTCCGCGAGGCGTCCTCCTGAGGCTTCGGCAGCGTGATCGTGACGCGGCGGTTCTTCTGGCGGCCGGCCTCGGTCGCGTTGCTGGCGATCGGGTCGGCCTCACCGTGCCCGACCGCCGTGATGTAGATGCTGTAGCCGTCCAGGGAGCTGCGCAGGTACTGCGCGACCGCCTGCGCGCGCTGGCGGGAGAGCTCGAGCCCATGGGCCGCCGACCCCAGGTTGTCGGTGTAGCCGTGGACCTCGATGGTCCCCTTCAGCTTTGCCGCACGGACCTGGTCGGCGAGGTCGGCGATGGTCCGCTTGGCGGCGTTGGACAGGTCGGCGCTGTTCTTCTCGAACGCGAGGTCGGAGGTCAGCGTCACCGTCGGCTTGGGCGTCCTCGTCTGGGACGGCTTCTTGGTGGGCTCGGGGGTGGGCGCGTCGGAGCTCGGCTTCTTGGTCGGCCTGCCGTCGTCCCTGGTCGCCGACTGACCGGGGTTGGGCGGCTGGTTGTCGGCCGAGACCGCGGGGTCGTCGCGGCCGAGCCACCACGTGCCCGCCGCGATCGCGGCCACCAGGACCATCACGAGCGGGACGACGAGCAACGCCCGGCGACGTCGCGGCTCGTCGTCCTCGTCGTCGGGGACGAACGGCGGGGGCGTCCAGCGCTCCTCGGCGACGGGCTCGGGAACCGACTCCGGCTCCGGCTCCGTCCTCGAAGAACGGCTCGTACGCAGGCTCCGGCTCCGGATCGGGTTCCGGGTCGGGCTCGGGCACCCGTGCCAGCGGCACCGGCAACGGCGCGGCGTACTCGGTCTCGTGCTTGGCCTTGGTGCCCATCTGGTAGGTCTTGAAGCCGGAGCCGGCCGGGGCCACGAAGGCCGACTGGATCTCCGAGACGGCCATGTCGAGAGGGTCGACGTGCAGGCCCATGGCGGCGCGCAGCAGGGCGCGCGGGTAGCTGGCGATGATCTCGTGGACGAACGCGTCGTCGTGGAGCACCGTGAGCCGGACGGGCATGTTCAGCTGCGGCCCCTCACGCTTGCCGAAGTCGCGGTCGAGCACGAGCGCGCCCGCAGGCTGGGTCGCGTGTGCGTCGCCGGGTGTGCCGGGTTCACCGGACGCGTCGGCGCTCTCGGTGGCGACCGGCGTGCGGAGCTCCGATGTCGCGGACCCGCGCCTCCTCGATCACCTGGCCGTAGCCGATGTGGCGGGCGTGGGAGTCGAAGACCAGCCCCGGAAACCGCTCGAAGGCCTCTTCGAGCCAGTACAGGACCTCGTCCTCGCCCTGGACCGACCACCCGCGGTCCTCGGTGCGCACGATGGTCGTCGGGCGGAACTCCAGCAGCAAGGCGTTGAGATCGCCCCGGCCCAGCGCGTCCAGCAGGCGGGTCGCAGGGGAGTCCGTGTCGAACTCCTGCTGGTCGTCCATACCCGACCCTTCTGGCACGCGCGGTGTCTTCGGCTTGCTCATTCGCCCCCCATGCGGTGAGTCCGCGGGAAAAGTGTGCCCCGTGGGTTGCGTGTGCCCCGCCCCCTCGCCCTTTACCGGGCGACTGGTCCAGACCAGTTGGCCGCCGGGGTGACTGGGGTTGGGGCCTTCGGGCACTTGCCCGCCGCGGCGATCGATGATGCGAGACGGGGCCGCCGGTATCGCTATCATCGAAGACGCCGACGACACGTCGAACCGGCTGCCGAGGATGCGTCTTGCGTCGCTTGATCGGGCCAGCGTCGGCACCTGCGGACCGCGCCCTCGGCGATGCGGGAAACGCTCAGCGCCTTTGCTAATCTTCCACGCGCACTCGTCCGGGTGGCGGAATTGGCAGACGCGCTAGCTTGAGGTGCTAGTGCCCTTTAACGGGCGTGGGGGTTCAAGTCCCCCCTCGGACACTCTGCTGAACTGCCGAGCGGAGCTCGGCTGTCCGTTGGCCGCGCCGGACCCGTGCTTGGATGGCCGACATGGCCAGCGAAGCGGCGCCTGCCTCCTACGACCCGGCTGCTGAGGTCGTCGACATCTGCCGTGACCTGATCCGGATCGACACCTCCAACTACGGCGACGAGGACGGGCCGGGGGAGCGCAAGGCCGCCGAGCACGTGGCGGCGCTGCTCGACGAGGTCGGTATCGAGGCGAGGTTGATCGAGGCCGAGCCGGGTCGGACGAACGTCGTCGCGCACTGGGGCGGACCGGCGCGCGGCCAGGGTGGCCTCCTGCTGCACGGACACCTGGACGTCGTACCCGCGGCGGCCGACGACTGGCAGGTGCACCCGTTCTCGGGCGAGATCCGGGACGGTTTCGTCTGGGGCCGCGGCGCGGTCGACATGAAGGACTTCGACGCGATGGTGCTCTCGGTGGTGCGGTCCCGCACCCGCGCGGGCCGGGTCCCGGAGCGGCCGGTCACGCTCTGCTTCACCGCCGACGAGGAGGCAGGCGGTCACCGGGGGGCGCAGCGTCTGGTGGAGGACCACCCCGACGAGCTGGCGCACTGCACGGAGGCGGTCGGCGAGGTGGGCGGTTTCAGCACGTCCGTCCGTGACAGACGGCTGTACCTGATCGAGGCGGCCGAGAAGGGCATGGCGTGGGTCCGGCTGACGGCGCGCGGACGCGCCGGCCACGGGTCGATGGTCAACCGCGAGAACGCCGTGACAGCACTGGCCGCGGCCGTGGCCCGCATGGGCACGCACGAGTGGCCGGTCCGGTTGACGCCGACGATGCGGACGCTGCTTGCGACCGTCGGTGAGCTGGCCGGCACGGAGGCGACGCCCGAGAACGCCGAGGAGCTGGTCGAGGAGTTCGGCTCGGCCGCGCGGATGCTCGGCGCGGTGATCCGCAACACCCTGAACCCGACCATGCTCACCGCCGGTTACAAGGTGAACGTGATCCCGTCCGAGGCGACGGCACACGTCGACGGCCGCTTCCTGCCGGGCTACGAGGACGAGTTCTGGGCGACGTTCGCCGAGCTGTGCGGCGACCAGGTCACCTACGAGGCGGTCTCGCACCAGCCTCCGTGGGAGATGCCGTACGACGGTGCGCTGGTCGACGCCATGACCCGCGCGCTGGTGGCCGAGGACCCGGACGCCCTGGTGGCGCCGTACCTGATGAGCGCCGGCACCGACGCCAAGCACTTCACCAAGCTCGGCATGCGCTCCTACGGGTTCACACCGCTCCGGCTGCCGGCCGACCTCGACTTCACGGCGCTCTTCCACGGCGTCGACGAACGGGTCCCGGTCGACGCGCTGGACTTCGGTGCCCGGGTGCTCGACCGGTTCCTGGACGAGATCTGAGCGCTGCCCGAGTGTGCTCTCGACCACACCGCGAACTCCCTGCGAACATTTCGCCCGCGGGCCGCATCCGACCCCGTGACACCTCCACTCGACCCCTGAGGAGGACCGGAGCCATGTCACCGCGCCGTCATGCGCAGGCGACACGCGCGGGTGCCGTCGTCGGCGCCCTGCTGCTGGCTGCCACCGCCTGCCTCGCCGGCTCCTGGGGAACCTCCGCACAGGCCGGGGAGGTACGTGAGCTCGGGGCACCGCTGTGCAACGGTCGGACGCCGACGCAGACCGGCGAACCGGGACAGACGCTGATCGGCACCGCAGGCGACGACGTGATCGTGACCCAGGGCGCCCCGAGGGTCGACACCGGCGCCGGCGACGACTCCATCTGTGTCACCGGCCGCGGCACGACCGTCGTCAACGCCGGTCCCGGCAACGACTTCGTGGGCGCCCGGACCCACAAGGGCAAGACCTTCGTGAGCCTCGGCTTCGGCGACGACGCCTTCGTGGGCGGCAAGGGTGCCGACCGGGTGTGGAGCCAGGAGTCGTCCAACCAGAACTCGCCCGACGACCAGGACCGGATCGAGACCGGCAACGGGGACGACTACGTCATCAGCGGCAGCAGCACGGCTCCCAACACCGACGTCGTCAGTCTGGGTCCCGGCGACGACGTGCTGGTCACCTACGGGTTCGCGGCGGGAGCGACGCTGTCGGGCGGCCTGGGGACCAACACCTTCCAGCCCCTGCCGGGTTCCGATGTCAGCGGCGCCTGGGGCTTCGACAACGTCACCGGCCAGGCCACCCTCGACTCGGTCGTCCGCCTGGCCTGGACGTCGTTCCAGCGTTTCGACCTCAAGGGCCTCCACGGATCCGAGACCCGGTTCTTGGGGAGCAGGGCCAGTGAGCTGGTCGTGGCGGGCGGCACCTGCCGCGTGGTCCTGCGCGGGCGCGCCGGCAGCGACCGCCTCACGGTCGACGCCGAGGGCTGCAACAGCTTCCCGGCCGGCGACGCGCGTCTGGCCGGCGGTCCGGGTGACGACAACCTCGCCGGCGCCGAGGGCAACGACGTCCTGCGCGGTGGCTCGGGCGAGGACTTCGTGGACGGCGGGCCGGGGGAGGACGTCTGCGTCGCCGAGGAGGCGATCTCCTGCCGCCTCGCCAGCTCAGGCGGGCGGCTGGTAGAGGGTCGGGCGGACCCGGATGATCTTGCGGCGCAGGATCACCCGGCGCGTGCCGTCGGGGGCGACGCGGACCCGGTCGAGCTCCCAACCGCCGTGCTCGGCGAGCTCGACGAGCATCTTGGTGACGACCGAGCGCGAGTAGTCGCGGGCGATCGTGATCCGCTCGAACTCCCACTCCACCCCCGGGTGAGGGTGGGCGTCGGAGTGCGCGGGTCATGCTCACTCGCCCTCGTCGTCCGCTGCACGTGTCGGTCCGGAGACATCGTCGAGGGCCTGCGAGATCTCGGCGGGCAGTGTCAGCTCCTCTACGCCGAGCGCCCCTCGCAGCTGCTGGGCGGTGCGCGCACCGACGATCGGCGCGGTGACGCCGGGACGGTCGCGCACCCAGGTGAGGGCCACCTCCAGCGGGCTCCAGCCGAGGCCCTCGGCGGCACGGACGACGGCCTCGACGATCCGCTGTGAACGCGCGCCGAGGTAGGCGCCGACGAAGCCGCCGAAGTGGGAGGTCGCGGCGCGCGAGTCGGCAGGCGTGCCGGAGCGGTACTTGCCGGTGAGCACCCCGCGACCCAGCGGCGACCAGGGCAGCAGGCCGAGGCCGAGGGCCTGCGCCGCGGGCACGACGTCGTCCTCGACGGCGCGGTTGAGGAGGGAGTACTCCATCTGCGTCGACGCCAGCGGCGCCCGGCCGGGGACCGCACGCTGCCAGGTCGCCGCCTGGGCGGTCTGCCACCCGGAGTAGTTGGACACCCCGACGTAGGACGCGCGGCCGCTCGAGACGGCAGTGTCGAGCGCCGACAGCGTCTCTTCCAGAGGCGTGTCGTCGACCCAGGTGTGCACCTGCCACAGGTCGACGTGGTCGACGCCGAGCCGCTTGAGGGAGCCGTCGAGGGAGGAGAGCAGGGTCCCCCGCGAGGCGTCGGTGACGCGGGTGCCGGTGCGCCGCGAGACTCCGGCCTTGGTCGCGATGACGACCTCGTCGCGAGCCATGACGTCGCCGATCAGGCTGCCGATCAGCTCCTCCGAGGCGCCGTCGGCGTAGCCCGCCGCCGTGTCGACCAACGTGCCGCCGACCTCCGCGAACGCGATCAGCTGGTCGCGCGCCTCGTGCTCGTCGGTGTCGCGGCCCCACGTCATCGTGCCCAGTCCGAGTCGGGACACCTTGAGGCCGGTGGCACCGACTCGACGCGCGTGCATGGGGACAACCTAGCCGCCGCCCCCGACGGTCGGCGGCACCGCCTGCGGGTCGTCGTACCTGGTCTGCACCAGGCCGTTAGGCTCGTCGGCGGCCCGCACCCGACCGTCCCCGACACCGATTGGCACACGCGCCCTCATGGACTATCTCGACGCGGTGATCCTCGGCATCGTCGAAGGACTGACCGAGTTCCTGCCCGTCTCCAGCACCGGCCACCTGACGATCGCCGAGAAGGCTCTCGGGCTCGAGCTCGACGACCCGGCCGTGACGGCATACACGGCCGTGATCCAGACGGGCGCGATCCTGGCCGTCGTCGTCTACTTCGCCAAGGACATCGCGCGGATCGCGACGGCCTGGGTGCGCGGCCTGTACGACGCGGAGTGGCGTGGCCACCGCGACCACCGGATGGGCTGGTACGTCATCGTCGGCAGCATCCCGGTCGGCCTCGCCGGCCTGCTCGGCAAGGACCTGATCAAGGGCGACCTGCGCTCGCTGTGGGTGGTCGGCATCGCGCTGGTCGTCTGGAGCGTCGTGATGTGGCTGGCCGAGCGGGTCGCCACCCAGGAACGGTCGGAGAAGCAGCTGACGCTGCGCGACGCGGTGCTCGTCGGCCTGGTGCAGATCGTCTCGCTCGTACCCGGCGTCTCCCGCTCCGGCGCCACCATCTCCGCCGGCCTGTTCCTCGGCATCGACCGGGTGGCCGCGACCCGGCTCAGCTTCTTCCTCTCGATCCCGGCCCTGATGGCCGCCGGCATCTACGAGCTCCCCGACGCCCTCGACGGCTCGATCGCAGTCGGCCCGATGGTGGTCGGCACCGTCGTGGCCTTCGTCGTCGCGTTCGCCAGCGTGGCCTGGCTGCTGAGGTTCGTCGCCCACCACACCATCGCGTGGTTCGTCCCCTACCGCGTGGTCCTGGGCGTGGCCATCCTCGCCCTGCTCGGGGCCGGAGTCATGTCGGCCACCTAGGATCGCCGCATGGCGGACGACGGGGACACCGGTTCACCCAGCAACGGCCCTTCCGGGAAGCAGCCGGCGCGCACCCACACGGTGCTGCCCGGCATCAGCTCGCGCGCGTGGGAGCACCCCGCCGACAAGGGCGCCCTGGTGGCGCTGCGCAAGCTCAAGGGCTTCGACACGCTGCTGAAGGCGCTCTCGGGGCTGGTCAACGAACGGTCGGTCCGGCTGCTGCTGCTGGGCTCGTCGGTGCGGGCCGACGAGCGCAACTTCGCCCGCCTCCACCGCCTGCTGGCCGACGTCGCCGCCGTTCTCGACTGCGAGGACGTGCCGGAGCTGTACGTCCGGGCCAGCCCGACCTTCAACGCGTTCACGATCGGGATGAACAAGCCGATCATCGTGGTCAACTCCGGCCTGGTCGAGCTGCTCGGCGAGGACGACGAGGAGATGCGGTTCCTGTTGGGGCACGAGCTGGGGCACGCGATGAGCGGCCACTCGGTCTACCGCACCCTCCTGATGAGGCTGATCGGCATGACCGGCATCCTCTACGCGATCCCGGGCGGCGCGCTCGGCATCCGGGCGATCACCGCGGCCCTCATGGAGTGGCAGCGCAAGTCCGAGCTGTCGGCCGACCGCGCGGGCCTGCTCGCCGGACAGAACCCCGCTGCCGCCACCCGCTTCCACATGAAGGTCGCGTCCGGCGGTCACCTCGAAGACCTCGACGCCACGTCGTTCTTCGCACAGGGCAACGAGTACACCGAGACCGAGGACTTCCGCGACTCCGTTCTCAAGCTCTTCCTGGTCGAGAACCAGAGCCACCCGTTCGCCGTCGTGCGGGCCGCCGAGCTGCGGCGGTGGACCGAGTCGGGGGAGTACACCACGATCCTGGGCGGCACCTACCCGCGCCGCGAGGGCGACTCCACCGCCAAGGTGAGCGATGCCGCGCAGGAGGCCGCCGCCAGCTACAGCGAGACGTTCCAGCGGACGCAGGACGCCGTGGGAAACCTCCTGCACGACGTGGCGGGCTGGATGGGCCAGGCCCGGATGTGGCTCGACGAGCGCTTCCGCCAGCCGCCTGCCTCGTGAGCCAGTGCCTAGAGCTGGTGCCTACAGCCAGCCGGACTTCTTGAAGAACACCCACAGCGCCCAGACGATGACCGCCATCAGGGCGATCGCGTAGGCGTAGCCGAACTGCCAACGCAGCTCCGGCATGTGGTCGAAGTTCATGCCGTACACCCCGGCGATCAGGGTCGGTACGGCGGCCAGGGCGACGCCCGCCGCGATCTTGCGCATGTCGTCGTTCTGCTGCACCGAGATGCGGGCCAGGTGGCCCTGGAACGCCGCGGTGAGCAGGTTGTCCAAGGTGTCGATCGCCTCGGCCGTGCGGGCGACATGGTCGTAGACGTCGGCGAAGAACGGCCGAGCCTCCAGGTCGATGCCCTCGACGCGCCCGTCGGCGAACTGCCGCATCGGCTCCTTCAGCGGCATCACCGCGCGCCGCATCTCGGCGATCTCGCGCTTGATCGTGTAGATCCGCACCGAGTCGTTGGTCCGGTCGGGCGAGAAGACGGACGACTCGATCTCGTCGACGTCCTCCTGCAGGGACGCGGCGACCGCCTCGTAGTCGTCGACGACGCGGTCGCACACGGCGTACACCACCGCTGACGGCCCGTGGGTCAGCACCTTCGCGTCGGCCTCGAGGTCGATGCGCCGCGTGTGCAGCTCGGACCCTTCGCCGTGCCGCACCGTGACGACGTACTTCGCGCCGACGAAGATGTTGATCTCGCCCGTCTCGACGGCGTCGTCCTCGTCGACGTACCAGACAGTGCGCAAGGTCAGGAACAGGCTGCCCTCGTAACGGTCGAGCTTCGGGCGCTGGTGGGCGTTGAGGGCGTCCTCGACTGCGAGCGGGTGCAGCTGGAAGGCGTCCGCGACGGCCGAGAGCTCGGCCTCGGTCGGGTCGGCGAGACCCACCCACACGAAGCCGTCGCGACGGTTCGCCTCCGCCAGCAGCGCGGTGAAGTCGCGGCCGTCTGCAGGGAGGGGGACCCGCTCACCCTTGCGGTACACGGCGCTGTCGACGATCACAGAGGCCCACGCTAGTGCCCGCTAGCCTCGCCAGCGTGGCAACGGTGATCCTCGTCCGGCACGGCCGGACCTCCGCCAACGTCGGCGGCGTGCTCGCCGGCCGCACTCCCGGCGTCCGCCTCGACGAGACCGGCCTCGCGCAGGCGGGGCGGACCGCCGACCGGCTGGCTGGGGTGCCGCTGTCCGCAGTGGTCTCCAGCCCGCTCGAACGCTGCAAGCAGACGGCGCAGGCCGTGCTCCGGTCGCAGCGGGAGGCGGGGCGCGAGCTCCGGATGCTCACCGACAAGGGGCTGACCGAGTGCGACTACGGCGAGTGGCAGGGCCGACCCCTCAAGGAGCTCGCCAAGGACCCGCTCTGGAAGGTGGTGCAGTCACAGCCGTCGGCCGCCACCTTCCCGGGCGGCGAGTCGCTCGGTGCCATGCAGGCCCGCGTCGTGGACGCCGTACGCCGCCGGGACAGGGCGGTCGAGAAGGAGCACGGCCCCGGCGCCGTCTGGGCCGCCGTCAGCCACGGCGACCTCGTCAAGGCGCTGCTGGCCGACGCGCTCGGGATGCACCTCGACCTGTTCCAGCGGCTGCACGTCGACCCGGCGTCGATCTCGATCGTGCGCTACACCGCGACCCGGCCGTTCGTGCTGGCCACCAACACCCACGACGGCGACCTGTCCTGGCTCGCCCCGCCGGCGAGGAAGGGCCGCCGGCGCTCGACCTCGGCGACCGACGCGGCGGTCGGCGGGGGCGCAGGACCGGCTTCCCTGCCCGTCTAGGGTTGGCGCCGTGCCCGTGATCCACGAGTTCGACCCGCCCGAGCGGTTCGTCGTCGGCACCGTCGGCGAGCCGGGCCAGCGCACGTTCTTCATCCAGGCCCGCGCCGGCGCTCGGATCGTCAGCGTGGCCCTGGAGAAGCAGCAGGTCGCCGCGCTCGCCGAGCGGGTCGACGAGCTGCTCGACCAGGTCCTCGACGACGGCTCGTCGGGGACCATCGTCCCCGCGGTCGCCCCGCGCGACCTCGACGACCAGGCGCCGTTGGAGCAGCCGATCGAGGAGGAGTTCCGGGCGGGCACGATGACCCTGTCGTGGGACCCCTCGATCAGCCGGGTGGTGATCGAGGTGTTCCCCATCAACGAGGAGGTCCTCGCCGGGCCCGAAGCCGGCGACGAGGCGTTCGAGGAGCCCGAGCCCGACGAGGTGCTGCTGGTGCGCATCACGCCCGGCGCCGCTCGAGCGTTCGCGCTGCGCGCGGGCCGCGTCGTCGAGGCCGGCCGCCCGAGCTGCCCGTTCTGCGGCGGTCCTGTCGACCCGAGCGGCCACCTGTGCGTCCGCGCCAACGGCCACCGGCGTCGCGAGGCCTGAGCAGCTTCGGCATGCGCGCAGGCGGTGTGTCCGTGAGGGAGCCGAGCGCGGAGCTCCTCGAGGGCGAGCTCGTGCTCCACGGGCGGGTGATGCCGGCGTCCAACGCGACGTTCGTCGGCGAGGTGGGCGACACGACGGTCGTCTACAAGCCGATCGCGGGGGAGCGGCCGTTGTGGGACTTCCCCGACGGCACGCTGGCCGACCGCGAGCGGTGCGCGTACCTGGTCTCGGAGGCGTTCGGGTGGGACGTCGTGCCGCTGACCTTCCTGCGCGACGGACCGCACGGGCCCGGGATGGTGCAGGTGTGGCAGGAGCCCGCCGACGACGAGGAGGCCGTCACCGTCGTCCGCTCGCTGGCCGAGCGGCCCGGATGGCTGCACGTCTTCGACGGCGTCGACGACCGCGACCACGACGTGTCGCTGGTGCACGAGGACTCGCCCGCCCTGCGGCGGATGGTCGTCTTCGACGCGGTCGTCAACAACGCCGACCGCAAGGGTGGCCACGTGCTGCCGATGGCCGGCGGCCACCGCTACGGCGTCGACCACGGCATCAGCTTCCACACCGACCCCAAGCTGCGCACCGTGCTGTGGGGCTGGGCCGGCGAGGCGATGACCGCCGACGAGGTGGCTCGGCTCGAGGTCGTCGCCGCTGCTCTCGACGCCGACCTGGGCGAGGCCCTCGGCCCGCACCTGACGCCGTACGAGGTCGAGGCGACCCGGCGCCGGGTCGCCCGCCTGCTGCGCACCGGTGAGATGCCGATGCCCCGTGGCGACTGGCCGGCCATTCCCTGGCCGCCCTTCTGAGTGCCAAGCGGAACCGGCCGCTCGAGGCACCGGTGAGACTCGAGCGACGACGGACCGTGAGTCGACTGCGCGCCACGTTCGACAGCGCGCGTCGTACGCCGACGCGCGGCCGACGTACCCGGACGAGCTGATCGACGCGCTGGTCGCCGCGACCGGCATCGGCGCCCGGCTCGCGGCTGCTCGAGGTCGGGTGCGGTCCGGGCACGGCGACGCTGCCGCTCGCGCGGCTCGGCTGCCGGATCACGGCGGTCGAGCTGGGGGAGGCGCTGGCGGCCGAGGCGCGACGCCGGCTGGCGGCGTACCCGGACGTCGAGGTGGTCACGGGCTCGTTCGAGACCTGGCCGCCGGGTGACCACTCCTACGACCTGGTGTACGCCGCGACGGCCTGGCACTGGGTCGACCCCGATGTCCGCTACCAGCGTGCCCACGAGGTGCTGCGGCCGCGGCGGCCACCTGGCGTTCTGGCGAGCCGACCACGTGTTCCCGGCCGGCGGCGATCGGTTCTTCGCCGAGATCCAGGAGGTCTACGACGACATCGGCGAGGGAGTGCCCGACGACCACGTCTACTTCGCTCCCGGCGAGCTGCCCGACCAGCGCGCGGAGATCGAGGCGAGCGGGCTGTTCGAGGTCACCGAGGTGCGCCACGTCGACTGGGAGACGACGTACGACGCCGACGGCTACCTTGCCCTGCTCGACACGTTCTCGGGACACATCGCGATGGAGCCCGCGGCACGCGGCACCTCTACGCCGAGATCCGCCGCCGCCTCGCCCTGCGACCTGACGGTCGGCTGAGGCGGCACTGGGGCGCCGTGCTGCACGTGGCCCGGTGGCGCCCGGACTGACGTTCGTTCGAGTGCGCAGCGGACCGGTCCGACCAGGGTGTCGGCGCGGGCTCCGACTACGCTGACCGCCATGCGTTCCTGGCCCGCTCCGGACCTTCCCCGGCTGTCCGCCACCGGTCCGGAGGTGGCCCTCCACGACACCTCGACCGACGCCCTGGTGACCACTCGCCCGGTCGGCCCGGCGCGGATGTACGTCTGCGGCATCACGCCGTACGACGCCACCCACCTGGGCCACGCGGCGACGTACGTCGCCTTCGACCTGCTCCACCGCGCCTGGCGCAACGCCGGCCACGAGGTCACCTACGTGCAGAACGTCACCGACGTCGACGACCCGCTCCTCGAACGTGCGACCAAGGTCGGCGTCGACTGGGTCGAGCTGGCCGAGCGCGAGACCGAGCTGTTCCGTCAGGACATGACGGCGCTCCGGGCGCTGTCGCCGACGCACTACGTCGGCGCCGTCGAGTCGATCCCGCTCGTGGTCGGCGCTGATCCAGCGGCTGCACGACGCCGGCGCGGTCTACCAGGTCGAGGACGACCTCTACTTCTCGGTCACCAGCGACCCGGCGTTCGGCGAGGAGTCGCGGATGTCGCGCGAGGAGATGCTGCGGATCTTCCCCGAGCGCGGCGGCGATCCCGACCGCGAGGGCAAGAAGGACCCGCTCGACTGCGTCGTGTGGCGCGGCGAGCGGCCGGGCGAGCCCGCCTGGGACAGCCCCTTCGGCCGTGGCCGTCCCGGCTGGCACATCGAGTGCACCGCGATCGCCCTCGACCTGCTGGGCGAGACGTTCGACGTCCAGGGCGGCGGGTCCGACCTGGTCTTCCCCCACCACGAGATGTGCGCCAACGAGGCGCAGGTGGCGACCGGGCAGCGCTTCGCGCAGGTCTACGCGCACGCCGGGATGGTCGGCCTCGACGGCGAGAAGATGTCGAAGTCGCGCGGCAACCTGGTGTTCGTCAGCGAGCTGCGCCGCAGCGACGTCGACCCGATGGCGATCCGGCTGGCGCTGCTGCGCCACCACTACCGCAGCGACTGGGAGTGGGACGACGCCGAGCTCTGGGCCGCCGTCGACACCCTGGCGGAGTGGCGTCGCGCGTTCGCGCTGCACGCCGGCGCGCCCGCGGCGCCGGTGGTCGCCGAGGTGCTCGCCGCCATGGCCGACGACCTCGACGCCCCGCGCGCCTGCGCCGCCGTCGACGCCTGGGTGAAGGCCACCCTCGGCGGCAACGGGATGGCCGACGCCAGCGACCCCGGCGCCGCCGACGCGGTCAGGACCCTCGTCGACGCCGCGCTCGGCATCGTTTGACGATTCCGCGTCCCGGCGGAGAATCGTCCCTCGCGGGGTACGGGGCTGGGTGCGGCGCTGCAGTGCGCCGGCGTCCGCGGGTGTACACGCCCGGGCGGCGCGCTTGTGTCCGTCCGCGGTGGCTGCGCCTATCCGCCGAGCTCCGGCGCTAGTTGCCACGGACTGCTCGTCACGGCCCACGCGCCTCGCGACCGTGACGTAGCGTGGACCGGCCTGGGTCCGGAGCTCGCGGTGGGCAGCGCGGTGAGGGACTGGCTCCCGCGGGGCCGGACTCAGGCGGCCTCCGGCTACGAGGGCGATCAGCCCACTGACCTTGGCGGCACACGAGGGCGCCGCCCCGCCCTGTCCCCGCGGTAGGCGGACCCGCGCAGCCGGACCGGTGACCTACACGGACACCACCCCCGCCGGGAGGCGAAACCCCGCCGGGACGCGCAACCTAAGCGGCCCGAAAGAGCGGCAGCGATCAACTCTGCTCGTCGCCGCGGCGCTTGAGGTACCTCTCGAACTCGCGGGCGATGGCCTCGCCGGAGGCCTCGGGGAGCTCGGTGGTGTCGCGGGTCTCCTCGAGGGACCGGACGTACTCGGCGATGTCCTCGTCCTCCTCGGCGAGCTCGTCGACGCCGCGCTCCCAGGCGCGGGCGTCCTCGGGCAGGTCGCCGAGGGGGATGCTCACCTCGAGCAGGTCCTCGATCCGGCCGAGCAGGGCGAGCGTGGCCTTGGGGCAGGGCGGCTGCGCGACGTAGTGAGGTACGGCGGCCCAGTAGGACACCGCGGGGATGTCGAGGCGGACGCAGGCGTCCTGGAAGACGCCCGACGATGCCGGTGGGGCCTTCGTACGTCGAGGTCTCGAGCTTGAGCCGGTCGATCAGCTCGGGCTCGGTGGCGGTGCCGCTCACGGGGACCGGACGGGTGTGCGGGGTGTCGGCCAGCAGCGCGCCCAGCGTGACCACGATCTGACCGCCGAGGTCGTCGGCGGCGGCGAGCAGCTCGGCGCAGAACTGCCGCCAGCGCATGTTGGGCTCGATGCCGCGGATCAAGATGACGTCGCGCTGGAGGTCGGGCGGACTGGCGATCGCGATCTGCGTGCTCGGCCAGGTGATCTGCCGGTGGCCGCGGTCGTCGGTGCTGACGAGCGGACGGTTGACCTGGAAGTCGTAGAAGTCCTCCGGGTCGATGGCGCCGATGATGCGGGCGCCCCACACCGTGATCAGGTGGTCGACGACCGAGGAGGCCGCGTCGGCCGCGTCGTTCCAGCCCTCGAAGGCCGCGATGACGACCGGGTCGACCAGGTCCGGCACGTCCTCGATCTCGATCACGCCGACCACCCTATGACCCCGTGCATCGCGCGCCGACCGGCCTCCGCGATTTCTTGCCACTCCGGCGCGCGGTGTCACCATGCGGGAAAGGCGTCCGACACCTGGACGCCCGTTCCTACGCTGGGAGACCTCGTCACCCGGCCCGAGGAGCACAGCCTTGTCCGCCGACATCCGCCCGGACGCCACCGAGGAGCTCACCGCGCTGCTCCGCGAGCGGATCGTGGTGATCGACGGCGCGATGGGCACGGCGATCCAGCGCGACCGGCCGTCCGAGGCGGGCTACCGCGGCGAGCGCTTCGCCGACTGGCCCAGCGACCTGCAGGGCAACAACGACCTGCTCACCATCACCCAGCCCGACATCATCGCCGCGATCCACCGCGAGTACCTCGACGCCGGCGCCGACATCATCGAGACCAACACCTTCAACGCCAACGCCGTCTCGCTCGCCGACTACGGCATGGAGGAGCTGGCCTACGAGCTCAACCTCGAGGCGGCCCGGCTGGCCCGCCGGGTGGCCGACGAGGCGACGGCGCGCACGCCCGACAGGAAGAGGTACGTCGCGGGGGCGCTGGGCCCGACCACGCGCACGGCGTCCATCTCGCCCGACGTCAACGACCCCGGCGCCCGCAACGTGAGCTTCGACCAGCTCGTCGCGGCGTACACCGAGGCGACCAACGGGCTGCTCGACGGCGGCGCCGACCTGCTCTTCATCGAGACGATCTTCGACACCCTCAACGCCAAGGCCGCCATCTTCGCGGTCGAGACCGTCTTCGCCGAGCGCGGCCGCCGCTGGCCGGTGATCGTGTCGGGCACCATCACCGACGCCAGCGGCCGCACCCTGTCCGGTCAGGTCACCGAGGCGTTCTGGAGCTCGATCCGCCACGTCTCGCCGCTCGCCGTCGGGCTCAACTGCGCGCTCGGCGCCAAGGAGATGCGTCCCTACATCGCGGAGATGTCGCGTGTCGCCGACTCGTTCGTCTCCTGCTACCCCAACGCCGGCCTGCCCAACGCCTTCGGCGAGTACGACGAGACGCCGGACGAGACGGCCGCGATCATCGCCGAGTTCGCCGACGCCGGCTACGTCAACCTCGTCGGCGGCTGCTGCGGGACCACGCCCGACGCACATCGCGGCGATCGCCGCGCGCGGTCGCAGGACAAGCAGCCCCGCCAGACCCACGAGATCGCGCCCGGCGATGCGGCTGTCGGGGCTCGAGCCGTTCTCGATCACCGAGGACAGCCTGTTCGTCAACGTCGGCGAGCGCACCAACATCACCGGCTCGGCGCGCTTCCGCAACCTGATCAAGGCCGGCGACTACGACACCGCCCTGACCGTCGCGGCGCAGCAGGTCGTCAACGGCGCGCAGGTCATCGACGTCAACATGGACGAGGGCATGATCGACGGCGTCGCCGCGATGGACCGCTTCCTCAAGCTGGTCGCCAGCGAGCCCGACATCAGCCGGGTGCCGGTGATGGTCGACTCCTCGAAGTGGGAGGTCATCGAGGCCGGCCTGAAGTGCGTGCAGGGCAAGCCGATCGTCAACTCCATCTCGATGAAGGAGGGCGAGGACAAGTTCCGCGAGCACGCCCGGCTGTGCCGCAAGTACGGCGCCGCCGCGGTCGTGATGGCCTTCGACGAGGACGGCCAGGCCGACAACCTCGAGCGCCGCAAGGCGATCTGCGAGCGCGCCTACCGGATCCTGGTCGACGAGATCGGCTTCCCGCCCGAGGACATCATCTTCGACCCCAACGTCTTCGCCGTCGCGACAGGCATCGAGGAGCACGCGTCCTACGGCCACGACTTCATCGAGGCGACCCGCTGGATCAAGCAGAACCTGCCCGGGCGCCAAGGTCTCGGGCGGCATCTCCAACGTGAGCTTCTCGTTCCGCGGCAACAACCCCGTGCGCGAGGCGATCCACGCGGTCTTCCTCTACCACGCCATCGAGGCCGGCCTCGACATGGGCATCGTCAACGCCGGGTGCGCTGGCGGTCTACGACGAGGTCGAGCCCGAGCTGCGCGAGCGGATCGAGGACGTCGTCCTCAACCGCCGCGCCGACGCGGCCGAGCGGCTGCTCGAGATCGCCGAGCGCTACAACAAGGCGCCGGGCGAGGTCGAGGAGAGCCGAGGAGGAGTGGCGGGCGCTGCCGGTCTCGCGAGCGGATCACGCACGCGCTGGTCAAGGGCATCGACGCGCACGTCGAGAGCCGACACCGAGGAGCTCCGCCAGGAGATCGCCGCCCGCGGCGGCCGCCCGCTCGAGGTGATCGAGGGGCCGCTGATGGACGGCATGAACGTCGTCGGCGACCTGTTCGGTGCGGGCAAGATGTTCCTGCCGCAGGTGGTGAAGTCGGCGCGGGTGATGAAGAAGGCCGTCGCCTACCTGATCCCGTTCATCGAGCAGGAGAAGCTCGACAACCCCGAGCTGGCCACCGTCAAGGACACCAACGGCACGATCGTGATGGCCACGGTCAAGGGCGACGTCCACGACATCGGCAAGAACATCGTCGGCGTGGTGCTGCAGTGCAACAACTACGAGGTCGATCGACCTCGGCGTGATGGTGCCGGCCCAGAAGATCCTCGACACCGCACGCGAGATCGGCGCCGACCTGATCGGCCTCAGCGGGCTGATCACCCCGTCGCTCGACGAGATGGTCAACCTGGCTTCGGAGATGCAGCGCCAGGAGTTCACCATCCCGCTGCTGATCGGTGGCGCGACGACCTCGCGCGCCCACACCGCGGTCAAGATCGACGGCAAGTACGACGGCCCGGTGGTGTGGGTCAAGGACGCCTCCCGGTCGGTGCCGGTCACGGCCGTCCCTGCTCAGCGACGAGCGGCGGCAGCAGCTGCTCGACGACGTCCAGGCCGACTACGACTCGCTGCGCGCCCGCCACGCCGCCAAGAACGACCGGCCGATGCTCACCCTCGAACAGGCGCGGGAGCGGGCCACGCCGGTCGACTGGGCGTCGTACCGGCCGCCGCGCCCGCACCTGCTCCTCCAGCAGGACCACGCCGTGTCGCCGATCGTCGGGCATCCGCGGCGACCACGACCCAGCACGTGCGGGTGTTCAAGAACTACGACCTCGGCGACCTGCGCCGCTACATCGACTGGCAGCCGTTCTTCAACGCCTGGGAGATGAAGGGGTCGTTCCCCGACATCCTCAACAACCCGTCGACCGGGCCCGGCCGCGCGCAAGCTCTACGACGACGCCCAGGAGATGCTCGACAGGATCATCGAGGAGCGGTGGCTGACCGCCAACGGCGTGGTCGGGGCTGTTCCCGGCCAACAGCGTCGGCGACGACATCGAGGTCTACCTCGACGAGACCCGCGGGCCAGCCGCTCGCCGTGCTCCACCAGCTGCGCCAGCAGGGCCAGCACCGCGAGGGCGTGCCCAACCGGTCGCTCGCCGACTTCGTCGCACCCAAGGCGACCGGGCTCAAGGACTACGTCGGCGCGTTCGCGGTCACCGCCGGACTCGGCGCCGCCGACCGGGTCGCGGCGTTCCGCAAGGACGTCGACGACTACAGCGCGATCCTGCTCGAGGCGCTCGCCGACCGGCTCGCCGAGGCCTTCGCCGAGCGGCTGCACGAGCGCGTACGTCGCGAGCTGTGGGGCTACGCCCCCGACGAGCGGCTCGACAACGTCGGCCTGATCAAGGAGCGGTACGACGGCATCCGGCCCGCGCCGGGCTACCCCGCCAGCCCCGACCACACCGAGAAGCAGGCCATCTGGGACCTCCTCGACGTCGAGGCGCACACCGGCATCGCGCTCACCGAGTCGATGGCGATGCTGCCGGGCGCGTCGGTCTCCGGCATCTACTTCAGCCACCCCGAGTCGCAGTACTTCGTGGTCGGCCGGATCGCGCCGCGACCAGGTCGAGGACTACGCCGCCCGCAAGGGCTGGACGCTCGCCGAGGCCGAGAAGTGGCTCTCGCCCAGCCTCGGCTACGACCCCGATGAGTGACGCGTCGGGAGGCGCGCAGCGCCGTCACGACCCGTCGGGTTCGTGACGGCCTGCGGCCCTCCTCAACCAGCGGAGCCCGTACGCCGCGGTCCTGTGGGACATGGACGGCACGCTCGTCGACACCGAGCCGTACTGGATGCGTCACCGAGCACGAGCTGGCCGAACGCCACGGCGGCACCTGGACCGAGCAGGACTCCCTCAACCTGGTCGGCAACGACCTGCTCGAGTCGGGCCGCTACATCCGCGAGCACATGGGGATCGACCTGGAGCCCGCCGAGATCGTCGAGCAGCTCCTCGACGGCGTGATCGAGCAGATCCGGGTCGCCGTGCCGTGGCGACCCGGGGCCGTCGAGCTGCTCGCCGACCTCGCCGCGGCCGGCGTGCCGTGCGCGCTGGTGACGATGTCCTACCGGCGGTTCGTCGAGCCGATCCTCGACGGGCTGCCCGAGGGCACGTTCGCCGCCGTGGTCACCGGCGACGCCGTCGAGCGCGGCAAGCCCTACCCCGACCCGTACCTCAAGGCCGCCCGGCTGCTCGGCGTCGACCCGGCCGACTGCCTGGCGATCGAGGACTCCAACACCGGCGCCCGGTCCGCCGAGACCGCCGGCTGCCCGGTGCTCGTGCGTGCCCAACCACGTGCCGATCCTGGAGGGCGAGCGGCGGATGTTCGCCGACTCGCTGGACGGGCTGACCGCCGCAAACCTTCCGGTCCTGCGCCTGACCTGCCACCAGAATCGTTGCCGGATCGCGACCAACCTGGTAGCCACCCTCCGTGGACCCCGAGTCCCGTGCGGGGTAAGTTGCGCGCGGTACCGACCCCGGCGTGCGGCCGGGGCCCCGACCCAGAGGGGTGCAATGAAGCGCAACAAGCTCTGGTCTCTGCTGGCGGTGAGCGCCCTCGTGGGCACGCTCGCCGCGTGCGGCAGTGAGTCCGACGGCAACGGTGACGGCGACGGAGGCGGTGGGCGGCGACGCCGCGACCGGCGCGCCCTGGATCCTCGGCACGACCGACGCCGTGACGTCGGTCGACCCGGCCGGTTCCTACGACTTCGGCTCGTGGAACATCCAGTACAACATCTTCCAGCAGCTGATGACCGTCCCGGCCAACGGCTCCGAGCCGGAGCCCGACCTGGCCGAGTCGTGCGAGTACGACGACCCGCAGACCATCACCTGCACGCTGCCGGAGGGCGCGAAGTTCTCCAACGGCGACGAGCTCACCTCCTCGGACGTGCTGTTCTCGTTCCAGCGCAACATCGAGATCGCCGACCCCAACGGCTCCTCGGTGCTGCTCGGCTCGATCAGCAACGGTGACCCCGAGAACCCCGACCTTGCCCCGCCCTGGCCGACGGCGCCATCGAGACGCCCGACGACACGACCGTGGTGTTCCACCTCAACAGCCCGACCAGACGTTCATGCACATCCTGACGTCGGCCACGGCGTCGATCGTCAACGAGGACACCTTCCCCATCGACGACAAGCTGGCCGACGACGACATCGCCAACATGATCGGCTCGGGCCCGTACAAGCTCAGCCAGTACAAGGCCGGCGAGCAGGCGGTCTTCGAGGCCAACGAGGACTACGCCGGCACCAAGACCCCGCAGAGCCGACCAGGTCTTCGTCCAGTACTTCAACGACCCGGCGCCGCTCAAGACGGCCGTCGAGTCCGGCGACGTCGACATCGCGTGGCGCACGCTCGGCCCGACCGACCTCAACGAGCATCGAAGAAGGCGGCAAGGCCGAGGTCATCCGCGGCAAGGGCTCGGAGTTCCGCTACTGGGTCTGGCAGTTCTCCACCCCGGTGGGCAAGAACAAGGCGATCCGCCAGGCCGTCGCGCAGCTCATCGACCGCCAGGCCATCTCCGACAACGCCTACGACGGCACCGTCACGCCGTCGTACTCCATCGTGCCCACCGGGCTTCGGTGGCCAGAAGGACTCCTTCCAGGAGAAGTACGGCGAGCCCAACGTCGACGCGGCCACGCAGATCCTCGAGGACGGCGGGTGTGCAGACGCCGGTCAAGATCAAGCTCGGCTACCCGCCGGAGCACTACGGCCCGAACGCCGTCGACGAGGCGACCGAGCTGGCCGACCAGCTGAACGCCAGCGGCCTGTTCGACGCGTCCATCGACGACGCGGCGTGGGAGGAGTACCAGACGATCTACAAGGAGGGCGCCTACGACCTCTTCCTCCTGGGCTGGTACCCCGACTTCCTGGACGCCGACAACTACCTGTCGCCGTTCGTGCGTGACGGTGGGTTCTTCGCGAACAACTACTCCAACGACGAGGTCAACAAGCTCCTCGACCAGGAGATCGGCGAGACCGACGAGACCGCTCGCAACGAGCAGATCGGTCAGCTGCAGGACATCGTGGCCGAGGACGTCCCGCTGATCCCGTCGTGGAACGGCCAGAACGTCGCCGTGGCCAACTCGTCGATGACGGGTGTCCTCGACACGCTGGACCCGACGTACATCTTCCGTTTCTGGATGATCAGCAAGGAAGGCTGACAGGGGGCTCGACCCCGGCTCCGGCGGTCTCACCGCCGCCGCAGCACGCTGATCGGAGGAGGGAGCCCCACCTCAGGGTGCGGCTCTCTCCTCCGATGCTGTTAACTGCCTACGGCCAAGCCACACCGCAGCGACGCAAGGAGGCCTCTCGCGTGAGCTCAGGATCGGGATCGCTGTCCCGCTACATCCTGGTCAGGATCCTGCTCGTCATTCCGATGATGTGGGTCGTGCTCACCGTGGTCTTCTTCCTGCTGCGGGTGGCGCCCGGTGACCCCGTCAGCGCAGCGCTCGGCGGGCGACTCGGACGAGGACGCGCTCGACGCCCGCCGAGCGAGCGCTGGGGCATCGACCGGCCGCTCATCGTGCAGTACCTCGAGTACCTCGGCGACGTCGCCCGGTTCAACTTCGGCACCACCATCTCCGACAACCGCGAGGTGCTCGACGTGATCCGCGACCAGGGCGGTGCCACGCTCACGCTCACGATCGGCGCCTTCCTGTTCGCGCTGGTCGTCGGGCTGCCGCTCGGCCGCCTGGCCGGCCGCTACCGCGACAGCGACGGCGACGCCGTGCATCCGCATCTTCGGCGTGGTCACCTACGCCGCGCCGATCTTCTGGGTCGGCATCATGTTCGTGCTGCTGGTGGTCAAGGTCTTCCCGGGCTGGCCGACCTACGACATCGCCTCGCCGGTCACGAAGTTCACCGTCCAGCCCAAGACCCACATCCTGCTCGTCGACGCGATCCTGGCCGGCGACGGCGCTGCGATCAGCGACGTGCTCAAGCACCACGTGCTGCCATGCTTCGACGCTCGGCCTGTTGCTCTCCGGCGTGATCATCCGCCTGGTCCGGGTCAACGTGATCCAGGCGATGAAGGGCGACTACGTCGAGGCGGCCCGCGCCCGAGGCATCGCCGAGCGGCACGTCGTACGCCGCCACGCCTTCCGCAACGCTCTCGTCCCGGTGATCACGGTGATCGGCCTTCAGGTCGCGCTGACCCTGTCCGGCGCGGTGCTCACCGAGACCACGTTCAACTGGCCGGGCCTCGGGCACCGAGCTGGTGCAGTACCTCAACTCCCGCGACTACATCGCCGTGCAGGGGCTGGTCACGTTCTTCGCGGTGGTCGTGGTGATCGTGAGCCTGGTCGTCGACATCATCAACGCCCTGATCGACCCGAGGGTGAGGTACTGACATGCGAGGGTTCTTCAACCAGATCTGGAACACCAAGGGCCTGGCCCGGTGGATCCTCCTCACCGGCGTGGTCATCACCGCTCGTCTTCGTGGTCTTCGCGATCCTCGCGCCGTGGATCGCGCCGTTCGAGTTCAACCAGACACGAGGAGCCGACGGCGCTGAAGCTGCCGAAGCTCGCAGCCGCCGTCCGGCGAGCACTGGCTCGGCACCAACGACCAGTTCTACGACATCTGGTCCCGGGTGATCTGGGGCGCCCGGACCGCCCTCGAGGTCGTCCTTCTCTCGGTCGTCCTCTCGGCGCTGATCGGGCGTTCCGCTCGGCCTGATCGTCCGGGTTCGTCGGCGGCTGGGTCGACCGCATCCTGGTCTTCGTCATGGACGCGCTCTACGCCTTCCCGTCCCTGCTGCTGGCGATCGTCTTCTCGTTCCTGCTGCAGGGACCGCTCGGCGGCGGCGTCGTCGCGGCGGCGCTGTCGCTGACGACGATCTACATCCCGCAGTACTTCCGGGTGGTCCGCAACACCACGGTGTCCGCGCGCGAGGCGACGTACGTCGAGGCGGCGCGCGCGATCGGGGCGAAGCCCACCACGATCATGCGCAAGTACCTCTTCGGCAACGTGGTCCAGTCGGTGCCGGTCATCGGCACCCTCAACGCCGCCGACGCCCTCGGCACCCTGGCCGCCCTCGGCTTCCTGGGCTTCGGCATCCAGCCGAACGAGGCGTCCGAGTGGGGCTACGACCTCAGCCGGGCGCTCGACGACGCGCAAGGCCGGCGTGTGGTGGCCGGCGCTGTGGCCCGGCCTGGCGATCATCCTGCTGATCACGGCTCTCACGCTCGTCGGCGAGGGCCTCAACGAGACCCTCAACCCGGCACTGCGCCGCCGGCGGCTGCGGGCGGTCACGTTCTCGAGCAAGCCCCCGCGAGGCCGAGAAGGAGGCTGGTCCGATGACCGACATCGTCGACGAGCGGGTCGAGCCGGCCGCAGGCCGCCGGGGCTCCGGTGCTCGAGGTCCGCGACCTGCGCGTCTGGTACGGCACCGAGCGCGGCCCGGTGCGCGCGGTCGACGGCGTCAGCTTCGACCTCCACGAGGGCGAGATCCTCGGGCTGGTGGGGGAGTCCGGCTGCGGCAAGTCGACCCTCGGCCGCGGCCTGATCGGGCTGCTGCCCGACGGCAGCGCCCGCGACGGCGAGCTGCGGTTCCGCGGGCAGCGACATGCTCAAGCTCAAGCCCAAGGAGCAGCACGCCATGCGCGGGCGCGACCTCGGGATGATCTTCCAGGAGCCGCTGACCCGGCTGAACCCGCTGATGCGGATCAGCGAGCACTTCTCCGAGACGCTGAAGACCCACGACAAGGCGATCAGCAAGAGCGAGATCGACCGGCGCTCGCTCGAGGTGCTGCGGGTGATGGGCATCCCGCCGACCCGCTACCACGCCTACCCGCACGAGTTCTCCGGCGGCATGCGGCAGCGGCTGATGATCGCGCTGACGCTGGTGCTGCGGCCGGCGTTCGTGGTCGCCGACGAGCCCACCACCGCGCTCGACGTGCTGGTCGAGGCGCAGATCATCCGGATCCTCCACGACCTGCGCGCGCAACTACCGCACCGCGCTGCTGCTGATCACCCACAACCTCGGCATCATCGCCGAGGCGTGCGACCGGGTGGCGGTGATGTACGCCGGCGAGATCGTCGAGATCGGCGACGCGCGGGAGGTCTTCTCCCGGCCCAAGCACCCCTACACCCGCGAGCTGCTGCGCTCGACGATCTCGCTGCGGACCACGGGGCTGAACTACATCGACGGCGCACCTCCCGACCTGGTCGAACCGCCCTCGGGCTGCCACTTCCACCCCCGCTGCCCCGACGCGATGAAGATCTGCGCCACCCGGCACCCGGTCGAGCGCGAGCACGCGGGAGGCAGCCGCGCCCAGTGCTGGGCGGCCGACTTCAAGGACGGCCTGGCGGCCGACGTACCGGAGTCCGAGCGGGCCCCGCTCCCAGCGGGAGGAGATCGCCGTTGCCGACGAAGCCTGAGACCCTCAGCAACGACCGGTCGGACCGGCGCCGCTGTCCGACACCGTCCTCGACGTCGACGACCTCGCCGTCCACTTCCAGCTGCAGGGCGGCGCGCTCTCGCGGCTGCTCGGCCTGAAGGCGCGGATGGTCAAGGCCGTCGACGGCGTGTCCGTCTCGCTGCGCCGCGGCGAGGTGCTCGGCCTGGTCGGCGAGTCCGGCAGCGGCAAGACCACGCTGGGCCGCGCCCTGCTCGGGCTGGTGCCGGCCAGCGAGGGCCGGATCACCTACCACTCGGCCGACCGCGGCGAGCGACGGGTCTCCGAGATGCGCGGGGCGGAGCTGCGCCAGCTCCGCACCGACCTCCAGATGGTCTTCCAGGACCCGCACGCCGCGCTCAACCCCTCGATGACGATCGAGGAGGCCGTCGGCCACCCGCTGGTGATCCACAAGATCGCCTCGGGTGAGAGCCTCAAGAAGCGCGTGGCCGAGGCCCTCGAGCGGGTCGGGCTGTCGCCGGTCGAGCGGTTCCTGTCGAAGTACCCCTCCGACCTCTCCGGCGGTCAGAAGCAGCGGGCCGTGATCGCCCGGGCGATCATCCTGAACCCCGAGGTGCTGGTCGCCGACGAGCCGGTCTCCATGCTCGACATGAGCGTGCGGGCGAAGATCCTGCAGCTGATGCTCGACCTCAAGCGGGAGATGGGGCTCACCTACGTCTACATCACCCACGACCTGGCGACGGCGAAGTACTTCTGCGACCGCATCGCGATCATGTACCTCGGCCGGGTCGTCGAGATCGGACCGACCGACGAGATCTTCGCCAACCCCCGGCACCCCTACACCAAGGCCCTGCTCAAGGCGATCCCGGAGCCGGACCCCGACCGGATGGTCGCTCGTGACCTGCCCCGCGGGGAGATCCCCGACGCGGCCGAGCCTCCGCTCGGGTGCGCCTTCCACCCGCGGTGCCCCGAAGCGATCGCCGAGTGCGGCTGGGAGTCGCGCGACCTTCGGGTGCTCCTGGAGGAGCACTGGACGCGCAAGGTCGAGGCGTACGACGACGAGAAGGCCCTGATCGGCGACCTCGACGTTCTCGACCAGCCCTCGACCACGGCGACGCTCGGCAAGGGCGGGGCAGGTGAGGTGCGCGCGTTGCTCGACCGGATCAAGGCCGAGAACCCCGACGAGCCGCTCTGGAAGGGCGTGCGCGACATCGAGGATGCCGGCAACGGTGTCGAGGTCCAGTTCCAGCCCGCGGACTCGCCGGCCCTGCGGCGAGCGGGGGGAGTGGACGTCGCCTGCGTGCTCTACCCGGCGGAGCCGGAGCCTTGATTTCGCCTCCCGGCGAGGGGGTGTCCGTTGGTCGAGTGGGCACGGGCGAGGGACGGCTCGCGCCGTGCCCCGGTGTCCGTCCGGGCGCAGGGGTCAGGTCCTCGGGTTGCGGTCCGTGCGTTTCGTGCGGGCCGACCCGCGGTCAGTGACCCCTGGTGGCCGCGCGGTGACCGCCCGGGGACGGGGGCGGCAGTGGCTCTCGCGGCGGCGCTAAAGCGCAGGCGCCCGGCAACGCAGCCACCCGCGGACAATGACCACCGGGGCGCCGCGGCGCCCTGTCCCCCGCGAGAGCCGGCTGCCGCACCCGGCCGCCGACGCTGACCACCGGACACCGCCCCCGCCGGGAGGCGAACTCCCTCGCCGCGAGGCGCCCTGGAACCGCCAGCGAAGCCGGCACAGCCGCCGGGAGGCGGCACCGTAGGTCCTAGTACCTCTTGGCAATGGTGAGCGGATCACCTCAGGCGGCAGGCTGGGCGCCGTACCCAGGAGAACCTCTGAAGGAGACGATCGTGAAGACGACCCACCGTGTCGCCGCCGCACTGGCCGTGCCCGCCCTCGCCCTGGTCGCGCTCATCCCGCCGGCGGTGGCGGGCGATGACGACGACCGGATCGAGCGCAACGGGTCCTGCAGCGCCGGGACCGACTGGAAGATCAAGGCGAAGTCCGACGACGGCCGGATCGAGGTCGAGGCCGAGATCGACAGCAACAAGGTGGGCCAGACCTGGACCTGGAAGTTCAAGCACAACGGCAGCGTGTTCGCGAAGGGCCAGTCCACGACGACCGGGCCCAGCGGCTCGTTCGAGGTCGAGCGCAAGCCCGCCAACCTGGCCGGCACCGACCACTTCGTGTTCCGCGCAGTCCACCCGAAGCTCGGGTGAGGTCTGCCGCGCGACCGTCTCGTGGTGACGGGCCCGACGAGCCGGCTGGTTCTCCGTCTGATGATCGGGGCGGCCACGGCCGTCGTGATCGCGATGCTCCCGTCGAGCGTCAGCGCCTCGGACGACGAGGTGCGCAAGAGCGGATCGTGCTCCGGCACCGCCGACTGGGAGATGCGCGCGAAGTGGGACGACGACGAGCGCATCGAGCTGCGCGGCCGGGTCGAGCACACCCGGGCCGGGCAGACCTGGACCTGGAAGATCAAGCACAACGGGAGCGTCTCGGCGCAGGGCCGGGCGGTGACCGGGTCGAGCGGGTTCGAGGTACGCCGCGCCCTGGTCGACCTGGCCGGGATCGACCACTGCGTGTTCCGCGCCGAGCGGGTCAAGACCGGCGAGGTGTGCCGCGGCCGGATCGACTGGTGACGGCTGATGGCGGCGTGACTCCTAGGCTGACCGGGTGAGGCTGCTCCGCAACCCGGTGGCGCAGTACCTCGTCGCTGGCCGTGCTGCTGTTCATCGTGCTCTCGGTCGCGACCTCGATCCTCAGCGCCCGCGTGGCCGCCGACGAGGCCAGCGCCGACGCGCGTGCGCTGACCCGGGTGCTGGCCCGCTCGGTGGCGCAGCCCGCGATCCCGCGGGGCCTGGTCGACGGCGAGGCCGGCGCCATCGACAAGCTCGACCGCGAGGTGCTCGACCGCCTGCTGGTGGGCGACGTACGCCGGGTGAAGATCTGGCGTGCCGACGGCACGATCCTCTACTCCGACGAGAGCAAGCTGATCGGGCCTGCAGTACCCGCTGGACGACGAGGAGACCGAGGTGCTGGAGAACGGCGGCACCGAGGCCGAGGTCTCCGACCTCTCCAAGCCGGAGAACCGCTTCGAGACCGACTCCGGCGGGCTGGTCGAGGTCTACACGCGCATCCGGTCGCCGGAGGGCGAGCCGATGCTCTTCGAGGTCTACTACTCCGCCGACGACCTGGCGGCGCGGCGGAGCGCGGTGTTCGCACCGATCCAGCGGATCACGGTCGGCGGGCTGCTGGCGATGCTGGTGATCGCGACACCGATCATCTGGGTGCTGACGCGCAGGCTGACCCGCAACGCCCGCGAGCGGGAACGGCTGCTACGGGCGTCGATGAGCGCTTCCGAGGCCGAACGCCGACGGATCGCCCGCGACCTGCACGACGGGGTGGTGCAGGACCTGGCCGGGACGGCGTTCTCGCTGACGGCGGTCGGCCGCGACGCCGGGTGCCCGAGGAGCTGCGCGACGACCTCCACACCGCCGGACAGTCGCTGCGCACCAGCCTGAAGGCGTTGCGGTCGCTGCTGGTGTCGATCCACCCGCCCGACCTGCACGCCGACGGCCTGGCCGCGGCGCTGACCGACCTGACGGCGCCCGCGGCGGCGGCACGGGTCGAGACCAGCGTGCGGGTCGGCGACATCGGCCCTCTCCCCGACGAGACGGTCGCCCTGGTGTGGCGGGTGGCGCAGGAGGCGGTGCGCAACGCGATCCGGCACGCGGGCGCGTCGACGCTCGAGGTCGACGTGCAGCCGGCACGACGGGCGCCTGGTGCTGCAGGTGGTCGACGACGGCGACGGCTTCGACCCTCACGCCGACCGGGACCCGGCGAGCTTCGGCTTGCGCGGACTCGCCAGCCTGGTGACGCGACGCGGGCGGAAGGCTCGACGTACGGTCGAGTCCCGGCGAGGGCACCGAGGTACGGATGGAGGTGGCAGTCAGGTGAGCGCGACCGTCGACGAGACCGAGGGCGACATCATCACCGTGGTCGTCGTCGACGACCACGCGGTGGTTCGCGGTGGCCTCACCCAGCTGCTCGCTGGCGTCGAGGACCTGCGCGTCGTCGGCACGGCCAGCGACGGCGCCGAGGCGCTCGAGGTGGTGAGGGCGACCCGGCCGGACGTCGTGCTGATGGACCTGCAGATGCCGGGGGTCGACGGAGTCAGCGCGACCCGCGCGATCGTGGCCGAGGAGCTCGCCGACGTGCTCGTGCTGACGTCGTACGCCGACGCGGAGCGCATCGTGGGCGCCCTCGACGCGGGGGCGGTGGGCTACCTGCTCAAGGACGCCGAGCCCGACGACATCCTCGGCGGGATCCGCGCCGTCGCTCGCGGCGAGTCGCCGATCCACCCGCGCGCGGCCCGCGAGCTGCTGGACACCCGTCGTCCGTCGGCCGACATGCCCGACCTGACGCCCCGCGAGCGGGAGGTGCTGCAGCTGGTGCGCGAGGGGCTGGCCAACAAGCAGATCGCCCGGCGGCTCGGCATCACCGAGCGCACGGTGAAGGCGCACCTCACCTCGATCTTCGCCACCATCGGCGTAGCCGACCGAACCAGCGCAGCACTCTGGGCCGAGCGTCATCGGGTGTGACCGCTGGTCGCCTCGGCGGCACGGGCGGGGGAGTGCCACCCCAGGCCGGGCAGATCGCCTTGAACGAGCACCAGTCGCACGCCCTGGACCGGTTGGGCTGCCACTCGCGCAGCTCGTCGGCCTGCCGGATCGCCTCCCACAACGCGTTGACCTTGCGCTCGGTGGCCAGCAGGTCGGCCTCGTCGGGCTCGTAGCGCAGGATCTCGCCGTTGCCGAGGTAGACGAGCTGGAGCTGCTTGGGGATCACGCCCCGCATCCGCCAGACGACCAGCGCGTAGAACTTCATCTGGAACAGCGCCTTGGCCTCGTAGTCAGGGTGGGGCGATGCCGACGTCTTGTAGTCGCTGATCCTGATCGCACCGTCGGGCGCGACGTCGAGGCGGTCGACGAACCCGCGCAGCAGCAGCCTGGAGTCGAGCAACGTCTCGACGTAGAGCTCGCGCTCGGCGGGCTCGAGTCGGCGAGGGTCCTCGAGCTCGAAGTAGCGGTCGAGCACCGCCCACCCCGAGCGGATCCAGTCGAGGAAGCCGGGGCTGGCGGGGTCGGCGAGCTGCGCCTCGGCGAACATCTCGCCGAGCCGCGGATCGTCCTCCACGAACGACTGCCACGTCGGCACCAGCATCTCCCGCGCACGCTCGGGCGTGCGCTCCTCGGCGGGCAGAGAGAACAGGTCTTCGAGCACCTTGTGGACGACCGTGCCGCGCACGGCGTCGACGGAGAACGGCTCGGGCAGCCGGTCGACCGTGCGGAACCGGAACATCAGCGGGCAGGTCATGAAGTCGGCCGCGCGGCTCGGCGAGATGGCCCCGAGCACCTCGACGCCGTCGACCCGGCGGCGGGAGGCCCGCTCGGCCGGTGAGGCGTCCTGGTCGACGGTCATGAGCCGACCCTAGGCGAGCGCACCGACACCCGCCGTACCCTGTCGGATAGCCTCGACATGTGTCCGAACACTCGTCCGAGGCGTCCCGGACACCGTCGCGCCCGCAGCGTCCGCAGCGGCCTCCGGGCACCTTCAAGGTCGGCACCATCGCCGGCAGCGACGTGCTGGTCACCAGCTCGTGGTTCCTGATCGCCGCGCTGATCGCCTGGGTGGTGTCTCCCCGGGTCGACCAGGTCGCGCCGGGCCTCGGTGGGCTCAAGTACGTCGCCGGGTTCGCGTTCGCGGTCATCCTCTACCTCTCGGTCCTGCTGCACGAGGCGTCGCACGCCTTCATGGCCCGCCACTTCGGCTACCAGGTCAGCTCGATCACGCTGCACTTCCTCGGAGGGGCCACGGCCATCGAGGGCGAGGCGCGTACGCCGCGTCAAGAGGCGCTGATCGCCGTCGTCGGACCCCTCACCTCGATCGCGGTGGGCGTCGGCGCGCTCGGGCTGTGGTTCGTGACGCCCGACGGGCTGCTGCTGATGGCGGTCGAGGGCCTGGCCGGCGCGAACCTGATCGTCGGGGTCCTCAACCTGGTCCCGGGCCTCCCGCTCGACGGCGGCCGGGTCCTCAAGTCGGTCGTGTGGGGAGTCACCGGCGACATGCTCAAGGGCACCGTCGTGGCCGCGTGGACCGGCCGGATGACGGCCGTCGCGGCGCTCGCGTGGCCGCTGCTCCAGGAGCCGGTCCTCGGCACGCCCCCTGACGTCTTCGACGTGCTGCTGGCCGGCATGGTGGCCCTGTTCCTCTGGTCCGCCGCCTCGTCGGCACTGGCCTCCGCTCGCGCCCGCAGCAGCCTGCCCGCGCTGGTCGCCCGACGGTTGGCCCGCCGGGCCCTGACGGTGCCCGACGACCTGCCGCTGGCCGAGGCGGTGCGCCGTGCCCGGGAGGCCGAGGCGGGCAGCCTGATCACGGTCACCGGGACCGGTCGCCCCATCGGCCTGGTCAGCGAGGCGGCGCTCGTCGCGACGCCCGAGGAACGCCGACCCTGGGTGGCCGTCTCCACCGTCGCCCGGACCATCGAGCCGGGCATGAGCCTGCCGGCCGGCATCGAGGGCGAGCAGCTGGTGCGGGCGATGTCCGACATGCCGGCTCACGAGTACCTCCTCGTCGAGGACGACGGCACCATCTACGGCGTGCTGTCGGCACTCGACGTCGAGCGCGCCTTCCGCGCCGCCCGCGGCCGCTGACGCGGCGCCGTACCCTCTCGCTATCGTCCGATCTGTGCCAGACCCAGCCGACCAGCACCCCGATGTGTCACCGGAGGCCTGGGCAGGTGTGCACCGCGGGGCCTTGCGGGCCGGGGAGTGGGTCCGGCTGGTCGATGCCAAGGGACGTCGCCACAACTTCTGCCTCGAGCCCGGCAAGCGGTTCTTCTCCAACCGCGGCCACCTCGAGCACGACGACCTGATCGGCCGCGAGGAGGGCTTCACCGTCACCTCCTCCGGGGGCGGCGAGTACCTGGTCTTCCGGCCGCTGCTGTCGGAGTTCGTGGTGTCGATGCCGCGCGGCGCTGCGGTCGTCTACCCCAAGGACTCCGCCCAGATCGTCGCGATGGCCGACGTCTTCCCGGGCGCCCACGTCGTCGAGGCCGGCGTGGGCTCCGGGGCGCTGACCTGCTCGTTGCTGCGCGCCGTCGGCCCGCACGGGCGGGTGCTCTCGTTCGAGCGCCGCGAGGAGTTCGCCGACGTCGCCCGGCGCAACGTCACCCAGTTCTTCGGCGGCGGACCATCCCGCGTGGGAGCTGCGGCTGGGGGACCTCGCCGAGGAGCTGCCCGCGTCCGGCGAGCGCACCGACCGGCTCGTCCTCGACATGCTGGCCCCGTGGGAGTGCCTCGACGCGGCCGCCGGAGCGCTGCTGCCGGGCGGCATCGTGTGCGCGTACGTCGCCACCACGACCCAGCTGTCCCGCATCGTGGAGAGCATCCGCGTGCACGGCGGTTTCACCGAGCCGCAGGCCTGGGAGTCGCTGGTCCGCGACTGGCACGTCGAAGGGCTGGCGGTGCGGCCCGGCCACGCGATGATCGGTCACACCGCCTTCCTGGTGACTGCCCGGCGGATGGCACCCGGGGAGCGTCCGCCCGTCAAGCGCCGCCGGCCGGCGCCAGGTGCCTACGGTCCCGACTACGCCGGGCCGCGACCACCCGGCGTACCCGTGGATGCGCCCGACGAGCAACCCGACGAGTGAGTCGGCGAGGCGACACGAGGCGTGCCCCGACCCGGCGGCCGGATTGTGACCGGCGAGTAACCGACGGACAGCCAGGGGAGTGGCCCGAACGGGCTATACCCGGTGGTCACAGATGTATCAATTCCTGTCCAACACCCTCTTGTTCACACTCGCGCAACCCGTCGACGCGGGTAGGGTCGATTTCAGGAGGTGACGCACAGATGGCCACATCGCAGGACGCCCCCGGCAACGACCGGAGCTCTGACGGCCGCGGCCGTGACGAGCTCGCCAACCAGGTCCGGTTCCTGGAGGCGGAGGTCCACGACCTGCGTCGCCGCCTGAGCGACGGACCGGCCCACAGCCGCGGCCTCGAGCTGCGGCTGGCCGACACGCAGCGCTCCCTCTCGGCGGTGACCGCGCAGAACGAACGCCTCGCGCAGACGCTGCGCGAAGCCCGCGACCAGATCATGAAGCTGAAGGAGGAGGTCGACCGGCTCGCCCAGCCGCCGGCCGGATTCGGCACCTTCCTCGCCCGCAACGAGGACGACTCCATCGACGTCTTCACCGGCGGCCGCAAGCTGCGCGTGAACGTCAGCCCCTCGGTCGAGCTCGACTCGCTCGTGCGCGGCCAGGAGGTCATGCTCAACGAGGCGCTCAACGTCGTCGCGGCCCTCGACTTCGAGGAGGTCGGCGAGGTCGTGATGTTCAAGGAGCTGCTCGCCGACGGTGAGCGGGCCCTCGTCATCGCCAACGCCGACGAGGAGCGCGTGGTGCGTCTCGCCGAGCCGTTGCGCAACGACACCATCCGCGCCGGCGACTCGCTGCTGCTCGACACCCGGGCCGGCTACGTCTACGAGAAGGTGCCCAAGTCGGAGGTCGAGGAGCTCGTCCTCGAAGAGGTACCCGACATCGACTACACCCAGATCGGCGGCCTGATCTCCCAGATCGACGCGATCCGCGACGCCGTCGAGCTGCCCTACCTGCACCCCGAGCTGTTCAAGGAGCACAAGCTCAAGCCGCCCAAGGGCGTGCTGCTCTACGGTCCTCCCGGCTGCGGCAAGACGCTGATCGCGAAGGCCGTCGCCAACTCGCTGGCCAAGAAGGTCGCGGCCAAGACCGGGCAGGAAGGCAAGTCCTACTTCCTCAACATCAAGGGCCCCGAGCTGCTCAACAAGTACGTCGGCGAGACCGAGCGCCACATCCGGCTGGTGTTCCAGCGGGCTCGTGAGAAGGCCAGCATGGGCACGCCCGTGATCGTCTTCTTCGACGAGATGGACTCGCTGTTCCGCACCCGCGGCTCGGGCGTCTCCTCCGACGTCGAGAACACCATCGTCCCGCAGCTGCTCAGCGAGATCGACGGCGTCGAGACCCTCGAGAACGTCCTGGTCATCGGCGCCTCCAACCGCGAGGACATGATCGACCCCGCGATCCTGCGACCCGGACGGCTCGACGTGAAGATCAAGATCGAACGCCCCGACGCCGAGTCGGCACGCGACATCTTCAGCAAGTACCTCATCAAGGAGCTCCCGCTCCACGAGGACGACCTGACCGAGTTCGGTGGCGACCGGGAAGCCTGCGTGGCGGCGATGATCCAGGCCACCGTCGAGCGGATGTACACCGAGAGCGAGGAGAACCGCTTCCTCGAGGTGACCTACGCCAACGGCGACAAGGAGGTCCTGTACTTCAAGGACTTCAACTCCGGCGCGATGATCCAGAACATCGTCGACCGGGCCAAGAAGATGGCGATCAAGGACCGTCTCGAGCACAACTCGTACGGCATCCGCGTCGCGCACATGCTCCAGGCCTGCGTCGACGAGTTCAAGGAGAACGAGGACCTGCCCAACACCACCAACCCCGACGACTGGGCGCGGATCTCCGGGAAGAAGGGCGAGCGGATCGTCTTCATCCGCACGCTCATCACCGGCAAGCAGGGCACCGAGCCGGGCCGGTCGATCGACACGGTGGCCAACACCGGCCAGTACCTGTAACCCTTCAGCCGTGCCGGACGACGAGCTCGAGCGACGCGACTACGAGGCCCTGCTCGCCACCCGCGGCGAGCTCGGCCCCGACTACGAGAAGGCGCTGGTCGACTCCTTCGCCGACCGCATGGAGAAGGAGATCCAGCGCCGGGTGGCGGCCACCTCGGGTGGGCGGAGCATCGAGCAGCGGGCCGCCGAGGCTGCCGGCAAGCGTCAGCTCGCCCTCGGCATCGTCTCGCTGGGGGTGGGGATCCCGATCACGGCGATTTCCGCAGCCATCGCCGAGCTGCCGGGCCTGGGCGTGGCGTGGGCGGGGATCGCCGCCGTCAACATCGCCCACGCCATGCAGAACCGCCGCCGCGGCTGACCCTCCCGGCGAAGGACCGGCCACAGTCAGGGCTGCTACCGAGTCGGGTTCCGGTGCTCGCCACGACGCGGTCGACACCTTCCTCCCGCGAGCCTGGGCGCATGACAATCACCCAAGGTCGCGTGGCGGCCGCAGCAGCCGGCCTGTTCGGCGTCTTCCTCTTCCTGACGGTCGCAGCGGTCGACGTGCCGCACGACGCCAGTGATGCGCAGCTGCTCGCCTGGTGGCAGGACTCGGCGAACCGCTGGTCCGGCGTCTTCTCCGGGCTCGCCGCGATCGGCGCCGCGACCACTCTCGTCGTCGTACGGCACCACCTAGGGACGCTGCCCGGCGCCCGGGAGTCGGCCTGGATGGCGTTCGGCCGGTCGATGGCGACCGCCGTGACGAGCCTGTGGCTGGTCACCGGAGCCATCCGGGGCGTGGTGGGGCACCTGGTCGACGTGATGGGGGAGCCGCTGCCCGGCACGGACGTCCTCCGGGCTCTCACCGCCGTCAACTACATGGTCCTCGGGTTCTCCGGGATGGCGGTGCTCGGACTGACCATCCTGGGTGTCTCCGCTGCGGTCCTGAGGACCGGCGTTCTCGCTCGCTGGGTGGGCCGCGTCGGGCTCGGCTGCGGTGCGGTGGTGCTGCTGGCCGGCCTCGCGCAGTACGGCGCGTACGTGACGCCCGTCGCCATCCTCTGGGCGCTCTGCCTTTCGGTCGCGCTCTGGCGAGCTCCTGCCGCCTCACCAGCCGACGCCTCCACGATGTCGGTTTCCCCGGCCGGCCGGTGAATCCGACACCTGTGACCCCAACGGGCTCTTCTCGAGCGCAGTTGGAGGACCCGTTCGGTCACAGGTGCTGTGGACGTGGCTACCCAGGCTCTGTGACGTCGGCGACCGAGGCATCCAGCGCAGCGATCAGCTCGCCCGCATCCACCGTGAGGGCGACACCGTGGTCGCCTCCGCCGATGGAGATGGTGCCGGAGACGCGTTCGTCGGCGATGACGGGCAGGGGTTGGAGACTGCCGAGCGGCGTGATCGTCCCACGCCGGTAGCCGGTGACGGCGAGGGCCTCGTCGGCCGACGGCATCGAGAGCCGGCTGACGCCCAGCAGCGCGCGCAGCTTGGGCCAGGCGATCTCGCGGTCGCCGGGCACCAGCACGAACCGGTGGTCGCCCTCCGAGACGCGCACGACCATCGTCTTGACGACCTGCCGCGGCTCGAGGCCACGGGCCGCGGCCGCCTCGGCGAGCGAGGAGACCGGCCCATGGCGCGTGACGGCGTAGGCGAGGCCCAGAGCGTCGGCCGCGGAGGCCGCGCGGGCGGCTCCTGGGTGAGGCAGATCGCTCACACGCGGACGGCTTCTCCGAAGAAGCCTGCCGTGAAGGGCTTGGGCCCACCCGGGAGATCGCCCCGCTCGACCATCTTGACCCGTAGCCCGGCGCTCTCGGCGAGCTCGCCGGGGTCGCGGGTGAGGTGGCAGCCACCGGCGATGCGGCGCTGGATGGGCTCGAGGCGGTACTGCCAGACCACCACCTTGGGGTCGTCGGAGATGCCGTGCTCGAGGAAGTGGAGGCTGGCGCCGGGCTTCAGCACGCGGTGCACCTCGCGCAGAGCGGCGACCGGGTCGGCGACCGTGCACAGCGTGAAGGTGACCAATGCGGCGTCGTACCTCTCGCCGGCGATGTTGAGCTGGTGCGCGTCGCGCGCGACGCGGCCGATGGGAACCGTGGTCTCCAGACGGCGCTTCTCGGACAGCTTCCAGGCGAGCTCGGAGGGCTCGACGGCGTCGACCTGCTTCACCGTCTCGGGGTACCAGGGAATGTTCAGACCGCTGCCGAAGCCGACCTCCAGCACCCGGCCGCGCAGCGCCTCGCACGCCTGCGCGCGAAGCTCGCCCATCTCCCGACCGTTCAGCGTGAAGTTGGTGATGTGCGGCAACACCTCGTCGGTCCACCAGCCCATGCCCCTAGCCCAGCACATCGGGGCAAGCGGTCCGGTCCACTTGGTCAAGATTTTCCATTCGGCCACGGGGCAGGGCCGCGTTCTGACATGCGTAGCCGCTGCGCCACCGGGGCGAGCTGGTCAATCCCTCGGGATGGGCTAGACCACCCACCCCAGGTTTCGGGTCATTTCATGTTGAAATATCCACGACGTGTCGGCCCCGGGCCCCAGACTCACAGCCACCTTCTTCGGGAGGGCGGACGTCGGCCGGGGGGCTTGGCGACGATTGAGATCGACCGGGGGGTCGCCGCATGCTGGTGTCATCGCGCGTTTCGTCCTGCCGAGGCGCAGGTTCGTCCGCCAGGGCGCTGATCGCCCTGCTGGTCCTCGCGCTGACGCTGGGCGCCCAGCTGATGACGATCAGTGCGGCGGACGCGGTCGAGCCCGCGGACCAGCCGGGCATCCCCTGGATCCAGAGCGACCAGGACGACTACGCGCCCGGCTCGGCGGTCCACCTCACCGGCGGCAGCTGGCAGGCCGGCGAAAGTGTTCACATCTACGTCAACGACGACCAGGGCCGCACCTGGGAGCGCAACTCCGACGTCGTCGCCGACGAGGCAGGCGGGATCGTCGACGACTTCAACCTGCCGGACTGGTTCGTGGCTACGTACCAGGTCCTCGCGACCGGAGAGGTGTCCGGCACCGCCACCACCTCGTTCACAGACAGCAACATCAACATCGAGCTCTCTCCCAGCGACGCAGGTGGCACCATCACGCGCACGCTTTTCACCGCCAACGCGACCTGCTCGGGGTCCGGAACAGTCACGTCCGGGACCGGCCAGATGGCCGTGGCAGGTGGACAGTCGCTCCGCCTCGACGCCTCTGCCACGGGAAGCAACAACCGTCCCTTCCAAGCGTGGACCCGCACCTCGGGCAACGTGGTCTTCACCGTGATCACGGGGACCAACCAGAGGTCGATCTGCATCGTCGGCGAGCCCAACAACGGCGCCGCGACGTTCCGTGCGACGTACGGGCCACCCGCAACGGCCAGCACGGCGACAGCCGTTGCGAGCAACCTCAACCCCAGCAGCTACGGAACCGCGGTGACGTTCACCGCAACCGTGACCTCATCGCCGACCAACCCGACGACCGGGACGGTCACCTTCAGGGACGGCACCACCGTCCTGTGCAACCAGGTTGCCCTGAACGGCAACCAGGCGACCTGCACGACTCCGGCCCTCGTCGCCGGCACGCTGTCGGTCGGGAGTCACTCGATCACGGCGACGTACAACCCTTCGGCGGCCTTCTCCACCAGCACCAGCGCGGCACTCACGCAGCAGGTCGACAGGCGCACGCTCACCGGCAGCTTCACCGTCGACAACAAGGTGTACGACGGCACCACCGCCGCGACCATCGCGAGCCGGAGTCTCTCCGGAGGCGTGGTGCCCGGCCAGACGGTCAACCTGGCCGGCGGCACGGCGACGTTCGTCAACAAGAACATCGGAGTCGGCAAGACCGTGACGGGCACCGGGTTCTCCCTCACCGGAGCGAACGCCGGGAACTACCAGCTCGCGTCGTCGACGCTCACGACCATTGCCGACATCGCGGCTCGCGGGGTGACTGTCGGTTTCACCGCTCAGAGCAAGGTCTACGACGGCACCACCGCAGCGACCATCGGTTCTCGCAGCCTCACGGGCGTGGCGCCGGGCGACACCGTCACGGTCACCGGAGGGACGGCGGTCTTCGCGAACAAGAACGCCGGCAACGGCAAGCCGGTCACGGCTTCCGGGTTCGTCCTGGGCGGCACCGATGGCGGCAACTACACCGTCACCTCGGTGACGCCGACCAGCGCCGACATCACGCCCTTGTCGATCACCGGCTCGTTCAGCGCTGCCGACAGGGCGTACGACCGGACGGCCGCGGCAGCGGTGACGAACCGGTCGCTCGTGGGAGCGGTGTCCGGCGATGACGTCTCGCTGTCCGGCGGAACGGCGGCGTTCGCCGACAGCAGCGCGGGAGTCGACAAGACCGTCACGCTCACCGGCGCCTCCCTCAGCGGTGTCGACAAGGACAACTACACGTTGACCGGGGTCGCCACCACTACGGCGACCATCAGCCCCAAGGACGTCACCGGATCCTTCACAGCGGACGACAAGACGTACGACGGTGACACCTCGGCGACGGTCCTCAGCCGCAACGTGCACGGCGTACTGGTGGGCGACACCTTGGCCGTGTCCGGCGGAACGGCCAGCTTCGCGGACAAGAACGTCGGCACGGACAAGACGGTGACCCTGTCCGGTGCGACGCTGTCCGGAGCGGACAAGGACAACTACAGCCTCACCTCGGTCGGCACCACCACCGCCGACATCACTGCGAGGTCGCTGACCGGAAGCTTCACGGCGGCCGACAAGGTCTACGACGGTGACAACACCGCGACGGTCACCGACCGCTCCGTGATGGGCGTGGTCGGCCAGGACGTCGTGGCCCTCACCGGGGGCACTGCGACGTTCGCCGACAAGCACGTCGGCGTGGCCAAGACCGTCACCCTGGCCGGAGCCGTCCTGTCGGGTGCGGACGAGGACAACTACACCCTCGACGGCATGGACACGGCCCAGGCCGACATCACCGCCAGGCAGGTCAGCGGCTCCTTCACGGCCGACGACAAGCCGTACGACGGGAACGTCACCGCCACGATCGCGACTCGTTCACTGACCGGGGTCCTCGACGACGACGACGTCCAGCTCGTCGGTGGAACCGCGACGTTCGGCACCAGAGCGGTCGGCGCCGACAAGACCGTCACCGGCACCGGGTTCGGTCTTGGTGGGGAGGCGGCTGGCGACTACGCCTTGGCCTCCACCACCCTCACGACGTCCGCGGACATCACCGCCCTCGGCATCAACGCGAACTTCACGGCGGACGACAAGGACTACGACGGCACGACTGCAGCCACGGTGACCTCGAGAACCCTCAGCGGCTTCATCAGCGGCGACGACGTCCACCTCGTGGGTGGCGCCGCCACCTTCGGGAGCAAGGACGCCGGCGTGAACAGGACGGTCACCCTCACCGGGGCGAGCCTGCTCGGTGAGGACGCGGCCAACTACGCGCTGATCGACCCGACTCCCACGACGACGGCCACGATCTTCCCGCGCAAGCTGTTCATCTCGGCGTCGGACAAGTCGAAGACGTACGGGAACGCGAACCCGCCGTTCACCGGCTCGATCTCAGGGATCCAGGCCGACGAGGACATCACGCTGTCCTTCACCACGGCGGCCACCGCTGCGAGCGGGGTCGGTACGTACGCGATCGTGCCGCACGCGAACGCGGCGGACGGAGTGCTGGACAACTACGAGCTGATCGCCTCGAACGGCACGCTGACGATCGGCAAGCGTGCGGTGGAGGTGACGGCTGACCCGCAGAGCAAGACCTACGGGGAGACCGACCCGCAGCTGAGCTACCAGGTCACGCAGGGGTCGCTGGTGTTCGGCGACGAGTTCACCGGGGAGCTGGACCGGGATCCTGGTCAGACGGTGGGGACGTATGCGATCACCCAGGGGTCCTTGGCGTTGGACGACAACTACGAGCTGTCGTTCGTGGCGGGCGAGCTGACGATTGGCAAGCGTGCGGTGGAGGTGACCGCTGACCCGCAGAGCAAGACCTACGGGGAGACCGACCCGCAGCTGAGCTACCAGGTCACGCAGGGCTCGGTGGTGTTCGGCGACGAGTTCACCGGGGAGCTGGACCGGGATCCTGGTCAGACGGTGGGGACGTACGCGATCACCCAGGGCTCCTTGGCCTTGGACGACAACTACGACCTGACGTTCGTCGGGGCCAAGCTGACCATCAACCTGCGAGACCTGACGGTGACGGCGAACGACCGGTCGAAGACCTACGGCAACGAGCTGGTGCTGGGCACCACTGCGTTTGCCACCGGTGCGGGGGAGCTGGTCGACGGGGACACGGTGACCGCGGTGACGTTGAGCAGCGCGGGTGCCGCGGGGACCGCGACGGTGGCGGGGTCGCCGTATGGCATCACCCCGAGCGACGCTCAGGGCAGCGGGCTGGCCAACTACGACATCCACTACGTCAACGGCAGTCTGACGGTCGGGCAGCGGCCGCTGACGATCACCGCCGACGACCGGTCGAAGACCTACGGCAACGAGCTCGTGCTCGGCAACGCAGCGTTCGGGACCAACTCCGACGGTCTGGTCAACGGTGACACCGTCGCGTCGGTGACGCTGACCAGTGCGGGTGCGGCTGCGACCGCCGGTGTAGCCGGGTCGCCGTACGACATCGTCGCCTCTGCCGCGGTGGCCGGTCCGGCAACCGACCTGGGCAACTACGCCATCGCTTACGTCAAGGGGAAGCTGACCGTCGACCAGCGCGCGTTGACGATCACCGTGAACGACCGGTCGAAGACCTACGGCAACGAGCTGGTGCTGGGCACGACCGGGTTCACGACCGGGGCGGGGGAGCTGGTCAACGGCGACACCGTTGCGTCGGTGACCCTGGCCAGTGCGGGTGCGGCGGCGACGGCGACGGTGGCCGGCTCGCCGTACGCGATCGTGGCCTCGGACGCGGTCGGCAGCGGGCTGGACAACTACGACGTCCACTACGCCGACGGTGCGTTGACGGTCAACCTGCGGGACCTGACGATCACCGCGAACGACCGGTCGAAGACCTACGGCAACGAGCTGCCGCTGGGCGACGGCAGGCGTTCGGCACCGGCGTCGGGGATCTGGTCAACGGCGACACCGTGGACTCGGTGACGTTGACCTAGGCGGGTGCGGCGGCGACCGCGACGGTGGCCGGCTCGCCGTATGCGATCGTGGCCTCGGACGGCGGTCGGCAGCGGGCTGGACAACTACGACGTCGAGTACGCCGACGGCGCGTTGACGGTCAACCTGCGGGACCTGACGATCACCGCGAACGACCGGTCGAAGACCTACGGCAACGAGCTGATGCTCGGGCGACCAGGCGTTCGGCACGAACCCCGGCGGTCTGGTCAACGGTGACACCGTGGACTCGGTGACGTTGGCGTCGCGGGTGCGGCGGCAGCCGCGACCGTGGCCGGCTCGCCGTATGCGATCGTGGCCTCAGCCGCGGTCGGCAGCGGGCTGGACAACTACGACGTCGAGTACGCCGACGGCGCGTTGACGGTCAACCTGCGGGACCTGACGATCACCGCGAACGACCGGTCGAAGACCTATGGCAACGAGCTGACGCTCGGGCGACCAGGCGTTCGGCACCGGGGCCGGGGACCTGGTCAACGGCGACACCGTTGACGTCGGTGACCCTGGCCAGTGCCGGTGCGGCGGCGACCGCGACCGTGGCCGGCTCGCCGTACGACATCGTGGCCTCGGCCGCGACCGGCAGCGGGCTGGCCAACTACGAGATCAGCTACGCCAAGGGGAAGCTGACGGTCGACAAGAAGGCGTTGACCGTCACCGCGAACGACCGGACGAAGACCTACGGGCAGACCGTGAGCTTCGCCGGCACGGAGTTCGGCGCCAGCGGGCTGGTGAACGGCGACACCGTTGCCTCGGTGACCCTGGCCAGTGCCGGTGCGGCGGCGACCGCGACCGTGGCCGGCTCGCCGTACGACATCGTGGCCTCGGCCGCGACCGGCAGCGGGCTGGCCAACTACGAGATCAGCTACGCCAAGGGGAAGCTGACCGTCGACAAGAAGGCGTTGACCGTCACCGCGAACGACCGGACGAAGATCTACGGGCAGACCGTGAGCTTCGCCGGCACGGAGTTCGGCTCCAGCGGGCTGGTGAACGGCGACACCGTTGCCTCGGTGACCCTGGCCAGTGCCGGTGCGGCGGCGACCGCGACCGTGGCCGGCTCGCCGTACGACATCGTGGCCTCGGCCGCGACCGGCAGCGGGCTGGCCAACTACGAGATCAGCTACGGCAAGGGGAAGCTGACGGTCGGCCGAGCGCCGCTGACGGTCACCGCCGACAACAAGTCGAAGCTGCTCAACGCCCCCAACCCGCCTCTCACCGGGACGGCGACCGGCGTGAAGAACAACGACCCGGTGGTCGTCAGCTACTCGACGACGGCGACCCAGTCGAGTCCGGTCGGCGGCTACACGATCACGCCATCAGTGGGCGGCACGGCTGCGGCGGTGCTGAACAACTACGACGTCCAGATCGTGACCGGCGTGCTGCGGGTGTACTTCGCCTGGGACGGCTTCCTGCAGCCCATCAACGACACCGCGCACCAGGTCGGTGTCTACGAGAGCAAGTTCAAGCTGGGCCAGACGATCCCGGTCAAGTTCGACCTCAAGGACGCGAACGGCGTCCTGGTCACGCAGAGCGTGTTGCCGACCTTCTCGCGCACCGACTTCCTCGGTGTCTGTGACTCGACGGCGACGCCCGACACGGTGCCGGTGGTCTCACCCGACGGCGCTCCGACATACTCGCTCAACGGCGGGCACTACCAGTACAACTGGAGCACCAAGAGCATCACCAAGGCCGGGGAGTACCGGATCTTCGCCCACCTGGCGGACGGCTCCAGCCAGTCCGTCTACATCTGCCTCACGAAGTGATCCTCGTGGGCCGGTCGGCGCGTCCGGCCGGCCCGCGGGGACCCGAGTCAGCCGAGCAGCAGCACCCGGGCGATCAACCCGTCGGCCACCTGGTAGGCGACGAGCAGCTCGCGGGTCTCGCCACCCCGCGAGACGCGTTCGTGGTCGACGGTCCACGCGCCCGAGCTGACCCTGGCCACGACCTCGGCCTGCAGGTCGGGGGAGGCCTCGAACAGCGCGCCGTACTCGTCGCGGATCGTGTCCTCCCCGGACATGATGGCCCGGCCGACGGCGTCGGTGATGACCACGTCCGCGTGGTAGGCCGCGACGAACGCGTCGATGTCACGCGCGTTGTAGGCGTCGACCTGCGACTGGACAGGGTCGTCCATGGGATTCCTCTCCTCCGCACGGCGATCGCCGTTGACGGTGCATCGTGGTCGGGGCGTCGTAGGCTCTACGGGTGAGCGTACGGCGGGTGATGGGCACGGAGGTCGAGTACGGCGTGACCGTGCAGGGCCAGCCCATGGCCAACCACATGGTGGCCTCCTCCCAGGTCGTCAACGCCTACGCCACCGCGACGGCCAAGGCCCGGCGGGCCCGGTGGGACTTCGAGGAGGAGTCGCCGCTGCGCGACGCCCGCGGTTTCGACATGTCCAGGCAGGTCGCCGACCCCAGCCAGCTCACCGACGAGGACATGGGGTTGGCCAACGTCATCCTCACCAACGGCGCGCGGCTCTACGTCGACCATGCCCATCCCGAGTACTCCACGCCCGAGGTCACCACCCCGCTCGACGTGGTCCGCTGGGACAAGGCGGGCGAGCTGGTGATGCTCGACGCGTCGCGGATGGCCGCGCAGGTGCCCGGCACGCAGCCGATCCACCTCTACAAGAACAACACCGACAACAAGGGCGCCTCCTACGGCGCCCACGAGAACTACCTGATGCGCCGCTCGACGCCGTTCGGCGACATCGTTCGGCACCTCACGCCGTTCTTCGTGTCGCGCCAGGTGGTCACCGGCGCCGGCCGGGTCGGCATCGGGCAGGACGGCCGTGAGCACGGCTACCAGCTGAGCCAGCGAGCCGACTTCTTCGAGGTGGAGGTCGGCCTCGAGACGACGCTGAAACGCCCGATCATCAACACCCGTGACGAGCCCCACGCCGACCCCGAGAAGTACCGCCGGCTGCACGTGATCATCGGCGACGCCAACCTCGCCGAGGTGTCGACGTACCTCAAGGTCGGCACCACCGCGCTGGTGCTCGCGATGATCGAGGACCGCTTCATGACCCGCGACCTCGGTGTCGACTCGGCCGTGGCCTCGCTGCGCGCGGTCTCGCACGACCCGACGCTCAAGCACCAGCTGACGATGGACGACGGCCGCAGGCTGACCGCCGTACAGCTGCAGCTGGAGTACCTCGACCTGGCCCGCAAGTACGTCGAGGACCGCTTCGGCGACGACGCCGACGCGCAGACCAAGGACGTGCTGACCCGCTGGGAGTCGGTGCTCGGCAGGCTCGAGCGCGACCCGATGCTGTGCGCCAAGGAGCTCGACTGGGTGGCCAAGCTGGCGCTGCTCGAGCAGTACCGCCAGCGCGACGGCCTCGACTGGAGCAACGCCAAGCTGCAGCTGATCGACTACCAGTACTCCGACATCCGCCCCGAGAAGGGCCTCTACCACCGCCTGCTCGGGATGGGCCGCATCGAGCGCCTGCTCACCGACAGCGAGGTCGAGCGGGCCATGCACGAGCCGCCCGAGGACACCCGCGCCTACTTCCGTGGGCGCTGCCTGGAGAAGTACGCCGACTCCGTCGCCGCTGCTTCGTGGGACTCCGTGATCTTCGACCTGCCCGGCCGCGAGTCCCTCCAGAGGGTCCCCACCATCGACCCGTTGCGGGGTTCGAAGGCGCATGTCGGCGAGCTGATCGACCGGTGCGAGACCGCCTCCCAGCTGTTCAACGAGCTCACCCACGGCTGACCGCCTCGCCGGTGGTCGAGGAGGGCCGTCAAGGCCCGTCACGAGACCCGGCGACCGGTCAGGCCGCCCGTTCGTCGCGCGGTTTCGTGACGGGCCGCGAGGCGGCCCTCCTCAACCGCCGGGCAGCTGCGTGTTCGCCTCGGGCGAATCAGCACCGGATCGCATCGCCCACCGCTATAGGGTCGGAGGCATGGCCCAGGAGCAGAAACAGCCTAAGAAGAGCAGCGAGGAAGCCACCGTCGACGAGGTGGCCCCCGAGACCGACGTCGCCGAGCGCAAGGAGGCCCTCGACGACGACGTCGACGCCATCCTCGACGAGATCGACGAGGTGCTGGAGTCCAACGCCGAGGACTTCGTGAAGTCGTTCATCCAGAAGGGCGGCCAGTGACTCCGGACATGTCCAGCCCGTCCGGCGCCTTCGGCGGTGCGCGCCTGCCCGGCGTCCTTCATGGTGCCGGGCACCTCGTCGTTCACCGACTTCCTGGCCGGCCAGGCGCCCGACCTGCTCCCGTCGCGGCGTTCGCTCCCGCCGGGCCAGGCGGCCGAGCTCGCTCCGCACGGCACCACCATCGTCGCCGCGACGTTCCCGGAAGGCGTGGTGATGGCCGGCGACCGGCGAGCCACCATGGGCAACGTCATCGCCCAACGCGACATCGAGAAGGTCTTCCCGGCCGACGAGTTCTCCGCCGTCGGCATCGCCGGCTCGGCCGGCATCGCCGTGGAGATGGTGCGGCTGTTCCAGACCGAGCTCGAGCACTACGAGAAGATCGAGGGCATCACGCTGTCGATGGGCGGCAAGGCCAACCGGCTGGCGGCACTGATCCGCTCCAACCTCGGGATGGCCATGCAGGGCCTCGCGGTGGTGCCGCTGTTCGCGGGCTTCGACCACGCGACGGGCGGCGGCCGCATCTTCTCCTACGACGTCACGGGCGGCCGCTACGAGGAGACCGCCTTCCACTCGGTCGGCTCCGGCTCGCTGTTCGCGCGCGGCTCGCTGAAGAAGCTCTACCGCGACGACCTGTCGGAGGCCGACGCGGTGATGGCCGTCGTACAGGCTCTCTACGACGCCGCCGACGACGACTCCGCCACCGGAGGCCCCGACCTGACGCGGCGGATCTTCCCGGTGGTGCACGTGATCACGGCCGAGGGCGGGCGCCGGGTGTCCGAGGCCGAGGTGGCCGAGATCGCCGACCGCATGATCGCCGGCCGGATGGAGCGCCCCGACGGACCCCAGGCAGGCCTGTCATGAGCATGCCGTTCTACGTCTCGCCCGAGCAGCTGATGAAGGACCGCGCCGACTACGCGCGCAAGGGCATCGCCCGCGGGCGGTCGGTCGTGGTGGTGCAGTACGCCGGGGGCGTGCTGTTCGTCTCGGAGAACCCGTCCCAGGCGCTCCACAAGGTCTCCGAGATCTACGACCGGATCGCCTTCGCCGCGGTCGGCCGCTACAACGAGTTCGAGAACCTCCGCATCGCCGGCGTCCGTCTTGCCGACATGCGCGGCTACTCCTACGACCGCCGCGACGTCACCGGCCGGGGCCTGGCCAACGCGTACGCCCAGACGCTCGGCACGATCTTCTCCAGTGGTGGTGAGAAGCCCTACGAGGTCGAGCTGTTCGTCGCGGAGATCGGAGACGGCCCCGAGGACGACCAGATCTACCGGCTCACCTACGACGGCCAGGTCGCCGACGTCCAGCGTTTCGGTGTGATGGGTGGCGCGGCGGACATCGTCGCCGGGTACCTCGAGGAGCGGTACGCCGACGGCGCGTCGCTCGAGGACGCCGTCCGGCTCGCGGTCTCGGCCCTCGGTCACACCGAGGAGGGTGACCGGGTCATCCCCGACGAGGACCTCGAGGTGGCGGTCCTCGACCGGACCCGCAGCCAGCCGCGGAAGTTCAGCCGGATCATGCCCAGCCGCCTCCGGGAGTTGCTCGGCGACCGTGGTCCCGCCGAGCCGAACCCCGAGCCCGAGGTCGAGCACACCGTGCCGCCGCCCGGCCCCGAGAACCCGCCCTCGCCGTCATCCAGTGACGGCGAGCCGCCCATCGCCCCTCCCGGCTGACCCCTCGACAGCCTCACCTACCGGCCCGGGGTCGTCGCCGTTTGGTCCCCAAGCGCAGCGACACGCCGTGCGGACCAGCGGTTTGTGCCCAATCGGGCGCGCCCGCGGCCACCCGCCACATTGAGGTGGCTCCGTGCTCTTCCACAGGCCGGCCCTGTGTCGCGGCAGAGAAGTCGCTGGTTGTCCATCCTGGTGGAGTGGTAGAGAACTTCGAGGTCGTGCGTGGGGAAGTACGACGTGCTGGCTTCCGCAGGGTCTCCCACGGCCTCTACGTGCCATTGTTGGAGGACCCGCACGCCGATCGGATCACGCTGCAGAACCTCGCCGCCTGGTCGGCGCTTCTTCCCGCTGACGGCGTGTTCACTCACGTCACGGCGGCCGCGTTGCGCGGCTGGTGGTTGCCTCGGCTGCCGGAGTTCGTTCCGGTCTTCGTCGCGATGTCGGAGGACAGTACGCGTCCTCGCAGAGCAGGTCTGGTCTGCTCGCGGCTGCGCCGCAACACCAACCCTGACTTCATCCATGAGTTTCCGGTTGAGTCTTGCGAAGAGGTCCTTCTGCGCGCCGCCCGGGATCTCGCCCTGTTCGACCTGACGATCCTGGTCACGTCCGCCCTGCGCTGTCCAAGCTTCGATCGCGCAGCATTCTCGACCCTGTGCGCCTCGAGTCGTCCGGGAGTACGGCCGCTGCGTGCTGCCGCCCGCTGGGCCGACCCACGTGCCGAGTCGCCGTACGAGGTTCTGCTCGCGTTCTTCCACGAGCTGGCGGGGATCCCGGTCGAGCCCCAAGTCGAGGTCTTCGACGACCACGGCCGTCTGCTTGGTCGAGCCGACCTGCGCGTCGTCGGCACCGACGACCTTCACGAGTTCGACGGTGAGTGGCACGGGCGACCTGGTCAGCTGGCGGTGGATCGTCGCCGGGACCGTCGCTTCGCGGGCTCAAGGTACACCCGTCGCGGCTTCGTGAGCGCGGACCTGTTCGTGAACCCATTGACCACCTTGCATGAGCTGGACCGCGCGGTGGGTCGCCGCCACGATCCCGCACGGCTCGCCAAGTGGCGCAAGCACGTGGCGGAATCGTCGTACAGCGTGGCCGGCCGCAGGCGCCTCCAAAACCGTTGGCTGCGCCTCACCGGCGACAAGGATTGGTCGCGAACTGCATGAGATGTCGGCGTGTCGTTGCGGTTGGGGACCAAACCGCGGCCCCTCCGCCGCGACGACCCGGGTCCCAGGTCACACGGGCAGGTCGACCGCCAGTGACGTGGGGTGGGGGACGGCACCGTCGGCGGGGTCGAGAACCCGTGAGACGTCGGGGCGCATCGCAAGGTAGTCGCGGAAGCCGAGCTCGCTGAGGGAGACGTAGTCGAAGCCCTGCTCCCACAGCGCCCGGCGCAGCGTCACGCTGACGCCGTCGGCGACGAGCAGGCCGTGCACGCACGCGGAGGTGACGCGCCGGCGCAGCGTGTAGACGTGACGCATCAGCCGGTCCAGGGCCGGCATGTCGACGGCGGTGGCCGCCAGGTCGACGACGACCAGGTCGCCGGGACGGGCCAGACCAAGGGGCCGCGTCACCCGCCCGACCAGGTCGATCGTGGCGTGGTCGTCGAGCCGCACCTGGGGGCCCACCCACCGTCCGCCCGCGATGGAGTCGAACGACACGGCGTACCCGAACGGCTCCAGCCGGGCCGGCGCCGACAGCAGCCACGCCTCCACCGCGCCGACCGAGCCGAGCGGGGTGACGTCGTACGCGCGGCGGGCGCCCGAGACATCGGGGCCGTAGGTGCCGAGCCAGCGCTGGATCCGGCCCAGCTCCCGCATGCGCTCCGCATGCGGGAAGCCCCACAGCCGCTGGACCTCGGCCAGCAGGTCGGTGCGACCCCGCACCGGGAAGGCCTCGAGCGTGAACTCCGGGAGCTGCAGCAGCGCCTGGACCTTGGCCTGGCTGCCCACGTCGTCCCAGTAGTCGAAGCCGTTGGGCCGGTCGTCGCGGTGCCGCGCGCGCACGTGCTCGGCCAGGGCCAGGAAGACGGGGTGGTCGGGTGCGCCGAGATACAGCGGCGGGGCGAGCACGAAGCTACCTCCGGTCACCCACCCGTCGACGACGCGGTGGAGGTCGGCCAGCCGCTCGGCGACCATGGTCGCGGGCAGGAACCACTGGGACGAGAGCTCGTGGACGACCCACGGCGGCTCGACGCTCAGGGGACTGGCCACGCTCACCTCAGCATGGTGCGACAGCCAGCCGGGTGCCGAAGCCGCTTCGGGCAACACGGCCCTACCGGCATGGACCAGTGCGGGAGGGCGCGGACCCGTAGGCTGGGCTCGTGGACCGGCGGATCTTCGGGATCGAGAACGAGTACGGCGTCACGTGCACGTTCAAGGGCCAGCGCCGGCTGAGCCCCGACGAGGTCGCCCGCTACCTGTTCCGCAAGGTCGTCAGCTGGGGCCGCAGCAGCAACGTCTTCCTGCGCAACGGCGCCCGCCTCTACCTCGACGTCGGCAGCCACCCGGAGTACGCCACCCCGGAGTGCGACGACATCGCCGAGCTGGTCACCCACGACAAGGCGGGTGAGCGGGTCCTCGAAGGCCTGCTCCTGGACGCCGAGCAGCGGCTTCACGACGAGGGGATCGCCGGCGAGATCTACCTGTTCAAGAACAACACCGACTCCGCGGGCAACTCCTACGGCTGCCACGAGAACTACCTGGTCAGCCGCGCGGGCGAGTTCAGCCGCCTGGCCGACGTGCTGATCCCGTTCCTGGTGACCCGCCAGATCATCGTCGGCGCCGGGAAGGTGACGCAGACCCCGCGCGGGGCGTCGTACGCCGTGTCGCAGCGCGCCGAGCACATCTGGGAGGGCGTCTCCAGCGCCACGACCCGCAGCCGGCCGATCATCAACACTCGCGACGAGCCGCATGCCGATGCCGAGAAGTACCGCCGCCTCCACGTCATCGTCGGCGACTCCAACATGAGCGAGACGACGACGATGCTCAAGGTGGCCTCGTGCGACCTGGTGCTCCGGATGATCGAGGAGGGTGTGGTCATGCGCGACCTCACCCTCGAGAACCCGATCCGCGCCATCCGCGAGATCTCCCACGACATGAGCGGCCGTCGTACGGTCCGGCTGGCCAACGGCCGCGAGGCCAGCGCCCTCGAGATCCAGTCGGAGTACCTCGCGAAGGCCCGGCAGTTCGTCGACCGTCGCGAGATCTCCACCCCGCTCATCGAGCAGGCACTCGACCTGTGGGAGCGCGGGCTCAAGGCAGTCGAGTCCGACGACCTCGGCCTGGTCGACCGCGAGATCGACTGGGTCATCAAGTGGAAGCTCATCGAGCGCTACCGCGCCAAGCACGGCCTGCCCCTCGGTCACCCGCGGATCGCCCAGCTCGACCTGGCCTACCACGACATCCACCGCGGCCGGGGTCTCTACTACCTCCTCGAGAAGCGCAGCGCCGTCGCCCGGGTCACCTCGGACCTGAAGATCTTCCGTGCCAAGTCGGTGCCGCCACAGACGACGCGGGCCCGGCTGCGCGGTGAGTTCATCCGCAAGGCCCAGGAGCGCAGGCGCGACTTCACCGTCGACTGGGTGCACCTCAAGCTCAACGACCAGGCCCAGCGCACCGTGCTCTGCAAGGACCCGTTCCGGGCGTACGACGAGCGCGTCCAACGCCTGATCGACGGCATGTGAGGCCTTCACCGGCGCCCGGATAGGGTGTCGAGGCATTTGCTGATCCGACCCCGAGGAAGCTCCCTGTGTCTCGACGCTCTCGACGGCTGGCGCTCGCGCTGGTCGCCCCGCTCCTGCTGACCGCCCTCGCCGCCTGCGGCGACGACACGGGCGGCGAGGAAGGCACCGAGGGTGCCGGTCTCGAGTCGCTGACCGTCGAGGGCGAGGTCGGCACCTCGCCCAAGGTCACCTTCGACGGTCAGGTGTCGGTCTCGAAGATCGAGACCAAGACGCTGGTCACCGGTGACGGCGACGAGGTCGAGGAGGGCGACCAGGTCCTCACCCACCTGTGGATCGGCAACGGGTTCAGCCAGCGCGAGGCGCTCGACACCTACAAGGACAAGAAGCCCGAGCTGCTCACCGTCGACGAGTCGGTCAGCAAGGTCTTCCAGACCGCGATGGAGGGCCAGACCATCGGCTCGCGCGTGCTGGTGGCGGCGCCTGCGGAGGAAGCCTTCGGGGAGGCCGGCAACCCCGGCCTGGGGATCGCCAACAAGGACACCGTCATCATCATCGTCGACCTCGTCAGCGGCGTCCTCGAGGGGCCTGAGGGGACCGACAAGGACGCGCCCGACTGGACGCCCGAGCTCGTCGAGACGGACGACGCGCCCTCCGGCTTCGACTTCGAGGGGACGCCGGAGCCGGCCGACCGGCTGCGCATCGCGCCGCTCGTCCAGGGCGACGGCGCGAAGGTCGAGAAGGGCCAGACCATCGTCGTCGACTACCTCGGCCAGGTCTACGACGGCAAGGCGCCGTTCGACGAGAGCTACACCAAGGAGCCGGCGTCGTTCCAGATCGGCACCGGCAACGTCATCGAGGGCTGGGACCAGACCCTCGTCGGCCGCGCGGTCGGCAGCCGGGTGCTGGTCTCCATCCCGCCGGACCTCGGCTACGGCGAGGGCGGCAACGAGCAAGCCGGCATCAAGGGCACCGACACGCTCTACTTCGTGATCGACATCCTGGCCGCGGGCTGAGGAGCAGGCTAGGGGCTGATGGCCGAATCCACCGCCGGGCCGACTACAGGGCAGGCATCGAACAGCAGGAAGAGCGAGCGACTGCTCAACCTGCTGATCATGCTGCTCGTCCAGCGCCACTACGTGTCGAAGGAGCGGATCCGCACCATCCTCTATCCCGACTCCCGGCAGGACGCCTTCGAGAAGATGTTCGAGCGGGACAAGGAGGAGCTGCGCTCGCTCGGGGTGCCGATCGAGGTCGGGAGCCTCGACCCGCTCTTCGACGACGAGCCGGGCTACCGGATCTCCCCGAGCGACTTCGCGCTGCCCGACGTACGCCTGACCGCCGACGAGGCGGCCGTGGTCGGTTTGGCCACGCGGGTCTGGGAGCACGCCCGGCTCGCCGAGGCCACCACGGACGCGGTCCGCAAGCTGACCGCCGCCGGCGTGGAGGTCGACGTCTCGGCCCTCGACCTGGTCGAGCCGCGGCTGAGCGCCGACGAACCGGCGTTCGACGTGTTCTGGGACGCCACGCAGGCTCGTCAGGAGGTCGAGTTCGACTACCAGCGGCCGGGCTACCCGGGTCAGCACGGGCCGCTGAAGCGTCACCTGCAGCCGTGGGGCGTGGTCCGGCACGCCGGCCGCTGGTACGTCCTCGGGCTCGACACCGACCGCGGCGAGGAACGGGTCTTCCGTCTGTCCCGCGTCGTGGGTGACGCCCGCCGCGTCGGCCCGCCCGGTTCGTACGACATCCCCGACGGCGTCGACCTGCGCGAGACGACGCGGCGGCTGGCGCCTCCCCCCAGCGTGGTCGAGGCGACCCTGCTCCTGCGCAAGGGCGCCGGGGCGACGCTCCGACGCGGCGCCGCGAGCATCGAGGCCGACGTCGCGGGACCCGACACCGACAGCCCGTGGGACCGCGTGGTGCTGCGCCGCGACCGGTTGGCCGAGGAGCTGCTGGCGCTCGGGCCCGACGTCGTCGTCGAGGAGCCGGCCGAGCTGCGCGACGACATCGTCTCCAGGCTCCGGGCAACCGTGGGAGCTCCATGATGGCCGCGCCCCGAAGGCCCGTGACGTCAGGTGCCAAGGACCAGGTCGCGCGGCTGCTGACCCTGGTGCCCTACCTCCACTCGCACCCGGAGGTCCGCCTCGACGAGACCGCGCGGGCCGTCGGGAGCACGCCCGAGCAGGTCGTCAGGGACCTCGGTGTGCTGTTCATGTGCGGACTGCCCGGGGGTTACCCCGACGACCTGATCGACGTCGACCTCGACGCGCTCGAGGATCCTGACGAAGAAGGCGGGGTCCGCCTCGAAGGCCTCATCCGGATCTCCAACGCCGACTACCTGGCGCGACCGCTGCGCCTCACCCCGACCGAGGCGACGGCGATCATCGTCGCGCTCCGCGCGCTGCGTGGCACGGCTCCACCTGACACCCGCGAGGTCGTCGACCGCGCCCTGGCCAAGCTGGAGGCCGCCGCGGCGGCCTCCACGCCCGGCGGCACGCCTCTGGTCGAGCCGGGGGAGGACGACGACGCGGAGGCCACCAGACTCCGAGCCTCGCTCGAGGACGCGGTGGCCCGCAGGCGGCAGGTCCGGCTCACCTACTACGTGCCCGCGCGGGACGAGGAGTCCGAGCGCGTGGTCGACCCGCGAGGGGTCGTCACCGCGAGCGGGGTCGCCTACCTCGACGCCTGGTGCCACAGCGCGGAGGCCCCGCGCCTGTTCAGGCTCGACCGGATCCACGAGGCCGCGGTGCTGGACTCACCGGTCGAGACGGCGCCCGAGCCGCCCCGCGACCTCTCCGACGGCCTGTTCCAGCGCTCCCAGGAGACCACCCTGGTCACCCTCGCACTGCAGCCGCAGGCGCGCTGGGTGGTCGAGTACTACCAGGTCGAGCAGGTGCGACAGGCAACCGGCTCGGGCTCCGACGGGACGCTCGAGGTCGACATGCTGGTGGCCGACGAACGCTGGCTGCGACGTCTGCTGATGCGGCTGGCGCCCTACGCCAAAGTGGTCTCGCCCCCCGAGCTCGACACCGATTTCAGGGCCACGGCACAGCGGACTCTCAACCTCTACCTGACCAATCCGGCGTAGACTCGGCGACGAACAACACCAACGTGAGGAACTTTGTGATGCTGCCCCAGATCGCGGGCCTCGGCCCTGGCGAGATCGCACTCATCCTGGCCGTCCTCGTGCTGCTCTTCGGCGCTTCCAAGCTGCCCGAGCTGGCGCGCGGCAGCGGTCGGGCGCTGCGCATCTTCAAGGCCGAGACCAAGGGCCTCATGGACGACGACGAGGCCGACCCCACCAAGGGCGACAACGCCCAGCGGTCGCCCGAGCAGCGCGAGCTGCAGTCCAACCCGCCGACCCTCGACGCTGAGACCGAGCGCCGGGCCGCCGAGCGTCGCGCGGCCGAGCACCGCGGCGACGACCCCGCCTGACCAGGCCGGAGTAGTCCGCCTTGTCTTCCGTGGGGTGGGTCTTCGGACTCCTGCGCGGGAAGCCGAAGTACGCCGTCGGTCCCGACGGCCGGATGGCGCTCACCGACCACCTCCGGGAGTTCCGGGCCCGCGTGGTCCGCTCGGTCCTGGTGCTGATCGTCGCCTTCGTGGTGATGCTGTTCTTCTACGACCCCCTGCTGGACTTCATCTCCAAGCCCTACTACGACGCCGTCGCCACGCTGAAGGACGAGGTCGACGCCGAGCTGGTCGCCACGGGGATCGGTGCCGGTCTGCTGCTCCAGCTCAAGCTCTGCGGTGTCGCCGCGGTCGTCGCCTCGGCGCCGTACTGGATCTACCAGATCTGGGCGTTCATCCTGCCCGGCCTGCACCCCCACGAGCGCAAGTGGTCGCGCGTGGTCGCGGCCATCGCCGGCCCGCTGTTCTTCGGTGGGGTGGCCCTGGGCTACTACGTGCTGCCCAAGGGCCTCTCGGTGCTGATCGACTTCGTCCCCGAGGACGTCACCAGCCTCGTCGACTTCGGCGCCTACTTCTCCTTCGTCACCCGGATGCTGCTGATCTTCGGGGTGGCGATGGAGATCCCGTTCTTCGTGATCCTGCTCAACCTGGCCGGCGTCGTCTCCGGCAAGGCCCTGGGTCGCTACCGTCCGTGGATCGTCATCGGGGTCTTCGTCTTCGCCGCGGTGGCCACACCCTCGACCGACCCGTTCTCGATGCTGATGCTGGCCATCCCGCTCCAGGTGCTGTTCGTGCTCGCAGAGATCGTCGCTCGCATCGTCGACCGCGCCCGCGGACGCCAGGACAACCGCACCGACCAGTGGAGCGACGACGAGGTCTCACCGATTTGATGTGGGCCGACTGATGCCCGACCCCGAGCGTGGTCGATGACCGCCGAGATCGACCCCTTCGACCTGCCCGAGTGGCTGGGGGAGCGCGCCGTGGTCTGGCGCCCCGAGAGCGGCATCGGGGGCCACCACGTCATCGGAGAGCTGACGTCCGACGACGGCGGACCGCTGCCGTGTGACCTGCTGGCGGTCGACGAGGCCTATCCCAAACCCGTGGCCGACGACGAGCTCCGTCACCAGGCCCACCAGGCCTGGCGGCACGGTCAGGTGTTGCTGGTCGACCTCGACGGGCGGCTCACCATGGCCGTGCCCGGTACGGCGTTCACGGCCGACCGGGTGCTCGACACGCTCTCGCGGCTGGCCAAGGCCGTCGGCGCGACGCCGGGCTCGCTCGCCGCGCTGCTGCGGCCCGGCGACTGACGCTCGCCCCGCTTGTGGTCACCACCGGAGATTCGTCGGGTGTCCCGCACCCCGGGCACGCACCTCGCTGCGTTGCCGTCGCTCGCGAGACGAACGGGTATGGCATCGCTCCGGCGCCTTGCGATGCACGCACCCGGGGCACGGGCCACCCCCGACGAATCTCCGGTGGCAACCACTAGGCTCGCCGCTGTGAGTCGGGAGATCGCCCTCATCACCAACCCGACCTCGGGCAAAGGGCGGGGCGGTCGGGCACGTGAAACGGCGCTGGGGCGACTGCGCGACGCCGGCCTGGTTGTCCGCAACCTGTCCGGCCGCGACGCCGACGAGGCCCTCGACCTGGCCCGCCAGTGCGTGGCCGACGGCGTCGAGGCCCTGGTCGTCTGCGGCGGCGACGGGATGGTCCACCTCGGCGTGCAGGCAGTCGCCGGCAGCGCCACCGCGCTGGGCATCATCCCGGCGGGCACCGGCAACGACGTGGCCCGCTACTTCGACCTGCCGCGCGCCGACACGGTGGCCGCGGCCGACCTGGTGGCCGAGCGACTGGCCGCGGGGCAGGTCCGCAAGATCGACCTGGCGCGCAGCGGAGCGAAGTACTTCGTCACCGTGATGGCGGCGGGCTTCGACGCGGTCGTCAACGAGCGCGCCAACCGGATGACCTGGCCCAAGGGCCAGATGCGCTACAACATCGCCACCCTGGCCGAGCTGCGCACCTTCCGCCCGCTGTCCTATGCCCTGGAGCTCGACGGCGAGCAGCGGCGCCTCGACGCCATGCTGGTCGCCATCGGCAACGGGCCGTCGTTCGGCGGGGGCTTGCGGATCACCGAGGGTGCGCTGCTCGACGACGGGCTGCTCGACGTGGTGATCATCAAGCCGATGAGCAAGGCCGGGCTGGTCCGCACCTACCCCAAGCTGTTCAAGGGCACCCACGTCACCCACCCGCAGTACGAGCACCACCGCGTGCGCAGCGTGACCGTGGCCGCGCCCGGGATCGTCGCGTACGCCGACGGCGAGCGGTTCGGCGCCCTGCCCGTGACCGTCGACTGTGTGCCGGGAGCCCTGAACGTACTCGCATGACTGAGCCATCCCCGTCGGAGCGCTACGCCTCGTACAAGTCCTCGGCCCGGGCCGACCGCGAGCACCCGGTGCTGCGCGACTTCGCGTCGCGGTACCCCTTCGAGCTCGACGGGTTCCAGGTCGATGCCTGCCGGCGGATCGAGGAGGGCCACGGCGTTCTCGTCGCGGCCCCCACGGGATCGGGCAAGACCCTGGTCGGCGAGTTCGCGGTGCACCTGGCGCTGCACACCGGCCGCAAGTGCTTCTACACCACACCGATCAAGGCGCTGTCGAACCAGAAGTTCCACGACCTCGTCGAGCGCTACGGCGCCGACCGCGTCGGTCTGCTGACCGGCGACAACACCATCAACGGCGAGGCGCCGGTCGTGGTGATGACCACCGAGGTGCTGCGCAACATGCTCTATGCCGGCTCTCGCACCCTGCTCGGGCTGGGCTTCGTGGTGATGGACGAGGTGCACTACCTCGCCGACCGCGCCCGCGGCGCCGTCTGGGAAGAGGTCATCATCCACCTACCGGAGTCGGTGGCGCTGGTGTCACTCTCGGCGACGGTGTCCAACGCCGAGGAGTTCGGCGACTGGCTGCAGACCGTACGCGGCGACACCACCACGATCGTCGAGGAACGCCGTCCGGTGCCCCTCTACCAGCACGTGATGGTGGGCAAGCGACTCCTCGACCTGTTCGCGTCCTCCGACATCGACGCGGCTGCCGGCTTCGTCAAGGAGGGCGCTCCGGTCAACGACGAGCTGGTCCGGCTGGCCCGCGACGACTGGGCCAGCAGCCGGATCCGAGATCGACGCTCGCCCAAGGACAAGCGGGCTCGCGGCGGCAAGCAGGCGGGAGCGCGTGGGGATCGCCGCCAGGTCGGCAACGGCCGTCGGGTCTGGATCCCGAGCAGGGTCGACGTCGTCGACCGGCTCGATCGCGACGGTCTGCTCCCGGCCATCGTCTTCGTGTTCAGCCGCGTCGGCTGTGACGCGGCAGTCAAGCAGTGCGTGCAGGCCAACCTCCGGTTGACCACCCCCGACGAGCGCGACGTGATCCACGACCACGTCGAGGAGGCGCTGCGGCACCTGCCTGCCGACGACCTCCACGTGCTCGGGTACCACGACTTCCTCGACGCCCTCACCCGCGGCCTCGCCGCCCACCACGCCGGGATGCTGCCGGCCTTCAAGGAGGTCGTCGAGGAGCTGTTCACCCGGGGACTGGTGAAGGTGGTCTTCGCGACCGAGACGCTCGCGCTGGGCATCAACATGCCTGCGCGCACGGTCGTGATCGAGAAGCTCGACAAGTGGAACGGCGAGACGCACGCCGACATCACGCCGGGGGAGTACACCCAGCTGACCGGCCGGGCGGGACGCCGGGGGCTCGACGTGGAGGGGCACGGCGTCGTGGTGTGGCAGCCGGGAATGAACCCGCGCGAGCTGGCCGGCCTCGCGTCGACACGCACCTACCCGCTCAGGTCGAGCTTCGCCCCGTCGTACAACATGGCGGTCAACCTGGTGCACCAGTTCGGTCGCGAGCGGGCGCGTGAGCTGCTGGAGCTGTCGTTCGCGCAGTTCCAGGCCGACAAGGCCGTGGTCGGGCTCGCCCGGCAGCTGCGCAAGGCCGAGGTGGCCCTCGACGGATACGCCGAGGCGGCGACCTGCGACCGCGGCGACTTCATGGAGTACGCCCGGATGCGCCACGAGGTCAACGACCTCGAGAAGGGTGCCGCGCGGGCCCGTCGTGCCGACCGGCGCGAGGAAGCGGTCAGCTCGCTGGAGGCGCTGCGGCCAGGCGACGTGATCGAGGTGCCCTCGGGCAAGTTCGCGGGGTACGCCGTGGTGGTCGACCCCGGCACGTCCGGCGAGGGCCCGCGCCCTCTCGTCGTGACCGCGGAGCGGCAGGCCCGCCGCCTGTCGCTCGCCGACTTCCCGACGCCGGTGGTGGCTTTGACGCGGCTGAAGGTGCCCCGCAACTTCAGCAGCCGCAACCCGCAGATGCGCCGCGACCTGGCTTCCGCGCTCCGCACGCGTACCCACGGCCTCGCCCCGCCCTATCAGCCGGTCGAGGCGGGCGCGCAGCGCCCTCCGCGAAAACAGCGGAAGGGTCCAGGCGACGACGTGGACCGCCTGCGCAGCGCCCTGCGCGACCACCCCTGCCACGCTTGTCCGGAACGCGAGGACCACGCCCGGTGGGCGGAGCGGTGGTTCAAGCTCGACAAGGAGAGCCGCACTCTCCGGCGCCGCGTCGAGGAGCGCACCAACACCGTGGCCCGGCAGTTCGACCGGGTCTGTGAGGTGCTCGCCGAGCTCGGCTACCTCGACGGCCGTCCTGACGATGTCCACGTCACCGACCGCGGACAGCGGCTGATGCGGCTGTACTCCGACCTCGACCTGGTCACCGCGGAGGCCTTGCGCACCGGCGTCTTCGACGACCTGTCCACCTCTGGAGTCGCCGCTGCGCTCTCGGTGCTCGTCTACGAGGCCCGGCGACCCGACGACGACGCCCCGCGAGTGCCTGGCGGTGAGTCGCGCCAGACGATCGAGGAGCTCGGCCGGATCGCGGGGCGCGTGCAGACCCTGGAGAAGCAGCACCGGCTCGACTTCACCCGCCAGCCCGACCTCGGCTTCGCGTGGGCGACTTACCGCTGGGCCGAGGGTGACGACCTCGACGAGGTGCTGCTCGGCACCGACCTCGCGGCCGGGGACTTCGTGCGCTGGATGAAGCAGGTCATCGACCTCGCCGGCCAGGTCGCCGACGCCGCGGGCGACACCCCCGTGCGTGCGGTTGCCCGTGACGTGGTTCGCGTGCTGCGACGGGGCGTGGTCGCCTACTCCGCGGTCAGCGACTGAGCCTGGAGGGCGCTCCTAGCGCTGCTCGCCGGCAAGAACGGCGGTGAGGCGGGTCACCGGCCCGTCGAGGTTGAGCTTCTCGGCCATCGCTGCGAGGACCTGGGGATGGGCGGGGGTGCTCGGCAAGGTCGCGTCGAACCTGCCGAGCTTGATGTCGCGGGCCACCTCGACGACCTTCGGGGCCACCTTCAGGTAGTCCTCGGCGGCGCGGATCTTCTTGCGCGGGCTGGGAGCCATGTCGGAGGCGGGGTCCTCGGCAGCGGCGATGATGCCGCGCAGGTCGCCGTACTTCAGCAGCAGCGCGGAAGCGGTCTTCTCGCCGACTCCGGGAACGCCCGGCAGGCCGTCGGAGGCGTCGCCGCGCATGGTGGCGAAGTCGGCGTACTGGCTGGGCAGGACGGAGTACTTCTCGACGACCACGTGGTCGGTGACGCGCTCGTGGTTGCCCACGCCGCGGGCGACGTAGAGGACGCGGACGTCGCGCCTGTCGTCGACCAGCTGGAACAGGTCGCGGTCGCCTGTGACGACGTCGACGGGCTGCTCGGCCTGGGCGGCGAGCGAGCCGATGACGTCGTCGGCCTCGTAGCCGTCGTGGCCGAGCTTGCAGATGCCGAACGCCTGCAAGACGGCCTCGATGATCGGCACCTGGACCTCCAGCGGGTCGGGGACCTCCTCGACGTACGGGTGGTCGCCCTTGACGACGTACTCGACGCGGTGGCCCTTGTAGCTGGGCACCAGGTCGACCCGCCACTGCGGGCGCCAGTCGTTGTCCCAGGCGCACACCAGGTGCGTGGGCCGGTACTGGCCGACGAGCCGGCTGATGAAGTCGAGCAAGCCGCGGACCGCGTTGACCGGCGTGCCGTCGTCGGCGAGGACCTCCGGGATGCCGAAGAAGGCGCGAAAGTACAGGCTCGCGGTGTCGAGGACCATCAGCCGGCCGAGCGTTTTCACTCCAGCATCGTGCCATGGCGCGGCGCTAGTCTTTCGCCGTGGAGAAGACCGACCGGAAGATCCTCTCGTTGCTCGCCGCTGATGGACGAATGTCGTTCACCGATCTCGGCAAAGCCACGGGACTGTCCACCTCGGCCGTCCACCAGCGCGTCAAGCGCCTCGAGCAGCGTGGCCTGATCCGTGGCTACGTCGCGACCGTCGACCACGAGCAGATGGGGCTGCCCCTGACCGCGTTCGTGTCGATCAAGCCGATCGACCCCTCCGAGCCCGACGACTACCCCGACCGCCTGCGGGGGATCCAGGAGATCGAGTCGTGCTGGTCGGTCGCCGGCGACGAGTCCTACATCCTCAAAGTACGCGTGGCCACCCCCGGCGCCCTCGAGGACCTCCTCACCCACATCCGCTCCGCCGCCAACGTCTCCTCCCGCACCACCATCGTCCTCTCCACGCCGTACGAGAACCGTCCGGTGTCGTAGGGGCGTGCAGCGGACGTGATACCCGGTCGACCGGGTATCACGGACGTTCGAGCAGGTTGCAACCTCCTCGAAGGGGCAGGAACGACACCGAAGTTGGGCGTCAGGCCAGCCGGAGGGCTCGCGAGTCCAGGATCCGTCTGATGCGACGTGCCAGCAGTCGCGGCCGTAGAAGGTCATCCCAGGTGATGCGGATGCAGACCCACCCCGTCAGCGCACAGATGAGCTCCTCGCGACGCTTCTCGCGGAGCAGGAACTCCTCGAGCGTCTCGCCCTCTCGTCGCATGGTGAGGTACTTGAGCCGGCCGTCCATCTCACCGAAAACCCCGTACTCGGCCCACGCGAAGTCCACACGACCAACGAGGCGCCCGGACTCGTCGTACACGGCGACTTGAGGTTCGGGTCGAGGTATGTGTTCGCGCCAGAACAGGTGGAACGCTCGTGACTCGGCCACAGACTCGATCCGGCGATCAGCGAGTCGCCCCACCAGTTCGGTGGTGAGCGACCTCGGCCACGATCGAGTCACGGCGGTCTGTTTGCTCAGTCCATCCATGTCCACCTCGCCCAGGTGGAGCAGGCTGTTCGCAACCGTGAGCGACGGCTCGACCTCGGCGATCGTGCATGTCTCGGCGACCGAGCGGGCGGCACCGGTGACGCGTACGCAATTGAGGATGACAACCTCGTCCTCCGAGAGGCGGCCACGATGATGGACCAAGCCTGCTTCCTTGCGGCCACACTTGCCGTCGGTCCGAGTCAGATGGACCTCGTTCAGGTCGAAGCCCCACGTCTCTGCGCCCCACTCGATGGCCGAGGAGACGTGGGACAGCACGGAACTCGGATGCACGGTCATCAGCACGGCGCGGCACATGACCCGGTGCCGGTCCTCGGGCGAGAGAGAGTCCCAGAGGCTGCCGGAGGTGTACGCGCCTCTGCGAACTCGGTGCCATTCGTGGGTCCGGACCAGCTTCGCGATCGCCTTGTCCGAGTACCCGTCCGCGAGGGCATGTCGTCGCAGCCAGACCACCCCATCGAGTGAGACGCGTTCCCGTTTCGTCATGCGAAAGGGATCCCCGGGTGGCACGCGTACGAAACCAGGCCGTCGGACGGCTGTGGATAGTGTTCCGGGGAAGGGACTTCGGTGTCGCTACCGCCCCTTCGCGAGGGTTGCAACCTCAACGAACGTCAGTGATACCCGGTCGACCGGGTATCACGTCCCACAAGGGCCCCTCAGTAGGCCTGGAGGGCGGCGGTACGGCGGCTGGCTTCGGCGACCTCGGCGGCCTTGAGGTCTGACTCGTCGAGGTTGCCGTGCTGCTGCCACCACTCCTGGCCGGAGGTGGGGAGGGTGTGGATCGGGTCGTAGTACTCGTAGGTGCGCGAGAGGGCCTCGGGGTCGGCGGCCTCGATGGACGTGCGGTAGTTCTTGGTCCAGTACGAGATGCCCCGCTCGGTGTCGTAGTCGGCGAGCTGGTGCACCCAGCGCTTCCCGACGAACGGAACGTCGCAGACGATGCGCGGAGTGGCGAAGCCGGGCAGGTAGCCCATGATCGCGTGCTGCAGCTTCTGGGCGTCGGCGACGGCGATCCGCCAGTGCTCCGAGAACGGGATCATGTCGCACATGTAGAAGTAGTAAGGCATGATCTGCGCGCCATCGAGGAGTGCGAAGCAGAGGTCGAGCAGCGCGTGCGGGTCGGCGTTGACACCGTTGAGGATGACGCCCTGGTTGCGTACGTCGCGGATGCCGGTGTCGAGCATCGTGCGGGCCGCCTTGGCGACGAGCGGCGTCACCGACTGCGCGTGGTTCACGTGGGTGTGGATGGCGATGGAGACACCGCGCGAACGGGCGATCGTGGAGACTCGCTCCATCCCGGAGACGACGTCGTCCTGCAGCCAGTGCTGCGGGAGACCCATCAGCGCCTTGGTGGCGAGCCGAACGTCGCGGATGTTCTCGATCTCGAGCAGCGAGGTCAGCCAGGCCTCGAGGCGGGGCCACGGCATGTTCGCCACGTCGCCGCCGGAGACCACCACGTCGCGTACCTGCGGGGTGTTGCGCAGGTACTCCATCATCGACTCGAGCCGGTCGTTGGGCTTGCCGACGAACTTCAGCTTGTCGATCACGGGCGTGGAGTTGCCGACCAGGTCCATGCGGGTGCAGTGGCCGCAGTACTGCGGGCAGGTCGGCAGCAGCTCGGCGAGCACCTTGGTGGGGTAGCGGTGGGTCAGCCCCTCGGCGACCCACATGTCGTGCTCGTGCAGCGAGTCGCGGGTGGCGTGCGGGTGCGAGGGCCAGTCGGTACGCCGGTCGCTGAACACCGGGATCATGTACTGGCGGATCGGGTCGGCGTAGAAAGCGTCGGTGAGCGAGCCGGGCCCCGAAGGCTCGACGGCGGGCGCCATCGTGTTCATCATCTGCGGCGGCACCAGCATCGACATCGTCGCGCGCTCGGCCTGGTCGCGCTCGAGGTCGGCGTAGAACCGCTCGTCGACCAGGTCGCCGAGCAGCTCGCGCAGCTGCTTGAGGTTCTTGACGCAGTGGGCGCGCTGCCACTGGACGGACTCCCAGTCCTCCGTGGTGACGTCCTTCCACCCGGGGAAACGGGTCCAGTCGGGCTCCACCAGCTCGACGCGCCGGTAGGGGTACGGCTGCCCGGTGTAGTGACTGGTGTCGCGGATGGACGTCTCGATGCTCACTGTGCCACTGTAGGTGGACGATCTCCGGTCTGTCCAAGCGAACCACCGGAAATCGTCCTGTCAAGAGCGAGATTTCGGAGGAGCCTCCCGTGCGAGCCAGCGATCCGACCGGGTTGCATCGCGTCCTCGACGACGAACGGGTCCTTCCCCAGGCGGCCCAGCGCCTCGACACCCGCCGGGAGCTGTGGCCCGACGAGGTCCGCATCCGCGTCGAGCGGCTCAACCTCGACGCCGCCTCCTTCCGTCAGCTCGAGGAGAAGCACGGAGGAGACGGCGACGCGGTCCGCGCGCGAGGTGCTCGACATCGTCGCGGCCCGCGGCAAGATGCAGAACCCCGAGACCGGCTCCGGTGGCATGCTCGTCGGCACCGTCGAGGAGGTCGGGCCGGAGTCGCCGCTGGGTCTGCAGGTCGGCGACCATGTCGCGACGCTCGTCTCCCTGACCCTGACGCCCCTGGTCCTGGAGGACGGCCTCGAGCGCTGGGACGGCCGTTCCGAGCAGGTCCCCGCCGACGGGTACGCCGTGCTGTTCGGCCGCTCCATCGCGGCCGTGATCCCGGGCGACCTGCCCAGCGAGCTCAGCCTGGCCGTGATGGACGTCTGCGGCGCCCCGGCCCTGACAGCAGCAGTACGTGGCCGGAGGTTCGTGACGGGCTTTGACGGCCCTCCTCGACCAGCGGCCTCGCGGCCCGTCGTCGCGGTCATCGGTGGGGCCGGCAAGTCCGGCTCGCTCAGCCTGGCGGCCGCGCGGGAGGCCGGGCAGCCCGCACCATCGGTGTCGTGCCGTTCGAGGAGGAGCGCAAGCTGCTCGCCGACACCGACATCGCCGACGAGGTCGTCATCGCCGACGCCCGCGACCCGATCGCCCTGCGCGACGCCGTCGCGGCCGCGGGCGGACCGGCCGACGTCACCGTCGTGTGCGTCGACGTCCCCGGGTGCGAGGGCGGCGCCATCCTGGCGACCGCCGAGGGCGGCACGGTCGTCTTCTTCTCCATGGCGACCTCCTTCTCGGCCGCCGCGCTGGGCGCCGAAGGCCTCGCGGCCGACGTGCGGATGCTGGTCGGCAACGGCTACACGCCGGGCCACGCGGCGTACGCCCTCGAGCTGCTGCGAGCAGATGAGGGCGTCCGTGGCCTGTTCGAGCGGAGACTGTGAGCATGGCAGCGACAACCGGCCGAGGCTGGGCCTCGACAAGGCCGACGTACGCCGCGCGCGCACGCTCGCGCGCCAGGTCGGCCGTCCGATCGTGCGGCTCGCGCAGCAGCACACCACCGTCTCGGTCGAGCGCGCGACGTTGCGGATGGCCGGCCTCCAGGGCGCCGACCCCGACGGCACGCCGTGGGTCAACCGGCTGCTCGACGTCGTGCGCGCCGACACCGGACTCGAGCACGGTGTCGCCCTGCCCGTCTGGCATGCGCTGCGTCGCGGCCACGCCGAGGACCTGCTGACGCTCGCCCAGAAGGCCAGCGCCGGAAGCATCACCTTCGAGCTGCCCGAGGGCAAGGACGCCACCGCCGCCTCGCGGGATGCCAAGAAGGCCGTCTCGGCCGGCATCAGGCGGATCGACGCCAACCGTCGCGACCGCGAGCGGATGATCAAGAGGATCGGCGACGCCCCCCGCAAGCCGTGGATCTACCTGATCGTCGCCACGGGCGACATCTACGAGGACATCCCGCAAGCGCAGGCGGCCGCCCGCGAGGGTGCCGACGTCATCGCCGTGATCCGTTCGACGGGGCAGAGCCTTCTCGACTTCGTGCCGGAGGGCGCCACGCGCGAGGGCTTCGCCGGCA
>CAWBOE010000004.1:0-253042 GCA_963790295.1 uncultured Actinomycetota bacterium
ATCGGCAGCGCGGTGACCTGGCTGAGGACACCCGTCGGGTCGAGAACAGGGATCCCGCGAGTCCCACCACGATCAGCGGGGCCGCCTCGCCGATGGCCCGGGAGAGCCCCAGGATCGTTCCAGTAGCGATGCCGGGGACGGCAGAGGGCAGCGTCTGCTTCCAGGTGGTCTGCCGCGTGGTCGCGCCCAGAGCGAGCGAGGCATGGCGAAGATCCTGGGGCACGGCGCGGACGGCACCGCGGGTGGTGATGATGATGACGGGCAGGATGAGCAGGGCGAGAGCCAGGGCACCACCGAGCACGATGCCGGTCTGCTTGAAGCCCAGGAGTGCCATCACAGCGACCGCCAGCAGCCCGTAGACGATGGAGGGCACGGCAGCGAGGTTCTGCAGGTTGACCTCGATCAGCCGGTTGTACCACGTCTCCTTGTTGGCGAACTCCTCCAGGTACAGGCGGCGGCGATGCCGAGCGGCACCGCCATGAGGGCCGTGAAGAGCATCAGCCAGAGCGAACCCAGGATGCCGGCGCGGAAGCCGGTGCTCTCGGGGCGGACGATGGAGTCGTAGCCGAAGAGCAGGTCCCGGTCGAACGACCCGCTCCCGCGATGGCAGTGTCGAGGATGAGCACACGAGGACCATCACGCCGAAGAACAGCGAGAACCACAGCAGCCCGAGGAAGATCAGCGAGCTCGTGTTGCGGTCCTTGCTCCGGCCCTTCGTCGCCAGGCTCGCGGTGACCTCGCGAGAGGTGGTCGCAGCGATGCTCATGTCAGTACACCTGCCTGAACCGGCGGACGAGGAGATGCTGATGATGTTGATCACCAGCGTGATCAGGAAGAGCAGCAGGCCCACGGCGAACAGCGTGTTGTACTCGATGGTCCCGACCGGTGTCTCGCCCCCGGCTGTCTGGGCGATGAACCCCGTCATGGTCTGCATGCCCTCTTGAGGATCGGCGCTGAGGTTCTTCTGGGCTCCGGCCGCCAGGGCGACGATCATCGTCTCGCCGACGGCGCGTGACGGTCCGAGGACGACGGCCGCAGCGATGCCGGACAGGGCGGCCGGAAAAACCACGCGCAGCGTCGTCTGCATGCGGTTCGCGCCCATGGCGAGCGACCCCTGGCGCAGGGCCTGCGGCACTGCCGACATGGCGTCCTCGGCGAGCGAGGCGACGGTCGGGATGATCATCACGCCCAGGACGAGGCCGGCAGCCAGGGCGTTGGTGAACCCGACCTTGAGGTTCAAGATGTCCTGAAGCAGCGTGGGAGTGACGAAGCTCAGGGCGAAGAATCCGTAAACCACCGACGGAACGCCCGCGAGCAGTCCCACGGTGGGCTGAGGAACTTTCGCGCCCGGCGGGAGGCGTACTCCGAGAGGTACATCGCCGCGCCGAGCCCCAGGGGCACGGCCACCAGCAGCGCGATGAGTGTCACCATCAGGGTGCCGGAGACCAGCGGGATGACGGCGAACCTGCCCCCGGGTCGCGAAGAAGTCCGAGAACGGGACCTCCCCGAAGAAGTGGATCACGGGCTCGATCAGAGCGAGCACGATCCCCACCGTGATGGCGACCGACAGCAGTGCCGAAGCCATCAGGGCGGCCTTGATCGCGGTTTCCGCCGGCCGCGGACGCTTCGCGAGGTTCGGGGACTGGGACGGGCCCGCCGTGGAAGACGGACCCGCCCCAGCCGCGATGGTGCTCATGGAATGACGAGCCTTCCGCTCAGCTGGACGCGATGCCCTCGAGGTTCGACTGCGTCTCGGCGTACAGCTCCTCGCTCAGCGCGATGAACTGGCCGACCTCCGCGATCTCCGCGAGGTTCTCGATGTAGAAGTCGACGTACTCCTTGACCGCTGCGTTGTCGTTGTACTTGGCGTTGTTGATGTAGATGAACAGCGGCCGCGCCAACGGCGTGTACTCCCCGGCCTGGGCGGTCTCGGCCGAGGGTTCCACGCACCCGTTGCCGTCGTCGATCCCCAGCGCCTTCAGCGAGTCCTGGTTCTCCTCGTAGTAGGTGTAGCCGAAGTAGCCGGTCGCACCCTCCGTCCCGGCCACGCCCTGGACCAGGACGTTGTCGTCCTCGGAGGCCTCGTAGTCGTCACGCGTGGTCTCGGACTCGTCCCCGATGACGTCGGCAGCCATGTAGTCGTAGGTGCCCGAGTCGGTCCCGGGGCCGAACAGCGAGATCTCCTGGTCGGGGAAGCTCGGGTCGAGCTGGTTCCAGTTGGTGATCTTGGAGCCAGGCGCCCACAGCTCGATGAGCTGCTCGGTGGTCAGGCAGTCGACAGCCAGGTCTGGGTGGACGACAACCGTCAAAGCGTCCGTCGCGACCTGGAGCTCGGTGTACTCGATGCCGGCCTCCTCGCACAACGCGATCTCCTCCTCCTCGATCGGGCGGGAGGCGTCGGAGATGTCGGTCTCGTCGTTGCAGAACCGCTCGAAGCCACCGCCAGTGCCGGACTCTGAGACCGACACGTCGATGTTGCCGTTCTCCTCCTTGAGGAGCTCGGCCGCCGCGTTGCTCATCGGGTAGACGGTCGAAGAGCCGTCGACGATGACGCTGCCGCTCGCACCGCCGTCGCCACCGTCTCCGTCGCCCTCGCCGGCGTTGGCGCCACCACAGGCTGCCAGGGCGAGCACGGAGACCATCGCGGCAGGCGCGAGGAAGAGCTTGGTCTTTCGCTTCACAGGATGTTGCCTCTCGAAGATAGGTCCGCGCAGTCGCGCGGGGTTGTCCTGTTGACGGCTCGAACCTAGGGAGCGCCGGTGTCTCGGAGGCCCGCTGACTCTGAACAGAAGGTGAACAAACGTGATGCTTTCTGCGCGCTTCTGTTGTCCGAGTCACAGATGGTGCGGACGTTGGCTTCGGGGACCTCAGGGAAGCGGCGCAGGCGGAGGCTGTTGGTGACCGCGGCGACGCTGGAGAGGGCCACGCGGCGCCGGCGATCACGAGAGACGTACGGCGACCGCGGCGGCCCGCAGGTCACCCCCGACGATCGTCAGGTCGGCCGCCTCGACGCCCAGTGAGCATGACAAGCGGGTATGACCTGGGGTGGGCGGCTCAGCCCTGGGCGCGCTCCGGCTCGACGCCGAGGATCTGGTCGATCTCGTCGGTCGTCAGGTGTTCGTCGGTCTCGCTCGCAGCGATGATCAGGTTGGTGGTCAGCTCCACCTCACGGAGCAGGTCCTGATCCTCAAGCGTGACGTCGAACTGGTCGTGCACGCCCTCTCCCCTCAGCTTCCCTGGCACGCGTAGCCGCCAGCCCTACCCCCGAAGCATGGTTCCCCCACTGTACGAACCTAAACCCTTGGATCGCAGTTGACCGAAGATTCAACCGAATGACAGTCGTCCGGTATAGACGAGGCGAGGCGGCACACCCCCGGCGCCCGACGCCCGGAAAGACACGAGGCCCCGCCCCTGGGGGCGAGGCCTCGTCTAAGCCGCTTTGGTCCGGCCGTCAGAGCGGGCGGACGTTCTCCGCCTGCGGGCCCTTCGGACCCTGGGTGACGTCGAACTCGACCTTCTGGTTCTCGTCGAGGGACTTGTAGCCCTGCGACTGGATCGCCGAGTAGTGCACGAAGACGTCGTCGCCGCCGTCCTCCTGCGCGATGAAGCCGAAACCCTTCTCGGCGTTGAACCACTTCACGGTGCCCTGAGCCATTTCGCTCGTTACTCCTTTGTCGGGGCGGGAGCCGTCACTTCGACGACCCGCACCAGGTGCGGTGAAACGCCGCCTCGACTGGCGTGAGTGGATCTCGCGTTGGCCGAAACGCCGTCGGATCACAAAACTCCGCGGGCGTTTGACCTGCTGGAACTTTGCACCTGAGGCGGGGCACACATTACCAACGCAGGCCGTCCTGACAACCAGGGGTGCACCCGAGGGTGAGACGACCTCGCCCGCCCGACGATCCAGCCACGGACGGGCCCGGGCACCCCTCGCCGCGCCGGGGCCTATCCTGGCCGCTCGCGCCGGGCGCGGCGTCCTGGTGACGCGCGTGGCACCGGCTGCGGGCCCCTAGCTCAATTGGCAGAGCTGAGGACTTTTAATCCTTAGGTTGTGGGTTCGAGTCCCACGGGGCCTACTACAGGCCTGCTACGGGGGTGTACGGGGCGCACCGACACCCGCCAACTCTGATGCAGCAGAGGCTGGGCCGGTACGGACCACCTTGTCTGTTCACCTGTCAAGAACCCCGAACGGGTCTATTTTGCTTTCCGTGAGAAGCGACAGCGGCCAGGTGAACCCGGTCACCGGGCGCCGCATCGTCGACGAGTCCCTCTACTCCGTGGAGTTCAAGCCGCGGGGCACCGGACGGCGGCTGGTCGGGCTGATCACCTTGGCGAGCCTGGCGACGACGGCCTACCTCGGCTGGCAGGCCTACGAGGAGCGCACCAGCGTGGCGATCGGGATCGCGGCCACGGTCGGCGTCCTCACCGTCATCCTCTGGGCGGCCTGGGCCGCCTCACCCGTCTCCCACCTGCACGTCCACGGCGGCATCCTCGAGGTGCAGCGAGCCGGCCGGACGGAGCGCTTCGACCTGACCAGTCACTACACGGTCATCCGCACCGAGGGAAAGCCGCGCAGCAGCCGGTGGAAGGTGCTCATCGACCGGCCGGCCAGCGCACCGTTCGTGATCGACCGCACGATGGTCGACCCCAAGGCCTTCACGCGGGTGCTCGAGGCCTACCACCACGTCGCGTGAGCGCCGGCCCGATCACGCCCGCTGCTCGTGGTGCTGCCCACGCTCGCCCGAGTCGGTGAGCCGGGCCTCCTCCAGCGCCTGGGCCTCCAGCTCGGCCCTGCGGGTCACCTCGAGGATCTCCTGGGCGCGGTCGTAGGCGCCCGGCGCCGACACGAGGTCGGCAGCCCCGCCCCGTAGCCGCTGCAGGGCAGCGCGGGCATAGATCTGCTGCTCGGTGGTGGTCCGCTCCGAGCGGCCCCGCCCGATGAACGACACCAACCAGTGCATCAACGCCGTCAGCTGGTTCTTGAACCCGGTGATGTAGATCAGGTGCAGACCCAGCCACGCCAACCAGGCGACGAAGCCGGTCGAGCCGCACCTTGCCGATCAGCGCCACGGCCTTGAAGCGGCTGATGGTGGCCATCGAGCCCTTGTCGAAGTACTTGAACGGCGGCTGCGGAGGCTTGCCCTCGATCCGGCGCTCGATCGCCTTGGCGGCGTACTTGGCGCCCTGGATCGCGACCTGGGCCACGCCTGGCAGGTTGTCGAGGGCGATCATGTCGCCGACGACGAAGACCTCCGGGTGGCCCGGCAGGGTGAGGTCGGGGTTGACGCCGATCCGGCCGGCACGGTCGAGAGGCGCCCCGGTCTGAGCAGCGAGCGTCTTGCCCAGCGAGCTGGCCTGGACGCCGGCCGCCCAGATCTTGGTGACGGCGAGGATCCGCTCGGTGCGACCGTCCTTGAAGGCCACGTCGATGCCGCGCTCGTCGAGGTCGGTCACCATCGCGCCGAGCATCACCTCCACCCCGAGCTTCTCGAGGTCCTTCTTGGTGCGCTCGCCAAGCTTGGCACCGAACGGCGGGAGCACCTGGGGGGCGGCGTCGAGCAGGATCACCCGCGCCTGCCGGGTGTTGATCGCCCGGAAGTCGCGCTTGAGGGTGCGGTGGGCGAGCTCGGCGATCTGGCCGGCCATCTCGACACCCGTGGGCCCGGCGCCGACGACGACGAAGGTCAGCAGGTGGTCGACGTTGTCGCCCCGGCTGGCGCCGAGCTCGGCCATCTCGAAGGCCCCGAAGATGCGGCCACGGAGCTCGAGCGCGTCGTCGATGCTCTTCATGCCGGGGGCGTCCTCGGCGAAGTGGTCGTTGCCGAAGTAGGACTGGGCGGCCCCGGCGGCGACGAGCAGGGAGTCGTACGGCGTCACGGTCTTGCGGCCGAGCACGTCGGAGGTCACGGTGCGCGCCTCCAGGTCGATGTCGACGACCTCGCCGAGCAGCACCTTCGCGTTGTCCTGACGGCTGAGGATCTCGCGCGTGGACGGGGCGATCTCGCCCTGGGACAAGATGCCGGTGGCGACCTGGTAGAGCAGCGGCTGGAAGAGGTGGTGGCTGGTCTTGGCGATCATGGTGATGTCGACGTCGGCCCGCTTGAGAGCCTTGGTGCCGAACAGCCCGCCGAAGCCCGAGCCGATCACCACCACGCGGTGGCGCCCAGGCTGACTGCCCGACGAAGTGGTCGACGTGCTGGCCATGCCCTCTCCTCGACGACTGGTCGTGCCGGAACCTTCCTCACCAACGATCTTCCTCCTGCTGCGCCCGGGCGCCCAACCGGTGTCCACGTCTCTGTTCTCACGCTGTGCCCGGGAATATCGGCGGGGCTGGGGTTGCGCACGAAGCCACGGTTTTCGCTAGACCTGTCTCGGCGTGCCGCCGCGAAATCCGCGCGAATTGACCGAACGGCCGATACAACTGAGAACCGGGAACGTGTTTGATTCGGTTTTCCACGGGGTACGAGAGCCAGAGATTGGCGTTCCCCCTCCCGCCCTGGAGTCCACATGCCGCTGAACCGCCCTGCTCAGGCTTTGACGCCTGGGCCGCGTGGCGTCTCAGACGCCCGGCGGTGGGCTTCGCAGGTGCTGACCGAGATCGGCCGCCCCGAGCTGATCGAGTCGGCATCGATCAGCGTCTCCGAGGTGATCACCAACGCGCTGCTCCACGCCGAGCAGCCGGTCAGCGTGCGGCTGCGCGGCACCCGCGACCACCCGCGCATCGAGGTCCGCGACGGGTCGAGGCAGCCACCCGACCTCCCCGACCTCGACGGCAACCCCGAGGACGACCTCCTGCTCACGTTCGGCCGGGGCCTGTCGATCGTCGCCCGGATGTCGAGCGCCTGGGGCGCGGAGCTCGACGAGGAGGGCAAGATCGTCTGGTTCGTGCCGCAGGTCGAGCTCGTCGACGGCCGCGGCGTCCAGGGCACCATCACCGAGCTCCAGCCGATCCGTGCGCGAGGACCCACCCGAGGTGGAGGACCCCGTCGACGTCACCCTCCTGGGCCTGCCGCTGCCGGAGATGAAGGCCAACCGGATGCACCTGCGCGAGCTGCGGCGCGAGCTGCGGCTGCTCGCCCTGGGCCACGAGGCCAACTACCCCCTGGCGGCGTCCCTGTCCCGCTTCTTCAGCGAGCTCGACGCGACGTTCTGGCGCGGGCTGCGCGACGAACGGCTCACCTCGGCGCTGCTCGACGAGGACGACGAGCTCGACCTGACCATCACGGTGCCGCGCCGTTCCGGTGACGACTTCCAGCGCTTCATCGAGCTGCTCGAGCTGGCTGACGCCTTCTGCCGCCAGGAGCGACTGCTGATCCTGGCCCGCACCCGTGAACAGGTCGCCTTCCAGACCTGGATGTTCGGCGAGTTCGTGCGTCAGACCCATGGCGCCGACCCACTTCCCTGGAGACGCCCGCGGCCGGCCCTGAGCCGGCACCAGAGCGTTTCGTGATCACCGCATGACCCGGCCCCGACCGGGCCTTCGCTTGTTGTCGGCCGTGGCGGTCGGCGGCGCCGTCGGCGGCGTGCTGCGCTGGTGGCTGGGTGGCCTGATGCCCGGCGGCGACGGCTTCCCCTGGACCACCTTCGCCATCAACGTCACCGGCTCGCTGGCCCTGGCCCTCCTGCCCGCACTCGCCGCCGTACGCCGTCGGCCGGTCCTGGCCGTGGGGCTCGGACCCGGCCTGCTCGGCGGCTACACCACGTTGTCGACGTACGCCGACCAAGGGCGCGCACTGCTCGCCGACGGCCGGGCCGGCCTCGCCGCGGCCTACCTGCTGGGCACGCTGGCCGCCTGCCTGGTCGCCGTCACGCTCGCCGGGCGGTGGACGTCGCGGGCCGACCGGCTGGCGTTCGAAGCCGCGGAGGGCAACGAGTGATGCCGCTGCTGGTGGCGCTCGGCGCCGCCGTAGGCGCTGTCACGCGGTTCTGGGTCGGTCACCACCTCGACGGCCGGACGCCGTGGGGCAACTTGCTGGTCAACGTCGCCGGGTCGTTCGTGCTCGGCCTGGTCGTCGGCTCCGGCGCATCGAGCCGATGCGCTCGCCCTCCTCGGCACGGGCTTCTGCGGCGGCCTGACGACCTACTCGGCCTTCGCGGTGCAGACCCGCGACCAGGCGCTCGTCCGAGGAGCGCCGCCCGGCGGCGGCGTACGCCACTCGCGACGGTCGTTCTGGCGCTCGCCGCGTGTGCGCTGGGCTTTGTGTCGGATTCGCGGGTTAGGAGGTCAGGCGTAGCCGAGGTCGTGGAGGCGGGTCGTCGTCGATGCCGAAGTGGTGGGCCACCTCGTGCACGACGGTGATGCGGACCTCCTCCGCGAGGTCGTCGAGGTCCTCGCACATGTCGAGCAGCGGGTTGCGGAAGATGAAGATGCGGTCGGGCAGGCCGGTGTGGTTGGCGATGCGGTCGGGCAGCGCGACGCCGTCGTAGAGCCCCAGGAGCGTGGGGTCGTCCGACGGAGGGTCGTCCTCGACCAGCACCACGACGTTCTGGATCAGCCCGGCGATCTCCTCGGGGATCTCGTCGAGCGCCTCGGCGACCAGCTCCTCGAACTCCTCGCGTCCCAGCTCGACCGGCATACACCGAACCTAGTCCGCGCGCGCCGCCCCGTCCGGACTGAGGAGCGAGGCGAGCGCAGCGAGCCAGCGACGAGGGAAGACGGGGCGCCGCAGCGCGCGCGGACACGCATCGAAGCGAAGCGGAGATGCAAATAAGCAGAGCGACCCCGACGGGACTCGAACCCGCGGCCTCCGCCGTGACAGGGCGGCGCGCTAACCAACTGCGCTACGGGGCCTTGATGGTGCTGGCGCTTCACTCGAAGCGGGTGGAACTCTAACCCATGGGCGGAGACGTCTCCCAATCGTGGCCACGCGAGTGGTCGACGGCGAGCCGTCGGCCCGGATAGAGTTGACCGACCGATGCGCATCACGGAACAGGGTGCATCATGCGCAACAAGACCGCAGCAGCGACGACGACCGCCCGCCTGCTGGAGAACGCCCGTTACGAGGTGCTCCCCACGGCCACGATCGAGGACAAGCTCCTCGAGCACGTACCCGTCGACCGCACATCACCGTCACGGCTTCGCCGAGCAAGGGGCTGGAGCCGACCCTCGACCTGACCGAGCGGCTGACCGGCCACGGCTACGTCGCCGTGCCTCACCTGGCCGCCCGGATGGTGCGCGACAAGGCCGAGCTGACCGAGATCTGCGAGCGGCTGACCGGCAAGGGCATCACCCGCGTCTTCGTGCCCGGCGGCGACGCCGACCCGCCCGGCGCCTACCCCGACGCGCTCAGCCTGCTCGAGGACCTCAAGGCGCTGGGCAGCCCGTTCCCCCACGTCGGCATCACCGGCTACCCGGAGTCGCACCCGACCATCGACGACGACCTCACCATCCAGTCGATGTGGGACAAGCGCCGCTACGCCACGCACGTGGTGAGCAACCTGACCTTCGACCCGCAGGTGCTGAGCACCTGGGTCCGGCGGATGAGGAAGCGCGGCATCACCATGCCGCTGCTGCTCGGCTGCCCGGCCCCGTCGACCGCACCAAGCTGCTCACGATGGCCGGCAAGATCGGCGTCGGGGAGTCGACGCGCTTCCTGGCCAAGCACAAGGGCACCTTCGCCCGGCTCGCCGCGCCCGGCGGCTTCACCGGCGAGAAGTTCCTGCAGAAGTGCGCCGCCGAGCTCTCCGCACCCGAGATGGGCGTCGAGGGCATCCACGTGTTCACCTTCAACCAGGTCGCCGAGACCGAGAAGTGGCGCCGCGACCTGCTCGCCACGCTCGCACTTAGCACCGCGGTTCGTCTGCGGTTTGGCTGAGTCTCCCCGCTGGGGGCCTCAGACGAACCGGGGTTGGACCAGGGTGGCGAGGGCCTGCTCGAGGCGGCCGGTGCCGGTGGGTACGACGGTGAGCGGGAGGCCGATGCGGTCGGCGGCCCGCTGGGCGAGCGTGCGCAGCTCGGCGTCGGGCTCCTGGGCCAGCCACACCACGCGGGAGTAGTGCCGGAAGTAGTCGTCGCGCAGCTCCGGCCAGCGGTCGAGACCCAGCTCGCGCACCACCGTGCGTTCGAAGGAGCGCACCAGGAAGTCGGTGAGCAGGTAGGTACCCGGCTCGGCGTCCAGCCGGCTCGCCAGCTCGGACTCCCCGGCGAACAGGTCGTAGCAGTGCAGGCCGGGGAGGCGCTGCAGGCCGAGGTCCTCGCAGACCTGGTCCAGGGCGCCGTACGTCCCGCAGTCGGCGTAGCCGACGGCGACACCGGCGTAGTCGTCGGCCAGCGCGGTCGCCAGGGCGCGCACCTCGTCGGCGATCAGGTGCGGCTGGTTGTGCAGCAGCGGCGGCAGCGGGTGTACGTCGACCGGCCAGCCGTTGCGGGCGACGACCTGCGCGGCCGGCTGCGCGAGCGCGCCACACGCGACCAGCGCGACCCGGGAGGAGCGCTCAGGTCGGGAAGGCGAGGAGGTCGACGAACCGGTCGTTGAAGTCCGGTCGGTCGGAGAGCTCGACATAGGTCACCTCCTCCAGCAGCGCCAGGGCCCCGGCGCGCTCGCGAATCGACAGCAGGGCCATCTTCGCGCCCTCCCCGGCGACGTTGCCGGCGGCGACGATGCGCAGCACCGGCAGCTGGGGCACCAGCCCGATGCGGACGGCGGACGCCGCCGAGAGGTAGCTGCCGAACGACCCGGCGAGGAGCACCTGCTGCACCTCGCGGTGCTCGAGCCCGAGCTGTTCCATCAGCAGGGTCCATCCGGTCGAGATGGCGGCCTTGGCGAACTGGAGCTCGCGCACGTCGCGCTGGGAGAGCACGACGGACTCGGCCGGATCGCTGTCGGGTTGCTCGCGGTGGAGCACGAAGACGCGTTCCTGGCCGATGTAGGTCAGCCGGTCGGCCAGTCCTGGCGCGACCTCCTTGGCGACCTCGTCGGTCACGTAGCGGCCGCTCGCGTCGAGCAGGCCGACCTTGACCAGCTCGGCGACCGCGTCGACCAGCCCGGAGCCACACAGGCCGCGCGGCGTCGACGTCGCCGATGACGCCCAGCTCGACCTCCGGTGTCCCATCATCGGCAAGCTTGACGACCTCGATGGCGCCGTCGGCGGCGCGCATGCCGCAGCGGATCGCACCGCCCTCGAACGCCGGCCCCGCAGGCGCCGCGGTCGCCAGGATGCGTTCGCCGTCGCTCAGCACGATCTCGCAGTTGGTGCCGACGTCGATGAACAGCCGGACCCGCTTGTCGCGGTCCATGCCGGTGGCGAGCATGCCGGCCACGATGTCGCCGCCGACGTAGGCCCCCAGCGCCGGGAACAGCGCCATCCGCGCGCCCGGGTGAAGCGCGACGCCGACCTCACTGGCCAGCACGGCCGCCGGCGTGGCCGTCGTCTGCACGAACGGCGCCACGCCGAGCGGCTCGGGGTCGATGCCCAGCAGCAGTGCGGTCATCGTGGCGTTGCCGGCCAGCGCGGCCTCGTAGACGTGGCCGGGGTCGACGCCGCCCTCGCGGCAGACCTGCTCGGCCAGCGTCGACAGCGTCTGGGCGGCGGCCTCCTGCAGCCGCCCGAGGGCCGCCGGGTCGAGCATGGTCGCGCTGATCCGCGAGATCACGTCGCCGCCGAAGGGCTGTTGCTTGTTGAGCATCGAGGCCACCGCCACGGGCGTGCCGGTGACCAGGTCGAGCAGCGTGGCCACCACGGTGGTGGTGCCGAGGTCGAAGGCGATGGCGTAGCGGAGGCCGGTGGTGTCGCCGGGCTCGACGTCGACCAGCGCCTCGTCGACGATCACCGCGGTCACCTTGAAGTCGGCCTCGCGCAGCACCTTGGGCAGCCGCCTCAGCGCGTGGAGGTCGGGCACCGGCTCGAGGTCGTCGATCGCGTCGAGCAGCCGGTCGAGGTCGGGGCGCTGGTCCTCCAGCGTCGGCTCGGACAGCTCGACGTACCGCTTCTGGACCGCCGGCCGCAGGATGACCTGCCGGCCGACGCCGACGGTGGCGGCCTTGGGGCGGGTGACCAGCGGGGGTACGACGACTTCGTGGTCGCGGGTAGCCGGACGAGGCACGCGAGCCGCCAGCCGGCGTCCAGCTCGCCCGCGGTTGAACGTGCGCGCGTCGTGCCTGGTCACGGCGGTCGACGGGCGAGACCCGCACCTTGCACTTGTGGCAGGTGCCGTGGCCGCCGCAGGTGGAGTCGATGGCGATGCCGTTCCACGACGCGGAGTCGAAGACGCTGACGCCCGGAGGGACCCGGACCGTGCGCTCGGTCGGCGGCGCCTCCTTGTCCTGGACCGTGAAGGACAGCTGCACCCGGCCGGTGCCGTCGTGCAGCGACCGGCTCGGCGCCCGAAGGGGCCATCAGGCCCTCGCGGCGGTAGGCGTCGAGCGGGTACTCCGTCTCGCCGAGCTCGTCGCCTGGGATGGTCATGCCGTGGCGGCCTGCTTGGCTCGGTGGGCCGAGATCCAGGCCATGCCCCAGTCGTCATGGTTGAGGAACACGTCGGCGGCCTTCACCGCGTCGACGATCTGGGGCGTTCGGGAGTCCATGATCGCGCTGGTCAGGCCGGCGGTCATGGCCATCGGCAGCCAGACGGAGTTGAGGGTGTGGCGGTCGGGCATGCCGAAGGAGACGTTCGACGCGCCGCACGTCATGTTCACGCCGAACTGGTCGCGGATCCGGCGCATGCACTCCATGGTCACCAGCGACGTGCCGGTGTCGGCGCCGATCGGCATCGCCAGCGGGTCGATGACGATGTCGGCCTGGGCGATGCCGTACTCCTCGGTGGCGACGCGGACGATCTTCTCCGTCAGCACGAGGCGCTTGTCGGCCTCCATCGGGATCTCGTCGTGGTCGTTGGGCAGGGCGATGATCGCCGCGTCGTACTTCTTCACCAGCGGGAGGATCGCGGCCATCCGGTCGTCCTCGGCGGTGATGGAGTTGACCAGCGCGCGGCCCTGGTAGACCGCGAGGCCGGCCTCGAGTGCCTCGACGACCGAGGAGTCGATGCAGATCGGCAGGTCGGTGAGCGACTGCACCATCTTGATGGCCTTGGCCAGCAGCTCCGGCTCGTCGGTGAGCGGGACGCCCATGTTGACGTCGAGTACGTCGGCGCCACCCTCGACCTGCGCCTTGACGTCGCGCTCGATGGCCGAGAAGTCGCCGGCGCGCAGCTGCTCCTGGAAGATCCGGCGGCCGGTCGGGTTGATCCGCTCGCCGATGATGCAGAAGCGGTGGCCGTGTCCGATCACCACCTCCTTGGTGGCGCTGCGGAGCCTGGTCTCCAACGGCTCTGCGCTCATGCCATCACCTTGGCCCGGCGCTGGTGGAGCAGGTCCTTGGCCTTCTTGACCGTCGCGGACGCGTCGGCGGCGTAGCCGTCGGCACCCACCGCGTCGGCGTACTCCTGGGTGACGGGCGCGCCGCCCACCATCACCACGACCGCGTTGCGGAGGCCGGCCTTCTCGAGGGCGTTGATGTTGGCCTTGAACATCGGCATCGTCGTGGTCAGGAACGCCGAGAAGCCGACGATGTCGGGCTGGTGCTCCTCGATCGCGGACACGAACTTCTCGGGCGCCACCTGGACGCCGAGGTCGATGACCTCGAAGCCCGCACCCTCGAGCATGATGTTGACGAGGTTCTTGCCGATGTCGTGGACGTCGCCCTTGACCGTGCCCATCAGGAACTTGCCGATGGTCTGGACGCCGGTCTCGGCGAGCAGCGGGCGCAGCCGCTCCATGGCGCCGGCCATCGCCTTGCCGGCGATCAGCATCTCGGGCACGAAGAAGTCACCGCGCTCGAACCGCGCGCCGACCTCCTCGAGCGAGGGGATCAACGCGTCGAAGAGCAGCGTCTGCGGCTCCATGCCGAGCGCCAGGCCCTCCTCGGTGAGCTCGAGCACCCGCGGCGCGTTGCCGACGAGGGTCTCGTCGTAGAGGCCTTGGAGGACATCCTCGGGACTGGTCATGCCACGCCTTTCTTCGCGATGGGCTGATGAGATCCGTGCAGCACCGACTCCAGCTGGCCGGCACGGGTGGTCAGGTCGCGGCCGAGCTCGTCGAGTCGACCGGAGAGGCGGCTGGTGGGGCCGGAGATCCCGAGGGCGGCCACGACGTCGCCGAGGGCACCGCGGACGGGGACCGCGACACCGGTCAGGCCCTCCTCGAGCTCGTCGACGGTTGCGGTGTAGCCGCGGCTCCGGGCGGCGCTGCAGTCGCGGTCGAGGCCCACCAGCGTGGTGATGGTCGCGGGCGTGAGCTTCTCGAGCCGCGCGTCGGGCAGGGCGAGCGCGCCCCAGGCGAGGAACACCTTGCCGAGGGCCGAGGTGTGCGTGGGTACGTCGATCTCGGTCCAGTCGCGGGTTCCGAGGAGGTAGCGCGAGTCGACCTGGGCGACCTGCACGACCTTGTCGCCGCGGATCACCGAGAGGTGCACCGACTCCTGGGTGTCGTCGCCGACGCGCTCCATCACCGGGCGGGCCAGGCGGACGAGCTCTTCCCACGGGTCGTGGCGGGCGGCGTACAGCCAGAACAGGCTGCCGGCGACGTAGCCGCCGGACTCGTCGCGCTCGAGCAGGCCGCCGCGCTCGAGCGCCGCGAGCATCCGCGAGGTCGTGGACTTCGCCAGCCCGCTGGACTCCTGCAGCTCGGCGAACGACAGCGGCTCGGTCGCCTGGACCACGGACGAGACCAGCTGGACGGCGCGATCCAGCGCCTGGGTCCCGCTGCTCGCCGGCTCGGCCACTGGATCTCTCCTCGTCATGGCGACTGGTTCCATGATGTGGAACCACGGTCCCACATGATGAGGTTAGACATCAAGGTCGCTGTTCCGCAACCGGACGCCGCAAGTGCGTCGAGCCTGACACCGCTTTCGGGAGCAGAAGCCCACATCCGCACGCCTGCGACACCGGTTCTCCCTTCCATTCTCGACAGTCCCTCCATTTCGGAGCCGTATCGCGTACGACGTCTCCCGCGCGCCCCTAGCGTCTGCGCGGCTGTCCGACCGGACAGCGGCACAGACACGTCCGCCTGACAAGGCGGACAGGGGGTACTCATGAACGACAAGACGCTCGCGCGCGCGGAGCTCGGTGGGGCGCGCAGGAGGTCCGCGGCATCAGCCGGCGGACACTGGCCAGAGGAACGGCGTGGACCGCGCCGATCGTGATCGTAGGAGTGGCGGCACCGACGTACGCCGCGAGCGGGCCCTGCGTGACGGGGCAGTCAGCGCCCGCCACGCGCTCGACGCCGATCAGCACGCTGACCTTCCCGCCGTCGGCCGTCACGGGGTCCGTCACCTTCTCGTCCACGGGCGCGGCCGGCAACGACCAGACGCCTGGGGACACCGGCGAGGTCCACACCGTCCCCTTCAGCCCGTCCTGGAACTACATCAAGCTCCACCACCCGCAGGGGATGACCCAGGGCGACACGATCACCATGACCCTCCTGCTCAGCCAGCCGGTCACGAACCTGTCCCTCACGATCACCGACATCGACCGGATCGTCGGGGACTGGATCGACGAGGTCGTCGTCACCCCGGTCGGCTTCACCGCGTTGAAGGCCGCGAACGTGATCGGTTCGGGCACCGTCGCCGACCCGTTCCGCAGCCAGGTCAACGGCGGCATCAGTCCGCGGACGGTGACGTGACCCTGACGTGGGCGGGTCCGTTGAGCCAGGTCCAGATCACCTACCGCGCGGCGGACGCCGACAACGAGAGCGACATCGGCCAGCACGTCGGCATCGGCAAGATCGGGTTCATCTGCTGAGGCCGCCGGCCCGGAACTTGGCGACCAGGGTCTTCCCCTCCGTTCCATGATGTGGAACCTTTGTCCCACATCATGAGGCTCGTCAGGAGGACTGATGTTCGTCAACCGCATGCCGCGCTACGAGGTGCTCTCGGAGGATGCGATGGCCACCCTCGAAAGGGGTGGCGCAGGCTGATGACCGAGATCGGCGTGGAGTTCATGGACGACCGCGCCCTCGACCTGTTCCGGCAGGCGGGGCAGAAGGTCGACGAGCGGAAGGTCTTCCTCGACCCGGACTTCGTGCTCGAGCAGGTCGCCAAGGCACCGACGGAGTTCGACCTCCAGGCGCGCAACCCCGCCAACAGCGTGCACATCGGCGGCGAGTCGATGGCGTTCGGCGCGGTGTACGGACCGCCGTTCGTGCGCGAGGGCGACGTACGCCGCGACGGCACGATGGAGGACTTCCGCAACTTCGCGCGGCTCGCGCAGAGCTTCTCGGTGCTCGACTCCGCGGGCGGCGTGGTCAACGAGCCCAACGACACGCCGCTCGACAGCCGTCACCTCGACATGGTCTACGCGCTGCAGACGCTGACCGACAAGGTCTACATGGGCAACGTGGTCAGTGGCACCAACGCCGAGGACACGATCGCGATGACCGAGATCCTGTTCGGCTCGCGCGAGGCCATCGAGGAGACGCCGGCGATCATCTCGCTGATCAACTGCAACTCCCCGCTGCGCTGGGACGACCGGATGCTCGAGTCGCAGTTCGAGTACTCCGCCGCCAACCAGCCCGTCGTACTCACGCCGTTCATCCTGATGGGCGCGATGTCGCCGGTGACGATCCCGGCGGCGCTGGTGCAGCAGATCACCGAGGCGCTGTCGGGCATCGCGCTCTCGCAGCTGATCCGGCCGGGCTGCCCGGTGGTGTTCGGGTCGTTCCTGTCCAACATCGACATGCAGTCGGGGTCGCCGACGTTCGGCACGCCCGAGTCGGGCATCGGCCTGCTGTGCACCGGCCAGATCGCCCGCCACTTCGGCCTGCCCTTCCGCACCGGCGGCGGCCTGACGTCCTCGCAGGTGCCCGACGCGCAGGCCGGCTACGAGGCGCTGATGACGCTGATGCCGACGTTCCTCGCCGGCGCCAACTGGGTGATGCACACCGCCGGCTGGCTCGAGGGCGGCCTGGTCGCCGGCTTCGAGAAGTTCGTGATCGACGCCCAGATCGTGGAGATGCTCCAGCACGAGTTCACCCCGCTCGAGGTCGACGAGGCCTCGATGGCCTTCGGCGCCCACGAGGAGGTCGGCCACGGCGGCCACTTCCTCGGCGCGATGCACACCATGGAGCGCTTCCGCACCTGCTTCTACCGGCCGTTCCTCAACTCGTCCGACAACTACGAGCGGTGGATGCGCAACGGCGCCAAGGACACCGCCACCCGCGCCGGCGAGATCTACAAGAAGAGGCTCGCCGAGTACGAACCACCGCCGCTCGACGAGAGCATCCGCGAGGAGCTCGAGGCCTACGTGACCCGCCGCCGCGCCGAGCTGGGAGACTGACCCGACCATGACCACGACCTCTGCCGAGGCGCTCGGCGACTACGTCCTCACCCTGGCCTGCCCCGACCAGCCGGGCATCGTGCACGCCGTCACATCGTTCCTGCTGGAGCACGGCGGCAACATCCGCGAGAGCCAGCAGTTCGGCGACCAGCGAGCACGGCCGGTTCTTCATGCGGATCGGCTTCGAGACCGCGAACGCGACGGACGCGGACACCCTGCGCGAGGCCTTCGCCGCGACCGCCGAGAAGTTCGCGATGACCTACGAGCTGTGGTCGGCGCGGACGCCGTACCGCACGCTGATCATGGTCTCCAAGCAGCTGCACTGCCTCAACGACCTGCTGTTCCGCACCACGACCGGCGACCTCCAGATCGAGGTGCCCCTGGTGGTCTCCAACCACCTCGACGCCGAGCCGCTGGCGAAGTCGTACGGCATCGACTTCCTGCACGTGCCGGTCACGCCCGACACCAAGGCGGAGGCCGAGGCCCGGCTGCTCCAGCTGGTCGACGAGCTCGACATCGACCTGGTCGTGCTGGCCCGCTACATGCAGATCCTGTCCGACGACCTGTGCCGCCACCTGAGCGGCCGGGCGATCAACATCCACCACTCGTTCCTGCCGAGCTTCAAGGGCGCCAAGCCCTACCACCAGGCCCACGAGCGCGGGCGTGAAGCTGATCGGCGCGACGGCCCACTACGTGACCGCCGACCTCGACGAGGGCCCGATCATCGAGCAGGACATCACCCGCGTCGACCACACCCTGAGCCCCGACCAGCTGGTGGCCGCCGGCCGCGACGTCGAGGCGCAGGTGCTCTCGCGGGCGGTGCGCTGGCACTCCCAGACCAGGGTGCTCCCCAACGGGCACCGCACGGTGGTGTTCCGCTAACCAGCACACGTTGCGTGTCCACCGGAACGTCTCGTGCGATACGCAACAACTGTGGGCTAGGGTGCGCGCATGGCGAGCGACCCCGAGACCAGCCTGGTCTCGACCTCCGCCGGTCAGGGGAACGGCGCGCCCAACGGCGACCAGGCCGGCGCCACCGTGCAGTCGGTGGACCGCGCCCTGACGATCCTCGAGCTGCTCGCCCGCGACGGCGAGGCCGGCGTCACCGAGATCGCGGTCGAGCTCGGCGTGCACAAGTCGACGGCCTTCCGGCTGCTGGTCACCCTGGAGGCCCACCGGCTGGTCGAGCAGGACGGCGACCGGGGCCGCTACCGGCTCGGCGTCGGCAACCTGCGGCTGGCCGGCGCCACGACGGCACGGCTCGACCTGGTGACCGAGGCCCGTCCGGTCTGCCGTCAGCTGGCCGCCGACACCGGCGAGACCGTCAACATCACGGTCCGCTCGGAGACCTCGGCCCTCTACCTCGACCAGGTCGCCGGCTCCTCGGCCCTCCAGTCGCACAACTGGGTCGGCCAGCACATCCCGCTGCACGCCACCAGCAACGGCAAGGTGCTGCTCAGCGAGCTCTCCGAGGCCGAGCTCAAGGCCGCGCTGCGCGAGCTGCCGCGGTTCACCGACACCACCATCACCACCCGGCCCCGGCTCCGCGACGAGCTGGCCAAGGTCCGGCACGACGGCTACGCGCTCGCCGTCGACGAGCTGGAGGTCGGCCTGACGGCCGCCGCCGCGCCGATCCGCAGCGCCCACGGCGACATCATCGCCTCGATGAGCATCTCCGGCCCGACGTTCCGCCTCGACGACGAACGCCTCGCCGAGGCCGTCCCGATGCTCGTCGCCGCCGCCACCGAGGTCTCTCACCGCCTCGGCTGGGGCCAGCGCACCCCCTGAGGCACCTGCGCATCCCGACCCCCGGACTGGCCTGACGCGGCAGAACTGGCGCCTGATGGGTGGAGTTTTGCCCGTCAAGCGCGCGGGCCCCTAGCCGCGGAGGGAACGAGGGGGTCACAATCGGGCTGCGGACCCTTGACGTGTGGCGCAGGTCACCTATTCTCCGGTTAGCGGATCCGTTGCGGCATGAGCAATGCGTTGCGGATCGCGCAACTGCGGTAGAGGCGCCGCGGTGAGAGGACGGTACGGGCCAGATGCCTGAGCTGTACATCAACGGGGCCTGGGCAAGCGCATCCGCGGGCGGTCGCCGCACCATCCGCTGCCCGGCCGACGGCTCGCTCGTCGCCGAGATCGACGAGGCCTCGGCCGAGGACGCGCGTGCGGCCGTCGCGGCGGCGTACGACGCCTTCCACCACGGGCCGTGGCCCGCGACGCCCGCGCGCGAGCGCGGCGACCTGCTGCTGCGGGTCGCCGACCTGCTCGAGCGGGACGCCGACGAGGTGGCCCTGGCCGAGTCGAGGGACACCGGCAAGCGACTCGTCGAGAGCCAGTACGACGTCGCGGACGTGGTCTCGGTGTTCCGCCACTACGGCAACATCGCCGCCGAGAACGCCGGCCGGGTCGTCGACACCGGCCGCGCCGACGTGCTCAGCCGCGTGGTCCACGAGCCGCTCGGCGTCTGCGCGCTGATCGCGCCCTGGAACTACCCGCTGCTGCAGGCCTCCTGGAAGGTCGCGCCGTGCCTGGCCGCCGGCAACACCTTCGTGCTCAAGCCGAGCGAGCTGACGCCGCACACCAGCATCATCTTGATGCGGCTGCTCGAGGAGGCCGGGCTCCCCGCAGGCGTCGGCAACCTGGTCCTCGGCGCGGGCGCGGACGCCGCCGCTCCGCTGACCGAGGACCCCCGCGTCGACCTGGTCTCCTTCACCGGCGGCCTGGTCACCGGGCGGAAGGTGATGGCCGCGGCCGCTGCGACCGTCAAGAAGGTCGCCCTCGAGCTCGGCGGCAAGAACCCCAACATCGTCTTCGCCGACGCCGACCTCGAGGTCGCCCTCGACTTCGCGCTGACCGCGGTCTTCCTGCACTCCGGCCAGGTCTGCTCCGCCGGCGCGCGACTGCTGGTCGAGGAGACCATCCACGACGAGTTCGTCGACAGGCTCGTCGAGCGCGCCGCATCGATCCGGCTCGGCGGCCCCCACGACCCCAAGGCCGAGACCGGGCCGCTGATCAGCGCGGCGCACCGCGAGAAGGTGGCGGCGTACGTCGCCGCGGGCATCGCCGAGGGCGCGGTGCTCCGGTGCGGTGGCAAGGCCCCCGACGACCCGGAGCTGCAGGACGGCTTCTACTACCTGCCGACCGTCCTCGACGGCTGCACCAGCGACATGTCGGTGACCCAGGACGAGTCGTTCGGCCCGGTGCTCACCGTCGAGACGTTCCGTGACGAGGACGAAGCGGTGGCCGTCGCCAACGACAGCGTCTACGGGCTGGCGGGCGCGGTGTGGACGCAGGACGCCGGCAAGGCCCAGCGGGTCGCCGGCCGGATGCGGATGGGCACCGTCTGGATCAACGACTACCACCCGTACGTCCCGCAGGCCGAGTGGGGCGGCTACAAGCAGTCGGGCGTCGGCCGCGAGCTCGGCGAGGCCGGCCTCGACGAGTACCGCGAGACCAAGCACGTCTGGCACAACCTGCGGCCCGCCGTCCAGAACTGGTTCGAGGAGTGAGGGGTCGGATGAGCGCGAGACCGGTACGACGTCGTCATCGTCGGCGGTGGCTCGGCCGGCTGCGCGCTGGCCAACCGGCTCTCCGCCGACCCGGGCACCACCGTGCTGGTGCTCGAGGCCGGCCACTCCGACTGGCGCATCGACCCGTTCGTGCACATGCCGGCCGCGCTGCCGATCCCGATCGGCAACCGGTTCTACGACTGGAAGTACCGCACCGACCCCGAGCCCCACATGAACGGCCGCCAGGTGTTCCACGCCCGCGGCAAGGTGCTCGGCGGCTCCTCGAGCATCAACGGGATGATCTTCCAGCGCGGCAACCCGATGGACTACGAGCGCTGGGCCGCCCAGCCGGGCATGAAGGAGTGGAGCTACGCCCACTGCCTGCCCTACTTCAAGCGGATGGAGACCCGGCTGCTCGTCGACGGCACCGTCGCGGCCGACGAGTGGCGCGGCGGCGACGGACCGCTGGTGCTCGAGCAGGGCCCGGCGACCAACCCGCTGTTCGGCGCGTTCTTCGAGGCCGTCCAGCAGGCCGGCTACCCGCTGACCGACGACGTCAACGGCTACCGCCAGGAGGGCTTCGCCCGCTTCGACCGCAACGTCCACCGCGGCCGCCGCCTCTCGGCCGCGCGGGCCTACCTGCACCCCGTGCGCCACCGCAAGAACCTCACGGTCGCAGACGCTGGCGCTTCGGCACCCGCGTCCGCTTCGAGGGCAAGCGCGCCGTCGGCGTCGACTACCTCCGCGCCGGCCGGCCGCGCAGCGTGGCCGCCGGCGAGGTGATCCTCTGCGGCGGCGCCATCAACACCCCGCAGCTGCTCCAGCTCTCGGGCGTCGGCGACGAGAAGCACCTGTCCGGCCTGGGCATCGACGTGGTCCACCACCTGCCCGGCGTCGGCGAGAACCTCCAGGACCACCTCGAGGTCTACATCCAGTACTCCTCCAAGCAGCCGGTCTCGATCGCGCCCGGACTGCGCTGGCACCGGCGCCCCGGCATCGGCTACCAGTGGCTGTTCCACCGCCGGGGCCTCGGCGCCACCAACCACTTCGAGGGCGGCGGCTTCGCCCGCAGCAACGACGATCGTCGACTACCCCAACCTGATGTTCCACTTCCTGCCGATCGCGATCCGGTACGACGGCAGCGTGCCCGCCGAGGGCCACGGCTACCAGGTGCACATCGGGCCCATGTACGCCGACACCCGCGGCCGCGTCCGGATCGTCTCGACCGACCCCAAGCAGCACCCGTCGATGGTCTTCAACTACCTGTCGACGCCGACCGACCGGCGCGAGTGGGTCGAGTGCGTGCGCGTGGCCCGCGACATCCTCAACCAGCCGGCGTTCGCGCCGTACAACGACGGCGAGATCTCCCCCGGCCCCTCGGTGGAGACCGACGAGGAGATCCTCGACTGGGTGCGCGCCGACGCCGAGACCGCGCTGCACCCGTCGTGCACCGCCGCCATGGGCGTCGACGAGATGTCGGTCGTCGACCCGGCGATCGATGCGCGTGCACGGCGTCGAGGGCCTGCGCGTCGTCGACGCCTCGGTCTTCCCCTTCGTCACCAACGGCAACATCTACGCCCCCGTGATGATGGTCGCCGAGAAGGCGGCCGACCTCATCCTCGGGCAACACCCCGCTGCCACCGTCGGAAGCGCCCTGGTACAGCTTCCGCGACGGCAGCCCGCTCTATCCGCCCGGCGACAGCCGCAACCCCGAGGAGCCGTCATGACCGCCACGGCCCAGCCGCACCGCCACCACCGCCCGCCCTGAGCGCCGACGAAGCCGCCGTGCACGTCGAGCGGGCTCTGGAAGATCTTCGGCCCCAAGGCCGACACGATCATGAAGAGCCCCGACGCCCAGCTCTCGCGCAAGGAGCTGCAGGAGAAGACCGGCCACGTGGTCGGCATCCGCGACGTCGGCTTCGACGTCGCCCCCGGCGAGGTCTTCGTGGTGATGGGCCTGTCGGGCTCCGGCAAGTCGACGCTGGTGCGGCTGCTGACGCGGCTCATCGAGCCGACCGCCGGCACCGTGAAGCTCTACGGCGAGGACATCACCGCGATGGGCGACAAGGCCCTGCTCGACACCCGGCGCCGCAAGGTCTCGATGGTCTTCCAGCACTTCGGCCTGCTCCCCCACCGCAAGGTCGTCGACAACATCGCCTTCGGGCTCGAGGTGCGCGGCGAGAACAAGGGCAACCGCCGCAACCGCGCCCAGGAGATGGTCGACCTCGTCGGCCTGACCGGCTACGAGAACAACTTCCCCGACCAGCTCTCGGGCGGCATGCAGCAGCGCGTCGGCCTGGCGCGCGCGCTTGCCGCGGACCCCGACATCCTGATGTTCGACGAGCCGTTCTCGGCGCTCGACCCGCTGATCCGCCGCGACATGCAGAACGAGGTCATCCGCCTGCACCACGAGGTCGGCAAGACGATGGTGTTCATCACCCACGACCTCGCCGAGGCCCTCAAGCTCGGCGACCGGATCCTGATCATGCGCGACGGCGAGATCATCCAGGTCGGCACGCCCGACGAGGTCGTCGGCGCGCCCGCCGACGACTACGTCAAGGACTTCATCAGCGACGTGCCCAAGTCCCACGTGCTGACCCTCAAGTGGGTGATGCGGGACGGCCGAGCCCGGCGAGGCCGGGCCGGACAGCCCGGTCCTCCAGTCACGACCAGATCGTGCAAGGACGCCGCCCGGGTCGTGCTCGACCACCACGGCCCGTGCCGGGTGGTCGACGGCGACAAGGTCGTCGGCGTGGTCGACGACGAGGACATCCTGCGCGTCGTGGTGGCCGAAGAAGGCCTGGAATGACGACCACCGCGCCCGACAAGGAGCTGTCGGTCAGCATCACCAAGGAGCAGCTCCCGTACGTCGACCCGCACAAGCCGCGCCGTACCGGGCTGAAGCTGCTCGGGATCCTGGCCGTCTGGATGGTGCTCTTCGTCGCGCTTCAAGGGCGAGATGACCCGCGCCCTGGGCCTCCAGGACACCACCGGCCTGCACCGAAGCCTCAACGAGGCCCGCGACTGGGTGCAGCTCGAGGGCAAGGACAACTGGTTCTTCGGCGGGGTGCTCGGCGCGGTCGCCGACGCGCTGAACGCCATCGTCGAGTTCGCCCAGGAGCTCATCAGCGTCGCGGCGTTCCCGCGGCCGGTGCCCGAGATCGGCTGGCTCGGCGTCATCGCCCTGCTGGCCTGGCTGACCTACGCGTTCGCCGGACTGGCGGTCGACGATCCTGGTGACGGCGTCGCTGCTCTTCTTCGGCTTCGCCGGGCTGTGGCCGGTCAGCCATGGACCTGCTGATCATCACGCTGCTCGCGGTGGTGATCTGCATCGTCGATCGGCATTCCGATCGGCATCTGGATGGCGCGGAGCAAGGCAGCCTCCACCGCGGTGACACCGATCCTCGACGTGATGCAGACGCTCCCGGCGTTCTGCTACCTCGCCCCGCTGGCGCTGTTCTTCGGCATCGGCTCGGCCACCGCGGTGGTGCTGACGCTCATCTACGCGCTGCCGCCGATCGTGCGGATCACCGAGCACGGCATCCGCTCGGTCTCCCCGACCACGATCGAGGCGGCCCGCTCGCTGGGCCTGACCCGAGCGGCAGATGCTCCGCCAGGTGCAGCTGCCCATGGCCAAGCGCACCATCGTGGTCGGCATCAACCAGTGCACGATGGCGGCGCTGTCGATGGCCACCATCGCCGCCCTCGTCAACGGTCCCGGCCTCGGTCGGCCCGTCGTCTCGGCGCTGCAGACCCTGAACGTCGGCGCGGCGTCGGTCGCCGGCCTGGCCATCGTCTGCGATGGCGATCATGCTCGACCGCACCACCACGGCCGCCAGCGAGCGCGGCACCGGTCGCACGCAACGTCGGCTCCGCGAGCGGGATGGGCGTGATGCTGACCGGCGTGGTCCTCGAGCGGCTGCCGCGCTGGGCCACCGAGGACGCCGGCCGCGGCACGAAGCTGCCGCGCATCACCACCGCCGGGCGTTGGCTGCTGCTGGGCGTGCTCTTCATCCCGGTGGCCGTCTGCGTGTACCTCTCCCGTCAGCAGCTGAATTCGCCGAGTTCCCCGACGTCAGCGACACGCCCGGTGCTGAAGTACATCAGCGGGCCCGAGCTGACCCGGCGCATCAACGACTTCACCGACTGGTTCGTCGGCGGGGTCGACGGCTTCACGATCTGGCTCAAGGACCAGATCACGGTGATGGCTCATCAACCCGCTGCAGGATCTGCTGGCCGACTCCCCGTGGTGGGTGATGGCCCTGGTGCTGCTCGCCGTGGCCTACGTGCTCGGCGGCTGGCGGCCGGCCGCGATCACCCTGGTGTGCGAGGCGGTCATCTTCGCGACCGGCCTCTGGAACGACACCATGGTCACCCTCTCGATGACCCTCATCGCCACCCTGCTGGTGATGCTGATCGCGATCTTCCTGGGTGTCGCGATGGGCCGGAGCCGACGTGCGGACGTGGCGATCCGGCCGTTCCTGGACGCCTTCCAGGTGATCCCGCCGTTCGTCTACCTGGTGCCCGCCCTGGCGCTGTTCGCTCCCGGACGCTTCACCGCGATCATGGCGGCGACGGCGTACGCCGTCCCGATCGCCACCAAGCTGGTCGCCGACGGCATCCGCGGCGTCTCGCCGACGACCGTCGAGGCCGTGCGCTCCACGGGCAGCACCCGCTGGCAGATGATCTCCAAGGTCCAGCTGCCGATGGCGCGCGAGTCGCTGGTGCTGGCCACCAACCAGGGCCTGCTCTACGTGCTGTCGATGGTGGTCATCGGCGGCATGGTCGGCGGCGGCAGCCTCGGCTACATCGTCGTCTCGGGCTTCTCGCAGGACCAGCTGTTCGGCAAGGGCCTCGCCGCCGGCATCGCGATCGCGGCGCTCGGCGTGATGCTCGACCGGATCGCCCGATACGCAGCGGCGCGCTACGGCCGCTGACCAGCCACGACACAACACCACAGATTCCCTCCGCGACGGTCGCGGGGGCCAACGAAGGGAAACCAAGCACCATGGCACGAGGATCACGCCGTACGCGGCTGGTTGCCCTCGCAGCAGTCGTCGGCCTCGGCCTGACGGCTTGCGGGGGCGGTGACATCTCGAGGCAGGCGGGGCGCGGAGGCGGTGACGGCGACGGCGCCGACTGCGGCGAGCTGCGGATCGCCATCAACCCCTGGACCGGCTACGTCTCCAACGCCCACGTCATCGGGCAGGTGGCGAAGAACGAGCTCGGGTGCAACGTGACCTACCCCGAGGTGAAGGAGGAGGTCGGCTGGCAGGGCATGGCCGACGGCTCCATCGACACCATCGTCGAGAACTGGGGCCACGACGACCTCGTCGCGAAGTACATCGACGACCAGGGCACCGTCCAGGACGCCGGGCTGACCGGCAACGACGGCATCATCGGCTGGTACGTCCCGCCGTGGCTCGCCGAGGAGCACCCCGACGTCCTGAACTGGGAGAACCTCAACAAGTACGCCGACGAGTTCGCGACCTCCGAGTCGGGAGGCAAGGGCCAGCTGCTCGACGGCGACCCGTCCTACGTCACCAACGACGAGGCCCTGGTCAAGAACCTCGACCTGGACTTCCAGGTGGTCGTCGGCGGTAGCGAGGCCGCGCTGATCCAGAGCTTCCGCTCGGCCGAGGAGAACAAGACCTGGCTGCTCGCCTACTTCTACGAGCCGCAGTGGTTCTTCGACGAGATGGACCTCCAGCGCGTGGAGCTGCCTCCCTACGAGGAGGGCTGCGACGCCGACCCGGCCAAGGTCGACTGCGACTACCCGCCGTACGCGCTGAACAAGCTGATCGGGACCGAGTTCGCGGAGTCCGGCTCGCCGGCCGTCGACCTGATCAAGAACTTCGAGTGGACCAACGAGGACCAGAACCTCGTCTCGAAGTACATCGCCGAGGACGGGATGACCCCGGACGACGCGGCCCAGAAGTGGATCGACGACAACCCCGACAAGGTCGAGGCCTGGCTGGGCTAGGCACGAACCCTTCGTCGTCGAGCGCCCGGGACGAACCGCGAGGTTCGCCCCGGGCGCTCGTCTCTTGACACGCAGTGTGACGTAGGTAACATTCCCTTCAGTTCCGTATGCTGCATTGCATTGCGTCATACGCAACACATCCTCCCACCGGACGTCGTCACTGTCCGGTCCGACCGAAGGGATGCACCGCATGACCGATATGAGGGAGGTCTCCGGCGTCCCAGGCGTTCGTGACGACAGCGGCCTGCCGGTCGACAGGGTCGTCTTCGGCGTCGCGGCCGCGCTGGCGCTGGCGTTCGTGCTGGTCGGCGCCGTCTGGCCCGACGAGACCGCCGAGCAGACCAACGAGATCCTGGGCTGGATCACCCGCAACTTCGGGTGGCTGTTCGTGCTGACCAGCGCCGGCTTCGTGCTGTTCTCGGGCTACCTGGCCTTCACCCGCTACGGCAACATCAGGCTCGGCCCCGACGACTCCGAGCCGGAGTTCTCGACGTTCTCGTGGGTCTCGATGATGTTCGCCACCGGCATGGGCATCGGCCTGATGTTCTGGGGCGTCGCCGAGCCGCTGACCCACCTCAACGCTCCGCCCATGGGCCTGGCCGAGGGCGGCTCGCCCGAGGCGGCCCGGCTGGCGATGGAGTACTCCTTCTTCCACTGGGGCTTCCACCCGTGGTCGATGTACGCCGTCATCGGCCTGTCGATCGGCTACTTCGCCTACCGCAAGGGCTACGGCAACCTGGTCTCCGCGACGTTCCGTCCCCTCCTCGGCGACAGGGTCGCCGAGGGGCCGGGCAAGGCCATCGACGTGGTCGCCATCTTCGCCACGCTGTTCGGTTCCGCCACCTCGCTGGGCCTCGGCGCGCTGCAGATCACCGGCGGCATCGACGACGTCTTCGGTGAGGGCGGGGGCAACGAGACCTTGGCCGTGGCCGTGATCGCGGTGCTGACGGCCTGCTTCGTGGTCTCCGCAGTCTCCGGCGTCGAGAAGGGCATCAAGTACCTGTCCAACGCCAACGCCATCGCGGCAGCGGTGCTGGTGTTCTTCCTGTTCGTCGTCGGGCCGACGGTGTTCATCCTGAGCACGTTCACCGAGACGATGGGCGACTACCTGACCCAGCTGCCCGGCCTGAGCTTCGCGACGGGCGTCTTCGGCGGCAGCGACTGGCTCAACGGCTGGACGATCTTCTACTGGGCCTGGTGGATCAGCTGGACGCCCTTCGTCGGCATGTTCATCGCGCGCATCTCCAAGGGCCGCACGATCCGGCAGTTCGTGATCTACGTGATCTTGATCCCGAGCCTGGTCTCGTTCGTCTGGTTCTCCATCCTCGGTGGCACGGCGATCAACCTGCAGCTCAACGAGGGCTGGTCCCCGCCGACCACGGACACCGGCGGCATCGCCCTCGAGGCGGCGCTGTTCGACACCTTGCGCGAGTTCCCGCTGGCGTCCGTCACGGTGGCGCTCGCGGTCTTCCTGGTCGCGATCTTCTTCGTCACCGGCGCCGATGCGGCCTCGATCGTGATGGGCATGCTCAGCCAGAACGGCAAGGAGGAGCCGCAGCGCTGGCTCGTCGTGTTCTGGGGTGTCGCCACTGGTGCGGTGGCCGCGGTGCTGCTCGTGGCGGGCGGGCTGTCGGCCCTCCAGACGCTGTGCATCATCGTCGCGGGACCGTTCATGCTGATCCTGATCGGCATGTGCGTCTCGCTGTTGAAGGCGCTGCGCGAGGAGACGTTCGAGGCCACGCTGCCCTCTCGCGTGAGGCGCGCCGTCCAGCACGCCGACCGCTTCCCGGACGGGCCGTAGCCACGTCCCCACCACTCCACGACGTCCCGTTCCCGCCGCGAGTTGACAGCGGCGGGGACGGGCGTCGTACCATGTCTTCGTCGTTTCGTATGACGCAATCATGTGCGTGATACGCAACAGTTGAGCAAGGAGAGCTAGCCATGGCCACAGTCCCCTCCAGCGCCAAGGTCGTCGTCATCGGCGCCGGCATCGTCGGCAACAGCCTGGTGCACCACCTGGCGAAGCTGGGCTGGACCGACATCGTCCAGATCGACCAGGGGCCGCTGCCCAACCCGGGCGGCTCGACCGGCCACGCCTCCAACTTCATCTTCCTGACCGACCACTCCCGTGAGATCACCGACCTCACCCTCGACTCGGTCGAGCAGTACAAGGAGCTCGGCGTGTTCACCCAGTGCGGCGGCTTCGAGGTCGCCCGCACCGAGGAGCGCATGGAGGAGCTGCGCCGCCGGATGTCCTCGGCGAGGGCCTGGGGCATCGAGGCCGAGCTGGTCTCGCCGGCATTCGTGAAGGAGAAGGTCCCCTTCATCGAGGAGGACCAGATCATCGGCGCCTTCTGGCAGCCGGGCGTCGGCGTGGTCGACTCGCTGCGGGCCGGCACGATCATGCGCGAGGGCGCGGTCGCGTCGGGCGCCCTCACCACTGTCCCCAACGTCGAGGTCCTCGACCTCGACGTCGAGGACGGCCGCATTCGCCGTGTGCACACCGACAAGGGCGTCATCGAGACCGAGTACGTCGTCATCGCCTGCGGTGTCTGGAGCCCCAAGATCGGCGACATGGCGGGCGTCTCGATCCCGCTGACGCCGGCCGTGCACCAGATGATCAGCGTCGGCCCCTGCCCGCAGCTGGCCGAGAAGGAAGGCGAGATCTCCTTCCCGATCGTGCGTGACATGGACACCTTCTGCTACGAGCGCCAGCACGGCGCCGACATGGAGGTCGGCTCATACGCCCACCGCGCGATCCTGATGGAGCCCGAGGACATCCCGACCATCGAGCAGTCCAAGCTCTCCCCCACCGAGCTGCCCTTCACCGAGGAGGACTTCGACCCGCAGCTCGAGCAGGCCTTCGAGCTGATGCCCGACCTGCTCGGCGCCGACGGGGCCGAGATCCGCTACGCCATCAACGGCCTGCTCTCACTGACCAGTGACGGCTCGCCGATCCTGGGCGAGTCCCACGTCAAGGGCCTCTGGACCGCCTCCGCGGTCTGGATCAAGGAGGGCCCGGGCGTCGGCCGCGCCGTCGCCGAGTGGATGACCCACGGCCACTCCGAGATCGACGTCGCCCACAGCGACATCGCGCGCTTCCACCCCCACATGCTGCGCCGCGAGCACACTCGTCTGCGCACCACCGAGTCGTTCATCAAGACCTACGGCATCATCCACCCCTCCGAGCAGTACGAGTCCGACCGCCCCCAGCGCAAGTCGCCGATGTACGCCTCCCAGGAGAAGCTCGGCGCGACGTTCTTCGAGACCGCCGGCTGGGAGCGCCCGTTCTGGTACGAGTCCAACGCGGGTCTCCTCGACAAGTACGGCGACGCCGTGATGCCGCGTGAGCACGAGTGGGACTCGCGCTGGTGGAGCCCGATCATCAACGCCGAGCACCTCGCGATGCGCGAGAACGCCGGCGTGGTCGACCTCTCGGCGTTCCAGATCCTCGACATCGTCGGTCCGGGCGCGCTCGACACCGTGCAGCGCACCTGCGTCGCGCAGTGCGACGTCGCGGTCGGCAAGGTCATCTACACGCCGGTGCTCGACGCGAAGGGCGGCTTCCTCTCCGACCTGACCGTGATGCGCCTGGGCGACGACCACTTCCGCGTCGTCACCGGCGGCGCCCACGGCATGGCCGACCGTCACACGTTCACCGCGCAGCTTCCCGAGGACGGCCAGACCACGCTGACCGACCGCACCGACGAGATCTCCACCATCGGCCTGTGGGGCCCGGTGGCCCGCGAGGTGCTCTCGTCGCTGACGTCCGACGACGTCTCCGGCGAGGGCTTCGGGATGCTGTCCTGCCGCGAGATCACGATCAACTCATCTGGGGGTCCGGGCATCAAGGTGCTGGCATCGCGCATCTCCTACGTCGGCGAGCTCGGCTGGGAGCTGTACGTCGCGATGGACGACGCGCTCGCACTCTGGGAGGCGCTGCTCGAGGCCGGCGCCGACAAGGGCGTCGTCCCGGTCGGCATCGGCGTCTACGGCACGACCGGCCGCATCGAGAAGGGCTACCGCGCCTACGGCGCCGAGCTCGACGCGGAGCGTTCGATCGTCGAGGCCGGCATGCAGCGGCCCAAGGTCAAGGCCGCCGACTTCGTCGGCCGCGATGCCTACCTGGCCCAGCGCGACGCGGACCCCAAGACCGTGCTGTGCACGATGACCGTCGACGACCACACCTCCGCCTCGGGCGTCAAGCGCTACATGCTGGGCGGTGAGCCGATCCTGACCCGCGACGGCGGCACCCTCACCGACGGCCACGGCCACCACCCCTACGTCACCAGCGCAGGCTCGGCCCCGTCGCTGGGCAAGCACGTGCTGCTGGCCTACCTGCCCGTCGACCAGGCCCGCATCGGCAACGAGCTCGCCGTGTCCTACATGGAGGAGCTCTACCCGGTGACCGTCGGCTCGGTCGACGCGACCAGCCTGTTCGACCCTGCCAACGAGCGGATGCGCTGAGCATGACCAACGTTCTCGTCGCGGTCAAGCGCGTGCCCGGACTCCTCGAGCGAGGTGCTGCTGACCGCCGACGCCCAGGCGGTCGACGGCAGCAAGGCGGGCTTCACGACCTCGCCCCACGAGGAGTGCGCGGTCGAGATCGCCACCCAGGTGGTGGCCGGCAGTGCTGACGGGGGTGAGGCGACGGTGGTGACCCTCGGCGACAAGGACGCCGCCGAGCAGCTGCGCAACGCACTCGCGGTCGGCTGCACCCAGGCGACCCACGTCGTTGCCGACGCCCATACCTTCGGCCCGGCCGACATCGCCCGCGAGATCGCGGCGGTCGTCAAGGACCACGAGGCTGCGGGACGTACGCACGACCTGGTGCTGCTCGGCAGCGACGCCTCCGACACCGGCGACTTCCAGGTCGGCATCCGGCTCGCCTACGAGCTGGGCCGCCCGGTCGTCAACGGCGCCACCACGGTGACCGTCGAGGACGGCGTGGCTGTAGCCGTCGCCAAGGGACCCGAGGGCCAGGAGACCTACCGCGTCCCGCTGCCCGCCGTGGTCACGATCCGCGAGGGCGGCGTCGAGCCGCGCTACCCCAGCGTCAAGGGCCGGATGGCGGCCAAGAAGGTGCAGATCGAGGAGCGCGACGCCGGCCGCCGAGCCGCGCGGCCCTCAGCGGGTCAAGCTGCTGCTGCCCCCGCCGACCCCGAGCAGCGTGCAGATCCTGGGCGAGGGCCCCGCGGCCGCGCCCGCCGTCGTCGACCTCTTCGAGCAGCTGGGGGTGCTGGCCCGATGATCCTGGTCCACATCGAGACCGACCTCGACGGCACCGCGTCCGAGGTCTCGCTCGAGGCGATCACCTTCGCCCGCAACCTGTCCGCCGAGGGCGGCGGGGTGCCGGTCGACGCCGTCGTCTTCAACGACCTGTCCGATGACCTCCACAAGGAGCTGGCGGCGTACGGCGTGCGCAACGTGCACCGGGTCGGCGGCGGCGACGTCTCGGCGTACTCCGGCGCCGGCTGGGCCTCGGCGATCCTGACCGTGCGCGAGGCCGCCCGCTCGGTGGTGGTGATGGCCGCCGGCACCGACCGCGGCATGGAGCTGATGGCCCACGTCGCCGCGCGGGCCGGCGTCGCGATGGCCGCCAACGTCATCTCGTTCTCGGGGCTGGCGCCGTTCGTCGTGACCCGCCAGGTCGCAGGAGGAGCGGCACGGGAGGAGATGGTGCTCAACCAGCGGCCCGCGGTGTTCACGGTCGCCGGCCACGCGCTCGAGGCCGCGCCCGCGACGGAGTCCGGCCCGGCCGACGTCGTCGAGCACGCGCCGTCGATCGCCGAGGCCGACCTGGTCGCCCGCGTGGTGTCGAGCGAGGAGCCCGAGGAGGACCTCTCCGGCGCGCTCTCGTCCGCGAAGGTCGTCGTCGGTGCCGGGCGCGGTGTCGGTGGGCCCGACAAGTTCGACGACGTGCTCGAGCTGACCTCGCTGCTCGGCGCCACGTTGGGCGTCTCGCGCGTGGTGACCAGCGCCGGCTGGCGTCCGCACCACGAGCAGGTCGGCCAGACCGGCAGCCGGATCTCGCCCGAGCTCTACATCCCGTGCGGCATCAGCGGCGCCATCCAGCACTGGGCCGGCTGCGCCACGGCCAAGAACATCCTGGCCATCAACTCCGACGCCGAGGCGCCGATGGTGACCAAGGCGACGTACGCCGTCATCGGCGACCTCCACGAGATCGTTCCGGCGATCAACGAGGAGATCAAGCGCCGCCGCAGCTGACCACTGCAACCAGACCTCGCGCAGGAGTGCGTCTCCCCCCACGCACTCCTGCGCGAGCCTCGGCCTACCCGGCCGCTTCGTACAGGGCCGCTTGCCCGGCGTAGTGGTCCTCGAGCCTGGTTCGCATGGCCGGGCTGATGACGTAGGAGCGTGGTGGCGAGACGTTGGTCGGCTTCAACCTGGGTGCGGCCATGCCGATCCGATCCGCCATCCACGTCACAGCGCCGTCGAGCCGGTCGTAGCGGAACATCCTCGAGACGACGACGTCGCCCTCGGTGTCGACGACGAACCGCTTCAGGTTCCCGATCTTGATCTGGCGGTTCACCACGCGATCAGCGAACTCGTCGAACGACATCTCACCGGTGTACCCGGGCTTGCCGGCCGCCTCCGGGCGGGAGCGGTAGCGCCACCACGAAGCCACCCAGTCGACAGGTTCCCTGATCACGCAGACCAGCTCGTAGGAGTCGCGCGGGTGCCCGAACTCTTCCAGGATCGGTGCGACCAGCCTCTGGAAGCCCCGAGCAGTCATGTGCTTGAGGGCAGGTGGCTGTCGCATCGCGATCGCGGCACGCCCCGCGAACGCGTTCTCGATGGCCGTCGACCCGGTCTTCGGCGTCGACAAGAACACGAACCCGCGTTGGGGTATCGCCAGCATCGCGCCAATGTACTAGCGGCCTGGACGGGCCGCGGGTCGCGGACTTCTGAGCACCCCCAACGGGATTCGAACCCGTGCTACCGCCGTGAAAGGGCGGGGTCCTGGGCCGCTAGACGATGGGGGCCAGAACGCGGAAAAGCATAGGGGACGCCCCCGCGGACTCCGTTTTCGTGGGCACCGGAAGCCTCCGGTATGGTTCTGCCCGCTGGGACCGACCGCGTCGGCTCCCCTCGGCCAGGTAGCTCAGTTGGTACGAGCGTCCGACTGAAAATCGGAAGGTCGGCGGTTCGACCCCGCCCCTGGCCACCCGCTTCCCCGGAACTACTTGCTTGCGCGAGCGGGGAGCTTCGGCCTGGACGTTCGGGACCCATACGCGGCGACTACGCCCGCACCTTGAACTCATGCCGCAGTAGCCTGACGGGCAGGACTCGGAGACCGAGGAGCAGGCACGTGAGCACCCTGATCCTGCTGCGGCACGGCAAGTCGGACTGGTCGGGCGGCGAGCCCGACCACCTACGACCACTCGCGAGACGGGGACGGCGCCAGGTTCGCGAGGCTGGCCGATGGCTCGCGGACAACGTCGGCGTCATCGACCTGGCTGTCGTCTCGCCCGCCGAACGCACCCGTGAGACCTGGCGACTCGCGGCAGCCGAGCTCGCGGTCCCTCCGCCGGTCCGAGAAGACGATCGCGTGTACGCCGGCTCGGCACGCTCGCTCCTCGGCGTCTTGCGTGAACTGCCCGGGGAGGTGGCCACTGTCGTCCTGGTCGGCCACAACCCCGGGGTCGAGGACCTGGTGGCAAGCCTGACGGGTCACATGCTGTCGATGCCGACCTCTGCGCTGGCCGTCATCGACCTCCCAGGACCCTGGTCTGCCGCGGCGAACACTGCCGCTGAGCTGCGAGCACAGGGACGCCCGCCCGCGTGACGCTCTCCGAACAGGCGCTTCGGTGGTGGATCCCCGCGCCAGGTGCCGGAGATCCACCATCTAGTCCGAGGGGGTGACGTCGGCTAGAGGTGGATCGGCCCCTTCGCGTCGATCCGCAGCGTGAAGACCTCCGGCGGCGCGTTCGGGTCACACCCGACGCCTTGACCCATCACGGTGTAGTTCCCCCGGCCACTGGCTCCGGCGTAGGCACCGGTGCCTCCGGTGATCCAGTAGCTCCCGCGTTCCCAGAAGGTGAACAGGCAGGTGACCTCGTCGAAGGACTCACTGGACTTCTTGGGCTCGTGCGTCACCGCCAGGGTTCCGTCGGGGAAGACGAAGGTGTCTTGCGTGTCACTGAGGACGACGTCGGTGCCCTTGGCGTGGATGGGCCCGAAGGCGAGGACGGTCTCGGGTGTGCCTTCCTGCGACGGATCGGTGCTCAACAGCAGGAAGCGTTGGACGCCGTCGCTTTCCCCGGCGGTCGCTGAGGACGGGACGACAAGGAAGACCCCGAGAAGAACGATGGAGATGGCGACAACCGATTGTCGTGGGGCGTGCCTGAGTGAATGCATCGTGGATCCCCCAGGATCTCTCGCGCGTCGTCATACCGTGGCGGCGCGATCTCTCAGCGTGCTCCGACCCACGCCGGGAGATCAAGCGGCACCCTAGTTCGTGACGGCCAGTCGGTAGCCGCGCTTGACGACGGTCTGCACGGACCGGGTGCCGAGGGCGGCGCGAAGCCGGGCAACGGCCATCTCGACGGCGTGCTCGGATCCCGCGGTGCCGCTGGGCAGCTGCGCCAGCAGGGCTTTGCGCGACACGACGACGCCGGGGTTGGTCACCAGAGCCTGAAGCACGGCCAAGGGTGCCGGCGACAGGTTGACCTCAGCGCCATCGAGGAGCACGCCCTCGGCATGCAGCAGGAGGTGGTGGCCGTCGGCGAGCGGGAGGGTGAGCCCGCTACGGCGTGAGGGCAGCTCGGTCTCGAGCTGCTTGACCATCGCTACCAGGCGTGACCGGTCGGGGAAGATCGTCGGCACGCCCCACATCTCGAAAGCTGCCGCGGTCACGGGGCCGACGCAGGCCGCAACGGCATCGGCCTGGAAGGCGGCGACGACCTCGTCCCGGCGGCCGGTCGAACCTGCGGCCTCCATCAGCGCGGCGACCGCGGGGGCCGAGGTGAACGTGACGGCGTCCAGCGCGCGGTCGGCGATCAGGTCGATGAGGCCGAACATCGGTTCCGGGTCGTCGGCGCTGGCCACCCGGTAGACGGTCACGGCTGTCACGTCGGCGCCCTGTCTCCGCAGCGCGTGGGCGACCATGGAGAGCGACTGGCCGTGTTCCTGCACCACGATCCGCAGGCCGGTGAGGTCGCGGCCGCGCAGGTGCGCGAGCACGTCCTCGAAGCACTCGGACTCGGGTGCCCACAGCTCGCGTAGGCCCCGGTTGCGCAGGGCACCCACGCTCTTGGGTCCGCGGGCGAGGATCTCGGCACTGCCGATCACGGTCAGCAGGTCGTCGAGGATGCCCCAGCGTTCGCAGGCCGCGAACCATGCCTTCATGCCGATGCCGGTGGTCGCGAGGAAGAGGTCGACCGGCCGGCTCGATGACCTCGTCGGTGACGGCGCGCAGCTCCTGCGTCGTCGACGTGGTTGGGATCCTGGGACAGCGCGGGTGCCCACTCCACCCGGGCGCCGCGTCGTTCGAGCAAGGCGACCTGCTCGTCCACCTTGCGTGCTGCGGTGACTCCGATCCGGTATCCGGACAGCGGTCCCTGCAGCGGGGCTTCGGACGGGGCTGAGGTCACGGGCTCTCCATCTGGCCACCGACCCGGACCAGGCCGGCGGTGACCACGACGTCGTACGTCGGGACCCGGACTGCCGCGTCGTCGAGGCACTGTCCGGTGCGCAGGTCGAAGGCCTGCTTGTGCATCGGTGAGGCCACGACCGGAGCGTCCCCCCTCGTTCCGACGATGCCGCGAGCCAGCACCGACGCACGTGAGCAAGGGTCGTAGTTGGACGTTGCGTACACGTTGCCGTCGTGAGTCCGGAAGATTGCGATTGCCTCGCCCCGCACCAAGGCGGCCACGCCGCGCTCGACCTCGATGTCGTCGAGCCGGCAGACGGTCTCGTACGCCGTCTCCGTCAGCGAGCCGGTCACGGGACGTCACCGGGGCGCCGACCGGGATGGTGGCGCCGAGCACGACCGGGCCCTGGGAGTCCTCGGGCACGGACTGGTCGCGCTCGTTGCGGAAGGTGATGTGTGGATCGGGAGTGTCCGGCGCGTTGACGAACGACACGAACCGGGCGAGCTTGTCCGGGTCGTCGAGGGTGGCCTTCCACTCGTCGAAGTAGCCGTCGACGTGGCGGGCCATCGCGGCTTCGAGCTCGCTGCCGAGCCCGAGCACGTCGTCGACGACGACCGCGCGTACCCGGTCGAGGCCACCGTCCAGCGAGTCGACCCAGGGGGCGGTGCGCTGGAGCCGGTCGGCGGTGCGGATGTAGTACATGAGGAACCGGTCGAGGTAGCGGACCAGCGTCTCGGTGTCGAGGTCTCCGGCCAGCAGCCGGGCGTGGGCAGGGGTGGCGCCGCCGTTGCCGCCGACGTACAGGTTCCAGCCCTTCTCGGTGGCGATCACCCCGAAGTCCTTGGCGCGGGCCTCGGCGCACTCGCGGGCGCATCCGCTGACGCCGCCCTTGAGCTTGTGCGGGGACCGCAGCCCGCGGTAGCGGAGCTCGAGGTCGATGGCCAGCTGGACCGAGTCCTGCACGCCGAAGCGGCACCAGGTCGAGCCGACGCAGGACTTCACCGTGCGCAGCGCCTTGCCGTAGGCGTGGCCCGGACTCGAAGCCGGCGTCGACGAGCCGCCTCCAGATCGCCGGCAGCTCCTCCATGCGGGCGCCGAAGAGGTCGATCCGCTGGCCGCCGGTGATCTTGGTGTAGAGCCCGAAGTCGCGCGCGACCTCGCCGATGACGATCAGCTTCTCGGGGGTGATCTCGCCGCCGGGGATCCGCGGGCACGACGGAGTAGCTGCCGTTGCGCTGGAGGTTGGCCAGGTAGGCGTCGTTGGTGTCCTGGAGCGCGCCGCGTCCGTCGCCGAGCACGTGCCCGTTGAGCTGGCTGGCCAGGATCGAGGCGACGACGGGCTTGCAGACGTCGCAACCACGGCCACGGCCGTGCGCCTCCACGATCTGGTCGAAGCGCTGGTAGCCGTGGATGGCGACCACGTCGAAGAGCTCCTGGCGAGTCAGCGAGAAGTGCTCGCACAGGCTGCGGTCGACCACCCGGCCCTGCGCAGCGAAGTGCTCCTCGACGATCTGCTTGACCAGCGGCTTGCACGAGCCGCACGTGCTGCCGGCCTTGGAGCACTTCGTCACGCACGCCGGGCTGTCGCACGGCTCGTCGCCCGTGTCGCTGCCGGCCGAGACCCGGTCGACGATCGCTGCCTTGGTCACGTTGTTGCAGGAGCAGACGACCGCGTCGTCGGGAAGTCCCGCGCCGAGACCCCGCCACCGCGCCCGGCGGGCAGGATCAGCTCCTCGGGGTTGTCGGGCAGCGCGATGCCGGAGGCGACCATCGGACGGAGCACGCCGTACGCCGTCGCGTCGCCGACGAGGATCCCGCCGAGCAGCTGACGTCCGTCCTCGGTCACCACGAGCTTCTTGTAGACCCCCGCGACCGCGTCGGAGAAGACCAGCTCGAGCGCTCCCTCGGTGGTGGCGAACGCATCGCCGAACGACGCCACGTCGACACCCATCAGCTTGAGCTTGGTGGACATGTCGGCGCCGGTGAAGGCACCGGGCCCGCCGAGCAGCGCGTCCACGACGACCTCGGCCATCGCGTAGCCGGGGGCGACCAGGCCGTACATCCTCCCGCCGGGTGCCGCGCACTCACCGATCGCCCAGACGTGCGGGTCCGAGGTCCGGCACTGCTCGTCGACGAGGACGCCGCCGCGCTCTGCCAGGTCGAGCCCGGCGGCGCGGGCCAGCGCGTCGCGGGGGCGGATGCCGGCGGAGAACACGACGACCTGCGCGTCGATGGTCGGGCCGTCGCGCAGCCCGAGGCCGGCGACTCGGCCGTCCGACCTCGATCACCTCCGCCGTGGTCGCGCCGGTGTGCACGTGCAGGCCGAGCTCCTCGATGTGCCGGACCAGGGTCGCGCCGCCGGCGTCGTCGACCTGCACCGCCATCAGCCGGGGCGCCATCTCGACCACATGGGTCTCGAGGCCGAGCTGGGCCAGCGCGTTGGCCGCCTCGAGGCCGAGCAGCCCGCCGCCGATGACGGCGCCGGTGCTGGCACCCGCCGCCGCCTCGCGGATGGCCTCCAGGTCCTCGACGGTCCGGTAGACGAAGCAGCCGTCGAGGTCGTGGCCGGGAACCGGCGGGACGAACGGCGCGGCGCCGGTGGCGAGCACCAGGGCGTCGTACTCCAGCACCTCTCCTCCGGCCAGCAGCACGGTCCGGGTCTCCGGGTCGAAGCCCTCGACGGCGGTGCCGAGGACCAGCGTGACGCGCGGGTCGTCGTACGCACCCTCGGGCAGGAGCGACAGCGCGTCGGCGCCGACCTCGAAGTACGACGTGAGGGCGACCCGGTCGTAGGCCGGCCGGGGCTCCTCGCCGACGACCACGATGTCGTAGAGCTCGGTGAGGCCGCGCTCGATGGCGGCCTGGACGAAGCGGTGGCCGACCATGCCGTGGCCGACGACCACGAGGGTCTTGCGGAAGTGGGTCATCACGGGCGTGTTCCTCTCGGCAGACGGTCGGGTGGTCAGTCGGGATGGCCAGCGCGGGACGCGCGGCCAGGAGCTGGCGGACGGTGGGGGCGCAGCCGCCGCAGCCGGTGGTGGCGCGGGTGGTCGTCGCGCGACCTCGGCGAGCGAGCCGCAGGCGCGGATCCGGCCGGCGGTGACGCCCGCGCAGGCGCAGACCTCGGCGTCGTCCCCGAGCTGGACGGGACGCACGGGCGCGTCGGTCATCAACAGCTCGCCGGGCTCACCGGGCGCCAGGACCGTGCCGCGGTCGAAGTGCTGGGTGATCAGTCCGACGCGGGCCAGGTCGCCGACGAGGGTGGCGCCGACGATCACGCCGTCGCGGACGACCAGGCGGCGGTGCGAGCCGACCACGGGGTTCGAGACCTCGACGACCTGACCCTCGGTGCGTTCGGGGTCGCCGAGGACGGCGACGTCGAGGCCGGTCGCGCGCAGCCGAGCGACGATGCGCGAGCCGTCGTAGTGCGCGGGCCGCCCGGACAGGACGTCGGCGACGACGCTGCCTGCTCCCAGGCGGGCGTGACGAAGCCGGTCGTCCGGCCGGCGGCCTGGGTGCAGTCGCCGATGGCGTGCACGTGCGGGTCGTCCACGGACGTCAGCTGCTCGTCGACCACGATCCCGCGGCGGACGGCGAGCCCTGCTCCGCGGGCCAGGGCGGTGGCCGGTCGTCCCCCGGCGGTGAGCACCACGAGGTCGGTGTCGAGGGTGACGCCGTTGTCGAGCACAGGCCGGCATCGGTGAGCCGCACGGCCCGGGTGCCCGTGTAGACCGCGGTGCCGAGCCGGCGCAGGTCGCGGGCGAGGATCGCACCGGCCGGTGGTCCGACCTGGCTGCGCAGCAGGTGGTCGCCGCCCTCGACGACCTCGGTGGCCAGGCCGCGGACGCCGAGCGCCCGAGCCACCTGCAGCCCGAGCAGGCCGCCGCCCACGACCACGGCCCGCTCAGCACCCGCCACGGCGCTCCATGAGGCCGAGGCAGTCCTGCAGGCTGCGGAAGGCGTGCACCTTCTCGTGCAGCCTGCCCTCGGCGCGGACCAGCCCACGGATCGGTGGCAGGGTCGGGATGCTGCCGGTCGCGAGGACCAGGCGGTCGTAGGGCACGAGCGTGCCGTCGACGAGCAGCACCTCGCGCCGGTCGCGGTCGACGTGCAGCACCCGGGCGCCGAGACGGAGGTCGACCCCGTGCGCGGCGTACCAGTCGGGCTCGCGCAGCGTCAGGGCCTCGACCGGGTGGGTGCCCTCGAGCACCGCTGAGAGCAGGATCCGGTTGTACGGCGGGTGCGGCTCGTCGCCGAGCACCGTGATCTCGTGACCGGTGCCGTGCGCGACGAGCTCTTCGACGAGTCGGGTGGCGGCCATCCCGTTGCCGACGACGACGACCCTCTGACATCAGGCCGGGTCATGCGCGCACCGCCGCGGCGCAGACCTTGAACTCCGGCATCCGGCTGGTGGGGTCGAGGGCGTCGTTGGTGAGGCGGTTGGCCCCGACCCAGTGGAACGGCACGAACACGGTGTCGGGGCGGATGGTCGAGACGACCCGCGCGGGCGCCTTGAGCTCACCGCGCCGGGTGGTGACCACCATCGGGTCGCCGTCGACGGCGCCGATCCGCGCGGCCAGCGACGGATGCAGCTCGACGAAGGGGCCGTCGTCAGGCAGGTCGGCGATCCGGCGGGTCTGGGCGCCGGACTGGTACTGCGCGAGGACCCGGCCGGTGGTCAGGTGGACGGGGTAGTCCGAGTCCGGCTGCTCGGCCGCGCCGCGGTGCGCGACGGCGACGCACCGGGCGCGGCCGTCGGGGGTCGCGAAGCTGTCGGTGAACAGGCGCGGGGTGCCCGGGTGGTCCGGGGTCGGGCAGGGCCAGAACACCCCGTGCTCGGCGCGGATGCGGGCGTAGTCGATGCCCGCGTAGTCAGCCAGGCCGCCGGCCGAGGCACGGCCGAGCTCGGCGAAGACCTCTTCCGGATCGGTCGAGAAGGCCACCGGGCTGTCGAGCCGCCCGGCGAGTCCGGCGAGCACCTCGAGGTCCGTGCGGACCCCCCTCGGCGGGGTGACGGCGCGCTCGCGCAGGATCACCCGTCCCTCGAGGTTGGTCATGGTGCCGGTCTCCTCGGCCCACTGGGTGACCGGGAGGACGACGTCGGCGAGCGCGGCGGTCTCCGACATCACCAGGTCGGCGACCACGAGCAGGTCGAGGGCGGCGAGTCGTTCGCCGACCTTGTTCGCGTTAGGGGCCGAGACGGCGACGTTGCTGCCGAACACCAGCAGGGCCCGCGGCCCACCTTCGGCGCCGAGCGCGTCGAGCAGCTCGGTTGCCGACCGGCCCTTGCCGGGCAGCCGGTCCGGGTCGATGCCCCACACCGATGCGACGTGCGCGCGGGCCTCGGGGTCCTCGATGCTCCGGTAGCCCGGCAGCTGGTCGGCCTTCTGCCCGTGCTCGCGGCCGCCTTGGCCGTTGCCCTGGCCGGTGAGGCAGCCGTAGCCCGCGCCGCGCTTGCCGCACATGCCCAACGCCAGGGCGAGGTTGATCCACGCCGAGCACGGTGTCGGTGCCCTGGGAGTGCTGCTCGGCGCCGCGGGCGGTCAGCACCATCACCCGCGGCGACCCGGCGAGCAGCTCGGCGAGTGCGACGAGCTCGGCCGGTGGCGATCCCGGAGACCCGCTCGACGCGCTCGGGCCACCAGGCCGCAACCGAGCGCCGTACGTCGTCGAAGCCGGTGGTGCGGGCGGCGAGGTAGTCCTCGTCGACGGCGCCGGCGGCGACCAGGAGGTGCAGCAGGCCCAGGGCGACGGGGAGGTCGGTCCCCGGCACCGGCTGGAGGAACACGTCCGCCCGCTCGGCGGTCGGCGTGCGGCGAGGGTCGACCACCACGACGCGTCCTCCGCGCGCGCGGACCGCGTCGAGGTGCCGGGCAGCGGGTGGCATCGTCTCGGCGAGGTTGGACCCCACCAGCACGACGACGTCCGCCTCCTCGACGTCCGCCAGGGGGAAGGGCAGACCGCGGTCGAGCCCGAAGGCCCGGGTGCCGGCGGCCGCGGCCGACGACATGCACCACCGGCCGTTGTAGTCGATCTGGCTGGTGCCGAGGGCCACGCGGGCGAACTTGCCGAGCTGGTAGGCCTTCTCGTTGGTCAGCCCGCCGCCGCCGAAGACGGCGACCCCGTCCGGTCCGTGCGCCGACTGCACCGCCCGTAGGCGCTCGGCCACCACGTCGAGCGCCTCGTCCCAGGAGGCGGCCCGGAGCTCGCCGGTCTCCCGGTCGCGGATCAGCGGAGTGGTCAGCCGCTCACGGCTGCCGCGCAGCCCGGTGGCCGTCCAGCCCTTGCGGCACAGGGCGCCGGCGTTGACCGGGAACTCCGCCCAGGGCTGCACCTCGAGCCCGCGCCCGGAGACCCCGGTGCGGGCCAGGGTCATGCCGCACTGCAGCGAGCAGTAGGGACAGTGGGTCCGTGTCACCTCTTGGGACATCAGATCCCTGCGCGGGCGAGGCTGGTGGCCGGGGCCGACCGCCGCAGGTAGACGCCGTACGTGACGAGCGGCGCAGACGACGTAGTAGGCCGCGAAGACCAGGAAGGCACCCTTGGTCGCGGTGAGCGGGTTGTCGACCCAGGGCGAGGAGAAGGCGATCGGGATCAGGAACCCGCCCAACGCGCCGACGGCGCCGATCACGCCGAGCGCCGCCGACGACTGCTGCGTCGCGACGTTGATCGCCGCGGCACGCTCCGGCGTACGCGGGGTGGTGGCGCGCTCGGCCTCGGCCCGCCAGATCGCCGGGATCATCTTGTACGTCGACCCGTTGCCGATGCCGGTGGCGGCGAACACGCAGAGGAAGAAGCCCAGGAACCAAGGGAACAGCGACTGGTTGGCGGTCGCGATCGCGGGGTCGGCGGCCGGGTTGGGGGTGAGCCGGAGGACGGTGCCGAGCACGGCCAGGGTGAAGACGATCATCGCCCCGAACGCGGCGAGCGTGACGCGCGCGCCGCCGAACCGGTCGGCGAGCCAGCCTCCCAGCGGCCGCGTCGCCGAGCCGATGCCCGCGCCGAGGAAGGCGTAGTAGGCGAAGAAGATCCCGGTGCCGAGGGGCGCGGGGTCGGGCACCCAGAAGTTCAGCTTGATCAGCAGCGGCATCGCCGCGGAGTAGCCGATGAACGACCCGAACGTGCCGATGTACAGGAACGCCATCACCCAGGTCTGGCGCTGCCGCAGCACCCGCAGCTGCTCACGCGGCTTCGAGCTCGCCGTCGCGAGGTTGTCCATGAAGAGGTACGCCGCGAGCATCGCGACCACAGCGAGGGCCGAGTACACGTACGCCGCCCGCTCCAGGTGGATGCCGCCCTCGGCTGCCTTGACGAGGCCGAAGATCCCGGCGCCGCCCACCAGCACGGGCAGCAGCAGCTGGATCAGCGAGACGCCGAGGTTGCCGCCGGCGGCGTTGAGGCCCAGCGCGGCGCCCTTCTTCGAGGCGGGGTAGAAGAAGTTGATGTTGGCCATCGAGCTGGCGAAGTTGCCGCCACCGAAGCCGGCTGTCGCTGCGATCAGGCAGAAGACCCAGTACGGCGTACCGGGGTTCTGCACGGCGACCGCGAACAGCAGCGTCGGGATCAGCAACAGCGCAGCACTGACGATGGTCCAGTTGCGGCCACCGAAGCGCGGGACGGCGAACGTGTAGGGAAGCCGCAGCAGCGACCCCACCAGGTTGGGCACTGCGACGAGGAAGAACAGCTGCTGGGGCGTGAACGAGAAGCCCTGGGCAAGCAGGAACGCCGAGGACACGCTCCACACCAGCCACACCGAGAAGCCCAGGTGCTCGGCGAAGATCGACCAGACCAGGTTGCGCCGCGCGACAGACCGGCCCGTCGTCTCCCAGAACTCCGGGTCCTCGGGTCGCCAGTCCTCGATCCAGCGTCCGGTCCTGCGCACGCTGCGCTGCTTCTCGATGGTGTCGGTGGCCTGCTCGTCGAAAGTCGTCATCGTCGCTCCTGATCGGGATCGGGACGACCCGAGCATCACGAGCGGACGTTTCGGGCAACCGAGAGCGCAGTCTCGAGAAGGTCAACTTCTCCTCACGGACTCACAGCACGAGGGCGTGCGGGATCACCCGGACCGAGCTGCTCCGGGCTACTCCAGGCCGTCGAGCAGGGTCAGCCCGATCCGGCGCAGCTGCTCGACCTGCTCGGGATCGAGCCGGTCGAAGACCAGCCGGCGTACCTCCGCGACGTGGCTCGGCGCGATCGCCTCGAGCGCCGCGAAGCCCTCGTCGGTGAGGATCGCGTACTGGCTGCGCTTGTCGGTCGGGCACGGCCGGCGCACCACCCAGCCGCGCTTCTCCATGGTGTCGATCGCGTGGGTGAGGCGAGACGGGCTCGCCATGCTCAGCCGCGAGAGCTCACCCATCGAGAGGGTCCGGTCGGGGGCGGCCGACAGCACGGCCAGCATGGAGTACCACGTGTGGCTGATGCCCATCTCCTCGCGCAGCTGCCGGTCCAGGGCCTGGGGGAGCAGGTAGAGGAGGCGGATCAGCGGAAGCCAGGTGGCCATCTCCTGGTCGTCGAGCCAGCGCGGCTCGACCGCGGCGGGCGGCTCATGAGGCCTCGCTCTCGGGTGCTCGGCTCCACGACGGCCAGCTCCACCTGTTCCTCTGCCGGGGACGGCGCCAGGTCCAGGGTGTGGGCGGTGTGGTCGCGCTTGGCCCAGAGGTAGCGGGCGTTGGCCTCGGACAGGTGGACGCCGGTGGGGACCCGGTCGGCGACCGTGACGCCGTACGCGTCGAGCTGGACGGCCTTGTCGGGGTTGTTGCTCAGCAGCCGGATCCGGTCGGCGCCGACGGCGCGCAGCATCTGGGCCGCCGCGCGGTAGTCGCGCTCGTCCTCGCCGTGGCCGAGCGCGAGATTGGCCTCGTAGGTGTCGAGACCACCGTCCTGCAACGCGTAGGCGTCGAGCTTGGCGTAGAGACCGATGCCGCGCCCCTCCTGCCGGAGGTAGAGCAGGAAGCCACCGGTCTCGGCGATCCGCTCGACCGACTCCCGCAGCTGCGGCCCGCAGTCGCAGCGCTGGGACCCGAAGACGTCGCCGGTGAGGCACTCGCTGTGCGGTCGGACCAGCGGCGCGTCACCACCGGCGGCCGAACGCTCGAGCGCTCCCCGCCAGTCACCGAGGCCGAGGAGCAGGTGCTCCTGGCCGTCGGCGAGGCCGCGGAACGTGAACACGTCCGCGGCCGCGGTGAAGCCGTCGGGGAACCGGAACGGGACCGCCACGTGGGTCCGCACCGTCGCAGCGCGGGTGGTGGAGCAGCTCGATCGCCATGTGGACTCCAATGTTTCAAAGTTGAAGGAACCCTATAGGCTGCTCCTCGGCATTTCAATATTGAAACAACCAAGGAGAGTTCTCATGGCACGCATCAAGGTCCTCGGCGGCACCGGGCACGGCGGCGAGGCCGTCGTCCGCGAGGCGGTACGCCGCGGCCACGCGGTCACGTCGTACAGTCGTCGACCCCCGGCCGAGCCCGTGGACGGCGCGGACTACGTGATCGGCTCGCTGCTCGACGACGAGCTGCTTGCCGGCACTGTCCGCGACGCCGACGTCGTCTTCGACGCGCTGTCCCCACGCGGCGACATGGCGGGCCAGGTCGAGGGCCTCGTCGAGCGCCTGCTCAAGCTCGCCGACGCCGAGGGTGTGCGCCTCGGCGTCCTCGGAGGGGCGTCCTCCCTGCTCGTCGCCGAAGGCGGCCCGCGGCTCCTCGACGTCCACGAGACGCCGGCCGATGTCCTGCCCGAGGTGCAGACCGGGATCGCCAAGCTGGAGATGCTGAAGGACTCCCCCGACACTCTCGACTGGTTCTACGTCAGCCCGGCCGCCAGCTTCGGCGCCTGGATCCCGCAGGTCGTCACCGGGACCTACCGCACCAGCGACGACATCTTGCTCAAGGACGAGAACGGCGACTCCGAGATCTCCGGCGCTGACCTGGCGCTGGCCGTCCTCGACGAGATCGAGGAGCCGCGTCACCGGCGCCGCCGTTACCACGTGGCCCACTGAAACGAGCCGAAGCCGGCCCTTGACAAGAATTCTTGTCAATGGCACCGTGACGTCATGCAGGACGTCGAGGTCATCGAGAGCGCGGAGGCAGCCGCCGCCGCGCTGGACCCGGTCCGGGCCCGGCTGCTCGGCGAGCTGGCCGTCCCGGCCTCCGCCGCCGGGCTCGCCGGCCGGGTCGGCATCGCGCGCCAGAAGGTCAACTACCACCTCAAGGCGCTCGAGGCACACGGCCTGGTGGAGCTGTCCGAGGAGCGCCGGCACGGGGGCATCACCGAGCGGGTGCTGCAGGCGTCGGCGGCGTCGTACGTCGTGTCGCCGGCGGCCGTCAGTGCGTCGGCGGCCGACCCGGACGCCAACGCCGACCACCTGTCGGCGGGCTACCTCGTCGCGCTGGCCGGCCGGCTGGTGCGCGAGGTCGGCGCGCTGGCGCGCCGGGCCGGCGAGTCGGGCAGGCGCCTGCCGACGCTGACCATCGACACGCAGATCGGCTTCCGGTCGGCTGCCGACCGGGCTGCCTTCGCCGACGACCTGACCGCGGCGGTGCTCGACCTGGCCGCTCGCTACCACCACGACGACGGGCGCCCGCACCGGCTCGTCGTCGCCGCCCACCCCCTTCCTGAGGAGGACGCATGAGCACGACCCCGAACGTCCCGTACCGCCTGGAGTTCAGCGTCGAGGTTCCGGGCACGCCCGAGCAGGTCTGGCAGGCCATCGCCACCGCGAAGGGCATGAGCGCCTGGTTCCTGCCGACCGAGATGGAGGAGCGCGAGGGCGGCTCCCTGCACTTCAGCATGGGCCCCGAGATGGGCTCGGACGGCCGGGTCACCGGCTGGGACCCGCCGCGCCGCATCGTCTACGAGGAGGACTGGGCCGCCCTCATGGGCCAGGACCCGGATGCGCTCAGCCCGCTGACGTCGGAGTTCCTCGTCGAAGCGCAGTCCGGCGGCACCTGCGTCGTGCGCGTCACCAGCAGCGGCTTCGGGACCGGCGCCGCCTGGGAGTCGGAATGGTGGGACGACATGGGCGCCAGCTGGATGCCGTTCTTCGACAACCTGCGGCTCTACCTGTCGCACTTCCCCGGCCAGGAGGCCACGCAGCTCGAGGTCACCGCCTCCCACCCCGGTGACGCGGAGACGCTCTGGGCCACCATTCGCGACGCGCTCGGGCTGGGCAAGGAGGGCGTGACGGTCGAGGTGCGCGGCGCCACCGGCACGGTCGAGCGCGTCGGCGAGCGGCAGGCCCTGGTCCGGCTCACCGCACCCGTGCCCGGGGTGCTCAACGTCTTCACGCACGGTATGGGCGACGGCACGGCGACAGCGGGCGTTCGGGCGTACCTCTTCTCCTCCGACGCGGCGGACTACGTGCGGCGCGAGGAGCCGGCCTGGCAGGCCTGGCTGGAGGCGCTCTCCGTCCCGGCCTGAACTTCTGCTCCCCTCGCGAACCTCCGGTCAGGCGCCGACCGTGCGCAGCAGCGGGGGCAGTCCCACCAGGACCGTCAGGAAGATCATCGCCGCCACACCTCGCGCGACGACGATGATGCCTGGCGTGCGCCGGCGCCGCACCCGCAGCCCTCGGAGCTCGTCAGGAGTCAGGGGCTCGTCGTAGCTCTGCCAGAGCAGCACGAGCTGTTCGTAGGTGAGGGTGTCGGCGGGGACGCGTAGCTGGCTGTGCCGAGTCACAGTTTGGCCCTCCTGGGCTCTGTCGATGGGGGGTTGCGACGGAGCTGTGAGGCTCGGGGGTGAGTCGCGCCTCGCGAGCCAGGATAGGCGACAAGGCACGCAGTTGACTCAGTTTTGCCAACAAATTGACACAGGCAAGCAACAGCCCAGCGCCGCGTTCGGCCTGGTCAGCGCACCTGTTACCAACGCTGGGTGACTAGACATGAACAGCAGAGTCACAGGATGAGGCACAAACTGCGTGGCGGAGTTGTCTACTCTCGGAGTCAACGACGCGGCCTCGGGAACGACGCTCTCAGGCGTCGTCCGACCGAGGAGGAATCTCATGCACGAGTCCACTGTCATCGACGATCCGCTGATGCGCTTGATCGAGTGGCACACCCCTGTGGCGCAGCCGCGTCCCCACCGGCGCCCGACACCGGACGTGGCCCATGGTGAGCAGGTCGACGTCGTACGGATGCCCGACGGCCCACGTCCTCGCAACGACGGTGACACGACCTGAGGGTCAGCCGCCGAATGGGGTCTCGAACACCGTCACGCAAAGGACCGGCGAGCGGGGAGTGTGCGACTAGAGTCCATTCCTGAGTTGGCCTGTCACAGCAGGACTCAGGGTGGACGCGAGACTCTCCCGGAGCGAAGGGACCATGACGAACGACACCGGTGGGCGCATCCGTACGCTCCGCATGGCACGCGAGATCTCGCAGGCCGAGCTCGCCGCGACCGTCGGGGTGTCGAAGAGCTACCTGTCCCACATCGAGGCCGGTCGCCGGGCCGTGAGCACCGCCTTGTTGCGCAAGCTCGCGGAGGCGTTGGGGATCCCCCCTGAGCAGCTGCAGACAGGCACCCCGGCTGACCTGAACGAGGACACGCAGCTCAGACTGGCCTTCGCGGAGCTGTCGCTGCGCAACGGTGACTGGGACCTCGCCTCCGGCGAGTTCGCTGCGATCCGGGAACTGGCGAAGAGGCTCCCCCTCGAGCGGTTCCTGGACGAGGCAACGTGGGGGTTCGCGCGCGCCGAGGAGGCGACCGGCCGGCTCGAGAAGGCGATCGTGACCTACGAGGAGCTCCTCGCGCGTCCGTCGCTCAGTCCGGCAGTGACCAGGTCAGCGATCTCGGTTCGCCTCATCATGGCCTACAGCGAGTGCGGCGACCTCGGACGGGCCATCGACATCGGCGAGCAGACTCTTGGCCACCAGGGCGAGCTCGACCCGCCCGAGGAGGTCACCGCCCAGGTCGAGCTCATCTCCACCCTGGCCGGTTGCTACCTCGAGCGCGGAGACCTGATGAGAGCCCAGCTGCTCATCGAGCAGGCTCTGACTCTCGCCGGCGACGACGGAGCGCCGCGTGCGCGGGCGGCCGCCGCGTGGAACGCCGCGGTGATCGCCCAGGCCCGCCACGACTCCGTCGGCGCGCGCCGCCACGCCGATCGTGCCCTTGCCCTCTACTCCGAGAGCGACAACGCACGCAGTATCGCCATGCTCAGAGTGGTGTCGGCTGCCCTTCGACTCCGCCAGCAGCACCCGGACGCCGAAGCGGCACTGCCCGACCTCGCTCGCGCGCTCGAGGAGCTCCAGGACGTCGGTACGCGCCTCGACCTCGGCTACGCCCGCACCGAGCAGGCGCGTGCCTACCTGCTCACCGGTGACTGCGTGATGGCGCGCCAGGTCGCCCGGCAGGCGCTGGACGACGTCTCCACCGGCGACCGACTCCAGAGGGGCCATACCCTCTTGGTTCTGGGGCACGTCGCGACCGCCCTCGGGGACGCGGACGAGGCCGTTGAGCTTCTTCACCAGGCGGCGACCGCGCTCGCGCAGACAGGCGCCTCACGGCAGGCCGGCACGGCCTGGCGTGAGGTCGGAGAGGCGTACGTCGAGCTCGGTCGGACCGCTGAGGCGATCGACGCACTTCGTCGTGCGAGCGATCTGGCCGGCGCGACGTACAACCCATTGCGTCCCGCCCTAGCAGCAGCGGGGAATGCCGTCACTCGTTGAAGGCACCCTCTCGGGTTCGCGGGCTGAGAGCCCGCCGGTTGTCGCCAGCGCTGCGAGCAACGCAATGACGGTGAATCGGCGTGGCCAGGGGTTCGGTGAGTTCTTTGACATAGGCCAGCGTTGACCCCTGACCCCTGCTACTGTCAACTAGTTGACCAGCAGTGGCCATCCAATCTCACCTCATGCGAGCGGGCAGCCGCCGATGAACCCCGTGATGGCCGACAGCTCCGGGCTTCGGACATCGACGGACGGGGGTCGATGTCTGAGCCGCGGAGCACTGTCAGGAGCGTTGCCCCTGTAGTCACTTCATTGACATCAGTCGGTACTCAGTGACGCTGCACCGGGACGTGGTCGAGGCTGCTGATGATCAGCGCGGCGTCGAGGTCGCCGCTCGCTCGCCCGGCTCCTCGCCAGGTGGTCCTCAGGTGCTGGCGGCTCGCACGAGGTTGCCGCCGGTCGTGTCGATGTCGTGCAGCTCCGCGTTCGCCAGCACCGCGACGACGATGCGTTGCTGGTGGAAGCACGAGGGCCGCCGCGGCCGGCTGTACGACGCGTCGTACGCTCATGGAGGGTCGTGGATCCGGCCACACTCCCACTGGTGTACTTCAAGTGTGGACGCCGCCGAGCTCGACTGGATCGCGTGGACGACGCCAATCACCACCTCGTTGGGTGCGGCAGTCGCGGCCTCGGACTTCAGCGGTCGCACCGTGGCCTGCCGCCAGCACATCACGGCCGACACGATCTGCATCCTGACTCCGTTCGTCGAGGCCGGTGCCCAGGTGCGGCTGGCGCCGTGCAACCCCGACAGCACCGATGACCGCGCCGCCACCCACCTGGCATCGATGGGCGTCGAGGTCCGCGCGCGTGCCGGGATGAGCGCCGGCGAGCTCGACGAGTCGCTGGCGTGGCTGGTCAGCGAACCGGCCGACGCGCTGTGCGACATGGGCGGCGACCTGATCGCCGCCGCTGCTGCGGCCGGCCACCGGCCGGCCGGAGCGCTCGAGGCGACGACCACCGGACTGCACCGACTCGACGGAATGGAGATCCCGTTCCCCGTGCTCGACTGGAACGGGATCGCGCTCAAGGAGCTGATCCACAACCGTCACCACGTCGGCGTCGAGACGTGGCCCGCCTTCTCCGCGATCACCGGACTGGCGTTGTACGGGCGCGAGGTCGTCGTGGTCGGGTTCGGACCGGTGGGCCAGGGCGTCGCCGCACGTGCCCGCGATCTGGGTGCCGTCGTGACCGTCGTCGATCTCGATCCGGTACGGCTGGTCCAGGCCCAGCACGACGGGTGCCGTGTTGCTGAGATGGCCGCCGCCCTCCGCTCGGCGAGCGTGGTCGTCACTGCCACGGGGTTCGACGGGGTGCTGGGCGAGCGGCAGCTGTCGCAGGTCGCCGATGGCGCGATCCTCGTCAACGTCGGCCACAGCGACCGCGAGATCGACGTCGACTGGCTCGACCGTCATCCGAGCACCCCGATCCGACGACATCTCGAGCGCTTCGAGCTCGACTCTCGGCGGGTGTACCTGCTCAACCGGGGCAGCCTGGTCAACCTCGCAGCCGGGCTCGGGATCAATGCTCCGCAGCTCTTCGATCCGTTCGCGGCGATCATGCTGCTCGGGCTCGATGCCATCCTGAGTGGGCAGACCGCACATCTGCCGAACGGCGTGCAGCGCTACCCGCATCCGCTGGAGGCGCGCGTGGCGCGGGCGCTCGCCACCGGCTCCGCCTGACCGATGTCCCGGCCTCGCCTGGGAGACGGCAGAGAGCCTGTTGCCGGAGCCGGCTCGGTTGGCGAGTGGTTCACCGGCCGACGAAGAGGGTGACGCCGCGCGACGCTCCGCTGGCGAACGGACTCACGCCGCTGCGTGCGGAGACCGGGGAGCTCGGGCCCGGCAGGCTGCCCGTGCGGCGACGGCGCGACACGGCGGCGCGGATTCCGGACAGTGATGGACGTCGAATCCGGGTTGAGATCGGTCGCCAAGGCTTGAGGAGCGGAGCGGCGCCTTGAAGTGGGTAGTTCATGTGGGGACTCCCTTGAGATGGACCGGTCGAGCCGGCCGTGACAGTTCCGAGGCTTCGGAGGTGGTGGCGCTCGCCGTGCGAAATCGGTCTCGATACTCGGAGGGTGCGATGCCTACGAGGCGGTGGAATGTCCTGCGTAGTGTCTCGGCGGTGCCGAAGCCGTAGCGTCGCGCGACGGTTTCCAGCGGCTCGTCGCGTTCTGCGAGGGCCCGTTGCGCGGCCTCGACCCGGACCCGTTCGACGTACACGGTTGGAGGCAGACCTGTCTCCTGCGTGAATCGCCGCTGCAGGTGTCGTGGGCTCATCCCGGCGAGCGACGCCAGGTCGTCGATCGTGTGCCGTGCACCCGGATCGAGGTGGATGGCTTCGACGACCTCGCGCATCACATCGCTTGCGGGCTGTGCGGACCACAGTGGGACGCTGAACTGCGACTGGTTTCCCGGTCGGCGCAGGAACAGCACCAGCTCCCGGGCGACGCCGAGTGCGGTCTGCGGTCCCAGGTCTGCCTCCACCAGTGCGAGCGCCAGGTCCATGCCCGCTGCGACACCTGCCGAGGTCCAGATCGGTCCGTCCTGGATGAAGATGGGGTCGCTGTCGACGATGACTGCGGCGTACTCCCGCGCCAACCGGTCCGCTTCCCGCCAATGAGTGGTCACGCGACGCCCGTCGAGGACGCCGGCCTCGGCGAGGATGAACGCACCACAGCAGACAGACGCGACCCGGTCGGTCTTGGTGGAGGCTGCGGCCACCCAGTCGATCAGGCTGCGGTCGCGCCTCGCCGCATCCACGCCCTCACCACCCACGACCAGCAGCGTTCCTGGCCGGCTCGGCTCCAGATCCGCCACCGAGCGTTCGGCGTGAACCGTCAGCCCAGTGTCCGAGCGGACCGGACCGGCGCTCGGGGCCACGACCGTGAGCTCGTATCCGGCCTCACCGAACACCTCGAACGGGCCGGCCACATCGAGAGCGTCGAAGCCGTCGAAGATCACGAAGGTGACTGCGCGGGCTTGCATGGCTCTACGGTCCCGCCAGGAAGGCTCGTCGTCTACGACGACCTCCCCACAAATCGCGCCATGGGGTGCTCGGCAAGCCCACGCCTCCGCAGGCACCCTGAACCGGTGCCGCAGTAGCGACGGGCAGGACTCGGAGACCGAGGAGCAGGCACGTGAGCACCCTGATCCTGCTGCGGCACGGCAAGTCGGACTGGTCGGGCGGCGAGCCCGACCACCTACGACCACTCGCGAGACGGGGACGGCGTGAGGCTCCGGAGGCCGGCCGATGGCTTCGCGGACAACGTCGGCGTCATCGACCTGGCTGTCGTCTCGCCCGCCGAACGCACTCGAGACCTCCCTGTGCCCTGGTCTGCCGCGGCAGACGGTGACGGTGAGCTGCGTGCACACGGACGCCCGCCCGCCGGGTGAGAGCGGCGCAATGACCCATCGCCTGGCGGCTGCGTGGTGACGCTGTCTTCAACCTTCGGGAGCGTTCGGTTCCCACGGCCCCTCGATGACCGTCGCTTCCTCGTCCCCGGGCCAGCGCGGCATGGAGATGCAGAGGAACTGGAGCTGGTCGACACCGGTGCAGCGGTACTGGAAAGCCGTGCCAACGGGGATGTCGATGGAAACGCCTCTCCCCAGCACGGTCGTCTCCTCGCCAGTGCCGTCGCGTCGCCATAGCTGCCCCTCGCCCGCGAGAACGTGCCAGAACTCGCTCACGGTGGCGTGGACGGTCGCCCGATTCACCTGACCTGGCGGGACGGTGGAGTGGATCATGGCGCCGGTCTCGCCTTCGATCAGGTGCCGGATCTCGGCCCCGGCAGGCGAGCGACCATCCGGCGTGGAGGGGAACGAGCGGGTCTGCATGGGAGAACCTCCGTGTGCTTCGAGCATTATCCCCGCGGACTCCTCGGCGGAGCTGGCCCGTAGACGGTTGGCGTCATGACCGGCGCCGCGACGACGGGCCACGCGCTCGTCCTGGAGACGGATCGACTGCTGCTCAGGGCCTGGCGGGTCTCCGAGGCAGCCATCCAGCGTGAGCTGTGGGCCGACCCCCGGGTCAGCTCTTTGTCAGATCCTCGGCGAGCATGACGAGGATGCCGCTGGGGCCGCGGACATAGGTGAGCTTGTATGCCTCCCCATACGTCGCCACGCCTCGCAGCGGGTGGCAGCCGTGCTTGGCGGCGATCTCGAGAGCCTCGTCGATGTCGTCGACCGAGAATGCCACGCGGTGCATGCCGATCTCGTTGGGCCGGGTGGGCTCCGTCTCGATCGCGTCGGGGTGGATGTACTCGAAGAGCTCGAGGCGGCCGTTGCCGTCTGGCGTCTGGAGCATGGCGATGTTGGCGTGGTTGCCGTCGAGGCCGACGGCTGTGTCGGTCCACTCTCCACTCACCGTGTCACGGCCGAGGACGGTGAGCCCGAGGTCGGTGAAGAAGGCGATCGTGGCTTCGAGATCGCGGACGGCGATCCCGACGTTCTCGAGCTTGATAGGCATACGCTGCACGCTATCGAGGCGGCTCGCGTTCGCGACGTACCAGGTACGTCGGGAGTTCGACCTGGACCGCCTGGGGGTGCTGCGTCGATCCGGTCGGTGTGACGCAGGTTCGGCTCGCTCAGAACGGGTAGGGGGCGATCTCCGGGCGCACGGTCACCCACTGGCCCTCGGTGAACGCCTCGATGTTCGCCTGCGCGCCACCGAACCGGGCTCCGGTGCCGGATGCCGCCACTCCACCGAAGGGCGCGTTCGCCTCGTCCCCAACCGTCTGCTCGTTGATGTGGACGATCCCACTGGGGACCTCGTCGGCGACCTTCATGGCCTCGCCGACGTCGCCGAGGATGCCCAGCGAGAGGCCGTAGTCGTTCTCGCTCGCCAGGGCGATCGCCTCCTCGGTGGTGGCGAACGAGCGCACGGGTGCCACGGGGCCGAAGATCTCCTCGAGCCAGGCAGGCGTCGTGCCGTCGACGTCGGCCAGGACCGTCGGGCGGTAGAACAGCTGCTCGTAGGTGCCACCCGCCACCAGCCGGGCACCGCTGCCCACCGACGACTGCACGAGGCCGTCGATCTTCGCCAGCTGGGAGCCGTCGATGACGGGTCCGAGCGCGACTTCCGAGGTGGCGGGATCGCCCACCGGCAGATGCTCGGCGGTCGTACCGAGCCTCTCGACGTACTCCCCGACCAGCGACTCGTGCACCAGGTGCCGGCCCGTGGTCATGCAGATCTGACCCTGGTGCATGAACGACCCGAAGGCGCCCGCCGAGACGGCCTTGTCGAGGTCGGCGCCCGGAAGTACGACGAGCGCGCTGTTGCCGCCGAGCTCGAGGTGGGTCCGCTTGAGGTGCTGCGCAGCGAGAGCCCCGACGACCCTCCCGGAGGCCGTCGAGCCGGTGAAAGACACGACCCGCACCTCGGGAGCGGTCACTGCGGCCTCGCCCGTGTCCCGGCCACCGGGCACCAGCTGCAGGACACCGTCGGGCAGCCCCGCCTCACGGAAGACCTGGACGATCGCCACGCCCCCCGACACGGTGGTGCGCGGGTCTGGCTTGAGCAGCACGGCGTTGCCCAGCGCCAGGGCCGGCGCGACCGAGCGGATCGACAGGATCAACGGGAAGTTGAAGGGCGAGATCACGGTCACCACGCCCGCGGGGCGCCGGCGCGCGAAGCTCCAGTGCGGCTCGCTCGAGGCCAGCACCTGTCCCTGCGGATGGGTGGGCAACGCCGACGCCTCGTAGCACTCGTCCGCGGCGGTGTGGGTCTCCAGGCCGGCCTTCGGCGGGATCGAGCCGCTCTCCTTGACGATCCACTCGCCGATCTCGCCGGCGTGCTCCTCCCACAGCTGGCCCGCGCGGCGCAGCACGGCCGCTCGCTCGGCCGGCGTACGTCGCGCCCAGTCGAGCTGGGCCGCGGCGGCCCCGCTCGCGGCGGACGCGACGTCGGCCGGGGACGCCGCCGACAAGGCCCCCAGCACTTCGCCCGTCGCGGGCGCCTCCACCTTGATGGTGTCGCCGGTGCTGGCACGCCAGCGCCCGTCGACGAACATCGCGTCCTGCCAGTCGCTCCCGATGATGCCCATGGCCACGTCCTCGCCGGCCGATTGGTTGTCGTGACAACGACATTCCACCGGTCATGGGCAGGTGTCAACGGGTGACGCGCTCGCGCCAGCCGTTCACACAGTGGTCGGCGGATCGCCATCGCCGGGTCCCTCGACCGCCATGGTGCGTGTCTTGGATCGGAGAGGACCTCCACCTCTTCGAAGGAGTCACTGCTCATGACCGTTGCTCGTCGCTCCATCCTGGCGGGCGGCACCGCCGGTGTCGGCCTGGCCGTCGCCGGCTCCGTGCCGTCTCTGGCAGTGCCCAGCCCGGCACACCGCCGTGCCCAGCGCCCGTCCCACCGCCCGTTCCCGCCGCTGATGGACGACCCGGCCGGGATCCTGGCGCTGCCTCCGGGGTTCCGGTACGCCGTCGTGACACGTGCGGGCGAGACCCAGCTCGTACGACGGGCAGGGCCCCACGCCGTCCGAGCCACGACGGCACCGCGGTGTTCAAGGCCGGGCGCAACCGTCTCCACCTGATCCAGAACCACGAGCTCGGACGCGGGCGCCGCGCTCGGCGTGCCGCACGTCGAGGGCACCGTGTACGACGCGGGCGCGCTCGGCGCCGGCGGGTGCACCGTCATCGAGACCGACAACGCCGGCAACAACTACGGCGAGTGGGTCGGCATCTCCGGCACCCTCGTCAACTGTGCCGGCGGGCCCACCCCGTGGGGCACCTGGCTGACCTGCGAGGAGACCGAGACCAAGAAGGGCGGCGCCCTCCAGCAGGACCACGGCTACGTCTTCGAGGTCTTCGCCGACGGCACCAATCTCCCGAAGCCCATCAAGGCCTTCGGCCGGTACGCCCACGAGGCGCTCGCCGTCGACAAGACCCGCACCCAGGTCTACCTGTCCGAGGACGCCAGCACTCCCAACGGCCTGTTCTACCGGTGGACCGCACCTGCCGGCGTACGCCTCCGCGCGGGCATCGCCGACCAGCTCGGCCCCACCGAGGGCAGCCTCGCCGCGATGGCCATCTTGATGGACGACGAGTCGGTGCTTGCCGACGTCGCGTACATCACCTCGGCGCAGCTCGGCCGTCCCTTCCCGGTCCGCTGGGTCGAGGTCCCCGAGCGTGACGGGCAGACGATGTCGGTGCGCAAGCAGTTCGCGGACGGCCAGGTGACCCGGGGCAAGAAGTTCGAGGGCGTGTGGGGCACCGACGAAGGCGTGTACGTCGTCAACAGCTACGCCTTCAACACCGACGACCTGCCGGCCGACGCCGCCAAGCACGACGGCATGGTGTGGTTCTACTCCTACGCCGACGAGACCATCACCCTCGTCACCTACTTCCCCCACCAGCAGACCGCCGCCGACGGCACCAAGGCCAAGTACGACGACCTCACCTTCGACGGCCCCGACAACGTGACCGTCACCCCCTGGGGCACCCTCGTGCTCGCCGAGGACGGCGTCGGCGCCTCCCACGTGCTGAGCAGCGTGCCCGGCGGCCCGTCGTACGCCATCGCCCGCAACCAGCTCAACGACTCGGAGTTCACCGGGCCCACGTTCTCCGACGACGGCCGGACGCTGTTCGTGAACATCCAGACGCCTGGCATCACGCTGGCCATCACCGGCCCGTGGGAGAACTACCTGAGCTGACCCGGGCTCAAGACACCGCACCGCCCGCCTCGAGCAAGAGGCGGGCGGTGTCGCGTTGGCGGAGAGGCGGCCACGATGCCTGGGCGCACCGAATCGAGTCGTGTGCCTGAGGCAGCGCTCTAGCGCGTTCTCAGGCACACGACCCTTGGTCGGACTGCGCTCGCACACCCGCAGCCTGCACACCGATGGCCGGGTTGTCGGTGAAGAACCCGTCGACACCTGCGCGGAGGAAGGCCCGCAGCTCACCGACGAGGTCACCCGGCGCGTTTCCGTCGGCGCTGCTCCGGAACTGGAGCGGCAGGAACTGGTTCTCCACGCGGAAGGTCCACGGGTGTACGACGAGTCCCTGGTCGTGTGCGTCCGAGACGACGGCGGTCGGCTGCAGGAGCCGGCCGGACTGGTCGCGCGGGATCACCAGGGCCTTGCACGGGACCGAGGCCGTCGGCGTACGACGCGACCTCCTCGAGACCAGCGCGCGTGACGAGGTCGGCGTACTTCGTCGGGTCGCCGGCGCTCTTGAGGTCGTACGGGCGCGCCGGCACAGTCGGCTAGCTGCACGAGGGAGAAGTCGGTCACCTCGTCGAGCTGCCGGAGGTTGGTGGTCTCGAAGCTCTGGATGAACACGGGATCGTCCGCGTCGTAGCCGTTCGCCGCGAGCGTCTCGAGCAGCGGTTCCTCGAGGCTGAGGCCCTGGTCGTCGAAGTACGTCGGGTGCTTGGTCTCCGGGTAGACGCCGACGGGTCGGCCGTCGCAGGTGCGCGAGTGGCGGGCGAGGTCGAGCACCTCGTCGAGGGTGGGGATCCGGTAGAGGCCGTTGAACGCGGTGTTCTGCGGGCGCACGCCGGGGAGCCGCTCGACGGCCCGCAGGGTACGCAGCTGGGCGAGGGTGAAGTCCTCGGCGAACCAACCGGTCACTGCGACGCCGTCGAGCATCTTCGTCGTCTTCAGCCCCGCGAACTCGGCCGCGAGGCGACGTCGGTCGTGCCCCCGATCTCCGGCTCGTGCCGCGCCACCAGCACGCCGTCCTTGGTCGAGACGAGGTCCGGCTCGATGAAGTCGGCGCATGCCAGGATCGCCTGCTCGTACGACGCCAGCGTGTGCTCGGGTCGCGTCCCCGAAGAGCCGCGGTGCCCGATCACCAGCGCGTCACGCGGCGCCGGCGCTCGGACCTGCGGCAGGTCGACGACGATCATCTCGGTGTCGTCCGGCGTTCCGGGCACTCGCGCGTCGTCGCCGGGGTAGTTGTTGTCGTTCGCGACGAGCAGCCGACCGTCCCGCAGCTCGACGACGGTCTCGACCGAGACCATCGGGAACGAGAACGGGTCGGCAACGCCGTACGCGCCGGGTGAGGCCGCCAACCCGATCCGGTCGGGGTTGGCGATCCGGAGCAGGTCGACCAGCAGCGTCTTGGTGACGAAGCCGTCGGCGTCCGTGTCACGCAGGTCCACGGTGTAGATCCGCTTGGTCACGGCGGCCGCGCCGTCGAAGTTGTCGCGCTCGAGGACCAGCAGCCGCCCGTTCCGGACGGTGAAGGCGTCCGCGACGAAGTTCCCCGGCTCGTCGACCTGGTAGTCCCAGGTGCGGCCGGTGTAGCTGCCGCTCTTGACGTCGAACTCGTGGACGACCCGGCGGCGTGGGTCGGGGTCGTCGACGAGTGCGCCCTCGAGGATCGGGTAGAGGTACCGGCCGTTCGCCGATCCCGCCATCGCCTCGAACCCGCGGCTGGCGGGCAGGCGCGGCGTCTCGCCGGCGACGAGGAACGGGTTCTGCGGCGACTTGACCCCGGGCAAGGGCACCGGCGCCTCCAGCACCGTGCCGTCGGCAGCCACGTGGAGGAGGAACGGACCGAACTCCTCGCCGATCCAGAACGTGCCGTCCGGATCGCGCACGAGAGACTCGATGTCGAAGTCGGCACCGGTCAGCAGCCGGGTGTCCGTCGCGTCGTTCGTGATCGGGAACGGGATCCGGTGGTCTGGGTCACGCAGCGAGACGTACCGCTCGATCTCGATGGCCCCGTCACCGCCGTCGGCGGTCTCCCAGTCCGGTCGGACGAGGTAGAGCCGCAGCAGGAAGTCGGCGGAGTTCGCCTTGGTGCCGAAACCGTTGTCGGGCTGGGCCCAGAAGGTGCCGTCACCGTTCTCGACCATCGCCGAGAAGCCAGGGATGACCTGCCCGGCGAAGGGCCCGCTGCGGCCGTTGGCCGGCGTCGCCAGCGCGCCGGATGGGGGGCCGGGCGCGAGGAAGTCCGCGGACAACGTGGCCCGCGCGGCGAGGGTGGGCCGCACGGCGCGGTCGGGGCCGTTGGACCCCGAGGGCGGCGGACCGGCAGTCGCAGGAGAGATGACGGCGGCGACCAGGCCTGCGACCAGGCCGACGACGAGGCCGACGGCCAGGCCGGTCAGGGTGGCGGCGCGGGCGGGGCTACGGGTTGGAAGAGGCATGCCTCGACCCTCGGCGACGTGATCGACATCCTTGCCGCGCTGTGACGAAGAACCGGTGAGCGGTCGGCTAACAGCGCATGGCCCCGCTCTATGCGGCGTCGGCCAGGGCAGCCGCCTCGTCAGGTGTACAGCGGCGGAGTGCTCCCCGGCCGGCGTGCGCGATCGCGCCTCACCGCGCGCACGCCCGCCGCCAGGTCCCGCCAGGTCTGCGCGGGCACGCTGTCGGCGACGTACGCGAGGAGCAGCTGCTCCAGCATCCACTTCTCGTGGGCGTTCATGTCGATGGTGGCGGCGCCCAGCAGCGCTTCCTGTCCGTTCTCGTGGAGCACCTGGGCGGAGGTGTCGGAGATCTCGCTCATCCGAGCATGCTGTCGCGCGACGCACCTCAGGACAAGGATCACCCCAGGACCCGACCGATCCGTGGACGGTGACGTGTTGGAAGACGCATCGTTCGTCGTCCGTTCACCCGGACGCCGCCCGCCACTTCTAGCGTGTTCTCGCGTGAGCGGCCGGACGGATGCGGACGGGGAAAGCCTGCCCCTGCTGTCGCGCTTCAACGTGCACGAGCTACTCGCGATCGAGAGGGCGTTGGCACAGCACCTTCGAGTCAGCATCGAACAGGTCGACACGGACGGCTTCACGGTCGTTCCCGAGTCAGGAAGCCATCTGCGGGTGACCTGGCAAGGGTCGGCAGCGATCGCCATCGACGACCTGCAGAGCATCATCGACGAGGCCACCGCCGAGCACACCAGCACCGGTCCACAGCCATGGCCCAGCCGGCCGGGACCGGTCCCCATGGTCACCCGCAAGCTGACCCGGGGACGCCGAGCCAAGCAGGCCGAAGGTGCCTAGGTCCGTCCGGCGTAGGCCTCCGCGGCGGCGTGGACCAGGCCGACGTACCCCGCGTCGTGGTTGTACGACAGCACCGCCGCCGCCCAGCCCATCCCGGTGAGACTGCGGCCGTCCGCACACAGGTACGCCGCCGCGGCGGCCGCGGCGTCGTCGAGGTCGTGCGGGTCGGTCTCGCCGTCGCCGTCGCCGTCGGTGCGCCACGCGGCCCACGTCGACGGGAGGAACTGCATCGGGCCGACGGCGTGGTCCCACGTGGAGTCGCCGTGCAACGCGGTGCCCGACGCGTCGGCCGCGATCGCGGCGACGTCGCCAGAACCGTCGAGGGCAGGGCCGATGATCGCCGAGGACGGGTGGCCGTCGCCGCGCAACGCCCTGCCGTCGAGCGTGCCGTCTGGGACTCCACCCACCCGATCCCGGCCAGGGTCGTCCATCCCAGGTGGCAAGCGGAAGGTGCACCCAGCTGGGCCCGCGCATACGCACGCACGGCTGGCGCCGGGATCCCGGAGCGGGCCGCGGTGTCCGCGACCCATCGGGGGTCGAGCCGGATGGCGCCGTTGGCGGCGGGCTCGGACGAGCCGGCCTCGTGCGCCGTGGTGGATGGCTCGACCACGACGGAGGCCGCTGCAGGGGTCAAGTGGACGAGCGTCTCCGACTCCTGCGGGCCCTGGCTGCCGGCGGCGTACGCGGTCGCCAACAGCAGCGCCAGCCCGGTCACGGCGAGCGCGGGAACCTGCCAGCCGCGTCCGTACGGTGCCACGGTCAGCCGAACCGACCGTTGACGTAGTCGGTGGTGCGACGGTCCCGCGGGCGCTCGAACATGGCTTCGGTGGAGCCGTGCTCGACGATCACGCCCGGCGTGGACTGCGAGGCGAGGAAGGAATGGGTAGTTCGGCCCTGAACTGCTGGGGTTTCGAGCCACGCGCGGTCTAGTCGGGCTCGGGCCCCGACGGTCGCCGGAGTCCGCACGTCGGTGGCGTAGTTGTCCGTTCACCTGACAGGGCTAAGGTCGTTGGCTGCACCACCCTCCGCGGGCGGATCCGCCGCCCGCGCTTCCCCGGGAGGAACGCATGGCCGCCAGGATCGAGATCTTCCGGACCGACCAGGGCGAGTACGCCTTCCGCCTCCGCGCCAAGGACGGCGAGCTGATCGCCACGGGTGAGTCACAGAAGACGAAGGCCAGGGTGCGCGAGAGGGTGCTCGCGCTGCTCAAGGCGACGCCCAAGGCCAAGATCTTCGACCTCACGGACACTCCGCCCATCCCTTGACGCTCGCCCACGACCTCCCGGAGCGAGCGGTCGAGCCTCGGGACACGGTCGCGCAGCTGCTCGGCAACCAGCTGGCGGCCCACGCCCGATCGATCGTGCACGAGGTGGCCGGCCGCCCACGCCAACGAGCCGGACGGTGTCCACGCGATGCGCGTGTCGACCAGGCGCCTACGCTCGGCCCTCGCGACGGGCCGCCCGTTTCTCGATCGCACCGTGACCGAACCCGTCCGCGACGAGCTCGGCTGGCTGGCTGACGTGCTCGGCGACGCACGCGACGCCGAGGTCCAGTCGGCCCGCATCCAGGAGGCCGTCGACACCCTGGTGTCGGAGCGCGCCGACCTCGACTGGGAGGCCGACCACGTACGCCCCGCACTCCTGGCACCTCTCCAGGCCAGGCACGACACCGCCCTCGGCGTCCTGCGGGACTCCCTCGAGGGCCGGCGCTACGCCGACCTGGCCGAGCGGCTCGAGATCCTCGTCACCGCTCCTCCCTGGACAGCACGGAGCCGACGAAGAGGTCGGGGATGCCTACCGGCGACGGGTGCGGCGCCACCTGCGCAGACTCGACCGGCGGATGAGCGCCGCGACCGTCGCAGACCTGGATCCCGACAGCCGGGCCGCCGCACTCCACGAGGCACGCAAGGCGGTCAAGCGCACCCGCTACGCGGTCGAGCCCCTCCGACCGGTCTACGGCAAGCGCGCCAAGAAGCTGTTGAAGAGGCTCAAGTCGCTGCAGGCCGAGCTGGGCCAGCTCCAGGACACCGTGATCACGCGGGAGTACCTCCACGACCTGGTGCACTCTGACGACCCGGCCGTGGACCCGGCGGTGGCCCTGGTGGCCGGCGCGCTCATCGAGCGAGAGGCCACGCACGCCGACGCCTACGACGATGCTGCTGTCGATGCGTGGCACGGGTGAGCAGGGCCAAGCCGCTTCGTTGACGGCGACGCCCGTTGGTTCCCGGTCTGACGTCGACCCTTCACTGGCCACCTGCAGGCGGCAGAGCGGGGCGTGACCGTGGCGGTCTCCGACCGCTACAGCGGAGCCGGCTGACACGCTAGCCGAGGGGTATCTACTCGACGACCCGGCCGTCGTCTCCAGCAAGTGACGACATTGCTGCGAGGTGGCGGAGTTGTATTCGAATATCTGTTCGAATAGATGTTCGATGTTGGTGATCATGGATCTCGACGCCGCCACCACTCCCGCCGACCTGATCGCGCTCGTGCGCGAGACGTCGGCGCAGCTGCGGGCGCGCGAGACAGACTTGATGCTGCTCGCCGCGGCCTGGGCGGACGCCCATCCCGACCTCGATGGGCGAGGGCGAGCCCTGCGACCCGCAGGAGGATCGTGACCCCGAGGAGCCCGACCCGCGGCTGCCCGCGATGGCGTGGGACGCGGGCGCGTCGTTCGCGGCGGCGCTGGGGGTGAGCACCGGGGCGGGCGAGGCGATGATCCGTGACACCCTGGTGGTGCGTCACCGTCTTCCCTCGGTGTGGGAGCGGGTGCTGGCGCACGAGGTGCCGGTGTGGCGGGCCCGCAGGATCGCCCAGGCGGTGCTGGGCAAGCCCGACGACGTGGTGGCCCACCTCGACGAGGCGGTGGCGCCGGTGGCGGAGAAGGTCGGGCCGGTGACGCTCGACCGCCTGATCGACGAGGCGATGATGCGGCTCTACCCCGAGGAGCGCGAGCTCGCCCAGATCGAGGCCCTCGACGCCCGGCACGTCACCCTCCACGAGGAGACGCTGAACGAGACCGGCGTGGGCGAGATGACCATCCGCGCCGACTGGAAGGACCTCCACGACTTCGGCGGCACCGTCTCCGAGGTCGCCGCGAGGATCGCCGAGGCCGACGAGGCCGAGGGCCGGGTTCCGGACTCCCTCGACGTACGGCGTGCGCGTGCGGTCGGTGTGCTCGCCGATCCCGAGGCCGCGGCGGCACTGCTCGCAAACCGGCCGGCGCCCAAGCCCAAGCGCCACACCACGCTGGTGGTCCACCTCAGCGAGGACGCCGTGCGCGGGCTCGACCCGGTGGGCCGCAACGAGACCACGTGCCGCCCGGTCCTGGAGCAGCAGGTGCGGGAGTGGTGTGGTCGGACCGACACGCACCTGACGGTGCTTCCCGTCGTCGACCTGGCAGATCACGAGTCCGTCGACCGCTACGAAGTCCGCGACCGGCTGCAGGCCAAGGTTGAGCTGCTCACGCCGACCTGTGTCTTCCCCTGGTGCACCCGCCCGGCCCGCCGATGCGACAAGGACCACGTGGTCGCCCACGCAGACGGCGGCGCCACCTGCGAGTGCAACCTCGCCCCGTTGTGTCGACGACACCACCGGCTCAAGACCAGGTCCGGCTGGCGATATCGCACCATCGAGACCGGCGTGTGGATCTGGACCGACCCCCACGGGCAGCGGTTCCTCCGCGACGCCCGCGGCACCACCGACATCACCCCCACCCGACGAACGCGCGAACGCCCCCCTCAGGACACCGGCTGCCGCCGCAGCTAGCCGTCCTCGTCCTCGAAGAGATCGTCCAGGTCGTCATCGGCGTCGCCGTCGTCGTCGAACGGGTCGTCGAGCGGCCAGTACTCCTCGTCGGAACCCGCGGGGTCCGGGTCGAGCCCGTCGCCGAAGCCGGTGGGGTTTCGTGGTGTGGTCACGACACGAGGCTCGCCCGCGGCCGTGTCACGCGGGGTAACTCGAGATGACGATTCGTCGTCGCCGCGGCGTCTTGACGGCGGCACGCTGCCTACTGTTCATCGAGTCGTCGCCGCTCGTCCGGCCGAAGCTGCGCATTTCCCTCCTAGCGTGCGGCCCATGCGCATCGTCCTGCCACTGACCGCCGTCCTCGTCACTGCTGCCAACGCGCTGAGCACGTCGACCGGCGCGGCCGTCGTACCTGCCGACCCCACCGTCTCCAAATCGGTGCAGCTGCCTGAGATCGCGCTCGGCGACTTCCAGAACGGCCTGCTGCCCGACTCCCTCCACGACGACCGTGGCGTCCGGCTCGGCGGCCTCGGGAGCGGCCTGTTCGCCACTGGCGGCAGCTCCTACTGGACGGTGACCGACCGCGGTCCCAACGGCGAGATCGGCGACGCACGGACCTTCCTGGTGCCCGAGTTCACCCCGACCATCGTCAAGGTCAAGGTGCAGGATCCCTCGATCGTCGTCGACAGGGCCGTGCCGATCACGACGCCCGACGGCGACCCGGTCACCGGACTGCCCAACCTTCCGATCGCCGGCGACCCACCGCCCATGGGCGCCGACGCCGTGACGCTGCTCGACTACAACCCCAACGGCCTCGACACCGAAGGTGTCGTCCGCACGCCGGACGGCCACTTCTGGCTGGTGGACGAGTACGGCCCGTCCATCGTCGAGGTGGACGCCTCGGGGCAGGTGCTCCGTCGGCACCTGCCTGCCGGCCTGGAGACGAAGTACGACGCGGCGGGCGTCGACTACCCCGTGACGGGATCGCTGCCAGCAGCTCTGGCGGCGCGACGAGCCAACCGGGGCTTCGAGGACATCGCACTGCTGCCCGACGGGCGCACCATCGTCGTCGCATTGCAGAGCTCGGTCGTGGTTGCCGGCGACCGGGACCGGATCATCACCGAGCTCGTCGCCTTCGACACCGTGACGGGTACGACGCTGCACGAGTACGCCTACCGCTTCGACGCGGCCTCCACGTTCGCGGCCGGTACCCGAGGCCGGGACCTGAAGATCTCCGCACTCGTCCCCCTCGACCAGCAGCACGTGCTCGTCCAGGAGCGGACCGACGCCGAGTGCCGCTTCTACGTCGTCACGTTGGACCCGGACGACGACCTGGTCACCGAGGCCGACAAGACCCTGTTCGCCAACCTGGCCGGCGTCGTCGGTGTGCCCGGCAAGGTCGAGGGCGCCGCGCTCAAGAACCGGCGAACCCTGGTAGTCATCTCCGACAACGACTTCGGGTTCGTGCCTCGCGCCTATGCGGACGGCGAGGACGTCGACTACACCGGGATCGCCACGACTCTTGTCGAGGTCAAGATCCCCTGACCCAGGCACGGGCCCGTGTGCGGGATTCGGCATCCATGTGGAGCAGCCCCGCGGCGGATCGGGGGTGGGGCGCGGCGGGGACTGCTCCATGCCCGGGGAACACGGCGGATCGAGGTGCATGGGGGTCACTGTCCGCCGGGGCTTGGGCGGACGTTAGCGGTGATCGGCCGGTGACGGAAGAGGAAACCCCAGGCGAACGGCGTCCGTTCAGGTGCTGATGCGGTCCGTCTCGTAGGCCCACATCACGATCTCGACGCGGTTCCAGGCGTGTCGGCGCGGCGTTCGGCGTCATCGTGATGGTGTTCCAGTGGGGATGGGGCGCCGACCTGATCGGTCTCGAGTCGACCATTCCGATCGTGCCGTTCATCCCCATGTTCATGTTCGCAATCCTGTTCGGACTGTCGATGGACTACGAGGTCTTCCTGCTCTCCCGGGTCCGCGAGGAGTACCTGCTGACCGCGGACAACGACCGCTCGGTCATCCACGGCATCGCCACCACCGGGCGAGTCATCACGTCCGCCGCGCTGATCATGATCTCGGTGTTCATGGGCTTCGTCCTGGGAGACGACCCGACGGCGAAGGTGCTCGGACTCGGTCTCGCCACGGCGATCTTCGTCGACGCGACCGTCGTGCGACTGATCCTGGTCCCGGCCACGATGAAGTTGCTCGGCGACGCCAACTGGTGGATCCCGCGCTGGCTCGATCGCTGGCTGCCCGGTGGAGTTCAGGCCAGCGGATCGACGAGCAGCAGCTCGGTGTTGCCGTCCGCCTGGGAGCCGCGCCGATCCAGGAAGCTCGGGTCGTTGAACGCCAGCTCGCGGTAGAGCGAGGCGAGACCGACGGGAGCCAGGTCGGTGTGCAGAGCTCTGGCCGGTGAGTCCGCGTCGATCATGGTCGTGAACAGCGAGAGGGTGCCGTCGCCGTTGGAGGCCACCTCCACGACGCGCGCCTGCTGGGGTGCGTCGATGTGCGAGGCGGTGTTGATCTCCCAGAAGGACCGGCGGGGCTCGGCGTGCCGCCTGGGCGTGATGCGGTTGCGGTGACAGTGGCCGTTCACCCAGGCGAGGACGTGGGGATGCCGGTGGAGGGCGGCGACCAGCTCGTCGCCCGAGTGCCTCTCCTCGAGCAAGTCGCGGGGGTCGGGCACCAGGTTGGTCATGGCGTCCGAAGGGTGGTGACTGAACACCACGACGTACGCGCCCTGGCACGCGGTGAGCTGTTGCTCGAGCCAGTGCAGCTGGGCGGAGCCGATGGAGCCGTCTGCGCCACCGGCCTGGTTGGTCGTGTCGAGGCTGACGGCCAGGACATCCTGCGACAGCCAGTGCGTGTAGTAGAGGTGGGAGCCGTCGTCGTCTCCGGCGTACCCATGACCGACAGGACCCGCGCCCGTGAACCTGGGGCTCCGCAGCGCCGCCACGTACTCCTGCCCGGTGAACGGCGCACGCCGGGGGTCAGCGGAGACGGCTCTGGCCTGGCCGCGTGCGGCGATCGCCTCCATCAGTCGCCCGACCCCACCGGCCCCGAGGTCGGGATGCTCCCCCGGCGTCCTCGCGCGCAGCCTCGCGGCGAGCACGAGCCCTTCCTCGGAGGTGTCCGAGAACACCTTGCGGTCGCCGGCGCACCACGCGGCGGTCGCGCTCTCGTGCCCCAGGGTTCCCAGTGCCGCGCCGTCGTGGTTGCCCATGGTCAGCAGCCAGGGCACGTCGAGCCCGGGCGACGCGAACGGGGCGGTGGCCGCGGCAAGCAACCCCGGTACGACGGGAAAGCCCCTCGCCTTGTAGCGGTCGCTCATCGTGCTCTCGGGCTGCCAGTACTCCTCGAGTCCGCAGCCCGCGACCCCCTCGAACGCATCGGGATCACCGCTCGAGGGGTGCACGATGCCGCCGGCCAGGATCGTGAGGAGCCACTCGAGCTCCAGCCCGCACTGGTTGTCGGTGTTGTCTCCCGTGGTCATCACCGCATCGATCGGCCGGCCGGTGAACGGCCCGCCCCTCAAGGAGTTGACCCGGCGCACGAGTGCCGCGGCGCCGTGCGTGCCGAGGAGCTCCTGAGGCCGGTGCCCGGTCCTGCATCGGCGATCCAGGTACTCGAACCGCAGCGGGTTCTGCACGTCGGTGACGTGCAGGTCCGTCAGCTGTACGACAGCAGCCAGCCCGGTGCGATGGGAGGCTCGGCCGGCGCGAGCCGGTGCGAGCTCGGTCCTCAGCGCGATCGGCTGTGGCGGCCCGGTCGTCAGCTGCCGGTAGCGAGCCGTTGGCACCGGAACGATGGTGGACTCGAGGGTCGTCCCCTCCACACGCAACGGCGGGCTCGGAAGCTGCCCCCGCAGGAACCTCGAGGCCACCAAGGCGCCGACGGAGATCGAGCTGTACTGAACCACCTGCCGACGGGTCAGAATGCCCACGTACCGCAGTGTTTCCACGCGCCGCTGGGAAACAGGTGTCGGCAACCTTGATGTCCCGTGAACCTCTGCTGTCACTCTGGGGTGGTCCGGCGCGGGGCTGCACGTGACGAGGGGGCGGGCATGATGGGTACTTCCACTCCATCGACGAAGGCGTTCACGTGACCAGGAAGAAGCCATCTGCTTCGGCCAAGAAGGAGCTCCGGACCACGATCAAGAAGCTGCGCTCGGAGCTGGATCGAGCCGACCACAAGGCCAAGCGCCTGAAGAGCAAGGTCGCTCAGGCCGAGAAGACCAACACCAAGCTCGAGGCACGGCTGAAGAGGCTGAAGAAGGCCAACAAGCGTCCAGAGAAGGCACCTCGAGCAGCAGAACCCCCGAGGGCACCGGTAGCCCATGAGCCCGCGAACGCCGGTCCCGACGACGGATGGACGGTCGCCGCGCTCCGGGCGGAGGCTCGCTCGCGCGGCCTCACGGGCCTCTCACGCAAGACCAAGGCCGAGCTTCTCGACGCCCTGCGATGACTGTCCGCTGATCTGCCGAGGGGAGGTCCCGTTGCCGGACTACGGGCGACCCATCCGATTCGGCGTCTTCCCCACCCCCGAGGCGACCAAGCTGGCGGAGGTCCTCGCTCTGGCTCGGGTCGCGGACGAGAGCGGCCTGGAGTACGTCGGCATCCAGGACCATCCGTACCAGCGGCGGTTCCTGGACAGCTGGATGCTGATGGCGACCGTGCTGGCGAAGACGGAGCGGGTGCGGGTGTTCCCCGACGTGGCGAACCTGCCGCTGCGTCCGCCCGCGGTGCTGGCCAAGGCGGCCGCCAGCCTGGACGTGCTCTCCGCCGGGCGGTTCGAGCTCGGGCTCGGTGCCGGCGCGTTCTGGGACGCGGTCGCGGCCATGGGCGGACCGCGGCGTTCTCCGGGTGAGGCGGTCGACGCTCTCACCGAGGCCATCGAGGTCATCCGCCTGATGTGGTCCGACCAGCGCTCGGTTCGCTTCGAGGGCCGCCACTACCGGCTGGCCGGCACGAAGCCAGGGCCGCCGCCGGCGCACCCGATCGGCATCTGGCTCGGCGTCGGTGGCCGCCGGACCCTCGCGCTGGTCGGGCGGGCCGCCGACGGCTGGGTGCCGTCCAGTGGATGGGCCACGCCGGACAAGCTTCCTGACATGCACGCGCGCATCGACGAGGCCGCGGTCGGAGCCGGCCGCGACCCCGCTCAGGTCGCGCGGGTCTACAACGTGTGGGGCATGCTGGACGGAGCCGGCGGCTTCCTCCAGGGCGGCGTGACCCAGTGGGTCGACGAGCTCACCGAGCTCGCGGTCGTGCACGGGATGGACACCTTCGTGTTCGGTCCTTCCCAGGATCCCGTCCCGCAGCTGCAACGGTTCGCGGCGGAGGTGGCCCCCGCGGTCCGCGACCAAGTCGCTCGGCATCGCGGTGGCCAGCCAGGGCGATGACGCCTGAGCGCCAGACCCTCAGAGAACGGTGGTGCCGTACATCTCGCCGAGCGGGTCGGCGAGCAGCTCCAGCCGTGCGCCGTCCGGGTCGCGGAAGTAGATCGAGGTCTCGCTCTCGACGAGGTACTCGACGCCGGCGGTCTCCAGGTTGCCCCGCAGGTGCTCCCACTTCTCCCGGGTGACCGAGATGGCGAGGTGGTGCAGGCCGCCGAGCACCTCGGCGTACGGACCCAGGTCGAGTCCCGGCAGGTCGAAGAAGGCGAGCAGGTTGCCGTTGCCGATGTCGAAGAAGAAGTGGTTGGAGCCGGCGTAGTCGCGGTTCTCGAAGATCTCCGTCAGCGGGAACTCGAGGACTCCTTGGTAGAACTCGATGGTCCGTCGTACGTCGGCGCAGATCAGCGCGAAGTGGTGCAGGCCCCTCGCGCTGCTCGCAGGTCTGTCGGCTGCCTCCCGCAGGAAGTCCTGCCTGATCCGCTCCCGCTCGGCGGCGATGGCCTCCAGGTCGATCGACGTCATCGATGCCCTCTCAGATCCGGAAGAAGCCGTCGAGGAACTCGTGCCCGAGCTCGCGGTCGCCGTTGACGGTGCCGGCGTTCATCCGACCGTACGCGGTCAGCACGAAGCTCGCCGGGTCGAAGTCGATGACGGTGGGCACGTCGGCGATGCTGTCCGCGCTGGTGGTCAGTCCGTCGGGTCGGACGGCGATGTGGGTGTCCCCGGCGTTCTCGCCGGAGACGATGCGAACTCCCAGGTCCATCGGCTTCGTGTCCGGCCCGACCTTCGCGGTCGCCGTCCACAGCACGAAGCAGAGCGGGACCAGGAGGTCGGCTGCGCGGCCCTCCAGTGCGTGCGGCTTGCCGGTGCCCTCGCGGATGTCCCAGCTGTGCACGGCGTAGTCGACGAGCTGGAAGCCGACGTAGAAGAACGCCGGCAGCGGGCCCATGTACTTGTGGGGGACCAGGAGGCCCCAGTCGTCCTCGGACAGGCTCTCCTCGATCCCCAGCATCTTGTCCAGGGCAACGTGCAGCCGTTCGAGTGCCTCCTCGCGCTCGAGCGACCGGAACGCCTGGGCGCCCCTGTCCACGTGCACGGCCATGTCGGTCAGCGGCACCAGGGGCGGCCCCTCACCGTCGCCGCGCGCAGCGTCGAAGCTGACGAAGTAGGTCTCGGTGGTGTCGATCAGGTGCCCGAACACGTCGCGCACCTGCCAGTGGCCGGCGCCGGTCGGTGCCTCCCAGGACCCCGGGTCCTCGGCCAGTGCGAACATGCCGGCCGACTCCCGACGGATCGCCTCGAGCAGGTTGTCCTTGCTCTCGTAGCTCATGAAGTTCCAGGCGCTCATCTCGTCCTCCTGGCCCGTCCCCGGGAACGGCGGACCGAAACTAGTTGTCGTGTCAACTAGATTGCTCCCGTCGCGCGCAGGTGTCAACGGACCGGCGCAGGAACGTTCCTACACTCGCCGTGTGGCGAAGGACGTGCGTTGGCTGACCCCCGACGAGCAGCGCGCGTGGCGCGCGTGGCTGGACGCGCACGCCCGCCTCTCCGCGCGGCTGAACCGCGAGCTGCAAGCCGGCTCGGGTCTCTCGCTGTCCGACTACGACGTCCTGGTGCACCTGACCGACGTGCCGGAGGGTCGGCTACGCGCCTTCGAGCTCGGTGACGGGCTGCAGTGGGAGAAGAGCCGGGTCTCGCGGCAGGTCGCGCGGATGGCGGCGCGTGGGCTGGTCGCCAGGCACGCGAGTCCCGAGGACGGTCGCGGGGCGTACGTGACCATCACCGCGGCGGGCCGACGGGCGATCGAGGACGCCGCGCCGGACCATGTCGAGCTCGTCCGGCAGCTGCTGTTCGACGGCCTCACCGACGCGCAGGTCCGCACCCTGGCCACCGTCGCCCTGTCCGTCGTCGGTCGCCTCGACGAGCGGACCTGACCGCGAGTCAGGCAGTGAGCTCAGGGACGCCTCACAACACGAGGAACAGGATGACGATGACCACGAGAACAATCGCGAGGATCGCTAGCGTGCGTGTGTTCAAGGGAGACTCCTCAACTTCAGGGCGGGACGGTGGGCCCGTTCCGGCGCGTCGGACGTCAGGTACCCCGCATCAGCCGATTTCAGCCTGGGCAGGGGAGGGTGTGGCGGCTTACCTCCCCGGTCCGCCATGATCCGGAGCGTGGGGGAAAGGTCGAAGTCGGTCTGGGTCGACATCCGGACGACACAGCAGGTCGTCGCGGTGGGCCTGCGGACCATCTGGAGACAGCCGACGGGCCCCTCGAGATCACCTTCGAGGGACCCGCGGAAGGTCAGCCGGACGTCGTCCTCTATGACGTCATCAACCTCAACGACGGCAACGGCGCCGACCTCGACCACCTGCTGAAGCACACCGTCTCCACCGTCATCGCCATCGACCGCACCCTCAAGCCGGACCTCGGCACCCGCGCAAAGGAGAGGGGCGTCGAGTGGGCCATCACCCTCGACATCACCGCCGAGCAGCTCGTCGCGGTGATCCAGGACGCGGTGTCCGGCAACCTGGAGGACGCCACCAACGTCGCGCAGGAGTGGGACGCGACCGACTTCCTCGGCGCGGCTGCCGGTATCAGCCCCCGCGAGTCGGACGTCCTGCAGCTGGTCGTGATGGGTCACAGCAACCAGGAGATCGCCGACGCGCTGTTCCTCAGCATCAACTCGGTGAAGACCTATATCCGCTCGACGTACCGGAAGGTCAACGCGACCAGCCGTGGGCAGGCCATCGTCTGGGCGATCCAGAACGGCTTCCTCACCGAGCGGCACGACGAGACCGAGACGCAGTCCAAGCTGTGAGGGCTGAGCCGTGATAGCCCGTGCGACGATCGCCCTCGCCGTGGGTGGCACCCTCGTGGCGCTCACCGGTTGCTCGTCGAGCCAGGCGGCCGGCGTGTCGGCCGCGGCAGAGGGGTTCTACTCGGCGCTGGCCGAGAACGACGGAACCGAGGCCTGCGCCCTGTTGAGCGCGTCCGCCCGGACCGCGCTCGAGCAGTCTGCGGGCCAGGCATGCCCCGAGGCGATCCTCGGAGAAGACCTGCCCGAGCCTGGCGGCCTGGACGCACCGCGTGTCTACGGGACGATGGCCATCGTGACCGCAGCCGGCGACACGATGTTCCTGAGCCGGTTCCCCCAGGGCTGGTTGGTCACCGGGGTCGGGTGTGAGCCGACCGACCAGGCCGACCGTTATGACTGCACGCTGGCGGGGAGCTGAGATGCGCGTGATGTTCCTGGTCTACCTGGTGGGCATCCTGGCCGGCCTCGCGTACCTGTTCACCGTCGCGGTCCTCCACCGATGAGCCGCGAGGAGGTGGTTGCAGGTGCGTAGGTTCGTCCGTGAGTCGTCGCTGAGCCTGTTCTTCGGACTGCTGTTCCTGCTAGCCCTGGTCGGTCAGGCGTTCGCGGGCTGGAAGCAGTTCAACAACGAGCAGCTGGCCGGCGGGTTCGGGCGGATCGGGTTCGGCGACTACCTGACGTCGGCGGACTGGGCCGTCGACGTCGCGGAGAACTGGCAGAGCGAGTACCTCCAGTTCACCCTGTACATCTTGCTCACCGTCTGGCTGGTGCAGCGCGGCTCTCCCGAGTCCAAGGAGCTCGACAAGGCCGGTGGAGAGAGCGAGAAGGAGCAGAAGCTCGGCCGCTACTCCGTAGCCGACTCGCCTGCCTGGGCCAAGACCGGCGGCCTCCGCACCCGCGTGTACTCCAACTCGCTGGTGCTGGTGATGTCGGTGATCTTCCTGGCCTCGTGGCTCATCCAGTCCATCGCCGGCCAGGCGGCGTACAACGAGACCCGCCTGCAGGAGCTGCAGGCGCCGGTCGGCTGGGGCGCCTACCTGACCAACCCCGACTTCTGGGCCCGCACGCTGCAGAACTGGCAGTCGGAGTTCCTCGCCGTCGGCACGATGGTGGTGTTCTCGGTCTACCTGCGCCAGCGCGGCTCGCCGCAGAGCAAACCCGTGGGCGAACCCCACTCCTCCACCGGCGTCGAGGGCTGACCTCATTCCTCGGTCGTGGCGTCACCGGCTCGGATCTCGCTGACGTGGCCCGGAGGGTTCCGGAAGTGCTCGGGGTGGCGGTCGGTGTAGTTCGGCTTCTCGTCGGGCTCCTGCTCCAGGTCGTCGGGGGCGTCGGCCTCGTTGATCTCCTCCTCGGCCGGCGCGGCGTCCAGGTCGACCGGGGGTTCTTCGGGATGGCTGCTCATGCTGCCCGGTACCCGCCAGCGACGGGCCGACCCGCGCGGCACGGCGGCGGGCCACGGAGCTCTCACTTGTGACCCGGAGAGCTCTCCCACGGGCGTCGGACGAGCCCGTTCGGGTCGCAAGTGGAGCGATACCCGGCTAGCCGGGGAGGGCGTGACACCCGGGACCGCCGCATCGGGCGCGCTCCCGGAGCCATGTCGCGAACCGATGTAACGCAGCGGACCTCCTACCCGCTGAAGAGGTTGACGCGCGCCCGTCGGGGGCGCGCACCGACCAGGAGGTCCTGCATGACGACCACACTGCTACGGCGCGCGGCCACGGGGGTCGCGCTCGCCGCGACGGTGGTCGGCGCCGGCGCCGTACCTGCGCTGACCGTGGCGCCCGCCCACGCGACCGAGCCCACGGCGACCACGCTGTCCATCCGCACCGTGAAGTCCGCAGTCGCCCCTGGCGACTCGACCAACGTCACCGGCGTGCTGCTCGTCCACGGGGAGGGCGGCCGGCCGGGGTTCACCGTGACGCTCGAGGCCAAGCCGCAGGGCACCGACGAGTTCGTCCCGGTGGCCGAGGCGGTCACCCGCGAGAAGGGGGGGTTGCGGGTGACCGTCACGCCGTCGACGACGACCAGGTACCGCTGGCACTACGCCGGCGACGACCTGACGCGGCCGTCGGTGAGCGGGATCGCGCGGGTCGCCGTACGCACACCCGACCACCCGGCGACGCGCCTCAACACGACGCTGTCGATCCGGCTGTCGCACCGGGTGGTCCCACCTGGCGGTGAGAGCACCGTCCGCGGCCGGCTGGCCGTGCGGCGCGTCGGGGTCGTGAACCGCTGGGTCGTGCTGGTGTCGCGGACGTCGGAGGCGGACGCCTGGGCGTTCGAGGACGTCCAGAAGACCGCGCGGTTCGGCCTGGTCCGCTTCACCGTCAGCCCGGAGGAGAACACCGCCTACCGGCTCGCGTTCCTCGGTACGCCGTTGCTCCAGCCCGTGCGCAGCGCCATCGTCCGCGTGGCCGTCCGGCCGACCGTCACCATCGCAGCCGACCCCGCCGTGATCGACCCGGGGGACACCACGACCATCTCCGGGACCGTCACCACCGGCGTCCGGACCGGTCGTCGGGGCGCCGGTCGAGCTGCTGGCTCGCAGGGTCGGCTCGCGGCACGGCCTCGTGGTCGTCGGCACCGGCAGCACGGCGAGCGACGGCACGGTCGCGATCACGGCCACTCCGCTCCGCTCACAGCTCTACCGGCTGCGGGTGCTGCGCACCGAGGGCGTGCCAGGGGCCGTCAGCGAGCGGGTCAGGGTCGACGTCCGGGCCGCCACGTCGCTGTCGATCCGCGGGCGGACGCTCACCGGCGCGTTCGTCGTCAGTGGCGTCCTCCGCGGCGCCGGCGGCACCCTGGCGCACCGCGAGGTCACGCTGCTCGCCCAGGCACCGGGAGCGACCGAGTGGGTGCCGGTCGCGACGGACATCACCGGTCCGCGCGGCAAGGTCCGGTTCGTCCAGCCGCTCGCTCCCGGGACGGCGTACCAGCTGTCGTTCGCCGGCGGGCCGCGGCTGGCGCCGTCGGTCAGCGGTGTCGTGACGCAGTGAGCTGAGGGAAAGGCCCGAGTGAGGAGCACGAGCTGACGAGCCAGGCGTCGTACGACGACCTCGACCGTCCCGACCCAGGGACCGGTCGAGGTCCGTCGGCGTCTGCGGAACCCCGGCTCGACCAGGCCCTGGAGCTCGCCCTCGCGGGGGACGAAGCGGGCTTCGCGACGCTGTGGCGGGCGCTGCACCCGCCGCTGTTGCGGTACCTGTCGGTGCGGGGCCGGTCAGGGTCTGGGGCGGCCCCGGAGGACATCGCGGGCGAGACCTGGCTGCAGGTGGTCCGCGACCTCGACGGCTTCCGCGGCGACGCGCAGGCGTTTCGGGGCTGGCTCTTCACCGTGGCCCGGCACCGCGCCATCGACGCGGGCCGGGCCTCCGCCGCACGGCCGTCGGTGCCGGTCGCCGACCCGGAGGCCACCAGTGGCGGTCCTCCGGCCGCCGCGAGCGCGGAGCAGCACGTGGTGGAGCAGGACGCGACGGCCCGGGCGCTGGCCCTGGTGCGTACCCTGCCACCGGTCCAGGCGGAGATGGTGATGCTGCGCGTCGTCGCCGGCCTGGACGTCCAGCAGGTGGCCGACCTGGTCGGCAAGCAGCCGGGCGCGGTCCGCGTCGCGGTGCACCGGGCACTGCGGTCCCTCTCGCGAGACCCGCGGGTCCGATCGGTACGACGAGGTGATGAGTGATGAGCACGCCCGACGACCTGCACGAGTGGCGTGACCACGAGCTCGTGCGCGCCCTGCGCGCGCCGGGCACGGCGAGCGAGCTGGCCGACCAGGAGCGCTACGTGACGGCCTTCCGCGCGTCCCGCGGGTCCCGCGGCAACGTCTCGCCGCTGCGCCGCGGGTTCCGGAGGCTCGGGGCAGGGGGGACGACGGCGATCGCGGTCGTGGCGCTCTCCAGCGGCGTGGCCGCCGCGGCGTACACCAGAAGCCTCCCGGACCCGGTCCAGCGCGTGGTGCACGACGTGCTCGGCGCCCCTGCGCCGAAGGCAGCGCCCGAGGCCGAGCCCCCGCCCGCCGCCAGCCCGACGCCCCCGTCGACCACGGTCCCGCCGCCGAGCAGCGCGACGACGAGCGCCGCCCCGACCGCGACCCCGTCGGCGACCCCCACTGCCACCCCGACGGCCACCCCGACCCCCACGTCCACTCCCACCCCGAGCGCCGCCCCGACCTCCGCGCCCACCGCGTCGCCCACGCCCACCCCGGCGCCGCACCGCCACGGCACCGACCACGGCACCGACCACGCCGGTCCCCACGACCCCACCGCCCGCCCCCGGACCGGCGGCCGTGACGGTGGCGGGTACCAGCCACCGCGCCGATCCCGGCACGTCCCTGACCCTGTCGGGCACGGTGACCGCTGCCGACGGCAGCCCGGTGGCGGGCCACGACGTTGTGCTGCAGCGACGCGGCCCGGAGCGGTGGTTGCGCGTCGCCGTCGCCACCGCCGACGACTCCGGCTCGGTGTTCTTCACCACGCCTCCGGCCGACGCCACCGCGTCGTACCGCCTCGTCGGCGCGCCTCGCGTGCGCAGCGAGGTCTGGCGCATCGTCCTGGTCCCGCGCATCAGCGCGACCAGTACGCCGGCCGGGCCAGAGGTGGACGTGACGGCCGCGATCGAAGGCGCCCGCGCCGGCGACCGAGTGGCCCTCCTCCGCCGTAGCAGCGACCGCCTGCAGATGCTCGGCCGGCTGACCGTGGGGGCCGACGGCTCCGCCACCTGGCGGGTCGCGCCGGCGCGCGCCTCGACGTACGTGGTCCGCCTCCCCGCAACCTCCTTCCACGCCCGCGCCGTCGCCAGCCTGCGGGTGACGCCGCCGAGCCCCGATGCCGTGGACGTGAGTGCCGACAGCCACACGACCGGCCCGGGTGGATCGGTCATGGTCCGTGGTCTCGTCCGCGCCGCCGGCGGTGCGCCGCTTCCCGGTCATGAGGTCGTGCTCCAGGTTCGCGGCCCGGATGGCTGGAGCGCGCTCGGCTCCGCCACCAGCGACGCCTTCGGGACCGTCGCGATCCCGACGCCGGCGGCCCAGCGGACGGCCGTCTACCGCCTGCGCGCCGGCCCGGCGACCAGCGGCCGTTGGCGGGTGGTCCTGGTACCCGCCCTGACCGCGACGGTGACGCCCGGGCAGACCGAAGGCCAGCCGACCGGCATCGCCGTCACCACACTCGGTGGGCAGGCCGGCGACACGCTGGTCCTGCTGCGCCGTGTGGACGGCGACCTGGTCCCGGTCCTCCAGACACAGCTGGACTCCGCCGGTGCGGCCCAGTTCCAGGTCTCCCCGGGCAAGCGCACCACCGCGTATGTCGTCCGCCTGCCCGCCACCAACGCCCACGGCGCCGCCCACGTCCCGGTGGCCGTCCCGCCCGCCTCACCGGGATAGTTGCTGCAGCAGGCCTTTCACGTACGCCGCCTGGCCGATGTGCTGGGCGTCGTCGTCGAGGACGCTGACGAGGCGGACCCCGAGGGTGACGGGTGGGTCCCAGCGTTCGTCGACCACCCGGTCGAGGTCGTCGGGACCGACGGTGGAGAGGAACTCGACGGTCGCGTCGCTGACCGCGTCCGCGTACTCACGCAGCAGGGACGCGCTGACCCGGACCTGCCCGACCTCGTCGGACGTCTGCCCGTAACCGGTCGCGCGCGCGTCGAACGGCAGCCCGAACCGTCCGACGTAGTCCTGTGCGGTCCACACCTGCTCGGTCCCGGCCACGTGGGCGACGTGGTCGTCCTGCACGCGCAGGAGGTGCCAGACCAGCCACCCAATGGGGTTTGCCTGCGGCTGCGGCCGCCATGCCAGGGCATCGTCGTCGAGGTCGGTGAGCAGGTCGTGCACACCCTCGCGGGTGCGTCCGAAGGCGTCGGTGAGGAGGCCGGCAGGGGTCATCTCCCGAAACTAGTGGTCACCGCCGGAGGTTGGTCGGGGTGGCCCGTGCTCCGGGTGCGTGCATCGCAAGGCGCCGGAGCGACGCCATACCCGTTCGTCTCGCGAGCGACGGCAACGCAGCGAGGTGCGTGCCCGGGGTGCGGGACACCCGAGGAACCTCCGGTGGTGCCCACTGGTGCCTGACACACTGGCGCGCGTGCTGGGGCCGTTCGAGATCGTCGCGCGGCGGCGTCCCGTCGACCTCGTGGCCCCGCGGTTCACGACGGTGACCGCCGACGGGCCCGGCGACTGGGACCTGCCGCAACCGGCGCCGTACGCCGCGGCGGTGGCGGTGACGAACGGCCCGGCCACGCTGGCGCTGACCAGCCTGGAGTCGCGGTTCACGGCTCGCCTGGAGGGCGACGTCCTCGACCTGCACGTCCACGCCAGTGGTCGTACGACACACCACCGCAGCCGACGCTTCGGCCAGCTCGACACCCGGGCCGACGCGCTGGCACTGACCTTGACCGGGACGCTACCTGACCGGCCTGACCCGCGAGCGCGGACGCTGGCGGGCGCGGGCCCGCTACGACCTGAGCCAACGGCTGGACATCCGAGACGAGGCCTTCTGCGCCGGGCTGCGGGTCGAGGCCGGCGGCGAGGTTGCCGACGTGCGGGCCGGGGCGTTCGGGCAGCTCGGACTGCGCGACGTACGGCTGGTGAGCGAGGCCGACGGCACCCCGGTGCGCGACGGGAACAAGCTGCTCCTCACCGCCACGCACGCCGGGCCGGGGTTCTTCGACGCCGCCCACACCGGTGTCTGGGCCCTCGACCCCGGCGGCTGGGTGCCCGAGCACCGCGCCGACCTCTTCTTCCGACGCCCGGACCGGCGGGCCAGGCCAGGCGTGTACGGCGACCACGCCACGCACCTGGTCCGCGACGGTGGGCGGTGGCTGGTCGCCACCAGCACCTGGGGCGACTTCGACGGTCACACCGGCCGTAACCGGCGGGGGGCGAGCGTGGCCGTGAACCTCGCCGAGACCGGCGCCGACCTGCTCAGCGGACGTCACGTGCTCGACACCCGGCCACTCCCGCTGCCCACCGACGGGCTGCGGTCGGTCGGCGTCTGGGACCCGCACCTGGTGCGGATCGACGGCCGATGGTACGTGGGGTTCGTCAGCGCGTCACGGTTCTTCAGGTTCCATCCGGCCCTGGCGGCCGGGGACACCCTGGACGACCTGCGCCTGGTCGGCGCCGACCCGACCCGCACCGCCACCGAAGGCACCACGCTGGCGCGGATCGACGGCGACTGGCTCGTGCTCGCGAGTGACGGGCGGTTGGGACCGCGGGCCCACCGGGCGGCGTACCCCGTCTTCGACCTCGCGCTGCGGCAGACCGGCCGGTTGCACGCGCCCTACCCGACGAACATCCCGTGGCCCACCCTGGCCCGGACGGAGGACGGCTGGGTGATGGTGACCTTCGACGGCAGCCGCGAGGGCGGCGGGCTGGTCGGCTACGGCAGCCACGGCGACCTCGTGATTGCTACAACTGGGCGATGAGCAGCGGCTGGACGGTCTTGCGGGCCTGGTGGATGCGCGACTTGACGGTGCCGAGCGGGAGGTCCATCAGCAGCGCGATCTCGGCGTAGTCGAGCTCCTGGATGTCGCGCAGCACCAGCGCCTCGACCAGCAGCGGGTGGGAGGCGGCGAGCACCTCGAGCGCATCGAGCAGGTCGAGCCGGCTGCCGGCGATCACGCTCGTGGTGCGCGGGTCGGCGCTGGCCGGCAGGTCGTCGCTCGGCAGCTCCGCCGACCGGCGCTTGAGCGACCGGTAGGTCGACCGGGCGCTGTTGGAGGCCACGGCGTGCAGCCAGGTGGTGAACTTCGCCCGCCCCGCGAAGGTGCCGATGCGGGTGGCGACCAGCATCAGGGCGTCCTGGCAGGCCTCCTCGGCGTCCTGCGGGTAGAGCAGCATCCGGCCGCAGATGCGTCGTACCCGGGGCTGGATCAGCACCAGCAGCTGGTCGAGGGCGTCGGTGTCCCCTTCGGCCGCCCGCAGGGCGAGCCCGTCGAGGTCGTCGGGATCGTTCGGATCGTGCTCCACGTGACTCCCCCGAGGTTCGGCCGACCGCTCGATCGAGGCCGGGTGAGGGCACAATACCGAGCGTGTCCCTCCCCCAACGCCTCGGTCGGCTCCGACGAGTCGACCGCCTCGGCGTCGGAGGGTTCTCCTCGGTGTGGCTCTACCGCGACGACGAGCTGCGCTCCGACGTCGCCGTGAAGGCGCTCGCCGACAACTGGGCACAGCGTGAGGACGTCCGCGAACGCTTCCTCGAGGAGGCGCGCATCCTGCGGGCGGCCGACTCCGACCACGTCGTGCGCGTCTACGACGTCGGCACGGCAGATGGCGAGTCTCCGACGCCGTACTTCGTGATGACGTACGCCGACCGCGGCACCATCGCCGACCTGCTCAAGGAGGGCCGGGTGGAGCTCGAGCGGGTCGTCTCGCTGGTGCGCCAGGCCGCCGACGGCCTGGCCGTCCTGCACGCGAAGGGGGTGGTGCACCGAGACATCAAGCCCCAGAACCTCCTGCTGGCCAGCGACGGGCTCGGCCGCGAACGCGTGATGGTCGCCGACCTCGGCGTGGCCAAGGCGCTGATCCACGCCAGCGGGCTGACCGACGTCGTCGGCACGCCTGCCTACATGGCGCCCGAGCAGGCCCTCGGCGGCGGCGTCGACGAACGCGCCGACGTGCACGGGCTGGCCGCGGTCGCCTACCACCTGCTGACCGGGCACGTGGCCCGCAACGGCGGCGTCGCGGACCTCACCCACGCCAAGCTCCCGCCCGCCCCGTCGGCGTTCGTACCGGTGTCGCCCGAGGTCGACGAGGCGATCCTGCGCGGGCTCGAGCCCGACCGCGAGGACCGCTGGCCCGACGTGGTCTCGTTCGCCGAGGCACTGGCAGCGACCGCTCCCGCGGCGCACACGTCGCTGAGCCCGCTGCCCGGCCCGCCACGTCGCACTCATCCCTCACGGTCGCCCGGCCTGCCCGCCGCGCTGCTCGTGGTGCTGTGCCTGGTGGTCGTGCTGGCGACGTTCGGTGCCTCGTACGCCGTGGTCGAGCTCCTGCAGTGAGAGCCCCGCCCCCGAGCTCGCGAGGGGACGGATGAGGCTCGAAGGTTGAGAGAGGCTCGACGCGGACCCGAGCTCGCGAGGGGACGCGTGAGCCGTCTCGAAACCCGGTGCGTGACAAGCCTGCTCTACGCTGAGAGCCTCGCCCACGCCTGCGATCCAGGACCTGCGAGACACCACTCACCGACTCGCCGCCACCCACGCGGCACCCACGAGAAAGTGGCTCCATGACCGACGTCTTCGAACTCTCCGCCGAGCACGAGCAGGTCGTCTTCTGCAACGACCCCGCCACCGGGCTGCGCGCCATCATCGCGCTCCACAGCACCGCACTCGGCCCCGGTCTGGGCGGGACCCGCTTCTACCCCTACGCCAGCACCGACGCGGCGCTGCGCGACGTGCTCGCCCTGTCCCGTGGGATGACCTACAAGAACTCCCTCGCCGGCCTCGACCTCGGAGGCGGCAAGGCCGTCATCATCGGGGACCCGGCGACCATGAAGACCGAGGCGTTGCTTCGCGCCTACGGCCGGTTCGTGCAGTCGCTCAACGGTCGCTACCTCACCGCCTGCGACGTCGGCACCTTCTCCGTTGACATGGACCACGTCGCGCGCGAGTGCGACTTCGTCACCGGCCGCACCCTCGCCAACGGCGGCGCCGGCGACTCGTCGGTGCTCACGGCGTACGGCGTGTTCCAGGGCATGCGCGCCGCCGCCGAGGCCGTCTGGGGCGAGCCGACGCTCGCCGGGCGCACGGTGGGCATCGCCGGCGTCGGCAAGGTCGGGCGCCACCTGGTCCGTCACCTGACCGAGGACGGCGCAGACGTCGTCGTCACCGACGTCGACCCCGCCGCCGTCGAGCGGGTCCGCGACGACTACCCCGCCGTCCGGGCTTTGGCGTCCACCGACGCCCTGGTCGCCGAGACACTCGACGTCTACTCGCCCAACGCGCTGGGGGACGCGCTGACCGACGAGGTCGTCGAGACGCTGAGCGCCGCGATCGTCTGCGGCGGCGCCAACAACCAGCTCGCCCACCCCGGGGTCGAGAAGCGGCTCGAGGAGCGGGGCATCCTCTACGCCCCCGACTACTGCGTGAACGCCGGTGGGGTGATCCAGGTGGCCGACGAGCTGCACGGCTTCAGCTTCGAGCGGGCGCAGCAGCGGGCGAGCGGCATCTTCGAGACCACCCGCAAGGTGTTCGAGCTGCCCGCACCGACGGCGTACCTCCGGCCATCGCGGCCGACCGCCTGGCCGAGCGAAGGATCCGCGACGTCGGCCGCTTGCGGGGAATCTACCTGGGCTGACCACGTAGCTCCGCTGGGCTGGCCGTCGCGTCCGGGCGAGGAGGAGCGCGTCGCGACGGAGGGACGAGGTCGGCGACGAGACGCACCCGCTGGCCTCGGCGGCCTCAGTGCGGGCGGGTCAGTCGCGCCGGGGCTCGGCGTAGTCGGACCACTGGTCGAGGTCGGGACCCTCGTCCTGGTCGTCGGAGTCCGGCTCGTCGCCGTGTAGCTCCTTCGCCAGCGCCCCGAAGTCCGTCTCGTGAGTGCGGTACTTCAGGTCGCGGGCGACCTTCGTCTGCTTCGCCTTGGCTCGGCCGCGCCCCATAGGGTCGACCCCCTCGCACTTGGCCGGGGCTCACGCTCGTGCGGGCACACCGGTCTGATTGGTCTCTGTCGTGACCCCAACGCTACCTGGTGCCGGGCTGTTCCCGCACATGACGTCCGGGAATTCGCTCAGAGCAGATGCCTCACCAGCCGGGATGCGCACCCACGAGCCGCACGGTGCCGCCGAGGTCCGCTCCAGCGGCGGTGACCTCGCCCGCCACCCAGGCCCGGACGTCGTGCTCGGCGAGCACGGAGACCGCCCGGTCGGCAGCCTCGGGGGCGACCAGCGCGACCATCCCGACGCCGCAGTTCAGCGTCATCTCGAGGTCTGGCAGGGGTACGGCGCCCACCTGGCGCACCAGGTCGAAGACCGGGGCTGGGGTCCAGGTCGCGCGGTCGACGGTGGCGGTCAGCTCGACCGGAAGCACCCGCGCCAGGTTGGCGGCCATCCCGCCGCCGGTGACGTGGGACATGGCGTGCACCCCCGAGGTGTCAGCCAGCCGGTCGGCGAGGTCGAGGCAGGCCTTCGCGTAGATCCGCGTGGGTTCGAGCAGCTCCTCGCCGAGCGTTCGGCCCAGCTCGGGAACCGCGCGGTCGAGCGTCCAGCCGGCGCCGGCGCGGGCGTCGAGCAGCACCTGGCGGACGAGCGAGTAGCCGTTGGAGTGCAGCCCGCTGGAGGCCATCGCGACGACGACGTCGCCGGGCCGGACCCGGCCCGGACCGAGCAGGCGGGCCGCCTCGACGACGCCGGTGGTCGAGCCCGCCACGTCGTACTCGTCGGGGTCGAGGAGACCGGGGTGCTCGGCCGTCTCGCCTCCGATCAGCGCGCAGCCGGCCTCGACGCACGCCTCGGCGATCCCCTTGACTATCGCCGCGATGCGCTCGGGGACGACCCTGCCGGTCGCGATGTAGTCGGTGAGGAACAACGGCTCGGCACCGCAGACCACCAGGTCGTCGACGAGCATGCCGACCAGGTCGAAGCCGATGGTGTCGTGCTTGTCCATGGCCTGGGCGATCGCGACCTTGGTGCCGACCCCGTCGGCGGAGGTCGCGAGAAGCGGCCGCTCGTAGTCCTTCAGCGCGCTGGCGTCGAAGAGCCCGGCGAAGCCGCCGATGCCGCCGATCACCTCGGGCCGGCTGGCCTTCTCGACCCAGGTCTTCATCAGCTCGACGGCCTTGTCGCCCGCCTCGATGGAGACGCCGGCGGCGGCGTAGGCGTCGGTCACGTTGGCTCCTGGGTCAGGGGTTGTTGAGCACGGGGAGGGCCGCGGCGTACGACGACGACTCCAGCAGGTGCTTGCCGAGCAACCGCTCGTCGGGCAGCTCGATGGGGTACTTCCCGGTGAAGCACGCCTGGCAGAGCCGCTCGGCGGGCTGCTTGGTGGCCTCGATCATGCCCTCGAGCGAGATGTAGCCGAGCGAGTCGGCGCCGACGCTGGCCGCGATCTCCTCGACGTCGAGACCGTTGGCGATCAGCTCGGCGCGGGTGGCGAAGTCGATGCCGTAGAAACAGGGCCACTTCACCGGTGGGCTCGAGATCCGGACGTGCACCTCGGTCGCACCCGCCTCGCGGAGCATGCGCACCTGGGCGCGCTGGGTGTTGCCGCGGACGATCGAGTCGTCGACGACGATGATCCGCCTGCCGCGGATCATGTGCTCCAGGGCGTTGAGCTTCAGGCGGATGCCCAGCTGGCGCAGCGTCTGGCTGGGCTGGATGAAGGTCCGGCCGACGTAGGCGTTCTTGACGAAGCCCTGGCCGTAGGGGATGCCGGACTCCTCGGCGAAGCCCACCGCCGCGGGCGTGCCCGACTCGGGGACCGGCATCACCAGGTCGGCCTCGACGGGGTGCTCTCGGGCGAGCCGGCGGCCCATCTCGACGCGCGCCTCGTGGACGTTGCGGCCGGCGATGGTGGCGTCGGGGCGGGCGAGGTAGACGTACTCGAACACGCACCCCTTGGGGGCCGGCTCGGCGAACCTGTGGGAGCGCAGGCCGTTCTCGTCGATCACGATCAGCTCGCCGGGCTCGACCTCGCGGACGACGCTGGCGCCGATGGTGGCCAGGGCGGCGTCCTCGGAGGCCACCACCCACCCGCGCGAGAGCCGGCCGAGGACCAGCGGGCGGATGCCCTGCGGGTCGCGGGCGGCGTACAGGCTGTCCTCGTTCATCCAGACGAACGAGAACGCGCCCTTGAGCTGCGGCAGCACCTCGACCGCCCGCTGCTCGAGGGTGGTGTCGGGGTGGTGGGCAAGCAAGGCGGTGACCAGGCTGGTGTCGTTGGTCGAGGACTCGCCCTGCCGCAGGTGGAGGTCGAGCTCGTCCTGCTCCTTCGGCAGGTCCTCGACCATCTGCTTGAGCTCGTGGGTGTTGATCAGGTTGCCGTTGTGACCCAGCGCGACCGATCCGCCGTGGCTGGGCCGGAAGGTGGGCTGGGCGTTCTTCCAGGTGCTGGCGCCGGTGGTGGAGTAGCGGCAGTGGCCGATCGCGATGTGGCCGACCAGGCTCGAGAGCGTCGACTCGTCGAAGACCTGCGAGACCAGGCCCATGTCCTTGTAGACGAGGATCTGCCGGCCGTTGCTGACGGCGATGCCGGCCGACTCCTGGCCGCGGTGCTGCAGTGCGTAGAGGCCGAAGTAGGTGAGCTTGGCGACGTCCTCGCCCGGGGCCCACACGCCGAACACGCCGCAGTGGTCCTGGGGTCCCTGGTCGTGAGGGTCGAGAGCCGCCGTCAGCCGTCCGTCGCCGCCTCTGCGGCTGATGGGGTGAGGCACGGCGTCAGTCTAGGCGGGCGGCGCCGATCGCCCGATCGCCGCGATTCGCTCGCGACGGTACCCGGTCGGCCGTCGCTCGCGTGCGGGGGCTCGGAGTACGCGTCGTACTGCGCCTGCCACTGCGCGCGGACCTCGGGTGAGTACGCCGGCAGCACGCAGAACTCGTTGCCCTCGGGGTCGGCCATCACCGTCCAGGTGGACCTCGCCCTGGCCGACGTCGACGTGGGTAGCGCCCAGGGCCTCGAGCCGCGCGACCTCCGCGGCCTGGTCCTCGCGGCCGCAGGTCGAGGTGGAGCCGGTTCTGCACCTGCTTGGGCTCCGGCACCTCGGATGAACAGCAGGTCCGGGACAGACCCTAGTCCTCGCGGCTGCCATCCGGCGGCTCGACGACCCACTCGGGGTCGTCGCGGCCGGTGATCCGCCAGCCCAGCGCCTCGGACCAGAAGGCGGCCAGGCGACCGGGGTCGTTGCAGTGGACGATGACGGCTTGCATGCGCAGTCCCATGGTCGGCCAGCCTGTCTGGTTGTCTGTTGCGGTGCGACACCTTTACGAGTGCCAGATCAGGCGCGCGGACCTGCACGGTGACGGCACGGTCGGCAACGTGTTCTACGTCGACTACCTGCAGGAGGCGCGCCTGGACCTGCTGCGCCACCACGACACCTCGCCGACGCCGAACCCGGGCGAGGGGCTGGTCGTGGTGCGCACGGTGGTCGAGCACGTGCGGCCGTTGCGGTTGTCCGACGCGCCGTTGCGGGTGGCGACCTGGGTCTGCGACCTGCGCGCAGCGTCGTTCACGCTGGCGTACGAGCTGTCCACGGACGCGGGCCTTCACGCACGGGCGACCACGTCGCTCGCACCCTTCGTGTTCGCCGAGGGCCGGCCGCGCCGGCTGACCACCGAGGAGCGCGACAAGCTGACGACAAATCTCGGCGACCCCCCGTGGGACGACGCCCGGACGCGGTTCGCTCCGTGGGATGCGTCGGCGCACACGCTGCCGATACAGGTTCGGTTCTCCGACGTCGACCTGCTCGGACACGTCAACAACGTGCGCTACTTCGACTACGCGAACGAAGCGCAGACAGAGGTGCTGACCGGAGTGTTCAAGGAGGCCCGGGTGTCCGGGACCGTCGACACCGTCGTCGTCCGCAGCGAGATGGACCACGTCGGCCAGATGGATCTGCGCCCCGAGCCGTACGACGTGTGGTCCCGCGTGGCGGCCGTCGGCCGGACGTCGGTGACGCTGGAGTCCGAGATCCGCGACGGCGACCGCGTGATGGCGCGGTCGCGTGTCGTCGAGGTGAACGTCGACCGGAAGGGCACGGCGTCCGAGTGGCACCCGCGGCACCGCGAGCTGTTCGAACAGCACTTGTGACCTGAACTGCTCCGTAGCGCCTGCCGTCGCCCCGCTCGGGTCGCAAGTCCGGCCGCGACACCACTCAGGCGCGGGTCATCGGCCCGTGAGCATCATCCGGCAGCGCAGTCACCCGCCTTCTGCTTCCCCATGCATTCGTTGCACTTCTCGCCGCTGTCGCCGGTGCCCTCGACGTAGTCGCTGGTCGGCCAGTTGGAGCAGTTCGAGCAGTAGTGCCAAGTGTCGGAGTCTCTCTTGCGACGCGCCATGTCCACATCTCCTCTGATGGTTTGGCGGTCTTCCAGTCGACCTGGGGTGTCACTCCTGGTCAACACCCCCAGGGGTGGACGCCGAGAGGGGCGTGCGAACCGATGGGCGCTCAGCCGAGGTTGCGCAACAGCAGCGCCTCGGCGAGCAGCACCTTCTCGAACTCCGGCAGGTGCAGGCCCTCGTTGGCGCCGTGGGCGCGGGTGTCGGGGTCCTCGACTCCGGTCACCAGCACCGACGCCTCGGGGAAGGCCTCCAGGAACTCGGCGATGAACGGGATCGAGCCGCCGACGCCCATGTCGACCGGGGCGGTGCCGTCCCAGGCCTCGGCGAAGGCGGTGCGGGCGGCGTCGTACGCCGGCCCACTCGCGTCGATCTGCGTGGCCTCGCCAGTGTCGACGACGGTCATGCTCAGCTCGGCACCCCACGGCACGTGCTTCTCCAGGTGCTCGCGGAGGCGGTCGACGGCGTTGGCGGTGGTGTCTCCGGGGGCGATCCGCATCGAGATCCGGCAGCGGGCCGAAGGCACGAGCGTGTTGCTGGCACCGGCGACCTTGGGCGCGTCGAGGCCGGTGATGGAGACAGCGGGCTTGGTCCACAACCGCTCGACGGTCGAGCCCTCGCCGATCCAGTCGACTCCTGCGACGGCGCCCGACTCGGCGCGCAGCCGCGCCTCGGGGTACTCGACGTCCGCCGCCGGGCCGGAGTGCAGGCCGTCGACGGCCACGTTGCCGCGGTCGTCGTGCAGCGTCGCGATCAGTCGGGCGAGGGTCATCAGCGAGTCGGGGACCAGGCCGCCCCACATGCCCGAGTGCACGGCATGGGTCAGCGTGCGGACCTCGACGTCCATGCGCACCAGGCCGCGCAGGCTGGTGGTCAGGGCAGGCACGCCGATGTCCCAGTTGCCGGAGTCGGCGATCACGATGACGTCGGCACGGAGGTCGTCGAGGTTCTCCTTCAGCAGCACCGGCAGCGTCTCGGAGCCGACCTCCTCCTCGCCCTCGACGAAGAAGACGACGTTGACGGGCAGGTCCTCGCCGAAGATCCGCAGCGCGGCGAGGTGGGTGACGATGCCGGCCTTGTCGTCGGCCGCGCCCCGGCCGTAGAGCCGCACCCCCCGCTCGGTCGGCTCGAACGGCGGGGAGTCCCAGTCGGCGTGGTCGTTCTCGGGCTGCACGTCGTGGTGGGCGTAGAGCAGCACGGTGGGTGCGCCGTCCGGTCCTGGCTTGTGCGCGATGACCGCCGGCGCCCCGCCCTCGGCGCTGGTGATCCGCGCGGTGCACCCCTCTGCCTCCAGCAACGTGACCACGGCCTCGGCGCTGCGGCGTACTTCGGAAGCACGCTCGGGGTCGGCGCTCACCGACTCGATGCGCACCAGGTCCTCGAGGTCCTTGCGTACGCCGGGCAGTACCTGCTGGACCCGGTCGCGCAGCTCGTCGGTCGTCGGGGTCGTCGCCATGAGGCCGACCCTAGCGACACGAATTTTTGTCAGACAATGTTTTGTCTTTCGGGGGCTTCGTGGGTGAGGATGAGCCATGACCAGCACCGCCGTGAACCCTGGCGTCGAGCCCACGAGCTCCGCCGACAACACCGCCGCGCACATCGCCCTCACCGAGCAGTACGCCGCCCACAACTACCACCCCCTGCCGGTGGTGCTGGCCGAGGGCCACGGTGCCTGGGTCACCGACGTCGACGGCAAGCGCTACCTCGACTGTCTCGCCGGCTACTCCGCCCTGAACTTCGGCCACGGCCACCCTCGCCTGCTGGCCCGGGCTCACGAGCAGCTCGACAGGCTGACGCTGACCAGCCGGGCGTTCTTCAACGACCAGCTCGGCCCGTTCGCCCGCGACCTCGCAGCGCTGACCGGCAAGGACCTGATCCTGCCGATGAACTCCGGCGCCGAGGCCGTCGAGACGTCCATCAAGGTCAGCCGCCGCTGGGGCTACGAGGTCAAGGGCGTCGCCGAGGCGCAGGCCTCGATCGTGGTGATGGAGGGCAACTTCCACGGCCGCACCACCACGATCGTCAGCTTCAGCAACGACACGGTGGCGACGGTCCACTACGGCCCCTACACCCCCGGCTTCCGGATGGTGCCGTACGGCGACATCGCCGCGGTCCGGGCCGCGATCGACGAGACCACGGTCGCCGTCCTCCTCGAGCCGATCCAGGGCGAGGGTGGCGTGATCATCCCGCCCGAGGGCTTCCTGCGCGACGTGCGGGCGCTGTGCACCGAGACCAACGTGCTGATGGTCGCCGACGAGATCCAGTCCGGGCTCGGTCGTTCCGGCACCACGTTCGCGTGCGACCACGAAGGTGTCGTGCCCGACATCTATGTGCTCGGCAAGGCGCTCGGCGGCGGGCTCTACCCCGTCTCGGCGATCGCCGCGAACCACGACGTCCTCGACGTGATCACCCCGGGCAGCCACGGCTCGACCTTCGGCGGCAACCCGCTCGCGGCGGCCATCGGCCAGGAGGTCGTGGCCATGCTGCAGACGGGCGAGCTCCAGGAGGCTGCGGTGCGACTCGGGGCCAGGCTCGAAGCCGGCCTCGCTCCGCTGGTCGGCAACGGCTTCGACGCCGTCCGGATCCGCGGCCTGTGGTGCGGAATCGACGTCACCGAGGGCGTGGCCACCGGCCGCCAGGTCACCGAGGCGCTGCTCGCCCAGGGCGTGCTCGCCAAGGAGGCCCACGGCCAGACCGTCCGCCTCGCCCCGCCCCTCGTCGCCACCGACGACGACATCGACACCCTCGTCGCGGCGTTCGAGACGGTGATGGCGGCGTTCAGGGGCTGACCAGGTTCCGTAAGGCCTCGCCAGCGACATATCGGGTCAACTGGTCGCGCAGCAGGTCAGCCATCCGGGGCAGCATCGCGGTGGTGCCGCCCGCGACGTGCGGGGTGATCAGCACCCCGGGCGCCGACCAGAGCGGGTGGCCGTCGGGCAATGGCTCCGGGTCGGTGACGTCGAGGGCGAACCGCAGCCGCCCGGCCTCGGCCAGCACGGCCGCGGTGTCGAGCAGCGGGCCGCGGCCGACGTTGACCACCACGCAGCCGTGGGACAGCCGGGCCAGGAATGCCGCGTCCACGACGTGCCTGGTTGCCTCCGTGAGGGGGAGCACGACGACCACCACGTGCTGGGCGGCCCAGTCGACGTCGGCGTCCGTGACGACGCGGCCGACGAGGTCGTCGTCGCGAGGTGAGGTCGCGACGGCGGTGACGGCAGCCCGGCAGGCGAGCAGCCGCTCGGCCATCGCGCGGCCGATCGAGCCGTAGCCCAGCACCACGACGTTGCTGTCGGCGAGGCTGCGCCGCGTCACGTAGCCGGACCAATGTCCGTGGTCGCGCACCGCTTGGTCGATCCCTCGCAGGCTGGCGATCGTCAGCCCCAGCGCGAGCTCGGCGGTGGCGTCGTCGTGGACGCCGCGCGCGTTGGCGAGCAGCACCCCGTCAGGCAAGAGCTCGACGATCCCGTCCACCCCGGCCGTCTGGGTCTGCACCGCCGCGATGGCCGGCAGTGCGTCGAGGCGCTCCAGGGTCTTACGGGCATTGCGGTAGTCGAGGACCACGAGCTCGATGTCGTCACGCGGCGGTGGCTCGGCGCCGTCCCAGACGACGTACTCGACGCCCTCGACCGGTCCGGTTGCCTCGGCAAGGGCGGCGAACGGCACGCTCGCGATCACGCGTCCTCCGTCAGGGGCAGGTACGGCGTCAGGTCGGCCCGCTCGCCGCTCGCCCTGAGTCTCCCGGCCGTGTCCGCATCGGTCCACGACAGAGCACCGAGGGCCAACGCGAGCCAGGTCTCCGCGTCGGTCTCGACCACGGCCGGCGGGGTGCCCCGGGTGTGCCGCACGCCCTCGACAGCCTGCACCGCGGCGTACGGCGGCACGCGCACCTCCACCGAGTGCCCGGGCGCGCGGGCGCCGAGCACCGCGAGGAAGTGCTTCACCAGCAAGCGGGTCTGGTCGTCGCTGCGCGGGTGCGATGACAGCGCCTCGGCGACGTCCGCGGGCGAGGCGGGACGCAGGCGAGCGGGCACCCGGTCAGCCTATGACTTGCCTACGACTGCACCTCGGGGGCCGGCTGGAGCACCCAGAGAACCTCGTAGGTGCGGCCCTTCTTCGACCGCTGGCCTCTCACCCGCCAATCGTCCACGAGGTCGTTGATCTCGCCCCGTCTGGCAGGCGGAGCTCGCCGCTCGCGAGACCGAGGAGAGGTCACTCGTCAGCGTGTGAGGCCAGCACGCTCGTGCGGATGTCGGTCTTGAGCACCTTGCCGACCTTGGACCGGGGCAGGTCGCCCCAGACGAGCACCTCCTTGGGGGCCTTCACCCCGCCGATCCGCTCCCGCACGAACAGCCGTACGTCGTCCGGCTCGGGTGACCGGCCGGCGTACGGCTGCACCACGGCGACCACCCGCTCGCCCCACTTCTCGTCGGGCACGCCGATGACGGCGCAGTCCTGCACGTCGGGGTGCGCGAGGAGGGCCTGCTCGACCTCGGTGGAGTACACGTTGAAGCCGCCGCTGATGATCATGTCCTTGGCGCGGTCGACGATGTGCAGGAAGCCGTCGGGGTCCAGGAAGCCGATGTCGCCGGTGTGGTGCCAGCCGTACTTGCCGGCCTCCGCCGTGGCCTCGGGGTTCTTGTAGTAGCCCGCCATCACCAGCGAGCTGCGCACGCAGATCTCGCCTCGCTCGCCGCCGGGTTGCTCGCTGCCGTCCTCGCCGAGGATCGCGACCTGCACCAGCGGCGCAGGCCGTCCGGCCGATGACAGCCGCTCGCGGACCGGCTTGCCCTCGGCGTCGACGTGGTCGGCCGGCGGCATCATCGAGATCATCATCGGCGCCTCGGTCTGCCCGAACAGCTGCGCCATCACCGGCCCGATCCGGTCGATCGCCTCCTCGAGCCGGGCCACCGACATCGGGGCGGCGCCGTACCAGAAGCACTGCAGCGAGCTCAGGTCCGTGCTGTCGAGGTCGGGGTGCCCGAGCACCATGTAGATCAGCGTCGGTGGCAAGAACGTGTGGGTCACCCGGTGTCGCTCCACGAGCCCCAGGAAGCCGCCGACGTCCGGCGCGCGCATGATGACGATCTCGCCGCCGAGCGCCAGGACCGGGAAGCACAGCACACCGGCGGCGTGGGTGAGCGGCGCGAGCGCGAGGTACGTCGGGCGGTCGGCGAACGGGTAGCCCATCAACGTCAGCGCCGTCATCGTCTCGAGGTTGGCGTTGGTGAGCATCACGCCCTTGGGGCGACCGGTCGTGCCGCCGGTGCCGACGATCATCGCCAGGTCCGCGACGCCGCTCTCTGCCACCGGATTGGGGAGAGCCGGGTTGGGAGGGACGGCCGAGCCACCGGGGGGACGTGGCTCGGCCGTCGGATCGAGGAACTGCTCCCACGTCAGCGCGCCGGGAACGTCACCGTCCAGGCAGACGAGCAGCGCGAGCTTGGGCAGGTCCGGGGCGATGGCCGCGACGAGGGGTGCGAACGACTGCTGGAACAGCAGGGCGGTGCAGTCGAAGAGGTCGAGCAGCTCGCGGTTCTCGGCGGCCTCGTTGCGCGGGTTGATGGGGCACCACACCGCGCCGGCCCGCGAGATCCCGAAGACGCACGTGAACGACGTCGGGTCGTTGGCCGACAAGATCGCCACCGACTGCCCCGGCGCGACTCCGCATCGCGCCAGGGCGTCGGCGACCCTTCGCGAGGTGTCCCGCACCTGCGCGTAGGTCAGGGTGTGCCCGTCCGTGGACAGGCACGGCGCCTCGGGCCCGAGCGAGGCCCCCTTGTCGAGGTAGTCGACCAGTCTCATCGGCTCAGCCGCACGGTCAGCGCTCGACCGTGATGACCGGCTCCATCACGAGACCGAAGCTGCGCAGTGCACCGAGCAGCTCGCGGTGCCCGAACGCCTGGCAGCCACTGGCGAACCCCGCCTTCATCGGCTTCTGCTGGAGCAGCGAGTAGGCGGCGTACGCCTGGAACAGCCCGGTCTGCTTGTAGTTGCTGTTGCCGTGGATCACGCAGTGCGCGCGGCCGAGCGGGCCCGACGCGTGCACGGAGTCGAGCGACTTGTTGACGCGCGGGTTCTCGCGCGGCGGCATCTGGTTCATCACCTGGGCCGCCGTGGCGGTGAGCGCCGCGTAGCGGTCGTCGGGGTCCATGTCCTTGGTGGCCTCGATGGCGGCCGCCACGATCTGAGGCACGCCGAGCATCAGCGGCTTGTTGAAGACGCCGCCGAGCACCTTGCAGTTGGCCACCCGAGGGTCGCGCTTGAACCAGACCGGGTGCGACGTGCCTCCCCACGGCAGGGCGAGGGCCAGCTCGTGCTGTCCGGGGATGACGAGCTGGTAGAGCCCGGCCTCCGGGTCCCACTCCTGGTAGGTGTTCTGCTCGAGGTAGTAGGCCTTCGACAGCGCGGCGTTGACCAGGATCGTCAGCGTCGACGCGATGGTCGGGCTGCCGCCCCAGAACACCGCGATGTCGAGGGTGTCGAGTCCCGGCTTCTCCAGGCAGAGCTGGGCGGCGATCTCGCCGGTGGTGTACATCTGCGCGACACCCGGGGCCAGGAGGAGGCCTGCGGCCTCGAAGTCGGCGCCGTACTTCTCGTCGCAGGTGATCAGCCAGTCCTGCTCGCCGGTCGTGTCGAGGTAGTGCGCGCCGGCGGCCAGGCAGGCCTCGACGACCTCGGGGCCGTGGGTGGCGAACGGTCCCACGGTGTTGAGCACCACCGAGGCGCCCTTGAAGACGTCGGTGAGGGTGGCGACGTCGTGCTCGACCGCGACGACCTCGTAGTCGGCGGTCTCGATGCCGGCGACGTTGGTCTGCATCGAGGCGGAGAGCTTCTCCTCGCTGCGGCCCGCGGCGACGAAGGGAAGGTTGTACTCGCGGAGGTACTCGCAGATGAGGCGCCCGGTGTAGCCGGAGGCGCCGTAGACGACGACGGGCTTGTCAGTCATGTCGTCCTCACATCCCCATGCCGCCGTCGACCGGCAGACCCGCACCGGTGATGAAGCGGGACGCGTCGGAGGCCAGGAACACCACGGCGTCGGCCATGTCGTCGACGGCGCCGAGCCGGCCTGCGGGGGTCAGCTCCACGACCGCACCGACCGCAGCTTCGGGCGACGGGAACAGGCCGAGCTCGGCGACGTCGTTGGCGAGGCCCGCACCCATCGCAGTGGGCACCAGGCCTGGGTAGATGCAGTTGACCCGGACGCCGTACCCGAGCTTGCCGGCCTCCATCGCCGCCACCCTCGTCATCCGGTCGACGGCCGACTTGGTGCCCGAGTAGATCCCGATGCCCGGGAAGGCGATGGTTGCCGCGACCGAGGCGACGTTGATGATGCTGCCGCCGTTGCCTGATTGCCGGGGCCGCCTGGGCGCATGGCGCGGAGGCCGTGCTTGATGCCCAGCGCCGTACCGAGGAAGTTGACGTCGAGCATCTTGCGGACCTGGTCGGCCTGGATCTCGGTGAACAGGCTGGTGATCTCGACGCCGGCGTTGTTGACCAGGATGTCGAGGCCGCCGAGGTGCTCGACCGCCTCGCCGATCGCGGCCTCCCAGCCCTCGTCGCTGGAGACGTCGAGGGCGACGAACCCGTGCTCACGGCCCCCATCACTGGCCAAACCCTTGGCGACGGCCCTGCCCGCCTCCTCCTGGACGTCGGCGATGACGACGGTCGCGCCGGCCTCGGCGAGCGCCTTGGCCATCCCCTCCCCGAGCCCTTGGGCTCCTCCGGTGACCAGGGCCTTGCGGCCGGACAGCTCGAACACGCTCATGGGGCGACTCCTCAGGGCCGGATGACTCGCTGGGGCCTGTCGGTGTGACGGCGGTCTCACCCTGGTCCTCTTGCTTGACGCTTGTCAAGAATTTTCTTGACAAATGTCAAGCAGGGGCCTCCAGCCCGCTACGATGGCGCCCGTGACCAGCGCTCCAGCTGTCGAGCCCACCGCCCGGGGCACCCGCCGTACTCCCGTCGACAAGTACGACGAGCGGCGCACCCAGCTGGCGATCTCGGCCCTCGCCACCCTCGGCGAGCTCGGCTACGCGCGCACCTCGCTGCGCGAGATCGCCAACAACTCCGAGTTCTCCCACGGTGTCGTCCACTACTACTTCGCCGACAAGTTCGAGCTGATCACCCACTGCGTGCGCTACTACAAGGCGCAGTGCGTCACGAGGTACGACGGGTTGGTCGCGGAGTCGACCACCGACTCCGAGCTGCTGGCGCGGTTCGCCGACAAGCTCGTCGAGACCCTGACGACCGAGGCGCCGATGCACCGGCTCTGGTACGACCTCCGCACCCAGTCGATGTTCGAGGAGCAGTTCCGCCCCGACGTGCTGATGATCGACGCGACCCTGCAGGAGATGATCGGCCGGGTCGTGACCAAGTACGCCGAGCTGGCCGGCCGACGCCTCGCCGTCGACGTCGCCACGACCTACGCCCTCCTCGACGGCGTCTTCGAGAAGGCCCTCCTCGCCCACCTGGTCGGCGACCGGCGCGCCGCCCGCGACCTACGCTCCCGCGTCTCAGACCTGCTCCCGCGGCTGCTGATCGCTGGTTGAGCCGGGCTCAGGACTCGGGGTCGAACATGATCTCCCGGACCTCCTGCGCGCACCGGCAGGCGGCCGGCGATCTTCGCCGCCCAGCCGAGAGCCTCCTCGCGGGTGTCGACCTCGATGATCGAGAAGCCGCCGACGACGGCCTTGGTCTCGGGGAAGGGGCCGTCGGTGACCGATCCGTCGGTCGCGACGATGCTCGCCTGCTGGCGCTGCACCCCACCGCCCCAGATCCACGACCCCGGCTGCTTGAGCTCACGGACCACCGCGCGCGACGCTCGACCCCCGCCTTGCCCCAGTCCTCCTCGGGGATGTGGTCCATCGAGCCGTCGTCGAACGAGATCAGGATATCGCGGCATGGTGCTACCCTCTCCTCGACGTCGGTCCGCACAGCCCGCGCGATTGCGGGAACTTGTGGACCTCCTGCGGCCAGCCGACCGCCATCGCTATCCGGCCCGCCCAGTACCTCGCCCGCTCGTCGTCGTCCACCTCGACGACGCAGAACCCACCGAGGTGCTCCTTGGTCTCCACGAACGGCCCGTCGGTGAAGACCGGCTCACCCGTGCTCGGGTCGACGCTGAAGATGGCCGTCGAGGCGTCGAGGCCGCCGTCGCTGAAGACGAAGTCACCGGCGGCCGTCATCTCCTCGATGACCGCCCTGCCGGCCTTGCCTCGGTCGCGCAGGTCGTCGATCTCCATGTCGGGCGTCCACTCGTCGTTGAACATGATCAGGTACGTCGCCAACACGGGCTCCTCTGCTCGTGGGCAGCCTCGTTGGCCGCCCTCACCTACTCCACGAACGGACCTGGGCCGATCCGACAGCCCTGCCGAACTTTTCAGTCCCAGCCTCCCCGACGACCCTTCTTGGTCTCGCCCCGGCGCTTCTTCTCGGCCAGCCGTCGCTCCTTCGACCCGCGCGTCGGCTTGGTGGAGCGGCGCTTGCGGGGCGGAGGTGCGGCGGCTTCGCGGAGCAGCTCGACCAGCCGCTCCCGGGCGGCACGGCGGTTGGCCAGCTGGGTGCGGTGCTCGCTGGCGGCGATGGTGAGCACGCCGTCGACGAGACGTCCGGCCAGCCGTTCGAGCAGGCGGGCGCGGATCGTGGGCCCGATCCCGGACGCCTGCGCGACGTCGTACGACAGCTCGACGCGGCTGTCGGTGGTGTTCACGCCCTGGCCACCGGGTCCGCTCGAGCGGCTGAACCGTTCGGTCAGGTCGCCGGCACGGACGACCATGGAGCGGGTGACGACGAGGTCGTCGTCAGGAGCCCAAGGCATCGGGCAACGTCGATGACCAGGCGGCACGAAGCTCGTCGAGCGGCACGGAGAAGGCGTTCTCGACGGTCAGCACGTCGCCGCCGGTGGTGCCGAGCCGGCGGAACGGTACGCCGAGCGCGCCGGCCATCGCCGCGAGCGCGTCCTGGTCGCCCGGCCGCACCGTCACCAAGCAGCGTGCAGCGCTCTCGGAGAACAGCTCGACGAACGCGTCGTCACCGACCCACACCGTGACTCCGACGCCGTGGCGCAGGGACGCCTCGACCAGGGACTGGGCCAGGCCGCCTTCGGACAGGTCGTGGGCCGACGTCAGCAGCCCGACCCCGTCGTGCAACAGCGAAGCGAGCGCGCGCTCGGCCTGGAGGTCGACCGCCGGCGGCCGCCCGCCGAGATGGCCGTGGACGACGTGCGCCCACTCCGAACCCGACAGCTCCTCGCGGGTCTCGCCCGAGGAGGAAGACGACCTCGCCCTCCGCGCCGAACGCCGACGGCGTACGACGCCGCACGTCGTCCATCACACCGAGCACGGCAACCACGGGGGTCGGCAGGATCGCGGTGTCGCCGGTCTGGTTGTACAGCGACACGTTGCCGCCCGTGACCGGGATGCCGAGCTCGATGCAGCCGTCCTTCAGGCCGCGGCAGGCCTCGGCGAACTGCCACATCACGGCCGGGTCCTCGGGCGAGCCGAAGTTCAGGCAGTCGGAGACGGCCAGCGGCGAGGCGCCCCCGGTCGCCACGTTGCGGTAGGCCTCGGCGAGCGCCAGCTGCGCGCCGGCGTACGGGTCGAGCTTCGCGAACCGCCCGTTGCAGTCGGTCGCGACCGAGACGCCCAGCCCGGTCTCCTCGTCGACGCGGATCATCCCGCTGTCGGAGGGTTGCGCGAGGACGGTGTCGCCGCGGACGTAGCGGTCGTACTGGTCGGTGATCCACGACTTGTCGCAGAGGTTCTCGCTCGCGACCAGGCGCAGCAGGGTGTCGCGCAGCTCGTCGCCGTCCACCGGTCGCGGCAGGTCGTGGGCCGAGTCGGCCTGGAGGGCGTCCTGCCAGTCCGGACGCTCGAACGACCGGTGGTACGTCGGCCCGTCGTGCGCCACCGAACGCGGCGGCACGTCGACCACCTGCTCGCCGTGCCAGTCGATCCGCAGGCGACCGGTGTCGGTGACCTCGCCGATGACGACGGCCTCGACGTCCCACTTGGCAGCAGATGGCCATCAGCCGGTCGACGTCCTCGGGCTCGACGACGGCCATCATGCGTTCCTGCGACTCGCTCATCAAGATCTCCTCGGGAGCGAGCGAGGAGTCGCGCAGCGGCACGCGGTCGAGCTCGACGTGCATGCCACCGTCGCCGGCGCTGGCCAGCTCGGACGTCGCGCACGACAGCCCGGCGCCGCCGAGGTCCTGGATGCCGGTGACGATGCCCGCCGCGAACAGCTCGAGGGTGCACTCGATGAGCAGCTTCTCCATGAACGGGTCGCCGACCTGGACGCTCGGGCGCTTCGTCGGGCCCGTCAGTCGGAGAAGGTCTCGGACGCGAGCACCGAGACGCCGCCGATGCCGTCGCCACCGGTGCGGGCGCCGTACAGGACGACCTTGTTGCCGACGCCGCTGGCCTTGGCCAGGTGCAGGTCCTCGTGGCGGAGCACGCCGACGCACAGGGCGTTGACGAGCGGGTTGCCGAGGTAGCTGGCGTCGAAGACCGCCTCGCCGCCGATGTTCGGGAGGCCGAGGCAGTTGCCGTAGCCGCCGACTCCGGCGACGATCCCCGGCAGCACGCGGTGCGTGTCGGGCTCGCTCAGGGGTCCGAACCGCAAGGGGTCCATCACGGCGACGGGGCGCGCACCCATGGCGAGGATGTCGCGCACGATGCCACCGACGCCGGTCGCCGCGCCCTGGTACGGCTCGACGTACGACGGGTGGTTGTGGCTCTCGATCTTGAACGTGACGGCGTACCCCTGGCCGATGTCGACCACGCCGGCGTTCTCGCCGATGCCGGCCAGCATCTTGCCGACGCCGTCGCCGAGAGGTGTCTCCTGCGGGATCTCCGCGAACTGCCGCAGGTGCACCTTGGAGGACTTGTAGGAGCAGTGCTCACTCCACATCACGGAGTACATGGCGAGCTCGCTGCTGGTCGGCCGACGGCCGAGGATCTCCTTGATCCTGGCGTACTCGTCGGCCTTGAGTCCCAGCTCGGCCCACGGCTGCTCGCGGTCGGGGTCCTTCTCGGCCAGGCCGACGGTGTCCAGCACGGGGCTCAGGCTATCGACCGCCGTACGCATCCCGCCGCGCGCCCGCCGCTTGTAACGCGGTGTGTTTGATCAACTGACCACGCGCTTGCAGCACGTGGGAAGTAGCGATAACACCGCGTGACAAGCACCTTGGCGCGGGTGGGGGGTGAATTACAGGTCTGTAGTTAGCCAGATCCCCTGTGACTCGTGTGATTGGTGAGGTTATGGTGACTCGGCCCGCCCGTCTTCCCCCGGGAGTCCACCAATGCTCAGCGCCCCCTATGGTCGTTTCCACGGTCGCCGTCGTCGCCCCCCGGTGACGGTTGCCGCGACGGCCTTGCTGCTGGTGGTCACCGGTCTGGGATCCCTGGGCGGGATGTCGCTGGGCGCCGTGTCGGCATCTGCAACCGGCGCGGCGCCAGCGGCGGCGCTCTCCTCGGAGGGGAACGTCGTGACGCCGGGGAACTTCACCGGCTACGGCTTCGACCAGTGCCACGCCCCCGACCAGCGTTCGATGAACCGCTGGCTCGCCCACTCGCCGTTCCTGGCGGTCGGCATCTACATCTCGGGCAACTCCCGCGCCTGCCGCGACCAGCCCAACCTGACGCCCGAGTGGATCAGCACCCAGCTGGCCAAGGGCTGGCGGCTGCTGCCGATCACCCTCGGACCTCAGGCGTCGTGCCAGCCGCGCTTCCCGCGCTACGACGACGATCCCAAGATCAACCCCAAGCGCGGCACCGACGGCCGCTACCAGTGGGCCCGCGAGCAGGGCACCGCGGAGGCCTCCAAGTCGGTCGCGGCCGCCCAGGCGTTGGGCATCGTGCCGGGCAGCACGCTGTGGTACGACCTCGAGGGCTTCAACGACGGCCTGACCGACTGCCGCGAGTCGGCGCTGGCCTTCCTGTCGGAGTGGACCGACCAGCTGCACCGCCTCGGCTACGTCTCCGGCGTCTACTCCAGCGCGGGCTCCGGCATCGAGATGCTCGACGACGCGCGGGTCGAGCGGCCGGGTCAGTTCAGCCTCCCCGACCAGATCTGGATCGCCCGCTGGGACCTGCAGGCCAACACCTCCACCTCCTACATCCGCGACGACGGCTGGCTGCCGGGTGGCCGGATGAAGCAGTACCAGGGCGGGCACGACGAGACCTGGGGCGGAGTGCGCATCAACATCGACCGCAACTACCTCGACCTCGGGCTCGGCTCCGTCGCCTCGCGCGAGACCCACTGCGGCGGCACCCGCATCAGCTACTGGCGCTACCCGCGCCTCGACCCTGGCTCGACCTCGAAGACGGTGACCGCGCTGCAGTGCCTGCTCAAGGAGAAGAACCTGTACGCCGGCCAGGTCAACGGCTCCTACGACGAGCCGACCGTCGCCGCGGCGACGGCCTGGATGACCTCGCGCGGGTTCCTCGTGCAGCGACGGTTCGCTCAGCGGCACTGGGTGGCGCTGCTGAGCGAGGGCGCCAAACCGGTGGTCAAGATCGGCTCGGCCGGGCCCGACGTACGCCGTCTCCAGCGCGCGCTGTCCGCCGCCGACCCGCGAGCCCGCCTCACCGCGACCGGCGTGTTCGACCAGAAGACCGATGCGGCGCTGCGGGCCTGGCAGGAGGAGATCGGCCTACCCGTCACCGGAGTGGCGGCCCCGAGCTCGTGGCGGAAGCTGTGGCAGGGCGCTCGCTGAGCCGCTCCCGCAAGACCCCGGGAAGGAGCGAGGTATAGCGCGGCGGACATGCCCGAGCACAGCGAGGGCGAAGACGACAGAGTGCAGGTGTTGATCGCGTTTGCGCTGCCAGACGACCTCCCTCGTGACGTCGTCCGCCGCGCACTCGCTCCTGCACGACGAGCGATGCGAGCGCCAGCGAGCGAGCCGAGGAGGAAGGAGCGAGGTTATATCAGCGCGGCGGACATGCCCGAGCGCAGCGAGGGCGAAGACGACAGAGTGAAGAAGCCGAGCCCGTCGGTACCCGCGCCGGTCAGCGCCTCGACGGCGTGCTCGGGGTGGGGCATCAGGCCGACGACGTTGCCTCGCTCGTTGGTGATGCCGGCGATGTCGCGCAGCGAGCCGTTGGGGTTGCCGCCTAAGTAGCGCGCCACCACGCGGCCCTCGCCCTCGAGGCGGTCGAGGGTCTCGGTGTCTGCGACGTAGCCGCCCTCGCCGTTCTTCAGCACGATGGTGACCTCGGCGCCTTCGTCGTACGACGACGTCCAGGGCGTGCGGGTGTTCTCGATGCGCAGCCGCTGGTCGCGGCACACGAACTTGCGGTGGTCGTTGCGGATCAGCGCGCCGGGCAGCAGGTGGGACTCGCACAGGATCTGGAAGCCGTTGCAGATGCCGAGGACGGGCATGCCGCTGTCGGCCGCCGCGACCACCTCGGTCATCACCGGCGCGAACCGCGAGATGGCCCCGCATCGCAGGTAGTCGCCGTAGGAGAACCCGCCCGGGAGGATCACCGCGTCGACGCCCTGGAGGTCGTGGTCGCCGTGCCACAGGGCCACCGCGTCGTGGCCGCCGAGGCGGACGGCGCGGAGGGCGTCCTCGTCGTCGAGGGAACCCGGGAACGTGACGACGCCGATCCTCACTGGTCGGCCACCGACACGGAGAAGTCCTCGATCACCGGGTTGGACAGCAACGTCTCGGCCATCTTGCGGACCTCGGCCAGCGTCTCGTCACTCGCGTCGCCGGAGACCTCCAGCTCGAAGCGCTTGCCCTGGCGGACGTCGACGACGCCGTCGAAGCCGAGGCGGGGCAGTGCGCCGAGCACCGCCTTGCCCTGCGGGTCGAGGATCTCGCGCTTGGGCATCACGTCGACGACATACCGGGCCACGGCCAGGAGTCTTTCCGTGGGGAGGCACCACCGGTGGTCGACGGTGCGACAGGGATCAGCGGGGCGGGCGCGTCACCACGATGAGCAGGGCGACGCCGAGGCCCGCGACGGCGGGTCCGAGGATCGCCCAGGTCTCCTCGCCCGTCATCGCGCTGCCCTCCCAGTAGCCGAGGCCCTGGAAGGTCCAGATCAGGCCGACGACCAGCATGCCGATCGCCAGTGCGATCAGCGCGGGCTTCGTGGTCACGGCCCCTCCTGAAGGTTGGCGCTCGCGCGCTCCAGATCCGCCTTGACCGTGGCCGGCGCCCACCGGCCGGCGACGGCGGCGGCGACCGCGAAAGGTCCGCGGCCGATGACCCGGCCCTCCGCCGTGAGCCGGGTGCCGCCGCCCACCTGGACGAACCTCAAGGTGAGCAGCCCGTCGACGCCGTGCCAGGTGCCGATCTCGGACAAGGTGCGGAAGGGGACCACCTCGGTCAGCTGCAGGTGCGGCTTGATCCCGACCTTGGTGATGTCGCGCCAGTGCATCCCCTCGTGCGGCTCACCGGGGTCGACGTCGGTCACCGCCTTCAGGCTGGACTGCCACTGCGGCCGGTTGTGCGGGTCGGCCAGGTAGCGGAACAGCACCGCAGGCGCGTGCGGCAGGTCGAGGGTGAGGGTGAAGCTGCTCACGTCGTAGCCACCCCTGCGCACGGTGAACCGGTCACCAGGTCTCGCCGGTGAGCAGCTCGTACGCCTCCAGGTAGCGGGTCCGCGTGTGGTCCACGACGTCCTCGGGCAGCGGTGGCGGCGGCCGCACCGGACGCGCGGTCCCAGCCGGACTCCGGTGAGAGCAGCCAGTTGCGGACGACCTGCTTGTCGTACGACGGCTGGGCGCGGCCCGGCTGCCACTCCCGGGCCGGCCAGAACCTCGACGAGTCGGGGGTGAGCACCTCGTCGGCGAGCACGGTGGTCCAGTCGGAGCGCCGGCCGAACTCGAACTTGGTGTCGGCGAGGATGATGCCGCGTTCGCGGGCGATCGCCTCGGCCTTGCCGTAGACGGCGAGCGTGAGCATGCGCAGCTCGGCCGCCGCGTCGTCGCCGACCTCTTCGGCGACCGACTCGAAGTCGACGTTCTCGTCGTGGTCACCGAGCGCCGCCTTGGTGGCCGGCGTGAAGATCGGCTCGGGCAGGCGGCTGCCGTCCTGCAGCCCGGCGGGGAGCGCGATGCCGCACACCTCGCCGTACGTGCGGTAGTCGACGAGCGCCGACCCGGTGATGTAGCCGCGGGCCACACACTCGACGGGGTACATCTCCAGGGGCTCGCAGACCACCGCGCGGCCGCGGACCTGCGCCGGCACGTCGGCGGAGACGATGTGGTTCTGGACCAGGCCCTTGAGCTGGTCGAACCACCACAGCGACATGCGGGTGAGGATCTCGCCCTTGTCGGGGATGGGCGTGTCGAGCACGAAGTCGAACGCCGAGATGCGGTCGCTGGCCACCATCAGCAGGTTGCCGTCGGGCAGCTCGTAGAGGTCGCGCACCTTGCCGCTGTGCAGGTGGTGGGCACCGTCGATCTCGGGCGCCTGGGGGATGTTCAGGCTGTTGCTCGCCACGCGCCGAGCCTAGCCATGGATGGCCCGTAACCAGGCGGACATCAGGCGGTGATCTCGAAGGAGTCGGCGCCGGTCGCCGTCACCGGCATCACGGCGCACGTCGCGGACCCGCGCCGCGGGCGGTCCCTGACGCAGCCAGACGACCATGTCGTTGACCGCGTCGGCCTCCCCCTCGACGTGCGCGGCGACGCTGCCGTCCGGCTCGTTGCGGACCCAGCCGGTCGACGCCGAGCCGCCGGGCCGCATGCTGGGCCTCCCACCGGAACGCCACGCCCTGCACGCGCCGGTGACCTTGACCTGCACCGCCGTGGTGGTCATGTCGACGGGCTAGAGGATGCCGCCGGGTGAGTACGCCGCGGCGTCGGGGTCGCCGGCGACGACCTGCTCGACGCGACGTACGACCGCCTGGGTCTGGGCGACGGCGGCGCCGGTGAAGGACAACGGCTCGGCCATCAGGCCCGCGATCTGGTCGCGGGACAGGCCGAGGCGGACGTCGGCCGCCAGCCGGTCGACCACGTCGTTGTCGACCGCACCCGCGCGCAGGTCGAGGGCGGCGCCGACCGCCGCCTCCTTGATGGCCTCGTGCGCGGCCTCGCGGCCGACGCCGCGGCGGACGGCCGCCATCAGCACCTTGGTGGTGGCCAGGAACGGCAGGTAGCGGTCGAGCTCGCGCTGGATCACGGCCGGGAAGGCGCCGAACTCGTCGAGCACGGTGAGGAAGGTGCGGAACAGCCCGTCGGCGGCGAAGAAGGCGTCGGGCAGGGCGACCCGGCGGACGACGGAGCAGGAGACGTCGCCCTCGTTCCACTGGTCGCCGGCCAGCTCGCCGACCATCGAGAGGTAGCCGCGCAGCACGACGGCCAGGCCGTTGACCCGCTCGCAGGAGCGGGTGTTCATCTTGTGCGGCATCGCGCTGGAGCCGACCTGGCCCTCGGCGAACCCCTCGGTGACCAGCTCGTGGCCGGCCATCAGCCGGATCGTGGTGGCCAGGTTGGACGGGCCGGCGACCAGCTGGACGAGCGCGGAGACCACGTCGAAGTCGAGCGAGCGCGGGTAGACCTGGCCGACGCTGGTCAGGACGCGCTCGAAGCCGAGGTGGCGCGGCGACCCGCTGCTCGAGGTCGGCCAGCTTGCCGGCGTCGCCGCCGAGCAGGTCGAGCATGTCCTGGGAGGTGCCCATCGGGCCCTTGATGCCGCGCAGCGGGTAGCGCGCGAGCAGGTCGTCGAGCCGCTCGAGCGCGACCAGCATCTCGTCGGCGATCGTCGCGAACCGCTTGCCGAGCGTGGTCGCCTGCGCCGCGACGTTGTGCGAACGGCCGGCCATCACGGTCGTCTCGTGCTCGGCGGCGAGCCGGGCGAGGCGGGCGAGGGTGGCGACCGTACGCCGCCGCAGCAGCTCCAGCGACTGGCGGACCTGCAGCTGCTCGACGTTCTCGGTCAGGTCACGGCTGGTCATGCCCTTGTGGATGTGCTCGTGCCCGGCCAGCGCCGCGAACTCCTCGATCCGCGCCTTCACGTCGTGCCGCGTGACCCGCTCGCGGTCGGCGATGGAGTCCAGGTCGACCTTGTCGACGACGTCGCGGTAGGCCTCGACGACCCCGTCGGGTACGTCGACGCCGAGGTCGCGCTGCGCCTCGAGGACGGCGATCCAGAGGCGGCGTTCGAGCACGATCTTGTGCTCCGGCGACCAGATCGCGGCGAGGTCGTCACCGGCGTACCGGGTCGCGAGCACGTTGGGGACCGTCACGACGGAAGTCTCCCACGGCTCGCCTCGCGCTGGTCGAGCGATGTCGACTGGCCGCCGTCACGAGACCCGGCGACGGACACGCCGACCGCTCACGGGGTCTCGAGACGGGCCGCTGGCGGCCCTCCTCGACCGACGCATGACGCGAGCACTCCAGCGGCCGGCGGCGATGTCGTGGCGCCACTGGGCGCCGGGGAAGGAGATGGTGGACGACGCCTTCGTAGGCCTTGGCCCGGGCGTCGGCGACGTCGACGCCGACCGCGGTCACGGCGAGCACCCGGCCACCGGCAGTGACGAGTCGGCCGGCGTCGTCGCGCGCGGTGCCGGCGTGGATGACGTCGACGTCGGCCTCGCGGTCGAGGGTCTCGGTGCCGACGATGACGTCGCCGCTCGACGACGACTCCGGGTAGCCGCGCGAGGCCATCACGACGGCGACGGCGGCGCCTGGCTTCCAGACCAGCGGCGGCACGGAGGCCAGGTCGCCCGGTCGCCGCGCCCACGCAGCAGCGGCGAGATGGGCGAGTCGAGCAGAGCCAGCAACGGCTGGGTCTCCGGGTCGCCGAAGCGGGCGTTGAACTCGACGACCCGCACTCCGCGCGAGGTGAGCGCGAGGCCGGCGTACAGCAGGCCGCGGAAGGGCGTCCCGCGCCGCGCCATCTCGTCGACGGTCGGCTGGAGCACGTCGCGCGGACCTCGTCGACCAGGTCGGCGGGCGCCCAGGGCAGCGGCGTGTAGGCGCCCATGCCGCCGGTGTTCGGGCCCTCGTCGCCGTCGAGGATCCGCTTGAAGTCCTGCGCCGGCTGCATCGGGCACGACCGTCGTGCCGTCGCAGAGCGCGAACAGCGAGACCTCGGGGCCGTCGAGGTACTCCTCCACGACGACCCGCCCGCAGGCCGCCGCGTGCGCGAGCGCGGCGGCGCGGTCGGTCGTGACGATCACGCCCTTGCCGGCGGCCAGGCCGTCGTCCTTGACGACGTACGGCGGCCCGAACGCGTCGAGCGCCGCGGCGACCTCGTCGGGCGTGCTGCACAGCCGGGCGGCGGCCGTGGGCACGCCGGCGGCTGCCATCACCTCCTTGGCGAACGCCTTGGAGCCCTCGAGCCGCGCGGCCTCGCCCGAGGGCCCGAAGCAGGTGATGCCGGCGGCGGTGACGGCGTCGGCCACGCCGGCCACGAGCGGCGCCTCCGGGCCGACGACCACGAGGTCGACGCCGCAGGTCGCGAGCCAGCGCGGCCACTGCCTCGCCGGACATCGGGTCGACGTCGTGGAGGGTGGCCACCGCGGCGATGCCCGGGTTGCCCGGTGCGGCGTGCACCTCGTCGACCGCCGGGTCGTGCGACAGGGCCAGGGCCAGGGCGTGCTCGCGCCCACCGGTACCGATGACGAGCGCCTTCACGTGCGGGGAGTCTAGGGCGTCGCGGTCGAGGTCGAGCGTGCGGGTCGGCCGACCGCCGCTCGATCGAGACGGCGTACGGCGGACGGCCGGTAGTGGAGGATCGGGTCGTCGCTCAGCTCGATCCCGTCGACCACGCGGGTGGGGTCGAAGACCACGATGTCGCCCTCGCTCCTCGTGGTCGGGCTCGGGCGTGGTGATCTCGAGCCAGCCTGCGACGAAGTCACGGCTGCCCTTCCACACCGACATCGGGTTGTGAGGGTCGTCCCTCGGCCCGGCCACGGTGACCACCAGGTCGTACTTGACGGGCCCCTGAGCCAGGCGGACCTGCATCTCGTCGCGCAGGCGGTCACGCCCGGCGAAGCGCCCGGGCGGGCGGTCGCGCGGGGTCGCCTTGGGCACCAGCCGGTAGCGGACCCAGGTGCCGTGACCGGCGAGCGTGACCCAGCGGTAGGCGTGGATCGGCGAAGTACGTCGCCTCGGCGTAGCTCGCCGGCGGTTTCAGCGCCTTCGCGCGGGCGTTGTGCGCCAGGGCCAGTGCGGTCCGCGGCCTGATGGCGAGGAACTTCGCCAGCTCGCGCCGGTCGCGCGCGATCTCGCTGAGCCGGACGAACTCCTCGGGCGTGCGGACCGGGAACCGCGGAACCGTCTGACCCAGGATGTCGGTCGAGGTCCCGTCGGGGAGCACGAACGACACGGACATGCCGCGCACGTAGGGCCGCTCGTCGTTGGAGTCCGGTCGTCCGCTGCCGTGCGACCAGCGCACCAGCACCGAGACGGTGTCTCCTTGCAGATGCCTGGCCCGGCAGATGGCCGTGGCGTCCGGGGTGGCGTTGAAGGTGCCCGAGTAGAACTGGCCCTTGGCGTGCAGGATGCGGTGCCCGGGCGGCGCCTTCATCACCGCCGCGAGCCGGTCGATCGCCTCTTCGGGGGGCAGCATGGTCACGACGGTAGGGCGCTGCCGGCCTGTCGCCGATAGGTATCTTCGGTCAGAACCCGGTCACCGGGTCTCGTGCCGGGCCTTGACGGCCCGGATCCTCAACCAACGTCCGACCACGCCGACCACGAAGACGAGCACCCCGGCGACCACGGCCTCCCACGGCAGCGTCGCGACCAGGACCAGGCAGCCGGCCGCGCCCAGGACCTGCAACCAGCCGGGGATAGCGGCGCTGGTCGGCGGGCTGCCTGCGGGCCGCGGCGTTGGCGACGAAGTAGTAGAGCAGCACCCCGAACGACGAGAAGCCGATCACTCCGCGCAGGTCGGCCAGCAGCACCAGGACCACCACCACGGCGGCGACGGTGAGCTCGGCCCGATGCGGCACCCGGAACCGCGGGTGCACGGCATCAAGCCAGCGCGGCAGGTCGCCCTCGCGGGCCATGGCCAGCGCCGTACGACCCAAGCCGGCAACCAGCGCCAGCAGCGCGCCGGCGGCGGCCAGGGCGGCACCGACCCTGACGACGGGAACGGCCCAGTCCCAGCCGCCCGACGCCACGGCGTCGGCGACCGGCTGGGTCGACGCGGCGGTCGCCTCGGGACCGAGCACGGCCAGCACGGCGACCGCGACGACGGCGTACACGGCCACGGCGCCGAGCAGGGCGGTGACGATGGCGCGAGGGATGACGCGCTCGGGGTCGTGTACCTCCTCGCCGAGCGTGGCGATGCGCGCGTAGCCGGCGAACGCGAAGAACAACAGCCCCGCCGACTGGAGCACGCCGTACGCGCCCTGCGGCGAGTCCCATCCCTCCAGGCCCTGAGGCTCTCCGCCGCCGAGAGCGGCCGCGACCGCGAGCACCAGCGCGACCAGCACCAGCGACACGATGACCCGGGTCAGGCCGGCCGTCCGGGTGATGCCCGCGCAGTTGACCAGAGCCAGGACGACCACCACAGCAACCGCGACTGGCCGTTGCCAGCCGTCGGGGACGGCGTACGCCGCGAACGTCATCGCCATCGCCGCGCAGCTGGCCGTCTTGCCGACCACGAAACCCCAGCCGGCCAGGAAGCCCCACCACTCGCCGAGCACCTCGCGGCCGTAGAGGTAGGTGCCGCCGGCGCGTGGGTAGGCCGCCGCGAGCTGCGCCGAGGCAGTGGCGTTGCAGTAGGCCACCAGCGCGGCGATGGCGAGCCCGAGCAGCAGCCACGTGCCTGCCGCACGCGCCGCCGGCCCGAACGCCGCGAACACTCCCGCCCCGATCATCGACCCGAGCCCGATCACCACGGCGTCCCCGAGCCCGAGGCGCCGGGCGAGGGCACCCCCGCCGGTCGAGGAGGGCGCGCTAGCGCCCGTCACGAGACCCGGTGAGAGACGAGACGTGTGCGTGACGATGGTTTCGTGACGGGCCTTGACGGCCCGCCTCAACCACCGGGAACCTCGAGGGTCTGCTCGCGGCCGGGACCGACGCCGACGCCCCAGATGCGGGTGCCGGACATCTCCTCCAAGGTCCGTACGTACGCCTGGGCGTTGGCGGGCAGGTCGGAGAACTCGCGGCAGCCGGAGATGTCCTCCCACCAGCCGGGGAGCTTCTCGTAGATCGGCTTGGCGCGCTCGAACTCCGACTGTGTCATCGGCATCTCGTCGTGGCGGACGCCGTCGACGTCGTAGGCGACGCAGACCGGGACCCGCTCCCACGACGACAGCACGTCGAGCTTGGTCAGGAACAGGTCGGTGAGGCCGTTGACGCGGGAGGAGTAGCGGGCGACGACGGCGTCGTACCAGCCGCACCGGCGGTTGCGGCCGGTCGAGACCCCCACCTCGCCGCCGACCTTCCAGAGCTTCTCGCCGTCGGCATCGAACAGCTCGGTCGGGAACGGCCCGGAGCCGACCCGGGTCGTGTAGGCCTTGATCACGCCGATCACCCGGTCGATCCGGGTCGGTCCGATGCCGGCGCCGGTGCAGACTCCTCCAGCTACGGGAGACGAGGACGTCACGAAGGGGTACGTGCCGTGGTCGACGTCGAGCATGGTCGCCTGCGCGCCTTCGAACAGCACGGTCTTCCCCTCGTCGAGCGCGCGGTTGAGCAGCAGCGAGGTGTCCGCGACCATCGGCCGCAACCGCTCGACGTACGACAGCAGCTCCTCGACCACCGCGTCGATCGAGATCGCACGGCGGTTGTAGACCTTGGCGAGGACCTGGTTCTTGACGTCGAGCGATGCCTCGACCTTCTGGCGCAGCAGCTCCTCGTCGAACAGGTCGGCCACCCGGATGCCGATGCGGTTGATCTTGTCGGCGTACGTCGGGCCGATGCCCCGCCCGGTAGTGCCGAGCTTGGCGTTGCCGAGGAAACGCTCGGTGACCTTGTCGATGGTGGCGTGGTACGACGCCAGCACGTGTGCGTTGGCGCTCACCACCAGCGGGGCCAGGTCGACGCCGCGCGCGATGAGCGCGTCGAGCTCGCGGAACAGCGCCTCCGGCGAGACCACCACGCCGTTTGCGATCACGCAGGTCGCGCCAGGGGTCAGGATGCCGCTGGGCAGCAGGTGGGTCGCGAACTTCTCACCCTCGACCACGATCGTGTGGCCCGCGTTGTGGCCACCACTGGTGCGGACGACGAAGTCGATGATCTCGTTGGTCGCGAGGAGGTCGGTGGCCTTGCCCTTGCCCTCGTCGCCCCACTGGGCGCCGAGGACGACGATCGCCGGCATGTCGTCTCCTGCTCGGTCGCGGGCTGGTCGAGGTGGTTCCTGAGGTGCGAGCTTGCGAGCCTCGAAGGGCGCACTGAGGTTACTGGACTTCGGCTCCCACACCCTGCGGGTGGGGTCGGCTCGTGGACCAGGGGCTAGTGTCCGCGTCGATGGACCCGTTGCTCGTCATCACCAACAAGGACGCCGGCACCGCCGACCAGGAGACCCTCGAGGTCGCCCTGGGCATCTTGCGTGAGCGTACGTCGGTCGAGGTCGCTGCGACCTCCGACCCGGGCGAGCTCGACGGCGTCCTCCAGCGGGCTGGATCGCGGCGCATCGTGGTCGCCGGCGGCGACGGGAGCCTGCACGCGGTGGTCTCCGCGCTCCATCGCCGCAGGCAGCTGGGCAGCTCGGTGCTGGCGCTGCTGCCGCTGGGCACCGGCAACGACTTCGCCCGCGGGGTCGGCATCCCCCTCGAGATCGAGGAGGCGGCCCGCGTCGTGGTCGAGGGCGAGGTCCGCGAGACCGACCTCATCGTCGACGAGGTGGGTCAGATCGTGGTGAACAACGTCCACGTCGGCACGGGTGCGGACGCCAGCAAGCGCGGTGGCTCGTGGAAGAAGCGCTTGGGCTCGATCGGCATCGGCAGGCTCAACCTCGGCAAGGTCGGCTACCCCATCGGCGCCCTCCAGTCGGCCCTCCACCCCGCCGACCTGCACCTGCGCGTCGAGGTGGACGGCGAGGTCGTCAACGACCTCGACCGGCCCGTGCTGATGGTCGCCGTCGGCAACGGCGCCAACATCGGCGGCGGAACCGAGGTCACGCCGTACGCCGACCCCGAGAACCGCTCGCTCGACGTGATGGTCTCGCGGTCGACGGCACCACTCGCCAAGCTGGCCTACGCGCTGAAGATGGCGCGCGGGGGCTCGCACCTCGAACGACCCGACGTCGACTATCACCGCGGCCGGACGGTCTCGGTCTCCGGTGAGGCGTTCTGGTGCAGCGCCGACGGCGAGGTCTACGGGCCGGAGCGGCAACGTACCTGGCACCTCGAGCCCGCGGCGTACCGATTCGTGCTCCCCTGATTTGCGCCTCGCTGCGCTTCGGCGCGTGTCCGAGCGCGCTGCGGCGCGCTCGGACCTCTCACAACCAGCCGCGGCGTGCGGCTTCCACGCCGGCCTGGAACCTGGTGTCCGCACCCAGCTCGATCATCAGGTCGGCGACGCGGCGACGTACGGTGCGCAGGCTGAGCCCGAGGGTGCGCGCGATCTGCTCGTCCTTGGCACCGGCTGCGAGCTGGCGCAGCAGGCCACCGCGGATGTCGACGCGGGGTCGGCGCGCGTCGAGGTCGGGCAGCGCCGTGGCCTGCTCCCAGTACCGCTCGAACAGCAAGGTCAGCGCGCCGACGATCGCGGGCTGCCGTACCAGCAGCCGCGGCTCGTCGGCATAGCCGAGGGGTTCGGGAAGGATCGCGTGGGTGCCCCGGATCACCAGCATCCGGGTCGGCATGTCGTCGACGACGCGCACCTGTTCACCCTGGCGCGCCCGGGCCTGAAGCACTTCGGGTGCCTCGCGCAGGGCGCGCACCGGGTAGATGGCCCGCGATCGCCGCCCCGACGCCACCGCCCGGCCGACCACCACGGAGATGGCCGACTCGCGAGGCAGCAGGTAGGCGTCCGGGCGCCACCACAGCAGGTCGCCCTGGCTGGTCTCGATCAGGTCGGTGAGCAGCTGCAGGGGGTTTCCTCCTGCGCTGAGCTCGCCGTCGAGGCTGCCCAGATCCTCCATCTGACCGGGCCCGGGGCGAGCCGCCGAGGCGACGAGGAACGGGATCGCCTGGGCCAGGGCACCCAGCTGCTCCCGCGACCGTGCGGCCGCCGCGGACTGGTCCTCGATCAACCGGGCGACGAGCGCGGTCAGCGGCAGCACGGTCATCCGGCCGCCGGCCAGCTCGACCATGCCGCCCTCGACCAACCGCGCGAGCCGGTCCTGGAGCTGACCCGGCGTCGTGCCGAGCACCGTCGCCACGTCGGCCAGCGGTCCTCCGGAGAGTGGGAGGAGCTGCCGGTAGAGGCGCTCCTCCTCGGGTCCGAGGCCGAGGGCGGTGAGGACCGAGGTCACGCCGCGTCGTAGGTTCCGGGGCACTGATGGCATGTTAGTGCCGCAGGCATTCCTTAGCCAGGTGGCACTGACCGGACAGTGCGACGATGGCCAGCAGGACGTCACGGGCTGGATCCTCGGGGTTCGGCACCGGTCATTGATTGGGCCCACTCATTGCGGGGGTTGGGTCGGCGACGTCGGCGAGCGCCGGAGTGGACTCAGGGGACAACTCCGGCGCTCTGCTATTTCGGCTCGCTCCGCTCGCATGTCCGCCGCGCTATGACCCTCGGTCTTCCTCCTCGGCTCGCTCGCTGCGCTCGCTTCGCTCGTCGTGCAGACCGGAGGCGCGCGGCGGACGAAACTGTGGTCGGGCGCTCGCCAGCACGCTCGGGTAGCGTTTCGGCCCATGTCCGACTCCCCGACCGACTGGGTCACCCGCGCCGCCGACGACGCCATCAGGCACGCCGGCGAGGAGAAGCAGGTGACCGTCTCGTCGGGGGTGTCGCCGTCCGGGCCGGTGCACCTGGGCAACCTGCGCGAGTTCCTCACCGTGCACTTCGTCGCCGACGAGCTGCGCCGCCGCGGCGTGCCGGTGCGGCACCTGCACGTCTGGGACGACTACGACCGGTTCCGCAGGGTGCCCCAGGGCGTCGACCCGTCGTACGCCGAGTACATCGGGCGTCCGCTGAGCGGCGTACCCGACCCGTGGCACTGCCACCCGTCATGGGGCGAGCACTTCAAGGAGCCGCTGCGCGACGTCGCTGCACGCCATGGGCGTCGACATGGACGAGGTCTCCCAGACCGAGCGCTACACCTCCGGTGTCTACCGCGACCAGGTGCTGCTCGCCGTCCAGCACCGGCAGGAGATCGAGGCCGTGCTGGCGCGCCACCGCACCAAGAAGACGGCGCCGGAGCCTACCTCTGACCAGGAGGCGGAAGCCCTGGCCGACTCGGTGGTGGAGGACGAGGAGGTTGACGGCGCCACCGAGCTGGAGCGGTTTCCGTTCAAGCCGTTCTGCCGCACCTGCCAGCGCGACACGACGACCGTGACGGCGTACGACGAGGGCACGACCGACCTCGCCTACACCTGCGACCGCGGCCACTCCCACACCACCAACCTGGGCACCCAGGACGAAGGCAAGCTGGCGTGGAAGGTCGACTGGCCGATGCGGTGGGCCTTCGAGCACGTCGACTTCGAGCCGGCGGGCATGGACCACGCGACGCCCGGTTCGTCGTTCACCGTCGGCCACGAGCTGGTCGAAAAGGTCTTCGGGATGCCGCGGCCGGCGTGGTTCGGCTACGGCTTCGTGGGCTTCGCCGGCGTGCAGAAGATGTCCTGCTCGGCCGGCGGCGCGCCGACGGCAGCAGACGCCCTGCGGGTGCTCGAGGCGCCGATCCTCCGGTGGCTCTACGTCCGCCGCAACCCCAAGCAGACCTTCGACATCGACTTCGGACCCGAGGTCGTCCGCCTCTACGACGAGTGGGACTCCCTGACCCGCAAGGCCGCCGACCCGCCAAGCGCGACACGCAGGTGCTGGCGTGGGAGCGCGCCGCCGCCACGGCCTCGGGCCCGCTGCCGGCGCCCCGGGTCGTCGTACCGTTCCGCCTGCTGTCCTCGGTCGCCGACGTGACCGCCGGCTCGGCCGAGCAGATCAGCCGGATCGTGGGCCACGCGGTCGACGACCTCGAGCCGCGCCTCGACAAGGCGATGGCGTGGACGGCTGAGTACGTCGACCCGGCCGACCGCACCAATGTGCGCGCGACCCCTGACACCGACACGCTCTCGTCCCTCACCGACGTGCAGCGTGAGTGGCTGCGGCTGCTACGCGACGGGCTGCAGGAGCCGCTGGACCTCGACCAGGTGACGGCGCTGGTCTACGGCGTCCCGAAACTCGCGCGCGGCATGGCCCTCGGCGACTAGCCGACCGAGGAGGTGAAGGCCGACCAGAAGGAGTTCTTCGGCCTGCTCTACCGGCTCCTGGTCGACGCCGAGCGCGGCCCGCGGCTGCCCACGCTGGTGATGTCGCTGGGCGCGGAGAGGGTACGCGGCCTTTGGTTTGTGGCCGCCCTAGAGCAGCTCGTCGGCCGCCCTCGGGCTGGAGTCACGTAGGAACGTCGAGCAGCGCTCCCACTCGTCGTTCTCGCCGATCGCGCGCGCCGACAGGGCGAGGAGCGCCAGGCAGCGCAGGAACCCGCGGTTGGGCTCGTGCTCCCACGGCACCGGCCCGTGGCCCTTCCACCCGTTGCGGCGCAGCAGGTCGAGGCTGCGGTGGTAGCCCACGCGCGAGTAGGCATAGACCGTCAGGTCGTCGGCGTCCGCATCCCTGGCCTGCTGGGCGAGCGCTGCCCACGCGGCGGGCGACGCCGGGTGGCGGCGTACGACGGCCTCGGCCTCGGCGCCATCGCCCAGCTCGGCGTCCGCGGGGTCGTCGGGGAGGTGCGTCGGCGGCGGTCCGGCGAGCAGGTCCGTTGGGTCATGTCCGTCAGCCTAGGAGGAGCCGAGCTCACGCAGTAGGCGGCCCGCCGTTACCCGGCCAGCAGGGCGACGGCGTCCCGGTCCAGCCACGGGCTCGCAGCAGCAAGGCGATGCGGCCTGCGGTCCGGCAGGCTCGGTCGACGACCTGCCCGTAGCCGAGCCGGACGGGCAGCCGGCTGTCGACCGCCGCATCCAAGTCCCGATCGAGGTCGCGGTCCCGCTGCTCGACGGAGTCGTGGTAGAGCCGACCGTCCAGGTCCGGGACCTTCCACGGCTCGCAGCGCAGACTCGCCGCACAATGCGGCGGGCCAGGCGTACAAAACACCTGCCCACGCTCGCTGGAGCCAGGTCAGCGGCCCGGTGTGGTCGACGTACACGCCCGGGTGCACGACCACCACTCACGCCGCCGAAGCAGCCGGCGTACATCGTTGCTCGTCAGCCCAGCCTCGAGTGCCTGGCGTCGCGAGATGACGCCAGCCTGGTCGCGCAGCAGGTCCATGCACCCCAGGCTGGTCAGCGAGACGGGCTGGCGCCACGGCAACCGACGGGGCTGTGGAGAACCGCGTCAGCCGACCGAGTGGCCGGTGGAGCGGAGGTTCTCGCAGGCCACGACGACGCGGGCGGCCATGCCGGCCTCGGCGGACTTGCCCCAGGCGCGGGGGTCGTAGGCCTTCTTGTTGCCGACCTCGCCGTCGACCTTCAGCACGCCGTCGTAGTTGCTGAACATGTGGGCGGCAACCGGGCGGGTGAAGGCGTACTGGGTGTCGGTGTCGACGTTCATCTTCACCACGCCGAAGTCGACCGCCGCGCCGATCTCTTCCGCGGTCGAGCCGGACCCGCCGTGGAAGACGAGGTCGAAGGGACGCTCGTCGGCGGAGAGACCGAGCTCCTTGACCACCGACTCCTGGGCGGTCCTGAGGACCTCGGGGCGGAGCTTGACGTTGCCGGGCTTGTAGACGCCGTGGACGTTGCCGAACGTGAGCGCCGTCAGGTACCGCCCCTTCTCGCCCACCCCGAGCGCCTTCACCGTCGCGATGGCGTCCTCGGGCGTGGAGTAGAGCTTGTCGTCGATCGCGCCGACCACGCCGTCCTCCTCGCCGCCGACCACGCCGACCTCGATCTCGAGGATGATGCGGGCCGCCGCGCACTTGGCCAGCAGCTCCTCGGCGATCTGGAGGTTCTCGTCGAGGGGTACGGCGGATCCGTCCCACATGTGCGACTGGAACAGCGGCGCCTCGCCCCGCGCCACCCGCTCGGCCGAGATGTCGATCAGCGGCCGGACGAAGCCGTCGAGCTTGTCCTCGGGGCAGTGGTCGGTGTGGAGGGCGATGTTGACCGGGAAGGACTTGGCGACTTCGGCGGCGAACGCGGCGAAGGCGACCGAGCCGGTCACCATGTTCTTCACGTTGGGGCCGGAGAGGTACTCGGCGCCGCCGGTCGAGACCTGGATGATCCCGTCTGACCCGGCTTCGGCGAAGCCCTGGAGCGCCGCGTTGAGGGTCTGCGACGACGACACGTTGATGGCCGGGAAGGCGAAGCCCTGCGACTTCGCGGCGTCCAGCATCTCGGCGTACTTCTCGGGAGTGGCGATCGGCATGGGAACTCCTGGCAGGACGTGGGTGAGCCGTCGTTCGAGACCCTAGTCGCTGCGGCTGGATCGATCGAAAGTCGTCCGCATGCGGTGACAACCGATCGGGTCCGTGCTTCCGTCTAGGGGTCATGGACGTGGAACTCCGCGAGGCGCTCACGCAAGGCTTCGGACCCGAACCTGCTCACCGCCCGGTGACCGACCGGCTCGACGCCGGGCACCGCGCCGTACGCCGGCGGCGCATCGCCGGCTCGGTCGTCGCCGTCGCGGTCGCGACGGTCGCGGGGCTTGGCGCGGTCGCCGTGCTCGACGACGGCGCCGAACGGCCAGGCACGCAGGTCGCCGCAGATCCTTCCGCCGACTGGGAGGGCGGCGAACTGGCCCGATATGACGCGAAGGGCACCTGGAGATCCGGCCGGACGCCACGGTGGTCGAGCGTGTCGACTCGCCGTACCCGCCCAGCGCCGGCATGGACCATTCGGTCGCCCTCGACCTGGAGTACCAGGGAGAGGAGTCCTGGCTGCTGATGACGTGGACCCAGTACGACGACGGGAGCGTCAGCGAGTCGGGCGCCGGCGCCTCCGGCAGCTCCGGTGACTTCCGCGACTGGGTCGCTCAGCAGGTGCGCAGGAACATGACGCCCACGCCGGAGGACAACTCCGCCGGCTACATCCACTTCGCCGACGGACGGTTCGCTCGTCGCCACCCACGGCAACGAGATCCTCGCCCAGGTGCGTCGATCCCGACCTGCCCGCAGGCTTCGCCCCCGACGGCGCCCGCATCGCTGCCGCGCTGCTCAAGCGAGCCCGACGGCAAGAGGTTCTTCGTGCTGGTCTGGTGAAACAGACGGCGCAGCAGAGACCGAGGCCGTGCCGTTGAAGATGGGCGGCCCGGATCTCGAGGCGTTCATCGCCTACGCCAGCGAGAAGTACCTCAGTGGGGAGGAAGTCAGCTGACCGACCGGCGCCGCGACGCAGGACTTCGCCGAGTTCGTGACGGCGAGGCAGACCCACCTGCGCCGCGTCGCGTACGCGATCTGCGGCGACTGGCACCGCGCGGACGACCTGCTGCAGACGGCGTTCGTCAAGCTGTACGTCGCGTGGCCACGGCTGCGTGACCCCGGTGCGGCCGAGGGCTACGCCCGCCGCATCCTGCTCCGCGCCAACGTCGACGAGTCGCGGCGGCCGTGGCGCCGCGAGAGATCCGGCCTCGACGGGCTCGACCGGCCCGCGCCCGATGCCGGCGCCCCGGAGGAGCGCAGCGCCCTCGTCGAGGCCCTCCAGCAGCTGCCCGAGATGCAGCGCAAGGTCGTCGTCCTGCGCCACATGCTCGACCTGTCGGTCGCCCAGACTGCGGAGGAGCTCGGCATCGGCGAGGGCACGGTCAAGAGCCACACGTCGCGCGGCCTGGCCGGGCTCGAGAGAGCATTGCTGGCCGCCGGCCACTAGCCTCGCGGGCGTGACCGAGTACCAGGTGACCTACTGGCGCGAGCTGCCCTCGCTCGTCGTGGCGCGCGAAGGCGAGACCGTGACCAAGGGTCCGCTCGCCCCGCGGTTCCAGGAGGCGATCGACGAGGCCGCGATGCGGCTGGGCGCGATCGACAGCGACGCGTACCTCGAGGGTTGGAACCGCGCTGACTGGACCGATGCCGACGGGAGCCCCGCTGAGGTGTGCGACCGGGTCGTCGCCGACCTGGAGCAGCAGTGGCCGGACGAGCGGCTCACGGCGTACCTCGACGATCTGGGGCCGCCCAGCACCTGACGAGGGCTTCAGGACAGTCCCAGGATCGTCCCGTCGTCGGCCAGGTCGATGCGAGCGGCGGACGGGTCGCGCGGCAGGCCGGGCATGGTCATCATGTCGCCGCAGACCAGGACGACGAACCCGGCACCGGCCGACAGCCGCACCTCGCGGACGTGCAGCTCGTGGCCGCTCGGGGCGCCGCGCATGGTCGGGTCGGTCGAGAACGAGTACTGCGTCTTGGCCACGCACACCGGCAGCGAGCCGAAGCCGTCACGCTCGATGCGCAGCAAGCGCCGGCGGGCGCTGGCGTCCCAGGTCACCAGCGTCGCGCCGTACAGACGGGTCGCGATCGCCTCGACCTTCTCGGCGAGGGAGAGGTCGTCCTCGTAGGTGAACGAGAACGTGTACGGCGACGGCTCGTCGAGCGCCTGCAGCACACCCTTCGCGAGGTCGTGGGCGCCGGTGCCACCGTCGGCGAAGTGGGTGGCGGGATAGGCCTCCACGCCCTCGGCCGCCACCAGCTCGACGACCTTCGCCACCTCGGCCTCGGTGTCGCTGGGGAACCGGTTGACGGCCACGACGCACGGCACGCCGTAGATGTTGCGGATGTTGTCGAGATGGCGGCGCAGGTTGGCCATCCCGGCCTCGACGGCGTCCAGGTTCTCCGTGCCGAGGTCGGCGAGGTCGACGCCGCCGTGGTACTTCAGCGCGCGCACCGTGGCCACCACGACCGCTGCGTCGGGGCGCAGGCCGGACTTCCGGCACTTGATGTCGACGAACTTCTCCGCGCCCAGGTCCGCGCCGAAGCCCGCCTCGGTGACGACGAAGTCGGCCAGCCGCAGCCCGGCGCGGGTGGCCATCACCGAGCTGCAGCCGTGGGCGATGTTGGCGAACGGGCCGCCGTGCACGAAGGCCGGTGCGCCTTCGAGCGTCTGCACGAGGTTGGGTGCGAGGGCGTCGCGCAGCAGCGCGGCCATCGCTCCGTCGGCCCCCAGCTCGCGCGCGGTGACCGGGGCCATCGCGCGGGTGTAGCCGATCACGATGTCGCCGATCCGCTTCTTGAGGTCGGCCCACGACTCGGTGAGGCAGAAGATCGCCATCAGCTCCGAGGCGACGACGATGTCGAAGCCGTCCTCGCGAGGGAAGCCGTTGGCGTGCCCACCGAGCGCCACGGTCACCTCGCGCAGGGCGCGGTCGTTCATGTCGAGCACGCGCTTCCAGGTGACGCTGCGTACGTCGATGTCGAGCTCGTTGCCGTGGTGCACGTGGTTGTCGATCAGGGCCGCGAGCAGGTTGTTGGCGGCCCCGATGGCGGCGAAGTCGCCGGTGAAGTGCAGGTTGATATCGGTCATCGGGACGACCTGGCTGTAGCCGCCACCGGCCGCGCCGCCCTTCATGCCGAAGACCGGACCCATCGACGGCTCGCGCAGGCAGGCCATCACGCGGTGCCCGAGCCCGTGCAAGGCGTCGGTGAGGCCGACGGTCGTCGTCGTCTTGCCCTCGCCGGGCGGGGTCGGCGACAGCGCGGTCATCAGGATCAGCCGGCCGAGCGGGCGGTCGGCCAGCGACGCGAGGTACGTCAGGTCGACCTTGGCCTTGTAGTGGCCGTAGGGCACCAGGTGCCGCTCCTCGATCCCGAGCGTCTCGGCGGCCACGTCCTTGATGGGGCGCAGCGTGGCTGCGTTCGCGATCTCGATGTCCGACAGCACTGTCGTTGCCCTCCCTCGGCGACTCCTCCGGCGGAGGCTAGCCCCCTAGCGGAAGATCTGCGACCGTTCCTCCGACTCGGCGACGACGCGACCACGGCGCAGGACCCGGCGAGGCCGCGCATGCTCGCGCAGCACGTCGACCACGCGCTCCTGGTGGTGCACGCAGAGGTCGGCGCGGTTGCCGACGGCGATCCCGTGCCCCTGGATGCCGAGCACGCGTGCGGCCCGCTCGGTCACCAGGTCGAGCAGCCGCAGCTGGTCGGGCCCGGACAGGAACCCGAGCACGTGGGCGGCGAGGAACGCCACCTCGAGCATGTTGTGGCGGCCGAACGGGTAGTAGGCGTCCTCGATGTCGTCCTGGCCCAGCGCCACCGGCAGGTCGTCCTCGAGGAACTCGCGCACCGGCAGGTGCAGCGGGCCGGTGTGCGGGTCGGAGACGAAGCCGAGCCCGGCGGCTCGCGCCAGGTCCGCGAGGCGGACGACCGACGGGGTCGGGTACGTCGCCAGGGCACGTGCGTGGCAGGCGACGCCGCGTCCTTGCAGCTCGTGCTCGATCATCGCCTCGGCCAGCATCGCGGTCGTCCGCAGCGCCGGGTCGCCGGCGTCGTCGGTGAGCATCGCCACCCGTGAGCCGGTGGCGGCCGCCAGCCGGCACGCCCAGGCCACGTGCTCCCTGGCATCGCGGTCGGTGAGCTCGATCCACGGGATCCCGCCGACCACGTCTGCTCCGAGTCGCACGGCTTCCTCGCACAGCTCGGCCGCTCCCGGGTCGCGCAGCAGGCCGTCCTGGGGGAAGGCCACGACCTGCAGGTCGACGAGGTCGCGGTACTCCTCCCGCGCCTCCAGGACCGACGCCATCCCCTCCAGGCCCGCGGTGGTGTCGACGTCGACGAAGGCCTGCACGTGGAGCACTCCGTTGCGTACCGCCTCGTCGAGCGCGCGGCGTACGTTCGGCACGATCCACGAGCGGTCGTAGTGCTGCTTGACGGCCGACGCGTGGCGCACGATCGACCGCATCGCCTCGCCCATCGAGTCCGACGTGTACGACGCCAGCGCGGCGTCGCCGGCCAGCGGCAGCGTGTACACCTTGTCGAGGTGCATGTGCGCGTTCACGAAGCTCGGCGTGACCAGTCGCCCCTCCGCGTCGATCGCGGTCCCGGGCGAGACGTCGAGGTGCTCCTCGCTGACGGCGACGTACAGCCCGTCGGCGATGCCCAGGTTCACCACCCGCCCGTCGACCAGCCTGGCGTTGCGTACGACGAGATCCACGGCGCCACCTTCTCGCTGGTTGAGGAAGGCGCGCTAGCGCCTGTCGCGAAACCAGCGCCGCATTCGAGCGTGCGCTGGTTTCGTGACGGGCCGCCAGACGGCCCTCCTCAACCAGCGGTGCGGCCTCCTCAACCAGCGGATGTCTCACCCCCGCCAGGCGTCGCCCTCGGGTGACAGGTCGGCGTACGTGCGGATCCAGGCGTGCATGGCGATGGCGGCGGCAGCGGAGGCGTTGATCGAACGGGTCGATCCGAACTGGGCGATCGAGAAGGTGCCCCCGGATGACACGCAGGCCTCGCGGGCCGGCTCCGACAGGCCGGGCCCCTCCTGGCCGAACAGGAAGCAGACCGACCGCGGGATCTCCATGGTCTCCAGGTGGGCGGAGCCGGGCAGGTTGTCGATGCCGAGGAGGGTCACCCCGCGCTCGTTGAGGTAGGTCGCGAGCTCGGCCACCGTCGCGTGGTGGCGCAGGTGCTGGTAGCGGTCGGTGACCATCGCGCCGCGGCGGTTCCACCGGCGGTTGCCGACGATGTGAACCTCGGCGGCCAGGAACGCGTTGGCCGAACGGACGATGGTGCCGATGTTGAAGTCGTGCTGCCAGTTCTCGATCGCGACGTGGAAGTCGTGGCGCCGCAGGTCGAGGTCGGCGACGATCGCCTCCATGGTCCAGTAGCGGTAGCGGTCGACGACGTTGCGCCGGTCGCCCTCGGCGAGCAAGCCGCGCGTCGTACTGCTCGCCCTCGGGCCACCGGCCGGGCCACGGGCCGACTCCGACCTCGGGCGGCCCGTGCGGCATCGGGTCGTAGGGAGCGCTGCGGGTCGTCCACGGCGGCGACAGTAGTGCTCGTCAGGGCCAAAACCTTGGGCCCCGGCAGGTACGCTCACCCGGTGAGTCCGACCGCGCTGCTGATGCCGCTGCTGTTCGGCATCCAGTGGATGGACCCCAACTGGCTGCTCGACCAGTTCGGCACGGCCTTCTTCTGGGTCAGCCTGGCGATCATCTTCGTCGAGTGCGGGCTGTTCTTCCCCTTCCTGCCGGGCGACACCCTCCTGGTGGCGATGGGCCTGTTCATCGCCGGCGAGAAGATCGAGGTCGTGCCAGGCGGGCCGCTGGTCAACCTCGCCTTCGCCCTCGTCATGCTCACCGCCGCGGCCTTCGCCGGCAACGTCGTGGGCTACGAGATCGGCCGCAAGATCGGGCCGCCGCTCTACGAGCACGACGGCCGGATCCTCAAGCGCGAGTACTTCAAGAAGACCGAGGCGTTCTTCGAGAAGCACGGCCGCAAGGCGCTGGTGATCGGGCGCTTCGTGCCGTTCGTGCGGACCTACATCACCGTCGTCGCCGGGGCGACCCGGATGGACCGCGGCAGGTTCATCATCTGGAGCCTGGTGGGCGCGGTGATCTGGGTGGTCAGCATCGTTGCCATCGGCTACTTCGTCGGCACGAGCGTGCCGTGGCTGGCCGAGAACATCGACTACGCGATCCTCGGGCTGCTGGCACTCTCGGTGCTGCCGATCGTCTTCGAGTGGTGGCGGCACCGCAGCGACGACGACGAGCCCCAGAAGAAGAGCGCGAAGGCCTCGGCCTAGCGGCGCACGCCGTCCAGGTCGGCCTTGGTCAGCACCGCGCCGGACCTCGAGGTCGACGTCCTCGAGCGGGTTCTGCCCCGCGGGTGAGCGGTCGATCGCGCACACCACCAGCTCGACGGTCGCCCCCGCGGCGCGCAGGGCCAGCGTCGCGTCGCGCACGGCGCCTCCCGTGGTGATCACGTCCTCGACGAGGGTCACCGTGCGACCGGCGACATCGGGGCCCTCGGCCAGCTTGCAGGTGCCGTAGTCCTTGGCCTTCTTGCGCACGAACAGTGCGGGCAGGCCGGTGCGCGCGCTGAGCGCGGTGACGATCGGGATGCCGCCCATCTCGAGCCCGCCCAACAGGTCGACGTCCGCCGGCAGCAGTCCCTCCATCTGCGCAGCCACCCGGGCCAGGAGCGCGGGGTCGGTCTCGAAGAGGTACTTGTCGAAGTACTCGTGTGACACCTGACCCGACCGCAGCGTGAACTCCCCGGTCAGCCGGCAGCGGGCGTCGACGTCGCGGGCGAGGTCGGGGTCGCGGGCGGCCATGCCGCGAACCCTACTGACGCCCATGACTACCCTCTGACCGTGCCCCACCGCCGTACCGCCGCCCGCCTCGACGGCATCCCGCCGACGATCTTCTCGACGATGTCGGCCCTCGCCGTGCGCACCGGGGCGGTCAACCTCGGCCAGGGCTTCCCCGACGTCGACGGCCCGCCGGAGGTGATCGCGGCGGCGGTGCGGGCCCTGGAGTCGGGCGCCAACCAGTACGCGCCGGGCATCGGCATGCCCGCGCTCCGGCAGGCGATCGCGCGGCACCAGCAGCGCCACTACGGGCTCGAGCTCGACCCCGACACCCAGGTCGTGGTCACCACCGGCTGCACCGAGGGCGATCGCCGGCGCGCTGCTGGGGCTGGTGAACCCCGGCGACGAGGTGGTGGTGCTCGAGCCCTACTACGACTCCTACGTCGCGATGCTCCAGATCGCCGGCGGCGTACGCCGGCCGGTCACCCTGCGCGCACCCGACTTCCGGCTCGACGTCGACGAGCTTCGCGCGGCGTTGTCACCGACCGCACGAGGTACGTGCTGCTCAACAGCCCGCACAACCCGACGGGCACCGTGCTCACCCGCGACGAGCTGGCCGCGGTCGCCGAGGTGGCGATCGAGCGCGACCTCGTGGTGATCACCGACGAGGTCTACGAGCACCTGACGTTCACCGGCCACGACCACGTGCCGATCGCCACGCTGCCCGGCATGGCCGAGCGCACGCTGACGCTGTCCAGCGCCGGGAAGAGCTACTCCTTCACGGGCTGGAAGGTCGGCTGGGCGACCGGCCCCGCCGAGCTGGTCGGCGCCGTGCTGGCGGCCAAGCAGTGGCTGACCTTCACCTCGGGCGCGCCGCTGCAGCCGGCGGTGGCGACCGCGCTCGACGAGCACCCCGAGTTCCCCCGGACCCTGGCCGCCGAGCTGGAGGAGAAGCGCGACCTGCTCTGCGCCGGCCTGGAGAAGGTCGGCCTGCCCGGCCGCCCGCCGTCGGGCACCTACTTCGCGACCTCCGACATCAGCCACCTCGGCTGGCCCGACGCGATGACGTTCTGCCTGGCGCTGCCCGAGCGCGCCGGCGTGGTGGCCATCCCGACGCAGCCCTTCTACGACGACCCCGACGCCGGCCGGCAGCTGGTCCGCTGGGCCTTCTGCAAGGAACGCTCGGTGATCGAGGAGGCGCTCAGCCGGCTGGCCGGCGCCGACCTGACGTACGCCTGACGCCGCCCCGGCCGTGAGCGTCTCGGCGTTCGGGAGGTTGAACGGGCCGAACGGATACCCGCGACGTATCGCGTCGGCAGTCAGAAGCGGCGCCGCCCGGCGTACCAGTCGCCGGCGCCGCCGGTGAACAGCATGATCACCACGGCCACGCAGGCGAGCAGCCACACAGCGCTGATCACCGAGCCGATGGCGAGCAGGCTGAGCAGGCCCGCGACGCTGGCGGAGATGACGAGCAGGATCCGGGAGACGTTGGAGCGGCGCATCGCGAAGACGGCGAGCACGCAGGCGATCACGCACCAGGCGGTGAGCACGAGCATCACGACCAGGACGATGCCGAAGGCGTCCTCGGCGTTGAAGTCGCCGGTCGCCGCCCTGCTCGGCGAGCGCGCTTGTCGATCTCGCTCGAGGATGTCGTCCTTGGCGACGACCATGGCCAGGGTCAGGAAGGCGTAGAGCAGGGCGGTGAGGCCCGAGAAGATCAGGGTGATCCAGCCGGCGGCGGTCACGGTGCCGGGGCGCTGGTCGTTGCCGAGCGGGCGGCCGTACATGTCCAGCCCGTCGCCGAGCGGCCGGCCGCGGGTTGCTGGCCGTAGGGCGACCCGTAGGCCTGGTGGGGCTGCGGCTGCTGGCCGTAGGCGGGCGGCTGGCCGTAGGGGTTGCCGGCCGGCGGCTGGCCGTATGGGTTGCCGGCGGGCGGCTGGCCGAAGGGCTGCTCTCCTGAGGGCTGCTGCCCTGGCGGCTGGCCGTAGGGGTTCTCTCCGGACGCATCCGGGCCGGCGGTCTGGCCGCCGTAGGGGTTCTGAGGCGGGGTGCCGCCCTGGCTGCTGTCGCTCACGCGGACATCACATCATGCTCGTGCGACCGCGGCGCCTCACGACGGACCAGCCACCGTTGGACCGACGGCTGGAGCAGCAGGCCGACCGTCGCGGCCGCGAGGATGCCCGGCAACGCCAGGGGTGGCGACACCAGCGAGCCGGCCAGGCAGAACAGCGCCACGACGCCCGCGGAGACGATCAGGGCGATCGCGGCCCAGCGCATCCGGTTGAAGGCCAGCACCGCCAATGCGCCGGAGACGGCCGCCCAGACCAGGCAGACGATCGCGGTCAGCCAGGTGGCCGACTGCAGGGTCGCGTCGGAGACGCCCTGGTCGGCCAGGTCGGGGTTCTGCCGGTGCATCTCGGCGAACAGGGCGTCGGCGTCGGCCGCGAGCACCGCCACCAGCAGGATCGAGAGCAACGCGGTGAACGCGCAGCACACCCAGGTGAGCACGCAGGCCGCCACCACGGCCGCCGGGCGGGCCGGCCGGGACGGCGGGGCACCCGGAGCCGCCGGGCTGGGGCACGGTCCACGGTGCGGGATCGGCGTACGGCGTCCACGGCGGCGGCTGCTGCGTCGCGGGTGGGCCCGGCGGCGGCAGTGGCGGCACGTCGGCGCGCGGACGAGTAGCCGGCGGCGCTGAGTGGGCGCCTCGTAGGTCGAGGCGTCGCTCCAGCCAGAGCGGGCGGCAGATCCGGTGCGGTGCCCGGCGTGGTGCCGGCGAACCAGTGGCGCGACGGCGCCAGCCACAGCATGGCCACGCTGGCCAGCACCACGCTGGCCAGGAACCCACCGGTGACCAGCCCGCACACGAACAGCGGCAGGGCCAGGACGCTCAACCAGACCCTGGCCGCCCGGTTGCGCTTGAGGACGTGCCAGCCCAGGATCGCGGCCGCCGTGGCCAGCCCGGCGCCGACCATCGAGACGGTCCGCATGATCGTCAGCGCCGACTCCATGCCGATGCCGAGCTCGCTGCCGGGAGGCTCGCTGAGGAACCGCTCGACCGCCGTAGCGGCTCTCCAGCGAGCGCAGGTCGGCGAGGCGTTCGAAGACCGACAGCACGAGCATCACCGACGCGGCCATCACCAGCGACCCGGCGAGGGTCACCTGGCGAGGGCGCGGAGCCTGCTCGGGCGTGGGACTCATGACCTCCAGTGTCTCAGGCGACCGCTCAGGCGACCGGCGTCAGGGTCAGTCCGTCGGGCTGGTCGGGGCTGCGGTCGACCCGCACCGTGCGCCGTCGACGACCTCGCCAGCGAGCAGCAGGCGGGCGAGCGGGTCGCCGATCGCGGTCTGGATCAGGCGGCGCAGCGGCCGGGCGCCGTACGCCGGGTCGTAGCCGGTGTCGGCGAGCCACTCGCGGGCCGCGTCGGTGACCTCGATGTCGATCCGCCGCGCGGCGAGGCGCTTCTCGAGCAGGCCGAGCTGGAGGTCGACGATGTGGGCCAGGTCGTCCTTCGACAGCGCGTCGAAGATGACGATCTCGTCGAGCCGGTTGAGGAACTCCGGCTTGAACGACGCCCGCACGATCGCCAGCACCGACTCGCGCTTCTCGTCCGTCTCGAGGGTCGGGTCGACGAGGTAGGCCGAGCCGAGGTTGCTGGTCAGGATCAGCAGCGTGTTGCGGAAGTCGACGGTGCGGCCCTGGCCGTCGGTGAGCCGGCCGTCGTCGAGCACCTGGAGCAGGATGTCGAAGACCTCCGGGTGGGCCTTCTCGACCTCGTCGAGCAGCACCACCGAGTAGGGGCGCCGGCGGACGGCCTCGGTGAGCTGGCCGCCCTCCTCGTACCCGACGTACCCGGGCGGCGCGCCGACCAGGCGGGCGACGGCGTGCTTCTCGGAGTACTCGCTCATGTCGATGCGGACGATCGCCCGCTCGTCGTCGAACAGGAAGTCGGCGAGCGACTTGGCGAGCTCGGTCTTGCCGGTGCCGGTCGGGCCGAGGAACAGGAACGAGCCGGTCGGCCGGTTGGGGTCGGAGATGCCCGCACGCGAGCGGCGTACGGCGTCGCTCACCGCGCGCACGGCCTCGGCCTGGCCGATCAGCCGCCGGCCGATGACCTGCTCCATCTCGAGCAGCTTGGCCGTCTCGCCCTGGAGCATCTTGCCGGTGGGGATGCCGGTCCAGGCCTCGACGACGTCGGCGATCTGCTGGGCGCCGACCTCCTCGCCGACGAGAGGCTCGATCTCCGTCGCCTTCTCGGTGGCCTCGACCTCGGCGATCCGCTTCTCCAGCTCGGGGATCGACTCGTAGCGGATCTTGCTCGCGGCCTCGAGGTTGCCCTCGCGCAGCAGCTTGTCGGCCTCGACGCGGAGCTGGTCGAGCGCGCGGCGCAGCTCGCCCTCGCCTTCGAGCGAGGCCTTCTCGCGCTCCCAGCGGGCCTCGAGCGCGCGCAGCTCCTCCTCCTGGTCGGCGAGGTCGGCGCGCAGCTTCGCCAGCCGGTCGACCGACGCCGGGTCGGTCTCCTTGGCGAGCGCGAACTCCTCCATCTTCAGCCGCTCGACCTGGCGGCGGAGCTGGTCGATCTCCTCCGGCGAGGACTCGATCTCCATCCGCAGCCGCGAGGCGGCCTCGTCGACGAGGTCGATGGCCTTGTCGGGCAGCTGGCGGCCGCTGATGTAGCGGTCGGAGAGCGTGGCCGCCGCGACGAGCGCGGCGTCGGTGATCCGGACGCCGTGGTGGGCCTGGTACTTCTCCTGGATGCCCCGCAGGATCTGGATGGTGTCCTCGACGGAGGGTTCGCCGATGAACACCTGCTGGAAGCGCCGCTCCAGGGCGGGGTCCTTCTCGACCCGCTCGCGGTACTCGTCGAGCGTGGTGGCGCCGATCATGTGCAGCTCGCCACGGGCCAGCATCGGCTTGAGCATGTTGCCCGCATCCATCGCGGAGTCGCCGCCCGCACCTGCGCCGACGACCGTGTGCAGCTCGTCGATGAAGGTGATGATCTGCCCACCGGCGTCCTTGATCTCCTCGAGCACCGCCTTGAGCCGCTCCTCGAACTCGCCGCGGTACTTCGCGCCGGCCACCATCGCGGCCAGGTCGAGGGAGAGCAGCCGGCGGCCCTTCAGCGAGTCGGGGACGTCGCCCTCGACGATGCGCTGGGCGAGCCCCTCGACGACGGCGGTCTTGCCGACGCCGGGGTCGCCGATCAGCACGGGGTTGTTCTTGGTACGGCGTGACAGCACCTGGATCACCCGGCGGATCTCGGTGTCGCGGCCGATGACGGGGTCGAGCCGGCCCTCCTCGGCAGCCTGGGTGAGGTCGACCGAGAACTTCTCCAGCGACTCGTACGTCGACTCCGCGCCCTCGCTGGTCACCCGGCGGCTGCCGCGCACGGCCGAGACGCCCTCGCGCAGGCCGTCGGCGGTGAGTCCGGCGTCGTCGAGGACCTTCTTGGCGCTCGACTCGACGGTGGCCAGCGCGATGAGCAGGTGGTCGGTGGCGACGAAGTCGTCCTTCATCCCGGTGGCGAGGTCCATCGCCGTGGCGAGCACCCGGGTCAGCGCGGCCGACGCTGCGGGTCGCTGCACGGTCGCTCCGGTGGCGCTGGGCAGCGCACGGACAGCCGCCTCGGCGGCGGCGGCGAGGGTTGCGGCGTCCACGCCGGCCTTGGTGACCAGGCTGCGCGTCGTACCGTCCTCCTGGCGCAGCAGCGCGACCAGCAGGTGGATCGGCTCTGTGGTGCTGTGTCCGGCCGTGGTGGCCGCGACCTGGGCGACCTCGATCGCCTCGCGGCTGCGGGTGGTGAACTTTTCGGCGGCGAACTGGCTCATACCGGCTGTCGGTTCCTCGTCTCGTGCGGGTTCGGGAGTTTCCGGTCGCGGGGGGCGACCCACTGACACAACGGTCGCGAAGTTGAGTCTGTTCCACTCAACTTCGTTGAAAATTGCGTACGGCGTGCCGTACGGGTTTGCGCGGGCCGCGTGCGGTGGCATGAGCACCAGTTGTCAGGGCCCTGCTCCCAGTGTGCCGCCAGAGAGGTGTATCCCATGCAGAAGCTCAAGTCCGGCCTCACCGCCCTCGCCGTCGGGATCGTGCTGCTCGCGGCGCTCGACTGGGCCGCGGCCGCCGCGACCGGCCGCTCAGCCATCCTCGGGCACTGGAACCAGGCCGACCGCACCACGACCATCAAGAACACCGCGAAGGGCCCCGCCCTCGACCTGCGCGCCAAGGGTGCCGCCCTCGCCGTGAACAACAGCAAGCGGGTCAAGAAGCTCAACGCCGACAAGCTCGACGGCATGAGCAGCAGTGACTTCAAGACCAACCGCAACACGCTGTACCAGTGGACCGTGGCGACCCACACCGGCGGCTTCACCCAGGCGATTCCCGCCCAGGCGGTCGGCAGCTACCTGATCACGTTCAGCGTGCAGATGAACGGCGCCGCCGGCGACCCCGGCAACCCCAACGTGATCAACTGCCGCGTGATCCAGAACGGGATCTCGGGGACCGTGGCGTTCCAGAAGGCGATCCTCGCCGACACCCAGGTGACCTCCGTCGGCACGCCCCCGCACTCAACGGCACCAGCCCGCTGATCGTCGCCGAGGGTGACACGCTGGCGCTGGACTGCACGATGACCCGCAACAACCAGCAGTGGTCCACGACGCAGTACCAGCCCGTCACCGTCAACCTGCTGCGCACCGACGGCTCGTTCGTGTACGTCGCGCCCCTCGGCAGGACGGCGACGTTGAAGAAGACCGTCAACTGACCTGCCCCGCTGGTTGAGGAAGGCGCGCCAGCGCCTGTCACGAAACCAGCGTGACCTGAGTGGTTGCGCTGGTTTCGCGACGGGCCTGACGGCCCTCCTCAACCAACGGGAGGCTGTCTCAGCGGACGCGCTTGAGGTACCCGGACGGGTTCTGGGTGAGGAAGTAGCGCTCGCAGTGGGCGTCGACCTCGAAGCCCGGGTCGGTGGCCATGAAGTCCCACAGCGCCTCCATGGGCCCGGGCCCGAAGTCGGGCGCGGCCGGATGGCCGTTGACGTTGGTGTCCTCGACGATGAGGTACGAGCCGACCGGCACGAGCGGGGCGTAGGCCTCGAGCTCGGCCGCGACGTGGTCACGTGAGTGGTCGGAGTCGAGGATCACCAGCACGGGCGAGCCGGCGGGGATCATCCCGGCGATCTTCTCCACGATCGCGGGGTCGGTCGAGGAGCCGGTCAGGTAGGTCAGCCGCGGGTGCTGTGGCGGGTTGGGCGGCTCGTTGACGTCGACCGTGACCACGTTGCCGGCGCCGATCGTCTCGAGCCGGTCGGCGATGTAGAGGGCGCTGCCGCCGCGGTAGGTGCCGGTCTCGATGACCAGCCCGGGCGCGAGCTCGTCGATGAGCTCCATGTAGATCCACATGTCGGTGGGGCACTTGTAGGTGCGCACTCCGCGGTACCAGGTGTCCTTCCAGGTCCGCTTGGACACGTGGTAGTAGAGCCGGTGGAACTGGTCGCGGATCACGTCGCGGATAAACGGCGCCGGCTCGTTGACCGGCTCGCCGACGGGCTGCCACAGCTCCTCGAAGCTCTTGGCAACGGCCTGCGCGACACCGTGCGGCAGCGACTCGGCCGGGTGGTGGGTCAGGTAGGCCTCCACGAGCTGCGCGAGGGCGGCCTGGTCGTGGACGTCGGCTTCGCCGGACCTGATCCGCTGCGCGAGGTCGCGCACCGCCAGCACAGCCGCGGCGTCGAGGGCCGCCGAGACCTCGGGCGAGGCCTCGATGCCGTTGGTCGGCGCTCGGCGAGGGTGGCGGCGCGCTTCGCCGCGACCGGGTCCAGCCGGCGTACGACGGCCGTGCGGGCACGCGCGAACAGGTGGTCCTTGGGAGTCACGGTGAGGTGATGGCTCTCTTCGCAGACGGTTGCTCAGGGTGCGGCCACTCTACTGACCGGCCCGAGGCACCCCGCCGCGACCGAGTCGTGCCGTGAGCCGTCGGGCGCCGTCTAGCGGCCGCCGCGCCGCCAGACGACCACCTGGCCCGCCGCGTCGGGCTCGCGGAGGACGGGCAGCCGGCTGGGCGGGCGCGTCCGTGCGGCGGCTCGGCCCGCTCGTTGAGGGCCTCGCGCAGCGCCTGGCGCGTGGCCTCGAGCTCGGCGCCGAGCTCCTCGTTGCGGGCGCGCAGCGCGTCGACCTGGTGCTCGAGCTCGAGGATGCGGCGTACGCCCTCGATTCCAGCGCCCGAGGCGGTGAGCTCGGCGATGGTGCGCAGCAGGTCGACGTCGCGGGCGGAGTACCGACGACCGCCGCCGCCGGTGCGACTCGGGGCGATCAGGCCCATCCGCTCGTAGGCCCGCAGGGTCTGCGGGTGCAGGCCGGTGAGCTCGGCGGCGACGCTGATGACGTAGACGGCCTTGTCCGGCTCGGGGGTGCGCGGGCGTCACGACGAGGCCGCCTCGAACAGGCCGGACCGCAGCGTGCTGCCCTCGGTGGCGGTGCGGTAGTCCTCGACGGCCTTGCGGGCACCGTCGTTGAGGGTGGCCGGCACCTGGACCTGGACGGTGGCGAGCAGGTCGCCGTTGGTGCCGTCCTTCTTCTTCGCGCCGCGGCCGCGCACCCGGAAGGTACGGCCGTTGGGAGTGCCGGCGGGGATCTTGAGAGTGACGGGCGCGCCGCCGAGCGTCGGGATCTTCACGTCGGCGCCGAGGGCGGCCTCGTCGAAGGAGACGGGTACGTCGAGGGTGAGGTTGTCGTCCTTGCGGCCGAACAGGCGGTGCGGCGTGACCTTGACGGTGACGAACAGGTCGCCGGCCGGGCCGCCGTTCTCGCCCGGGCCGCCCTTGCCCCGCAGGCGGATCCGCTGGCCGTCCTTGACGCCCGCGGGGATGCGGGCCTGGATCGTGCGCGCGGAGGAGCCGCGGCCGCTGCCGTGGCAGGTCGGGCACGGCTCGTCGTAGACCAGCTGGCGGCCGTGGCAGCGTCGGGCAGGTCTCGTTGAGGGAGAACGCGCCGCCGACTCCGGACACGACGAAGCCGGCGCCCTCGCAGGTGGCGCAGATGTGCGGTTTGGTGCCGGGCTTGCCGCCCGTGCCCTTGCACTCCGGGCACGGCGCGTCGGAGGTCAGCCGCAGGCTGATCGTGACGCCCTCGATCGAGTCGGTGAACCCGATCGTCGCCGAGGACTCGACGTCGGCGCCGCGCACCGGCCGGGCCGGCTCTGGCTGGCGCTGGGCGCCGCCCGCGCCGCCGAGGAAGTCGCCGAAGACGTCGCCGAAGCCCCCGGCGTGCCCGCGGATGACGTCGTCGATGTCGAAGCCGCCCGGCGGGCGGAAACCGCCACCGCCGAACCCGCCCGGGAACGGTCCGCTGGAGACCTGCGAGCGGTAGTCGTCGTACGCCTTGCGCTTCTCGGCGTCGCCGAGGACGTCGTAGGCCTCGGCGACGGACTTGAAGGTGTCGTGCTTCTTCGCGTCACCCGGGTTGGAGTCGGGGTGGTTCGCCCGGGCGAGCTTGCGGTAGGCCTTCTTGATGTCGGCCTGGCTCGCGTTCTTGCCGACGCCGAGGACCTGGTAGAAGTCCTTGGTCGCCCAGTCGGCGCGGATCTCGGTCATCCACCCTCACCTCCTTTCCGGGGTCTCGGCCGCGATCGGCTGCGCAGGTCCGATCGTCACATCTGGTTCGCCGGCGCCTCGTCACGCTCGCCGGGGTCGACCACGAGCACCTGCGCGGCGCGGACGACGCGGTCGCCCATGCGGTAGCCCGCCTTGGCGATCACCTTGCAGGTCGTCACCTTCGACGTCGGGGTCCTCCCCGATGTGGGACAGCGCCTCGTGGATCGTCGGGTCGAAGGCGTCGCCGGGCTGGCCGAACCGGGTCAGACCCTGCGCCGCCACCACGCGCTCGAGCTGCTCGGCGACGCCGCGGAAGCCGTCGTCGAGCGGGCCGTGCTCACGGGCCCGGTCGATGTTGTCGAGCACCTCGATGATCGGCGTCAGGGCCTGGTACGTCGCGTTCTCGCGCACCAGCTCGCGGTCGCGCTCGACGCGGCGCTTGTAGTTGAGGTACTCGGCCTGGAGCCGCTGCAGGTCGGCCGTCCGCTCGGCGAGCTGCGTCTCGGGATCGGCCGGCGCCTCGGCCAGGTCTGCCTCGGCCGCCTCGACCTCGGTCTCGTTGGCCATCTCGGCGGCCGCATCGCCGAAGGAGCCGGCTCGACGGAGGGCCTGCTCATCGGGAGCGTCGGCCGGCTCGGCCGAGGTCTGGTCGACCTCGGCCGAGCCGTTCGCCTGCTCCGACTGGGAGTGGGTCACCGGCCGTCACCCTCGGTTCCGGTGTGACCGTCGCCCTCGTTGCCGGCGTCCTCGTCGATGATCTCGGCGTCGACCACGTCGTCGTCGGACTCGCCGGTGCTGCCGTCACTGCCACCCGCAGCGGCCTGGTCGGCCTCCGCGGCGGCGTACATGGCCGCACCCATCTTCTGGCTGGTCTCGCCGAGCTTGGTGATCGCGGCCTGGATCTCGTCGGATCCGGAGTCGGCGTTGTCGAGCACCTTCTTCAGCGCGTCGAGGTCGGCCTGCACCTCGCCCTTGACGTCGTCGGGGATCTTGTCGGCGTTGTCCTCGAGGAACTTCTCGGTCTGGTAGACCAGCGAGTCGGCCTGGTTGCGGGTCTCGACCTGCTCGCGCCGCTTGGCGTCCTCGGCGGCGTACTGCTCGGCCTCGCGCACCATGCGGTCGATCTCGTCCTTGGACAGCGCCGAGCCGCCGGTGATCCGCATCGACTGCTCGCGGCCGGAGGCCTGGTCCTTGGCGGAGACCTGGACGATGCCGTTGGCGTCGATGTCGAAGGTGACCTCGATCTTGGGGATGCCACGCGGAGCCGGCGGCAGGCCGGTCAGCTCGAAGTTGCCGAGCGGCTGGTTCTGGGCCCACATCTGGCGCTCGCCCTGGGCGACCTTGATCTCGACCGACGGCTGGTTGTCGTCGGCGGTGGTGAAGATCTCCGACCGCTTGGTCGGGATCGTGGTGTTGCGGTCGATCAGCGTGGTCATCACGCCGCCCTTGGTCTCGATGCCCAGCGACAGCGGGGTGACGTCGAGCAGCAGCACGTCCTTGACCTCGCCCTTGAGCACGCCGGCCTGGAGCGCGGCGCCGACCGCGACGACCTCGTCGGGGTTGACGCCCTTGTTGGGCTCCTTGCCGCCGAGCAGCTCCTTGACCAGCTCGGTGACCGCGGGCATCCGGGTCGAGCCGCCGACCAGGACGACGTGGTCGATGTTGGCCACCGCGACGCCGCCGTCCTTGAGCACCGACTTGAACGGCGCCTTGGTGCGGTCGAGCAGGTCGGCGGTCATCTTCTGGAACTCCGCGCGGGTCAGCTTCTCCTCGAAGTGGAGCGGGCCGGACTCGCCGTGGGTGATGTAGGGCAGGTGCACGGTGGTCTCGCTGGAGCTCGACAGCTCGATCTTCGCCTTCTCGGCGGCCTCCTGGAGGCGCTGCTTGGCGATCTTGTCGGCGGCCAGGTCGACGCCGTTGGCGTTCTTGAACTTCTTGACCATCCAGTCGACGACGCGGGCGTCCCAGTCGTCGCCACCGAGGTGGTTGTCGCCGGAGGTCGCCTTGACCTCGACCACGCCCTCGCCGATCTCGAGCAGGGACACGTCGAACGTGCCGCCACCGAGGTCGAAGACCAGGATCGTCTGGTCGTCGCCCTTGTCGAGGCCGTAGGCCAGCGCGGCCGCGGTCGGCTCGTTGACGATGCGCTGCACGGTGAGGCCGGCGATCTCGCCGGCCTCCTTGGTGGCCTGGCGCTGGGCGTCGGAGAAGTACGCCGGCACGGTGATCACCGCGTCGGTCACGGGCTCGCCGAGGTAGGCCTCGGCGTCGCGCTTGAGCTTCTGCAGCACGAACGCGCTGATCTGCTGGGCGGTGAAGGTCTTGTCGTCGATCTTGCACGTTCCAGTCGCTGCCCATGTGGCGCTTGACCGAACGGATGGTGCGCTCGACGTTGGTGACGGCCTGGCGCTTGGCGACCTCGCCGACCAGGACCTCGCCGGACTTGGCGAAGGCCACGACCGAGGGCGTCGTACGGGCGCCTTCCGCGTTGGCGATGACGGTGGGCTCTCCACCTTCGAGGACGGCGACGACGCTGTTCGTCGTACCGAGGTCGATGCCGACGGCACGAGCCATGTTGGGTTACCTCCGTGGGTGCGGTACTGGGGTGTCTTCGGGTGATCTGTGAGGCCATCCTTGCGAGTGCTCCCGCGACAGCCAAAATTCTTGAGTCGATCAGGCTCAAGTCTGCTCACGGGCTCCAACGCACCCATGGTGGCCGTTGTTCCGGTTCCCACGAGGAATTTCGGCGATGTCCTGGCCGCTGGTCTGGTCGCGCGGCCGGCTTGCGGTTTGGTCGGGCGGCCGGCTTGCGGTTTGGTCCCCAACCGCAACGACACGCCGACCCAGGCTGCCGTTCGTGACCAATCGGTGCGCCGATCGGCCGGGCTAGGGTCCGGTCATGGCCGGGACGAGGGAGGTCGCCCGCGTCCTGATCTCGGCGCACCGGTGCAACACGCCGGAGGCGGTGCGGGCGGCCGCGGCGATCGGGGCGGACTACGCGGAGTTCGACGTACGCCGCGCCGGTGACGGCACGCTCGTGTGCAGCCACGAGGCGGTGGCCGACGCAGCCGCCGTCCCGCGCCTGGCCGACCAGCTGGCTGCCGTCGCACAGAGCGGCCTGGGGGCGCACGTCGACCTGAAGGGGCCTGACGCGCATGACTGGGCCGAGGAGCTGGCGGACCAGTGCGCGAGCGCCCTGGACCCCGAACGGCTGGTCTTCACGACCGGCAACGGCAGGGCGGCCGCGAGGCTCGCGAGTTGGGCCGAGACGCACGAGACGCCGGCCCTGGTGGGACTCACGGTCGGGCAGAGCACGGCCCACCTGCGGCTGCCCGCCGCCGTACGTGCCCGGATCGGGGAGCTCTACCCCACGCGGCGGTGGCGGGACAGCGGGGCCGGCGTCCTGGTGGCGCACCACGTGCTGGCCCGGGTCCGGCTGCTGCGCTGGGCGCACCGGCGCGAGGTGCGCGTCCTGGTGTGGACGGTCGACCACCCGCGAGTCGTGCGCGCCGCGCTGCGCGACCCACGCGTGTGGATGGTCACCACGAACCACCCGGAAGCGGCCATCGCGGCGCGCGAGCGCCTCAGCAGATGACCGACGAGCCCGCGCCGTCGTACGCGCAGGTGTCGACGACCTTGCCGGCGGCGTTCTTGAGGGTGGCCTTGTCGCCGGTGTTGTTCCAGACGTAGCTGCCCTGGCCCCAGTAGAGGTGGAGCGGGCGGTTCCTGCCACTGCCGGTGTGGATGGTCACGGTGACTCCGGGCTCGACGGTGAAGCCCTCCGGGAACTGGTACTTGAAGCCCGTGACGTCGCGGATCGACCAGCCCGTCAGCGTCCAGGGCTTCACGCCGAAGTTGCGGATCTGGACCCACTCCCTGTTGAGCGAGGAGTTGCTCAGGTCGTCGTCGCCGGGCGGGTCGAACTGCACCTTGGCCAATCGCATCGCCGGCAGGGCCTGCTCGTGGTGGCTCGTGGCCCAGACGCCCGTGGGCGCGACCAGGGCGACAGCGGACACGACCGCTGCGCACGCACGCACCGTCGTCGAGGTCATGGGGGCGAGGCTAGGAGTGGCGGCGGGATCGCGCCGCGGAATTCCGGAAGTGTGGCCGACCGGTTGACCGCCCTAGTCACAGCGGCCCAGGATCACCCATGCGCGTTCTGGTCACGGGCGGAACCGGGTACGTCGGCTCGCACATCGTGCTGGCCCTGCTTCGCGCGGGCCACGACGTGCGGCTGGCCGTACGCCGCCCCGAGCAGGTCGCCGAGACGTTCGACCCGCACGGCGTGAGCTTCGCGCCCGAGGACGTGGCCACGGGCGACGTGCTCGACGCCGAGTCGGTCGCCCTCGCGGTGAAGGGCTGCGACGCGGTCGTGCACGCCGCCGCGATCTTCAGCCTCGACCCGCGCAAGGCCAAGGCCATGCTCGACACCAACGCCCGGGCCACCCGCGTGGTCCTGACCTCCGCTCTCGACGAGGGCTGCGACCCGGCGGTGCACATCTCCAGCTCGGTGGCGCTGATGCGCCACGGCGGCAGCGGGCCCGACCTGCCACTGGGTGACATCGACCACGCCTACAGCAAGTCGAAGGTGCTCTCGGAGCAGGTGGCCCGCGAGTTCCAGGCAGACGGGAAGCCGGTGGTCACGGTCTACCCCGGCGCCATCTACGGCCCGCACGACCCCTACGTCGGCTCGCAGACCGAGCGGTTCTTGTGGCTGGTCCGCGGCCGGTTCCCGATCTGGTCCAAGGGGGGCGTGCTCGCGAGCGACGTCCGAGACACGGCCGATGTCGTCGCGGCGGTCATGGAGCCGGGTCGAGGTCCGCGCAGGTACGTCGTCCCGGGCATCCACATGGGCGCCAGGGAGCTCTACGGCGCGGTGGGGCGGGCGATCGGCCGCCGCCGCCGCTACGTCGAGCTGCCGGCCAGCCTGGGCGTGCTGACGGCGAGGATGGTCGAGGCGGTGCAGCTGCGGCTGCCCGAGCGCTTCCACTTCCCGGCCGACCGCGAGGGCGCCGAGATGGCCGTGCGCGACACCCGCCTCGACGACACCCCCGCCCGGCGCGACCTCGGCATCACGCCGATCCCCTTCGAGCAGTCGATCCGCGACGAGATCGCCTGGGCGGTCGACGCCGGGCACCTCCCGGAGAAGTACCGGCCACGCTGATCACGAGCCGGGAGGAATACCCCCTCGGCCGGGTATCGCGCCACTTGTGACCCCAGTGGGTGGACATCGCGCATCAGACACGTCCGTTCGGGTCCCAAGTTGCCACGCCACTCGATCAGCGGCCGCGAAGCACCGCGAGCTCGTCGCCCCAGCTCTCGATGAGCTAGCGGAGGTCCCGCCCGCCGTGTCGCTCGTCCCAGGCAAAGCACTCCCGCTCGACGACGGCGTACGCCGCCCGGACGGCGTCCGCGTCGCCGTCGAGCACCGCCTCGACCTGCGGCAGCAGGCGCTCGGCCGACCACTCTGGGACCGACAGCGGGTGCTCGCGCAGCTCCCAGCCGAGGTACTTGTTGTAGGGCCGGACCCGGTCCTCCAGGGCGAAGACCACGTTCAGCCACCAGGCCAGCGTCTCCACGGCGTCGAGCCGGCTCTCGAGCGCGCGGCCGTCTCGGGCCGACTTCAGGGCGCGGTAGGCGAAGTTGACGTAGCCGTCCAGCTGGTCGCCGTCGACCAGGAGGTGCCGCGCTTCGGCCGGCGTCAGCCTGGCCTGGCGGCGTACCGCCTCGGCGATGCGGCCGCCGGTCTCGTCGCGCAGCACCTGGGCGTAGGCGAAGGACCACCGGAAGAAGTAGTCGTTCGTGCCCCACGGCGGAACGTTCTCGAGGTCGCCCAGCGTCTTGGGGATCTCGTCGATCGCCGGGCTACGGCTGGTCGCGAGACCCTCGGCCGCGTCGTCGGTGAGCACGACGTAGACATCGACGTCGGAGTGCTGGGAGGCCATCCCGCGAGCTGCGCTGCCGGACAGCACGATGCCGAGGATCGCCGAGTCGTCGCGAGTGAGCACCTCGTCGAGGGCGGCCTGTGCCTCGCGGTTCAGACTCATCGGCCGCGGTTGCGCGGGTGCTGGCGAGCAGCTCGCTCGTTGCCGCGCTTGTAGTTGCCGGTCCAGCGGGCCATCACCTGCTGCTCGTCACCGCCTGCGACCTCGGCGAGGAACTCTGCCGCCCGCGCACCTCGGAGCACGGTCGCCCGGCGGCCGTGGTGAGTGATCACGACCTCGCCACCGGACCGGATGTCGTAGGCGAATCCCTCTGGCTGTGGCACCCGGTCATGGTGGCTTGCAAAGGCTCGCCTGCGCACCGGGGTTTCGTGACAGGACTTCGTCCTTCCTCAACCACCGGAGGCGGCTCGATAGCGTGACGGCGTGCACGACCGACGCGGTGAGATCCGGGGGCGACTGCGGCGCATCGTGGACCAGCACGTGCGGCCGGCGGCGCGGCGCCAGGTAGCGGACCTCGTGGTCGAGGCGTGGCACGTACCTCGCGCGGACGACGGTTCCGTCGGTGAGCCGGTGCCGTTCGAGGTGGCGCGCGACCAGGAGTACGTCGCCTTCGCAATCGGCGACGCGTGGGGGCCGGCGTGGGCGACGACGTGGTTCCGGATGACGGGCGAGGTGCCCGCCGACCTGTCGCACCCCGAGCTCGTCGTCGACCTCGGGTTCGCGGGCCCGAGCGCCGGCTTCCAGGCCGAAGGACTTGTGTTGCGGCCCGACGGCACCCACGTGAAGGGGCTGAACCCGCTCAACGACTGGGTTCCCGCGACGCCGGGCGAGCGCATCGAGCTGTACGTCGAAGCGGCAGCCAACCCGCACGTGCTCACCGGATGGAGCCCCACGCGGCTCGGGGACAAGCTGACCACCTCCCCCAACCCCGTCTATCGCCTGGTCACGGCTGCCGTCGTCGATGTCGCCCCCGAGGTGCGGGAGCTGCTGGCCGACGTCGAGGTGCTCGACCAGCTCGCCGCCGCGCTCCACGACGACGACGCGCGCCAGGTCGAGATCCTGCTCGCCCTCGAAGCCGCGCTCGACGCGCTCGACCCGGCCGACGTCCGCCGCACCGCACCAGAGGCCAGGGCGGCGCTCGCGTCGGCGCTCGACCGGCCGGCGTACGACGGCGCCCACCGCATCTCCGCCGTCGGGCACGCCCACATCGACTCGGCGTGGCTGTGGCCGGTCCGCGAGACGGTGCGCAAGGTGACGCGGACGGTCGCCAACGTGGTCAACCTCCTGGACGCAGGTGACGAGCTCGTCTACGCGATGTCGTCCGCCCAGCAGTGGGAGTGGGTTCGCGAGCACCACCCCGCGCTGTTCGAGCGGATCAGGAAGCACGTCGAGGCGGGTCGTTTCGTGCCGGTCGGCGGGATGTGGGTCGAGTCCGACACCAACCTGGTCGGCGGCGAGGCGATGGCCCGGCAGTTCCTGGTCGGCCAGCGTTGGTTCGCCGAGCACCTCGGGGTCACGTGCGAGGAGGTGTGGCTGCCGGACTCGTTCGGGTACACCGCGGCGCTGCCGCAGATCGTGCGCCTCGCTGGGTGTCGGTGGTTCCTCACCCAGAAGATCTCCTGGAACACCACCAACGTCTTCCCCCACCACACCTTCTGGTGGGAGGGCATCGACGGCACGCGGGTGTTCACTCACTTCCCGCCCGTCGACACCTACAACGCCGAGCTGTCCGGCCGCGAGCTCGCCCACGCCGCACGCAACTTCCGCGACAAGGGTGCGGCGAGCCGGTCGCTGGTGCCGTTCGGGCACGGCGACGGCGGAGGCGGGCCGACCCGCGAGATGCTGGCGCGCGCCTCCCGTACGGCGTCGCTGGCGGGCTCCCCCGCCGTGACGGTCGAGAGGCCGGCGGCCTTCTTCGAGGCGGCGCACGAGGAGTACGCCGACGCGCCGGTGTGGGTGGGCGAGCTCTACCTGGAGATCCACCGCGGCACCTACACCTCGCAGGCCGCGATGAAGCAGGGCAACCGCCGCAGCGAGCACCTGCTGCGCGAGGCCGAGCTGTGGTCGGCGACGGCGGCCGTACGGGGGCTGTCGTCCTATCCGGCGACCGAGCTGGATGCGCTGTGGCGGACGGTGCTGCTGCACCAGTTCCACGACATCCTCCCCGGCTCCTCGATCGCCTGGGTGCACCGCGAGGCGCGGGCGACGTACGCACGGGTCGCCGCCGAGCTGGAGGCGATCATCGAGCACGCCCTCGATGCGCTGGCGGGGGATGGCTCCGACGAGGTCGTCTTCAACGCGGGGCCGGTGGCGCGAGACGGAGTGAGTGCGCTGGGTGCTGGTTTCGTGACAGGCGCTAGCGCGCCTTCCTCAACCAGCGAAGGGCGCACCCTCGAGAACGAGCGCCTGCGGGTCGAGGTGGACGGCAGCGGGGTCGTCCGGCGCGTCCTCGACAAGGCGCACGGTCGCGAGGTGCTGCCGCCCGGCGGTGCGGCGAACCTGCTGCAGCTGCACCCCGACCACCCCGTCAAGTGGGACGCGTGGGACCTGGACCGCTCCTACCGGGCGAAGGTCAACAACCTCATCGGCGGCGAAGTGAGCGCCGACGGGGACTCCGTCGTCACCGAACTGACGTCAGGCCGGACGCGGATCACCTCCCGGCTGCGCCTGGCCGGTGACCGGCTCGAGGTGGAGACGCAGGTCGACTGGCACGAGCGGGAGCAGGTGCTCAAGGCCGCCTTCGACATCGACGTGCACACCGACCACGCGGCGTACGAGACCCAGTTCGGGTACGTCGTCCGGCCGACGCACGAGAACACCACGTGGGACGCAGCGCGGTTCGAGGTGTGTGCGCACCGGTGGGTCCATGTCGGCGAGGAAGGGTACGGCGTGGCGCTGGCCAACGACTCGACGTACGGCCACGACGTCACGCGCCATCCCCGCGACGGCGGCGGCACCTTCTCGCGAGTGCGCCTGAGCCTGCTGCGCGCACCGCTGTTCCCCGACCCCGAGACCGACCAGGGTCGGCACGTCTTCCGCTACGCACTCGTGCCGGGCGCCGGCATCGCCGGGGCCGCCGAGGCCGGGTACGCGCTGAACCTGCCCCTCCGACGGCGCACCGGCTCGCCCGTCGAGCCGCTGGTCCGCGTCGAGGGCACGGCGTACGTCGAAGCGGTCAAGCTCGCCGCCGACGGCTCGGGCGACGTCGTCGTGCGGCTGTACGAGCCGCTCGGCGCACGTACGCAGGTGCGGGTGAGCGCGTCGTTCGAGCACTCGTCGGTGACCGAGGTCGACCTCCTCGAGCGGCCCTACGACAGCGGTTCCTGGGACGGCTCGACCCTGTCGTTGCGCCCCTTCCAGATCGCCACCCTCCGCTTCGCCCGCTGAGCACACCGATTCGTCAGCGGTCTCCCTGACGAGATCACACCGTGGAGACGCAGACGAATCGGTGTCACGCTGGGCTCATGCCGACTCCGCCGATCACGGTCGTCCTCATCGGGGCCACGGGCGACCTGGCCAAGCGCAAGCTGCTGCCCGGCCTGCTGCACCTGTTCCAGACGGGGCTGCTGCGGGACCTCCAGGTCGTCGGCACCTCGCTCGACCAGCACGACCGCGACTCGTTCCTGGAGTTCGCTCGGGCGGCGGTCGAGGAGTTCGCGGCGTACGAGGTCAAGGAGGAGGACTGGAAGGAGTTCGAGAAGCGGCTGTGGTGGTCGCCCTGGGAGATGGGGCCCGACGGGCTCAAGGCCGTCGTCGACGAGGCCGACGAGGCGGCCGGCAGCGACCGGCCCCGCGACCGCCTGCACTACCTGAGCGTGCCGCCCAAGGCCGCGCTCGACGTCGTGCAGATCCTCAAGGAGGCCGAGCTGGTCTCGCGCAGCCGCATCATCATGGAGAAGCCGTTCGGCACCGACCTGGCGTCGTCCCAGGCGCTGAACAAGGAGCTGCACCGGGTCTTCAAGGAGGACCAGATCTTCCGGATCGACCACTTCCTGGGCAAGGAGGCGGCGCAGAACATCCTGGCGTTCCGGTTCGCCAACGGCCTCTTCGAGCCGATCTGGCACCGCAACCACATCGACCACATCCAGATCGACGTGCCCGAGTCGCTCGGGCTGGAGCAGCGGGCGTCGTTCTACGAGGCCACCGGCGCCTACCGCGACATGGTGGTCACCCACCTGTTCCAGGTGCTCGCGTTCACCGCGATGGAGCCGCCGACCGCGCTGGAGCCCTTCGCGATCTCGGAGGAGAAGAACAAGGTCTTCCGGTCGATGCTCCCGATCGAGCCCCACGACGTGGTGCGCGGCCAGTACGTCGGGTACCGCGACATCGACGGGGTGGCGCCGGAGTCCGAGACCGAGACCTTCGTCGCGCTCAAGTGCTACGTCGACAACTGGCGCTGGGCCGGCGTGCCGTTCTTCCTCCGCACCGGCAAGCGGCTGGCCGAGGGTGCCCGGATCATCTCGATCGCGTTCCGGGAGCCGCCGCGGTCGATGTTCCCGCCCGGCTCCGGCGTGGGCGACCACGGCCCCGACCACCTGACCTTCGACCTCGCCGACCAGGCCAAGATGTCGCTGTCCTTCTACGGCAAGAAGCCCGGTCCGGGCATGCATCTGCAGAAGCTGTCGATGCAGTTCGCGATGCGCGACACCACCTGGGCCGGAGCGGTGCTCGAGGCCTACGAACGCCTGATCTACGACGCCGCGCGCGGCGACCGCACCCTGTTCACCACCGCCGAGGGCATCGAGCGGCTGTGGGAGATCTCCCAGCCCCTGCTGGACAACCCGCCCGTGGTGCGGCCTTACCAGCCGGGCTCCTGGGGCCCCAACCAGATCCACCAGCTGGTGGCGCCGTTCGCCTGGCGGCTGCCGTTCGAGCGGCAGTGGCGCGACCCCGACAGTGCCGCAGGCTGAGGGCTTCCGCTGGTTGAGGAGGGTGTCAGGCCGTCACGAAACCAGCGGAACCGACCAGGCGCACGCTGGTTTCGTGACGGGCGCTAGCGCGCCTTCCTGAACCAGCGGTTCCGGACCGTGGGACGCGACCGGAATACCCGTCGTACCGGCGTTGTCATGCCTGGCATGACCGTTCCCGACATCAAGCTCCACGACGGCACCACGATCCCCCAGCTCGGCTTCGGCGTCTTCCAGGTCAAGCCGGACCAGACGCAGCGGGTGGTCGAGCAAGCGCTCGAAGTGGGCTACCGGCACTTCGACACCGCGCAGATGTACCGCAACGAGGAGGGCGTCGGCCGCGCATCGCGGCTTCGGGCATCCCGCGCGACGAGCTGTACGTGACCACCAAGCTCAACAACGGCTTCCACCGGCCCGACGACGCACGCCGGGCGTTCGACGAGTCGCTGCACAGGCTCGGGCTCGATCGCGTCGACCTGTTCTTGATCCACTGGCCGCTGCCGACCAGGTACGACGGCGACTTCGAGTCCACCTGGCGCACCCTCGCCGAGTTCTCGGCGCAGTGGGGCGACGGCCGGGCGACGTCGATCGGCGTCTCCAACTTCGAGCCCGACCACCTGAAGCGGATCATCGACGACAGCGGTCACGTGCCGGTGGTCAACCAGGTCGAGGTGCACCCGTACTTCGGCAACGAGGCCGTGCGCGCCGCAGACGCGTCGTACGAGATCGCCACCGAGGCCTGGTCGCCCATCGCCCAGGGCGCCGTCCTCGACGACCCGACGATCGGCGAGATCGCGCGGCGGCTCGACCGGACGCCGGCCCAGGTGACGCTGCGCTGGCACGTGCAGCGCGGCGACATCGTCTTCCCGAAGTCGGTCAACCCCGACCGGATGCGCGAGAACTTCGCGATCTTCGACTTCGAGCTCACCGGCGACGACATGGCAGCGATCACCGCGCTCGACCAGGGAGCCGACGGCCGGCAGGGCTCCCACCCGAACGAGATGGCCTGGATCCCCGGCACGCTGACCACCACGAGCCCCGGCCTCAGCCGACGGTGATGGTCACCTCGTTGGACGCCTGCTCGGTGTCGGTGTCGATGACCCGGAAGCGGTTGGGGCCGGGCCGGCCCGTCTGCACGTACGTCGAGAACGTGCCGCCGCTGACCGTCGCCGTCACCGGGAAGTCGACCCACGAGTCGCCCGGGCCGGTGGCGCGCTGCACCTGCAGCACCGCGCCCTCGCCCGCCGGGTAGGTGCCGGTCAGGTCGATGCGGCCCATCGAGCCGACCTGGGTCTGACCGGCCTGCAGGCTGATGCCGGTCTCGGGGGTCTTGGTGGTCAGGACCGGGCCGGTGGGCTCGGAGCGCCGCGGAGAGCGTCGGGGCCGGGGCGGCGGTGTCGGTCGGCGTGGTCTTCTCCGGCATGGGCAGGTACATGCTCTGCCGGGCCGAGGAGTCGGTCGCCGTGGCCTCGGCGCCCAGGCCGAGGACGCGGGTAGCGACGAGAGTGCCGCCGCCGGCGAGGAGGCCGATCGCCAGTCCGACCCCCACCAGGGCGACCAGTCCGGCGATCACCGGGTGCTGCTTGCGCTCGGGCTCAGGCACGATGCTGACGGGTCCTTCCGAGATCGACGGGTCCTGCTGGGTTCCTCTTGCCATTGTTGCCGAGGCAGCCCCAGCACTCGAAATCGCAGCTGATCCACGCGGCCGTCCACAGGCTCCGCACGACCGGGTTTCGGCGGCGTACGCCGCGGTGCACTCTCCGGTCATGACGATGGGCATGACGATCGCGGTTGACGTGGACCTGCTCCGGCAGCACCGGCTCGGCCTGCTGGCCGAGGCCGACGAGATCGAGCGGCGGGCGAGCCTGGACCCACCCGATGCAGGTGCCCTCACGTGGGTCACGGCCGAGACCCTGGAGCACCTCTCGTCGCGCGCGGGTCGTCTCGCCGAACACCTGCGCGAGCTCGCCGACGCCCTCGAACGCTGGCGCAGCGTCGCCCACGCGGCCGACGGCGAGGTCGGCATCGGCCTCGACCTCCTCGCCTCGGGGGTGCTGGCCCTGTGAGCCCTCTCCCCGCGATCCCCGACCGCCGTCGGCAAGAGCATCGACGTCGAGGTTCGTCCCGACCCGACCTCCTGCTCCCTGACGGCCAGTCAGCTCGAAACGCTGGCGGAGGCGTGCGAGCGCAGCCGGGCCATGCTCGAGTGTCACGCGCGGGTGGGCGAGGAGCAGTTCGGCGGGTTGTCGGGGATCGTCTACCGCCACTCCTCGACGCTGCTGCGCCAGGCGACCGAGCGGACGGGCAGGCGGAGCCGACGGTTGGCCGAGGGTCTGACGGCCTACGCCCGAGGCATCACCGAGGTCCAGCGTCTGATGGACGAGGCGGTCGCGGTCGCCTCTCCTCACCTCACCGTGGGCGGAGGGCGGATCTGGAGCCCGGCCGAGCCGACCTGTCCTGACGACACCCGCCTCGCCCCGGCCTGGGCCGCGTGGCGCGACGCCGTCGACCGCTGGCGCGCCGCCCGCGCCCTGGAGGAGACGACGACGCGGGCCTGGATGCGCGTCGTCGACCGCGGCGTGGTGATCGACGAGGTCGAGCCGCCGACCCTCGACCTGCCGCTCGAAGGAACCGTCCGATGAGCCGGGGTCGCTCGCCGGTCACGATGCCGCCGCGCTGGGTGCGAGTACGCCGTGGCTACTCCGCACCGGGCGTTCACGGCTCCGGCCTCGCCCCGCGCCTCGAGCACCGCAGCGAGCCCTTCGCCGGGTCGCTTGACGACTGGCAGCCTGCGTGTCGCCGACACCGATGCGACGCGTCCCGACTACGACCTCGAGGACGACGACTGCTTCGAGGTGGCCGGCCACGAGACCGTCTACCGCCGCTTCGGTCACACGGTCTCCGAGGTCCCCGTGCTCTCCGACCAGTGGCTCTGGGTGGTCGACGGCGTGGCCCACCTGCTGCTCGGCACGGTCGCGGCCGAGGACTACGAGGCCTACTGCGACGTCTTCGAGTCCGTCGCGGAGACCTTCGACCCCGACGCCGGTCCCCGATCGAGGTCCGCGTGAGGCACGCCCGGCGTCGTCCTCGCAACGCCGTGACGGCGCACTCGCATCAGTGCTGCTGGATGTCGACGACCTCGTGGCTGGGGTTGGGGTTGAGACGCAGGGCGCGACAGGTGAGCTGCACGTCGTCGCCGAGAGTGGTGCGCACGGTGACGGTCCAGCGGGCCTCGGCCGTCGCCAGGTCGACGGTGGTCAGCTCACCGGAGCGACGGACCCCCAGCACGCGGACGGCCGCCATCGCCGTCTCTCCGAGGTGTCGGAAGAGCGCGATCTCGGCCGCCTGGGCGGCCATCGGCAGGCAGGACCGGCCGCGCAGCACGTCGAGAGGCAGCCGACCTCCGAGGATGTCGGCGGCTGCGGTGACCGAGGACTCGGGCTCGAGCCGACCGAGGTAGAGACCGTAGGGCAGCACCAGCGCGTTGCCGGCGAAGCGGTCGCCGCCGATGTGCGAGACCTCCCAGGTCTGCTCGGGGTACGCCGTCGCGAGCGCTTGGGCGACCGGCCGGCCCTTCAGCGCGCAGCAGGCGTCGTGCTTGCCGTGGGTGCACACGCAGAACACCAGCTCCTCGGTCGGCACGAGTCCCGGCGAGCGGCCGGCGCCCAGCGCGTCGAGGTCGAGGTCGAGCAGGTCTTCGGCGCGGTCGAGCACGGCCGTCTGCAGCCAGCTCTCGTCAAGCCCGGCGCGGGCGGCGTACACGCGGAAGCCGGTGCGTGGAGCCTTGCGGTGGTAGCGGCGGATCAGCAGGGGGCGGACGTTGGTGCGCGCCGCGGCGGCGCGCAGCCCGGCCTTGACCGCAGCGGGGAGGCGGCTGTCGCGCACGGCGTCGACACCCCACGGACCGGGGTTCTCGATGAGCAGGTACGACTGCACGGTGGAGGCCGTGCCGGCGATCGAGTCACCCCGGTCGAGCCCGGCCTCCGAACAGCGGAACGTCACACCCCCAGCCTCATGACCAGAGCCTCATGACCAGCCTCATGACCGGACCTCGAGCAGGCCCTCCCGGACGAGGCGGCGGGCGAGCACCAGGTTGCTCTCGGCGTCGAGCCCGAGGTCGGCGGGTGTCAGCGTGGTGCGGTCGCGAACGACGTCGACCGCCGCGGCGATGCGCGCCGGCACGTCGAGGTGTCGGTCGCCGATCAGCAGGCGCAGCCGGTCGCCCACCGGCGTGACGACGCACGGGCGCCCTGCCCGGCGGTGCAGCACGGTGTCGGGACCGATGCGGTCGAGGTCGATGACGTCACTCAGCCCGCCGCGCAGCCGGCTGTTGCGCGAGGTGAGGAACCGCTGGGTCTCCCGGTCGACGGCATCCGCGGGGTCGACGGACGCCAGCGCGATCGCCAGCGCCTGCAGCCTGTCGACCAGGCCGGGAGCGAGCTCGTCGCCGCGGCCGACCCAGCCGGCCGGCAGGTGCTGCTCGTCGACCGCGTCGAGGAGGCGGTCGACCGTACGCCGGACCAGGCCGCGCCAGGTCAGCTGGTTGATGCCGATCGTGACGTGGAGGCTGGCGTCGTCGTGGGCGCGGGCAGCATGAGGCGTCCCGGTCGGCAGGTACATCGACAGCCCCGGCCGCAGCACCACGTCGTCGATGCGACAGTCGGCCCCGTCATTTGTCACGTGCTCGTCGTGGGAGCACGGCCGTTCACCGCGGGGATGGTGCACCTCCCAGTGCTTGGTGCCGTGGGTCTGGAAGACGAAGACGTCATGGGTGTCGCTGTGGACCGCGAACCCCTGGGATCCCGGCGGCGTCAGGTAGGCGTTGGCCTGGCACGGGTGGCCGAGCTCGAGCTCGAGCCGGGCGACGAGGTCGCTCAGCGGCGGGTGGTAGCGGTGCAGGCCCTGGAAAACGATCGTCGAGCCCTCGGCGAAGAGGGCCAGGGCCTTGCGCGGGTCGACCAGGCCCGAGAGGGGCCGGCCGGCGATCGCGGCGCCGTGGCGGACGTACGACGACTCGCCCAGCACGCTGCCGTCCTTCGCGACCCGGACGGCGGGAGTGCGGATCGAGGCCCCGGTCAGCAGCGCATCCGCGTCGTCGAGCGAGAGCAGGCCGACCAGGTCGGCGGGGTCGGTCTCGTGGACGTGGACCAGGGACGCCCAGACCTTCGAGGCGAAGGTCTGGGCGTCGCCGCTGAGCAGGTCGAGCGCCGAGGCGCTGGACTGCTCGTTCAGAGCGCGGTCCCGTCGGTGCCGTCGGAGTCGCCGCCGTCGGCGCCGTCAGCGTCTCCGCCGTCGGATGCGTCGCCGTCGGATGCGTCGCCGTCGGTGCCGTCGGTGCCGTCGCCGTCGGTGCCGTCGGCGTCTCCGCCGTCGGTGCCGTCAGCGTCGCCGCCACCGGCCAAGGGATCGGTACCCGAGGTCGTCATCTCGTCGTCGTCGAGTGGGGTGTCGTCCATCGCCATGGTTCCTCCTGGTCGAGCTTGGTCGAAGGAGAACTGCCTGATCCACCGCCAGTCAACCGTCGCCCCGGGTGGCAGGCAAGCATCCCTCGGGGTGACTCACCGACCGCCAGCAGGTCAGTCGACCAGGCCACGGCGGCGGGCGATCGCCGCGGCCTCGGTGCGACCCGAGGCGCCCAGCTTGCCCAGGATGTTGGACACGTGGACGCTCACGGTCTTGGTGCTGATGAACAGCTGTTTGCCGATCTCGCCGTTGGTGCGGCCGGCCGCCACCAGCTGCAGGATCTCGGCCTCGCGCGGCGTGAGGACGTCAGACCCGGCCTCATGGCGGGCGGGCGCCGAGCCGATGGATCGTAGCTGGTCGACCAGCGGCGTTGCGCCCAGCCGCCGGGCTGCTTCGCGGGCCGCGTCGCCGACCTCACGAGCCTCGGCGGTGTCGCCCGACGCACGCAGCACGGACGCCAGCACCACCTGGGCGCGGACCACCTCGTAGGCGTCGCCGAACTCCTCGAAGAGGCGGACCACCTCGCGCCAGCCCGACACCAGGGCCTCGACGGTGGGCGCGTCGTCGGTCCCGGCCAGCCAGCGCGCCCTCAGCAGCTCGGCGTCGAGGCGGGCGAGCCACGCCCACCCTTCGGGTCCCCAGGACTTGGCCGGGTCGGCGTAGCGCTCGAGCACCGTGTGACCGTCGTCGTGCAGCCGTTCGGCGGCCTCGAGCAGCGCAGCGCGGTCGCCGGCGGAGGCCTTGGGGATGGCGGCGGTGATCGTCTCGAGGACGAGCGCGGCCATCCGGACCCGCCCGTCGAACCACGGGTGCCAGATGTCTCCGAGCACCGAGACGACGTGCTCGTACGACGCCTGGGCGGCCGCCACGTCTGCCCGGCGGGTGGCGAGCGCGATCTCCTGGGCCGCCGCATGCACCGCCAGCGCGCCGTCGAGCCGCCACATCGGCCGCAGCCCGCGCAGCTCCTCGTCGAGCTCCTCGCCGCGGGCGATGCGGACCGCCGCCCGCAGGGTCGCGAAGTTGGCCCGCACCAGGGGCGGCGGGTGGCTGCCCGGGCGGCCGGCCGAGAGGTCGGTGAGCCGGAGCACACCCTCCCAGTCGCCCCGGATCATCAGCACCCAGATCAGGTGCCAGCGGGCGCCGGCGGCGTAGGGGGCCCACTCGATGCCGACGGCCTCCGCGCGCTCGACGGAGCTGCTGAACCAGCGTTCCGCCTCGTCGAGCTCGCCCCAGTCCTGGTAGGAGCGCGCCAGCAGGTAGCGCCCGCGGAGCTCGGCGTGCACGGCGCCCGTCTCGACCGTGCGGTCGATCGCCTCGCCGAGCGCCTCGCGAAGTCGTTCCTTGGTGGTGCCGAGCCGCAGCGCGCTCAAGGTGGTGATCACCTCGGCCGCGATGTCGCTGCGGTTGAGCTGGTCGGCGAGAGCCAGGGCGTCGAGGCCGACCTGCTGGGCCTCCGGGTGACGCCAGGCCATCGCCAGCACGTGGGAGTGCGCGGCCAGCACCCTGGCGCGGGCGAGCTTGTCGTCGTCGGGGGTCAGCCGCACCGCCTCGGCCGAGATGGCGGGAGGGTCTTCCTCGGTCTCGATGGCGGTCAGCGCCACCGCGCGGGCGGCGAGCAGCGCCCCACGCGAGGTCGGCGAGGCGTCGTCGGGCAGGGCGGCGAGCTGTTCGGCGAGCAGCGCCGCGGCGCGCTCGGGGTGGCCGCTGCTGCTGAGCGCCTCCGCGGTGTCGACGGCCAGCCGGGCCCGGTCGACCAGACCGTCACCGGCTGCCCCGAGGCCGGCCAGCAGACGCAGCGCTCGCTCGAAGTGCTGGGCCGCCTCGTCGGGGCCGCCGACCTGGGCGGCCTCGTGGCCGGCCTTGATGCTGGCCTGGAGCGCGGTCTTCTCGTCGTGGGCGAGCTTGGCGTGGCGAGCCAGCTCGGCGGCGGTGCCGCGGGCTCGACCGTCACCGATCGCGGCGGCGTACTGCGCGTGGAGGCGCACCCGCTCGCCCGGCAGCAGGTCGTCGTAGACGGCCTCGCCGAGAAGGGCGTGACGGAAGGCGTAGTGGCGGTCGCTGGCGACCAGGATGTTGCGCTCGACGGCCGTGCGCAGGCTCTCCTCGAGGGCTGTGTCGCCGACGTCGGTGGCGACCGCCAGCAGCTCGTGGGTGACCCGGCGACCCGCCACGCTCGCCGCGCGCACCACCTGGCGGGCGGTCTCGTCGAGGCGGTCGAGCCGGACCAGCAGCACCTCGGCCAGGTCGGCGGGGAGGGTGTCGTCGTGGGTGCCGGCGGCGGCGCCGACCAGCTCCTCGACGAAGAAGGCGTTGCCCTCGGCGCGCTCGACGACCATGTCGACCTCGTCGTCGGTGAGGACGGCGCCGGATCCCTCCCGCAGGCAGGCGACGAGCTCGCGGACCTCGGCGGCCTCGAGCGGCTCGAGCGACATCCGGTGCACGCCTTGGAGCCGGGACCACTCGGCGACCTTGGCGCGGAGCGGGTGCTTGCGGTGGAGGTCGTCGGACCGGTAGGAGGCCACGAGCGCCACCGGCTGGCTGAACGGGCGGGTGAACAGGAAGCTCATCAGGTCCCGGGTCGACTGGTCGGCCCAGTGGAGGTCCTCGACCACGAGGACGAGCGGCTGTTGCTCGGCGGCGGCCTCGAAGAGGGCGTGCACGGCGTCGAACAGCGCGGACTTGTCGATGCTGGCGCCCCCGCTCGCGCCGCCCTCGCCGACCTCGTCGATCATCCGGCGTCCGGGCGCCAGGCGGTGGAGGGCGGGGTGGTGGCTGGCGACGGAGGCCAGCAGCTCGGGGGAGGAGACCTGGAGGCGGCCGAGGATCTCGGAGAAGGGGAGGTAGGGCAGGGCGCTGTCGGCGAAGTCGAGGCAGTGGCCGGCGATGACCTGCCAGCCGAGGTCTACCGCGCGGTCGCGCAGCGCGGTGAGGAGACGGGTCTTGCCGACGCCGGCGTCACCGGCGAGGAGGACGGCGGCCCGTTGGCCGCCGGACGGGGTGCGGGCGTCGCCGGACGCGACGATGCCGAGCCGGAGAGTGAGGTCCTCCAGCTCGGCATCTCGTCCCACGAGCGGGGCCGTCGTCACCGTCATACAACCCATCATGTCGGGTGCCGGGGACAACGGGCCCCTGGTTTCCGCGGCGGTGGGGGCCGCGATGCTGACCACGTGGTCAGCCGATCCAGTTGGCGCTGTCTGCCGCGTGCACGGCGTGGCGCGCCTCCTCCTCGCGACGGTCGCGACGGCGAGCGCGACGGGCGCGGATGGGGCGCCAGTCCTCGCGGATCCGGTTGACGCGGTAGTCGATCTCTGCGTTGACCAGCAGGTCGTTGTTCATGTCGGTTTCCCTTCCTCGTCCCGGGCAATTCCCGGTATGAGTAGAGACTCCGCCTCTGAGGTAGCCACGGACATCGGGCAGGTGCCTTATCTCTGCCCGGAGTCAGGGCGATGAGGCCTACCTCAGGCCCGCTGACCTGCGCATTTACGCTTCTAAGGGGCGTCCTGAGACCCAGGTGGCGGCTACCAGCGGCACCCCCGGCCGGTAGGCGAGGTGGACGTGGCTGGGGGCCTCGAGCACGACCAGATCCGCTCGGGAACCGGGCACCAGCCTGCCCACGTCGTCGCGGTCGAGGGCGGCGGCCCCGCCGGCCGTGGCGGCGTACGTCGCCTCGGCGGGAGTCATCCGCATCTCGCGCACCGCGAGGGCCACGCACAGGGGCATCGAGGAGGTGTAGCTGGAGCCCGGGTTGCAGTCGCTGGCGATCGCGACCGTGACGCCGGCGTCGAGGAGCCGGCGCGCGTCGGGGTAGGGCTGACGGGTCGAGAACTCCACACCGGGCAGCAGCGTCGCGACGGTGCCGGAGTCGGCGAGGGCCGCGACGTCGGCGTCGTCGAGGTAGGTGCAGTGGTCGACCGCCACCAGGCCGAGCTCGGCCGCCAGCCGGACGCCGGGGCCGGGACCGAGCTGGTTGGCGTGCAGGCGGCCGCCCAGGCCACGGTCCGCACCGGCTCGGAGGATCGGCCCGGGCCTGGTCCTCGTCGAACGCCCCGCGTTCGCAGAAGACGTCGATCCAGCGTGCGTGCGGGGCGCAGGCCTCGAGCATCGCGCCGGTGACCAGGGCGACGTACTCCTCGGTCGCCGCTGCCCTCCGGCACGACGTGCGCCCCGAGGTACGTCGTCTCGTCGGTGAACTGCCGGGCGATGGCCAGGCTGCGGGCCTCGTCGCGGACCGTCAGCCCGTAGCCGCTCTTGATCTCGACCGTCGTCGTGCCCTGGCGCCGCATCTCGGCGACCAGGGCGGCGACGCGGCCGGTGAGCTGCTCGTCGGTGGCCGCGCGGGTGGCGGCGACGGTCGTGCGGATGCCCCCCGCGGCGTACGGCGTGCCGGCCATGCGCGCGGCGAACTCCGGCGCCCGGTCGCCGGCGAAGACCAGGTGGGCGTGGGAGTCGACGAAGCCCGGGATGACGGCGCGGCCACCGGCGTCGACGTGGAGGTCGGCCGCGGGTGCCTCGGCGGCGGGGCCGACCCAGGCGACCCGGCCGCCGTCGACGACGAGCGCGGCGTCGGTGACGATGCCGAGCGGGTCGCCCGCGGTCGCGCGGGCCGGGTCGTTGGTGACGAGCTCGCCGATGCCGGTGACGACGGTGGAGGTCATGGGTGGAGTCCTTCGATCGTCGCGGCCAGCTCCCGGCCGATGGCCTCGCGGTCCTCGGCCCGGAACACGACCTTGCCGTCGGCGATCACCTGGACGACGTCCTCGGCGGTCGCGGCGAAGACGGCGGTGTGCTCGTCGCGGCCGGTGCCGGCGGTGCGCGGTGTCGTGGTGTCGAGCGTGACGAGGTCGGCCCTGCTGCCGACAGCGATGGCGCCGGCGTCGTCGAAGCCCAGGCTGGCGTGGCCGGCGACCGTGGCGGCTCGCAGCAGCTCGGCGGCCTCCCAGTGACCGCGCTCCCGCGTCGCGAGGCGCTCGTCGAGCTCGACCGCCCGCATCTCCTCGAACAGGTCGATGACGGCGTGGCTGTCGGAGCCGAGGGTCAGCGGGCTGCCGGCGGCGTGGAGTGCTCGGCTCGGCCCGATGCCGTCGCCGAGGTCGCGCTCGGTGGTCGGGCAGAAGCACGCGTAGGTCCGCGTGCTGCCGAGGTGGGCGACGTCGTCGGCAGTCAGGTGCGTGGCGTGCACGGCACTGGTCAGCGGGCCGAGCACGCCGTGGTCGGCGAGCAGCTGGGTCGGCGTCGCGCCGTACGCCGCGACGCAGGCGTCGTTCTCCGCGGTCTGCTCGGAGAGGTGGACGTGGAGGGGCTTGCCCTTGCTGGCCTCGACGACGGTGCGCAGCTCGTCGTCGGGGACGGCGCGGACGGAGTGGATCGCCGCGCCCGCGCCGGGGAGGTCCTTCACACGCTCGGCCCAGGCGTCGGCCGTGCCGTCGCTGAACCGCCGCTGGACGCCTTGCGGCGGATCGCCGAAGCCACTGCTGAGGTAGCAGGTGTCGAGCAGAGTGATCCTCAGCCCGGCGTTCCTGGCCGCCTCCAGGAGCGCGTGTCCCATGGCGTTGGGGTCGTCGTACGGCGTCCCGTCGGGCTGGTGGTGCAGGTAGTGGAACTCCCCCACGCTGGTGATCCCGGCCGCGACCATCTCCCGGTAGGTGGCTCGCGCGAGGGCGAGGTAGGAGTCCGGGTCGAGCCGCTCCGCCACGGCGTACATCTGCTCCCGCCACGTCCAGAACGTCCCCCGCTCCCGCTGGGTCCGCCCCCTCAGCGCCCGGTGGAACGCATGGCTGTGACAGTTCGCCAACCCGGGGATGGTGAGGCCGGGGAGGCGGGCGGGATACCCGGTCGACCGGGTATCACGGACGTTTGGCGTGGTTGCACCCCCTCTAAGGGCGAGGAAACGCGGACGAAGTTCGACCGTCACGAACCGGCCGTCCTCGATCTCGACGTACACGTCGTCGTGGACGGCGCCGTCGACCCAGGCGCGTTCGAGCAGGTACGACGTCACGCGGGGTCACCCGAAAGCTCGGCGAGGACGTCGGCCAGGGCCTCCACGCCGGCGAGGCAGTCGGCCATCGTGGCCGTCTCCAGCGGCGAGTGCGACACCCCGGTCGGGTTGCGGACGAAGAGCATGGCGGTGGGGATGCCCGCGGCGGAGAGGATGCCGGCGTCGTGGCCGGCGGCGGTCGGGATGACCGGCCAGCCGCGCGGCTCTGCCAGGCGGCGTGCCAGGGCGGGGTCGAAGTCCACGGCGCCGGACACCGACTCCGGGGTGACCACCAGGGAGGTGCCGTCACGCAACGCCCGCTCGGTGGCCTGGCGCTCGATGGCCTCGACCAGCTCGTCGAGGGCCGACGCGGACGACGCCCGCGCGTCGAGCCAGGCGGTGACCCCGGACGGCACGGAGTTCGTCGAGTTGGGCGTCACGTCGAGCCGCCCGAACGTCGCCCGCTGCCCGGCCAGCCGGGCCTGCTTGTTGGCGGCCAGCGCGGTCATCGCATAGGTCAGCATCGGGTCGGCGCGGTCCTCCATCCGGGTGGTCCCGGCGTGGTCGGCGGACCCGCGGATCTCGTAGCGGTAGCGGCCGTGCGGCCAGATCCCGCTGGCCACGCCAACCGCCGCGCCAGCGGTCGACCAGGTCGCGTCCCTGCTCGACATGGAGCTCGACGAAGGTGCCCACGCCGTCGAGCAGCGTGGTGTCCGGCGCACCGGGCAGTCCGGCCGCCTCGAGGCCGTCGGCGAGGAACACCCCGTCGCGGTCGCGCAGCTCTTGCGCGACGTCCCACGTCACCGCACCGGCCGCGAGCCGCGATCCCAGGCAGGCCAGCCCGAACCGTGAGCCCTCCTCCTCCACGAACACCGACACCCCGATCGGCCGCGACGGCTCGAAGCCGCGCGACCGCAGCGCGTCGACGGCCGCGAGGGCCGAGACCACCCCCAACGGGCCGTCGTACGCTCCCCCGTCCAGCACCGAGTCGAGGTGCGACCCCGTCACGACGGCGCCCGGACCCCGCCCGCCCCACCAGGCCACGAGGTTGCCCACCCCGTCGCGCTCCACGTCGAGGCCGCGAGCGGCGCACTGCTCCTCGAACCACGTCGCCAGCTCCCGCTCGGCGGACAAGAAGGGCTGCCGGAAGTACCCGCCCGACGACGCCGACCTGCCCACCGGTGCGAGGTCGGCCCACATCCGCTCGAAGTCGTCAGGCATGCTGCCGCCCATGGAGTTCCAGGACGTCGTACGCCGTCGCAGGATGATCCGCGACTACGCGACCGACCCCGTCGACCCCGCGGTCGTCGAGCGCGCGATGCACAACGCGGTCCGGGCGCCGAACGCCGGGTTCAGCCAGGGCTGGGGCTTCCTGGTCCTCGACCAGCCGGCCGACGTACGTCGCTACTGGGAGGCGACCTGCGACCCCGAGGAGCTGGCGAAACCCGACGAGTGGCTGACGGGCATGATGCGGGCTCCCGTGATCGTCGTCCCGTGCTCCAGCAAGGCCGCCTACCTCGAGAGGTACGCCCAGCCCGACAAGGGCTGGACCGACGAGGACGAGACCCGCTGGCCGGTGCCGTTCTGGCACATCGACACCGGCATGGCCGCGCTGCTGATCCTGCAGACCGTGACCGACGAGGGCCTCGGCGCCTGCTACTTCGGCGTCCCGCCCGACCGCGTCGGGCCGGTCCGCGAGACGTTCGGCATCCCGGCGACCTTCGACCCGATCGGCGCCATCACCATCGGCCACCGCACGATCTCCGACGGCGCTCCCGGCTCGCCCACCCGGCGCCCGCGCAAGGCCCAGGAGGACGTCGTCCACCACGGTCGCTGGAACAGCTGACCGGGCGAGGGGCACGGCCCTAGTCCATCGGCGCCGGGTACACCGGGTCAACGCACCCCACCATCCCGCGAGTCTCGCATCCGAGACTCACCACGGGGGGTGACGCAGCATCCCGCGGTCAGTAGCGTGCAGTCACGGATCGACCAAGGAGCACGCCATGATCCACCGCAGCCCTTTGCCCGACGTCGAGATCCCGGACCTGCACCTGGTCGACTACGTGCTCGCCGATGCCGAGAGCCGCGGCGACAAACCGGCTCTCATCGACGGCCCGAGCGGCCGGACCCTGACTTACGCGGGGCTCAAGCACGCCGTACGTGCGCTCGCCGGCGGTCTGGTGGCGCGGGGCTTCGAACCAGGACAGACCCTCGCCGTGCTCGCGCCGAACATCCCGGAGTACGCCGTGGTCTTCCACGGCACCGCGTACGCCGGCGGGATCGTGACGACGATCAACCCGACGTACACCGAGCGCGAGGTCCACCACCAGCTCGTGGACGCCGACGCCCGGCTGCTGGTGACCGTGGGGCCGTTCCTCGAGCTGGCGCGCGCCGCCGCGGTCGGCACCAGCGTCGAGGACATCTTCGTGATCGGCGAAGCAGAGGGTGCCCGGTCCCTCACCGAGCTGATGGGCGAACCTCTGGCCGAGCAGGTCCCGGTCGACCTCGACGCCACCGTGGTGCTGCCCTACTCCTCCGGCACCACAGGCACCAACAAGGGCGTCATGCTCACCCACCGCAACCTCGTCGCGAACGTGGCCCAGACGCTCGGCCCTGCCGACGTGCGCGACGGACGAGACGCTGATCGCCGTCCTGCCGTTCTTCCACATCTACGGCATGCAGGTGCTGATGAACTGCGGCCTGCGCGCCGGCGCCACGGTCGTCACCATGCCGCGGTTCGACCTCGAGCAGTTCCTCGCGATCCACCAGGACTACGGCGTCACCCGGTCGTTCGTGGCGCCGCCCATCGTCGTGGCGCTGGCCAAGCACCCGCTCGTCGACAAGTACGACATGTCCAAGCTCGAGCTGGTGTTCTCAGGGCGCGGCGCCACTGTCGGCGGAGCTCGCCATCGAGACCGGCAAGCGGCTCGGTTGCGACGTGGTGCAGGGGTACGGCATGACCGAGCTGTCACCCGTCTCCCACCTGACCCCGTCCGGCATGTTCAAGCCGGGCTCGGTCGGCGTCACGGCACCCAACACCGAGATGCGCATCGTCGACCCGCTGACGGGCGACGACCTCGACGTCGGCGCCGACGGCGAGATCTGGGTCCGCGGACCCCAGGTGATGAAGGGCTACCTCAACAACGACCAGGCCACCGCCGCCACCATCACCGACGACGGCTGGCTGCGCACCGGCGACATCGGCCACGTCGACGAGGAGGGCCACGTCTTCGTCGTCGACCGGCTCAAGGAGCTCATCAAGTACAAGGGCTTCCAGGTGCCACCGGCCGAGCTGGAGGCGCTGCTCCTCACCCACCCGGCCGTCGCGGACGCCGCCGTGGTGGGGATGCCCGACGAGGAAGCAGGCGAGATCCCCGCGGCGTACGTCGTGCTGCAGCAGGGCTCGGAGGCGACGGCCGAGGAGCTGATGGACTTCGTCGCCGGGCAGGTCGCCCACTACAAGCAGGTCCGCCACCTGGAGTTCATCGACGCGGTACCCAAGTCGGCCTCGGGCAAGATCCTGCGCCGCGAGCTGAAGGTCAAGGCCCGAGGCTGAACGGTCAGCCGCGGCCCCAGTCCGGCCGGTAGTCGAACCGCTTCGAGGTCGAGATCTCGCGCCGTTCGTCGGTGCCGAACCTCGCCGTCCAGATCTGGACGTCCTCGGTGTCGATGTTCTCGCGGTCGGTGAACACGTAGTCGTGGCCGTCGGGGGACCAGTGCGGGTTGGCGTTCCGGCGCCCGCTGGCCTCGTTGTCGGTCAGCCACACGATCTCCTTGCGGCACTGCTTGACGCCGTTGCAGCCGACGGGCACCGTGCCGAGGTCGACGAACGTGGCCTCGGGGTCGCCGCGGCCGTATGCCTCGAACAGGACCAGGCCCTTGGTCGGCCCGCTGGTCGCCGTGGAGAGGTCGTAGACCTCGACGCCGAGGCCCCACGGCAGGATCGGGGCCGGGTCGTCGCCGTCCGCGTCGGCGCGCATGATCGTGGACTTGCCGTCGGACAGCCGTATCCGCGTCCAGGTGACGAACGACCCGTCGGGCGAGACGTGCGCGTAGCCGTCCTCGTACTTGCCCGCGTCACTCGCGTCGGACATGCGGCGCAACGACGAGCCGTCCTTCTTCACCGTCCACAGCAAGGCCTCGCTGGCGGTGTCGTCCACGATCGGGCCCTTGACCTTGACGATCGCGAGGCGGCGGTTGGTGATCCAGGTCGGCGTGCCGATCTCGAGGCACGGGTCCTTGCAACCCACGGGCAGCCGGTGGTCCTTGGTGCCGTCGGGACGCACCAGCCGCACCTCGCCCGAGCTCTCGCCGAGCGCCGTGTAGGCGATCCACCTGCCGTTCGGCGAGAACTGCGCGTTGACGTGCACCTCTCCCTTGCCGGCATGGGTGAGCGCGCGCTGGTCGGTGCCGTCGGCGTTCGCGATCAGCAGCGACTCCCGGCCGTCGGCGGCGATGTTGGTCCACACGACCAGCCCCGACGTCGACGGTTCGGACTCGGCCAGCGGAGGAGAGGCGACGGCGTACGACGGTGTGGCCAGCAGGGTCAGCAAGATGGCGGCAGCGATCGGCGTGCGCATGGCCGCACGCTAGTGACGACCACGGGGCCCGGACACCCCGAGAACTCGGGATTGCGGTTGACGCCGGGTCGATGATGAAGGCATGAGGCCCTCCGTCGAGGGAGCGCGACAGGAGATCTCGGGCCTCCTCAGCGACCCGCCGCCCGGCGCGCTGCTTGCGGACGCCGCCGTCGAGGCGCTGGGGCGCGTGATCGGCCACGACGGCTACTGCCTGTTCGGTGTCGACCCCGCCACCGGCCTGAGGTCGGTGATGTTCTCGCGGCACGGGCTGACGGCCCCCACCGAGGTGTTGCTGCGCAACGAGACGGTCGAGCACGACGCCAACCGGTACGCCGACCTGCAGCGCGCCGCCGTACCCGCCGGTGTGCTGTCACCCACCGACACTCCGCGCAGCCAGCGTCTGCACGAGATCCTGCCGGCGGACGGCTACCACAGCGAGCTCCGGCTGGCCTTGACCACGCCCGGCCGGTACTGGGGTGCGCTGTCGCTGTTCCGGTGCGACCCCCACCGGCCGTTCGGCGACGGCGAGGTCGCGGCGGCACACGAGCTCGCCCCGACGCTGAGCCAGGTACTGCGGCGCTACCAGGTCGGCAGGCCGAGCCACCGCCTGAGCACGGAGCCCGCCGGCGGGATCGTGTGCCTCGATGCACGCGACACGATCGTCGGCATGGACGACGAGGCACGGCGGTCGCTCGCCTCGCTGACCGACCCATGGGAGGACGGCGTCGTCCAGGAGGACGTCCTGCGTTGCGTCCATGAGGTCGCCGGCGCCGCACGACGTGGCGCGCCGGCTCACGCGCGAACGCGGACGACCGATGGCCGCTGGCTCGTCGTCACGGGTTCCCACCTCGGCTGCACGGGTGTCGACGTCGTGGTGCAGCTGCGGGCCGGCGACGTCGACACCGTGCTGCCCGCCTTCGCCGCGTGGTGCGGGCTCTCGGAGCGCGAGACCGAGGTGCTGCGGTTGCTCGTCCATGGTCTCGCCGCCAAGCAGGTAGCGCGCCGGCTGGACATCTCGGTGCTCACCGTGGGCGACCACCAGCGATCGTTGTACCGCAAGGCCGGGGTCAACAGCCGCGACGAGCTCGTCTCCCTCCTAGTCTGACGACGCCCACCGTGCGCTCGAGCCAGACCCGGAGGTAGCCGCACCATGCCGACCCTGCCCGACTTCCGGCTGGAGACGTACTTCGCCCGCTGGGAGTTCACCGCGCGCTACCACCTCACGGCCTCGGACGCCGAGACAATGCCCCTGTCGGAGCTCCTCGAGCCGCGGACGACGACGGCCGGCGGCGCTGGGAGTCCCTCACGCTCGGCTACACCGAGACGCGGGGCCTGCCCGCGCTGCGGGAGGAGATCGCTGGCTCGTACGAGAACGTGCAGCCCGATGACGTGCTCTGCTTCGCCGGTGCCGAGGAGGCCATCTACCTGGCCATGCACGTCCTGCTCGACCCCGGAGACCATGCCGTCGTCCTGACGCCGAACTACCAGGCGGCCGAGACGATCCCCCTGTCGATCTGCGACGTGACCGGCGTACCTCTGCGTCCGAGGACGGCTGGGCCCTCGACGTCGCGGCGATCGAGGCCGCGCTCCGACCGTCGACGCGGCTCGTCTCCGTCAACTTCCCCAACAACCCCACCGGCGCCGTGCCGGATCCCGCTGCTTGGCGAGCGCCTCGTGGACCTGTGCGCCGAGCGTGGGATCACGCTGTTCAGCGACGAGGTCTACCGCGGCCTGGAGCTGGACCGTACGCCGCTTCCGCAGGCCGCCGACCTCTCACCCACGGCGATCTCCCTCAACGTGATGTCCAAGGCGTACGGCCTGCCCGGCCTGCGGATCGGCTGGATCGCCTGCCGCGACCGGGACCTGCTCTACCGGCTGGCCCGCGCCAAGGACTACACCACGATCTGCAACTCCGCGCCGAGCGAGGTGCTGGCGTTGATCGGCCTGCGGGCGCGGGCCGTCCTGCTCGACCGGAACCGCGGGATCGTGTCCGGCAACCTCCCGAAGTTCGCGGAGTTCTTCGGCGGGTATCCGGACCTGTTCGCGTGGGAGCCACCGCAGGGCGGCTGCGTCTGCTTCCCGCGCTACCTCGGCGCCGACGGCGTGGAGGCGATGTGCGCCGACCTCGTGGAGCAGGCCGGGGTGCTGCTGCTGCCGGCGAGCATGTACCGGTCCGAGCTCACGCCCGTACCCACGGACCGGTTCCGCGTCGGCGTCGGCCGGCTTGGCGCCGACGAGGCCCTCGCGCAATGGTCGTCTGGCTGGAGGACAGGAGCGGCAACTGATGGTCCGGGCCGACTCCGGGCCGCGATGTATGCTGATCTGCATGCAAAGCACCAGCGTGCGCATCGACCGCTCCACCCACGACGAGCTCGAACAGCTCGCGAGCCGAGCTCAGACACCACCATCGGCCACACCCTGAGCCTTGCGGTCCAGGCGTTGCGCCAAGACAGGATGGGTTCGGACCTGCGCACTCCTCTCCGCGAGGACGAAACGGCTTGGATTGGATGCTCAGCTCGGGTGACGTCGTCGACCTGGACCTCGGCGTTCCTCAGGGACATGAAGCGGGCTTCCCGCATCCCGCCATCGTGATCACGGCTCAGCGCATCCTCGATGCGTCGCCATCCGTAGTGCACGTCGTGCCATTGACGTCGACACTGCGTCATTTCCACTCCGAGGTCCTCGTCGAACCCGATGAAGACAATGGCATCGATCACCCCTGTGCCGCCCAGTGCCAGCACCTGAGAGCCGTATCGACGCAACGGGTGAAGGGAACTCGGGGCCGCGTCGGGGTCATTCGTGCTTGCCCAGGTGCGCGAGGTCATCGCCGTCCAGCTGGACCTCCCTCGCTGACGACCTACATGACTCCTCGACTTTTCGCGCGAGCCTGAGCAGGCTGACGCCCGTGACCGACCCGGCCGTGGCCAAGCTGCAGGCGCTGGTCCGCATCCCGACGGTCTCCGACAGCGACCCGGCGAAGGTCGACACCGCGGCGTTCGACGGGTTCCATGCCGAGCTGGCGCGGCTGTTCCCGCTCGTCCACGAGCAGCTGGAGCTGACGCGCGTCGGCGGTCACGGGCTGCTCTTCCGCTGGGCGGGAACCAGCAGCGAGCGCCCGGTGGTGCTGATGGCCCACCTCGACGTCGTACCGATCGACGAGTCGGCGCCCTGGCAGCACCCGCCGTTCGGCGCCGAGATCCACGACGGCGCGATCTGGGGTCGCGGCACCCTCGACGACAAGGGCTGCCTCGTCGCGATCTGCGAGGCGGTGGAGCGCCTCCTCGGACGGGGCTTCACCCCCGAGCAGGACGTCTGGCTCAGCTTCGGCTCCGACGAGGAGGTGTTCGGTACGGCGGCCCGCGAGGCGGTCGCCGAGCTGACCCGCCGCGGGGTGGAGCCGTGGTTCGTGGTCGACGAGGGCGGTGCGATCGCGGGCGACGCCTTCCCGGGCATCAAGGCCTCCCGTCGGCGCGATCGGCGTCACGGAGAAGGGCGCGACCAGCGTGGTCCTCCGGGTCGAGGGCCGGGGCGGTCACGCCTCGACGCCGGCGAGGTTCGGGCCGACGGCCCGGCTCGCGCGCGCGATCCTCCGCGTCGACCGCTCGCCGATGCCGGCACGCATCCCCGACGCGACCGTCGACCTGTTCCGACGCCTGGCTCCCCACGCGCCGCTGCCGCTCAGGCCGCTGCTGGCCAACGCCGATCGGCTCCGGCCGGCGCTGACGCGGGCGCTCGTCGCCGCGGGTCCCGAGTCCGCCGCGATGACCCGCACCACGTTCGCCACCACGACGCTGTCCGGCTCCCCCGCCCTCAACGTGATCGCGTCGACGGCCCGCGCCGGCATCAACATCCGCGTCATGGCGGGCGACACCGTGGCCGACGTGATCTCCCACCTCCGCAAGGCGATCCGAGACGAGCACGTGCACATCGACGTGGTCGCGGAGTGCGAGGCGAGCCCCATCTCGCCCGTCGACGACGACGCCTTCCGGCTCATCGAGTCGACGGTCGCGGAGCTGTTCCCGGACGCCGTCCCGGCGCCGTACGTGATGATGGCGGCCACCGACTCCCGCCACTTCACCGCCATCTGCCCGCGGGTCTACCGCTTCGCGCCGTTCCGGATGAGCAAGGCTCAGCGCCAGGCCATCCACTCCTACGACGAGCACCTCGGGGTGGACGACTTCCTGCTCGGGATCGACTGGTACGAGCGGCTGATCGAGAAGGTGACATGACGACCAACGTCGGCCAGGAGCCCCATGAGCGGACGCTGGGTGCGCACTCCCTGGTCACGATCGTCGGCTTCCTGGTCTGCGTCGAGCTGGCCAGCGGCATCCTGCAGGGCTACTACACGCCCATCTTCAGCGACATCGCCGACCACCTGGAGATCTCCGACGCCGACGTCAACTGGTTCGAGGCGGCGCAGCTCATCGTCTCGGCGCTCTGCGTCCCGCTGCTGGCGCGTCTCGGCGACATGGTCGGCGCCAAGAACGTGCTGCTCCTCTCGACCGCGATCACCGCCCTCGGCTCGTGGATGCTCGCCTTCGCGCCGTCGTTCACGACGTTCCTGATCGGGTGGGCCGTGCAGGGCGCGTACGTCGTGTGGCTGCCGATGGAGGTGGCCATCGTCTACCGGCGTACGGCGGGCAGCGGCCGCCAGAACCTCCTCACCCGACGCTCCGCCGCGATCCTGGTGGGCGCACTCGAGCTGTCGGTGATCATCGGAGCGCTGACCAGCGGCGCCATCGTCGAGAGCACCTCGATGACGGTCGTCCTGATGCTGCCGGCCATCGTGGTCACGGTCTGCTTCTTCCTGATCCTGTTCGGAATCGAGCGCGACCCCGGCACGGCAGGCGGCAAGTTCGACGTGATCGGCTTCTGCCTCATCACCGACGTCATCGGGTTCGTGATGGCCGGCCTGATCACCATCCGGCTCCAGGGACCGGACAGCGTGCTGGCGTGGGCACTGATCGCGGTCGGGCTGATCTCCCTGGCCCCGTTCGTCGCCTACGAGGCCAGGCAGCCGGACCCGATCATCGACGTGCGGCTCTTCGCCAGCCCGTTGCAGTGGCCGGTGCAGCTCACGGCGTTCCTCTTCGGCATGTCCGTGCTCGGGGCGCAGATCCCGCTGTCGACGTTCGCGCGCACCGACCCCGAGACGGCCGGCTACGGCCTCGGCGCCGACGCGTCGTTCGTCTCGACGCTGATCGGCGTGTACGTGATCTTCCTCGCGATCGGCGCGTTCACGCTGCCGCTCACCACACGGCTCCTCGGCGCTCGCGGTGCGCTGATCCTGTCGTCGTTGCTCGTCGCGCTGGGCTACGCGCTGTGGCTGCCCTTCCACGACAGCACGACCCAGGCGCTGGTCAACATGGCGGTGGCGGGCGTCGGTTCGGGAGCGCTCGTCGCGGCGCTGCCCGCCAGCGCGGCCGCGGGCGCGCCGCCCGAACGCACGGGCTTCGCCACCGGCATGACCAACGCGACCAAGACGATCGGCGGCGCCATCGCCTCCTCGATCTTCGCCATCGCCCTGGCTTCGACCGGCTCGCTGGAGGACCCGACCGAGGGACACGCCCCGCTGTCCGGCTACCTGACCGTGTGGTCCGTGTGCTCGGTGGCCGCCCTGCTCGCGGCCGTCGGGCTGCTGCTGATGCCCAAGGTCGCCACGACGATCGAGCGGCCGCACGACGAGGTGCCGGTGTGACCGCACGACGCCTCCGGCTCGGCACCCGGCTGCTGATCCTGGCCCTCGCCGCAGGCGGGGTGCTGCTCCTCGTCCTGGCGGTCGGCCGCCCCTCGGTCGGTCGCTTCCTGGCCGCGGGGGTGGTCCTCGGCGCGGCTGCCGTGGTCCGCTACAACGCCCTGACCCGCGACGACCCCCGGCGCTACGGCCGCGCCGCGCAGATCCGCTCGCTCGTCTGGTCCGTCGTGATCGTGGTGGTCTTCGTCGGGGCCTCGTTCCTGCTGTCCGAGCTGATCGAGGGCTGACATCACCGATTCGTCTGCGACGCTGAGCGGGGAAAACCCAGCCAGAACCGCAGACGAATCGGTGTTCTAGCCTCTACTCATGGCCGACCAGCCTGACCGGAGCCCCGAGCGCGACGAGCGCACCGGCCGGGGCGCCGCGGCCCAGCGCATGCAGCGCCAGCAGGAGTGGGTCGACCAGCAGCTGCGCATCGCCATGGAACGCGGCGACTTCGACAACCTGCCCGGAGCCGGCAAGCCGATCAAGGACCTCGGCGCCAGCACGACCCCGACTGGTGGATCAAGCGCCTCATCGAGCGCGAGAAGATCACCGGCGTCCTGCCACCGGCCCTCCAGCTGCGCAAGGACGACGCCGAGCTCGACGGCAGGCTCGACCGCCACACGGCCGAGTCCGAGGTACGCCGCGAGCTCGAGGAGTTCAACGCGAGAGTGATGAAGGCCCGATACACGCCCGTCGACGGACCGCCGCTGGTCACCATGCCCCGCGACGTCGATGCCGAGGTCGCCCGCTGGCGCGAGCGGATGCGGGAGCGGCGCGAGGCCGCCCGCAACCAGCCCGCCGTACGACGCGAGACGCCACGGAAGCCCGCGCGCAAGCGATGGTGGCGGCGCTGACCACGCGTATCTGACCGCTACTTGTCAGGCCTTCAGTCACTTGTCAGGGGTTGCAACGCCTGACATCTGACGGAATACCCGGAAGTCCGACTGACAGCGCGCTCAGTACAGGTCGGGCAGCACCAGCCTGGCGCGCTGGGAGGTTCGCGTGGCGCCCCACTCGAGCCTGCTCATCGGCGTGCAGGAGACGGCCTCGCCCTTCTTGCGGGCAGGCACGGTCCGGCAGTACGCCACGCCCGAACCGCTCGGCACGAACGCGCGGTAGCCGGGGTTGCCCCACGAGGCCACGTGCGAGGCGGTCGTCCGCCAACCGGCGTCGGTGAGCACCTGGCAGGCGAGCCGCTGGTGACGCACGCTTCCCGCGCGTCCGCACAGCGCGGGGCCGGAAGCCAGGGAGACCCAGGTCCGGTTGTCTGCCTCCATCGAGCGGAGCGCGCGGGTCGACCGTCCGGTCTTCCAGTGGAGGCCGTCGGCCGACAGGTCGGTGCACGCCGCCGTGCGACCCACGAGGCGACAGTAGGTCACGCGCCCCGCGCGGTCGGTCACGAAGGAACGGGTCCCGGCGGTGCCCGGCCTGGCCTTCTTGGGGAGCGAGACCGTGCGCCAGCCGGTCGCGGTCAGCACGCGACAGGCACCGCGGCGCTCGGCGGACGGCGACCAGCAGGCCGCTGGACCGGCGGATGCCGCGACCCAGGTCGGGTACGCCGGCGCTCCGGCGGGCAGGCGGCGTGACACGCGGTCGGTGCCCCAGGTCAGCGAGAACGGGTCGAGATCGACGCACGCGGTGCGAGCGCCGCGACCTGCGGGGAGCCAGCGACAGAAGGCGATCGCGCCGTCCTGGGTGGCCAGGAAGGCGCGGCCGTCCTCGCCGCCACGAGGCACGCGGCTGGTGGTCGACCTCGTCTGCCATCCGGTGACGGTGAGCACCGTGCAGGTCGCAGTGGGGCGCCGTACCGATCCGGTGATCCCGCATCGGGCCGGGCCACTCGGCGTGGTCACCCAGGTGGCGTCGGACGCCAGACGGGGCACGCGGCCCGAGGTGCGGTCGGCACCCCAGGCCCGGGCGTCGGGGTCGAGCGCGGTGCACGAGAGGGCCAGGGCCTTGCGCCCGATCGCCCGGCAGTAGGACACGCTGCCGTCAGGGCTGGGCAGGAATGCGCGGCTCGACGGCTCGCCCCACATCGTCGTGCGCGACAGCTCGACAGCGCGCCAGCCTCCGCCGACCAGCAGACGGCAGCCGAGCCGCTGGTGGCGCTCGTGCCCGGTGCGGCCGCACAAGGCAGGGCCGGCAGAGGTCGAGACCCAGGCCCGGTCCGCGGACTCGGTGCCCGGCAGGACCGTCACGCGGCCCGGCCTCGAGGCGTGCCCGGCAGCGTCGAAGGCGACGACCTTGTAGACCGCCGTCAGGCCGGCGGGCGGGTTGTCGTCCCGATACCGGGTTCCACGGATCGTCGCGAGCCGCACGCCGTTGCGGAAGACGCGGTAGCCGGCGACCCCGAAGGTGTCGCTCGACGCGCGCCAGCTGAGGCCGGTCCGCCCGCGGTGGGCGGACACTCGTACGTCGGTCGGTTCGGTCGGCGGAGTGGTGTCGACCGGGACGACGTCGTCGAGGTGGATGAACTTGTCCGGGTAGCTGCTCATCCCCGGGCTGACGGTGGCGAAGTGGAAGCCGTTGTGTCCGTCGGTGTTCATCTCCGAGATGAGGATGGTGCCGTTGCTGTAGACGTCTTCGACGTAGGAGACGTGGCCGCGCTTGTACCAGCCGATCGCTCCGATGGCTGGGTACTTGTCCGGCTTGTGCCCGATCTTCTTGGCGACCTTGCCCCACTCGGAGGCGTTGCCCCAGTGCATGCCGGCGTACCAGTTCGAGAACGAGAGCCCGTTGCGCATCGCCATCCGGTAGGCCACCCACGAGGTGCACTGGCCCTGCAGGAAGCCCCGCGAGTCGCCGACGCAGCCGGCGCCGAGCGAGCCCTCGTTGCAGTCGGGCGCGGCCGGGTAGGGGTAGCCGTAGCCGGCGGCGGTGTGGGTGCCGAACACGCCGACCCAGCGCTCGTTGCCGAACGGGCCGACGTAGGTGCCGGTCGCGGTCCCGTGCGCGATCGCGTTCTCCAGGGCCTGCTGGGCCTGCGCCTGGTCTGGACCTGTCTGGTCCGGTGGTCCCCCGTCGTCCGCGCGGGCAGGTGCGGTCACGACCGCCAGCAGCACGACCGTCATCGCCAGGACCACGGCCAGCACGAGCACGGTCCAGCGGACGGCGCGGGTGATCGCGTCGTAGTTCGGCCGAATGACGTGCACAGGGGACCTCGTGGCAGATGAGTCGCATGGGAACTAGTGCGGCGGAGGAAATGGTGGGCGCCAACCGCGCCCACGGGGCGGGAATGGGTAAAGCCGTCCCAAGCCGCGCGTTCTGCGTTACAACCCGTCGCCGGACCGACGATCCGTCGATGAGAACTTGCTCATACCGGCCCGCCCGGCACGGCGGTACCTTCCGCCCATGACGCCCCCGTCAGGCCGCAGTGCCAAGGACTTCTTCCGCCCGCTCGCGGTCGGCGCCCCCGAGCCCCTCCGCGAGATCCCCGCCCGGCCCAGCCGGGCCATCCACTTCTTCGACCCGTCCAACGAGAAGATGGCGGCCAAGGTGCCGCAGCTGGTCGGCACCGTCGACGTGCTGCTCGGCAACCTCGAGGACGCCGTCAAGGCCGACAACAAGGTCGCCGCCCGCGAGGGCCTGGTGCGGATCGCCCAGGCCACAGCCGATCTCGGTGGGCAGAGCGGGCCCACCCAGCTGTGGACCCGCATCAACGCCCTCGACAGCCCGTGGGTGCTCGACGACCTGACGACGCTGGTGCCGGCCATCGGTCACCGGCTCGACGTGGTCATGGTGCCGAAGGTGCAAGGAGCCGAGGACATCGCGTACGTCGACCGGCTGCTCGCCCAGCTCGAGGCCAAGGCCGGCCTGGAGCGGCCGATCCTCGTGCACGCGATCCTCGAGACCGCCCGCGGCGTGGCCAACGTCGAGGAGATCTGCGGCGCCTCACCGCGCATGCAGGGCCTATCGCTGGGTCCGGCCGACCTGGCGGCCGACCGGCGGATGAAGACGACCCGCGTCGGCGGCGGACACCCCGGCTACGTGGTCCGGCAGGACCCCCGGCGGACCAGCGACGGGGTCGAGGCCAACGACCGGGCGACGTACCAGCAGGACCTGTGGCACTACACCATCGCCCGCATGGTCGACGCGTGCGCGATGCACGGCATCTCCCCGTACTACGGGCCGTTCGGCGACATCTCCGACCCCTTGGCATGCGAGGACCAGTTCCGCAACGCCTTCCTGCTCGGGTGCGTCGGCGCGTGGAGCCTGCACCCGTCGCAGATCGAGATCGCGCACCGGGTGTTCTCGCCGTCGGTGGAGGACATCCGGCACGCGCGCCGGGTCGTGGCCGCCATGGGCGACGGCACCGGCGCGGTGATGCTCGACGGGAAGATGGAGGACGACGCCTCGCTCAAGCAGTGCCTGGTGCTCGTCGAGCTGGCCGAGCAGCTCGCCGCCGTCGACCCGAAGCTCAAGGAGCAGTACGACGCGATCGAGCTCCACTGATGTCCAGCGAGAGCGGCGACTTCCGGCCGCGCCGGTCGGTGCTCTACACGCCGTCGTCCAACGAGCGCGCGCTGGAGAAGGCGAGGTCCATCGCCTGCGACGGCCTGATCCTCGACCTCGAGGACGCCGTCGCGCCCGACGCCAAGCCGGCCGCCCGCGAGGCGGCCTGCGCCGCGGCTACATCGGGCGACTACGGCCGCCGCGAGGTGACGATCCGCGTCAACGGCGCCGACACCGAGTGGCACGCCGACGACCTGGCCGCGGCGTGCGCGGCGGGCCCTGACGGCATCGTCGTACCCAAGGTCTCCTCGGCCGCCGAGGTCCACGCGCTCGTGGACGCCTTGGAACGGCACCACGCGCCCGACCACACGGCGCTCTGGGCGATGGTCGAGACGCCCCGGGCGATGCTGCACGCCGAGGAGATCGCTGCCGCCTCGGATCGGCTGACCGTGCTGGTGATGGGCACCAACGACCTGGCCAAGGAGCTGTACGCCGAGCATGTCCCTGGCCGTGCACCGTTGCTGACCGGACTCTCGCTCGCACTGCTCGCTGCCCGGGCCACCGGAACGGCGATCCTCGACGGCGTGTTCAACGACGTGCGGGACGCCGACGGCTTCCTGGCCGAGTGCCGGCAGGGTCGCGAGATGGGCTTCGACGGCAAGACCTTGATCCACCCCGGCCAGGTCGACGGCGCCAACGCGGCGTTCGCACCGAGCGAGCAGGCGGTCGAGGATGCCCACGGCATCGTGCAGGCCTGGGAGGAGGGCGGGGGTTCTGGCGTCGTCGTCTACCGCGGCCGGATGGTCGAGTCACTCCACGTCGACACCGCCCGCCGCACCCTCGCCATCCACGACGCGATCCGAGCGCTGGGCTGAGCAGGATCGTCCGCCGCGGCCGTCGCGTCCTGCAGCCGACGGAGCGAAGGAGGAACGACTGAGCGGAGGAGCGAAGGACGCGACGCCGATGCCGCGGCGGACACGCCTCGAAGCGCAGCGGAGAGGCAATCAGGCTCTGTGCTTGCCCCCGGTGACCTGCGGGCCGTACTCGGACTCTTCGCGGGCGTCGCGGTCGACGTGGCGGGGCTCGGCGTCCTGGAGCGGGGCAGGCTGCGGCTGGTCGCCGGGCTCGCCCGCGAGGGCCTCCTTGATGCTGTCGATGAAGCCCATCACGTTCCTCCGTGTCCGAGGTGGTCCCGAGGTAGTGAGATCGAGTATCCGGCTCAACCACGGCTTCGGTGCGCCAAACGCGGCATTCCCGGGTCCGGGCGTGTCGGGGGCTGAGCCTGCCTTCCTCTTCGAGGCCGTCGCGAGCGGCGCGTAGCAGGCCGGGGAGAGGATGGCAGGCTCTAGGCTCGGAAGGTGGCGACGACGAGCCCCGCGGGCGACGAGGTCCAGCTCGCCGCCCTCCACGTCGGGCACACCGTCGACCAGCTCGAACGGCGCATCCGGGCGCGCTTCGGCGACCGCGGCCTGACCCGCGCTGCGCTGGACCTGAGACGACTCGTCGACGAGATCGACGAGGAGGCAGGTCAGTCGCACGTGCGGTTGCGGCGTACGACGCTCGTCGCCCGCTCGATCAGCGTCACCATCGTCGCCGCGACGGTCGCGTTGCTCGTCTTCAGCCTGCGCAACGCCCTCAGCGAGGGCCTGGAGAAGAGCGAGGACTGGGTTCCCCTGATCGAGAGCGTCATCAACGACCTGGTGTTCTCGGGCATCGCGATGCTGTTCCTCTGGGCCTTCCCGGAGCGCCGCGAGCGCCGTACGCTCCTCCGGCTGCTGCACCGGCTGCGCTCGCTGGCCCACGTGATCGACATGCACCAGCTGTCCAAGGACCCCGAGCAGGTCAGCCCCACCTACACGCGCACCGAGCAGAGCGTCACCCACGGCCTCGACGCCGAGCAGCTGCACCACTACCTCGACTACTGCTCGGAGATGCTGAGCCTCACGGCCAAGACGGCGGCGCTGTGCGTCGAGCACAGCACGGACGAGGTCGTGCTCAACACCGTCTCCACGCTCGAGACGATGACCACCGAGCTCTCCAACAAGATCTGGCAGAAGATCTCGTTGCTCCCGCGTCCCGAGCCCGCGACCTGAGGGCCTTCCCCGCCCTGACACGATGACGCGCATGGGTCAGACCACGAGCGCGCCGACCGAAACGGTGGTCGACTCGGCCGTCGTACGACGCCTGGTGCTTGGCAGCGCGCTGATGCTGTTCCTCGAGCTGGCGCTGATCCGCTGGCTGGGCTCGAACATCGTGCACCTGTCCTACTTCTCCAACTTCGTGCTGCTCGGCTCCTTCCTCGGCATCGGCATCGGGTTCCTGGTCAGCCGCCGCAGCTGGTCGCTGATCCCGTTCGCCCCCGCTCTGCTGGCGCTCCTGGTGCTGGGCGTGCGTACGTTCCCGGTCTCCCTCGACCGCACCGGCTCCGACGTCATCTACTTCACCTCGCTCCAGGCGACCGGGCCGCCGGCCTGGCTCGTGCTGCCGGTCGTCTTCGTGGTCGTCGCCCTGGTGATCGCCGGCCCGGCCGAGATCGTCGGCCGCTGCTTCGCCGACCTGACGCCGCTGACCGCCTACCGCTGGGACCTGGTCGGCTCGCTGGTCGGCATCGGCCTGTTCACGGCGCTGTCGTTCGTCTGGGCGCCGCCGGTCGTGTGGGGCGTGATCGTCGCAGTCGCGTTCGTGCTGCTGGTCCCGAACCTCAGGCGGTTGCTGGCGGTTGCGGCCGGCGGGCTCGTGGTGGGCACGCTGCTGGTGGAGTCGACGGCCGCAGGCACCAGCTGGTCGCCGTACTACAAGGTGGCGACCAGGGACGTCGTACCCGGCAACCCTGAGTACGTCGACATCTCGGTCAACGGCGTCCCGCACCAGCTGATGGCGCCCGCGCAGTGGAAGCTGGAGCAGGGCGAGCAGCAGTACTCCACGCCGTACCTGCGGATCAAGGGCAACTCCCTCGACGACGTTCTCGTCGTCGGCGCCGGGTCCGGCTCCGACGTGGCCATCGCGCTGTCGAAGGGCGCGACCCACGTCGACGCCGTCGACATCGACCCGCGGATCATGCAGATCGGGTTGGAGCGCAACCCCGACCGCGCCTACCAGAACCCTCGCGTCACCCGGCACGTCAACGACGGCCGGGCGTTCCTGCAGTCGACGGACAAGAAGTACGACCTGATCCTGTTCGCGCTGCCGGACTCGCTGACACTGGTCAGCGGTGCCTCGCAGATCCGTCTCGAGTCGTTCCTGTTCACCGACCGGGCCATCGAGGAAGCCCGCGAGCACCTCAAGCCCGACGGCGCGTTCGCGATGTACAACTACTACCGCGAGAGCTGGCTGATCGACCGGCTGGCCGGCACCGCCGCCGGCGTCTTCGGCCACACCCCGTGCGTCGACACGTTCGCCGGCGCCCAGGCGGTCGTCACCGTCGCGCGCGACGCCGGCTTCCAGCAGTGCGAGGCCGCTTACCAGCCCTCGGGTGAGGTGGTCGCCCCGGCCACGGACGACCGGCCGTTCCTCTACTTCAAGGGCGACGGGTTCCCGAGCATGTACCTGTGGGCCATCGCCAGCATGCTGTTCGTCTCGATCGTGGCGCTGCGACTGCTCGGGGGGTCGTTCCGGTCGATGCGTCCCTACGCCGACCTGTTCTTCATGGGAGCGGCGTTCCTGCTGCTGGAGACCAAGAACGTCGCCACGTTCGCGCTGCTGTTCGGCACCACCTGGCTGGTCAACGCCCTGGTGTTCGCCGGGGTGCTGGTGATCGTGCTCGCGGCCGTCGAGACGACCCGGCGCGTGCGCACCCCGCCGCTTCCGGTGGTGTTCGTCGGCATCGCGGCATCGCTCGCGGTCGCGTACGCCGTCCGGCCCGACTGGCTGTTGTCGCTGCCGTTCGTGCCACGGCTCGTGACCGCGGTGCTGCTGGCCTTCTTGCCGATCTACCTGGCCAACATCGCCTTCGCCAAGCGGTTCAGCGAGTCGGGAGACTCGCGGGCAGCGTTCGCCGTCAACATCCTGGGCGCGATCGTCGGCGGCTGCCTCGAGTACGCCGCGCTGCTGACCGGCTACGCCAACCTCCTGCTCGTGGTGGCCGGGCTCTACCTGCTGGCGTTCCTGCTGAAGCCGCGGGCCATCACCGCCTGACCGCTGGTCGAGGAAGGCGCCCTAGCGCCTGTCACGAGACCCAGTGAGGCGTCTCAACGGTCGCGGTGCACGCGTAGCAGGGTGCTCTTGCCGAACAGGCTCTCGACGAGGTCGACAGCCAGCCGGGCGGTCTCGCTCCTGATGTCGAGCGCGGGGTTGAGCTCGACGATGTCGAGGCTGCCGAGCCGACCGGTGTCGGCGATCATCTCCATGCAGAGGTGGGCCTCGCGGTACGTCGGCCCGCCACGCACCGGTGTGCCGACGCCGGGCGCGATCGAGTCGTCGAGGAAGTCGAGGTCGAGGCTGACGTGCACGTGGGTGTCGGGGTCGAGGTCGTCGAGGGCCATCCGCATGGCCTCGCGCACGCCGACCTCGTCGAGGTATCGCATGTCGAAGACCTCGATCTGCTGCTCGTGCAGGAGGCGCTTCTCGCCCAGGTCGACGTCACGAAGCCCGATCTCGCGCACGTCACGTGGGTCCAGGGTCGGCACCGCGCCGGAGAGCTCGACCAGCGGCTGGGGGCCGTGCCCGGTGAGCACGGCCACGGGCATGCCGTGCATGTTGCCCGACGGGGTGATCGAGGCGGTGTTGTAGTCGGCGTGGGCGTCGAACCACAGCAGCCGCATGGGCCGGCCCTGCTCGCGGCAGTGACGCGCAACGGCGCTCACCGAGCCGATCGCCAGGCAGTGGTCGCCGCCCAGCATGATCGGCATCCGGCCGCGGGTCACCTCGCCGTACACCGCGTCGTACAACGCCTCGTTCCACTTGACGACCTCGGGCAGGTGCCGGTAGCCGTCGACGGGCGGCGCCATCGGGTTCTCCGGGCCCGACACGTCACCGCAGTCCTTGACGTCGACCCCGAACCGCTCGAGGGCTTCCTGGATCCCCGCGAGCCGCAGGGCCCCGGGTCCGAGACGGCAGCCGACGACACTCGCGCCGACGTCGGTGGGAACTCCGATCAGGCTCACGTCCACACCAGAAGATTGTCGGACAATCCTGCGCGTGGCAACCACGCGGTGAGAACTGCTAGCCAGTGACGTCCTTCATCGAGCGCGGGAAGAACGTCCGCGAGAACGACACGGCGCCGGCAGGGATCATCCACGGCATCACCTCGACCGAGAAGACGCCGGCGCGCACCGCCTCGTCCGCCTCCTTGAGCCGCCGGGCCTCCTCGACCGGCACGTTGAGGATGCTCAGCCCGCGCAGCCGGCCGGCCGGGTCGCTGAGCGGCCCGCCGGCGAGCAGCACGCCCGACTCGTGCAGCGACGCGAGGTGGGCGAGGTGAGCGTCCTGGAGCGTGGCGTTGTTGGGCGTCGGGCCGCTGACGAGCAACGAGATCGTGAACTCGTCGAACTGCAGCTCAGGCAAGGGGCTCGCCGGTCTCGAGCAGCGCCTTCAGCCGACCAAGGACGGTCATCCAGCCACCGGCCACCGAAGCTGCGGTCTTGGGCGCGCCTTCGAGGCGGTCGTGGACCAGAGTCAGCAAGCAGGTGCCGTCGTCCTGCGGCTCGATCTCCCACGCCACCCGACTCCTGGCCTCGGCGGCCAGCTCCTCGTCGTACTCCGAGTGCCACCCGTGCACGAGTCGGCGCGGCGGGTCGAACTCCTCGACCGTCTCGTCCGCCCAGACGTCACCGTCGGGGCTGAGCGAGAGGTAGCGGTCGCGGGTTACCGTGTGGCGGGCGCCGAAGAAGAAGCGTTCGGTGAACTCCGGGGTGGTGATCGCCTCCCAGATCGCCTCGGGAGTCGCCTCGATGGCGATGCGGTAGATCTGCGTGGTCTGCGCCTCGGTGGTGGTCATGCGGTTCCCTCCAGCTCTCGCTTCAGGTCGGTGAGCGCCGACACCCGGCGCTCGGTGTACTTGTCGATCCAGCGGTCGTGGATCAGCCGGATCGGCACGGGGTTGAGGAAGTGGAGCTTCTCGCGCCCCGACTTCCTGGTGACCACGAGTCCCGCGTCCTCGAGGGCCCGCAGGTGCTTCATCACTCCGAAGCGCGTCATCTCGACCTGGGACTCCAGCTCGGTGAGCGTGCGGCCGTCACGGTCGTAGAGGCGGTCGAGCAGCAGCCTTCGCGTCGGGTCGGCGAGCGCCTTGAAGACGCGGTCGTCGTCGCTCACGAAAGGAAAATAGGTGACCGAAGGGTCACATGTCAACGGATCGGGGGTCTTCTTCCTGGGGCAGGATGGACGCAATGGCTTCGACCCGCTTCACCGTCCACACGAGCCTGACGCCGTCCGAGGCGCTCGCCGTGCTGACCGACTTCGGCCCCGACCGGGGCAAGGTGTGGCCGAACATCGACGAAGCGCACTTCAAGGTGCACGAAGTGGGCCCCGACTGGGCAGAGGTCACCGAGGGCACGGCGATGGGCTGGGAGCGGGAGCGGTACACCTGGGACACCGCCGCCGGCACCCTCGCGATCGAGACCCTCGACTCCAACCTCTGGGGACCCGGGAGCGGCTGGCGCTACCAGCTCACCCCGGCCGGGGAGGGCACCGACGTGCACGTGACGCTGACCCGCGCGCCGAAGTCGTTCGTGGGCAGCCTGCTCGGTGTGCTCATCCCCGTGGTCGGGGCCCGGACGCTGGGCAGCCAGCTGCGGTCGGTGCTGCGCAGGGCCGAGTCCCGCTGAGCGGGCCACCCTCGGAACCTTTCGTGAGCCTGGTGCAGAAAGGGTTCCGAGGTCGGTCACACCGGCAGGGCGGGGTTCGTCAACAGGACATGACCACCACCAGCAAGACCACCCAGACCAGCAAGAGCACGACGAAGAGCGCGTCCCGCTTCTCGGCCGAGGAGCGGGCAGCGATGCAGGCCCGGGCCGCCGAGGTGCGCGCGAGCAGCCGGGCGCAAGACAAGGCCGCAGCCGAGGCACAGGCGTGCCTGGACGCGATCGCCGAGATGCCCGCTCCCGACCGGGACCTGGCCACGAAGGTGCACGCCCTCGTCACCGGGTCCGCGCCGGAGCTGGCCCCCAGGACCTGGTACGGCATGCCGGCCTACGGACGCGACGGCAAGGTCGTGTGCTACTTCAAGGCGGCGGCGAAGTTCAAGACCCGCTACGCCCAGTTCGGCTTCGAGGACGCCGCGGCCCTCGACGACGGGACGGTGTGGCCGACCGTGTTCGCCATCACCGACCTCACCGAGGCCGACGAGCGCACGATCACCCGACTGGTCAAGAAGGCGGCCCGAGCAGCCGGTTGATGCGCTCGGCGGTCTCTGCGTCGGTCGTGACCACGCGCCGCAGCCCGTGCGGGGTGCGATGCCAGCCGGGCGGCACCGACAGCGCGCCGGCGAGGAATGGCCGGTCAGGGTCGGTGTTGTCGACGACGAGGTCGGCGGAACCGACCGGGTCGGCGGCTTCGCGGTAGATCCGCAAGGCGTCGAGGTACCGGCGCTGGTCGTCATGGTCGGGATCGGCCGTCGTGCCGTCGCGGCCGGCCATCCGGCGTACCCGCTCCTCGTCGGTGACCTCCAGCCAGACGACCAGGTCCCAGCAGCCACGCAGCTCCTCCCGCTGGGCGAAGACGCCGTCGAGGACCAGCACGCCGTGCTCCGGCACCGGCGTCTGCGGCTCGTCGAGGAGGGCGTCGGAGGCCAGGTCGTGGTGACGGCGTCGGTACGCCGACCCGGGCCCCGCGCACCACGGGTCCAGCAGCTCGCGGCGCAGCGCGCGGTAGTCGAACGACCGCGCCCAGACCGTCTCGCCCGTGCGCCCCAGCTCGTGGCGATTCGTCCGCGGGTGATGGAAGTCGTCGAGCGAGGCACGTACGACGGCGCGGTCGCGGTCCGCCAGCACCGTCGCGAGCTCGTCGGCGAACCAGGTCTTGCCGGCGCCGTCGCCGCCATCGACGGCCACGAGCAGCGGCCGGTCGAGGTCGGGCAGTGCGTCGGCGACGCGAGTGAGGACCGCGAGCCGCTCGGGGGTCACCTCAGAGACGCTCGACGTGCTCGAGGCTGAACCGGCCGCGGGTGTCGAGGACCGGGGTGCCGATGTCGGCCAGCACGGCCTCGTCGTAGTCGGGGTGCGGCTGGAGATGGACCACCAGGTCGGCATCACGCAGCGCGTCGCCGAGCTTCTCCACCCGCTCGATGCTGCGGTCGTTCACCTGCCATCTGTCGATGAACGGGTCGTAGAAGGAGAGCTCGGCTCCCATCTCCTCCAGCAGCTGGGCGAGCGGGATCGCGGGTGACTGGCGCTGGTCGGCGATGCCGGGCTTGTAGGTGATTCCGAGCAGCAGGACCCTGCTTCCCTGCACGGCCTTGCCCTCGCGGTTGAGCAGCCGCCACACCCGGTCGGCGACATACCGCGGCATCGACCGGTTGACCTCCTGTGCCAGCTCGACGAAACGGAACGGGTAGCCGAGCTTGGCCTGCACCCGGTGTGACAGATAGCTCGGGTCGATGGGGATGCAGTGCCCGCCGACGCCGGGGCCGGGGAAGAAGGGCTGGAAGCCGAACGGCTTGGTCGACGCGCACCTGATGACGTCCCAGAAGTCGATGCCCAGCTCGTGCGAGAACTTCGCCATCTCGTTGACCAGCGCGATGTTGACCTGGCGGTAGGTGTTCTCGAGCAGCTTGGCCATCTCCGCCTCACGCGTGCCGGCCGCGCGGACCACGGTGTCGACGAACCGCGAGTAGAACGCCTCCGCGACGTCACCGCAGCGCGAGGTCACCCCGCCGACGACCTTCGGGGTGTTGCGCATGCCGTACGTCCGGTTGCCCGGGTCGATCCGTTCGGGGGAGAACGCGAGATGGACGTCGCGACCGACCTGGAGGCCGGAACGCTCGAGGATCGGCCGGACGACCTCCTCCGTCGTGCCCGGCCAGGTCGTCGACTCGAGCACGACGAGGGTGCCCGGCTCCAGGTGCCGCGCGACCGCCTCGCTGGCGGCGATCACGGCCCGCAGGTCCGGTCCGCCCTGGTCGGCAAGAGGCGTCGGGACACAGATCACGACGGCTCGCGCACGGCGCAGGTCCGCCTCGTCGGCCGACACCGCGAAACCCGCTCGCAGCATGTCGCGGACGTCGTCGTCACCGAGGTCATCGATGTGGGAGCACCCGGTCCTCAGGGTCTCCACGACACGAGCGTCCACGTCGAAGCCGAGGACCTCGAGCCCTCCCGTGATCGCGGCCTGGGCAAGCGGGAGGCCGACGTACCCGAGCCCCACCACGGCCACGTCCGTCATCGCGACGCTCCCTCACGGCGGCGCTCGGCGGCAAGCTCGGCCGCCTTGCGGGCCCGGTACGTCGTCAGGTCGGACGCACCGTGGCGCTGCCCCGAGCGTCCGGCCGCCTCCACCGCGAGCGCGACCAACCGTCCGGCGATCCCGCCGGGCAGGAACGGGATCGCCCGGTCGACCAGGCGGCCGATGCGTTCGAAGCCCTCGGGCGACCGAACCGAGAGCGCGAGGAGGGTGACGGCACCGTTCCACACCCGGTCCAGACCGCGCGCAGGGGCAGCAGGCGGGCGCGCACCGGGATGGATCTGGTCGAAGAGCCTGCGCGAGGCCCCCGAGACGAAGGCCCGGGGTACACGCCCGGTGGCAGTGGTACTCGGCCCCCGGTGATCCACCTCCAGGGCCGGATCGACCACGATCTCGACACCCTGCTGGCTCAGCCGCCACCCCAGCTCGGAGTCCTGGCCGTAGACGAAGCGCGGGTCGAAGCCGCCCACCCGAGCCCATGCGTCCCGGTGCAGGGAGTTGTTCGCGGCCCAGCTCATCCAGCGGCTGCCGGGGTCGCGGCCGTAGACGGTGGCAAGCAGGCGGCGGTTGGCGGGTCGGCCGTAGACGGCGGCGTAGCGGGTCTCGGGGAAGACGTCGCGGGTCGGGCCCACGACGCCCACGTCCGCTCGACCTTCATGCCAGGCGAGGTGGCGACGCAAGAAGTCAGGAGCGGGCGTCAGGTCGTCATCGCACCGCACCAGGACCCGGCCGCGCGCCTGCCCGAAGGCGTCGTTCAGCGTGGCCACCACGCCGCGGGACTCGGCACTGACCATCGTCCGCAGCGGCAGCCGGTCGGCGTACGACTCGAGCACTGCGACGGTGTCGTCGATCACGCCGTCGACGGCGACGAGCAGCTCCCACGGCTCGGTGAGGTCCTGGGCCAGCAGAGCGTCCAGGAGGACGGGCAGCCGGCGGGCACCGCCGTGGGTGGGCACCACCAGTGACAGCGTCACGTCAGCCACGGCGCCCTCCCCCGCCTAGATCCGCGTGAGAAAGCATAGGGCGCGCGGACCGCTGCAAGGGCTCACTCGTCGTAGCCTCGCACGTGGGCCCCTCCCGGAGGCCGTCGCACCATGAAGTCCCACACCAGGCCATGGCCGACGAGCACCAGCAGGATGAGCAGGAACGCCTCGAGCTGGATGGGCAGCAGGTCGAACTGCTTCGCGATCTCGGGGTAGGCGCCGATGATGGCGACGAGCACGTAGATGAGAAGCGTGGCGAGGTACTTCAGGCGGGGCGTCTTGTCGCTGGAGGTGCGCAGGACCCGCAGCAGCCGGAGCGTCGAGACGCACCCCACGATCGCGATGCCGACGAAGCTGATCCGCCAGATCATCGGCGTCTCGGCGCCGCCGACCTGCGCGAACAGGCCCATCATGGCGGGCAGCAGGAAGGTCAGGTAGACCCCACCCACGGCGCGACGCTCCTCGTCGACGCCGATCCACGCGGAGTTGAGCTGCAGCACGTTCCACCACAGACCCAGCAGCGTGAAGCACGTCGCGGAGAACAACGCATAGAACGTCGAGATGTCCATGGCTCCCCCTCCCCCGGACGCGGTGCCCGCGCTCATCGTAGGGACAACGCGGCACGGCGACATCCCGGAATTCGCCCGGCTGCTCGTGCGGCCAGCGAGGATGGGGCCATGCATGAGAAGGAGCGGTTCGTCCAACGCGGCGGGGTGTTCGGGCTGGACGACGTCGTCGGCGACTTCGACGCGTCCGGTGTCGAGTCCCTGCGCGAGATCGCCGACATGATCCGCACACAGGCGCGCGATGGCGTTCGTAGTGCGATGGCACTCGCGGGCAGCGCCGCGCAGTCGAAGTTCCAGCTGTTCCCCGGCGACTGCGACTTCTTCGAGCGCGTGCACATCGTGGCCCCCACCCGCGAGGACGCCGTGGAGGTGCTGGCCGCGACCATGATCGAGAGCGTCGCGCGCACCTTCACCAACCCGCACCTGCAGTTCGCGGAGATGAAGCTCGGCCTGTACCCGTCGCCGTACAGCCGCAACCAGGAGCCGGTGTCGCAGGGCTCCCCGATCAGCTGGGGCCTGGCCGAGATCGACGTGCGGGTCGTGCGGGTGGTCGATGCCACGGGCGAGACCCAGCGGCTGCGGATGCACGAGGTCGCGATGGACCCCGGTTTCGTCAAGCTGGACTGGGTCTTCGCAGACCGCGACCGTGACCGCCTGGTGCCGGTGTCGAAGGTCATCGACGCGACCTGGGAGGCGCCCGACGGGTCGGTCGTGGCGCTCGACGGCGTGCTCGACAGCTTCTACCAGGAGGTCTACCTCGACCCCGAGAGCCAGGTCGACGTGGAGCGGCTCGTGCAGCACGTCTCGCCCGACGGGCTGCAGAACTACCTCGACCAGATCATGGGCGAGATCGCGAAGTACTCCGAGGAGGGGCACGAGAACTACGGCAAGGTCGCCAAGCGCCTCTACAACATCACCCGGATCCTGCGGCGCGACGCCGACGCGTCGTACCTGCGGCAGCTCTTCGACGACCCGCCGGCCCGGCTGTACCAGGTGGGCGGCACCATGCACGCCCTCAGCGAGGCGATCCGCGCCGACCGGCTCGACCGCGAGACGATCGTCGCGCAGCTCGCCGCGCTCGAGGGCACGATCGCCGACTGCTACACCGGCGAGGACCGTGACGAGATCATCGACCTGGTGCGCCGCCTCCCCGAGATGGACGAGGAAGAGCTGCTCGCGGCCGCCGACCGCATCGCGGGCGCGTCCAACACCCAGGTCAGCGGCTACTTCGAACAGAAGATCTCCGAGTCGCCAGGACTCAAGACGGTCTTCGACCTGGTGCTCAAGGAAGCCGCAGAGGGCAAGCGGTGACCACCACCTCCGAGGACGAGGCCCCTGACACTGCCGAGGCGGCGCCGCCTGTCCGCACCGACGCCTACATCTCGGCCGACATCGAGGCCGATGGCCCGATCCCAGGTCGCTTCTCGATGCTCGCGATCGGCATGTGCATCGCCGGCGAGCAGGACGCCGCAGGCACCTTCCGGCCGATCCAGCCCGAGTCGGCACGCTTCTACCGCGAGCTCAAGCCGATCTCCGAGGAGTTCGACCAGGGTGCGCTCGACGCGATCGCCGGCACCGGCCTCGACCGAGAACGGCTCAAGACCGACGGCACCGACCCCGCACTGGCCATGACCGAGGCGGCCCGGTGGGTGCTGGACCTGGCCGACGGGCGGCGTCCGGTCTTCGTGGGCTGGCCGATGTGCTACGACTGGATGTTCCTCACGTGGTACTTCCACATGTTCTCCGAGATCGGCTCGCCCTTCCAGTTCGCGTCGGCGCTCGACATGAAGACGATGGTGTACGTCGGCACGCACCGCGTTCTCGACGAGCTGGGCAAGGAGAAGCTCCCGGCCGAGCTGGTGCCCCATCGCCCGCACACCCACCACGCGCTCGACGACGCCGTCGAGCAGGCCGAGCTGTTCCAGAACCTGCGGCGCTGGCGGATGCCCGCCCGCAACGAGCTGCCCGAGCTCTAGGAACACCGATTCGTCTGCGATCCTGCGGGTCCTCCCCGCGAGAGGCCGCAGACGAATCGGGTGAAACCACCCCCGCGGGTGGTCTGCGCACCCGGCGCGTCTGCTTCCGTGAAGGCCTGGCCCGACGTCGTGCCACGGTCACGGCCGGGTCCGAGGAGGAAGCATGGGCACCGTCGGCTGGATCATCGTGATCATCGTCGTCGTCGTGGTGGCGGCGGCCGCCGCCTACGCCCTGATGGGCAACCGCCGCGCCGAGGCACAGCGCGAGCAGGCCGCCGAGCTGCGCGAGGAGGCCGCCCAGTCCACCGCGGCCGTCGAGGCGTCGCGCCGCGAGGCCGAGGAGGCCGCCGCCCGTGCTGAGGTCGCTCGTGCCGAGGCTGCCAGGGCTGAGCAGGAAGCCACGCAGGCCCACCAGGGTGTCCAGGTCGAGGAGGCCCGGGTCGAGGACCGCGTCCGCACCGCAGACGAGGTGGACCCCGACGTCGACACGCGGTCCGACGACTACCAGCCGGGTGAGCCCACCACCGCCCCCGAGACCGGTGGAGGGGTGACGTACGCCGACCCGGCCGACCGCCCCGAGACCGACCCGGACGACGAGGTCCACGCCCACCGCCACCAGCACCGCCCCGACTCCTGACCCCGCTGGTTGAGGAGGGCCGTCAGGCCCGTCACGAAACCTGAGGTTTCGTGACGGTCGCTAGCGCGACCTCCTCAACCAGCGGGGTGCATCGGCACCCGTACGCCGCGCTCGGCGGCCACCTCGGCGGCGCGGGCGTAGCCCGCGTCGACGTGACGGATCACGCCCATGCCCGGGTCGTTGGTCAGCACCCGCTCGATCTTCTGCGCGGCGAGCTCGGTCCCGTCGGCCACGCACACCTGGCCCGCGTGGATCGAGCGGCCCATGCCGACGCCGCCGCCGTGGTGGATCGAGACCCACGTGGCGCCGGAAGCCGTGTTGACCAGCGCGTTGAGGAGCGCCCAGTCGGCGATGGCATCGGAACCGTCGAGCATCGCCTCGGTCTCGCGGTACGGCGAGGCCACCGAGCCGCAGTCGAGGTGGTCGCGACCGATCACGATCGGCGCCTTGAGCTCACCGGAAGCCACCATCTCGTTGAACTTCAGGCCGGCCAGGTGGCGCTCGCCGTACCCGAGCCAGCAGATCCGCGCCGGCAGTCCTTGGTAGTGCACCCGCTCGCCGGCCATCGTGATCCACTTGCGCAGCCGTTCGTTGTCGGGGAACAGCTCCAGGATCGCCCGGTCGGTCGCCGCGATGTCGGCCGGGTCGCCGGACAGCGCGGCCCAGCGGAACGGGCCCTTGCCCTCGCAGAAGAGCGGGCGGATGTACGCCGGCACGAAGCCCGGAAACTCGAACGCGCGGTCGTAGCCACCCTTGCGCGCCTCGTCGCGGATCGAGTTGCCGTAGTCGAACACCTCCGCGCCCGCGTCCTGGAACTCGACCATCGCCCGCACGTGCGCGGCCATCGAGGCCTGGGCGTCCTTGGTGAAGCCCTCGGGGTCGCGGTCGGCCGTGTCCTTCCAGTCCTCGAACCGCACACCGAGCGGCAGGTAGGAGAGCGGGTCGTGCGCCGACGTCTGGTCGGTCACCACGTCGATCGGCGCCTTCAGCTCCAGCAGCTTCGGGAACATCTCGGCGGCATTGCCCAGCACACCGATCGACAGCGGCCGTCTCTCGTCGCGGGCGGCGACCGCACGGGCCACCGCGTCCTCGAGGGAGTCGGCCTGCTCGTCGAGGTAGCGGTGCTCGATCCGCCGGGTGATCCGCGACTGGTCGACGTCGATGCAGATCGCAACGCCGTCGTTCATCGTGACGGCGAGCGGCTGCGCGCCGCCCATGCCGCCCAGGCCGGCGGTCAGCGTGATGGTCCCGGCCAACGTGCCGCCGAAGCGTTTGTCGGCGACGGCCGCGAACGTCTCGAACGTGCCCTGCAGGATGCCCTGGGTGCCGATGTAGATCCACGAGCCTGCGGTCATCTGGCCGTACATGATCAGCCCGAGGTCCTCGAGCCTCCTGAACTCCTCCCAGTTGGCCCAGTCGCCCACCAGGTTGGAGTTGGCGATCAGCACCCGCGGCGCCCACTCGTGGGTGCGCATCACGCCGACGGGCTTGCCCGACTGCACGAGCATCGTCTCGTCGGCCTCGAGGTCGCGCAGCGTGCGGACCAGGGCGTCGTACGCCGGCCAGCTACGGGCGGCCTTGCCGGTACCGCCGTAGACGACCAGGTCCGCAGGGTTCTCGGCCACGTCGGGGTCCAGGTTGTTCATCAGCATCCGCAGCGGCGCCTCGGTCTGCCACGACTTCGCGGTCAGCTCGGTGCCGTGCGCGGCGTGGATGGGCAGCCTCTCGTTCACTTAAGCTCTCCGATCTTGGACTCGACTGCGGCGAGGACCGCGCCGGACTGGACGAGCGAGACGGTCGTCTCGATCTCCGGGGACAGGTGGCGGTCGGGGCCGGGACCTTCGACGCCGTTGCTGCGCAGCAGACCGACGACGGCGCCCGTCCCTTGGGCCGGCTCCAGCGGCCGCCTGAGGTCGAGCGCGCGAGCGGCCGTGAGCAGCTCGATGGCGACCACGCGGGAGAGCCCGTCGACCGAACGCCGCAGCTTGCGGGCGGCGTTCCAGCCCATCGAGACGTGGTCCTCCTGCATCGCGCTCGACGGGATCGAGTCGACCGACGCGGGCACCGCGAGCCGCTTCATCTCCGAGACGATGGCGGCCTGCGTGTACTGCGCGATCATGTGCCCGCTGTCCACGCCCGGGTCGTCGGCCAGGAACGGCGGCAAGTCGTGGTTGCGGGCCTTGTCGAGGAAGCGGTCGGTGCGGCGCTCGCTGATCGACGCGACGTCGGCGGCGACGATCGCCAGGAAGTCGAGCACGTAGGCGACGGGCGCCCCGTGGAAGTTGCCGTTGGACTCGACGCGGTCACCTACCACCACCGGGTTGTCGACCGCGGACGCGAGCTCGCGACCGGCGACGGTCGCGGCATGTTCGACGGTGTCGCGCGCGGCCCCGTGCACCTGCGGCGAGCAGCGGAGGGAGTAGGCGTCCTGGACACGGTGGAACTTGTCCTCTCGGTGGCTGGCCATCACCCCCGAACCGGCGAGCACGGCGGTCAGGTTGGCCGCCGACCAGGCCTGGCCCACCTGCGGACGCAGCGCCTGCAGGTCGGCCGCGAAGACCCGGTCTGTGCCCATCTGCGCCTCGACGCTCATCGCGGCCGCGATGTCCGCCGTACGCAGGAGCATCCGCAGGTCCGTGACCGCCAGGACGAGCATGCCGAGCATCCCGTCGGTGCCGTTGATGAGCGCCAGGCCCTCCTTGGCCCTGAGCTCGACCGGCGCCAGCCCCGCCGCGGCCAGTGCGTCGGCGGCGGGCATCAGTGTGCCGTCGGCGTCGCGCACGTCGCCCTCGCCCATCAGCGCGAGCGCGCAGTGCGCCAGCGGGGCGAGGTCGCCGGAGCAGCCCAGCGAGCCGTACTCGCGAACGACCGGCGCGATCCCCGCCGACAGCAGGCCGGCCATCAGCTCAGCGGTCTCGGGGCGGATCCCGGTGTGCCCGGTCGCCAGCGTGGACAGGCGCAGCAGCATCAGGGCGCGGACCACCTCACGCTCGACCTCCTGTCCCGACCCGGCAGCGTGCGAGCGGACCAGCGACCGCTGCAGCTGCTCCCGCATCTCGGCCGGGATGTGACGGGTGGCCAGCGCGCCGAAACCGGTCGAGATGCCGTACGCCGGGTCGGGCGCCGCCGCCAGCGCCTCGACCACCGCTCGCGCCTTCTCGATCGCCGCGACGGCGTCGTCGGTCAGCGCGACCGACGCGCCGCCCCGCGCCACCGCCACCACGTCCTCGATCGAGAGGGGGCCGACGTCAACGTTCACCGTCATGTGTTCATCGAACTCCGGCCGGCTGGCGGACGACAGTGGCGTACCGGCAACGCAGTCTCGGATTCGAGACCACTGGACGGGCTCGGCACTCGATGCGAACCTGGGTCGATGAGCGCGGTCGGGGACATCCTGGTCGAGGTCTTCGACGAGGACGCCTCCGCCGAGGAGATCGACCGCGTCACCCGCGCGCTGAGGGCGGAGCTGCTCCAGATCGACGACGTAGGAGCCGTGCGTCCGCTCGAGGCCGGCCCCGCGCCGGAGGGCAGCAAGGGAATCGGGATCGAGGCGTTCGGCGCCCTCGTCGTTTCGGCGCAGCCGACCGTCGAGCTGGTGAAGAAGGTGCTCGACGTGGTGTGGTCCTGGGTCACCCGCGCCGGCGGCGCTGCCCCCGGGCGAACGATGCGCGTGACCGTGAACGGGCACACCATCGTGCTGGAGCCGACTCCGGAACAGCAGCAAGCCCTGGTCGAGAAGTTCTTGACCGACGCCGTCCGGCCGACGCCGGGGGCCTGAGTCACCGCTCCGTCAGCTCAACGACTGCCCCAGGAGGGCACTCCTCGCACGCCGGTCGCGAGCTCGGCGGCTTGCTGGCCGGGACGCTGGATCCACACCGTCAGCTCGGGGAGGCCCGGCGTAGTGCGCGTGGTGAACACGATCGACTCGCCGTCCGGGCCCCAACCGACCGACGTGACATCCCCTCTGTCCGTGAGCGGCCTCACCTTCTTGTCCGGGTCCAGCAGCCAGATGTCGCCCGGCGCGGCGTGCTCCCGCGCACGAACGAACAGCAGACCGGCGTCCGCCCAGTCGGGCTGGCTCAGGACCGCCTCGGCCCACTCCGGGTCCTGCTCGAGCAGGGCTTCGTCCGGCACCAGGGGGGTCGGTGGGCCGCCAGCAGCGGGCAGCTCGAAGAGCGTGACCGGTTGCTGGGCCGTGTCGGACTCTCCGTAGATCACGGTGTCGTGGCCGGTCCAGGTGGGCGACCGGCGCAATGCCCCCAAGCTCGGCAGGACCCGCTCGACCTCGCCTTCGAGCGTGATGATGCGCAGCTCGGTCGTCTGGTCCTCGGAGTCGAGGCAGACCACAGCCAGACGATCACCGTCGTTGCTCCAGGCCGGTGGTCCGGTGTAGGGGCAGTCGGAGCCCGTCTTCAGACGCCGAACGGACGAGCCGTCGGCACGTGCGAGCATCGGCCGTGTGGGCCCCTCACCATCTTGGAGATAGACCATCCACCTCCGGTCGACCGAGATGTTCGGGCTGGACAGTGTGTACTCGTCGTCGATGAGCAAGCGCCTGTCATTGGTGACGATGTCCACCGCGAACAGGTCGTTGCCGCTCGTCATCAGCAGCTCGCCTGACGGCAGGGGTGCTGACACCGGGGTCGTCCCGTCGTCGCGGAGCGCCCGCCACACCAAGAGCGAGGCCACGAGAAGGCCGGCGAGCGCAAGCCCCAGCACGATCCGCGGCATCCGCCGAAGCGGGCCTCGGAGTGCGGTCAGAATGCGTCGCCAGATCGAGGGTGGCTGGGGTCGCGGGGGCGGAGGCGGCAGTGGTGCTGCCGCGAGGGCCGCCCGCGCCGCCTGCTTGACGAGGTCACTGTCGTCCTTGGCGGCCATCCGCTCCAGCGCCAGGCGGGCAGCCAGGGACAGACCGGGATGCGCCCCGGTGAGCAGGGTGGTCAGTGGATGGACCACGCCGAGCCGGTCCGACCACACGGGGCTGTCCATCGACCGGGTGATCTCCTCCGGCAGCTCGCTGGGTTCGGTCACCGGCCGGCCCCGCCGCGCGACGTACAGGTCGCCCTCCACGTCGCTCAACAGCTTCGGCGTCTGGTTGGGGTTGAGTCGGGTCACCTCGTCGTAGACGTACTTGTAGAGCTCGTCCAGTGCGACCCAGCCGTCCCGGTCGCGGTCGGCTTCACCGGTCCGGAGGCCGCGGACCAGCGCGCCGGTGAAGATCGACGGCTCGGTGGCAGCGACATCGCCGGTCGTGATCTGTTGGCCCTCGAACGAGAACTGAAGCGCCGAGGACGCCGTGATCACCGCCCGCCCCCTCCCGCCCAGTCGCTCGTTGACGTCGACCGGCGTCCCGGCCTTGGGCTTGAAGCCGTGTCCGAACGCGCCGGAGTAGCAGCAGTCGAGGAACACCAGCACGAGTCCGGCCCGCGAGCGTTCCATCACCGTCTTGACGAACGACGACGAGACGCCCGTCGCCTCGAGCAGGTCGAGGGTGGTGTCGGTCGCCGCGAAGTACAGCTCGCCACTGTCGTCCTTGACCCCGTGACAGGACAGGTGCAGCCACAGCAGGTCGTCGGCGCTGCGCTTGGAGAAGAACTGTGCAATCGAGCGGGTGAGCTGATGCTGCGGTTCGTTGACGATCGACTGCACGTCGAAGCCGCCGATGTCCGGGTCGCGCAGAACCTCGGCGAGCTCAGCGGAGTCGGCGCCAGGCGCCGTGAGCTGGGTCAGGCCTTCGTCGATGTAGGTGTCCGTCGCGACGATCAGCGCACTCTTCGTTGTCATGGCCTCTCCGCAACCCCGACGGGTGGCCAGGCCGCGTTCCTCGGCCCGCTGCGGTTCAACGGTCCTCCGACCGCTTCGGGTCGTCAACGTCTTCGACGGCCGGGTAGGCAGTCTCGGGTGCGAGACGGGTGCGACACTCGCGACGTGGGACAGGTACCTGCGGCGACGAAGACGCTGCGGGTGCTGCGGTTCCTCGCCAGCCAGCCGGAGCCGACGTCGATCGACCGGATCATGCGGGCCTGCGGGCTGCCGCGGAGCACCGCCTACCACCTGCTGACCGCGATGGCCGAGGAGGGCTTCGTCGTCCACCTGGCCGACGAGCACCGATGGGGCCTCGGCGTGGCGGCGTTCGAGGTGGGCAGTGGCTACACGCGACAGGAGCCGCTGCAGCGGATCGCCCGTCGGCTGCTCGCGGACCTTGCCGACCGGACCCGACAGAGTGCCCACCTCGCCGTGCTGCACGGCCGAGACGTGCTGTACGTCGTCGAGGAGCGCGCTCGGGGTCGCCCACCGCTCGTGACCGATGTGGGCGTGCGACTCCCTGCGCACCTCACCGCCAGCGGCCGGGCGATCCTGGCCGAGCTGCCAGCGGCCCAGGTCCGCGCGCTCTACCCGGACGCCGAGGCGTTCGTCGAGCGGCACGGCACCGGACCGCGCACCCTGAGCCAGCTGCGGACGCTGCTGACGGACACCCGGCAGCGCGGCTTCGCGACCGAGGAGGGCGAGGTGACCCCAGGGCTGGCGAGCGTCGCCGCCGCCGTGCTCGACCACAACGGCCACCCGGTCGCCGGCCTCGCACTCACCTACGCCGACGGCGAGCCGCACCAGCTGGCGGACGCCGTACGCCGGACCGCAGCGGCCCTGACCAAGCGGCTGGGTGGACTCGACCGCGGGTGACCCCTGCCCGGTCGGGTCGTTGAAGGTGTTGACTCAGTCCTCGGGAGGGAACCCATGCACCGCCGTACCCTGCGCGCCGTCGGCCTGATGACGACGGTGCTGGCCGTCACTGCGACCGCCGTCGCCACGCCGCCTGCCGAAGCGGCACCTCAGAACGTCTGTTCCGGGGAGTTCTGCGCGACCTTCGACCTGGTCACCTACGACGCCCTCGCACCGACGCAGACCACCACGGCGGCCGGCCAGCCGACCAACCTGGCGCTGCGGTTCACCGACACCTCCGGGCCGCTCGCGACCGAGAAGGCCACCTGGCTGGCGAAGGTCTGGGCCGTGCTCGGGGCGTCGTCGACGAACGCCTACGCCGTCACGGACCCGGCGACCCTGCCGCTCGGCGCCTACGTCGCCGGGTCCTCGGCGACCGCGAGCACGTGTGCGCCGGGCATGGACGGGTCGGGCTACGCGACGTCGTGCCCGGCCGGTCACGGCGACGGGCTCGTGGAGCTCATCCCACTACTCCCCGGTCCAGCGGAGATCAAGCCGGCGACCTTCGGGATCCAGAGCGTCACCGTGGGACCTGCGGGTGCCATGACCGCGAGCGTCAGCATCTACGTCCCTGGGGTGACCATCCTTCCGCTGTCCACCACGGCGCCGGTCACCTACGCCGGCGGGACGGCCAGCGCAGGCCCCTCGCTGAGCATGGACGTGAGGTTCGCGGCAGCACCCGTCGGCCTCTACGCGTCGGGCGACTTCTCGATGAACACGGTCGCACTGAACCTGAACGGTCTCGTCACCGAGGCGTCGGTGGGAGCGGTGAGCCCTTCTGTCCCGTTCGTGCGGCAGCCGCTGCTCTGCACGTCGATGACCTCGACGCTGAGGGCGAACGCCCGCGGGCCGCAGAGTGTGAGCGCCCCGTTCACGCAGACCACGACGAGCTGCCCGCCGCCACCCACGGTCGCCTCGGTCGTCCCGGATGCTGCGCAGCCGAGGGCGTTCACGTTCACCACGTTGCAGCCCACTGCACTGGTGCCCGGTCGGACGGTCTCGCTGGAATGGGTCTTCGGCGACGGGACCAAGGCCTTGACCGGCACCACGACGTCGCACACCTACCCCGTCGCCCAGCCGGTGGTCGCGTTCGTCTCCAGCATCGACAGCGCCGGCGCTCGGAGTCCCGCGGTGGCAGTCCCGATCGCGGCCAGCCGGCTTCGTGGCAAGCAGCGAGAAGGACATCTGATCACCGGACTCCTTGCCGACCAGGAGACCGGCGAGGGCGTCCCCGCCCAGGAAGTGCTGGGGTACCGCTGCGCCACCCGCGCGACACCGATCTCCGAATGTCGACCGACCCGGACGGCCACCACCAAGGGCGACGGCAGCTACCGCCTGCGCATTCCCGAGGTCACCAAGAAGGGGTTCGTGCTCGTGGTGCACCGTGGCAGCGGCTCCACCTCGGTCGACGACCCTGCGCGCTTCGCCTCCCGCCGCTACATCGAGGTGCTCCCACAGCCCGAGGTCACCTTGAAGGTCTCCAAGAAGCAGGTCCACCCCGGCGCCGCGGTGCGGCTGAGCGGGCGGGTCGAGCCCGGCAAGAAGGGCAAGACCGTCCGCCTGCAGGGCTTCCTCCGCGGCAAGTGGCGTTCCGTCGGCAAGGCGACGATCTCCCAGCAAGGCACCTACGCGGCGTCGTACGTCGTCCGGGCGCCAGGGCAGGACAAGGTCAAGCTCCGTGCGTTCCTCCCCGGCACCGCCCGGACCCTGGAGGCGACCAGCCACGTGCGGAGGGTCAAGATCCTGCGCTGACGGACATGTCCGAGGATTCGCACGGCGGGTCGATGCTCATCGCTGCCAGCGCGTAGCTGCCGCGACGTCCTCGTCGCTGACCCCGTCGAACAGCTCCAGCTCGCTCTCGCGGACGGCGTCGATGGAGGCCGAGAGCCGGTCACCGAACGCCTCGCGGAGCACCGCGTCTCCGGCGAAGGCCGCGACGGCCTTACGCAGGGTCGTGGGGAGTCGCTCGATCCTGCGCGCGGCGAGCTCGGAGTCGGGCAGCACGGCAGGGTCGACGTCGACAGGGTCAGGCAGCTTCGCGCCGGAGGAGAGTCCCGAGAGCCCGGCCGCGATGACGCCCGCGAACACCAGGTAGGGGTTGGCGTGCAGGTCGAAGCACTTCACCTCGACGTTCGCGGCGGTGGCGGTCGCGCCGGGTGAGCCGGTGACCATGCGCACGGCGGCCTCGCGGTTCTCCAGGCCCCAGCAGGCGTAGGTGCCGGCCCAGTGGGAGGGCAGCTGGCGCAGGTACGACGTCACGCCCGGCGCACCGACGGCCATCAACGCCGGCAGGTGGTCGAGCACGCCCGCCACGAAGGCCTGCCCGTCGGCCGACAGCCCGAAGTGCGCGGCAGGGCCACCCGCCATCAGGTTCTGGTCGCCGCGCCAAATGGAAACGTGGACGTGACCCCCGTTGCCGACGCCCGGCACGGCGACCTTCGGCGAGAACGAGGTACGGAAGCCGTGCCGGGCACCGACGGCGGCAATGACGGTGCGCACGAGCACCGAGGTGTCGGCCGCGTTGACGGGGTCCTCTGCCTCGACCGACAGCTCCATCTGGCCCGGCGCGTACTCCGGATGGAACTGCTCGACCGTCACGCCCGAGTCGGCCAGCGCCGCCAGCACGTCGCGCGAGTAGTCGGAGCCGTCGACGAGACGAGCCATCCCGTACGCCGGCCCGCGCACGGCAGGATGGAAGCCGTCACCCGGGTCGTCACTGATCACCCACTCCAGCTCCACGGCAGCCCTCATGGTGAGCCCCTGCTCGGCGAGCTCACCGACCAGCGACCGCAGCAGCAGCCGGCTGCACTGGTCATGGGGGGTGCCGTCCTGCTGGTAGCGGTCGGCCGGTGCCCAGGCCCACCCGGGCTGCGCGCCCAGCGGCACCACGCGACGTACATCAGGCATCACCCGCAGGTCGCCCACCGCCTCGCGCCCCTCACCGGCACCGGCGATCCAGTCGTCGAAGCGGAAGCGGTCGAAGCAGACCGAGCTGCCCACTCCCCACGCCGCCAGGTGCGGCAGCCGGTCCAGCGGCACCGCCTTCACCCGGGCGACGCCTGAGTTGTCGACGAACGTCGACGCGACGCCGACGATGCCGCGCTCTGCGAGAGGTCCGACCAATGTCGAGCCGGCGGCAGCCCGGGCATCGCGCTCGGTCTGGTCCAGGTCGGCGACGTGATCCACACTCGCATCGTATGGATCTGAGCCGCCCCACGCCGTACGTCGCCGGACCACTCGTCGACCACCACTGCCACGGCCTGGTGCGCCGCGACCTCGACCGGCCGTCGTTCGAGGCGCTGATGAACGAGGGTGCCGGCGCAGGCCGGTGGACCGGCTCGCCGTTCGACTCGATGCTCGGCGTGGCCATCCGCCGTCATTGCGGGCCGTTGCTCGGACTCGAGCCACACGCGGACGCCGACACCTACCTGGGCCGTCGCCGGGCGCTCGGCCACGACGAGGTCGCCCGGCGGATGCTCAGTGCGGCCGGCATCGGCACCGTGCTCGTCGACACCGGCTTCCACCTCGACGACATCTGCTCCCCGGCGGAGGTCGCCGAGCTGGCCGGGCCGACCACGCGGTCCCACGTGATCATCCGGCTCGAGACCACGGCCCAGGAGCTGCTGGCGGCCGGCACCGAGCCTCACGAGCTGCGCACGGCGGTCAAGCACCGCCTGATCGAGTCCGAGGCCGTGGGCGCCAAGAGCATCGCCGCCTACCGCTGCGGACTCGACCTGCTCGACGAGCGCCCGCGAGACCTCGACGTGGCCGTCGCGCTGCACGAGGCCCGGCCCGAGGACGGCGAGTCGTGGCGGATCACCGACCGCACGGTGATCAGCGCCCTGGCCTGGAGCGCCATCGAGGCGGGCCTGCCTTTGCAGCTCCACGTCGGGTACGGCGACAGCGACGTCGAACTGCTCCGTTGCGACCCGCTCCACCTGACGCCGTTCCTGCGGGCGACGCAGCCGCACGGGGTGCCGGTGCTGCTGCTGCACAACTACCCGTTCCATCGCCACGCGGCGTACCTCGCCCAGGTCTTCGACCACGTCTTCGTCGATGTCGGCCTGTCGGTGCACAACACCGGCGCACTGTCGCGACGCGTGATCGAGGAGACCCTCGAGCTGGTGCCGTTCCCCAAGCTGCTGCACTCCTCCGACGGGTTCGGCCTGCCGGAGCTCTACCTCCTGGGCAGCCTGCTCTTCCGGCGCGGCCTGGATGGCGCGCTGGCGGACCTCGTCCGCGCCGACGAGCTCTCCGAGGTCGACGCCCACCGCGTCGGCGCGATGGTGGCCGGCGACAACGCCCGCCGGGCGTACGGGCTCGCCGCCACTGGTTGAGAAGGCGCGCTAGCGCCTGTCACGAAGCCGGCGGAGGTTTCGTGACGGGACTTCGTCCCTCCTCGACCACCGACAGGCGAAGTTACTGACCGGTAGGATTCTTGTCACGCGGTCTACCACTGCCGCCTGTCACCGGGTCGCTCTAGGCTCGGCCAGTCCCCTCGACACACAGCCCGCCAAGGAGAATCTCTTCGTGAACTGGGTGCTGGTCATCGGCCTGCTGCTGAACGTGATCGCGCTGCCGATCGTGGCCCGGCGGGTCGTCTTCCTGTTCCGGCTCATCACGGCGGGCCAGCCCGCGCCGGCCCGCATCGCAGGTGTCACCGGACGGCTCGGCGCGGCAGTCAAGCGCCAGGTGGTCGAGGTGTTCGGCCAGAAGAAGCTGCTGAAGTGGAGCCTGCCCGGCGCCGCGCACTTCTTCGTGTTCTGGGCGTTCGTCATCTTGGCCTCGGTCTACCTCGAGGCGTACGGCGCGCTGTTCGACTCGTCGTTCGCGATCCCGGTCATCGGGCACTGGGCGGTGCTCGGGTTCCTGCAGGACTTCATCGCGCTGATGGCGCTGGCCGGCATCACGACGTTCGCGGTCATCCGGGTGCGCAACTCACCCCAGCGGCTCGGCCGGCAGTCGCGGTTCAAGGGCTCGCACCTCGGCGGCGCCTGGGTCGTGCTGTTCATGATCTTCAACGTCATCTGGTCGTTGTTCCTGTTCCGCGGCGCGGCCTCGGCGCTGGGCAACCTGCCCTACGACAGCGGCGCGTTCGGCTCGATCGCGGTCGGCAACTGGCTCGACGGGCTCAGCCACGGGACGCTGGAGTTCCTCGAGCACCTCGGCCTGCTGCTCCACATCGGCATCATGCTGGTCTTCCTGATCGACGTGGTGCACTCCAAGCACCTCCACATCTTCGTGGCGCCGATCAACGTGATGTTCGGCCGCCAGCCGGTGGCTCTCGGGGCTGCTGCGCCGATGATGTCCGCTGGCAAGCCCGTCACGATGGACGACCTCGAGGAGCTCGACGAGGACGCCAAGCTGGGCGTCGGCGCCGTCGAGGACTTCACCTGGAAGGGCCTGCTCGACTTCGCGACCTGCACCGAGTGCGGCCGCTGCCAGTCGCAGTGCCCGGCCTGGAACACCGAGAAGCCGCTCTCGCCGAAGATGCTGATCCTGGACCTTCGCGACCACGCGTTCGCGAAGGCGCCGTACATCCTGGCGTCCGAGGGCGACCGAGACGCACTGCCCGACAAGGTGCTGAAGGAGGCCGAGCGTCCGCTGATCGCCGACGAGGCGTCGTACGGCGTGATCGACCCCGACGTGCTGTGGTCGTGCACCAACTGCGGTGCCTGCGTCAACCAGTGCCCGGTCGACATCGAGCACGTCGACCACATCATCGACATGCGCCGCTACCAGGTGCTGGTGGAGAACAACTTCCCCGCCGAGCTGAGCCAGCTGTTCCGTGGGCTGGAGGGCAAGGGCAACCCGTGGAACATGGCGCCGACGATGCGCCTGGACTGGGCCAAGGGGCTGGAGTTCGACGTGCCGGTCGTCGGCGAGACGCTGGAGTCGCTGGAGTCGGTCGACTGGCTGTTCTGGGTCGGCTGCGCAGGCGCCTACGAGGACCGCGCCAAGAAGACGACGCGGGCCGTCGCGGAGCTGTTGAACATCGCGGGCGTCTCCTTCGGTGTGCTCGGCAACGGCGAGACCTGCACCGGCGACGCGGCCCGGCGCGCGGGCAACGAGTTCGTCTACCAGGGGCTGGCGCAGCAGAACGTCGCCACCCTTACCGAGGCGAAGACCAAGCAGGTCGTCACCACGTGCGCCCACTGCTTCAACACGCTGAAGAACGAGTACCGCGACTTCGGTCTCGAGCTCGAGGTCGTCCACCACACCCAGCTGCTCAACCGGCTGGTGCGCGACGGCCGCCTCACGCCGGTGGCCTCTGGCGACGGCGCTGCGAAGCGGTCGATCACCTACCACGACCCGTGCTTCCTGGGCCGCCACAACCAGGTCTACAGCCCACCGCGCGAGCTGCTCCAGGTGCTGCCTGGCGCGTCGTACGTCGAGATGGAGCGGTCGGCCGAACGGTCCTTCTGCTGCGGCGCCGGCGGCGCCCGCATGTGGATGGAGGAGCGGATCGGCGAGCGGATCAACGAGAACCGCACCCGCGAGGCCGTGGCCACCGGTGCCGACCAGATCGCCGTCGGCTGCCCGTTCTGCCGGGTGATGCTCGACGACGGGCTGACGGCCGCGCAGTCCCGCGGCGAGGCGGGCGAGGCCGTCGAGGTTCTGGACGTCGCCCAGATGCTGCTCGCATCGGTCAAGGGCGTCCCGGCCACGCGCGCACCCGCGGGTGTGGGGGCAGGCATCGGTACGGCGCCCGGTCCGTCCGCGCCGCCCGCCGCAGGCGAGTCCGATGCCTCGCCGACACCTGGTCAGGCCACTCCGCTGGTTGAGGAGGGCGCCCTGGCGCCCGTCACGAAACCCGCGGAATCCCCCTCCCTGTTCGACGACGCCACCTCACTCTTCGGCGACCAGGCGGACAAGCCGCAGGCCACCGAGGCGAAGTCCGAGGTCGAAGCCACCAAGGACGGGGACGGCAAGACCGGCGGGTCCCTGTTCGGCGACGGGGCCTCGCTCTTCGACACCCCGGTCGAGGAGGAGACCAAGTACAAGGACGAGCCCGAGGCGGCCAAGGAGGAGAAGCCGACCGACCGCAAGGCCGACACCCGCACCGACAGCTCGGCCGGCCTGATCCCCGAAGGCCAGTCGCTGTTCGACGTGGGCGACGCGGCGCCCGAGCCCCAGCCCGCGCCCCAGCCCGTGCCCGCGCCGGCGGAGCCAGTCGAGACCCCGTCCGAGCCGGCGGGCTGGAAGGTCGGCGACGAGATCCCGGAAGGCCATTCGCTCTTCGACGTGGGCGGGGCAGAGCCCGAGCCCGTCGCCGAAGCGCAGCCCCCTCCGGTCGAGAGCAGGGCCGACGAGGGTGCCGGGTGGCAGGTCGGCGACGAGATCCCCGAAGGCCAGTCGCTCTTCGACGTGGGCCGACCCGACCCCGTCCAGCCGAGCCAGGCCGCGACCGCGCTGCGCCGACGACCGCAGACGAGGCCGAGACGAGGAGCCCGAGGACGAGCCGAAGCGGGAGCCCTCGAGCAGCGCGCAAAGGACCCCGCGTACCGACACGGACATCAACCAGGCCGGCTCGCTCTTCGACTTGTGACGGGAGGAGCGGCGTACAGGCGCCTTGCCGACGAGGTGCAGCGAGGCGCTGGTCGGGTGTCGGGGCGAGCCGGTGCTGTCGGCTGAGCCTGGAGCGCACCGGTGCGTCGGGGGCTCGGGCATCGGGCACACGGGTTGCGGAAGACCGGGCAGCGGTGCAATTGATCACCCCGGATCTGCTGCGCAGGTGTTGTTCGGCGGGCCATCCCGGCACGGTTCTCGGGGCACCCTGTCGGCCCGCTTGCGGGCCACGCTCGGCGGCCGGATCGGCGGCCGTGGCGTCATGGGTGTTGGGCCACCGTGGCCCGGCACGGGTTACACGCACCGGTCCCGGCAGGTGGGCCGCTACGGCCCGGTGGTGGGGGACTGCCGCTCACGTCGAAGCCGGCAGCCGCGCGAACGGCAGGATGCCACCTCCTGACCTGCGCAAACGATGCAGTGACACCACACGACACCGAAATGACGTCACGGATCGCTTGACATGACATCACTGTGATGTCATGCTGGTGCACATGGACATCACCCCCTACGTCGACTCCCTCAAGCGGGACCTTCTGGCCGCCGCCGAGGGTGCCGGGGACGAGGCCCGGCAGGTCGCCGAGCGACTCAGCTACGCGATCGACCCGGCCGCGCGGCTGGCCCTGATGGAGGCCATCTCCCAGGCCGCCGCCGAGATCACGGCCGAGCTGCCCAACGGCGGCGTCGACGTGCGGCTCGACGGCCGCGACCTCGACTTCGTGGTCCACGCGCCCAGCGTCCCGGCTCCGCCGCCACCCCCCGCCCCGCCGATGCCCGGCGACGACGACGAGGAGGGCGGCCTGGCCCGCATCACGCTCCGCATCCCGGAGTCGGTGAAGACCAAGGCCGAGGACGCCGCCGCCAAGTCCGGGCAGTCGCTGAACACCTGGCTGGTCAACGTCGTCCGGGCCGCGACCCGCGAGGGCGCGATCAACGTCGACATCGACCTCTCGAGCATCCCCTTCTTCGGCTCCGACCCGTTCGGAGGCGGCAAGCAGCGCGGCAACCGCCGCATGACCGGCTGGGTCTAGAGGAGCACCAGCCACTTCCCGCCACCACCCCAACACCACCTGAGCGAGGGACGGCCACCCGGCCGGTCCCCTGGACGAACACACCCTGGAGACAGTCATGAGCAGCTACGAGTTCGAGACCCACGAACCGGTCGACCTGTACGTCGAGCTCGGCAAGGGCAGCGTGCACGTCACGGCAGCCGACACCACCCAGACCCTCGTCGAGGTCGAGGGCCGCGAGCCGGAGCGGGTCGAGGTCTGGCAGGACGGGCGGCAGATCAGCGTGCTCGGTCCCAAGGGCGGTGGGCGCGGGCTGTTCGGCGGCGAGCCGTCGTACGAGGTCACGATCACCCTCCCGACCCGCAGCAACACCGTCCTGAAGACCGGCAGCGCCGACATCGTCACCGACGGCACATTCGGCCACGGGCAGGTCAAGAGCGGCTCGGGCGACTGCACCCTCGACACGTACGACGCACCGGTGATCGTCGAGACCGGGTCCGGAGACATCGCCCTGGCCCGGGCCGGCGCGGAGCTGCGGATCAAGAGCGGCTCGGGCGACGTGAACGTCGCCCACGTCGGGGGCACCTCGTCGGTATCCACCGGCTCCGGCGACGTCGCGCTGGGCGCGACCGCCGGCCCGACCGTGGTGAAGACCGGGTCCGGCGACCTGGAGATCGGTCACGCGGGCGACAGCGTCTCGATGTCGACGGGCAGCGGCGACATGCGGATCGAGACCGCGACCAAGGGAAAGGTCACCGCGAAGGGCGCCTCGGGTGACGTCGAGGTCGGCGTCCCGTCCGGCGTACCCGTCTGGACCGACCTCACCACCGTCACCGGCGACATCCGGTCCGACCTGCAAGGCGCCGGCCAGCCCGAGCCCGGCCAGGACTACATCGAGCTGCGGGCGAAGACCGTCAGCGGCGACATCCAGCTCCACGAAGTCTGACCGACACGAAGTCGGCCACCACCACACCCATCAGGAGATCACCATGAACGACCAGGCATACCTCAACGAGCAGCTCTCCCGTCACCTCATCCACGAGCGCGTCGCCCGCGCGTCCGAGCCGCACATCCACACCGGCTCGCGTCGCCACCGCGTCGCACAGCGCCTGCACCGGCTGGCCGACCGCCTCGAGGCGTGAAGCCGACCAGACCCTGACCCCGCCCGTTCACCTTCGGGCGGGGTCAGTCGCGTCCAGGGGTGATCTCGGTGCGGTGGAAGTTCTGGTACGACCGCGACGGGGTCGGACCGCGCTGACCCTGGTACCGCGAGCCGTACTTCTCCGAGCCGTAGGGGTGCTGCGAGGCCGAGGAGAGCCGGAAGAAGCAGAACTGGCCGATCTTCATGCCGGGGTAGAGCTTGATCGGCAGGGTCGCGACGTTGGCCAGCTCGAGCGTCACGTGCCCCGAGAATCCCGGATCGACGAAGCCTGCCGTCGCGTGGGTCAGCAGGCCGAGCCGGCCCAACGACGACTTGCCCTCGACGCGGGCAGCGATGTCGTCGGGCAAGGTGACGGCCTCGTACGTCGACCCCAGCACGAACTCCCCCGGGTGCAGGATGAACGGCTCGTCGCCCTCCGGCTCGACGATGCGGGTGAGGTCGGACTGGTCGGCAGCCGGGTCGATGTGCGGGTATCGGTGGTTCTCGAACACCCGGAAGAACCGGTCGAGCCGTACGTCGATCGAGGACGGCTGCATCATCGCGGCGTCGTACGGCTCCATCCTGATCCGCCCCTTGTCGAGCTCGGCCAGGACATCTCGGTCGGAGAGCAGCACGACGGCACCCTAGCCCGCTGGCCGAGGAGGTCGCGCAGCGACCGTCACGAGGCCCGGTGACAGGTTCGCCAACTCGTACTGGGGTCTCGTGACGGGCCTTGACGGCCCTCCCCGACCAGCGATCTAGGCTCCTCCCCGTGCCCTTCCACCGCTACGTCGCCCTGGGCGACTCGTTCGCCGAAGGCGTCGGCGACCCGGACCCAGGCTCCGCCAACGGCCTGCGTGGCTGGGCCGACCGGGTCGCGGCCGTCCTGGCCCAGCAGACCACCGACTTCCAGTACGCCAACCTGGCGATCCGGGGCCGCAAGCTCGACGCCGTCATCGCGGAGCAGGTGGAGCCGGCCGTCGCACTCGAACCAGACCTGCTCACCATCTACGCCGGCGCCAACGACATCATGCGGCCGCGCGTCGACATCGACGCGATCGTCGACCGCTACGACGCCGCGCTGGGCAAGCTGGCGGCGACCGGGGCGCGCCTGCTGGTGTTCACGGCATTCGACACCGGCGGGTCAGCCATCTACCGGCCGGTGCGTGCGCGGTTCGCGCTGTACAACGAGCTGGTGAGGTGGGCGGCCGAACGCCACGGCGCGACGATCGTCGACTTCTGGCGGATGCGGGAGTTCCGCGACTGGCGCTACTGGGACCACGACCGCATGCACCTCGGCCCGGCCGGGCACGCCCGGATGGCGCTGCACGTCCTCGACGTGCTCGGGGTTCCGCACGGGCTCGACCAGCCCGAGCTCCCGCCCGAGGTGGTGCTCACCCGCACCGGCCGCTTCCGCGCCAACGCCGAGTGGACGCGCACCCACTTCGTGCCGTGGGTGCACCGCCGCGTCACCCGCCGCTCGAGCGGCGACACGGTGAGTGCCAAGCGCCCGGGACTCGCGCCCTGGGAGTAGCGACTAGGAGTGTGCTGAACAAGCCGGCCGTCGCGAGCGTCGCGATGTGCGTGCGATGGCAAGGCGGAGGAGCGAAGGCGGGTGGATACCCGTCGAGTGACGACAACGCAGCCAGCGTGCGTGCAGCGCGGCGCGTAGCAGGGCGGATTGTTCAGCAGACTCCTGGCACCTTCCTCGGCGTGCTCCGCGCAGGGCACGATGGGCGAGATGTCGCGCACCGCTCGGCTCCTGGTGATCGTCGCGGCCTGGGCGATCCCGGTCGTGTGGGTCGTCGCCATGCTCGGCACCCGCCCCTCCGACGGCTCGGTCGTGTGGTCCCCGCCGCTCGGCGGCGCCGACCGATGGGGCAGCAGCGTGGTCGTGCGCGAGACGTACGGCGACACGCTGCTGCTGCCCGGCGACGTGCTGGACGAGATCGACGGTGAGCCGCTGGACAGCTGGCTGGGCGGCGAGGTCACCCACACGAGGTCGGTCGGCGACGAGGTCAGCTACAAGCTGCGACGCGTGGAGGACGGCAGCCTCCGCGGCTACACGCGGGTGGTCACCCTGGAGCGCTTCCCGCTCGCCCGTGCGGCCGTCGCGGACCTGCCGATGGTGTGGGCGGCCCTGCTGCTCCTCGTCGCGGGAAGCGTTGCCTTCCTCGTCCGACCCGCGATGGTGGCCGCTCAGGCATTCCTGGCAGCCACGTCCCTCGTACCGACCGGCCTGGTCTCCGCCCAGTGGGGCCTGGGCGCCGTCGACCTCGCGGGCGGCCGAGGCTACTGGCCGCACGTGGCCTCGGAGGTCCTGTGCGCGGTGGGGTTGGGACTTGCCCTGCTGGCTGCCGCCACCCTGCGCGCGCCCCGAGGATGGCTTGCGCGACACCTCTGGGTCGTGCCCGTCACTGTCGTACTGCCGTTCGTCGGGTACGGCGTCTGGGCAGCCGCGAGCGCGGTGCGCTACGACGGTCCGGCGCGCGAGCAGGCCCTCCTCGCCATCGCCGCTCCGTCGCTGGTCGCGGTGGTCTCCTCGGTGCTCGTCGTCCTGTTCGTCACGTACCTGCGGGCGAAATCGCGCGAGGTCCGGCTGGCGGCCCGCCTCGCGCTGATGGTCCTGCTGGCCGGCCTGGCGGTCCGCGTCCTTCTGGGCGACCTGCCGGCGCGGCTGACCGGCGAGGCGATCCTGCCGCTCGACGTCCTGTTGTTGCTGGTGGCCCCGCCGGTGCTGGCGGGTGTGGTGGTCGCGCTGGTCGGCTACCGGCTCGACGACATCGAGCCGGCGGTGCGGCGTACGGTCGTGCAGGGCGCGGTAGCGGCAGTCGTGGGCACCATGTTCGTGGTGGCGGCGAGCACGATCGGACGCGCCGCCGACGTACCACTCGGATCGATCCTGGCCGGCGGGGTGGTGGCGTTGCTCGTGCTCCCGATCGCTGTCGCCCTGCAGCGGGGCGTGAGACGACTCGTGTACGGCGACCGCGACCTGCCGCGGACCGTCGTCAGCGAGCTACGCACGCTGGACGCGACCACCCCGCCGTCCGAGGCACTCACGGAGACGTTGACCCTGCTGTCTCGCCGGCTCCGGCTCTCCTACGCCGCCATCGACGCCCCGTCCGCGAACGGCGACGAACCCGTCGTCGCCACGGTCGGGAGCCCCGGGGGCACGCCGGTGACCGTGGACCTGCTCGCCGGCGGTGCCCCGATCGGCTCGCTACGGCTGGAGGCGGCCCCCGACCGTGACCCGTTCCGCCGCGGCGACCGCCGGCTGCTCGAGGACGTCGGCGCGCAGGTCGGGGCGCTGGTCCAGGCCGTGCTGGTCAACCGCGAGCTGATGCGCTCCCGCCAGGCGCTGGTCACGGCCCGTGAGGAGGAACGCAGGCGCCTGCGCCGCGACCTCCACGACGGCCTCGGTCCGTCGCTGGCCACGTTGGCCATGCGGCTCGAGTCGGCCGAGGACCTGATCGCCACCGACCCCGTGCAGGCAGCCGAGGTGGTCGGCGGCCTCGCCGACCTGGCACGCGACGAGATCGCGGAGGTACGCCGCCTCGTCGACGGCCTGCGCCCCGCGGCCCTCGACCAGCTGGGGCTCGTCTCCGCGCTGCGCCAACGAGCCGCGCAGCACGAGCTCGCCGCCGGCGAACACGACCTGGTCTGGGCGGTCGAGGCCGACGACGACGTCGAGCCGCTGCCGGCGGCCGTCGAGGTGGCGGCGTACCGGATCGCGCTCGAGGCGGTGACCAACGCCGTGCGGCACAGCGGCGCGCGTGCGTGCACCGTCGCCCTGCGCCGCGAGGACGGACACCTGCACGTCCGGATCGAGGACGACGGGCGAGGTCTGGTCGCGGCGAGACCCGCTGGTGTAGGCCTGGTGTCCATGAGGGAGCGCGCCGAGGAGCTGGGCGGCACCTGCACGGTGACCTCGACGGACCGCGGCACCGTCGTCGACGCTCTGCTGCCGCTCGGGGAGGACACGACGTGAACGACAAGATGCGGGTGCTCGTGGTCGACGACCACGAGGAGTTCCGGCACAGCCTGGAGACCCTGCTCGGCGCGATGGACAGCGTCGAGGTGGTCGGCCGGGCCGGTGACGGCCGTCGTGCCGTTGAGCTCGCCCTCGACCTCCAGCCCGACGTGGTGGTGATGGACCTGCACATGCCGCAGCTCAACGGCGTCGAGGCGACCACGCGGATCGTGCAGTCATCGCCGCACATCAGCGTGCTCGTGCTGACGATGATGGAGGACGACGACTCGGTGTTCGCCGCCGTCCGTGCCGGAGCGAGGGGCTACCTCCTCAAGGGCGCGCGCCGCCAGGAGATCCGGCGCGCGATCGAGGCCGTCGGCTCGGGCGAGGTGATCTTCGGGCCGGGAATCGCCGAGCGCGTGATGACGTACTTCCGCCACGTGCGCAGCCGGCCTACCGCCCAGGCCTTCCCCGAGCTCACCGACCGCGAGCGCATGGTCCTCGGCAAGATCGCCGAAGGCCTCGACAACGCCGAGATCGCCCGCGACCTGGGGCTCTCGGTCAAGACCGTGCGCAACCACTCGAGCAACATCTTCGCCAAGCTGCACGTGGCCCACCGCGCCCAGGCCATCGTGCTCGCCCGCGAGGCCGGCATCGAGAACCCGGGAGTGCCGCCCGCGTCACCCGCTGGTTGAGGAGATTGCGCAGCAACCGTCCTCAACCGGCGATGGTGCTCACCTCGGCTCACACCCGCGCTCGAACGTCGCGTCGTCGATCGCATCAGTGCCCAGCCGCTTGGCCAGCTTGACGTCCGGGATGATGATCTGGTTGCCGGCGGGATCCTCGCTCTCGGCGCCAACCAGGATGCAGCCCTCGGCCTTGGCCGGGTCGACGCTGGTCAGCGCGTTCAGCAGCCGGTAGAGGTCCAGGGGCGAGGCGTCGACGCTGTCGATCCCCTCGATCGCGCTCAGCGCCATCGTCTCGGCGAAGCCCCGCTCGCCGTCCTGCTGCTGGAACCGCCTGAGCAGCCCCAGCAGCAGCGCCTGGTGGTTCTTCGACCGGATGAAGTCGGGCGGCCCTGGGGTGTCGCCGAAGAGCCGCGTCTGCGCGAAGAGGAGAGCAGTGCGGCCGTCGAAGGTGTTGATGCCCTTGCGAACCTGCACGCCTCCCTCGTCGGTCTCGAAGGCCAGCGGGGAGTCGACCTCCACGCCGCCCAGGTCGTCGACCAACGACACGAAGCCGCCGCCGCGCGAGACCAGGACGTAGGTGGGCGGGATGCCGAGGAGGTCCTCGACCACTCCGCTGGCGACGTCGGGTCCCTCGTTGAGCGCCGCGTTGATCTTCCCCTTCTCACCGTCGCCGAGGTCGACGTAGGTGTCGCGTGGGATGCCGATCGCCGCCGCAGCCCCGGTGCGAGTGTCGATGCCGAGGAGCTGGATCGCGTCGGTGAGGCCCAGGCTGTCGGCGCCGAGGACCAGGACCCAGACGACGTTCGCCCCGGCGTCGTACCCCTCGGCCCTCTCGAGCTTGGTCAGGCTCAGGGTCGCCGGTCGTACGCCGGACCCCGGCACCGCGATCACCAGCAGCAGGACGACCGGCAACAGCCGAAGGACCGCTCGGACCACGGCAACCGCCCGCCTCACGAGACGGCCTCCGTCGGCAGGCCGTCGCTGTCGTCACGCAGTAGGCGGTAGGCGAAGACCGCCCAGCGGCCTTCGCGATCGTCCAGGACCAAGCGGCCCCTCAGCGTCGCGACCGTGGTTGTTGCGCCGTCGTTCACCTCGAAGGCGAAGTCGACCCACGCGGTCACGCCGACCGCTTCCCCGTCGATGACCAGGAAGGACAGCTCGGCCTCGAGTGCGGTGGCCCGCAGCGAGCTCGCCTGCTTGAACCGCGACGCCGTCACCAGCTCGATGTCGGCGACCGCCTGCTCGGCCGCGAGGTCAGTGAAGTCGGCCAGGCCTTGGACGAAGTCTCCGCGCGGATAGTCGCCCAGGAAGCTGCCCGCGACGTAGTCGGCCAATACGTCGCTGACCTCGGACTCCAGCCGCGCCCTGGTCTCCTCGTCGAGGTCCGCATCGGGAAGGCTAGACACCTGGAGCGCCGCGTCGGCCGGTGTGTCCGGCTCCGGCGGGTCGGACTCGTCGCCGGTGCAGGCGACCAGCAGGGTGGCCGCGACCAGGCCGGCAACCAGCGCCGCCAGGCGGCGCCGTGCCCCGAGCACCCGCGTCGGGGCGGATCCTCGCTGGGCCATGCGCCCCATGATGGCGGATCCCCTTCTCGTGATCCGGCCCGGTCAGCTCGCGTCGACGGTGTTGACGTCGGGGAGGTCGTACTTCGCCACCGTGTCGCGGGCCGGGTGTCGCCGGCCGACCGGTCCCGCGGCGAACTCGCGCAGCAGGTTGTCGGTCACCCTCCGCACGAAGTCCCGCGTGCGGGCGCCGAGCGGGTGCTCGCACCGGTCGACGAGCGCGCAGCCCCAGCGCAGCGTCCCCGCGTTGAAGACCCCGGCACCGGACTCCGTCGTGTAGTACACCGACTGCGCGGAGGTCGTGACGCCGCGACAGGAGTACGGCGTGTGGGACAGCACCTCCATCGGCCGGGGCGTCCGGGAGCTCAGGTAGACGCGGTCGGCCTCGGGCCCCACCAGGCCGGCGAACCCGTCACCCGCGCGGGCACCCGTGCCGCGGAACCCCCACCACGTCGGCGACGCGACGACGTACGCGGCGTCGACCGGGTAGCACTCGTACATCATCCCGGTCAGCCCCTGCTCGGGGTTCGGCACCGGCACGTCGCGGAACTGCGACGTCGCCTCCGCCGGGCGCGTAGTGCGCAGCGGGTCGAGGGCGGCGTCCGACCGGTAGCCGGTCTGGAGCCGGCCGTCGAGCCGAATCCGCCAGTACATCGTGTTGGCGCCGAGGAAGGCCAGGTTGGTGCCGCCGTCGCGGGCCCGCTCGACCGCCTTGCGCATCGCGGGCGTCCAGTACTCGTCGTGACCCATCGACACGTAGCCCCGGGCGCCCTCGAGGACGCTGGTGTCCTCGTCGAGGTCGGTGTTGGCGTAGTAGCTGAGCGGGATCCCCAGTCGCTCGGCTCGCACGATCACCGGGATGGCCGCCGTGCGGTAGTCGTTGGCACCCGTGGCGAGGTTGAACGGGCGGTCGAAGCTGACGGCCCAGCTGCGCCGGTCGCCGGCGGGGCCGGAGTACAGGCTGTGACCTCCCCACTCGTTGTAGGCCTGCCAGGTCGTCACCGGCGCGACCAGCGCGACGGTGCCGCGCGCGGACGGCGACCGGACGACGTACGGGACGGCGGTCTCCCAGCCACTTCCCGTGCGCAGCCGGATGACGTAGAAGCCCGGTTCCCAGCCCGTCGTGTCGAGGGTGAGGCTGCGACGCCACGGCGCGACGACGGTGCGGGTCTCGACGGGGTCGAGGACGGCGCTCGCCTGCCGCTCGCCGTCGAGGAACCGGCTGCGCCAGACCAGGGTTCCGGTGCCACCGGGGTAGGAGCCGATGCGGAACGCCGAGACGCGGTAGCCGGCTGCCAACGTCGACACGAACAGGCCCACCTGGGTGCCGGGGACGGCACTGATGGCGCTGGTGTACGCCGAGATGCGGCCCGCGGCCGGACGGGTGACCCGCCAGTCCTCGGTCCCGCGCGGCTCGGCGGCCGGGGAACCCCCCTTCTCCTCCCCGGCCGCCTTGCTGTCCGGGACCCCCTCCTCGCTCGGCTCCGTCGTGGGAGCAGGGATGTCGCCCACGGCGCCCGCCAGGTCTTCCGGCGTCGTCGAGCAGGCCGTCGTGAGAACCGTCATCAGGGCCAGCAGGGCCGCCCCGGAGAACCATCGCTTCGTGCGCATGCCGCAGCGTTCGCCGCAGCGGTGTCCCGCGACCCGAGCCTGCCGTCACCGTCGGCCCGGGAAGATCGGCCGCTCGGTCCCGGCCCCGTGACTGGTGTCCCGGACCGGGTACTATTCCGACCGGTCGGCTCACGAGCCGCCTGCGGATGTAGCTCAGTTGGTAGAGCGCGACCTTCCCAAGGTCGATGTCGCGAGTTCGAGCCTCGTCATCCGCTCCAGCCGTAGGGTCGCGCTCCGAGCGCGACACAGCACCAAACGTCGATGTCGCGAGTTCGAGCCTCGTCATCCGCTCCAGCCGTAGGGTCGCGCTCCGAGCGCGACACTGCACCGAACGTCGATGTCGCGAGTTCGAGCCTCGTCATCCGCTCCAGCCGTAGGGTCGCGCTCCGAGCGCGACACTGCACCAAACGTCGATCTCGCGAGTTCGAGCCTCGTCATCCGCTCCAGCCGTAGGGTCGCGCTCCGAGCGCGACACTGCACCAAACGTCGATGTCGCGAGTTCGAGCCTCGTCATCCGCTCTGTATCCAATTTGCCCTCCGCTTCGCTTCGGGCGTGTTCGAGCGCGCGCATGCGGGCCGTCTTCCCTCCTCGCTTGCTCGCTGCGCTCGCATGCGCTCGTCAGTCCAGACGCCCCGGCGCGCTCGAACGCTCCCCCGGGTCGTTGAGGAGGGCCGTCAGGCCGAATTCGTGGGTGAGGAGGGCCGTCAGGCCCGTCACGAGACCCGTCACTACGCTGACCCGGGTGAGCGAGTTCGGCGGGTTCCCGGTCGCGGCCCTGGACTTCTACGACGACCTCGAGGTCGACAACACCAAGTCGTACTGGGAGAAGCACAAGGCGACCTACGACAACGACGTCAGGGCGCCGATGACTGCGCTGGTGGCCGCGCTGGCGCCGGCGTTCGCGCTCGACGGCAAGACCTACAAGGTGTTCCGGCCCTACCGAGACGTGCGCTTCGCCAAGGACAAGACGCCGTACAAGACCAACCAGGGCGCGTACGTCGCGGTCGCGCCGTCGACGGGCTGGTACGTCGAGATCTCGGCGCGCGGCGTGCGGACCGGCGGCGGCTGCTACGACATGTCCGGCGAGCGCCTCGCCTCGTTCCGCGACGCCGTCGCCGACGACAAGCGCGGGGCCCGGCTCACCCGCATCACCAACAAGCTGACCAAGGCCGGCTGGGAGCTCGGCGGCGACCAGCTGAAGACGGCACCACGCGGCTACGACGCGGACCACAAGCGGATCTACCTCCTGCGCCACAAGTCGCTGTACGCCGGCAAGTCCTACGGCTTCGACAAGGTCATCCACTCACCCCGGTTGCTGGACGAGGTACGCGCCGACTGGCAGGCGCTGCGGCCGCTGATCGAGTGGCTGGCCAGGACGTCGTCGGAGTGAGGACGCTCGTTGCTGCCTTTGCTCTCGTCCTGACAACGTGCTCGAGCCCGGGCCAGACCAGTGCTGACTGCCAGAACCAGCTTCGCTTCGAAGGCACGGTCTACACCGGCTACGCCTTTACCGAGCGCGTGGGTACGGAGCTCGGGATGGCTGAGAAGGCCGAGTGCCACGACGTAGGAGAAGACGCCGAGGGTTCGGTGTTCGCCGACGACCCGGCCGAGGTCAGGGTCTGGTCGTTCGAGGGCTACTCGCCCGACGAGATCGTCGGCGTCCGAGCGACGACCAGCGCTTCGAGGTCTACCTCGCCGACTCGCTCTCACCAGCCGAAGTCGAGCGCATCTCGGAGGAGCTCAGCGCCTCGTGAGTGGAGCCCGCCGGGCGTAGATGTTGGCGGCCAACGTGCCGAGCAAGCCCATGGCTCGGTCCCATGGCACGATCACCGCCTATCAGCAGCACAACCGGCGAACGTCATGGAGCATTGAGCATGGAACGTGGAGTCGAGTATCGCCGAGATGTTGCCGTACTACTTGCCTCTGCGCTTGTTGGCGAGTTGGACAACGAGTCCCCGACGATAACGGTCATTCGAGTGCTCGACACCACTGACGAGGCTGACCTCGGTGGTTCTGCAGGTAGATGTGCACCTGCAAGTTCGAGGTCGCTCAAACTACGATGTGAGCCGCTTCGCGTATCGCCACTGGATCGAATATGACGACCAGTCTGTTGAGTCCATGGCCGCTGGGTTGGAAACGCTGATCAGGAGCGATCTCCGAGAAGAGGTCGCGACGGCCAGATAGTGCTTCTGGGTCCGGAAGGACCCGCCGACGACAGGCCGGCCGCACCATCGACGCACCTCTCGCACGACGAGCTGATCCATGGTCCTGATTGAACAATCAGTCAGGGAGTGGCACCATGCCACCATGCCGCTCGACGCCAGTGCCATCAACCCGTCCGCAGCCCTGGCCGGGACCGCTCCGCAAGCGTCCGGTGACCTGCCGGAACGGGCGCAGTACGTCGTCGTGGGGGGCGGCGTGATCGGCACCTCGATCGCCTACCACCTCGCGCTCCTGGGTGCGCCCGACGTGGTGCTTCTGGAGCGCAAGCAGCTCACCTCGGGCACCACCTGGCATGCGGCGGGAGAGATCGTCTCGGGCGGCACGACGGAGGATGCGCTGTGGATGGCGCGCTACTCGGCCGAGCTCTACGCCCGGCTGGAGGAGGAGACGGGGCTCTCCACGGGATTCCGCCAGTGCGGCTACCTCCAGCTGGCCACGACGGCGCGCGCCGACGAGAGCCTGCGTCGCGAGACCGCCTACATGCGCTCCGTGGGAATGACCAAGGAGGTGCTGTCCCCGCGCGAGGTCGCGGACCTGGTTCCGATGATGCGCACCGACGACATCGTCCGCGGCTTCTGGACGCCGGACGAGGGACGAGCCAACCCGGTCGACGTGACGATGTCGCTGGCCAAGGGCGCCCGGCAGCGCGGCGTACGGATCTTCGAGGACACCGAGGTCACCGGCTTCGTCCTCGACGGCCACCGCGTGACCGGCGTCCGTACGCCGCGCGGAGACGTCGAGTGCGAGAAGGTGGTGCTTGCCGCGGGGCTGTGGGGCCGCGAGCTGGCCGCCAAGGCCGGCGTCGCGGTGCCGCTCCAGGCCGCGGAGCACTACTACCTGCTCACCGAGCCGATCGCCGGCGTCACGCCGGAGTCGGTGCCGGTGATCGAGGACGGCGAGGCCTACGGCTACTACCGCGAGGAGGGCGGCGGCCTGCTGGTCGGGATGTTCGAGCCGGTCGCGAAGGCCTGGGCCCTGGACGGCACGCCGCGAGACAGCGCGTTCGCCGTGCTCCCGCCCGACTGGGAGCGGATGGCGCCGTTCCTCGAGGTGGCGATGCGACGCTTCCCAGCGCTGGAGGACGCCGGGATCCGCACGCTGTTCTGCGGCCCGGAGAGCTTCACCGACGACCTGTCGCCCATGCTCGGAGAGTCACCCGAGGCGGACGGGCTCTACCTGGCGTGCGGCCTCAACTCGGTCGGCATCCTCTCCGGCGGCGGCCTCGGCCACATGATGGCGCAGTGGCTGATCGAGGAGCACCCGCCACTCGACCTCACGACGGTCGGCGTCGACAGGGCCCACGAGTTCCAGGCGACGCGGCTGTTCCGCAAGGAGCGCACCGTGCAGCGGCTGGGCTTCCTCCTCAACGACCTGTCGTGGCCGAACGCCCAGAACGAGCACGCCCGCAACGTGCGCCGGTCGCCGTACCACCCGCAGCACGTCGCCGACGGCGCGCACTTCGTGGCCACCAGTGGATGGGAGTACCCCGACTACTTCGCGGGCGCCGGCGTCACGCCGACCGTCGAGTGGGGCTTCGACCGGGGTGAGCACTTCGACCGCGTTCGCGAGGAGCACCTCCAGGCCCGCGACAGCCTGGCCATGTTCGACCTGTCGCTGATGTCGCACCACCTCGTGCAGGGCCCGCATGCCATGGCCGTGCTCAACCGCGTCTGCGCCAACGAGGTCGACGTGTCGGTCGGCCGGATCGTCTACACCCAGTGGCTCGACGAGCGCGGCGGCATCATCGCCGACCTCACCGTCACCCGGCAGGCCGAGGACGCCTACATGGTGATCAGCGGCGACACCATCCACCGACGCGTCCCGGCGTGGATCCGCCGCCAGACGCGCGCGGACGAGCACGTCACGGTCACCGACGTGACGAGCAGCTACGCCCTGCTGTCGGTGCAGGGTCCGAAGTCCCGTGAGGTGCTGCAGAGCATCAGCCCCGACGACTGGTCCGACGCCGGCTTCCCGTACCTTTCCGCGCGCAAGACAGAGCTCGGCTATACGCCGCTGTGGGCGCTGCGAGTGACCTACGTCGGCGAGCTGGGCTGGGACCTGCTGGTACCGACCGAGTTCGGGGCGACGCTGTACGAGCAGCTGCGCGAGGCCGCGTCACCGTTCGGCTTCCGGCCGACCGGCGTCGGCGCCCTGGAGACGATGCGGCTCGAGAAGGCCTTCCGCGACATGGGCCACGACATCGACTCGACCGACACGCCGCTCGAGGCCGGGCTGGGCTTCGCCGTCGACTGGGACAAGCAAGGTGGCTTCGTGGGGCGCGAGGCACTGCTGAAGCAGCGCGAGTCGGGTCCCCTGACCAGCCGGCTGGTCAACGTGCTGCTCACCTCGCCCGACCACGACCTGTACGGCGACGAGCCGGTCTACTGGGACGGCCAGCCGGTCGGCCACGTCCGCAGCGGCGGCTTCGGCCACTCCCTCGGCGCGGCGTGCGGGATCGCCGGGATCAGCCGCGACGCGGGCATCGCCGCCGGTGAGCTGGCCGCCGGCTCGTTCGAGATCGACGTCGCGGGCGATCGTGTGCCGGCCCGGGTGTCGCTCCGGCCGTTCTTCGACCCGGAGCGCTCACGCATCCTGTGCTGAGATCGCGTCGAGGTCCCGCACCGCGAACCGGTGGTGCTCCCAGTACTCCTCGAGGATCGTGTGCAGGCAGGAGAGCACGGTCTCGGGGTGTTGCGGGTCGTGCGGGTTGCGCCGCTCCTCGGCCAGCTGCCCCGGCGTGGTGGCGGCGATGAACTCACGCACCGCGGCGACGCGCTCCGCGCGGACCGCGAGCACCTCGTCGTACGAGACCGCTGTCGCGGAGCCCGACCCGCCTTCGGAGATGTAGCCGATCCCCAGCGGGTGGAACGGCTGGTCGGCTTCCAGGATCCCGTTGTGGAACCACATGTCCGTGGCGTGCACCAGATGTCGCAGCGTCTGCGCGAACGACCACTCGCCGTCCACCTGGACGTCGACCGTGCCGGGCGGCATCGCCGCGGCCCGCTCCAGCGTGGCCGCCCAGGTGCGCTCGACAGCCGCCCACGCCGCTTGCAGGCCCTCGGGATCGCCGGCCCGCCGCTCGGCGCGACCCGGGAACCGCCGGTCGAGCTCGGCCTCGACGAAGGCGATCACGTCGACGCCGTTGACCAGGAAGTGGCCGCCGTGGACGAGCCAGGGCGCGTCGATGTCGGCCTGCGCGACCTCGACGCCGCGCATCACCATGCCAGTCAGGTCGGACTCCACGAAGCGGGCGCCCCGCAAGTTCGCCCCGACGAACTCCGCACCCTGCAGGTCGTCGGAACCGGTGAACTTGGCCATGCGTCCTCCTGGTGGGTGAGCGTCCGGACCGAGGCTACGCACCAGGTCCGACATCGGTGTCCCACCCTGAAGGGTTATGTCGGGGCCGGTTGCCCCGGTCTATGTTGCGAAGCGGCACAGCACCTCTCGGGAGGGAGTTCCCGGTGACCGCACCGGTTCCGATGGCGACGATCATCGACGCGAGCGCCGTCGACTACCTGATCCTCGTCATCTACTTCGTCGTCGTGCTCGGGATCGGCTTCCTGGCGAAGTCCCAGGTGTCGGAGTCCCTGGACTTCTTCCTATCCGGCAGGTCGCTCCCGGCCTGGGTCACCGGACTCGCCTTCATCTCCGCGAACCTCGGCGCGGTCGAGATCATGGGGATGTCGGCCAGCGGCGCAGAGTTCGGGCTCCCGACCGTGCACTACTTCTGGATCGGCGCGATCCCCGCGATGCTCTTCCTCGGCGTCGTGATGATGCCGTTCTACTACGGCTCGAAGGTGCGCTCGGTCCCGGAGTTCATGCTCCGCCGGTTCGGCAAGGGCGCCCACCTGGTCAACGCCATCTCCTTCGCCGTGGCCCAGCTGCTCATCGCGGGTATCAACCTCTACCTGCTGGGCAGCATCGTGCACGCCCTGCTGGGCTGGCCCCTCCCTGTTGCGCTCGTCGTCGCCGCCGCCGTCGTGCTGTCTTACATCACCCTCGGTGGCCTCTCTGCGGCGATCTACAACGAGGTGCTCCAGTTCTTCATCATCGTCGCCGCACTGCTGCCGCTCACGCTGCTGGGCCTGAACCGCGTGGGCGGCTGGGACGGCCTGACCGACAAGATCACCGAGGCCGCGGACGCCGGCCACGGGCCGCCCGCCGAGCAGCAGCTGGAGTCCTGGCCGGGCCAGGCGTTGTCCGGACTCGACTCCTCGCTCTGGTCGGTCGTCGGCATCGTGTTCGGCCTCGGGTTCGTGCTCTCCTTCGGGTACTGGACGACGAACTTCGTCGAGGTACAGCGGGCGATGGCGTCCGACTCGATCTCCTCGGCCCGCAAGACGCCCATCATCGGCGCCTTCCCGAAGATGTTCGTCCCGTTCATCACGATCTTCCCCGGCATGATCGCCGCGGTGCTGGTCACCGAGATCGTCGACCTCAAGGCCGGTGGATCACCACCGGGCGGCGCTTCGGGCGAGGGCGTCGCCTTCAACGACTCGCTCCTCTACCTGATGCGCGACCTGCTGCCCAACGGCCTGCTCGGCTTGGCGATCACCGGCCTCCTCGCGGCGTTCATGGCCGGCATGGCGGCCAACATCTCGGCGTTCAACACGGTCTTCTCCTACGACCTGTGGGCCGACTACATCGTCAAGGACCGCGAGGACGACTACTACCTGCGGATCGGCCGGATCGCCACCGTGGCGGCGACCGCGGTCGCGATCTTCACCGCGTCGCTGGCGGCCAACTTCTCCAACATCATGGACTACCTGCAGGTGCTGTTCGGCTTCTTCAACGCGCCGTTGTTCGCGACGTTCATCCTCGGCATGTTCTGGAAGCGGATGACCGCCACCGCCGGCTGGGTCGGCCTGGTGTCCGGCACGCTCTCGGCGGTTGCCGTGGCCTTCCTGACCGAGGACGCCTTCGGCTCCGCGAGTACCGGTGTGATCCCCCTCGCCGGCCAGGGCGCCGCCTTCCTGGCTGCGTCGGTGGCCTTCGTCGTCGACATCGTGCTCAGCGTCGTGGTGTCGTTGGCAACCAAGCCCAAGCCGGCCGAGGAGCTGCGGGGTCTGGTGTACTCCGAGACTCCCAGGGAGGAACGCACCGACCCGAACGAGGCGAGCTACCCGTGGTACCGCCGTACCGTCCCGCTCGCGGGCGTCGCGCTGGCCATGGTCGTCGTCCTGAACGTGATCTTCTAGGAGGCTTCGATGAGCGTCACCGCCACCAAACCCGACTCCCGAGGCCACCGCGCGGGGATCTTCGACATCCGCAACATCATCGGCGCGCTGCTCGCCGTCGACGGCGTCATCCTCCTGCTCGTCGGCATCTTCGGCGACCCGGAGGAGGACAAGACGGGCGGCGTCAACGCCAACCTCTGGGCCGGCCTGGTCCTGCTCGTCGTCGGTGCCGCCTTCCTCGCCTGGGCCAGGCTGCGACCGGTCGTCGTCCCCGACGACTTCGAGGCCGACGACGACGAGGGCAGGCCTCCAGGTCATTAGGACGTGCCCCGGTGCCGAGTACGGTGTCCGCGTGGAGCTGACCTCCGTGTCGGCCATCCGGGGGGTCGCACCGCATCGCGTGGCGGAAGCCGTCGAGGCGTACCTCGACGGCGTCGCCCTCGCGCATACCCGCAGGACCGCCGCGGAGCCCGCACCGGCTGATGTCCGGGTCGCCGGCGCGCGCGACGGCTGGACCACGGTGACGTGGCCCTCCTACTTCGCGCCGCACGACCTAGCTGCGTGCAGGTGGCTCTCCCGCGAGCTGCACACGATGGTCAGCACGGTCACCACCACCGACGACGAGGGCTGGTCGCACACGCTCCTCGCGTGCGGCACGGTGCTGGACCGGTTCCACTCCTACCCCGCCTCCCTCGCCTGGGACGACGACGACGTGGTCTCCCTCGCGCGCGAGTGGTCAGGTGACTTCGAGCTCGTCGCGCGCGTGCTCGGCGTGGACGGCTGCGCGGTCAGGCGGCACTTCTGCCAGGCCACGCCTGCGGCCCGCGACCACCCCGGACGCGACCGGGACGGCTACCTCGGGCTGTGGGCCGCGCTGGGCATCCGGGTGGCCGACGCCTCGCCGTACGCCGTGCTGGCGGTCGACGCGGCCTGGCAGCGGCGGAGCGCCTGAGACCTCACAGCACGCTCAGCAGGTACTCCTCGAACCGCGCCTGTTGGGCCGGCTCGGACACGATCGGGACGCGGTTCGGCGAGGGCAGCCAGCCGACGAGGTCCAGGACGTCCCAGTACGGCGCGGGCTCACGGCCCGTCAGGCCGGAGTACGCGTCGGCGAAGCGGTCCGCCACCGCCGTGCCGTGCGTGAAGGCGAGATGGGTGCGGCAGTGGGACACGTCGAGCCACGCCGGGCCCCGCGACGTCTCCACCCAGTCCACGACCCCGGTGAGGTCGCCTCCGGTCCAGAGCACGTTGCGCGCCTGGAAGTCGCGGTGCAGGAAGCAACCCTCGTACGCCGGCGGGTCCTGCTCGACGATCGCGAAGGCCTGCCGCCAGGCCGCCGGGTCAGTGGCCCAGTCGGGGACCACTCGCTTGGCCGGCACCGCCCAGGACTGGTACATGCGCGGCTGCCGCGCCGGGCGCAGCCGTGGATCTCCGCCAAGCGTCGTCGCCAGCGCCAGCAGGTAGGCGTCGTCGGCCCGCTCCTCGTCGACCCGTCCGGGCAGCAGCGTCATCAGGTGCGCGGCCTCGCCGGTGTGCGAACCGTCGGCGTCGAGCGCGATCGACCGTGGCGCCGGTACTTCGGTCCCGGCCAGCATCAGCTGCGTCTCGTGCTCACGCGTGACCAACGCGGCGCCGTGCGTCCGCCATGGTTCGTTGGTCATCAGCCGCAGCACCGCCCGGTCGCCGCTGGCCGTGGTGAGCGCCAGCATCGTCGCGGTGATCCCGCCGCTGAGCGGCCTCGCCTCGACGACCGGACTCCCCAGCCGGTCCCCGGCCCATCGCAGAGGTCGAGTGTCGAGGTGGTCGTCCACGCGACCACCTCAGCACACCGCATCACCGCTGGTTGAGGAGGCGCCGAAGTCGCCTGACTCACGAGACCCCGCAAGGCGCGAGCAAGCGGTACAGACCGGGTTTCGTGACAGTCGCTGTGCGACCTCCTCAACGAGCGGAGGTGTCAGTGCGGCTGCCAGGCGTCCTCGTCGGCCGTGCGCGAGGTGACGGCCTCGGGGAGGCTGGCGCTGGCGAGGTCGGCGAGGCTGACGTTCTCGAAGACCTCGCGCAGCGAGCTGCGGGCGGCGATCCAGACGTACTGGAGCACCTCGGCCTTCTCGTTGTAGGACACCGACTCGGGCCGGACGCCGTAGACGGAGACGAGCGGGCCGTCGACCGCCCGGATCACGTCGGCGACGCTGACGTCCTGGGGGTCGCGGTTCATCCGCCAGCCACCGGACTGCCCGCGCTGGGCGATCACCACGCCCGCCTTGCGGAGGTCGGCGAGGATCGCCTGGAGGAAACCGTGGGGGATGTCCTGCAGACGGCCGAGCTCCTCGGCCGAGACCGGCTTGCCGTCGGTGCGCGACGACATCTCCAGCAGCGCCCGCAGGGCGTAGTCGGTCTTGGCGGAGACGCGCATGTCGCGCATTCTCACAGATTTGTGCACCGACTCGCTCGTCTCGACCGACTTACCGTGAGTCGGACCGGACAACCCGCGGACCAATCCGGCCGAGTCCCTTGCAGACCCCACGACCCCGAGGCAGAATTAAGTTACTCGTGAGTAGCACTCACCGGTAACTCTGGCTCCGACACGGACAGGTAGGTCATGGGCCACTACAAGAGCAACCTCCGCGACATCGAGTTCAACCTCTTCGAGGTGCTCGGCCGAGACGAGCTGCTGGGCACCGGTCCGTTCGCCGAGGTCGACACCGAGACCGTCAGGGAGGTCCTCCGCGAGGTCGACCGGCTGGCCCGCGAGGACCTGGCGGCGTCGTTCGAGGAGGCCGACCGCAACCCGCCGGCGTTCGACCCCGAGACCCACGAGGCCCCGCTGCCCGAGGCGTTCAAGAAGAGCTACCACGCCTGGATGGACGCCGAGTACTGGCGGCTGATGACGATGGCCGAGCTCGGCGGCACCCCCGCGCCCTCCAGCGTCGGCTGGGCGCTCGGCGAGCTGGTGCTCGGGCGCCAACCCCGCGATCTGGATGTACGGCGCCGGCGCGATGTTCGCGGGTGTCGTCTACAAGAACGGCAACGACCGCGACAAGCAGATCGCCCAGCACATCGTCGACAAGGGCTGGAACACCACGATGGTGCTCACCGAGCCCGACGCCGGCTCCGACGTCGGCGCCGGCCGCGCCAAGGCCACCGCCAACGACGACGGCACCTGGAACATCACCGGCGTCAAGCGCTTCATCACCTCGGGCGAGAGCGACCTGTGCGACAACATCGTCCACCTGGTGCTCGCCCGCCCGCACGGCGTCGAGGGTGCGCGGCGGCCCCGGCACCAAGGGCCTGTCGCTGTTCATCGTGCCCAAGTTCCACTTCGACCCCGAGACCGGCGAGCTCACCGGCGAGCGCAACGGCGTCTACGTCACCGGCGTCGAGCACAAGATGGGCATCAAGGTCTCCAACACCTGCGAGCTGACCTTCGGCGACCCGGGCGTCGGCGGCGGCGAGCCGGCCCGCGGCTGGCTGCTCGGCGAGGTGCACGACGGCATCGCGCAGATGTTCCAGGTGATCGAGAACGCCCGGATGATGGTCGGCACCAAGGCCATCGCCACGCTCTCGACCGGCTACCTCAACGCGCTCGAGTTCGCCAAGGAGCGCGTGCAGGGCGCCGACCTCACCCAGGCCGCCGACAAGACCGCGCCGCGCGTCACGATCACCCACCACCCCGACGTACGCCGCTCGCTGATGACGCAGAAGTCGTACGCCGAGGCGATGCGCTCGCTCGTCCTGTACGCCGCGTCGTGGCAGGACCGCGTGATGGTCGCCGAGCACGCCGGCGAGCGCGACGAGCTCGCGATGGCCGTCAACGACCTGCTGCTGCCGATCGTCAAGGGCTACGGCTCGGAGACGCTCGTGGGTGCTGCTCGGCACCGAGTCGCTGCAGACGTTCGGCGGGTCGGGCTTCCTCACCGACTACCCGATCGAGCAGTACGTCCGCGACGCCAAGATCGACACGCTCTACGAGGGCACGACCGCCATCCAGGGCCAGGACTTCTTCTTCCGCAAGATCGTCAAGGACCAGGGCCGCGCCCTCGGCCACCTGGCCAAGGAGATCGAGGCGTTCGTCGACGTCCGAGGCGGGCAACGGCCGGCTCAAGGTCGAGCGCGGCCTGCTGGCCACGGCGCTCGAGGACGCCAACGCCATCGTCGGCGCGATGATCAACGACCTGATGTCGGCCGACGCCTCCGCCGACGGCGGCGACGTCCGCAACATCTACAAGGTCGGCCTCAACACCTCGCGCCTGCTGATGGCGCTCGGCGACGTGGTCTGCGCGTGGCTGCTGCTGCGCGGCGCCGAGGTCGCGCTGACCAAGCTGGCCGGCGAGGTGTCCGCGCAAGGACAAGGCGTTCTACGAGGGCAAGGTCGCCGCCGCGCAGTTCTTCGCCCAGACCGTGCTGCCGAAGCTGTCCGCCGAGCGGGCCATCGCCGAGTCCACCGACCTGGCGCTGATGGACCTGCCCGAAGACGCCTTCTGATCGGGGCCGTCCGTCCCCAGAGAATCGGGTATGGGCCCCGTCGGGGCCGCGAGGTGCATGGTGGACGAGGAGCCATCCACGATCGGAGTACGCCATGCGCCGAATCACCCCGTTGCTGTCGCTAGCGGTCATCCCGCTGCTCGTCGTGCCTGCGTCGGCCTCCCCGAGGCCGTCCTCGATCCCGATTCCCGTCGACTTCCAGCCCGAGGGAATCGCGGTCGGCGAGGGGAACACCTTCTTCGTCGGGCTCGCTCTGGGACGGCGACATCTACCGCGGTGATCTGCGCAGCGGCGCCGGCGTCGCTCTTCGTCGACGTCGAGGGCCGGGTGAGCGTCGGCATGCGGGTCGACGAGGCACGCGACTGGCTGGTCGTCGCCGGTGGTCCGACGGGTCATGCGTGGGTCTACGACACCCAGGACGGGTCGACGGTGGCCGACCTCGTGCTCGGCCCTGCCGGCGACGACGTTCACCAACGACGTCGCCATCACGCGTGACGCGCTGTACTTCACCGACACGTTCGCGGCCAGGCTCTACAGGGTCCCCGTGCTATCTGACGGCTCGTTCGGCGCGACGGAGCCGATCACGGTGACAGGTCCCGCCAGTGCGACCGGCAGCTTCGGGCTCAACGGCATCGACTCGACCAACCGCGGCTGGCTGATCGTCAACCACACCGCCCTCGGCATCCTCGCCCTGGTCGACCCGGCCACCGGCGAGAGCCAGGCCATCGAGCTCTCCGGCCCGCCCCTGCTCGCCGGCACTCTCGACGGACTGCAGCTGGAGGGCCGCACCGCCTGGGTGGTGCAGAACTTCGCGAACTCCGTGGCCCGCGTGAAGCTGTCGCCCGACCTGACCAGTGGCGAGGTGGTCGACGTGATCACGTCCGACCTGTTCCGGGTGCCGACCACCGTGGCCCGCCACGGCAGCACGCTCGCCCTCGTCAACGGCCGGTTCGACCTCGGCTTCCCGCCCCCCTTCGGTCCCGGGGCACCCCCCGGCACCGAGTTCGACGTGGTCCAGGTCCGCCCGTAAGGATTCGTCTGCGGATCACCGCGACTTTCGACGCTGAGTAGCGCAGACGAATCGGGCACGTCGGACTCGCCCGCGCACTCACTTGAGTGTCTGCTCATGTTTGACGGCACGATTGTCAACTCTCCACTCCTGGTGGTGAGGAGCCCGCACTGCCTACGGTGTGCGGCACACGCCTGCCCCAGAGGAGTCGTCGATGCCGACCGGCCTCACGCACCTGTTCATCCCCGGACCGACGAACGTCCCCGAGGTCGTCCGCCGCGCCGTCAACGTGCCGATGCAGGACCACCGGGCCCCCGACTTCCCCGAGCTGACCCGCGGCCTCTTCGAGGACCTCAAGATCGTCTTCGCGAACTACTCCGGACGCGTGTTCGTCTTTCCGGCCTCCGGCACGGGAGCCTGGGAGGCCGCGATCACCAACACCCTCCGCCGCGGCGACCGGGTCCTGATGGCGAGGTATCGGCCAGTTCTCCCACCTGTGGGTCGACATGGCGACGCGGCTCGGCCTCGACGTCGTGTGCCTCGACGTCGCCTGGGGCGAGGGCGTCCCCGTGGACCAGTACGCCGACCACCTGGCCGCCGACCCCAGCATCCGCGGGGTCTTCGTGACCCACAACGAGACCTCGACGGGTGTCACCTCCGATGTCGCCGCCGTTCGGCGGGCGATGGACGCCGCCGGTTCCGACGCTCTGCTCTTCGTCGACGGGGTCTCCTCCATCGCCTCGCATCGACTTCCAGCAGGATGCGTGGGGAGTCGACCTCGCCGTCTCGGGGTCCCAGAAGGGATTCATGATGCCGCCGGGACTGGCCTTGCTGGGCGTCTCCCGCAAGGCGCTCGAGGCACACGCCGCGCTCGGCGAGGGCGGCGGCATGGAGCGCTGCTACTTCTCCTTCGCCGACATGGTGGCGGCCAACGACACCGGCTACTTCCCGCTACACACCGCCGACTCCTCTGCTGCACGGGCTCCGGGCGTCGCTGGACCTGCTGCTGGGCGAAGGTCTCCCGCAGGTCTACGCACGTCACCACCGGCTGGCCGAGGGGGTCCGGCACGGCGTCGCCGCGCTCGGACTCGACCTGTGCGCCACCGACTCGGCGTGGGCGTCCGACACGGTCTCGGCGATCCGCGTCCCCGACGACGTCGACAGCAACGACGTCGTGCGCATCGCCTACCAGCGCTACCGCACGTCGTTCGGGGCGGGCCTGTCGAAGGTGGCCGGCAAGGTGTTCCGGATCGGACACCTCGGCGACTGCAACGAGGTGATGTGCCTGACCGCACTGGCCGCTGCCGAGATCTCGCTCAACGACGCCGGCGCCAAGGTCGAGCTCGGCGCGGGCGTCGCCGCGGCCCAGACCTACTACCACGGGCTACTAGCAACCGAGCGTCCTGAACGCCGACCTTCCCACCGAGGAGATCCGATGAGCCACACCCTCCACCCCCTGCGACGTGCACGTCTGCAGCGCAGCGAGCTCGCCGTGCCGGGCTCCAACCCCGAGTTCATCGACAAGGCCGCCACGAGCGCGGCCGACTACGTGTTCCTCGACCTGGAGGACGCGGTCGCGCCCTCGGAGAAGGAGCAGGCCCGCAAGAACGTCATCGCCGCCCTGCACGAGATCGACTGGCGCGGGCTCGGCAAGACCGTGTCGGTGCGCATCAACGGTCTCGACACCCACTACATGTACCGCGACGTCATCGACGTGATGGAGCAGGCCGGCGACCGCGTCGACACCCTGCTCGTGCCCAAGGTGGGGGTGCCCGCCGACCTCTACCTGGTCGAGGCCCTGGTCGAACCAGGTCGAGCAGGCCAAGGGCTACACCACCCGCGTCGCCACCGAGGCCCTCATCGAGACGGCCCTGGGCATGGCCAACGTCGAGGCGATCGCCGCCAGCGGCGGCCGGCTGGAGGCGCTGCACTTCGGCGTCGCCGACTACGCCGCCAGCAACCGAGCGCGCACCGTCAGCATCGGCGGGCTCAACCCGGACTACCCCGGCGACCAGTGGCACTTCGCGCTGAGCCGGATGATCGTCGCCTGCCGCGCCTACGGACTGCGGGCGATCGACGGACCGTTCGGCGACTTCGGGGACCCGGACGGCTTCCGCGCCGGTGCCCGCCGCGCGGCCGCACTGGGGGCCGAGGGCAAGTGGGCGATCCACCCGAGCCAGGTCGCGCTCGCCAACGAGGTGTTCAGCCCGCCGCCGGCCGAGGTGGACCGGGCCCGCCGGATCGTGGAGGAGCTGCGCAAGGCCGAGGCCGACGGCAGGGGTGCGGCCGCCGTTGACGGGAAGATGGTCGACGCGGCCTCGGAGCGGATGGCACGCACGGTCCTCGAGATGGCCGACGCGATCGCGGCCGACACGATCACGGCCGGGGTGCGGTGACCGTGGACGTCCACGAGTACCAGGCCAAGGAGCTGCTGGCGCGGTACGGCGTGCCGGTTCCGCGCGGCGGAGTGGTCTACAGCCCGGAGCAGGCGACGTACCGCGCCAAGGAGCTCGGCGGATCGGCCTGGGTGGTCAAGGCGCAGGTCCACGCCGGCGGGCGTGGCGAGGCCGGGGGCGTCAAGGTCTGCACCACCGACCGCGAGGTCAACGAGGTCGCGAACCAGATGTTCGGGAGCCGGCTGGTCACGCGCCAGTCCGGTCCCGAGGGCAAGCTCGTCTACCGGCTGTACGTCGAGGAGGCCTCGGCCATCGCACGGGAGATCTACTTCGGCATCGTCATCGACCGCGCCAGCGAGCGGGTGATGGTCGTGGGATCGCGCGAGGGCGGCGTCGAGATCGAGGAGCTCGCCGAGTCCCGTCCCGAGGCCTTGGTCAGGATCAGCGTCGAGCCCGCCGTGGGCTTCTTGGAGTTCCAGGCCCGCGAGCTCGCCTTCGCGCTCGACATCCCGCACTGCGCTGGTGCCGCAGGCCGTGCGACTCTTCCGCAGCGCCTACCGGGCCTTCCGCGACCTCGACGCCGCCATGCTCGAGATCAACCCGCTCGTGATCACCGAAGACGACGAGCTGGTCGCGCTGGACGCCAAGATGTCCTTCGACGACAACGCCCTCTTCCGGCACCTCGAGATCGCCGAGCTGCGCGACCGCAGCCAGGAGGACGCCCGCGAGAGCCACGCCGCCGACCGAGGGCTGGCCTACGTCGGCCTCGACGGCGACATCGGCTGCATGATCAACGGCGCCGGCCTGGCCATGGCGACGCTCGACATGATCCAGCTCGCCGGCGGTGCAGCCGGCGAACTTCCTCGACATCGGCGGGGGCGCGTCTCCCGAGCGGGTGCTGAAGGCGTTCAAGCGCGGTGCTCAACGACGAGAAGGTGTCCGCGATGCTGGTGAACATCTTCGCCGGCATCAACCGGTGCGACTGGGTAGCCCAGGGCGTGGTGGACGCGTTCGCCGCCATCGACGTGCAGATCCCCGTCGTCGTGCGCCTGGCCGGCACCCACGTCGAGGAAGGGCGAGCCATCATCGCCGCGTCCGGCCTGCCGATCCTGACCGCCGACACGCTGGCTGAGGCGGCCGACCTGGTCGTCGCAGCCGCCCGCTCGTACGAGAGAAGGAGGCAAACCCCATGGCCATCTTGCTTGATGCCGACACCAAGGTGCTGGTCCAGGGCTTCACCGGCCGGATCGGCAGGTTCCACGCCGAGGAGATGATCGCCTACGGCACCCGCGTCGTGGGCGGCGTCACCCCGGGTCGCGGAGGAGAGAGCCTGCTGGACCGACCGGTGTTCAACACCATGAAGGAAGCGGTCACCGCGACCGGTGCGACGGCCTCGATCGTGTTCGTGCCACCGCCGTTCGCCGCGGACGCGATCATGGAGGCCGCGGACGCAGGGATCCAGCACTGCGTCTGCATCACCGACGGCATCCCGACCCAGGACATGATGCGGGTCAAGCGCTACATGCGCCGCTACCGCTCGCAGTCGCGGATGCGCCTGACCGGCCCCAACTGTGCGGGCACCATCACTCCGGGGGCGGCCCTGCTCGGCATCATGCCGGGGCACATCTACCTGCCCGGACGCGTGGGGATCATCGGGCGGTCGGGCACTCTGGGCTACGAGGCCGCCTCGCAGCTCAAGGAGCTCGGGATCGGCGTGTCGACCAGTGTCGGGATCGGCGGCGACCCGGTCAACGGCTCGTCGTTCCGCGACATCCTCGAGCTGTTCGAGGCCGACGACGACACCGACGCGGTGGTGATGATCGGCGAGATCGGCGGTGGCCAGGAGGCCGAGGGCGCGGCGTACGTGCGCGACCACATGACCAAGCCGGTCGTCGCCTACATCGCCGGCCTCGCTGCCCCGAAGGGCCGCCGGATGGGACATGCGGGCGCCATCGTGTCCGCCGCCGGTGAGTCGGCTCAGGAGAAGGTCGAGATCCTCCGCGCCTGCGGGATCACCGTGGCTCCGAACCCCTCGAGCATGGGCGCCACCGTCGCCGACGTGCTCGACACCCACCTGGGCAGACAGCTGGCGGGGGCGGGTCGACCATGACCCTCGACGGTGACCGGATCGTGGTGACCCCGGCGTGCACCGGCACGCTCGGCGGGCTGACGCACCTGTTGTGGTGGGACCCGTCCGTGCGAGTCGTGCTCGTCGAGCACGACGAGCCGGGAACCGACATCACGGCGTACGTCGACCAGGTGCGGACGGCGATCGAGCTGACCGGCTCCGACGCGCAGCTGCTCGTGTCATGCTGACTTGAGGTATTGCTCAAGCTGTGTCCCTGACACGTGAGACCCCGCAAAGGATTGCTCATCGTGACCCCGGCCCGCCTCCAGTCCTTCCTCGCCATCGTCGACAGCGGTTCGGCGCGCGCCGCGGCGGCCCAGCTGCACGTCACCGAGTCCGCGGTGTCGGCGTCTCTCGCCGCCTTGCAGCAAGAGGTGGGCGCGACCCTGTTCGAACGCCAGGGACGAGGCCTGCGGCTCACCGAGTCCGGAGCCATCTTCGCGTCGTACGCACGGCAGATCCTCGGGCTGCTCGACGAGAGCGTCGTCGCGACCCGCAGCGGAGCGGCGCCCGAGTCCGGGAGGTTGCGGCTGGGAGCCTTCACCACCGCGGGCGAGTACCTCGTCCCGGGCGTGCTGGCGGACTTCCGGGCGGCCTACCCCGACGTCGAGATCACCCTCGAGGTCGGAGTGCGCGACCACATCCTCCAGCGGCTGGCCGACCACCACCTCGATGTCGTCGTCGGCGGTCGCCCCCTGCCCGGTCGGGGCATGGTGTCTCGTGCGACACGTGACAACTCCCTGGTCATGGTCGCCGCCCCCGGCTACGACGCCGACCTCGCGGAGGCGACCTGGCTGCTGCGTGAGCCAGGGTCGGGGACGCGGGCCACGATGCTGGCGCTCCAGGAGTCGCTCGGCATCGTGCCGCCGACCTTGTCGCTCGGGTCGCACGGCGCTGTCATCGCCTCCGCCACGCTCGGGCTGGGCGTCACCTTGGCGTCCGCGGACGCGGTCGCCTGGTACCTCGCCGAGGGCGAGCTGGTGCAGCGTCACGCCGCGGGCACCCCCATGTCGCGCCCCTGGCACCTGCTCACCACGTCGCACCCCACCGCCACCACCCACCTGTTCGTGGACCATCTGACCACGGGGGTCCCTGACGAACTAGCCTTCGTGCTGCCCAAGAGATCGACCAGTCGAGTGGCCCGCCGACATCGCCGGGCCGGGTAGTGCCAGACACGCAGCGGAGGTGCGGATCGATGCAGGGGCCCTGGCTGCTGGCGCACCCCACCCCGGGCCAGGTACGCGCGGGCGAACCACTGGCCGATCCGGCCTTCCACCACGCGATGGGCGCCCGCCTGTCCCCTTCGTCGCCTGGCACGTCAGCTGGCCGGGCGATCCTCCTGGGCGAGCGCCTCGCGTGGAGCCGCGCACCGGGAGGCAGGACCGTCGCGGGCGCCTGGGCTGACAGCGGCGTCGAGGTGACGGTGATCGCCGATGCCGATCCGCGACACCAGTCGGCCACCCGGCAGCTCCTGGTCGACCGCGCCGTGGCCGTCGAGCAGTGGGCCCGCAACGTCCGCGGGCTCGGTGCGACCGGAGCGTGCTGGCACACCGACGCCGAGTCGCCAGGATCCATGACCGGCGACCATGCTCGGGTCACCGCCGAGATCGCGGGAGCGATCGCACGGGCCGGTCTCGCCCCCATGCTGTGGGTCACCCGGCCGGGCTCGCCCATCCACGCCGTCGACGCCCTCCTGCGGATCGGCGACCTGCTCGGGCGTGCCGCGGCTGAGGGCGCTGACCTGGGCCGGCTGACCGTGTGTCTCCCCATCGATCCGTCCGCGCGTTCTTGGCGCGGGCGCCTCGATGCGCTCGTGGTCGAGCTGCGGAACTGCATCCCCGCTGAGGTCGCGCAGGTTCTCGTCGTCGTTCCTCGCGATCGCCTGCACCTCGCGCAGAGCGACGCCTACGAGCTCAGCCACGCCGTCGCCCGGCTGGCGACACCCTGGCCGGTCGGCGCACTGCGCCGGCGACCTGGCGCTGCGCCAGGTCGGTGACTGGTGGCGAGAGCCCGGGCTGACGCGCCGCGCCGGCCACCGCTTCGAGACGATCCTCGGCCAGCTCACCGCCGACCGGGCCGGTCTACGTGCGCCGTCACGAGTCCGCTCCCGAGCTGCCCGAGCGGCTCGATCCTCCGGGCGCGAGGGCGCGTCGGATCTTCGACACCTCGCTGTTCCGGAAGCGTTCGCTGTACCGCTCCCGCACGGCCGAGTCATGAGCCACCAGTCATGAGCGCCAAGCACCCCGTGATGGCGATCACCGGATCGTCGGGGGCGGGGACGACATCGGTCACTCGCACCATCGAGCAGATCCTGCGACGCGAGGGCATCCGCGCCGCCATGGTGGAGGGCGACGCCTTCCACCGCTACGACCGGGCCGGCATGCAGCGGGCGATCCAGGAGCACGAGGAGTCCGGCAACCGACGCTTCTGCCACTTCTCCCCCGAGGCCAACCTGCTGGTCGAGCTCGAGCAGCTCTTCTCGACGTACGGCGCCACGGGGACCGGCGACTACCGCGAGTACTTCCACCACGACGACGAGGACCGCGGGGTCGTGGGGGGCACGTTCGGTGACTGGCAGGCGTTTCCCGACGGAACCGATCTCCTCTACTACGAAGGTCTCCACGGCGGGTACGTCGACGACAAGATCGACATCGCCCAGCACACGGACCTGCTCGTCGGGGTGGTGCCGATCATCAACCTCGAGTGGATCCAGAAGATGCACCGCGACCGCGGCACCCGGGGCCACAGCCACGAGGAGATCGTCGCCACGATCCTGCGCCGGATGCCCGACTACATCGACCACATCTGCCCGCAGTTCTCGCGCACCGACGTCAACTTCCAGCGGGTTCCCCACGTCGACACCTCGAACCCGTTCATCGCCCGGCACATCCCGACCCTCGACGAGAGCACGCTGGTCATCCGGTTCCGCGACCCGCACGACATCGACTTCTCCTACCTGCTCGCGATGCTCCACGACTCGTTCATGTCACGCCCCAACACGATCGTGGTTCCCGGCGGCAAGATGGAGCTGGCGATGCAGCTGATCTTCACGCCGATGATCCTGCGGCTGATGGAGAACCGACGGCGCACCCTGTAAGGACGCCGTCAGCCCAGGTGGCCCTCGCCGTCGACCGGGTCGGTGCCTGTCTCGTCACCCGGCGGCTCGAAACCGTGCTGGATGCACCACACGACGGCCTGGCTGCGGCTCGTCACCTCGATGCGGCGGTAGGCCGAGCGGATGTAGGACTTCACGGAGTTGATCGACAAGAAGCACTCGTCGGCGATCTGCTGGTTGCTCAGACCCAGTGTCAGCAACCGCAGGATCTCGGTCTCGCGGGGTGTGAGCCCGACGTCCTCGCCGAGCACGGCATAGGCCCCCGAGGCGTCGTTGCCCGGCCCGTCCGCGTCGGGCTGTCCCTCCCCCGCGACCGCCGAGCGGATCACGTCAAGGATCTCGTCGACATCGCCGGCCAGGGTCACGCAGGCGTCGACGCCCTTGGCCACCGCCCGCGCCGCGAGGTCGGGACGCAGGTCGCGGGCCAGTGCGACGACGGCGGAGTCATAGTCCTTGATGAAGCGGTCGAGGTCGTCGCCCTCACCCTCGTGCAGCTCGATGACGTCGTACAGGATGACGTCGGGCTGACGGTCGTGCTGTGCGGCCGGGTCCAGCTCGACCACCTCGACGGCGCCGGGTCGCGTGGCGAACATGCCGATGAGTCCGGTGTGCACGATGTCGTGCGCGCTCACGATCGCTGCGGTGACTGGGCCCTCCCCCACGGAGGTACTCTCGCACAGCCCCGCGATGGTGACAGCCAGAACGGGCGCCGGCGCGGAATGCGCCGGCGCCCAGGTGCTGCTCGATCCCGACCGTCTCACACGCCGGCCGAGGTCCTGTGTGCCCAGTGGTTGGCCACGTACTGCGCCAGGCTCTGGCCACCGAGGGCGGCCAGCGGTTCGCCGTACGAGCGGATGGTGCTCGTGGAGTCCGACGTGACCCGGCCCCCGCGGGGCTCGGAGGCGATGGCGGCGTTCGCGGTGCCGGCACCGATGACGGTGACGATGGAGGCGGCGGCTGCCAGCCGGGCGATGGTGGTGAGCCTGCGGTTGCTGCTCGTGTTCATGAGAGTGGTTCCTTTCCGGTACTCGGTGCTCGGGTGGCACTGAGGCTTGGAAGGTCCGTTCTCTCGCAGGCCGGTGTCACCGCTGTCTCCGCCCGGTATCACCGCGGTATCGCGTGTGTTGACGCAGTGTTCGGGCAGGTCGACAGTCGACGCGTGGGTATCGCAGTTCTCGGCCCGCTGAGCATCGATGGTGTCGCCTCCGTCCTGGGGCGGCGCGACCGAGCGGTCCTCTCCGCCCTGGCCGTCCGTCCGGGCGAGGTGCTCAGCGCCGACCAGCTGGCGGAGGTGCTGTGGCCGGACGAGCCGCCGGCTTCGTGGGCGAAGGTGGTCCAGGGCTGCGTGGTCAGGCTCCGCAAGGTGCTGGGCCCGGGGTCGATCGAGACGCTGCCGTCCGGCTACCGCCTGACGCTGGCCCACGACCAGATCGACGCGCAGCGCTTCGAGCGCGCCACCGAACGCGCGCGGGCGCTGCTCAACGCCTCCGACGACGCGGACCGGGCCGCGTTCGTGCTCGGGGAGGCGCTGTCGCTGTGGCGCGGGCAGGCTCTCGGCGACGTGGAGGAATGGGGGCCCGGTCGGATCGAGGCCGGACGTCTCGACGAGCTGCACCGCGAGGCGGAGGAGCTGTACGTCGAGGCCTCACTGCGGACCGGGCACTCCGAGAAGGTGCTGGCTCGCGCCCAGAGCCTGGTCCACGAGCAGCCGTTGCGCGAACGACGCTGGGCACTGCTCGCACTGGCGCAGTACCAGGCCGGACAGCAGAACGAGGCACTGATCACCCTGCGCCGGGTCCGGAAGGTGTTCAACCGGGACCTCGGCGTCGACCCCGGCCCGGAGCTCGCCCAGCTCGAGCAGGCGATGCTGCGCCAGGATCCGGCGCTGTTCGAGCACGCGCCGCTGCCGGAGCCGAGCGCGGTGTGCCCCTACCGCGGTCTGCTCCCCTACGACACCGACAACGCGGACACGTTCTTCGGGCGCTCCGACGACGTGGACGCGTGCCTCCAGCAGCTCAGCGCCACTGGCGTGCTGGCCGTGGTCGGGCCGTCCGGCTCGGGCAAGTCGTCGATGGTGCAGGGCGGGCGTGGTGGCGGCCCTGCGGCGGGACGGACGCGACGTCATGGTCCTGACGCCCGGCCGGCACCCGACCGAGGCGATCGCGATGCTTCCCCGCCGCCGCCCCTCGACCACCCTCGTCGTCGACCAGTGCGAGGAGGTGTACTCCCTCTGCGAGGACGTCGCCGAGCGCGGAGCGCTTCCTGGACGCCCTGGTCGAGCACGCGGCGACCGGCTCCCTGGTCGTGGCGATCCGGGCGGACCACCTCGTGGACGTCTCCGCGCACCGCGGCTTCGCCGGCGTCGTCGAGCGCGGCCTGCACCTGGTCGCCGGCATGCGCGAAGCACGAGCTCCGCGCTGCCATCGTCGAACCCGCGCGGCTCGCCGGGCTCGACGTCGAGCCGGCGCTGGTCGAGATCCTCGTGCGGGAGGTGTCCGGCAACCCCGGAGCGCTGCCGATGCTCTCGCACGCGCTGCAGGAGACCTGGCAGCGGCGCGAGGGCAGGACCCTGACCGTGGCCGGCTACGAGGCGTCCGGAGGAATCCGCGAAGCAGTGGCCCGGTCGGCCGAGGAGGTCTACTCGGGTGTCGCGACCGAACAGCAGCCCTTGCTGCGTGCCTTGCTGCTCCGCCTCGTCGCGCCCAGTCCCGAGGGCGACCCCGTCCGCACCAGGATGCCCCGACGCCTGGTCGTCACCGACCCGGCGCACGACCAGATGATCGACGTGCTCGTCGGGTCACGACTGGTGACCAGCGACGAGGGCGTGGTGGAGATCGCCCACGAGGCACTCGCCAGGGAGTGGCCCCGGCTGCGCGACTGGCTCGAGGAGGACGTCGAAGGCCAGCGGATCCTGCACCATCTCGCCTCCGCGGCCGACTCGTGGGACGCCCTCGGCAGGCCGGACAGCGAGCTCTACCGGGGCGTGCGGCTGGCCAAGGCACTCGACTGGCGCGCCCGGACGACGCCGAGCCTCAGCGCCCTGGAGCGGGAGTTCCTGGACGCCAGCGAGCACCTGGCCCAGGCCGAGCTCCGCAGCGCGCAGGACCGCGCCCGCCACCAGGCGAGGGTCAACCGCCGGCTGCGCGGCGTGCTCGCGGTCGCCGCCGTACTGCTCCTGGTCACCACGGCCGCCGGCGTCTACGCAGAGCGCCAGACCCGCAAGGCCGAGACGGCCGCCGACACCGCACAACGCGCCGCCGTGGCCGAGCAGGCCCGTCGCATCGGCGGCCTGGCGCCGCTCGCCCCGGACCTCGAGCGAGTCACTGCTCCTCGCCATCCAGGCCGTGCGCCTGGACGACTCGCCCGAGACGCGGGTGAACCTGCTCGCCGCGATGTCCCGCCAACCTCGCCTGGTGCGTTCAGTTCCCGTCGCCGGCGACTACCTCGACCCCATGCAGGTGAGCGCAGACGGCGAGCGGATCGCGGTGCCGGACGACAAGGGCGATGTCCACCTGTACGACGCGGCCACGAGCCAGCTGCTGAACAGCTACCAGGCCTTCGATGCCCCGGAGCCCGGAGAGGGCCAGCGGTTTGCGGCTATGTCGTTCAGCCCACGGGACGACTACCTCGCGGTGGGCTCCGACGTCGACTCTCCTCGTGCGGCTGCTGGACCCGCACACTCTGGCGCCGACCGGACCTACCCTCGAGGTGCCGGGCGGCAGACGCCATCGCGTGGACGACCTCGACTTCAGCGCGGACGGCCGGTACCTGGCGGCGAGCGTGCAGCGCGACCCTGCCGGTGGAGAGACCCGCCTTACCTCGACCCGACGTTCGTGCTGGTCTGGGACCTCAGGTCACCTGAGCGACCACCCGAGGTGTTGCGCACGGAGGCCGCTTCCAGGGCCTGGTGCTCAGCCCGGACGGGCGAACGGTCTACACGTCCTTCCCGCTCACGGCGTACGACGTGGCGAGCGGCCGGAAGCTGTGGTCGACCGACTACGTCTCCTGGTTGGTGCTCGACGTCAGCCCGGACGGCAAGCTGCTCGCCTCCGAGATCCACGAAACGTGCAGGGCGCCGCGTCCAAGTCCGGTCCGATCCGGCTGACCGACGCGCGCACCGGAAAGACAGTGCGGATCCTGCGCGGCCACGAGGACCAGCCCACGGACATCCGCTTCTCGCAGGACGGCGGGCGACTGGCCTCCGTCTCCTGGGACGGCCAGCTCATCGTGTGGAACGTGTCGACCGGCAAGCCGCTCGTCACCGACGGACACCTTCGAGACGGCCTTCAGCGTGGCCTTCAGCCCCGACGGGCATCGGGTCTACACCGGCGGCGACGCCGGGATCTTGCGGACCTGGGACCTGTACGGCGACCAGCAGTTCCTGCGCCGGATCGTTCGGGCTGCGCGGCGGGCGGGACTTCATCGACGTCCACGCGTCGCCCGACGGCAGGCGGCTGGCCTACCTCTCGGCCGGCGGACTCGGTCTGTCCGCTTCCTCGACACCGTCACGGGAAAGCAGGGACGACGCGAGAGTCCAAGGCAAGTTCGAGGCGGGGCCGTGGTCGCCGGGGACCTGGCATCCCGATGGGCGGCACTACGCGATCACCGATGGGTCAGGCGTGGTCACCGTGCTGGATGCCGAGACCGGGGAAGAGAGGGCGCGCCGACGCGTGCTGCCAGGACGCGGGCATCTACTCGATGGGCTACGTCGACCAAGGCGAACGGCTGCTCGTCGGGGACAGCGAGAGCCAGGTGCGGTTCGTCGACGCCGACACGCTGAGTCCCAGCGGCCCGGTTCGCGGTCGCCTCGCGACTGCTGTGCCGTCGGCGCGCCCGAAGGCGGCACCGCGATGGTGTTCGACGACTCGGCGGACGGCGCCAGGCGAGACCTGGCGGGTCATCGACACCGCGTCCGGAGAGGTGCTGAACCAAGGAGACCTGAACGTGCGTGCCTACTCCGCTGCGTTCTCCCCGGACGGCGAACGAGTCGCGGTCACCGGGGTCAGCGGGGAGGTCGTCACCATCGACGTGTCGAGCGGGCGCGTGACGCGTGCACCGGCCACCGGACATGCCGCGCCGGGCTTGTGGGTCCGCTGGTCCCCGGACGGCTCCCGGATCGTCTCGGGCGCGGAGGACGGCAGCGTGAGTCTCTGGGACGGCGAGTCGCTCGACCTGCTCGGGACGGTCGTCGTCCCTGACGAGACGGATCCGGTGGCCCGTCTCCCCGACCTTCACGGCGGATGACCAGGTGATGTTGGCGTCGTACGACGGTCGGGTCTACCAGTGGGACACCACCTTCGACCACGCGCTCGAGTTCGCGTGCCAGATGGCGGGGCGCAACCTCACCGAGAGCGAGTGGGAGCGCGCGCTGCCGGATCTCCCGTACGAGGAGACCTGTCCCTCGAGCCCGTGAGCTGCGCTCGCAGGGGCGAGGTCCAGGCGACGACTGCAGCGAGGACCCCGGTCGTCGACAGCACGACGAGCGTCGGCACCAGGCCGAGCCAGACCGACGAGGACGCCGGCGAGGAAGGCGCCGGCTGTCCAGCCCATCCCCCACGCCAGCATCCGGCCCGGCGGTGTTGACGCGGCCGAGCAGGTGCTCGGGAGTGACCTGCTGGCGGTAGGTGATCGAGTTGATCACGACCATCATGAAGAAGACACCCCACGCCGATCAGCGCCAAGCCGGCCACCCACCAGCTCGTCACGAACGGGACAGGAGCCAGCCCGAGCGCGGCGGCCCGGGCAGCGCGGTGAGGGCGATGCGGGCCGCGGCCACGCGGCGTACGAGCCACGGAAGGGCGAGCGAGGCGGCGAGGCCGCCGACCGACCAGGCTCCGAAGACCAGGCCGAAGCGCAGCCCCTCGGTGCCGACGTCGAGGCGCTGGTCGATCCAGACGACCATCAGCGCGACGAAGCCGCCGGCGCCGACGCACTGGAGCCAGCCGATGATCGTGAACGTACGGACATCAGGGTGCCCATCGAGGTCGGCCGAGAACCCAGGGTCGTGCGCCTGCGAGTGCGCTACAGCGCACGCTCAGGCACACGACTCGATCCCCGCGCGGCGGCGGCCAGGATCGCGGCGGCGGAGCGGTCGATGTCGGCCTCGGTGGTGGTGGCGTTGGAGACCGAGATGCGGATCAGGCGCTGGTCGTGCCAGGTGGTGGCGCCGAGCCAGCAGGTACCCTCCCGCTGGACCTCGGCGACGATCTCGTCGGTGGTGGCACAGGTCGCCGAAGCCGACCAGGACCTGGTTGAGCACCACGTCGTTGGCGATGGTCGCGCCGCCGGCGGCGAGCCGGTCGGCCATCCGGGCCGCGAGCAGGCAGCACCGCTCGACGAGGTCGGCGACGCCCGACCGGCCGAGCTCACGCAGCGCCGCCCAGACGGCGAAGCCACGGGCCCGGCGGGAGGAGTCGGGGACCAGGTCGCCGAGGGAGTAGTCGCCGCGGCCCGAGCCGGCGAGGTACGCCGCGGAGTAGGCCATCGACCGGCCGTGCACCTCCGGGTCGGCGACGATCGCGAGCCCGCTGTCGTAGGGGACGTTGAGCCACTTGTGGGCGTCGGTGGCCCACGAGTCGGCGTCCTCCACGCCGGCGACCAGGTGACGCGCGACCCCGCGCGGCGGCCGCCCAGAGCCCGAAGGCGCCGTCGACGTGCACCCATGCGCCGGCCTCCTTGGCCATCGGGACGGCTCGGCTGAAGTCGTCGCTCGCGCCGGTGTTCACGTTGCCGGCCTGCAGGCAGACGATCGTCGGCCGCTCCGGCTCGGTCGCCAGGACGCTGGCCAGGTCGTCGACGTCGATGGCGCCCTGGTCGTCGGTGAGCACGCCGCACCAGCGACGCCGTGCCGAGCCCGAGCAGCCGCAGCGACCGGTCGATGGTGGCGTGCCGCTCGAAGCCCGTGACGACCCGGACTCGCGGTGCGCCGATCAGCCCGTCGGTCTCGACGTCGTAGCCCGGCCTGCTCGAGCACCCAGTGGCGCCCGCAGGCGATGCCGACGGTGTTGGCGGCCTGCGCGCCGGTGACGAAACCGACCGACGCGCCGTCGGGGAGGCCGAGCAGGTCCTTGACCCAGCCGCCCGCGGCACGCTCGGCCGCTTCGGCGGCCGGCGACAGCACCGGGTTGAACGCGTTCTGGTCCCAGCCGACGGCCAGCATGTCGGCGGCCGTGGCGGCCGGCGTCGAGCCGCCGATCACGAACCCGAAGTAGCGCGGCCCGACCGTCCCGACGAGGTGGCCCTCGGCTGCGCTCGAGCAGCTCGTCGACCACCTTCGCCGGTGGCGTCGGGCCCTCTGGCAGCCGCCAGGTCGAACGCCTTCCAGGCGTCCTCGCGCGACGCCGTACCTGCGACGGGTCGGTCGCCGACCGTGGCGCCGGTGCCTGGCCGCCGCGCGCGCGGCCCGGACGAAGAGCTTCTCGAGTTCCATCAGGCCTCCACCTGGACGACCCGCTGGGTCGTGCGCGAACAGCGCGGAGTAGGCGTTCAGCGCGGGCTGGCCACCGAGGTGGGCGTAGAGCACGTTGCCGTCCTTCGGGATCTCGCCGTCGCGGACCAGGTCGATCAGGCCCGGCCATCGACTTGCCCTCGTAGACCGGGTCGAGGATCACGCCCTCGAGCTGGCCGGTCAGCCGGATCGCGTCGAGCGTCGACTGCACCGGGATGCCGTAGAGGTCGCCCGCCCAGCCCTCGAGCACGGTGATCTCGTCGTCGCGGAGGTCGCGGCCGACGTCGATCAGCTCGGCGGTACGCCGGGCGATGCGGGCGACCTGGTCGCGCGTCTTGTCCAGCGTGGCGCAGGCGTCGATGCCGATCACCCGCCGCGGCCGGCCGCCGGCCGCCTCCAGCGCCGCGAAGCCGGCGATCATCCCGGCGTGCGTCGAGCCGGTCACCGTGCAGACCAGGATCGTGTCGAAGAAGACGCCGAGCTGCTCCTCCTGCTGGGCGACCTCGTAGGCCCAGCTGGCGAAGCCCAGCCCGCCGAGCGGGTGGTCGCTGGCGCCGGCCGGGATGGCGTACGGCGTGCCGCCGCGCGCCTCGACGTCGGCGATGGCCTGCTTCCACGAGTCGCGGAAGCCGATGTCGAAGCCGGCCTCGTCGAGCCGCACCTCGGCGCCCATGATCCGGCTGAGCATGATGTTGCCGACCCGGTCGTTGACGCTGTCGGGCCAGTCGACCCACTTCTCCTGCACCAGCACGCAGCTCATGCCGAGGTGCGCGGCGACGGCGGCGACCTGGCGGGTGTGGTTGGACTGGTAGCCGCCGATGCTGACCAGGGTGTCGGCGCCCTGCGCGATCGCCTCGGGCACGAGGTACTCCAGCTTGCGGACCTTGTTGCCGCCGTACGCGAGCCCTGAGTTGCAGTCCTCGCGCTTGGCCCAGACGGTCGCGCCGCCGAGGTGCTCGGCTGAGCCGTCTCGAGCTGGTGGACCGGGCTGGGCCCGAAGGTCAGGGGGTAGCGGGGGAAGTCCGCGATGCTCATGGCCAGAACGCTAGCCGCGGTCGGTCAGCACACCGACGACCAGGTGTGAGTCACGAGTCGCGCCGGAGACGACGCTGCGTCGGGGACCGAGCGCGTCGCAAGGCATCAGTCATCACTTGTTGTCGGCGGCCCAGAGGTCGGTGAGGCCCTTGAAGTGGGCCATGAACTGGTCGCGCTCGCGCTCGGGGTACGTCGCGTCGACGGTCTCGCGCAGCAGCCGCTCGAAGTCGGGCGAGGTGACCCAGTCGTGCACCTGCTCGTCGAGGTGCGGGAGGTTCTCGGCGCACCACTGCCAGTAGCTGGCGGTGTCGAAGTGCTCGTCGGCGAGCGCCAGGTAGGCGGTGACCTTCGCGTCGTACGACATCGACTCGTCGTCGGCGATGTCGAAGTACTTGCGGGTGTGCAGGTCGACGCGGCCCTTGCGGCCGGTCGCGAGGGTGAAGACCGACCAGCGCACGAGCGCGCGTGATCGCCCACGGGAAGTAGTAGTGCAGCGAGGTGACCGCGACGTCGGGGCAGGCGTTGGCGTAGTCGATCGGGTAGACGTCGTCGCCCTGCGACCAGCATCTCGCAGGAGTTGAACTCCCAGCCGAAGAAGGCGTTGACGATCCGCGAGATCGCCATCGCCTCGATGCCGGCCTTCTCGCTGAGGAAGCCGTGAGAGACGGCGTAGCGGTTGTGCATCGGCTCGTCGGGCTGGAACTTCATCACCATCGTCTCGGCGCCGATCGACAGCGCCCGGGCGAAGTGCTCGTAGTCGACGGTGGCCTGGAGGTGCATCAGCATCTCGCCGGACTCGTCGTAGGCCTGGTGCAGGTCCTCGCGGTTGTTGATCCGCGAGACGCCGCGCCAGCCGCCGCCGTCGAACGGCTTCATGTACATCGGGTAGCCGAGCTCGTCGGCGATCTTGTCGAGGTCGAACGGCTGGTTGTACTTCTTCGCGGTGTAGGCCCAGCGCACGTTGTCGACGGGGTTCTTGTAGGGCACCAGGATCGTCTTGCGGCACCTTGAGGCCGAGCCGGAGCATCGCGCAGTACGCCGAGTGCTTCTCCATCGACTGGAAGGTGAACGGGCTGTTGAGCAGGTAGGTCCCGTTGACCATCGCGGCCTTCTTCAGCCACTCGCGCGGGTGGTAGTACCAGTAGGCAAGCCGGTCGATGACGAGCTCGGTGCGCACGGGGTCCATCAGGTCGAACGGCTCGATGGTGAGCCGCTCGCTGCGGAAGGTGTGGGTGCTCCCGTCGGAGAGCTCGACCTTGCCCGACGCGGCCGAGGATCGCCTCGAAGGCTTGCGGCCAGTCCTCCTCGGCTCCCAGCAGCAGTCCGATCAGGTGGTCAGGCATCGTCGGCTCCCTTCTGTGGGTTCCAGCACTTCGAGGCGGATGCGCTTGTTGTCCTTGCCCTTGCTCTCGGTGCCGGCGACGCGTACGGCGCCCACCTCGGCGGTCGAGAGCACGTGCGTGCCGCCGTCGGCCTGCTTGTCGAGGCCGACGATGTCGATGATGCGCAGCGGGTCGATCGCCTGCGGGATCAGGTTGGCGCTGGTGCGGATCAGCGCCGGGTCGGCGTCGGCGAGCGAGCGCGGCACGAAGTCGACCAGGATCTCGTGGGCCTTCTCGATCTCCTCGTTGATCCGCTTCTCGACGCGGGCGCCGAGGTCGGCGGACATCGACGGGAACGGGAAGTCGAGGCGGCCCTTGAGCGGCTCCATGTTGCCGCCGGTGACGGGGATGCCGTAGTCGGCCCAGATCACGCCGCACAGGATGTGCAGCGCGGTGTGGGTGCGCATCAGCTGGTGGCGGCGCGTCCAGTCGAGGACGCCTTGCACCTCGGTGCCCGCGGCGACGTCGTGGTCGCTGCCGACGACGTGCCAGATCGCGCCGGCCTCGCGGCGTACGGACGTGACGGACAGCGTGCCGGCCGGCGTCTGGATGGTGCCGAGGTCGTAGGGCTGCCCGCCGCCGCCGGGGTAGAACGCCGTGCGGTCGAGGCGGACCCGGCCGCCCTCGCGGTCGACCTCGGCGACTCGCGCGTCGAACTCGGTCGCGTAGGCGTCGACCGCGAACAGCTCGGTCGCGGCGAGGTCGGCTGGTGCGTTGCCGGGGACGGCCATGGGATCGACCCTAGAGGGGATCGCGCGCGCCCGGCCATGATGGGCAGCATGGCCGACATCCCGCGCAGGAACCCTCGCCACTCCCGACGACCTGGTCGACGTCGCGCATCTGGTGACGGCCTACTACACCGGTGTCCCGGACCCCGAGAACATCGACCAGCAGGTCGCGTTCGGCACCAGCGGGCACCGCGGCAGCAGCCTCAAGACGGCGTTCAACGAGACGCACATCCTGGCGACCACCCAGGCGATCTGCGACTACCGCAAGGAGCAGGGGTACGACGGGCCGCTGTTCATCGGCCGCGACACCCACGGGCTGTCGGAGCCGGCGTGGGCCTCGGCGCTCGAGGTGCTGGCCGCCAACGACGTGACCGTGCTCGTCGACGCCGACGACCGCTACACGCCGACGCCCGCGGTCTCCCACGCGATCATCAAGGCGAACGGCGGCCGGCAGACCGGCATCGGGCCTGGCCGACGGCATCGTCGTCACGCCGTCGCACAACCCGCCGGCCGACGGCGGCTTCAAGTACAACCCGCCGCACGGCGGACCGGCCGACACCGACGCCACGTCGGTGATCGCGGCGCGGGCCAACGAGCTGATCCGCGGCGGGCTGGCCGACGTACGACGCATCCCGTTCGCGCGGGCACGTGCGGCCGCGTCGTCGTACGACTTCCTCGGCGAGTACGTCGGCGACCTGCCGTCCGTGGTCGACATCGAGGCGATCCGCCAGGCCGGGGTGCGGATCGGGGCCGACCCGCTCGGCGGCGCGTCGGTCGACTACTGGGGCGCGATCGGCGAGCGGCACGGGCTCGAGCTGACCGTGGTGAACCCGCTCGTCGACCCGACGTGGCGGTTCATGACGCTCGACTGGGACGAGAAGATCCGGATGGACTGCTCGTCGCCGTCGGCGATGGCGTCGCTGATCGGGCGCAAGGACGACTACGACATCGCCACCGGCAACGACGCCGACGCCGACCGCCACGGCATCGTCACGCCGGACGCCGGGCTGATGAACCCCAACCACTACCTGGCCGTCGCGATCGGCTACCTCTTCGGCGGCGCACGGTCGGGCTGGCCGGAGTCCGCGCGGATCGGCAAGACGCTGGTCTCCTCGTCGATGATCGACCGCGTCGCCGGCCGGCATCGGGAAGCCGATGGTCGAGGTGCCGGTCGGGTTCAAGTGGTTCGTGCCCGGGCTGATCGACGGGTCGTTCGGGTTCGGCGGCGAGGAGTCGGCGGGCGCGTCGTTCCTGCGGATGGACGGCTCCACCTGGACCACCGACAAGGACGGCATCCTGCTGTGCCTGCTGGCCTCCGAGATCCTCGCGAAGACCGAGCAGACCCCGAGCCAGCACTACGCCGAGCTGGTCGCGAAGTACGGCGACCCGGCGTACGCCCGCGTCGACGCCCCGGCCAACCGCGAGCAGAAGGCCAAGCTGGCAGCCCTGTCGCCCGACGACGTCACCGCGACCGAGCTGGCCGGCGAGCCGATCGTCGACAAGCTCACCGCCGCTCCCGGCAACGGCGCGAAGATCGGCGGGCTCAAGGTGACCACCGAGAGCGCGTGGTTCGCCGCCCGGCCCTCCGGCACCGAGGACGTCTACAAGATCTACGCCGAGTCGTTCCGCGGTCCTGATCACCTCGCCGAGGTCCAGGCCGCGGCTCGCGAGGTCGTCTCGGCGGCCCTCGGCTCGTAGGGGTTGCCGGCGAGCAAAGGAGCCATAGGCGTGGGCGGCGAGGCGAGCGGTTGAAACGGTGCGCGGAGCGTACTAGCGCTCGCAGCCGTGCATGTGCTCGGCCACACAGCGGTCCCGGCCTCGACCGCCGATCGCCGTGTCGCGGCCGGGGCCGCCGATAAGCACGTCGTCCCGCTTCCGGCCCTCGAGTCGGTCGTCACCCTTGTTGCCGTATGCCCGCAGGCGGTTCAGCGAACAATCTGAAAATGTCTGGCGCCACGTCTTGGTCGGCGCTGCTCAGAAATAGAGGGAGTCGTCACCAGCAGCGCCGTTGATGACCACGTCGCAGCCGTGCCCCGAGAGCTTGTTCCGCACATGGTTCCCGTGAAGGACGATGTGCTGGGCGGCTCCCCGGATGTTCTCGGCGTTGCGCAGCGTGGACGTCACGCCGTGCCACTTCACGAGGTCACGGGTGAGGTCAACGACGAGGGAGGTGTCACCGGCGCCAGGGTCTTCCCAATGGTCCTGGAAGCCGGCCCCGTCTCGGCCGGCGCCCAGGTCGAACTGGCTGTCCGGCCCTGCGTGGGCGGAGGAGAACACCAGGCTGTCGGCGGCTTTGCCCAGGTGGGCATCGACAGTCGCTCCCGGCCGGATCTTAGATGGTCGCGGCCAGGGCCGGTGGTCACCTGGTCTGGGCCGGGGTCCCCGGAGGGTCCCCAAGGGCGCCAGGGGTGCCGGCCGTGACGAAGTCACGGAACGCGCTTCCGGTGAAGGAGTCTGCGCCGGGACCGAGATAGTGTGTTCGTGTTGGCACCCGCCTCCGAGGCGTTCACCAGGTCGTCCCCCTCGCCGGGATCAACGTAGATGTTGATGTGGAAGCCCGGCAGCTTGCTGGTGCCTACCAGGCAGACCAGGTCGTCCCCTTCCTCCGCCGACACCTGGGTGACGGACCCGGTCACGACGATGACGTCGGACCCGGGGGTGCCGGTCACGGTGCCGGTGGAGGCTTCGATGGTGGATGGCACCCGTGGCAGGTGCTGGCCGCGCGGGCGGTCGACGTCGGCACCAGGGACAGGGCGGGCGCGACCACCGCCAGAGCGACCCCTTGACGCAGGCTCAGCGCTCGCACTGGCCAGAGCCCGGACAAGCAGCCCACCGGCACGGCGAGGACACGTGCTGTTGCACCCTTGGACAGCATGTGGGCTCCCATCAGCCGGGCATGGCATCCAGTGTGATGTTTCCTGAGTCGGATCGGTTCACGGTGGCGGCGACTCTTTCTTGACCTCTTTCGATTTCAGACCCGCCCTGTCATCGACCGAACGAGCGGATCGCGGCAGATCCGGTTGTTCATGGCGCCAGCGCTGTTGGCTGAATCAGGGATAGGGTCCCCGTCTATGGACATGCTGAGGGGCGAACAGATCGCCGAGGCGAACCTGACCGACTGGCGCAAGCTGGCCCAGGGACTGCATGCGCGCTACGTGGTCGACGACTTCGGCACCGGCGCACGGTTCGTCGCCGCGGTGGGCGAGGCGGGCGACGCGCTCGGCCACCACCCGCGCGTGTCCCTCGGCAATGGGTACGTCGACTTCAAGTTGGTCAGCGACGACGCCATCTACCGCGACGACGAAGGCACCGAACACGTTGTTGAATGGGTGACCCAGCAGGACGTCGACCTCGCGCGACGGATCACCGAGATCGCCGCTGACCACAAGGTCGACGCCGACCCGGCCACGGTCAGCGACATCGAGCTCGGCCTCGACACGGCGCGCTCCGCGACCATCGCCCCGGTGTGGGCCGCCCTGCTGACCGGGAGCGCCGAGGCCCAGGGCCGCGGGACCCCCAGCGACGAGATCCGGGATGCCACGGGACGGGTGCCGAACTGTGGTTCGGGGACGTCGACGAGCACGAGGCCCCGGGTCAGCGGTTCCACATCGAGATCTATGTGGCGCCCGAGGTGGCCGAGCAACGGATCGCCGCTGCCGTCGCCGCGGGTGGGACCGTCGTCGATGACAGCGACGCGCCCTCGCTCACCGTGATCGCCGACCAGGACGGCAACGAGGGAATCGTCTGCATCGACGCGTCCGCTGCGAAGAAGGACTGAACCGGCAAGGCGGTTGACCGTGGCCTGGCCGCGGGGCACTTCGGCCCGCGGGATCGCTCATCGGCCGATCCGGTCGTTCCATCACGCCGACAGGCAGTGATGTGACGCGCGCGAAGCGTCTAGGTCGAATCCGCAACCCAGTGCGTCGCGGACTCGACCTAGAGAGCCAACACCGAGCTAGCCCTATCTGGGGGCAGTGACGCATGTCCTCCGACGCCTGACGCTGCCGGATCGAAGCTGTTCGACGAGCTCCCTTCGGTGGTCTCCAACGTCTCCATCTCTCGTCCCACGACCTGTTATGTCCGCAGCCGTGGCGGGAGTTCCCTCCTGGTTCGGGGAATTCGGTGGCCGAGCCGAGCTGGCGGCGCGTCACGAACAGCGCCCGCGACAGGTCCGCGCCGCCGAGGTCTGCCCCGCGCAGGTCCGCACCGAGCAGGTCGGCGTCGGTGAGGTCAGCCGCCCGCAGGTCGGCGCCGATGAGCAGGGCACCGCGCAGGTCCGCACCCCGTAGGTCGTCGCCGCGAAGGTCCGCGCCCGCCAGGTCGGCGCCCGCTGCCGCACGCGGGCCGTCGTACGGCGCTCGCGCGTCGTGCGCGACCGCGCGCAGGACCGGCTCCACCCGCGACCGCAGCTCGTCGACCTCGGCGGCGGTGGGGTGCCGGGCGGCCGCCAGGGACTCGGTCTCGGCGAGCAGGCCGCGACGTCGGCGCCGCGGTCGGCTGCCTCGGTGAGGTACCACGCGATCTCGTGGACCTGCTCGACCTCGTGGAACGCCTCGACCCGGCCGGTCTGCGTCACCGCCTGGCCCGCACCGAAGCAGTCGTAGGCGACGCAGCCGCGCATCCCGGAGTCCAGCAGCTGCTCGTGGATGCGACAGCGGTGGTCGCCAGCCAGGTGCCTGCACGGCTCGCCCGCCGGCTTGTCGAAGGCGAAGTCGGCCGACCGGGCGAACGGCAGCAGCACGCAGCACAGGCCCGACGCAACGCGCACAGTCGGCGACCAGCTCCACGTCGGCAGGCTACGGATGCGAGCGGCCCTACCGGATGCCGGGCTGCGTGGCGCGAGGGTTACTGGTTTGAGCATGGGAATATGGTCGTCTGGTCCTGTCCGAGGCTGGGTCGCTTTGGCCGCTCCGTACACCGATTCATTGAGCGGCGGCCGACGAGACGTCGCCAGGATTTCGGCCGACTCGTCCGGCGACCTCCCCGGATCTCGACGAGCACGTCGTGCCCGGGCCGTTCATCCTCTCGTACCAGCAGCCAGGGGGTGGGCGGCCCGGCACGCACGGAGCAGCTGGTGCGGTTCCGACCGGCTCGTCGAGTCGAAACGCGGAGCCCGGCGGTGAAGGTCCCGGCTCGCCCCCCGCGAACCGTTGGGACCCCCACCGCCGGTCAGCCCCCCCTAAAGGGGCGTCCTCAGGCCGCCTGCTGCAGGCGGTGCACCTCTCGGGTGAGCGACGCCTGGATGAGGCGGCGTTCGCGCGGGGTGCCTGTCACCATCTTGTACAGCTTCCCGAGCTGGCTGGGAAGGTTCTTCGGGGTGGTACTCGCCAGCCAGCCGTTGGGCAGCGACAAGCGGACCACCTTGTGCCACGCGGAGTAGACCTGCTGCGGCAGCGGGCGGGCGCAGTAGTTGAGGCCGTACTTCTCGAACAGCGCCTCGACCTTCGGGGCGATCTCGGAGTAGCGGTTGGACGGCAGGTCGGGGAACAGGTGGTGCTCGATCTGGTGGGAGAGGTTGCCCGGACATGATGTGCATGAGCTTGGAGCCGGAGATGTTGGCCGAGCCGAGCATCTGGCGGATGTACCACTCACCGTGGGTCTCGCCCTCGATCGACTTCTTCTCGAAGGTCTCCACGCCCTCGGGGAAGTGACCGCACATGATGATCGAGTGCGCCCAGACGTTGCGCACGACGTTGGCGGTGAAGTTGGCCGCGAGCGTGTGGAGGAACGACGGGCCCGACAGGATCGGGTGGACGACGTAGTCCTTGGTGACCTGCTTGCGGATCTTGTCGACGACCTTCTTGGCCTGCTTCTTGAACTCCGGCGACTTGGTGCGGCCCGACTTCAGCGCCCCGCGCAGCTCGAGGTCGTAGGCCGCGATGCCGTACTCGAAGAACATCGCGTTGAAGGCGTTCCAGAGCGGCTGGAGGAGGTAGAAGGGGATCCACTTCTGCTCCTCGTCGACGCGCATGATGCCGTAGCCGAGGTCGTTGTCCTTGCCGACGACGTTGGTGAAGTTGTGGTGGAGCTCGTTGTGGGAGACCTTCCACTGCTCGGCCGGCGTCGCGTGGTCCCACTCCCAGGTCGTGGAGTGGATCTTGGGGTCGCGCATCCAGTCCCACTGGCCGTGGAGGATGTTGTGGCCGATCTCCATGTTGTCGAGGATCTTGGCCGCCGACAGGCCGGCGGTGCCGACGAGCCAGGCGGGCGGGAAGATCGAGAACAGCAGCACGGCCCGGCTGCCCAGCTCGAGGCTGCGCTGGGTCTTGATGACGCGTCCGGATGTACTTCGCGTCGCTCTCGCCGCGCGTGTCGATCACGCTCTGGCGGATCGCGTCGAGCTCGATGCCGAGCATCTCGATGTCCTCGGGGGTGAGGTGGGCGATCGGGTTGTCGGACTTCTTCTGGATCGTGGTCATGCGATCTCCTTCAAGAGATGGAGTCGTCGTGGTCAGTGGTCGAGGTGGCAGTCGCCGGCGGCGGCGTGGATGCAGGTCTGGATCTTGATGGCGGGGCCCTCGCCAGGTACGGCGGTGGTGACGGCGCCGTTGCGCAGGTCGCGCACGCTGCCCTCCTTGAGCGGCAGCACGCAGCCGTAGCAGATGCCCATCCGGCAGCCGCTGGGCATCAGCACGCCGGCTGCCTCGGCCGCGTCGAGGATCGGGGTGTCGCCCGCGGCCTCGACGACGGTGTCGTTGCTGGCGAAGGTGACGGTGCCACCCTCGCCGGGGTCGGCGATCCGCGCGGTGCGGAACTGTTCGGTGAACAGCGTCAGACCCACCTGCTCGTGGTGCTCGGTGATGGCGTCGAGCAGGGGAGGCGGGCCGCAGGCGTACGTCGTGCGGGCGCCGAGGTCGGGCACGAGATCGGTCAGGTGGTCGAGGTCGAGCAGGCCGTGCTGGTCGTCGTACCGCGCGACGAGCCGGATGGCACCGGCGGTGTCGAGGGCCTCGAGGTCGCGTCGGAAGATCGAGTCGGGCCGGCTGGGCGCCACGTGGAGGACGACGATGTCGTAGTTGGCGCTGCGCTCCGGGCGGAGCACGCCGGCGTCGGTGGAGGGGAAGAGGTTGCGCAGCATGCCGATGACCGGCGTGATGCCGGAGCCGGCGGTGATGAAGAGCAGCTTGCCGACCTGGTCGTCGGGGAGCACGAACTCGCCCTGGGCCTGCTCGAGGTGGACGAGGGTGCCGGGCTTGCAGTCGTGCACGATGTGGTGGCTGACCAGGCCGTCGGGGACCGCCTTGACGGTGATCGAGATCAGCCCGTCGGGACGCGGGCCGTGGGTCAGGGAGTAGGCGCGCCACTGGCGCACGCCGTCGACGTCGATGCCGATGCGGACGTACTGGCCCGGGACGTGGCCGGCCCAGTCGGCGCCGGGCTTGATCAGCAGCGTCGCCGCGTCGGGGGTCTCGGGGTGGACCGAGACGACCTTGCCGCGGAGCTCGGCGCCCCTGCGCAGCGGCGCGAAGAGGTCGAGGAAGTCGGCGGGCACGAGCGGGCTGCTGGCGGCCTCGGCCAGCGCGGCCCAGCTGGGAGCGCAGGGCGCGCCAGGGGGTCGGAGAAGCGGCAGAGGTCGTCACCGACCAGCATGACGGATCGAAGTGACAAAATCATGATCCTCGCGGGTGAATCGGTTGCCCCGTATTGTGCGTAGGAACAAAGGGAGACGCTATGGCCTCACGAACCCCACGACGTACAGCGGGTCACGGTGTCCTCCTCGTCCCCCGAGGTGATCGCCGACATGCGCGCCCACCTGCCCGACGTCGCCGATCGCACCGTCGCGGCGATCATCGAGGAGGTACCCAGCTACCAGGACGCGCTGAGCGGCGAGCATGGGCGAGATCATCGGCAACGCCGTGCAGCTGGCGCTGGGCGGCTTCCTCTCACTCGCCGGCGGCCGGCGCGGCGCCGACCCCGGCACGCCGACCGCGCCCGGCCATGGAGGGCGCCTACCAGCTCGGCCGCGGCGAGGCGCGCAACGGACGCTCCACCGACGCGCTGCTGTCCGCCTACCGCATCGGGGCGCGGGTGGCGTGGCGCGAGATGTCGGCGCGGGCCGTCGCCGCGGGCATCCCGGCCGACCGGCTCGCCGGGTTCGCGGAGCTGGTGTTCGCCTACATCGACGAGCTGTCGGCGGCGAGCGTGGCCGGGCACACCGACGAGCTGGCCACGACCGGCCGCGTGCGCGAGCGGCTGCTCGAACGGCTGGCCGCCGACCTGCTCGACGGCTCGCCGGCCGAGCACGTCCAGGAGGCGGCCGACCGGGCCGAGTGGACGCCGCCGAGCACGCTGACCGCGGTGATCGTGCCCGAGGCGCAGGCCCGGTCGGTGCGCGGCGGCACTGCCCGGGGTCGTCCTCCAGGCCGTCGACCGGACCGACATGCCCGAGGACTCCACGCTGCTGCTCGTCCCCGACGCCGACGGCCGACGGCGGTCGGGCCTGCTCGCCACGCTCACCGCACGCGGGTGCATCGCGGGCCCGGCACGTCCGTGGCTGCAGGTGCGGGCGTCGTACGACCGGGCGTTGCGGGCCCGCGCGGCCGGACTTTCCGGCGACACCGAGGACCACCTCACGCAGCTGGTGCTCACCGCCGACCCCGAGGCGCTCGCCGACCTGCGGGCCAAGGCCCTCGCGCCGCTGGCCGACCTGCGCCCGGCCGTCGCCGAGAAGCTCGCCGACACCCTGCGTTCGTGGCTGCTCCACCACGGCCGCCGCGAGGACGTCGCCGCCGAGCTGTTCGTGCACCCCCAGACCGTCCGCTACCGGATGGGCCAGCTCCGAGAGCTGTACGGCGACCGCCTCGACGACCCCGACACCGTCCTCGAGCTCACCATCGCCCTGAGCGCGTGAGGTCGCGCGGCGGGACAGCCGCTTCGAAATCAGGCTGAAGGTCGCCCAGGAGATCGATGTCGTAGCGGCTAGCCCGAAAACGCCGACTCGTCGCCGTGGACGAGGCGGCCGGCGACCCAGGTGGCGGCGACGGGCATGGCGCGGAGGCGGGCAGCCTGGTCCTCGGGGGTGCCGGACGATGTCGAGCGGGTCGGCGTCGAGAAGGACCAGGTCGGCGCGGGCGCCGGCGTGCACCGAACCCTGGCCGTCGACGGAAGCCGCCAGCGCCTCCTTCGGGGTGAGCGCCTGCTCGGGGTGCCAGGCGGGACGGTCGTCGGCGGACCGGTGCACCGCTGCGGCGATGGCCAGCCAGGGGTCGAGCGGCGAGACGGGTGCGTCGGAGCCCATCGCCAGCTGCACGCCGTCGTCGACCATCCAGCGCAGCGGGAAGGAGCGGTCAGCGCGGTCCGGCCACACCAGCTCGGTGATGTCGCGGTCGTCGAGCAGGTGGGCGGGCTGCACGCTGGCGACCACGCCGAGCCGCGCCATCTCCGTCACGTCGCGACGGGTCATCAGCTGGGCGTGCTCGACCGAACCCTCCGCCCTCGTCTCGGCGTACGCCGCCAGCGCGTCGTGGCAGGCCGCGTCACCGATCGCGTGGACGGCGGTCCGCAGGCCGTGCTCGGTCGCTCGTCCGAGCAGCGTGCGCAGCTCCGCGGGAGTCTGGTTGGCAGCGCCGCTGCCCGACCCGTCGGCGTACGGTTGCTCGCACCAGGCCGTGCGGGTGTTCAGCGAACCGTCGCTGATGATCTTCAGCGGTCCCATCGTCAAGAGGTCCTGCACCCTCCACCAGCGGATCGCCCGAGCGCAGGCCGGACGCGATCGCGTCGTCGAGCCCGTCGGGGTAGACGCCGCGGCGCACGCGGAGCAGGTCGACGCCCTGCACCCAGCGGTCGGGCCAGGCGTCGAACGGCTCGCCGTACTCGAGCTCGACGACGCCGACGACGCCCTTGGCGACGGCGGCCTGCTCCATCCGCAGGTAGGCGTCCGGCGAGGTCTCGTCGCCGACGATCTCGGCGATCCGGGCGTACGCGGCGTACCACTCGCCCTCGACCAGACCCCTTCGCGCGGGGCGAGGCCGAGCGTGCTCGAGAGCGCGAGAGTTCAGCCAACCGTGGTGCGCGTCGCCGCTGACGAGGACCACCGGCACGTCAGGCGCGACCTCGTCGAGCGCCGCGACGCGTGGGCTGCACCGGCCAGGTGATCGGCCGGTGGCCGTAGCCGACGACCGGCGTCGCCGGGCAGCGCGGCGAGGCGGCCCCGCAGCCGGGAGAGTGCCTCGTCGACCGAGCGGGTGCCGGCCAGGTCGAGGCGGCCCGAGCTGGCGGTCCACATGGCCAGGTGGGTGTGCTGGTCCCACAGCCCGGGGACCAGCCAGCGCTCCTCGGCGTCGACCTCCGGGAACCCCGGCGGCCGGGGCAGGTCGTGGTCGATGTCGCGGACCCGGCCGGCCTCGACCAGCACGTCGACCGGGCCCGCCCAGCCCGGGCCGTCTCCGAGCTCGACGATCCGCGCACGCCGGAGCAGGAAGTCGCTGATGTCGTAGCCGGCGTCGTCCTGCGGTGACGGGTAGATGGGTGACAGCCACAACACGTCCACGCCCAGGGTGGCGAGGTAGTCCAGCCGCGAGGTGATCCCGGCCAGATCTCGATTCCGTCCCCGTCGCCATCCGCGAAGCTGCGGGGCCAGATCTGGTACACGACGCTCTCTTTCCACCACTGCTGCATAGTAGTGATTATTGTCTCCCTTACGTTATTGGTTTTGTGCAGTAAGGTTTTCACGCACCACTTATTGCCGACGGTGCGTCATTCCGCACGTTCGATCGTGACGCTGAAGTCGCCGCTCTGGCGCTCGATCGCGTCCATCTCGCCGTCGAACTCGCCGATCCGCACGATGCCGTTGAAATACGGGGCGTCGCTGTCGTAGTAGAAGACGAGGTCGCCACCGGGCGCCCAGTAGCCGATGTCTCCGGCGGCAGGATCGTGTCCTTCGGGCGCGCCCTCAAGCGACAGCTCGCGGGGTAGCGGGGCGGTCTTCTCGACGTTGTTGTGGTCGCGGAAGGTGAGCGTCAGCGGCAGCTGAGCGGCGAGATCGCGCGCCGTGGCGTTGTCGTGCAGCCGGGCAGTGAGCTCCGTATCGCCGAAGGTGATCCGGATCGGCGTGCCCTCCGAGGGGTTGGCGTCCTGGTCGCCGGAGGCCGGGCTCGGACTTGTCGACGAATCCGGGGTGCTCGCCCCGGGAGCGCCGGCGGCCTGGTCGCCGTCCTCGTCTCCCCCACCGCAAGCCGAGAGCGAGACGGTCGCCAGGAGCGCGAGCAGGTAGCGGAGGCGACGCGGCCGATGCGGCCGCCGAAGGCTAAAAAGGTTCGTCGTGGTCACGGTTCTCCTCTGTCAGGGGTTCAGCGGGCGGTGTAGCCGCCATCGACGGGGAGCGCGACGCCGAGCACGAAGCTGGCCGCCGGGCTGCAGAGCCAGAGCACGGCCGCGGCGATCTCGTCCGGGCGTCCCAGCCGGCCGAGAGGGTCAAAAGCGAGGGCAGCAGCGCGGCGTCCTCGCCACCGGGCAGCTTGACGAGGGTGCCGTCGGCCTGCGGGACGCGGACCGCCTCGGCCTGCGCCGTAGGGGAGAAGAAGCCGCCGTGCACGCACGAGGTGTGCAGGCCCTCGCGGCAGAACTCGCAGGTGTTGTCGAAGTAGGCGAACGGCGCGATCACGAAGTCGCCGGCCTTCACGGTGCTGACCGCGGAGCCGGTGTCCTCGACGACGCCGATGAACTCGTGGCCCATCGGGGCCGGCCTCGCGCGCGGCATCGGTGGTAGGGGTGCAGGTCGCTGCCGCAGACGCAGGTGCGGACCACGCGGACCAGTGCGTCGGTGGGCTGCCGGAGCGTCGGCGTCGGGCACGTTCTCCACGCGGACGTCGCCGGGGCCGTACATGAGGTTGCTCGCGCATAGGGTTCAGACTTCCGAAACCCGCTTCGGCGTCGAGGTGTCTGGGGTACTGGCAGGGCCCCTCGGCGTTGCGGGCGTCGTCGTGAGCCAGCGAGGACGACAGCTCGCGGTGGGCGTCGACCTGGGCGAGCAGGTCCCTGGCCTTCTGCTCGACGGCCTCGACGGCGTCGGCGCCGGCGACCCAGCGCAGCGGCGGCTCGTCCTGGCTGGCGAGCTGGACCAGCGCCTTGGCGAGCTTGGCGGGGTCGCCGCCCTGCAGGCCGTTCATGCCGTTCCAGGCGGTGACGGTCTGCTCGGTGCGCTCGGCGTAGTCGTCGATCGAGGGCTCGGCGTAGTTCGTCGACTCCGGCGTGAGCAGCTCGGTGCGGAAGAAGCCGGGCTCGACGAGCATCGTGCGGATGCCGAACGGCGCGACCTCGGGGGTCAGCGACTCCATCCAGCCCTCGACGCCGAACTTCGACGCGGCGTAGGCGGTGCAGAACTCCTGGCCCGATCATGCCGGCGGTCGAGCGAGATCGTCACGACGAGCCCGGAGCGCTGGGCGCGCATGACCGGCAGCACGGCGCGGGTGACGTTCAGCGGGCCGAACAGGTTGGTCTCGATCTGTGCCCGGAAGTCCTCCGGGGTGATCTCCTCGAAGAACCCGGCGTAGAAGTTGCCGGCGTTGTTGACCAGGACGTCGATCCGGCCGAACCGGTCGACGGCGGCCGTCCACGGCGGCCTGCGGCGTCTTCGGGCTGGTGATGTCCAGCTTGACGATCAGCAGGTCGTCCTGCGAGCCACCAGCGCGCGCTCGACGGCCTCGGGGCGGCGGCCGGTGGCGACCGAAAGCGTCAGCCTATAAGCTGGATGGTAGCCGGTGATCGGTCTGCTCGGGCCGCTGCTACCGCAGCAATAGCGGCCCTACTGACCTACGGACGGCTCCTTCTTGAAGCATGCGTTACGTACAATGTGGACGTTTCCGAAAGGCTTGCGAGCAGGATCTTTTGAACTCCGCAACTTTTGTGTACTATGAGCTCGAAAGCTTCTTACCGTACACTTTGCCCTGTTTCATGTAGTGACCCCCACCTAAAGTCGTCTTTGAACCAGAATCCTGAACCAAAAGTCTATGGGTGAATAGCTGCAAGAAGGAGGGTCGGTGATGCTACACCCCGACCCCCTTTTCGTCTACTTTACCCAAAGATTGCGAAGCATCTCGGCGGAGACGTCTAGATCTCGGGCTATCTTTGCCACGGGGTACTTCTCTTCCGAGGAGCGGAGCAGCCGGACGGACTCCTCCATGAACTCAGTCGAGTAGAGCCTCCATGTCTTGCCCACCTTCTTCGACACCCTTCACGGAACCTGATCGCTTGACTCTGATCGGTTTGTGGAAGCGGGTCAAACCCAATCCGGCTGATAGCTGCGTGCTTGCAAGTGGTCAGGCCACTTTACTAGCCGCTCTGGCAGAGGCGCGATGATATACTAATCTGCCGATGTT
>CAWBOE010000005.1:0-136245 GCA_963790295.1 uncultured Actinomycetota bacterium
CCGAGCAGGCTGACCGATCCGGCGTCGTACGCGTCGACGCCGAACACCGCCCGGGCGATCTCGCTGCGTCCGGCGCCCACCAAGCCGGCAAGTCCCACGATCTCGCCGGCCCGGACCTGGAAGGAGACGCCGTGGAACTCTCCGGCCCGTCTCGAGGCCCTGGGACGTCGAGCATCGACGTCGCCGGGGTCGGCGCCGGGGTCTTGGGGTAGAGGTCACCGACCTCGCGGCCGACCATCTTGGCCACGACCTGGCGACTCGGTGGTCTCGGTGATCGTCTCCGTGTCGATGTAGGAGCCGTCGCGCATGACGGTGACGGTGTCGGAGAGGTCGAAGACCTCGTCGAAACGGTGGGAGATGAAGACGAGCGCGCGACCCTCGTCGCGCAGGCTGCGGGCGACCGCGAAAGCCGGGACACCTCGTCGCCGCTCAGCGCGGCGGTCGGCTCGTCCATGACCAGCAGCCGGGCGTCGAGCGAGATGGCCTTGGCGATCTCGATGATCTGCTGGTCGGCGATGGAGAGGCCCGCGGCCGGGCGGCGCGGGTCGATGTCCACACCGAGCCGCGCGAAGAGGCCGCTCCGCCTCGGCGTACATCGCCGGGCGGTCGATGCGCCGGCCGGCGGCGAGCGGCTGGCGGCCCATGAAGATGTTCTCGGTGACCGAGAGGTCGGGGAAGAGCGTCGGCTCCTGGTAGATCACCGCGATGCCAGCGTCCTTGGACTCGGCGGTGGAGGCGAAGTCGACGGCCTCGCCGCCGAGCCGAAGCTGCCCGCGTCGCGGCGGTGGACCCCGGCCACGACCTTGACCAGCGTGGACTTGCCGGCGCCGTTCTCGCCCACGAGGGCGTGGATGGAGCCCGCCTCGACGCGCAGGCTGCCGGAGCGCAGGGCCACGACGGGGCCGAACGACTTGGAGACGTCGCGAGCTCGAGCACCGCGTGCGGCGGCGGCTCGCCGTCATCTCGCTCCTCGGATTGAAAGGTTTCAATTCGGATCAAACAGTAGGTGACGGCGTCACATCTGTCAACGCCTGGGCAAGAATTGCCGGCTAAAGTGTCGTCATCACACAGGTGACGTACGTCCGGACACGTTTCAACGCGACGGCGGACTCGCGACGACTGGGGCGGGAGCCTTGTCGGCCGCACCGCGTCGGTCAAGGACGTCGCCGCAGCCGCGGGCGTCTCGCTCGGCACCGTGTCCAACGTCCTCAACCGGCCCGAGCGGGTCAGCCCCGCCACCCGGGCGAAGGTCGAGCAGGCCATGACCGACCTCGGCTTCGTCCGCAACGAGTCCGCGCGCCAGCTGCGCGCCGGGCGCAGCCGCACGCTGGCCTACGTGATGCTCGACGCCGCGCAACCCGTTCTTCACCGACGTCGCCCAGGGATCGAGGACGTCGCCGAGGAGTCGCGGGCTCTCGCTCTTCCTGTGCAACAGCGGCAAGCGCGGCCGACCGCGAGGCGGCTACCTCGCGCACCTCGTCGAGCAGCGGGTGCAGGGCATCCTGGTCACGCCCGTCGACCCCGAGCGCCGCCGCTCGACGAGGTCGCGCCGGCCGGCACGCCGGTCGTCGATCGTCGACCGCACCCGCGACGACGGCCGTTCTGCTCGGTGGCGGTCGACGACGTGCTCGGCGGGCGCCTGGCGGTCGAGCACCTCGTCGACCGCGGTCACAAGCCGGATCGCGTTCGTCGGCGGCCGCGAGACGATCGGGCAGGTGCGCGACCGCCTCGAGGGCGCCCGCGCAGGCCTGGTGGCCGCCGGCCTGCCCGACGACCAGCTGGTCGTGGTCGACACCGAGGCCCTCAACGTCGCGCGAGGGCCGCTGGCCGGGGAGCGGCTGAGGGGTGCCCGCGGCACGCCGCCCGACGGCGGCGTTCTGCGCCAACGACCTGCTCGCGCTCGGCCTGCTCCAGCAGCTGATCGGCCACGGCCTCGGGTGCCCGAGCGACCTCGCGATCGTCGGCTACGACGACATCGAGTTCGCCGGCTGCCGCGGCCGTGCCTCTCACCTCGGTCCGCCAGCCGCGCCACGAGCTCGGACGCCGGGCCGCCGAGCTGGTCCTCGACGAGGCGGGCAACCCCGACCACCGGCACCAGCAGGTGGTCCTGCTGCCCGAGCTGGTGGCCCGCACCTCGACGCTGGGCTGACCGGGACCGAACACCGATTCGTCAGCGATCCTGCGGGTAGTCGCCGCGGGAAAGTCGCAGACGAATCGGGGTCTGGCAGACGACCCATATTCGTGGGATCGATACCTGGGTTGTCGACGGTCTGGTTCCGCTCTGGGCGCGGGGCGGTGAGGGTGGGCGCGTGCAGGTACGCGCGGAACACCTCGACCACCCGCTCGGCATCGGCGAGCGGGAGCCGCGGCTCTCGTGGCGACTGCCGGAGGGAGCCGGACGCCAGCTCGCCTACGAGGTCGCGCTCGACGACGGCACCAGCAGCCGCGTCGAGGGCGACGCGAACGTGCTCGTGCCGTGGCCCGGCAAGGCGCTGGCCTCGGGCGAACGCCGCGAGGTGCGGGTCCGCGTCGAGACGGACGCCGGGGTGGGCGAGTGGTCCGAACCGCTCGTCGTCGAGGCCGGGCTGCATCGAGCCCGACGACTGGCAGGCCGAGTGGATCTCCCCGGGCGCGGAGGCCGGCCCTGCGGGGCACCGGCCGGCGTACCGGCTGCGTGGCGAGGTGCCGTCGACCGCCCCGTGGTCCGGGCCCGCCTGTACGCGACGGCGCACGGGATCTACGAGGCGAGCGTCGACGGGCAGCGGGTCGGTAGGGACGAGCTCACGCCCGGTTACACGGAGTACGCCTCCCACACCCAGGTGCAGACCTACGACGTCACCTCGCTGCTGACACCCGGCGTGCACGTCATCGAGGCACTGCTCGCCGACGGGTGGTACCGCGGCCAGGTGGGCCTGCTGCGCGCCGCCGACCAGTGGGGCACGGAGACGGCGTTCCTGGCGCAGCTCCACCTCGAGCACGAGGACGGCACGGCCACAGTCCTCGGCACCGATGCGACGTGGCGATGGGCGGCCTCGCACATCCTGGGGCAGACCTGATCGAGGGGCAGCGCGAGGACCGGCGGCTGCTCGCGGTCGACTCCGGACTGGTCGCCGGTGGTCGTCAGCGATCGCGGGTACGACGCTCTCGTCTGCTCGCCCGCACCGCCCGTGCGGGCGGTCGAGGAGCTACGGCCGGTGTCCGTCACCGAGGTGCGGCCAGGGATCCACGTCGTCGACCTCGGCCAGAACATCAACGGTCGCGTGCGGCTGCTCGTCGCTCGGACCTGCCGGGACCCGCATCACCCTCACCCACGGCGAGGCACTCGACCCCGACGGCGACGTGGCCGTGGAGCACCTGCGGCCGGACATGCCGTTCCTGCCCGAGCCGCTGGGTGCCGGCCAGGTCGACGTGGTCGTCTCGGCGGGCATCGACGGTGACGTCTTCGAGCCGCGGCTTCACCACGCACGGGTTCCGGTACGTCCGGGTCGAGGGCCACCCCGGACCGCTCACCGCCGACGACATGACCGGGGTCGTGGTCCACACCGACCTCGAGCCGCGCGGCTCCTTCGTCTGCAGCGACGACCGCTTGAACCGGCTCCACGAGGCGGCCGTCTGGTCGCTTCCGCGGCAACGCCTGCGACATCCCGACCGACTGCCCGACCCGCGAGCGGGCGGGCTGGACCGGCGACTGGCAGCTGTACGTCCCGACGGCGTCGTACCTCTATGACGTCGCCGGCTTCTCGTCGAAGTGGCTGCGCGACCTCGTGGTCGGGCAGTGGGAGGACGGCAACCTCGGCAACATGGCGCCGATGCCGGTCGCCGAGCGCACCGGGTTCCTGGAGAAGATGAACGGCTCCGCGGGCTGGGGCGACGCGATCGTGCTGGTGCCGTGGGAGCTGTACCAGGAGTACGGCGACGTCGAGGCGCTCGCCGAGAACTGGCCGGCCATGGTCCGCTGGCTCGACCGGGTCGACGGATGGCGTCCGGCTCGCGGCACCCCTCGCGCATCGAGCGGAAGTGCCGAGCCGCTGCCGCACGAGCGGTACCTCTGGGACACCGGCTTCCACTGGGGCGAGTGGATCGAGCCGGGCGGCGAACCCACGGACTTCCCGGCCTTCGTCGCCGCCGACAAGGCCGACGTCGCCACCGCGTTCTACGCCTGGTCGACGCGGCACGCGGCCGGCATCGCGCCGGCTCCTCGGGAAGGACGCCGAGGCCGAGCGCTACGCCGCGCTCAGCGACGCGGTCGTCGACGCCTGGCGGACGGAGTTCGTCGACGCCGACGGCCGGGTCACGCCGCACACCCAGGCCAACCTGGTCCGCGCGCTGCGGTTCGGGCTGGTGCCCGACGAGCACCGCCAGCGGGCGGCCGACGACCTCGCCGCGCTGGTGCGCGAGGCCGGGACGCACCTGGGCACGGGTTTCCTGGCCACGCCGGACCTGCTCCCGGTGCTCGCCGACCACGGCCACCTCGACCTCGCCTACGAGCTGCTGTTCCAGGACACCGAGCCGTCGTGGCTGACGATGATCGACCGCGGCGCGACCACCGTGTGGGAGCGCTGGGACGGCATCGACGCCGGCGGCGTGCCGCACGAGTCGCTCAACCACTACTCCAAGGGCGCGGTGATCTCGTTCCTGCACCGGTACGTCGCCGGGTTGCGGCGCCTGGAACCGACCTGGCGGCGGTTCCGGGTCGAGCCGATGCCCGGCGGCGGCATCACCTCGGCGCCGACCGAGCACCTGTCCCCGCACGGCCGCGATCGCGGTCGCCTGGACGCTTGCCGACGCTCTCTCGGTGACCGTCACCGTGCCGCCCGGCTGCGTCGCCGAGGTAGTGCTGCCGCAGGGCGCCTTCGAGGCCGGCCCGGGTACGCACCGGTTCTGAGTCCACACCGATTCGTCAGAGTTCCGCCCGCTGCGACTACCCGCAGGATCGCTGACGAATCGGTGCTGGAACCGCTAGGCGTGGCAGGCGATCGGGCCGCCGTGGAAGGCGACCATGTCGGGCCAGACGCGGGGGACGGTGAGGGTCGGGTCGTCGGGGTTGCCGGCCAGCGCGGAGTACGCGCGGTGCAGGTTGCCGACGAACCGCTCGGTCTCCGCCCAGGTCTGGTAGGGGTTGTCGCGGTTCTTCTGGGCCGCCTCGAGCGGGGTCAGCCCGGCGGCGTACGACGCGGCGGCGACGTCCTCGACGTACGCGAGGTAGCCGTCCATCGTCGTCGAGCAGCGCTGCGACGTCGTCGCCGCGGCAGACCGGGCCGTGGCCGGGAAGCAGCACCTCGGCGCCGAGCTCGCGCATCTGCGCGATCGCCTGGCGGAAGCCGGCGACCGAGCCCTCGAGCACGAACGGCTGGCCGCCGTTGAACGCCAGGTCGCCGGCGAACAGCACCCGCTGCTCGGGCAGCCAGACGTAGACGTCGTTGGTGGTGTGCGCCGACCGGCCGACGTGCGCGCAGCTCGACCGGGAAGCCCTCGCAGGTGCAGCGTCAGCCGGTCGGCGAAGGTGATCTCCGGTGGGCGCAGGGTGAGGTCGCCGTAGTCGGGCGCGGTGATGACCTTCGTCGCCTCGAGACCCGGCCGGAGCACCTCTCGCGGCACTTCTCGTGGCCGATGACCACCGTCTCGGGCGGCAGGAAGCAGTTGCCGTAGGTGTGGTCGGGGTGGTGGTGGGTGTTCACGACGGCGCGCGGCGCGCCGGCGCTGACCTCGCGCCACCTCGGCGAGCACGGCGCGGTTGCGCTTCTCCGTGGACGTCGTGTCGACGAGCACGGCCGTGCCGGCGCCGTCGACGACGACGCCGCAGTTGTTCACCATCCAGCCGCCGTCGGGCTGCACGTAGGCGTACATACCCGGCTGCGAGCTCGTCCACGTACGGCGCGCCGTCGTCCCAACGTCATGGCACCAGTGAGCCGCAGGAACCCCAGCACAACAAGGGCTCTGGGCATCACCAGGGCCTATCGCTGGCATGCGCGCGCAGCGCGTTCCGCGGGCGGCGGCCAGGCTGGTGGACTTGCGCGGTGACGGACCGACGAACGCGCGTGCGGGCGCGCCCGCGCGGGTCCGCGATCCGGCTGGCCGCTGCTGCTCGTGCTCGCCTCGCTGGCCGCGGTCGCGCCGGTCGCGACGGACCTGTACCTCCCGGGCTTCCCGGAGATCGGCGCCGACCTCGGCGCGACGCCCAGCGGTGTGCAGCTCACGCTCACCTCGTTCCTGGTCGGGCTGGCGTTCGGCCAGCTGGTGATGGGGCCGCTGTCGGACCGCTTCGGGCGCCGCGGCCCGCTGCTCGTCAGCGCCGCGGTCTGCGTCGTCGGCCGGGGTGGTCTGCGCGGCCGCACCGAACCTGGCGGTGCTGGTCGTCGCCCGCTCGTGCAGGGCTTCGCCGGCGCGGGCGGCATGGTCATCGGCCGGGCGATCATCGCCGACGTCGTCACCGGCCGTGCGGCGGCCAAGGCCTTCACCCTGATGATCACCGTCGGCGGCGTGGCGCCGGTGCTCGCCCCGCTCGTCGGGGGCGTGCTCGCCGACCCGGTCGGGTGGCGCGGCATGCTCTGGACCGTCGCCGCGCTGTGCGCCGCGATGCTCGTCGGCGTGCTGCTGGCCGTTCCCGAGACGCACCCGGCCGACGTACGCCGGGCAGCCGGGGCCGACGGTCCGCGACGGCGTCCGGACCGTGCTGCGCACCGCGGATTCCGCGGGCCGCTCGGCGGTGTTCGCGCTGTGCTTCGGCGTGATGATGGCCTACATCTCGGCCTCGCCGTTCGTCTACCAGAACGTCGTCGGGCTCTCCGAGATCGGCTACGGCGTCGCCTTCGGCGTCAACGCCGCCGGGCTGATCGGCGCTGGGCTGGGTGGCCAGCCGCCTCGTCGACCGCTGGCCGCCGCGGACCATGGTGCGCGTCGCGGTCGCCGTACAGCTCCTCGGCACGCTGGCCTTCCTCGTCCTGGCGCTCGCCGGCGCGCCGGCCTGGCTGCTGCCGGTCCCGATCTTCGTCGCCGTCGCCTCCAACGGCGCGATCATGGGCAACTCCGCGGCGCTGGCGATGGCCGAGGTGCGGCCGGTCGCCGGTACCGGGAGCGCGGTGCTCGGCTTCGCCCAGTTCGGCCTCGGCGCGGTCGTCCGCCGCTCGTCGGCCTCGGCGGCGAGTCCTCCGCCGTCGTACCCGCGCTGGTGATGGCCGGCCTCGTCCGCCTCGGCTTCCTTGCCAGCCGGCCGGCGTCGGTCAGCCGACCGCTCGCGTCCCTCGACGCGACGGCCACGTCGTAGAGCAGCCGGCGCAGCCAGACGACGCGGGCTCGGTGTCGCGGCGGGGGTGCCAGTGCGCTGCCTCGGTGATCTGCACCGGCTCGAGCGGGGTCTCGGCGATGGCGAGGTCGAGGATGTCGAGGCAGCGGTGGGCCAGGCGGGCGGGCACGAACGCGCACATCTCGGTGCCGCTGACCGCGAACGGCAGCGTGAGCAGGCAGGTGACCTGGACCAGCACGGGGCGGCCGATGACGCCCGACCCGCTCCATCTCGACCTCGAGCGGGCGCCTGCGCTCGCCGGCGGCCCCGAACGACGCCACGGCGTGCGGCATCTCCTGCAGGTCGTCGAACGACAGCGAGCCGTCGGCGAGCCGCGGGTTGTCGCGGGCGACGACGCACACGAGGTGGTCGGTGAAGACCGGCTGACGGCGCCGGGGAAGTCGAACCCGAGCGGCGCCAGGATCAGGTCCCGGCGCATCAGCTGGCTCTCGAACTGGCTCGGGCGCGACGTCGAGACGGTTCGAGCGCCACCGAGCAGCCGGGCGCCTGCTCGGCGAGCAGCCGGGTGAGGGGCTCGGCGAGGACGGTCATCGCGTACTCCGACATGCTCACCGTGAACAGCCGGGTGCTGGAGGTCGGGTCGAACTCGCGCTGGTTGCCGAGCAGCGCCTCGGCGGCCTCGACGGCCTCCTCGACGGCCGGCCTGCAGCCGCTCGGCGAGCGGCGACAGCTCGAACCCGCGGCCCACGCGCACCAGCAGCTCGTCGTCGAAGTGCTTGCGCAGCCTGGCCAGCGCGCCGCTCATCGCCGGCTGGCTCATCGTCATCCGCTCGCCGGCGTGGGTGAGGTTGCGCTCCTCCAGCAGCGCGTGCAGGGCGAGGAGGAGGTTGGCGTCGACCTCGCGCAAGCGCTCCTTCACAGCACCTCCTCGCCTCGAACCCCTCAGGACTCTAGTGTCACCGGCCATGGCCCTGGGCGGCACCGACCTCAACCTGCTGCTGCCGCTCAAGGTGCTGCTGGAGGAGGGCAACGTGACCCGGGCCGGGCAGCGGCTCGAGCTCAGCCAGCCGGCGATGAGCGCGGCGCTGGCCCGGTTGCGGCGGCGGTTCGACGACGAGCTGCTGGTGCGGGCCGGGCGCGACTACGAGCTGACACCGCTCGCGCGGCGACCTGCTGCCCGAGGTGCAGCACGCCGTCCGCCTGCTGGCAACGGGCCCTGGAGCTGGAGGACGAGTTCGACCCCGCCACCAGCGAGCGCACGTTCCGGATGGCGATGAGCGACTACGCGATCGCCGTCGTCCACGAGCCGTCTGGTGCGGTTGCTCGGTGCCGCCGCGCCCGGCGTACGCCTGTCGATCGAGAACCTCGGCCCGACCGCCCGTTCCTCCGACCGGGTCCTGCTCGAGCACGACGCGCTCATCGCCCCGCTGGGCTTCGGGTTCCCCGGCGAGTCGACGCCGCTGTGGCGCGACCGGATGGTGCTGATCGCCGACCGCGCGCAACTCCCGGCTCGGTCGACGGCGCCTCGCGCTGGCCGACCTCGCCGAGCTCGGGCACGCCGTCAGCAGCTTCGGTCCCGGCATCCTGACGCCGGCCGACCGGGCCTTCGGGGAGCTCGGCATCGACCGTCGGGTCGCGCTGCAGGTGGCGGGGTTCCTGCCGCTGCCGTTCGTGGTCGAGGGCACCGACCTGGTGGCCGTCGTTCCCGAACGCCTGGCCCGCATGCACCTGCGTCCCGACGGCCCGGTGGTGATGGTCGAGCCGCCGTTCGGCGAGGTGGTGCTGGCCGAGGGCTACTGGTTCGCCTCCGACCGCCGCTCCGACCCGGCCCACCGCTGGTTGTTCGCCCGGCTGGACGAGCTGGCCGCTGAGCTCGCGACCGACACACCACGGGGCCGGTGATGTCCGCGACGCTGAGGACCGGACTCGTCGGGGCCGGCCCGTGGGCGTCGATCGTGCACGCGCCGCTGCTCGCCGGCGGACCGGGCACGAGCCTCGAAGCCGTGTGGGCGCGTCGCCAGGAGGCTGCCGCAGAGCTGGCCGAGTCGGTACGGCGCCGTGGCCGCGGGCTCGTTCGAGGAGCTGCTCGAGCGTTGCGACGCCGTGGCCTTCGCCGTTCCTCCGGATGTGCAGGCCGAGCTGGCGACCCGGGCTGCCCGGGCCGGCAAGCACCTGCTCCTCGAGAAGCCGCTCGCCTTCGAGCTGGCGGACGCCGAGCGCCTGGCCGCTGCCGTGGAGGAGGCCGGGGTTCAGCACGCTCGTGTTCCTGACCAACCGGTTCACCGCTCGAGGGCCGCGACTTCCTGCGCCGCGTCGCGCAGACCGAGCCGCAGGCGGCGCAGGTCGGCTTCGTCAGCGGTGGTTCGCGTCCTGGCGAGTTCTTCGCGACTCCGTGGCGGGTCGCGCGCGGGGCACTGCTCGACCTCGGCCCACACGTGCTCGACCTCCTGGACGCCACGTTGGGGCCGATCGCCGAGGTCAGTGCCTTCGGCGACCCGACGCGTTACGTGGCCCTGACCACCAGGCACGAGTCAGGGCTGGTCGGTCAGGCGATGCTCTCCATCACGGCGGAGGGTGCGGAGGGCGTGCTGGTGTGCACGGTGCACACCAACACCGGGCCAGTCGTGTTCGACGGTTCGTCGGTCAACGACCGCACGGCGTTCTTCTCGACGATCGCTGGTGAGCTCGCAGAGACCGTGGCGAGCGGCCGGGCACACCCGCTCGACGTCCGCCGCGGGCTGATGCTGCAGCGGCTGATCGACCAGGCCGAGCGGTCGCTGGTTTCGTGACGCGCCCGAAGTTGGATGCAGCGTCCCTCCTCAACCAGCGGTTCCCAGTGGTTGCGGTTCGTCGCGCCGCCGGGGCCGGCGAGGTAGCCGACGAACAGCCCGTCCGGGTCGCGCTCGGCGCGGATCTCCTGCAGGCGCGGCCAAGCCTCGTCGGACATGAACCTCACCTGGCGGCGGGACAGGTCGCTGTCGCCGAGGTACTGGCCGACGGTGACCGGCTCCAGGTCGGCCATCGCCGATCGCCAGCCAGCTCGACACACCGCGCGTCGTCCGTCGGGCGACTCCCACGCGACGTACGACGCCAGGTAGATCTCCGACTGCAGCGAGAACGCCATGTCGGGCAGCGCGCGCAGCGGCGCCATGCTGAACCAGATCGTGAACGCCTTCTCGTTCGGCAGCGTCGTGTAGGCGCGGCGCATCGCCGGCACACCTCGTCGGCCGGGCCGCAGAGCCAGGCGTTGTCGACCGCCCAGCGGTGTCCCTCGGGGTTGTCGTGCGAGCTGGCGCTTGCGCTGCTCGTCCAGGGTCGTCGGCACGGCGTCGAGCACGAGCAGCGCCCGGTCGAGCGCGGGCGAGGTGCGGAACGGCGCCAGCGCGGCGTCGGCCTCCTCGGCCGGTCGGCCACCAGCGCGACGCCGGTGACCAGCAGCACCGGGTCGGGGCGATCGTCGGGTCGGTCTTGGTCAGCGCGACGATCTCGACGGTGTCGGCGACCGATGCGTGCGTGCTCGTGCAGCCAGGTCATCACCTCGTCGAAGTCGTCGAGGCGCGTAGGCGTGCACGGTCTGGGCGACGTGCCCGGGCGCGGGCAGCGTGCGCAGGTGGAAGCGGGTGACCACGCCGAAGAACCCCGGCCCGGCGCCGCGCGCGGCCCAGTAGAGATCGGTGTTCTCGGTCGCGCGACGGCGCGCACCAGCTCGCCCGTCGGCGGTGACGACGTCGACCGCCTCGACGTACTCCGCCGCCCAGCCCCAGCCGCGGGCGTTCCAGCCCTGCCCGCCCTGCAGCAGGAAGCCGCCGATGCCGACGGTGGGGCAGTGGCCGCCGGGGAAGAAGCGGCCGCGCGCGTCGAGGTACGGCGCCAGCTCGGCGCCGCCCTGCACGGCCGGCGACGCGGTCGACGATGCCGGTCGCCTCGTCGTACGACGATCTCGTGCAGCCCGCCGAGGTCGATGACCAGCGCGTCGTCGCGGACCGACCACTGCGCCCAGCTGTGGCCGCCGGAGCGGACCGCGACCTGCCAGCCGCGCTCGCGGGCCAGCCGGACGCCGAGCACGACGTCGTCCTCGGTCGCGGCGCGCAGCACGGCGGCGGGCTGCCGGTCGGTCAGCCGGCGGTTGAAGATCCGGTCGACGCGGGCCGCCTCGAAGCCGTCGTCGCCGCGCCGGCGAGCGAGTCGGCAGTCATCAGGCCGGCGCGACCAGCGCGTGCAGGGTCTGGCCCATGATCCGGCCGGGGTCGGCACCCGGGGTGTCGGGGTGGATCTCCCACTCGGCGAGCGGAGGCTGTTGTCGAGCACCATCTTCACCCGCGGGAAGCGGCGCTCCATGAACGCCGGCAGCACCTCGTCGACGCCGTCGCCCGCGGTCAGCATCTCGGCCAGGATCACCGCGTCCTCGGCGCACATCGCCGCGCCCTGCGCGATCAGCGGCGGGCAGGCGTGGGCGGCGTCGCCGATGATGATGGTGCGGCCGCGGTACCACGGGGCGTCGACGCAGATCGCCTCGATCCACTGGTAGTTGACGACCGCGTCGTCGGCCAGTGCTGTCGCGTACCTGGCCCCAGATGCCGCCGTACCCCTGGCCGCGCTCCTTGAGCAGCGCGCCGTTCGGGCCCTCGCCGACGAAGGAGCGGTCGAGGTTCTCCTCGAGCAGGAAGGCGTAGCAGAGGTCCTCGGAGATCGGGGTGTAGCCGGCCTTGTACTTCGGGCCGCCGTAGTAGAGCTCCGAGCAGTCCATCTCGGCGGGCCGCTTGGCGACGGTGCGCCAGATGCCCATGCCGACGGGCTGCGGCTCGGTCGTCGATGCCGATCATCGCGCGCACCTTCGAGCGGATGCCGTCGGCGCCGACCAGCAGGTCGACGGTCTCGGTGCTGCCGTCGGACAGCGTGGCGGTCACGGAGTCGCCGTCGGTCGTCGATCGCGGTGACGGTCGTGCCGAGGCGTACGTCGACGCCGGCCTCGACGACCTCGTCGGCCAGGATGTCGGCGAGGTCGCCGCGCAGCGCGCCCATGGTCGGCGGCAGGTCCGGGCCGCCCATCGGCGGCGTCGGGATCTCGGCGATCACGTGGCCGTCGGCGGCTCGCATCCGCAGGTGGCTGAAGGCGAAGCCGTGCTCGGCGAGCCGGTCGTAGATGCCGACCGTCGTGGAACGCCTTGAGCGCGTTGCCCTGCAGGGTGATGCCGTGGCCGACGCCGCCGAGCTCGTCGCGGACCTCGACGAGGACGACCTCGACGCCCCGCTGGGCGAGGCCGAGGGACAGCACGCCGCCGGTGATGCCGCCGCCGACGACGAGGACGCGGCGGACCTGGCGACTCGGACATGGGGGGACCTCCAGGTTCGGGTCGGGTTGGCGGCGGTCAGACGGCGCGAACATCGAGGGACGGGAGCCGGTGATCCAGCCGACCACGTGGTCGCGGTCGGTCGCCGGCGGCGGGGACGTCGGCGACCTTCGGCCGCGGTTGAGGATCACGATGCGGTCGGCCACCTCGTAGCAGAGCGGGAGGTCGTGGGTGACGATCACGATCGCGATGCCCTGCGTCGGCCATCCGCCGGATCAGCGCCTCGACGTTCTTGGTCTGCTCGTAGCCGAGTGCGGCCGTGGGCTCGTCGAGCAGCAGGATGCCCTGCGACTCGCCGTTGACCCGGATCGCGCTGCGGGCCAGGGCGACCACCTGGCGCTGGCCGCCGGACAGCATCTCGACCGGCCTGGTCATCGGCGCGGTGCGGACACCGAGCCGGTCCAGCTCGGCCTCGGAGCTGCGGCGCATCGCCTTGCGGTCGACGAAGCCCAGCCAGCCCAGCAGGCCTTTGCGCAGGCTGCTCCTGACCCATGTTGAGGTTGGTGGAGATGTCCTGCGGCTCGACGAGCGCGAGGTCCTGGTAGACCATCTGGATCCCCGCCGCTGGCGGCGTCGCTCGGCGCGTGGAAGCTAGTGCTCGACCCCGTGCACCCTGATGGTGCCGTGCGATGGCCTGTGCGCTCCCGACATCACCTTCAGCAGCGTGGACTTGCCGGCGCCGTTGTCGCCGAGCAGGGCCACGACCTCGCCGGGCATGACGTGCATGTCGATGCCGTCGAGGGCGCGGACGAAGCCGTAGTGCAGCTCGATGTCGGTCAGCTCGAGGGCCGGACGGCCGCGTAGCTGTCGGTTGTCATGGTCAGCCCTGCTTCGCGTGGACGGAGAGGTTGGCGGACATCAGCCGCTCGGACACGGCGCTCTGCAGCACCCGCTCGAACATCAGCGACCCGATCAGCAGTGCGCCGGTGGCCACGGTGGCCCAGTAGGGCTGGATGCCGCGGATGGTCAGGCCGTTGGCGATGGTGGCCAGGATCAGCGCGCCCACCAGCACGCGCGGCAGGCTGCCGCGGCCGCCGGTGAGGGCGACGCCGGCGAGCGCGACCGCGGTCAGCGCGGTGAAGATGATCGCCGGGCTCGCGGCCGGGTTGGCCTCGGTGACGTTGGCGGTGTTGACCAAGCCGCCGACGGCGGCCAGGACGCCGGAGATCACGAAGCCCAGCACCTTGTAGCGGTCGCTGTGGATGCCGGCGCGGCGTACGGCCTCGGCGTTCGCGCCGACGGCCATCAGCCGCAGGCCGTCGCGGGTGCGGGTCAGGAAGATCGTGCCGACGACGAAGACCACGATGACGATGAAGACCGGCGCCGGGATACCGGGGAAGGTCTCGCCCGTCTCGCCGATCCTGAAGTAGCGGTGGGTGCCCATGAACTCGAGCTGGGTCAGCCCGGGGAACGTGTAGCCCCCGGCCACGACGGCCGCGAGACCGGTCAGCACCGACAGCGTGCCGATCGTCACGATGATCGGGTTGAAGCCTCGTAGCGTGATGAACCCGTTCACCAGGCCCACAGCAACGCCACAGGCCAGTCCGGCCAGGAGGCTGAGCCAGGTGGCGTGACCGTGGGTCAGCAGCCAGCCGCACACGCAGCTCGCGATGGCGGCCGTCCCCGGCAGGGACAGGTCGAGGACGCCGGTCATGATGCCGATCCCGACCCCGGCGGCGAACAGGGCGGTCAGCGCTCCGGCGTTCGCGACGAGCAGCGCGTTGCTGACCGTGAAGAAGTACGGCGAGCACCAGAACGCGAAGAACACGATCAGCAGCCCCCACAGCATGAAGATGCCGCGGTCGCGCAGGAACACCAGGACCGAGACGGTCCGGGGTACGTCGTGCCCGGTCGTCACCGGGCCGGCCGGGCCGGGGCTGCTCGCCCCGGCCTCGGCCACGTCGGGAGTACTGGTCATGTCACGTCAGCTCTCTGGCGCCCGAGGGCTCAGCCCTCGGCCTTGACGACTTCCTGCGGCACGGTCAGCTGCACGCCCTCGGCCTCCGGGTCGTCGATCATGGCCGTCAGGGCGTCGAACGACTGCGCCATGTCCGCGGCGAACTGCAGCGCGACGACGGCGTAGATGTCGCCGGCCTCGACCGCGGCCAGGCTCTCCTCGTTGCCGCCGCCCTCGGTGATGCAGGGCAGCGTCCTTGCCGGCGGCCTTGAAGGCGCCGATGGCACCCAGCGCACCCTCGTCGTTCTGCCCGAACACGGCGTTCACGCCGGGGTTGCCCTGCAGCGCGCTGCCGACGTCGGTCTGCGCCGCCGTCCGGTCGCTGACCGTGATGGTGGTGACGATCTCGGCGTCAGGTGCGGTTGCGGCGAGGGCCTCCTTGACCGCGGTCTCCAACTGCTCCTTGCCTGCCGTGCCGGGGGCCGACTCGGCGAAGAGCACCTGGCCCTTGCCGTCGTACTTCTCGTTGATGCAGTTGCCGAGCTCCTCGCCGGCGGCCTGGCCCTGGGCCTCGTAGTCGATGGTCGAGAACGAGACGCCGGGCTGCAGGCCGTCGAGGCCGTAGTCCTCGGGCGTGCCGTTGAGGATGATCGGGACCCTCTTCTCCAGCGCGGTCTGGACGAGCGCCGTCATCGACGGCGGAGCGATCGCGATCGACCACACGCCGTCAGCGGCGCCGGTCTCGATGACGCTCTGGAGGTCGGTGACCTGCTTCTGGGGGTCGAGCTTGGGGTCCTGGACCGTGACCTCGTAACCCTTGCTCTCGCCGTAGTGCTGCACGCCCTCGGAGAGCTGCTTCATCGCGGGGATCTGCAGGCCGAGCGGGGAGAAGACGATCGTCTTCTCGGCCTCGCCGCTCCCGCCGTCGTCGTTGCCGCCGGCGGCGGCCGAGGTGTCGCCGCCGCAGGCGGCGAGCGAGAAGAGGCTGCCGACGGCGATGGCCGCGAGGGCCGCCCGGCGGGCCGGCGCCGATCTGTTCTGTGAGGACTGGATCATTTCCTGGGGACTCCTGGTCTCGACTGGTCACGACTGGGGCCGTCGGGGCCACCTGTGCGGTCGGTCACACCAAACACCGAGGCCGGTGAATGCAGAACCCCGATCGGGGTGATGCCAGGCATCGACGTGCGCGCTTTCCCCGGGCCCTCGCCGCCGCCCTAGCGTGATCGCGTCGTACCGACCCCCGCGCCTCGAGGAGTGCCCCATGGCCTACGTCGTCTCCGCCACCTGGACCTGCGAACCCGGACAGGAAGACGTCGTACGCGACGCGATCGAGAAGCTCACGCCGCCCTCCCGCGCGGAGGAGGGCAACGTCTTCTACCAGGCCTACCAAGACCCCGCCGAGCCGGCTGTCTTCCGCCTGTTCGAGATCTACGCCGACGAGGACGCCTACGCCGCACACGGCGCATCCGACCACTTCAAGACGTTCGCGCTGGAGCAGGCCATCCCGGTGCTCGCCAACCGCGAGCGTGCGTTCTACGAGACCCTGGCCTGAGCTCGCCGTGAGACTCGCCGCCTTCCGTCGACGGGACACTCGATCGGACGCTGGGCCGGCCGACGAGCCGGACGTCCGGATCGTCGGCCTGGTGCTGGGCCAGGGTGACCACCTGCGGGTGCACCCGTTCGAGGCCGGCACCGACCTCGTCGAGCTGCTCGCCGAGACGCGCGAGCGGCGGGAGGCGCTCGCCGACGTCGCGGCTGCCGGAGACGGGCTGACCCTCGACGAGGTCGTGCTCCTGCCTCCGGTCTACCCGACCTCCATGCGGGACTTCCTGACGTTCGAGGCTCATGTCGACGGCATGGAGCGCGGCCAGGGCAACCCCGGGCCCCCTGCCGAGTGGTACCAGGCGCCGGTGTTCTTGTTCATGGCCCCGCACGCCGTGACTGGTCCCTACGACGACGTGGCGGTCGCGCCCGACACCGAGCGCTTCGACTTCGAGCTCGAGATCGCCGCGATCGTCTGCAAGGACGTCCGCAACGTCACGCCGGCACAGGCTCGTGAGGCCATCGGCGGGTACTGCGTGATGAACGACTGGTCGGCTCGCGACGTGCAGGGCCGTGAGATGAAGCTGAAGCTCGGCCCTTCCAAGGGCAAGGACTTCGCGACCACCATCGGGCCCTGGGTCGTCACCGCCGACGAGCTCGACGCCTGCCGCGACGAGGACGGCTTCCTGGACCTGTCCATGACCGTCTCGGTCAACGGCGTCCAGGTCGGCGCCGACCGGTCGGGCCACATGGGCTGGTCCTTCGAGCAGCTGGTGTCGCATGCCTCGCGGGCGTCGTGGGTGAAGGCCGGCGAGGTGCTCGCCTCGGGCACCTGCGCCTCCGGGTCCCTCGCGGAGTCCTGGGGCCGCACCGGCTCGCTGACTCCGCCACCGCTGCAGGTCGGCGACGTCGTCGAGATGACGATCGAGCACATCGGGACGATCCGGAACCGGGTCGTCGCCGCCGACGAGGCAGTGGTGCCGGTGCCGGCCGCGCGGCGCCGGGTGAGCGAGGCGGTATGACCACCACGATCACGACCGTCGACCCGGCGACGGGCACCGAGCTGGCGACGTACGACGCCCACGACGAGGCGGGCGTGGCTGCAGCGCTCGCCCGCGCGCACGCGGCGTACCTCGCTTGGTCCGCTCGCGCGGTGAGCGGGCGGACCGGCCTCCTGGTCGCCGTCGGCAAGCTCCTCACAGACCGGCGCGCGGAGTACGCCGCGCTGATCACCGCCGAGATGGGCAAGCCGATCGCCGAGGCACTGGCCGAGGTCGACAAGTGCGCCTGGAACTGCGAAGTCGTCGCCGAGCTGGCGCCTGGTTGGCTTGCAGACCACGAGATCGCGTCGGGTGCCGCCCGGTCGTGGCTGTCCTACGAGCCGCTGGGCGTCGTCTTCGCGGTGATGCCCTGGAACTACCCGTTCTGGCAGGTGCTCCGCTTCGCCTGCTCCGCGCTGGTGGCCGGCAACGCGGGTGTGCTCAAGCACTCGCCCAACGTGACGGGCTGCGCGCTGGCGATCTCGCAGCTGTTCGCCGATGCCGGCGCACCTCCCGGACTGTTCACGACGCTCGTGCTGGCCGACTCGCAGCTCGGCGAGATGACGCCGCGGATCATCGGCGACCCGATCATCACCGCCGTCACTCTCACAGGTTCCGAACGCGCCGGAGAAGCGGTGGGAACGGCCGCGGGCCGCCATCTGAAGAAGAGCGTGCTCGAGCTCGGCGGTTCCGATCCCTTCGTGGTGCTCGACGACGCCGATCTGGCAGCTGCCGCCGAGGTCGCGGTCAAGTCACGCTTCGGCAACGGCGGGCAGTCGTGCATCGCGGCGAAGCGCTTCATCGTCGCCGAGTCGGTGGCCGACGAGTTCGTGGCGCTGCTGGCCTCCCGCGTCGCCTCCCTGGAGCTCGGCCCGATGGCGCGCGGTGACCTACGCGAGCAGCTCCACGCCCAGGTCCTCGCGTCAGTGTCCGAAGGTGCTTCGCTGGTCGCCGGAGGTGTGCAGCCCGACGGTCCCGGCTGGTACTACCCGCCCACTGTGCTCGATCACGTGACCCCGCGGATGACCGCCTTCGACGAGGAGACCTTCGGCCCCGTGGCGGCCGTGATCCGGGCGCGCGACGACGACCATGCCGTCGAGCTGGCCAACGACACGGCGTACGGCCTCGGCGCAGCGGTGTGGTCGACGTCGTCGCGTGGGTTGTCCGTGGGTCGCCGGATCCGCTCGGGGGCGCTGTTCGTCAACGCGATGGTCGCCTCCGACCCACGGCTGCCGTTCGGGGGCATCGGCCGCTCCGGCTACGGTCGCGAGCTGTCGGCCGAGGGGACGCGCGAGTTCACCAACGTCCGCACGGTGTACGTGGGGTCCTGATGCGGTTCGACCATGTCGGGCTCACCGTCGGCTCGCTGGAGTCCATGACCAGCTGGTACGCCGCGGCGTTCGGGTTGGCGGTCGAGTTCGAGTTCGCGCTGGAGCAGGTGGACTTCCGCGGCGTGATGCTCCGGTCGCCGTCCGGGTGGCGGATCGAGCTGCTGCACCGGGACGGCAGTGCGGCCGGTCTCCAGGCGTCGTCCCCGGTGGAGGCCGCGTTGACGCGGGGGTTCGGGCACTTCGCGCTCGACGTACCCGACGTGGACGCGGCGTACGACGCCATGCTCGCCGCCGGGGCGACCGACCGGATGTCGCCGCGACCGTCGCCCGAGCCCGGCGTGCGGATGGCCTACGTCGCCGATCCCGAGGGCAACCTCGTCGAGCTGCTCGACCGGACGGCGGCCGCTCGGTGACCGGCCGGCTCGAAGGCAAGATCGCCCTGATCACCGGTGTCGGTGGCGGGATGGGGGTGACGGCCGCGTCGATGTTCGCGGCCGAGGGTGCTCGGGTGGTCGGCTGCGACCTGTCGGTGGACGGAGCTGCGCGCACCGAGGCCGCCGTCCGCGCCGAGGGCGGCGAGATCACGGTGATGGGCGGCGTCGACCTGGGTGACGCGGAGGCGGCGCGCGCCTGGGTGGACGCCGCCGTGGCGACGTACGACGGCATCGACGTGCTCTACAACAACGCCTCCACGCAGCGGTTCGGGGCGCTCGACGAGCTCACCGTCGAGGAATGGGACTTCACAATGAGGAACGAGCTCGACCTCGTCTACTACACGGTGCGAGCTGCATGGCCGCACCTGAAGGTCAACGGTGGCGGCTCGATCGTCAACGTCGGCTCGATCGCCGCGCTGCGCGGGGTCGAGTTCATGCCGCAGAACGCGCACGCCACCGCCAAGGCCGGCGTGATCGCGCTGACCCTCCAGCTCGTCGTCGAGGGCGGGCCGTACGGCATCCGCGCCAACGTGATCTGCCCCGGCATGACCTCGACCCCCAACACCGCGCCGCTGCTCGCCGACCCGCCGGAGCGGATGAAGCGGATCGTCCTCGACCGCATCCCGCTCGGCCGCGTAGGTCAGCCGGAGGATGTCGTCAACGCCGCACTGTTCCTGGCCTCCGACGAGTCCTCGTGGATCACCGGCGCCAACATCGTCGTCGACGGCGGCGGTTCGGTGCTGGGGTGACCGATGTTCCGGCCCGCGTGCCTGGAAAGTCGGGTGCGCGCCAGGCTGGCGTAAGGGGTTTGCCGCGTGCTACGCCCAGTCTTGCAGCAGCGTCGATCCGGCCCAGATTGCACGCCGAGCGAGTCGGCTGAGGTTTGGGGAACATCCCGTGAAAGTGGTGGCTGTAGCAAAATGACGTCTCGTCCTCGGGCCGCGAAAGGATCTTCGGCGCCCGGCCGTACGGCTGGCAATCCGCAACAGGCACGTGGTGCACGAGATGTTCCCCAAACCCGCTGCTCTCGAAGCGCCACCGTGTCAGTCGCCGCGTTGGCGGATCTCTCGCATGGACGCCGCGGGGCAGCGTCGCGTGTCAGAAGGGGTAGCGAAGCACTTCTGGCAGGCAACCGAGGTGTGCGCGAAAACGGCCCCGCGTGCCAGATGGGCTGCGGAGCCGTTGACGCTCTGTTGAACAAGGTTTGGTGCCTCACTTCACCGCGACGAACGTGTCGTCACTCAGTAGGCCGGGGGAGACGGCCAGGACGCCGTCCTGCCAACTGTCCGCCGGGACCTCGAGCATCTCGTTGCCCTTCACTGACGCTCCGCTGTATACCGTCTTGAGCGAGTCAAATCCGTCGTCCTCAAGAAAGAGCGTCGATCCGCTCGTGGAATCGATCGTGGTGCCGTCGGCGGTGACGAACTTGACGCTCGCCCAAGGCGACTCTCCCTGCTCGTCGTCACCGTTGTAGGTGGCGGTCATGTTGACCACGAGCAGCGTCGAGCCAGCCGCGGGCTTCTGGCCGATCGAGTCCTTTTCGGCGGTCTTAGCCGAATTGATCGTCACGGTCCAGTCGTCGCCGGTAATCGCGGAGCCGAGCGGCGCGGGGTTATCGCGCGTCTTTCCGAGCTCTTCGTCGTCTGAAGGTGCTTTGTCGTCGGAGGCAGGACGGTCGGCAGAATCGGCCGGAGCCTCGACGCTCGTGTTCGTCGTCTCGTCGACGGCATCGTCGACCGCGTTGACGAACGCGACATTGATGACCACTGCGATAGTCACTGCAAGGACGCCGAGGACAAGGCCAGCTATCGCGAGGCCCTTGCCAGCTGCGACCTTCTTAGACCTGGCTAGGCCAACGGCGGCGAGGACCGCGCCGACGACAGCAAGGATGATGCCCAGGATGTTGAGAACTGGAATCCAACTGCCGAGGAAGCCGAGGAGGCCCAGCACGAAACCAGCGGTCGCAAGCCCGTTGCTGCCCTTAGCCTGCGCCGGAGTGGGCGGGCCAGACTGCTGTGGCGCGGGCGCTGGCTGGGGGACATAGGTGTCGGACATGGTTCCTCTTCTGGGTGGTCGATTGGCCGGCATCGGCTAGGGCTGCCGAGCGCTCGCCGAGACAGTAGGCGGCCAAGTCGCGCCGCGGGCGAGTTTGCGCGAAGAGTGTCCGAAGGGATGACGGGAGGGCTGATCTCGCTGCCGCCCACCACCTGAAGCCTCCTCCGCCCAGGCACTTGACTGATGCGATCCACCGTTGTCTCGTCCTTCATTCACCCGTCCCCACACCACCAGAGGAGCAAGAGCTCCCACGTTTCGACTCAACGCTGTCCTGCGTCACACCGCGAGTGACCGCGGCCTTCGACCCTCGTCCTGCCTAGCAGCATGGGTTGTTCACCAGACTGCCGCCCTTGGATTGCGAGTCGAACATGTGTTCGATATGATGTCCAACATCATGGACCTGGACACCGCCGCCACTCCCGCCGACCTGATCGCGCTGGTGCGCGAGACGTCGGCGCAGCTGCGGGCGCGCGAGACAGACTTGATGCTGCTCGCCGCGGCCTGGGCGGACGCCCATCCCGACCTCGAGGGCGAGGGCGAGCCCTGCGACCCGCAGGAGGATCGTGACCCCGAGGAGCCCGACCCGCGGCTGCCCGCGATGGCGTGGGACGCGGGCGCGTCGTTCGCGGCGGCGCTGGGGGTGAGCACCGGGGCGGGCGAGGCGATGATCCGTGACACCCTGGTGGTGCGTCACCGTCTTCCCTCGGTGTGGGAGCGGGTGCTGGCGCACGAGGTGCCGGTGTGGCGGGCCCGCAGGATCGCCCAGGCGGTGCTGGGCAAGCCCGACGACGTGGTGGCCCACCTCGACGAGGCGGTGGCGCCGGTGGCGGAGAAGGTCGGGCCGGTGACGCTCGACCGCCTGATCGACGAGGCGATGATGCGGCTCTACCCCGAGGAGCGCGAGCTCGCCCAGATCGAGGCCCTCGACGCCCGGCACGTCACCCTCCACGAGGAGACGCTGAACGAGACCGGCGTGGGCGAGATGACCATCCGCGCCGACTGGAAGGACCTGCACGACTTCAGCGGGACGCTGTCGGAGATCGCGGCGCGGCTGGCCGAGGAGGACTTTGCGGCAGAACGGCCGCCGGACTCCCTCGACGTACGGCGTGCGCGTGCGGTCGGTGTGCTCGCCGATCCCGAGGCCGCGGCGGCACTGCTCGCAAACCGGCCGGCGCCCAAGCCCAAGCGCCACACCACGCTGGTGGTCCACCTCAGCGAGGACGCCGTGCGCGGGCTCGACCCGGTGGGCCGCAACGAGACCACCTGCCGGCCGGTCCTGGAGCAGCAGGTGCGGGAGTGGTGTGGCCGGACCGACACGCACCTGACGGTGCTTCCCGTCGTCGACCTGGCAGATCACGAGTCCGTCGACCGCTACGAAGTCCGCGACCGGTTGGCGACCAAGGCCGACCTGCTCACGCCGACCTGTGTCTTCCCCTGGTGCACCCGCCCGGCCCGCCGATGCGACAAGGACCACGTGGTCGCCCACGCAGACGGAGGCGCCACCTGCGAGTGCAACCTCGCCCCGTTGTGCCGGCGGCACCACCGGCTCAAGACCAGGTCCGGCTGGCGATATCGCACCATCGAGACCGGCGTGTGGATCTGGACCGACCCCCACGGGCAACGGTTCCTCCGCGACGCCCGCGGCACCACCGACATCACCCCCGCCCGACGTCAGCGAGAAGGGCCGGCTCGCGACACCGGATGCCGCGCGACCCCGCCCTGACCTAGGGTCGCGGGCCGGGGGGCGGGGTCAGGTTGTACCGCGCGACGACGTCGTCGATCCACGGTACGTCGGCGAACTCCAGGCCATGCTCGGCCGCGAGCGCCTGGAGCACGGCGGGGTCGGGTGGACCTGCGGCAGCAGCTTCCCCGACCCCCCAGAAGAAGTGCTCGAACCCAGCGGGACTGATCACCTCGATCATCCGCGCGGGCACGTCACCGGCGTTCCACATCGCGTGCGCCTCGCCGCGCGGCTTGGTGATGTAGCCACCCGGGCCGAGCACGACCTCGCGGTCGCCGGAGCGGAAACCGATCTCGCCCTCGGTGACGATGGAGTACTCGTCCTCGCGCGTGTGCAGGTGCGGGGGCACGCACGCGCCGACGGGGAACGGGTGCTCGACGATCGACACCAGCCCGTTGGTCTGCTCGCCGAAGAGCTTGAAGACCACGCCGATCGTGCCCAGGTTTCGCTCATCTCCGTCGCCGGGGCGAACGATGGTCAGCTCCGGTGCCTCGACACTGCTCATGTCCCCGGTCCTTCCACAAGTTCGTTATACACTGATGTATTGCCAATACGGTCGTCCTTCCAGCAGGAGTTGTCAAGACTTTGAGCGAACAGGTCCGTTCGACGAATTCGCGCGGCTACCGCAAGATCAAGCGGGCCGACGACGAGCAGCGGACACGCGCGCGGATCGTTGACGCGGCCGAGTCGTTGCACCGCACGGTCGGGCCGGCGAACGCCAGCATCTCGGCGATCGCGGAGACGGCCGGGGTGACGCGCGCGACGGTCTACCGCCACTTCCCGGACGACGAGGCGTTGTTCCTGGCGTGCTCGGGCCAGTGGCTGGCTCGCCAGCGGCTTCCCGACCCGGAGGCCTGGCAGGACGAGGACGCCTGGGTCCAGCTCCGGTCGGGGCTGGTGGACATCTACCGGTACTACCGAGCGGGCGAGCCGATGCTGACGATGATCCACCGGGACTACGCCGTCGTACCCGAGCGGGTCCGGGATGCCCGGCTCAAGAACGAACGCGTGTGGCTCGAGACCTTGCTCCGCGCGCTGCCCGGCGCCCGGCGGGCCACGTGCCGCGCTGCGGTGTCGCACGCCACCTCGTTCGGCACGTGGCGCTCACTGTGCGTGGCCGAGGGGCTTTCCGACCGCAAGGCTGTCGACCTGATGGTCGCGATGGTGGAGGCGGCCGCGGGCGCGCGCGACCGGTGATGCCAGGCATCACAGTCGCTTGGTTCCGGTGCCGCGCGCCCGCACCTACGGTCGCCCCATGGAGACAGTGCAGTGAGCGGCAACCTCAACGAGTTCGGGATCACCCACCTGCGGCACGTGGACCTGGCGGTCCCCGACTTCGAGACGCAGCGGACCTTCTACAAGGACACCTGGGGACTCACCGAGCAGGGCAAGGACGGCAACCTGTCGTACTTCGCCGCCGAGGGCTCCCCCGAGCAGTACGTCGTCAGGTTGCGGCAGGCCGATGAGAAGCGGCTCGACCTGATCTCGTTCGGTGCAGACAGCGCCGCCTCGGTCGACGCGCTGGCAGCCAAGCTCGGCGCCGAGGGAGTGCGGGTCGTCCGCGAGCCGGGTGACCTGCAGACCGCGGGCGGCGGCTACGGCTTCCGGTTCTTCGACCTCGACGGCCGGACCATCGAGGTGTCCAGCGACGTCGAGTCGCGACAGCACCGCAAGGTCGAGGAGGGCGAGGCGATCCCGGTGCGCATCTCGCACGCGGTGATGAACGCAGGCGACCCCAACGCCACGCGCGACTGGTACGCCAAGCACCTCGGCTTCAAGCTCTCGGACTCGCTCTGGAGCCAGCACATGGGCGAGATGATGCACTTCATGCGGTGCAACGACTGGCACCACAGCCTGGCCATCGCCCGGGGCCCGCACACCTCGGTGCACCACGTGTCGTTCGAGATGCGTGGTCTCGACGAGTACATGCGCGGCACCGGCCGCGTCATGCGGGCCGGCATCAAGAAGGTCTGGGGCCCGGGCCGGCACCTGGCCGGCAACAACACGTTCTCCTACTTCATCGACCCGAGCGGCAACACGATGGAGTACACCACCGAGCTCGAACGCCTCGAGACCGACGAGTGGCACCCCACCCTCTACGACATCGCCGACCCGATGACCCAGGACCAGTGGGGCACCGCAGACCAGATGAGCGAGATCATCGCCCGGGAGTCGTTCAACGACCCCGACAAGGGCGTCTTCGTCCCCCCGCCTGTCTGATGGACCTGACCGGTCGGGTCGTCGTCGTCACGGGAGCCGCGCGCGGGCAGGGTGCGGCGGAGGTTTCGGCCATCGCCGACGCGGGCGCGACCGTGGTCGCGACGGACGTCCTCGCCTTCGAGCACGCACCGGTCGACCGGGTCGTGCAGCGCAGGCTCGACGTCACGTCGTACGACGACTGGGCGGGCCTCGCGGACTGGTTGCGCGCCGAGCACGGCGAGGTGCACGGCCTGGTCAACAACGCCGGCGTCGCCGCCCGTGAGCGCCTGCCGAACGTCTCCCTCGAGGCCTGGCACCGCACCTTCGACATCAACGTCACCGGGCCGATGCTGGGCATCCAGGCCCTGGTCCCGTTGATGCGGCCGGGCGCCAGCATCGTCAACATCTGCTCCGTGGCCGCGGTCTCTGGGCACGCGGCCGCTGCCTACACCTCGTCCAAGTGGGCGTTGCGCGGACTGACCCGCGCCGCCGCCCTCGAGCTCGGCTCGCAGGGCATCCGGGTGAACGCCGTGATGCCCGGCCTGGTCGACACACCCCTGATGGAATCCGCGCCGCCGGCCTTCTTCGAGGCGGCGCTCGCGGAGATCCCCCTCGCCCGCGTGGGCACACCTGCCGACATCGCGCCCACCATCGCCTTCCTGCTCTCGGACGACGCGGCCTACTACAACGGTGCCGAGATCGTCATCGACGGCGGACTGACCGCGCACGTCTCCCACAAGCGCATCGCCGACGCGACGAGGAGCCCCACGCGGTGAAGCTGGGATCGATCCGCCACGACGGCGCAGTCGTCGGCGCGGTGCTCACCGACGATGCGGCGTACCTGCTTCCCGACGGCCTCGGTGTCGGCTCGCTCGTCGGGCTCGGCCTCGAGCGCGCGCTCGAGGTCGGAAGCACCGCCGTGCGCGGCAACCCGCTGCCTCTCGTCCCTGATCGGCTCGAGGTGCCGTACCACCCGCCCAGCGTCCGCGACTTCGTCACCTTCGAGAGCCACGTCGAGGGCGTGCGCCGCAGCGTCGACGGTGCATCCGGGGTTCCCGACGCGTGGTACGACGCACCCACCTTCTACTTCACCAACCCACACACCGTCTACGGGCCTGGCCCGATCCCCAAGCCCACTCGCACCAACGCTCTCGACTTCGAGATGGAGGTCGGCGCGGTCGTCGGCCCGGACCTGGAGATCTTCGGCTACACGATCGTCAACGACTGGTCGGCGCGCGACATCCAGTCGCGCGAGATGAAGGTCGGACTCGGTCCCGCGAAGGGCAAGGACTTCGCGACCTCGATCGGTCCCTGGGTCGTGACGGCCGACGAGCTCGCCCCGTACCTCACCACCGACGGCCGCCTCGACCTCGACTGCCGCGCGTACGTCACTCGGGAGGGCGTCCGTCGGCAGGGCCTCAACGACGAGCTGATCGGCCACGACCGCCTGTCGAACATGCACTGGACCTTCCCCGAGATGGTCGCGTACGCCGCCCAGGACTCGGTCGTGAAGCCCGGCGACCTGCTTGCCTCCGGCACGACCGGCGGTGGCGGGTGCCTCGCCGAGCTGTGGGGCCACCGCGGCGAGCAGGCCCCACCTCCGCTCCAGGTCGGCGACGCGGTGCGCCTCGAGGTCGAGGCCCTCGGCGCCCTGGCCTCGACCGTCGCCTGAGGTCGTTCGAAGCTGAGTTGGATGGTTGATCCCCGGCACCAGGTGCCGACGATCAACCACTGGTCGCCGATCGTGCGAACCTGACCTGATCGAGGCTTTCATCGCGGAGCAACCGTCGTCCGCATGACGCAGTTCTGCTGGCCCTTCGGGCGGACGTACGCGAAGCCCATCCGCTCGAAGAGCGTGCGGGTGCCGTTGTAGAGGAACGACGCGGACATCTTCCTGGGTGTTCCGGACGCCTGGCGTCCTCAGACGGTGACGGCGTGCGCCCTCACGATGGCGGAGTAGACGGCGGCGCTGGGCTTCGGAGTCCGCGCGAAGGTCTCCCGGTCGACTGCGTGCAGCCCGAGCTGGTGGGCGTACCCGAAGATCCACTCGAAGTTGTCGAGCAGCGTCCAGTGCAGATACCCGATCACCGGCACGCCGGCGTCGATGACGTCGAGGAGCGCGACGAGTGACGGCTCGATGAATCCCGCGCGCAGGGTGTCGTCGTCGGTCGACATGCCGTGCTCGGTGACCAGCACCGGCACCCGCGCGACGTCGTACGCGTAGGCGACCGCCCCGGCGAGCGACAGCGGTTCGACGGCGCTGCCCATCTGGTTGCGTGGCACGCCGTCCGGGACCGGCACCGGCCCGTCACCGTCGTACCGGACGCGCTCGTAGTTCTGGACGCCGACGAAGTCGTCACCCTTCGCCAGGTGCAGCCAGTGGTCGTAGACCTCGGCGCGCTTGCGGTCGCGCACGCTCGCGTCGTCGCCCTCGACGACGTCGTCGACGATCGCGATCGAGATGCCGACGGGCAGGTCGGGACGGCGAGCCTTGATCGCAGCCTTCTCCGGCGAGGTGCCCGGCCGTCATGCCCGCGGCCATCGCGTCCATCTCCTCGGGGAGCATCACGTTGGCGAGGCGGTACGCCGGCACGCCGGCCGCCTCGCTCGCCGCCCGGAGGGTCGCGCGCTCGAGGTCGCGCACGAACTCGGGGAAGCCGATCCAGGTCAGCAGCCGGGCGAGGTTCGGCTCGTTCATCGTGACGGCGAAGGCGATCCTGTCGCCGAAGGCCTGCATCAGCCGGTCGCAGTACCGCGCGAAGAGCTCGGGTGCCTTGGCGTCGAGCCAGCCGCCACGCATGGCGAACCAGTGGGGTGCCGTGAAGTGGTTGAACGTGACGACCGGCGCGATCTCGAGCTCGCCGCAGTAGTCGAGGATCGCCTCGTAGTGCGCCAGCGCCTCGTCGTCGAAAGTGCCCTCCTCGGGCTCGACACGCGCCCACTCGACGGAGAAGCGGTACGCCGACAGGCCGAGGCCGTGGGCCAGGTCGACGTCCTCGCGCCACAGCTCGTAGGAGTTGCACGCCTTGCCCGAGCGTTCCTTGAAGACGGTCGGCGACACCTGCTCGGCGAACCAGGTGTCGCTGTTGGTGTTGTCGCCCTCGACCTGATGTCCGGCCGTGGCCGCGCCGAACAGGAAACCTGCCGGGAAGCCGCGTGTGGTCACGCGTCTACTTCAGCGGAGTTCCGGTGCGTCCGGAACGCGCGCCTGGTGATACCTCGCATCCGGAGGTTTCGTGACGGAACTTCGCCCTCCTCAACCGCGGGCGCTTCTTCCGTCTGCGGTAGGCCCGGGCGGCGAACCGGTCGTTGCAGTAGCTGCAGCAGTACTTGCGCGTCCCGGCGCGCGTGCGGTCGACGAAGACGCACCGGCACGGGTCGCTCCCGCAGACCCCGAGCCGCCTGGTCCCGTGCTCGGCGACGAAGCCGGCGACGGCGGCGGGCAGGCGCGCCTCGAGGGCGGCGATGCCCTGCCTGCCGACACCCACGACGAGCGTGGTCTCGCCGTCTTGCTTGCAGGCAAGCAAGGGGATCGCCCTCGCCTTCTCCAGCAGCGGGTTGAGGACCGCGGCGGCCGTGCCGTCGTCGTACGACTCGAAGACCGTGCGCAAGGCGTCCCGCAGCCTCCTGAGCCGCGGCAGGTCGCGGGCCGACAGCTCGCCGGCCAGGTCACCGTGCCCCACCCGCGTGAAGACGTGCGTGAGCCAGCCCAGGTCCACGAGCCGGTCGGGTGGGTCCTCGAGGAGATCCATGCTGTTGACCAGGAGCAGCGCCAGCTCGACGTCCGAAGCGGGCGCAGCCGCGTCGACGAGCCAGTCGCCGGGGAAGCCGGCCGGTCCGTCGCCCATGGTGCTCCTTCATGACGCGGTGCTTCATCACGCTGTGCTTCATAACGATAGGGCGTCAGTTGCTTGAGGCACTATGCTACCGACGTCTCCAGCGTCAGTCTTAAAACTCATTTAACTACTGACGCATGGAGGTGCATGGTGCGACGACGAATCGGCCTGGTGGCAGTGGCCCTGGCGACGGTGGGAGGACTGATGGTGGCGGGCCCCGTGGCCATGAGTGCTCGCCCCGGGCCGACTCAGGTCGTGGTCGAGGACATCTCGATCCCGGTGCCCGGCCAGGACCCGGTCCAGGCCTACCTGGTCCGGCCGGCAGGTGAGCTGAAGAAGAACTCCGCGCCCGGCGTGCTGTGGCTGCACTGGCTCGGCGAGATCAACAACGACCGGAGTGAGTACCTCCCCGAGGCGATCACCCTCGCCGGCGAGGGCGTCGTTTCCGTGCTCCCGCTCGGCTACTTCCCCTGGGTGCCCAACCCCGACGGCACCACGGGCGACGTCACCCTCGTCGAGAACCAGGTCGCCGCGTTCGGCAGCGCTCTGGACCGCCTGGCCGACATCCGGGCCGTCGACGAGTCGCGCATCGCGTTGGTCGGACACGACTACGGCGCCATGTACGGCGCGATCCTCGCTGACTCGGATGACCGCGTCTCGAGCATGGTGCTCCAGGCACCCGACGCGTTGATGGGCAACTGGTTCGCGCAGTTCTGGCTGGGCCTCGAAGGGCCCGAGCGGGACGCCTACCTGGCGCTGTTCGACGGCCTCGACCCCGTCGACCACACCGCCCGCCTCGGCGACCGCGTGTTCTTCCAGTGGGCCGGGGACGACTTCTTCATCGGCGAGGACGTCCGCGACGCCTACGCCGCCTCGAGCCCCGACGCGGTCGTGAAGCTCTACCCCAACCAGGACCACGAGTTCCGCGACAGCGCCCGCGTCGACCGCCTCGCCTTCCTGCGCGACCAGCTCGGGCTGTAGAGGTCAGGCCAACAGCTCGTCCTGCCAGGCGAAGCACTCATCGGACAGCTCCCGCAGACGCTCGACGCCGGGAAGCAGCGAGTCGATCCGCGCGGCGTCGCCGGGCTCCAGGTCGGTGTGGAGGTAACGGAACAGGTAGTCGTGGCGCTCGGGGCAGTCGCGGGCGCGGAGCAGCTGGACGACGGGGAGCAGCGCGAAGCGGAGGTACAGCGACACCGCCTCGGGCAGGTGGTCGCGGGCGATGGCTCGGTTGACCATCCACTCGGCGACCAGGCGACGTTGGCGGACCTGGTCCACGGTCTGCTCCGCACCCCGTCGGAGGTCTCCATCGTCGTCGTGGCGGAGGACGATCAGCCCGTCGGGGTCGAAGCGGACCAACGGCGTCCCGTGACGGCGCACGTCGACGTGGCGGTGCTCGTCCGTGGGTTCGTAGACGACCACGTCCAGGAGCCGGGTCGGCGTGCTGAGGTCGCCGGGATGGTCGTCGAAGGTCGCGAAGAGCTGCCGGCCGTCGGCGTACGTCGCGTCCGGCAGCCGCCACAGGCTGGTAGGCGCGAAGGTGGCGACAAGGGACCGGCAGAGGCCTTGGAACACCCTGGCGAACGTTCCCGGTGAGGCCAGCACGTTGATGTCGAGGTCGGAGTGGTCGTCGTACCCGCCCGTGGCCGCCGACCCCCCGATCCAGGCGGCCCGGAGGTCGGCGTCGGCGGCGTGCTGCTCGTCGAGCCACGCGAGCAGGTCGTCGTAGCGCGTGAGGTCCGGCTCGCGGGTCACCGGACACTCCCGTCGAGGCTGGCGAGCACCTTGCCCAGTAGACGCCGCAGTTGCTGAGCCTCCCTGTCGGTGAGGTCGAGCGACGCCAACAGCCCTGCGGGACATGGGCCAGCCGTTTGCGGAGCGCCCAGCCCTCGTCGGTGAGCGTGACGAGCACGCGGCGTTCGTCAGCCTCGTCGCGCCGCCGGACGACCAGCCCCATTGACTCCAGGCGCTTCAGGAGCGGGGTCAGGGTGCCGGAGTCGAGGCGGAGCCGCTCGCCGAGGTCGCCGACAGAAAGCGGCTCCTCGGAGCCCCAGAGAACCAGGAGACTGAGGTACTGCGGGTAGGTGAGGTGGGCGTCGGCGAGCAGCTCGGCGTATCGCCGAGTGACCGCTCGGGTGGCGGCGTACAACGGGAAGCACAGCTGGAGGTCGAGGTCGAACTGGCGGTAACGGTGTGGCACGGGTCTCAGCCTACCGGAATTGACCAATTAAATTGTGCACAATAGAATTGTGCACATGAAATCTCTCTACACCGCCAGTGCCGTTGCCACCGGAGACGGCCGCAACGGCCGGGTCTCGTCCCTCGACGGGCTCCTCGACACCCCCGTCAGCACGCCCAAGGAGCTCGGAGGCGGCGGCGGGGCGACCAACCCCGAGCAGCTCTTCGCGGCGGGCTATGCAGCGTGCTTCCACAGCGCGCTGAAGCTCGTCGCTGCGACGGCGCAGGCCGACACGACCGACTCCGAGGTCGTCGCCGACGTCTCTCTCGGCGCCCTCCCGACCGGCGGTTTCGGGCTCGCCGCCCACCTCGAGATCTCGCTGCCGCAGCTCGACCGCGACACCGCGGAGGCCCTCGTCGCGCAGGCGCACCAGGTCTGCCCCTACTCCAACGCCACCCGCGACAACATGCAGGTCACCCTGGCCGTCGCCTGAGGCGACCTCAGCCGGCCGGCTCGACCGAGAAGTCGTGCCAGGCCAGGAGCAAGCGCTCGTCAGACTCGTCCGCCGAGGCGTCGTAGGCCTGCAGACCGGGCGCGCCGTTGCCGAGAGGTTCCGACACGCGCGCCTGGAGGAGCTCCTCGCCGTTGAGCCCGAGGGTGAGCGTGGCCCCGGCGCCGTCGTCGACGCAGGTGACCTCGAGCTCCGCAACCTCGCCGGCCGGGACGTCGGCGTCGCCCTCGTCGATGGGTTCGAGGTTGCCGGCGCCGTCGGCGAGCCGGATCGCGGAGTATCCGTCGCGGACCACGAACTCGTACCACTGGAAGTCCGCGTCGGTGTCCGGCACCTCGCGGCAGAAGAGCCCGAAGGCGGCTGCGCCGCGCTGCGGAGTGACGGTGGCCGTGACGCGCACGTTGGTCATCTCGAGCTCACCGGCGTCGTACGCCATGCCGAGCGTCCCGGCGATCAGGTGCGGGCGCATCCCGGGCTGCTTGGTCTCCCACACGAAGTCGCCGTCGACCACTTCGGTCGTCATGTCCTCGGTCGGCGGCAGTGCCCATCCGTTCACGTCGTCGTCGAACGTCTCGGTGAGGCTGGTGACCTTGCCCTCGTCCGTGGCGGACGCCGACGTCTCGGTGGCGGACCCCGGCGTCTCCGGGGCGGTGTCGACCCCTGCCTGGTCGCCGTCCGGCGTGCTGTCGTCTCCTCCACACCCCACGGCGAACCACAGCGGGAGGATGCTGGCGACGACCATGGCGCGAGTGCGGCTGGTGCGACGGTTGGGACTCATGGCGGACTCCTCGGGCTCGACGTGCTGTCTTCCGTGATGACGCTAGGAACGCAGCGTGGCCGTGTCAGGAGAGCCTGCCCTGGGGCGCACATCGGGGCCAGCCCCATTGGCAGCGACGCCAGGGCGCGCCACCCTGGCGGGATGAGGCCCCGCGTGCTCCTGGTCGACGACCAGGAGGGGTTCCGCGCCGCGGCGCGGGACCTGCTGACCCACGCGGGGTTCGACGTCGTCGGCGAGGCCGCAGACAGCCGACCAGGCGCTGCGGTCCGAGCGCGAGCTGCGCCCTGACGTGGTGCTGCTCGACGTCCGGTTGCCGGATGCGTCCGGCCTGGACGTGGCCACCGAGATGACCAGCCGCGAGAAGCCTCCGTCGGTGGTGCTCATCTCGACCGCCGACTACACGTATGCCGTCGGGGCATGCGGAGCCGCCGGGTTCCTGCTCAAGGCGGACCTGACCGCCGGTGCCCTGCATGCCGTCCTGGCTGGCTCGGCATGAGGCTTCCCCGGTACGCCGCGCCCACGGCGCTGGGTGCCGCGGCACTCGCCTTCGGCCTCTTCGCCGAGGACCAGCGCCGGCAGGCCGGCCGCCCGCTGGACCTGGCCGCGCTCGACCTGCTCGCCGGGGTCGTCTTCGTCGCTGCTGGTGCCGTCGTGTACCTCCGGCGTCCGGCGAACCGATCGTGGTGGCTGCTGATGGCGGCGGGGGCGACCTGGTTCCTCAGCACGCTCGCCGGCTCGCTCGACGACGACCTCGCCACGTTCGGGTTCGTCACAGGCGCCTGGCACTACCTGTTTCTGGCCTGGCTGCTCCTCGCCTTTCCCAGCGGACGGGTCGCCTCGAGTCGTGGTCGGCTCCTGCTCATCGCCGTTGGCGGTGCTCCTCGCGGTCAGGACGCTGGCGCGACTGCTCCTCTACGTGCCTCCGGACGGCACGGGGTGCGACTGCGTGACCAACAAGTTCTCCGGCGTCGCCGACCGGCGGTGGTACGACGCGACCGAGGACGCGTTTCCCTGGCTGGTCACCGTCCTCTTCGCGCTCGTGGTCGCGGACACCGTGCTCCGGTGGCGACGCAGCAGCGGCGCTGGTCGTCGCATCCTCACTCCGGTCCTCGCGCTGGGCATCGCAGTCGCGGTGCAGATCGGCTACTCCCAGGTGCTTCGGCAGGAGCTCGAATGGGCGGTCGTGCACGCCGAGGAGCTCTTCGTCGTCGTGGTGGTCACCCGCGGGGTTGCCGCGGCGTCGTTCGCCGCGGGCATCCTGCGCACCCGTTCGACGCGGAACGCCGTCGTGGGGGTGATGGGACGGCTCGAGGGCGAGGCCGACCCTGACCGGCTCGCGGCCGCGCTGCGACGTGCGCTCGAGGACCCGAGCCTGGTGCTGCTGCCCTGGTCGGCCGCCGCCGGTGGGTACGTCGACACGACGGGCCGGCCAACGATCGCCGAGCCGGGCGCGGGTCGAGCCGTGACGCTCATCGACGGCGACTCCGGCGTACCCGTGGCAGCGCTCCTCCACGACGAGGCGCTGCTCGAGGACCCCGGACTGGTCGGGGCGATCGTGGCGACGGTGCGGCTCACGATCGACAACGAGCGGCTCCGGCGAGAGCTCCAGGACCGGCTACGACGACCTGGCCGCGTCGCAGCTCCGCATCATCGCCGCGGGCGACGCGGAGCGCCGGCGGATCGAGCGTGACCTGCACGACGGCACCCAGCAACGTCTCGTGACCATGGCCCTGCGACTCAGGCTGGCGTTGGAGCGGCTGCCCGACGGTGACGATGCCGTCCGCCAGGTGCTCACGCAGACCGTCGACGAGATCGGCGCCACCGCGGAGGAGGTCCGCCGACTGGCGCGGGGCATCCACCCGGCGATCCTCGAGGAGGCCGGGCTGCAGGCAGCCCTGGCGTCCCTGGTCGACCGGTCACCGCTCGACGTGCGCACCGACTTCGCGCTGATGGCTGAGCCCTCGGCGGCCGCAGGGGCGACCGCCTACTTCGTCGTCGCGGAGGCGCTGACGAATGCCGTCAAGCATGCAGGCGACTGCGACGTCGCGGTGGTGGCGCGAACCGTCGACGGACGACTGCACGTGTCGGTCACCGACGACGGGCCGGCGGGGCCGGCCACGGCGCGGGATCGGGGTTGGCGGGGCTCGCGGATCGCGTCCGTGCGACGGGCGGCACGCTCACGGTGGTGAGCCCGCAGGGCGGCGGGACGCGGATCGAGGTGGACCTTCCGTGCGCGTAGTCCTGGCCGACGACAGTGCTCTGCTCCGGGCAGGGGTCGCGGAGCTCCTGCGCCTGGAGGGGTTCGACGTGGTCGCGGAGGTCGGTGACGCGGAGGCCCTGCTCGACGCCGTACGGAGGCTGACGCCGGACGTCGCGGTCGTGGACGTCCGGATGCCACCGACGCAGACCGTGGAGGGCCTGGCGGCGGCTCTCCAGATCCGCGCCGAGCTCGGGGACACGCATCGGCATCCTCGTCCTGTCCCAGCACCTCGAGGCTCGCCACGCGACCGACCTGCTGGGCTCGTCGCCGCGTGGCATCGGCTACCTGCTCAAGGACCGCGTGCTGCGACCGCAGGACCTGGCGGCGGCGGTGCGCGAGGTCGGCAGCGGCGGGTCGGCGATCGACCCGGAGGTGATCGCGTTCCTGATGAGGCGCAAGCTGGGCGAGAGCCTGCTCGACTCGCTCACGCCCCGCGAGCGCGAGGTGCTCGCCCTCATCGCAGAGGGCAGATCGAACCGGTCGGTCGCCGCGGCAGCTCTTCATCACCGAGAAGACGGTGGAGTCCTTCACGTCGAAGATCTTCGACAAGCTCGGACTCATGGAGAGCCCGGAGGCACACCGTCGGGTCCAGGCGGTGCTCGCCTGGCTCGGGACCGGCCGGCTAGGCGCGCAACCGCTCGATCCACTCCATCACGACGACGGCCTGCTCGATGGTCGACCGGCTCTCGGCCTTGCCGCAGGCAGGCGTCGCGGAACTCGCGCATCGCGGCGGAGTAGCCGGCGCGCTCGCCGCCGAACATCCAGCGGGTCGCAGGCCTGGTGCGACTCCTCCTTGGTCGCCGGGGCTGAAGACGACGACCTCGTCGAGGGTCCAGGCGACCGACCAGCCGTCGACGCAGGTCACCGTCGTCTCGAAGGCGAACCGGTTGCGGGTGTTGGACATCCGCAGGGAGCCGCGGGTGGTGCGGGTGGTGAAGTCGGCGGTGACGAAGCAGTCGTCCTTGCGCGTCTGGGTGACCTCGGCGCTGGTCAGCGTGTCGGCCGCCGGCCAGCCGAGCAGCTCGGCCATCACGCCGAGCGGCGTGGACGCCGGAGGCCAGCAGGAAGCGTGTCGAGCGGGTCGCGGCCCCAGCGCCCAGCCCGCGGAGCGTCGGCGTGGAAGTCCATGGCGACGTGGAGATGCGGCCGTGCGCGGCGACGTGGTCGAGAGCGACGCGTGACATCGCGGCGTACCGGAGGTTGAAGTCGACGAACGAGGCAACGCGGCTTTCCCCGCTTCGCGTTGAGCTCGGCGAAGTGGCGGAGGGGCGCGGCGCCGAAGGCGACCGGCGTCTCGACGAACACCGGCATCCCGTTCTCGGCGAGGATGGCGAGGGCGGCCTCGTGGTCGCGAGGCTCCCCGGCGAGCACGACGGCGTCGAACTCCCCGACCGACACGAACTCCTGGGGCGTCGCCTGCACGCCCTCGACGCCCCACGTGCCGGCCAGCTCCTGGGCCGACTCGTCCAGGGAGCTGACCGCGGTCAGACTAGAGTCCGGGCGTGGTCATCAGCGTGGGCACGGTGACCTCGGCGGCGTGCGGGCCGGCGCCCACGAGTCCGACGCGTAGGGAAGTCATGGCACGAGGGTTTCACGAGCCCGTGATTACGGCAGGAGAATCGTCAGGTCGGCTCCAGGATCCGGTCGACGACGCTCTGCGACACCGAGTGGTACGTCGGCCGGGCGCTGGCGTAGATCTGCCTCGCCCGGTCGCAGCCCGCGGGCCGTCGCGCCAGCTTCGCGTAGACCCGCTTGACGTAGAGCGCCCGGCCGTGCCGGGTCAGGAAGTCGGCGACGGCCTGGTCCTGAGCGGGGTCCTCGAACACGAAGCCGGACTCGATCGCCAGCTCCAGCCAAGCCGTGGAGACCTCGATGTTGCCGCCGCGGCTGAGCCCGAACGCCGCGTCGAGCTCGGCCAGCCGGGCGGCTGGGAGGTCGCGCGGCAGGGCCCGGACGAAGTGCACCCACTGCTGCGACACCCAGCCGGCGGTGTCGAGGTGACGCCGCCTCGCGGCCGGCCGTCAGCGCCGCCGACCTGCTCGTCCACGACGTCGAAGGCGTCGGACGCGAAGCGCGGCGCGTTGTCGGGTACGCCGGGGCCGTGCACCCAGGCCTCGAGCCGCAGGTCGTCGGCTGAGATGCCCGGCCGGGTCGAGCAGCTCGGCCCGCAGGTGGTCCAGGAACGTCGGCGGTGTCCATCGACTGGAAGGCGTGCCGGTCGAAGTAGCCCCGCAGGAAGGCGTCGAACCGCTCGCGGCCGACCGCCTGCTCGAGCAGCCGCAGGAGGAGCGAGCCCTTCTCGTACGGCGACTGTCGTCGGGCCTCGTCGGGGTCCCGACCGGCCAGGTCGAGCTCCAGCCAGGTGTCGCGCGGGTCGACGGCGGCGACCTCCTCGTCCAGGTCCTGGCGGCCCAGGCGCAGCAGCATCGCGGGTGTACGCCTCGCCGTACAGCTCCTCGTCGATGCGGCTCTCGAAGTAGACCGTGAAGCCCTCGTTGAGCCAGATGTCGTTCCAGGTCGCGTTCGTGACCAGGTTGCCCGACCAGGAGTGCGCCAGCTCGTGCGCGATCAACGGTCACGAGCGAGCGGTCGCCGGCGAGGAGGTCGGGGTCACGAAGGTGAGCCGCGGGTTCTCCATGCCGCCGTAGGGGAAGCTCGGCGGGAGCACCAGCATGTCGTAGCGGCCCCAGCGGTAGGGCCCGTACAGCCGCTCGGCGGCCTCCATCATCTCCTCGACCTCGGCGAACTCCCACGCCGCCGCGTCGACGACCGACGGCTCGGCGTACACGCCGGCGCGGCCGCCGATCGCGCGGAACTCCAGGTCGCCGACGGCCAGGGCGATGAGGTACGCCGGCACCGGCTGCGGCATCTCGAACCGGTAGCGGCCGTCGCCGGCGCGCTCGACCGGGTTGTCGGCGCTCATCAGGGCCAGCAGGTCTGGCGGCACCCGCACGCGTCGCGTCGTAGGTCATCCGGACGGCGGGGGTGTCCTGGCACGGGATCCAGGTGCGGGCCAGGATCGGCTGGGCCTGGGTGAACAGGAACCGCTTGCCCGACGCCGTCTGCGCCGGCTCCAGCCACTGCAGCGCGCGCGCTCCGCGTGCCCGTCGCGTAGCGGACCACGACCCGGTCCGCCGTACCGCCTGGATCGTCAGCGCGCGCCCAGCACCGGGTCGTGCTCGCCGAGCTCGAACGCGCAGGTCGTCCCGTCGTCCGTCGTCACCGTCGCGATGTCGAGCTGCCAGGTGTCGAGCACCAGCGTCGGTCGCGCCCGGGGCCCGGCGGTCCAGGTCCAGCGTGGCCGTGCCGCTGAGGCGGCGCTCGTCGAAGTCGACTGCGAGGTCCAGGCTCAGGTGGCGTACGGCGATCTGCTCGGGACGCGAGTGCGAGTGCGGGTCGACGAGCTGGTGAGGCATGGCGCCAACGTAGAAGATGGGCAAATGCGAAAACCACTACGTAATACCGGAGCGGGGTTCGCCTCCTGCGCGGCCAGAAAGGGCGGGAAATCGCGGTTCGCTGTCCGAAAAGGGCCGGTTGCCGGCCGGCTCGCGCCGTAGCATGACGGGGTGAAGGAGCAAACCGGCCAGTTGCAGATGACACCGCCTGTGGTCGCGGCGGCGCCCGCGGCCTGGCTGGTCGCCGTCGCGCTGGGCATCGTCTACGTCGTCTGGGGCTCGACGTACCTGGCCATCCGGGTGGTGGTCGAGGATCTCCCGCCGATGGCCTCGGCCAGCTGGCGCTACTTCGTGGCTGCGGTGCTCCTCGGCGTGATCCTGACGTTGCGTGGCGGCGTACGCCGGCTCCGCGTCGCGCGGCGCGAGCTCATCGGCTGCGCGGCGCTAGGGCTGCTCCTGCCCGCGCTCGGCAACGGCCTGGTGTCGGTCGGCGAGCACCAGGGCGCGCCGTCGGGGATCGCCGCGCTGCTGGTGGCCGCCGTGCCGCTGTGGGTGATCGTCTACCGGCGGCTGTCCGGCGACCGCCCCAGCCGGCGCACGTTGTTCGGCGTGCTGCTCGGCTTCGCCGGCCTCGTCCTGCTCATCGCCTCACAAGGCATCGAGGGCGACGTGGCGATCGGTGCCTGCCTGGTCATCATGTGCGCCACCGTGTTCTGGTCGTTCGGGTCGTGGTCGACGCCGCACCTGCCGTTGCCCAAGGACGCCTTCGTCCTGACCGTCTACGAGATGCTCTTCGGATCCGTGTGGCTGCTGGTCTTCGCCGCCGTGCGCGGCGAGCACCTGCTGCCGGCCTCGGCGCCGCTGGATGCCTGGATCGCGTGGGCCTACCTCGTCACCTTCGGGTCGGTCGTCGCGTTCACGGCGTACGTGTGGGTGCTGAGCGTCGCGCCGATCTCGTTGGTGGCCACCTACGCCTACGTGAACCCGGTCGTGGCCGTCTTCCTCGGCTGGTTGATCCTCTCGGAGTCGGTGACCCTGCCGATCCTGGTCGGCGGCGCCGTCGTGGTCGGTGCGGTCGCGATCGTGGTGTCGGCGGAGCGGCAGACGAGCCGTGTCGCGGCGGCCGAACGTGAAGGCCGAACGCGACGACGCCGCCCCGGTCGCCTGCGGCTGACGCCCGGGTCACCAGTCAGTCGGGCGGGGGAGCGGTGGCGGGGGTGAGGAGGCGGCGGCGGACGGCGGACTCGACGTCGGTGCCGGACTTCGTCTTGTCGGGGTGCTCGGGGACCGAGGTGACCGCGACGGCGACGAGGTCGGTGTAGGCGTCCTGGCGCATCCGGGTGGCCAGGCGCTGTGCGGTGCTCTGGGCGCGGGTCAGGACGCCGGTGACCACAGCACCGCCGACGCCGAGGACGCCGAAGATGGACGGCAGCCAGTCACCGGTCTCGCCGCGGAAGGCGAAGAAGGCGGTGATCAGCAGCAGCGCGACGATGCCGAGGATGATCTGCAGCCGGTAGAGCCGCATGAAGCGGAAGAAGCCGCGCGGGGAGCTGAGCTTGGCGTAGGGCTTGACCAGCGTGGTGGGGTCCTGGTCGAGGACGAGCAGCTGGTACCACCGGCGGACCTGCTCGTAGAGCTGGTCGCGAAGGTCGGTTGCGCGCGACCAAGCGGGATCCTCGGCCACCTTGCCCCAGGCCTCGATGCTTCCGGAGATCGCGGCGGCGCTCAGCGAGTGCATCTGGCCGCCCTTCAGCCGGCCGAGCATCCGGGTGAGCTCACGACGCCGGTCGGCTCCGAAGAGGAAGCCCAGCGACACGCCCGTCTGCTGGCCGCTGTCCTCCCAGGCCTCGTCGGGGCCGAGGCCCCAGTAGCACTCGGCGAGACCGCGGGCGAGCAGGTAGCCGTTGGCCGCCGCCTCGTTGCGCCAGGCCAGTGAGTCCTGCACGCGGGCGTCGAACTCGAAGAAGTAGGTCGACACCTCCGACCACGACTTGTCGTCGGCCAGCGACGCCTCGGCGTCGTCGGCCGGGATCCCGAGCTGGGTCGCCAGAGCGGCGAGAGTGTGTACGGCGGACCGTTGCGCGGCGGCGTACCCGCGTTGCGACCGCAGGGGCAAGGTGTGCGCCGGCCGGGGTGGCAGCGACGACGTCGCGGGCCGCGGGCCGTCGGGCCAGGAGCGGCCGCGCAGCTCCGCGACCACCCAGCCCAGCCGGACGGCGGTCTCGACGTCCGCGGAGGCGGTGGCGCCCTGGGACCGCGGTTCGCTCACGAGACGCATTCTGCGCCCGCCGACGGCTCGCGACCGCGACCCGGGGCGCCGCGCCGAGCGTGTCGGACGCTCTTTGCCCGGGCAAGGCGGAACGCGGTGTCCCGGGACGTCATACGAATCGTGGGTCCTACGGCTCAATTCGTATGACGTTGTCGTGTCAGCTGGCCGCCGCGCGACGTCGCCAGGCGGAAGGACTCGTGCCCGTTACGGCGTGGAAGCGGTTGGTGAAGTAGAACTGGCTGCTGAACCCGGTGGCCACCGCGATCGAGCCGATGGACATGGAGCTGGACTCCAGGAGTCCCATGGCACGCTCGATCCGGCGGAGCTCGACGAAGCGCGCTGGGGTCACGCCGGTCTGTTCCTTGAAGAGGTGGCTCAGGCGGGAGGGGGACAGCTGGACGGCGTCGGCGATCACGGCGACCGAGAGCGGTGCGTCCAGGTGCGCCGAGATGTAGAGGACGGCCTCATGGATGCGGTCGTCGAGCTGGCGGGGTCCCGGGTTGGCGCTGTCGAGCCAGAGCAGGGCACGTTCGAGGGCGTTCAGAGCGAAACCCTCCGGCTGCGGCGACGCACTGTTGGCCGCCAGCTGACCGCGTCCAGCAAGGCTTCCTCGACGTGCGTTCGGAGACGGGGTTGGGGAGCCGCGACCAGTCCGACGCCGGGACCTACCGTCGGCCAGGACATCCACTCTCGCCAGTGGTCGCGAGGTCGGAAGTGAGCCCACACGATCTCCCACGGCTCCAGCCCTTCACTGCGGAACTCCTGGGGCGCGCCGGCGTCCCACAGCACGGTGTCTCCGGGTGAGATCGCGTGCTCCACGTCCTTCGCCCGCACCACAGCCCGGCCCCGGCGCGTGTGGATCAGCAGCGGGACCGGCGTACCGCGCGGACGCCAGCAGTGGTTGTGCGTACGCCGCTCATGGCCGGTCAGCAGGTCCACGCCCGCGGGGAAAGGGGTCTCCGCTCTCACGATCCCAGCATGACAGCAGGATCTCGTATGCAGTCAGCCGCGGCTTCGATGGTCCGGAACCACCCGTGGCGACAGGCTGGAAGCTGCGGTGTCGACCGAACGGAGCGGTGAGCATGCGTAGCAGTTTCTCTCAGGAGGAGATTAACCAGTACCGCGCTGACGGGTTCCTGTCCGTCCCGGACTTCCTCAGCCCCGACGAGCTCGACACTGTGGCGCGGGATCGTCGACTGGGCCGTCGCCGGCAGCCACCGCGAGCCCACCGGCAAGAACAGCGAGAAGGCCTTCACCCAGCGGATGCACCTGCGGCGTGAGAGCGAAGCACTCGCGGGGCTGGTCCTCGACCCGCGGATCGGGAGTCTCGTCGCCGAGCTGGAGGGAATCGACGCGGTCCGTCTGTACCTCGACCAGGCGCTGATCAAGGAGCCGTACGGCGTCCCGACGCAGTACCACCTCGACATCCCCTGGTGGGGCTTCTCGTCCCCGCACGCCTGCACGATCTGGGTCGCTCTCGACGACTCGACCCTGCAGAACGGCTGCCTCTACTTCGTCCCGGGCAGCCACAAGATGCGGCTCGACTCGGCGGTCGACCTGGGCCCCGACCTGGGCGCCCTCTTCGCGGCGCATCCCGACGCGGCGAGGATGCCGACCCCGGTCCGCTGCCCGCCGGCGGCTGCACCTTCCACAACGGACACACGATCCACGGCGCCGGGGCGAACATGACTCCGGGCCGACGACGGGCGATGACGGCGGCGTTCATGCCCGGCGGAGCGATGTTCAACGGTCGCCAGGACGTCGGCGTGCTCGGGGCGGAGTACCTCGCCACGCTCGCCGAGGGCGACCTCCTCGACGACGACGCCGTGACGCCGTTGGTCCATCCGAGGTGATGAGCGGCCGCGGAAGACGACTTCGAAGCCTCGGTGTCGGTGACGTCGTCATGGTGCCGATCCTCGGGCCGGCGCTTCTGGCCGGTCACCCTCGGCAATGCTGACCCGCGTGGTCGCGCCGTCGCAGTCTGGCGAGTAGCGTCGATCCATGCGCGCGCGGCGCCTGCCTGTGCTTCTCGGGCTGGGCGGCATGCTGCTGGTGGCCTGCGGTGCTGACGGTTCGTCGACAGTGACGCCGGCGTCCACCCGGTCGTCCGCCGGATCGACCGTGGCGTCCTCCTCCACTCCACCGGCCGAACCGATCGTCGGCCGGTGGCAGCAGCGACACAGTTGCGAGCAGCTCGTTGCGGCACTTCAGGCCAACGGTCTGGCGAAGGTGGCTCCCGCCATTGTCGGAGACTTCTTTCCGGACATGACGCCGCAGCAGCTGGCCACCAAGGGCAAGCACCTCTGCGACGGAGCCGTGCCCCAGGTCCACGCGCACTTCTTCACCGCGGCGGGCGAGTTCGGGTCCCTCGACCAGAATGAGCAGCGCGTCGACGACGGTCCCTACGACCTGGTCGACGACCACGTGATGACCATTGGCGACGCCCGCTTCGGTTACGTGGTCGAGGGCGACGTGCTGAGGCTCGAGCCGCTGATCTCCGCTGCGGACAGGAAGGCCGCGATCGCGGCGCCATTCGACTTCTCTACGGCGGGTTGGCAGGTGGCCGTGACGTACGGCGGCCGGCCCTGGCACGCCGTGCCGTGCGAAGGCTGGTGCTGACCGGGTCAGCGAGGTGGGTTCGTGATGGACCGCTGCGCGGCCCGCTCACCAGCGGATGGGGATACCTCGCATCAGCACGTGCGCGTTCCACGCGCGCGAGATCTGGGGCAGGGTCGAGGTCATGTTCGAGTACTTCCCGACCAACTACATCTGGAGCCTCGGCGTCGCGGCCACGCTGAACAGCGGCGGCGCGATCGACGAGGTGGACCGGGCGTGCCGGCCGATCAGGGACGCAGCGGAGCGCGGCGACGCGGGCACGCGGGACCTGATGCTGGCCTGGAAGGCCGTCGCCGACCAGGTGGCCGAGCAGGCGCGGGAGGCCGAGGAGGCCGGGACACCCGCGGACCGCGGGGCAGAAGTACTTCCGGTCGGCGGTGTACGTCTGTCAAGCGGAGCGGATGTTGTCGAGCAGGGACCCCGAGCGGATCCCCTTCTACCAGCAGGGTCTGGACGCCCTGCAGAAGTCGTTCGACCTGGTGGACCCGGCGACCACGCGGGTGGCGATCCCCTTCGAGGGCCCCAGCGGTCCGACGGAGCTGCCGGCGTACTTCCTCCGAGCCCGCCGGGACGACGGCACGCCCGCGCCGACCATGGTCATGTGGAACGGGCTCGACTCGACCAAGGAGCACATGTACACCTCGGGCTGGCCGCAGGAGCTGGCCCAGCGCGGCATCTCGACGCTGATGGTCGACTGCCCCGGCAGCGGCGAGGCGCTGCGGTTCCTCGGCCTCAGGTCGCGCGTGGAGACCGAGGTCTGGGCGGCGGCCTGCGTGGACTACCTGGAGACCCGCGACGACGTCGACCACGACCGGATCGGCCTGGTCGGCTGGTCGCTCGGCGGCTACTACGCGCCGCGCGCGGCGGCGTTCGAGAAGCGCATCAAGCTCGTCGTCGCCTGGGGCGCCAACCACAACTGGGGCGAGGTGCAGAAGCGCCGGCTCGAGCGCGAGGGCGAGAACCCGGTCCCGCACTACTGGGAGCACGTGCTGTGGGTGTGGGGGTACGACGACGTCGAGACGTTCATCAAGGCCGCCGAGGACGTCCACCTCAACGGGGTCGTCGAGCAGATCACCGTGCCGTTCCTGATCACCCACGGCGAGAACGACCGGCAGATCCCGGTCGAGTACGCGCACCAGTCCTACGACCAGGCGATCAACAGCCCCCAGCGCGAGCTGCGGGTCTTCACGCCCGAGGAGGGCGCCACCGAGCACGTCGGTCTGGACCACCTGCCGCACGTGGGCGCGTACACCGCCGACTGGGTCGAGGACACTTTCCGCGAGCTTTCGACGTGCGATACACCGTTCTCAACCGGCAAGAGGGTGAAGCGACATAGCCTGTGGCGGACTAGTCGCATGACCCGAGTGGACCATTTCGTCCTGATTCGACGTGGCTGGTGCGTACTGGCCCTAGTTTCTGAGTCAACCACCGGCGGAACCCCCCGGGCGCCGCAAGGCGCCTTCCCCGGTGGACCAAAACTTCAAGCCGGTCCGCCGGCTGGATAGGCCCCCTGCATGTCCCTGGTAGCACCCCCGGTGGCCCTGGAGCCGACATCGTCGGCTCCAGGGCCCGTGCCTTCAGCCCTCCCCGGACCCCTCCCCGGCCTCCCCGGCCCGGGCTCGGCGCCGTCGTTCGGAGAGTCGCGCTCAGCATCACCATCGCCTGCGCGATCCCGGCCGCGCTGTTCTACGGCGTGTTCGCCGTTGCCGGGGTGTGGGTCGCGATCGGCTTCGCGCTCGCGTGGTCGTACGGCGCGCTGGCCTGGCGCGCGGCGACCGGTCGGCGTACGTCGGGACTGCTGGTCCTGACCGCCGCCGTGCTGACGGGCCGCACGCTCATCTCGGTCGCGGCCGGACAGCACGTTCCTCTACTTCCTCCAGCCGATCGTGACCGACACCGTCATCGGGCTGGCGTTCCTGGTGTCGCTGTTCTGGGCGCGGCCGCTGGTGGCCAGGCTGGCCGGAGACTTCTACCCGATGACCGACGAGATCGCGGCCCGGCCGCGGATCCAGCGGCTGTTCCGCGTGCTGACGGCCATGTGGGCGATGCTCTACCTCGGCAAGGCGACGTTCACCCTCTGGCTGCTGCTGTCGGCCTCGCTGGCCGACTTCGTGCTCATCAAGAGCGTCACCGTGACGGCGGTGAACTTCTCCGCGGCCGGCCTGACCCTGCTCATCGCCTCCACGGTCGGACGTCGAGAAGGCCTGGTCGCGGTGCGAGTCAGTCCTTAGGACCCTTCCGGGTGACTCGGTCGACCGCGTCCTCGGGCAAGGTCGCGAGCAGGTCCGGCGCGAACTCGCCGTCGACCAGGACGAACGCCACCTTGGTGACCGAGTCGCTGCGGTTGGCCCAGGCGTGGTCGGTGCCCCGCTGGACGACCACGTCGCCGGCGTACAGCGTCACCTCGGAGTCGTCGAGGACGAGCGTGATCTCGCCCTCGAGCACGATCCCGTAGTCGATCGACTCGGTGCGGTGCACCGGAGACTGGAGCCCACGCTCGTCCAGGAACCCGGCTGGAACTCGTTGATCCGGATCTTGGTGCCGTTCGGGGGCGGCGGCACGGTGAGGTCGCGCTCGGTCGGGTCGGGGTCCTCGCGGGCGGTGACGGAGGCAGGCGAGCCGGTGGTGTTCCAGATCTCGTGGAAGGCCACGCCGTCCTCCGGAAGCTCCCGGCTGACCGGTACCGGCCCGTCACTCACCACGACGGAGACACCGTCGGGCGTGTGGCCGGTGACGACGCGACGCGGACGTGGGCTCATGCGGCGAGTCTTCGGGAGCGGCGTACGGCGCGACAAGACGTGGCCCCATCGCCTGCGGGCATGCCTGGCATCGGCGGGTCGCTCAGAAGCCGATCGGGAGGCCGGCGTAGTTCTCCGCGAGGCCGGTGGCGCCGGCCGCGGACGAGCAGACCCAGCGCAGCTGGGACAGCTGGAGCTCGGCGTCGAACGGGTCGCCGGAGGCGTGCAGCATCGTGGTCATCCACCAGGAGAAGTGCGTGCAGCGCCAGACGCGGCGCAGGGCGGTGTCGGAGTAGGCGTCGGCGAGGGCGGAGTCGCCGTGTACCAGCCCGGCCAGGGCAGGGGCGAGCAGCGCGACGTCGGCGACGGCGAGGTTGAGGCCCTTGGCGCCGGTGGGCGGGACGATGTGCGCGGCGTCGCCGGCGAGGAAGAGGCGACCGTGTCGCATCGGCGTGGCGACGAACGACCGCATCGGCAGCACGCTGCGGTCGGTGATCGGGCCCGGCTCGAGCGACCAGCCGTCCTGGCCGTGGCCGAGCCTCGTCGCGAGCGCCTCCCAGATCCGGTCGTCGGACCACTGCTCGATCGGTGTGCCGTTGGGGACCTGCACATAGAACCGCGACACCTGGTCCGAGCGCATCGAGTGCAGCGCGAAGCCGTCGGGGTGCCAGGCGTAGATCAGCTCGTCGGTCGACGGCGCGACGTCGGCGAGGATGCCGAGCCAGGAGTAGGGGTAGACGCGCTCCCACGTCTCCCGCAGGTTCTCGGGTACGGCGCCCCGGGACGGCCCGAACGAACCGTCGCAGCCCGCGACCGCGTCGGCCACGAGCTCGATCTCCTCGCCCGAGGCATCGGTGAACGTGACGAACGGCCGGTCGCTCGCGACGTCGTACAGCGCCGTGTCGGCCACCTCGTAGAACACCTGCTGGCCCGCGGCCTTGCGCGCCGCGACCAGGTCCTTCTGCACCTCGGTCTGGCCGTAGACCCACACCGACCGGCCGGTCAGGTCGACGAAGTCGAGGTGGTGGCGCTCGTGGGGCCACTGGAGGTAGATGCCGCGGTGCTGCTGGCCCTCGGCGTCGAGCCGGTCGCCGAGGCCCGTCTCACGCAGCAGGTCGACGGTCGACTGCTCGAGGATGCCGGCGCGGATGCGCGAGGCGACGTACTCCTCCGATCGCGTCTCGACCACGACCGCCTCGACGCCCTCCGCCGCAAGCAGGTGGGAGAGCAGCATGCCCGCGGGGCCCGCGCCGACGATCGCGACCTGGGTGCGCACCTCCGCCATGCAGCGCAGCATGGCGTGGGAGGCGTGCGGCGATGAACAGAGGTGCTTCTGCTCAGCGGAAGCCACCGCTGGTTGAGGAAGGCGTGCAGCGCCTGTCACGAAACCCGGCAAGCCATCTTGCGGTGGTTTCGTGACGGGCCGCGAGCCGGCCCTCCTCAACCACCGATCGCCCGGCCGATGCCGCGGGCGGCGACGGTCAGGGCGGTGACCAGCTTGGGGCGGTCGCGCTTGAGGGACGGGACGACCAGGCCGAGGGCGGCGATCACCTCCTTGCCGCGACGCACGGGCACGGCGACCGAGCACGCGCCCAGGCTCATCTCCTCCTGCGTCGTGGCGTAGTCGTCACGCAGCACCTGCGCGAGCTGCCGGCGCAGGCGGCCGGGCTGGGTGATGGTGTAGGCGGTCACGCGGTGCAGGTCCGCGAAGACCCGCTGCTGGACGTCCTCCGGCGCGTGCGCCAGCAGCACCTTGCCCACCCCGGTGGTGTGCAGAGGCAACCGGGAACCGACGGTGCTGACGATCGGCACCGACGTGCTTCCGCGCAGCCGGTGCAGGTAGAGCACCTCGGTGTCGTCGCGGACCGCGAGATGCACGGTGGCCAAGGTGGCGCCGTAGAGGTCGTGCAGGTACGGCGACGCCGCCTCGACCAGCCCCGCCTGGACCGGCGCCAGCAGGCCGATGTCCCAGAGCCGGCGGCCGACGACGTACTCGCCCGACGACGTCCGCGCGAGCGCACCCCACTCGACCAGCTCGCCGACGAGCCGGTGGGCGGTCGGCAGCGGAAGGCCCGCTCGCGCGGCCAGCCCCGTCAGCGACAGCCGGCGGTGCTCCTCGTCGAACGCCCCGATCAATGCGAGCGCGCGGCTGGTGACCGAAGCCCCGGGAGCGGAGGTGTTGCCGGCCATGGAGAGCATCTTCCATCCAGCGGAAGTGGTAGTCGAGCGCCGGAGAGACTTGAGCCCTACGGTGACAACGTGACCACGCAGGCCGCTGCCGACCAGGCACAGATCAGTGCCGAGATCGAGCAGATAGCCAAGGACTACGAAGCCGCGGGAGTGACCGAGTCGAACGTGCGCCTCGACTACCCGCCGTACCGTTCGAGCCTGCTGCGGCACCCCACCAAGAGCCCGGTCCAGGTCGACCCGGAGGGGGTGGAGCTGTGGAGCCCGGTGTTCGGTGAGCGCGACGTCGGGCCGCTCGAAGCCGACCTCACGATCCAGCGCGGCGGCGAGCCCGTCGGCGAGCGGCTCAAGGTGACCGGCCGCGTGCTCGACGGCGAAGGACGGCCCGTACGCCGCCAGCTCGTCGAGATCTGGCAGGCCAACGCGGCCGGCCGCTACGTGCACCAGCGCGACCAGCACCCGGCCCCGCTCGACCCGAGCTTCGTGGGCATGGGCCGGTGCCTCACCGACGACGAGGGCGGCTACGCGTTCACCACGATCAAGCCGGGCCCGTACCCGTGGCGCAACCATCACAACGCGTGGCGGCCGGCGCACATCCACTTCTCGCTGTTCGGCACGGCCTTCACGCAACGGCTGGTGACCCAGATGTACTTCCCGGGCGACCCGCTGTTCGCGCTGGACCCGATCTACCAGGCGATCGTCGATCCTCAGGCGCGCGAGCGGCTCGTGGCGACCTACGACCACGACGTCACCGAGGCCGAGTGGTGCACCGGCTACCGGTGGGACATCGTGCTGACCGGCTCGGCCGCGACCCCGCTCGACGAGGAGGACGGATGAGCGTCACTCCCGGCCAGACGGTGGGCCCCTTCTTCGCCTTCGGCCTCGAGTTCCACGGGGACTCGGCGTTGGTCGCGCCCGGCACCCCCGGCGCGGTCCGGCTCCACGGTCGGGTCCTCGACGGAGCCGGCGAACCCGTGCCCGACGCGCTCGTCGAGCTCTGGCAGGCGGACCCCTACGGGTTGGTGGTGCAGCGCACGGGCTCCCTGCGCCGCGACGGGTTCACCTTCACCGGCTGGGGCCGGGCGGCCACTGACAGCACGGGTACCTACTCGTTCACCACGGTGACTCCCGGGGTGCTGCAGCCGGGCGAGGCCCAGCTCGGCGACCCTCCGTTCTTCGCCCTCACCGTGTTCGCCCGCGGCCTGCTCGACCGCCTCTTCACCCGCGCGTACCTGCCCGGCCACCCGCTCGACAAGCTGCTCGCCGCGCTCGACCCCGAGCGGCGTGCGACCCTGGTGGCGACGCCCGACGAGCACGGGTTCGTCTTCGACATCAGACTGCAGGGCGAGGGGGAGACGGTGTTCCTCTCGCACGCGGCCACGCAAGACTGACACGTATGACCGGCTCGATGACCAACCTCCTGTGGCCCGGTGACGAGCGCGCCGGCGACCTGTGCTCCGACGAGGCGTTCCTCGCGGCGATGGTCGCCGTCGAGGAGGCCTGGCTCGACGCACTGGCCGGCGCGGGCATCGCCCCCGCCAACGTCGCCAAGCTCGACCTGCAAGGCATCGTCGGTGCCCACCACCTCCAGCTCGTCGCCCAGCAGTCCGAAGCCACCGGCAACCCGGCCGCCGCCCTGGTCGAGGTGCTGCGACTGGCGCTGGCCGACGTCAGTGCGGACGGTGCCCGCTGGCTGCACCGCGGACTGACGAGCCAGGACGTCGTCGACACCGCGCTCATGCTGTGCGCGCGCGAGGCGGCCGGTGTGGTCGTCACCGCCCTGCGTGAGCAGGTCCGGCTCCTGGTCGGCCTCGTCGAGCGCCACCGCCGCACGGCGATGGTGGGTCGCACCCTGGGGCAGCACGCCGTGCCCACGACGTTCGGGCTGAAGTCGGCGGGCTGGCTCACGGGCGTCCTCGACGCGTACGACGTCGCGTCGGCGCTGGTCCTCCCCGTGCAGGTCGGCGGCGCCGCCGGCACCATGGCCGCGACCGTCGAGCTCGCCGCCGACCTGGACGACCCGGTGGCCGCGGCGACCGCGCTCTCGCTCGAGCTGGCCACGGCTCTGGACCTGACCGCCTCGACGCCGTGGCACACCACGCGTTCGACCGTGACCCGCCTGGGCGACGCCGCCGTGGGCTGCACCGATGCCTGGGGCAGGATCGCCGCCGACGTGGTGACCTTGAGCCGGCCCGAGATCGGCGAGCTCGCGGAGGGCGCGCCTGGTGGCTCGTCGACCATGCCGCACAAGGCCAACCCGGTCCTCGCCACGTTGGTGCGCCGTGCGGCGCTCGCCGCCCCCCACCTCGCCGCCGTCCTCCACGTCGCGGCTGCTGACGCCGGTGACGAGCGCCCGGCCGGTGCCTGGCACGCCGAGTGGGACACCCTGCGCACCCTGCTGCGACGCACGGTCGTCGCCGCCGGGCAGACGACGGAGCTGCTGGACAACCTGCAGGTGCATGCCGAGCGGATGGCTGCCACGCTCGACGACGCCCGCGACGCCGTACGCGCCGAGCAGCGGGCGATGGCCGAGCTCGGTGGACGGACGCCGTCGGGCGACTACCTCGGTGCGACCGAGGCGTTCCTCGAGGCTCCGCTGGCCAGGGCGGCCGGGGTGCTCGCGTGATTCCCGCCATCACAGGGGTGCGGATGTCCGGGGCCGCCAACCGCACGGAGCTGCCGCTCCTCGTGCTCGGGCCGTCGCTCGGCACCAGCGCCGTCGAGCTCTGGACGGCCTGCGCCGACCGGCTCAGCGACTCCTTCGACCTGCTCGCCTGGGACCTGCCCGGGCACGGGCACAACCGCTCGGTGCCGGAGGAGTCGTTCACGATGGCCGAGCTCACCGAGGGCGTGCTCGCGTTGGTCGCCGACGTCCAGGAGCAGCGCGGCGACACCGGGACGCCGTTCGCCTATGCGGGCGTCTCCGTCGGTGGCACCGTCGGGCTCGACCTGCTCCTCGACCACGCCGAGCGCATCACCGACGCCGCCTTGATCTGCACGGGCGCCCGGATCGGCGACGTCGGCACCTGGGCCGACCGCATCGGCCGGGTCACCACCTCGGGGACGGCCGTGCTCGTGAGCGTGATGGCCGAGCGGTGGTTCGCGCACGGGTTCTTCGAACGAGAGCCCGACCGCGGGGCCGCTCTGCTCCACGCACTGCACGTCGCCCACGACCGCGGCTACGTCCAGGTCTGCGAGGCCCTCGCGCGCTTCGACGTGCGCGACCGGCTCGCCGAGATCGGCCAGCCCGTGCTGGCGATCGCCGGCAGGGAGGACCAGGTCACCCCACCGGAGCTGCTCCGCGAGCTGGCGAACGGCGTGCAAGCGGGTCGTTTCGTGGTGCTCGAGAACGCCGCCCACCTCGCTCCGGCCGAGCGGCCCGCCGAGGTGGCCGACCTGATGCGCGAGCACTTCCTCGGTGGGGAGGCTCCTGCCGAGGTCTCGCACGAGAGCGGCATGGCCGTTCGTCGCGAGGTGCTCGGCGACGAGCACGTCGACCGTGCGCTCGAGGGCGCGACGGAGCTCACCCGCGAGTTCCAGGACTTCATCACCACCTACGCGTGGGGCGGCATCTGGACGCGGCCCGGTCTCGACCGCCGCAGTCGCTCGATGATCACGCTGACCGCGCTGGTGGCCCACGGGCACGACGAGGAGCTCGCGCTCCACCTCCGCGCCGCACGCCGCAACGGCCTGTCCTGGGACGAGATCAAGGAGGTCCTGCTGCAGACCGCGATCTACTGCGGTGTCCCCGCCGCCAACACCGCCTTCCGGATCGCCCAGCAGGTCCGCGCCGAGGAGGAGAGCCAGTGACGCGCGGCCTTCATCTACGCCGCCGCGCGGACGCCGTTCGGCCGGTTCGGCGGCGCGCTGGCCGACGTACGTCCCGACGACCTCGCCGCGACCGCGATCACCGGGGTGCTGGCCAAGACACCTGGCCTGGAACCCGAGCGGATCGGCGACGTGGTGTGGGGCAACGCCAACGGCGCGGGCGAGGACAACCGCAACGTCGGACGCATGGCAGTGCTGCTCGCCGGCCTGCCGACCTCGGTGCCGGCTGTGACCGTGAACCGCCTGTGCGGTTCGTCGTTGGACGCCGCCATGGCGGGGTCGCGGACGATCGAGGCCGGTGACGCAGACATCGTGCTCACCGGCGGGGTGGAGTCGATGACACGGGCGCCCTGGGTGCTGCCCAAGCCGTCGCGGGCGTTCCCGGCCGGCAACGTCACGGCCGTGTCGACCACGCTGGGCTGGAGGCTGGTCAACGAGCGGATGCCGGCGGAGTGGACGGTGTCGCTGGGTGAGGCAAACGAGCAGCTGGCCGACAGGTACGCGATCTCCCGGGAGCGGCAGGACGAGTTCGCGGCCCGCTCCCACAACCTCGCGGACGCCGCGTGGGAGGCCGGGTTCTACGACGACCTCGTCGTGCGCGTGGAAGGGGTCGACCTGGCCCGCGACGAGGGCATCCGGCCCGGCTCCACCGCCGAGAAGCTGGCCGGTCTCAAGCCGTCCTTCCGTCCCGACGGCTCCATCACCGCTGCCAACGCCTCGCCGTTGAACGACGGCGCGTCGGCGGTGCTGCTCGGCTCGGAGTCCGCGCGCGACGCGATCGGCGTGGATCCCGTGGCGCGGGTCGCGGGCCGCGGGACGTTCGCGCTGGTCCCGCAGGACTTCGGCATCGCTCCCGTCGAGGCGGTCGAGCAAGCGCTCTCCCGCGCCGGGATCGGCTGGGCGGACGTGGCGGCCGTGGAGCTCAACGAGGCGTTCGCGGTGCAGTCGCTGGCGTGCGTGGACCTCTGGAAGGTCGACCCCGACATCGTCAACACCAAGGGCGGGGCCATCGCGATCGGCCACCCGCTGGGCGCCTCCGGCGGCCGCATCCTGGGCACCCTCGCCCACCGGCTCCGCGAGTCCGGAGACCGGTGGGGTGTCGCGGCCATCTGCATCGGCGTCGGGCAGGGCCTCGCGATCGTCCTCGAGAACGTCACATGAGGGCACAGTTCTACGGGGGTGCGAGCGGCGCCGACGAGGCCGTCAGCGACGTCCGGGACGGGTCGACGGTCCTCGTCAGCGGCTTCGGTCTGGCGGGCATGCCGATCGAGCTGATCGACGCGCTGATCCGGCAGGGTGCGAGCGGCCTGACGATCGTCAGCAACAACGCGGGCAACGGCGACACCGGACTGGCGGCGCTGCTCGCCAAGGGCAGGGTGAAGAAGGTGGTCTGCTCGTTCCCGCGCCAGCACGACTCGTGGGTCTTCGACGGGCTCTACCGCGACGGGAAGGTCGAGCTGGAGGTGGTGCCGCAGGGCAACCTGGCCGAGCGGATGCGCGCTGCGGGTGCCGGCATCGGGGCGTTCTTCTGCCCCACCGGCGTCGGCACGCCGCTGGCCGAGGGCAAGGAGACCCGGGAGATCGACGGGCGGACCTACGTGCTCGAGTACCCGATCCACGGCGACGTCGCCCTCATCGGCGCCCACCGGGCCGACCGCGCGGGCAACCTCGTCTACCGCAAGACCGCCCGCAACTTCGGACCGGTGATGGCCACCGCCGCCGAGACCGTCATCGCGCAGGTGCGCGAGGTCGTCGACATCGGCGGGATCGACCCCGAGGCCGTCGTGACGCCGGGGATCTACGTGGACCAGGGTGGTCTGCCCATGAGGACCACCGACGAGATCGCCGCTGCCGTCGCCGCCGACATCGCCCCCGGCTCCTTCGTGAACCTCGGGATCGGTCAGCCCACCAAGGTCGCCGACCACCTGACCCGGGAGTCCGGGGTCGTGCTGCACACCGAGAACGGCATGCTCGGCATGGGCCCGGCCGCCGAGCCCGGCCACGAGGACTGGGACCTCACCAACGCCGGCAAGCAGGCGGTCACCGAGCTGCCGGGGGCGGCGTACTTCCACCACGCCGACTCCTTCGCGATGATGCGCGGCGGTCATCTCGACGTCTGCGTGCTCGGCGCCTTCCAGGTCTCGGTCGGCGGCGACCTGGCCAACTGGCACACCGGTGCCCCCGACGCGATTCCCGCCGTCGGCGGCGCCATGGACCTGGCGATCGGCGCCAAGCAGGTGTTCGTGATGATGACGCTGTTCGCCAAGGACGGCACGCCGAAGCTGGTCCGCGAGTGCACCTATCCGTTGACCGGGCTGGCGTGCGTGACGCGGCTCTACACCGACCTCGCCACCTTCGAGGTCGGGCCCGACGGGGCGCGGCTGTTGACGACGTACGGCGTCGAGGCCGGTGAGCTGGAGGAGCGGCTCGGGCTGCCGCTGGCTCGCGCCGACGGGGGCTGACGCGGGGTCAGGCGGACGCCTCGCGGCGCTTGTTCTCCTTGTCAACGGCTACGGCGATGTCGTGGACCAACCGTGAGTGCCAGCGCTGATGCGCGGCCAGGTCGTCGGTCAGCGCGTGGCAGTCGGGGCAGGCCGACGGCTGTGTGGACTGTTCCATGGTGTTCTCCTCCAGGCAGGGCCTGTCTCACCGTTGCACGAACCCGGCCAGCCGTCCACGGGGGCTCAGGCGGACGGGTTGGTCGCCTTGCCGTCGAGCCACAAGGTGGCCGAATCGTCGCGGTGAACGCCCGTCGTACCTACGTGCATGGTGCCGATGTCCGCACCCTTGGTGATCACGTGGACCAGGGCCATGCCATGCCCGCGGCCGAGGTCGAAGTCCTCCTTGAGCCACTCCAGGATCGGGCCCGCCTTGGTGGTGGAGTCGAAACCCTTCTCGTCGGCGAGCTCGATGAACTGCCGCGGGGTGAGCCCGGTCTTGACCTCGATGTTGTCGAGATAGGCCTGGAACGACATGGTGTTCTCCTCTGCTCCGTGGGGTACTCACCGATGCGTCGTCCGGGCCGACAGGTTCTCGACATCGGCCCTGCATCGCTCAGTCTGGCCGCCGGGCCAACGCGGCGTTCATCGCAGGGCACTCGCCTTCGCTGCGACGGCAGGCGACGAGGTCGCAGAGCCGACACGTCCAGGCGCCGCCGTCCTTGCCCGCGACCACACCGGTCATCACGCGCGCGAGCAGGCCGCGAAGCACGTCGACCTCGCTGGAGGTCAGGTCACCGAGCAACCCCGCGAGGTACGCCGACCGGGCATCGCCTATCGCCCGCGCACGGTCGCGCCCGGCCTCGGTCAGCCGGACCGCCCGGCTGCGCCCGTCGGCCCCGGGCAAGCGGGTGACCAGGCCCGCAGCCTCGAGTCGGTCGACGAGCCGCACTGCCCCGGACGGCGTGACCCCGAGCACCTGGTGGACCCGGTCGACGGTCGCGCCGTCGAGGAACTGGGCCAGTGCCGACAGCGCTGCGGCGTCGGTGACCGCGCCGCGCCCCTCGGCAGTGGCCTGGGTGACCGCGCGACCGAGCTCGTCGGTGATGACGAGCGCCAGCGCACCCAGCACGTTGGCCAGGGCGTCCCGAGCGATGTCCCGGCTCTCGTCGGCGGGGACGTCCACCGCGGTTGGTCAGCCGAGGGTGTACTCGATGACCAGCGGCATGTTCGGGTAGTCGGCCTGGGTCGAGCTGCTCGACACGGAGCCGGTGATGCCGTCCAGCTCACCCGTGCCCCCGATGATCGGCATCGTGCTGCTGGCCGTCGTGCCGTCGTACTCGCCGTTCCCGAGCGCGGTGAACGATCCGGACTTGCCGTCGAGCTCGGCGTCGAGGTGCAGCACGCCGACGTAGGAGCTGGTGCCGTCGGCGCCGTAGTAGAGGACCGACTCCAGGTGTCCGGTGCGCAGGCCGTCGTTGCCCTCGGTCAGGGCCACGACCGCGTGCGCGACCTTGGTGCCGTCGTCGTACTCCTCGCTGGGCTTCTCGTCCCAGTTGTCGATCTTGATGGTGGTCTCCAGCTTGCTCGTCATGGTTCCGACGCTATATGTGACTCAGTCACATGTCTCCACCCGGACGGGTGGGTGCGGGCACGTTCCCACCCCATTGGGCGCTGTGATCGCCCTGTTTCGTCTGCTTCATTGAAAGGGACGCAGAGGGCACACCCCGCGCGTGCTGGGCCCCGACAAGTGGCTGGCGCCCAGTTGGTTCGCACTCACAAGGAGCGACAGATGGTTTTCCTTCTCTGGATCCTCGCTGTGATCCTGGTCGTGTGGGGCATCGTGACCCTCATTCGCGGCCAGGCACTGATGGGCATCGTCCTGATCATCGTCGGACTGCTGGTCGGTCCGGGTGGCGTCAGCGTCTTCACCTGATCCACGCACGATTGACGACCGGCGCCCGGTGACTCCCTGAGTGGGGTCCCGGGCGCTGTCGCGTGTCAGGGGCGCGCGTTGCGCCGAGCGATCAGCAGCGGTACGACGACCAGCAGCACCGCGAGCACGGCTCCGGTCGCGATGGCCACGACGAGCGCGACGTCCCAGTTGATCACCACGCTGAAGATCAGCGTGCAGATCCCGACGATGATCAGCGCAAGCAGCACCATCACCACCTGCAGGAAGGCGTGTCCGGCTGCCACGACCCGGTCCTTCACCTGCTGCCCGAACACCCGCCGGTGCACCATGATCGGCGTCAGCGTCGCACCGACGGCCAGGCCGGCGGTCAGCACCAGGGCGAGGTAGAGCCGCTCCTGCCAGACGTCGATGTCCTTGAACCGTTCGGTGAACGGCAGCGTCAGCAAGAACCCCGAGAGCAGCTGGACGCCCGTCTGCACGACGCGCAGCTCCTGGAGCATGTCGTTCCAGTTGCGGTCCAGCCTCTCGGCCTTCGTCTCGTCGCGGTCGTCCTTGTCGTCGGCCATGGGCAAACGATGCAGGTCCGCATCCCCTCTCACCACACCCTGATTGACGAGGTTGGTTGACTGGGCGAGTGCCCGACGTCGTCACCTTCAGCTCGACCGCCACCGATCCCCACGAACGCGGCGTCGAGCTGGGCAGCGCCCACGCCGCGCGGGTCGGCGCGACCGTGGCGGCGTACAGGCGGCTGTGGGAGTGGCTCGACCCCGGCTTCGACCTGGACTTCTGGGGGGCTCGCGCACTGGACTCGATCCGCGCGCAGGTCCCGGGCGCCGCCGACGAGATCGCCGCGATCGCGGCAGGTTCCGGCCGCAGCGTCGCGGAGATCGCGGCCCTCAACGCCCGCACGGAGGTACTCGCGGGCATCGCGCCGCGCGTGGCGGCCACCGAGTGCTCGACGGTCGTCTCCACGGCGCCGGGCCGGGCGCCGGTCGCGGTGCAGACCTGGGACTGGTATCCGCAGATGCGCGACAACTGGTTCGTGTGGCAGTTCGAGACCGCCGCCGGGCGCCGGGTGAGCACGCTGACGGAGTACGGCGTGCTGGCCAAGATCGGGGTCAACGACGCGGGTCTCGGCGTGATGCTGAACATGCTCCACCACGACTCCGACGACCAGACCCAGAGTGGCGGGGAGCTGACCATCGGCTACCCCGTGCACGTCCTGCTGCGCACGCTTCTCGCTGAGTGCGCCAGCGTCGCCGAGGCGCGCGACCTGGTGGGCAGCCTGTCGTTCACGGCGTCGTCGGCCGTCACTGTCGTGGACCGCGGCGGCGATGCCGCCTCGCTCGAGACCTTCCCTGACGGGGTAGGCGAGGTGAAGCCCGAGTCGGGGCTGCTGGTGCGCACCAACCACTTCGTCTCCGCCGAGGGCGAGCCGGGCGACCAGGCCGGGCTACTCGACGACAACTCCTGGGTCCGGCGCGACCACCTGGTCGCCAGCCTGCGCGACCCGGCGCCTGCGTCCGCGGCCGACGTACATGCCGCGATGACGCACCACGTCGCCGCAGGCCCCGTCTGCCGTCACGCGGTCGACCCCGACAGCTCGGACTACCTCGAGACGGCCACCCTCGCCACCGCCACCCTCGACGTCGAGCACGGCCACCTGTCGGTCCTTCGGGGTGGTCCCTGCCAGCAGTGACATCCCTAGGCTGCGCGGATGGTGAGACGCGGTGAGGTGCTGGCGCTGGTGCAGGCCGGCGGCCAGGGGTCCCGGATGGACGTGCTCACCAGGGAGCGGGCCAAGCCGGTGCTGCCGTACGGCGGCACGCACCGCCTGATCGACTTCGTGCTGTCGAGCCTGACGAACTCGGGCGTGGTCGACGTCTGGGTGAGCGTGGAGTACCAGGTCGCCTCGATCGACGACTACCTGTCCGGCGGGCGACCGTGGAGCCTCGACCGCAACCGGGGAGGGTTCCGGCGGATGGTGCCGCAATCGGGGAGCGGGCCGGCCAGCGAGGACGAGTTCGCGCACGGGAACGCCGACCTGCTGCTGCGGATGAGCCGCGACCTGATGCACTTCGGCGCCGAGACCCTGGTGGTGGCGAGCGCCGACCACGTCTTCGCCGCCGACCTCATGCCCGTGATCCAGGGGCACGTCGACGCGGGCGCGGATGCCACGGTGCTGACCTCCGAGGTCACCAAGCGCGAGGCCAGCGAGAACGTCGTGGTCCTGACGGGACGTGACGGGACTGCGACCGGCGTTGAGGTCAAGCCGTCGCGGCCGAGCTCTGGCGTGGTGGCCAACGAGATCTTCGTCTACCGGACGGCGTCGTTGCTCGAGGCGCTGTTCGAGCTGCGTCGCGAGCTGATGGGCGGGGCCGAGGGCGACGACAGTGGGCTCGGCGACTTCGGTGAGCACCTGCTGCCGCGGCTGATCCGCGGCGGGACGGTGCGCACCGAGCCGCTGCCGGGGTACTGGCGCGACCTCGGCCGGCCAGGGGCCTATCTCAACGGCCATCGTGACCTGATCACCGGCAAGGTGGACGTCTTCGACCACGACGGCTACCCGGTCATCAGCCACTGGGACGACCGGCCCACCGCCCGGCTGCGCGCGGGCTGCCGCGTCGAGGACAGTCTGGTCTCTCCCGGCACCGAAGTGTCTGGCGAGGTGGTCCGTTCGGTGCTCGGCCCGGGTGTCGTCGTCGAGAAGGGCGCACACGTGGAGGACTCCGTGATCTTCGCCGACTGCAGGGTCGAGGCCGGTGCGCGGGTGACGACCACCGTCGTCGACGAGCGGACGACGCTCGCCCGCGACTGCGTGGTCGGCGAGCTCCCCACCAGCCGCATCGCTCGCGACGACGAGGTCACCCTGGTCGGGCGTGACGCCGTCGTCGGCCGGAAGCAGCACGTCGCGCCCGGTGCTCGGCTGGAACCCGGCACGACCGTCTGAAGATCCCCTTAAGGGTGAAGTGAAGTACCCCCCGGTGCGTTAGGTTGTGCTCAACAGGGGACCTCGAGTTCGACAAGCTCGTAACTCGCGGGTCGAAGGCCCGGATCCATGGGGTCCGGGCCTTCGCACGTCCGGCTCTGGGTCAGACCGGGTCGGTCGAGCCCGTCCAGCCGCCGCTGTCGTCGGGTCCCTCCGACCCCGGGCGCTCCTCCGGTGCGACGACCTCGTGGGCGTCCAGCGCCTCCGGGAGCTCGGGAGCGGCAAGCTCCTCCGGCGCCCTCTCCAGCGGACTCCACTGCCGGTCAGCAAGGCTGGCCACGCCCGCGGACAGCTGGCTGCGCACCTGCTCCACCTGGTCGGCGTACCTGCCCGCCGTCTGCCGGTCGATCGCCGCGCCGGCGCGGTCGATGAAGCCCTCGATGTCGGACCGGTGGTCGCGCAGGTAGGTGCCCGTCGCCTCCAGGCCACGCAGCACGGCCTGCTCGGCCGCGGCGGCGGCGTCCTTGACCTTGCCCTCCAGGTCGAGGTCGTCGACGACCTTCTTCAGCTGGTCGCTGATCGGCGTCTCGTCCTTGCTCACGGCTGGTCACCTCCCGTTGCGTCGACCGGCGGGAACTCCACCATGGCCTGTTCGGCGATCCGCTTCATCATCCAGCCGTCGACAACGGCGCCGATGACGCCGCCGAGGAAGGGCACCCCGCGGCCGAACCGCGAGAAGATCCGCTCGAAGACCCCGCGCATCAGCCGGAAGCCGACCGCCTTGTTGACGACCATCAGCCCCGCCGGCGGCAGCCTGCCCAACGCCAGCTTGGTGATGGCACCGCCGCCCGTGGCCATGCCCGCCTTGGCCAGCACGTCGTCGGCCTTCGCGCCGACGAGGGTCAGCAGCACGGCCGTTCGCACCTGCTCGTCGCGGACGTCGTACCCGCGCACCGTCGCGATCGCCCCGACCATCCGCGTGGCCTGCACGTAGAACTCCGCGACGTTGACCGGCAGCGCGACCGGCATCGTCACGAAGCCGCCCAGCCCGGTCACGAAGCCACCGACCACTCCCCCCACGAAGTGCAGGCGGACGATGCGCTCCACTGCTTCCTCGGAGTCCGACGTACGCCGTCGCGCGGCGTCCGCGATGCTCGTCGCCGGCCGCAGCGGGCCACGTCCGTCGAGCCCGGCGTCCATGAGCATCTGCACCACGCGGCCGATGGCACTGTCGTCGGGGGCGTTGTCGCGCGCTGCCTCGAGTGCCGACGCAGTCCGCTCGGACTCCTCACGCCCGGGCCGGAGCAGGTCGAACAGTCCCATGCCCCCGAGTCTGTCACCCGGTGGCTGAGGGGCCCTTCGTGGAACTCAGGCGGCCACCGCGGGGATCATGGCGACGTCCGCGTCGGAGGGCGCCTCGGCGACCGCGTCGAACAGGCGGACTCCCTTGCTCACCGTCGCGCTCACGCCGATGGCCACCGCGCCCGCCGTCATCAGCAGCAGGGTCTGGTGGAGGCCGAGCCCGTCGACGAGCAGGCCGGTGAGGAGTACGCCGACCGGGCCGGTGACGGGGATGCTCGCCGTGCTCAGCCCGACCACGCGCGGCAGCAGGTGTGCGGGGGAGCGCTCCTGGCGGACGGTGGCCATGAGCGGTACCAGGGCGCCGGCGGCAGCGCCGAGCGTCACCAGCATCGCGAGGGTCACCGCGAGCGAGGGGGAGAGCGTGATCCCGGCGAACGTCGACGGCACCACGACGAAGACGGCGACGAACAGGCGCCTGCGCGGCACCCGGGCGCCGATCAACCCGAAGCCGGCCGCGCCGAGCAGCCCGCCGGCGCCGTAGCGCGGCCACCATCACGCCCAGCACCACCGGGCTGCCGAAAGTCTCGCGGGCCAGCACCGGAAGGACGAGCGGCGTCAGCGGAGCGACGAGGATGACCGCCACCGTCGGGAAGAGGAACAGCGCGCGCAGGGCCCGGTCGTTCCAGATGAACGCGAACACCTCACGCAGGCCCGAGGTGCCGGCCGAGGGTTCGACACTGGAGGGGGAGACGGCGAGGCGAAGGCGGCCGACGACGAGCCCCGCGAACACGAACGCCGCGACGGTCACCAAGATCGCGAACCCGACGCCGTACGCCGCGATCAGGAGGCCTGCGAGCGGGGCGCCGAGGAGGTAGCCGACGTGCTCGGCGGAGGTGAACAGTGCGTTCGCGCGCTCGCGCGGGTAGGTGTGGGCGTCCGCTGCGGCGGGGACCAGCGTCTGCCTCGCGGTCGAGCCGGCCGAGTCGACGAGGGTGCCGAGGAACGCCCAGCACCAGCACGTGCCAGATCTCCAGCTGGTCGAGGGCCAGGAGCAGCGGCAGGGGCGCGACGGCGAGGGCGTTGGCGAGCTCGGCCAGCGCGCCGGTGCGTACGGGGCCGATCGCGTCCACGACCCGGCCGGCCAGGAGGCCGCCCACGGCTGCGCCGCCGACGCCGGCGAACACCGCCGTGGCGGCGAGCGTCGCGCTGCCGGTCGTGGTCAGCACCAGCCACGGGACGGCGACCGTCAGGACCACGTTGCCGCTCAGCGACACGGCGTTGGCCAGCACCAGGAGCGCAAGTGGCCTCGGGACGTTCTTCATGCCCTCCACGAGTCGAGCCCCGCGGCGCCGGAATCCAACACCTGTTCTGTGCGCGCTATTGACAACATCGGGCGCGTGAATACGAGGGCGCGAGCAGACTGCGAACCTACTCGATCAGTGCTGTGAATGTCGAACCACGTCGGGAGTACCGTGACGCCGTGCGGCCCGAGCTCGACCTCCGTCTCCTCCGGGCCTTCGTCACGGTCGCGGAGGAGCTCCACTTCACCCGGGCCGCCCAGCGCCTGTTCGTCGCGCAACAGGCGCTGAGCCGCGACATCCGCAGGCTGGAGTCACACCTCGGCGTCCGCCTGTTCGTGCGCAGCACCCGCAACGTCACCCTCACCGCGGACGGCGAGCGCCTGCTCGTCCACGCCCGCGGACTGCTCGCGCTGAACGACGCGGCTCTCCGCGACCTCGGCGGGACCGGCCGCCCGCTGCTCGTCGACGTCATCGGCGAGGGCCTCACCGCCGCCCGCATCGTCGACGCCGCCCGCCAGGCGGCGCCGCAGCACGAGTTCACGGTCCGGTACGGCGGGGGGCTGGGCGCCGCGCTGCCCCAGCTGCTCGCCGGGCGTCTCGACGTCGCGTTCGGCCGGGCTGACGGCCTGCCACTGCCCTTCCCCGCCGAGCTGACGCGCCGCCCGGTGCGCTACGAACCGCTCGGTCTGCTCGTGCTCGCCGATGATCCGCTGGCCACGCTCGAGGAGATCCCGATGGCCCGGCTGGGCGGGCTGGAGATCGACGCGAGCAACGGCAACGAGGACGCTCCCGAGTGGGTCGACCTCGCCGTGTCCCTCTGCACGGCCTTCGGCGCCCGGCCCTCGCCCCCGCACCCCCACGTCATCGGCCCCAACGAGACCGCCCGCCACCTCCAGTCCCACGGCCTCCCGATCCTGACCATGACCGAGTGCCCACCCGTCCCCGGCGCGGTCGTCCGGCCGCTGGTCGACCCGGTCCCCGTCTACCCGTGGGCGATGGTCCACCGCGCCGAAGCCAGGCATCCGGCCCTGACGACACTGGGCTCGGTCGTGGCCGAGCTCTCGGCCGAGGAACGCTGGCTGCAGCTGCCCGCACGGGCCTGGCCGACCCGCGAGAGTCTCTAGGTCGAGTCCGCGACGTACCTGGTACGTCGCGCCTTCGACGTTGGCGGTTGTCCACAGGTCACTGGACGACGGTGGTCGCGGTCATCGCCGCCCGAGCAGGCTGGACGCATGGATGAGATCGCGCGGGCTACTGCGGGAGCAATCGGGCGTGATCGCTCGCCGACAGGTGCTCGAACACGGAGGCCGCGTTGCCGACATCGAACGCGCGCTGCGACGTCGTGAGTGGGTGCGCTTGCTGCCGGGCGTCTATGTCGATCACACCGGCGAACCGACGTGGGTCCAGCGGGCGTGGGCGGGTGCCTTGTTCTACCAGCCGGCCGCGCTGGCAGGGATATCTGCTCTGCGGGCAGTGGCGGGGCCGGGATGGCGACGACATCCTGACCACCTGCCGATCGAGATCGCCGTCGACGTCGACCGCACCGTCCGGGCCGTCGACGGGTACCGGCCTCGACGTCGGGCTGGGCTCGACGAGCACGTGCTCTGGAATGCCAGCCCGCCACGGCTGCGCGTCGAGGAAGCATCACTCGACGTTGCCGCAACCATCGCGTGCGAGCTCGAAACCGTCGGGCTTCTCGCCGACATCTGCCAGTCCCGCCGGACCACCGCCAGGCGACTGATCGCCGCTCTGGATGCGCGTGAGCGCATCAAGCGGCGGAACTGGCTGGCCGCAGTGCTCCGTGACATCGCCGAGGGCACTCACTCGGTGCTCGAGCACGGCTACCTCACGCGCGTCGAACGTCCCCATGCGCTGCCCCGAGCGGACCGGCAGCGTAGTCCGACCAGCGGGCCGAAGCGATACCGCGACGCGTTCTACCCGGGCTTCGGCCTGGACGTCGAGCTCGACAGTCGACTCTTCCATGACTCGGCAGCCGACCGCGATGCCGACCTCGACCGTGACCTCGACGCTGCCGTCGAGAGGGTCGACACCGTGCGCTTGGGGTGGGGGCAGGTGTTCGGGCGACCGTGCCGGACCGCAGCACGGATCGTCGTCCTGCTGCGCCAGCGCGGATGGACCGGGACCCCACGCGCGTGCAGCCCGGCGTGCGACCTTGTCTAGCTCGAGTCCGCGACGCATCTGGTACGTCGCGCCTTCGACCTAGCGCGAACCTGGGTCAGGGCCGCAGGAAGATCCCGGCGCAGGGCTTCGGCTCGAAGAACGTCGTCTTCGGGGGCATCACCTCGCCTGCGTTCGCCACGTGCGTGATCGCCTCGGGCGGCGGCGGGGCGAGCGTGAAGAGTGCCCCGCCGTCGACGTCGCACCGCTGGGTGAGCTCGTCGGTCTCGGTGGTGGCGGGAGCCGTCTCGACCATGCGCGTGGCCATCCGGTCGAGGACCCGGCTCTGCAGGATCGCGACGTCGAGGCCGGCGACGCCGTCTCCGCGCGTGGCCTGGTACGTGACCTCGAACCAGCGGCGACCGACGTACAGACCGAACGATCCCGGGTGCCGGCGCGGCTGCGCGCGAGACCTCCCGGACCTCGAACTCCTCCGACAGCAGCCCGACCAGCGACGTCGGATCGACCGGTCCGGCTACGCGGCGGTGGAACGCCGACAGCCGCAGACCGTCCATCGGGTGGACGACGCAGAGCAGCCCGGCGTCCGCGGGCTTGCCCGCCTGCCACCACGCCTCGAGAGCGGCCGCGGTGCGATGGTGACCGTCCGCGATGTAGAAGTCGGCCGCCCCCAGCTCCTCGGCCAGCGCCTGGGTGGCGGCCCCTTCCGGCAGCCGCCACACCGTCTGCTGCAGACCCCGGGGGCCGGCGAAGTCCAGGATCGGCTCGGTCTGCTGGACGTCCGCGACCGTCGCGGTGAACTCCTCGCCCGCACGGTGCAGCAACGTCACCAGGGCCGGTGGTTCCTTCCTCGTCGCGTGGTGCCAGACCAGGGCCTCGACCCGCTGCGCGTGGACTGCTTCGTGCCCCCGCACGCGGCCGTCCGCGACAGCCTGGACGGCGACGTCGCACACCACGCCGGTGAAGGAGGTGTTGCCCCGGCTCTGGCGGTAGACGTAGAGGGCGACGGGACACTCGGCGTACGCCGCGGGGTCGACGGCGACCCCGAACAGGTCGACGCCCGACTCGTCGACGGAGTCCGACATCGCGGTGACCGTTCGCCGTGCCCAGTCCTGCCGCACGACCCTCGCGGGGAAGAGGCGGACCATGCTCATGTCCGGCGCCCGCTCTCGCCGAGCGTCACGACGGACACGCCCAGCACGTGAGGGATCTCGCGGAGCGCGGCGAGCAGCTCCTCGGACGCCTCGTCCGCCACGTCGATGGTCGCCACTGCCGCCTCGCCGCCACGGAAGACGCGGTTGACCATGTGCTCGACGTTGAGCCCCGCGCTGCGCAGCTCGTCGAGGACCTGGGCCAGCACCCCGACCCGGTCGAGGTGGCGCACGGTCAGGCTGATGGACCCGAGCCGGTCGGGATCGAGGTTCACGCAGTGGCGCGCCTCGCCGGACATGAACGCGTCGACGATGTCCGTCACGCCCGCGGCGATCGCGCGCTGCGCCTGGGCCGTCGATGCGCCGATGTGGTGGGTCGCGACGACTTCGGGGTGCCGGGCCAGGGGCGAGTCCCAGGCACCCTTGCTGGAGCTGGGCTCGTCGGCGAACACGTCGAGGCCGGCGCGCACGTTGCCCGCGTCGAGCGCTGTGAGGAGTGCGCTCTCGTCGATCACGTCGCCCCGCGAGGTGTTGAGCAGGATCGCGCCCTTCTTCATGTGCGCCAGGAACTCCCCGTCGACGAGGTGCCTGGTGTCGGCGCCGGCGGGGACGTGGAGGCTCACGATGTCGGAGGAAGAAAGGAGCTCCTCCATCGAGTCGCACATCGTGATCCCGAGCTCCTCGGCCCGGGAGACGGCGTACGCCGACCGGCCCGGCTTGGCGAGCGCCTGGACGCGGATGCCGAAGGCGGCCGCGCGCTCGGCGACGGCGAACCCGATCGAGCCGAGCCCGATGACGCCCATCGTCGATCCCAGCAGGCCGGCGGCCTTGCTGTAGCGCTGCTTGTCCCAGTGTCCGCTGCGGAGGTCCGCCACGTTGTCGGGGATGCGCCGGTCGACGGCCAGCAGGAGACCCATCGTCAGCTCGGCGACGGCAGCAGCGTTGCGTCCGGGCACGTTGGAGACGAAGACGCCGCGGTTGGCGGCCGCGTCGGTGTCGATGGTGTTCGTGCCTGCACCCGCCCGGATGACCAGCACCAGGCGGTCCGCCGCCTCGAAGACCGCGCGCTTGACCTTGGTGCTGCGCACCACGAGGCCGTCGAACCCCGCGATCCGGGCCGGCAGCTCGTCGGCCCCGAGCCCTGGCTCCGTCACGCAGACGTGGCCGCGCGCCTCGAGATCGGTGATCGTCTGCTCGGGCAGCCGGTCGGCGAAGAGAAGGTGCATCGCTGGACCTCCGGGAGCGGGCTCGCCGCCGGGGCCGGCGGTTCTGCGGTCACGCTAACGCGTCGGTGTGGAGCGGCGCCATCGTCGGCTGCCGTTCGGGGGCGGATGGCACCCCGGCGTAACTGACCCGCGGATCAGGGTTCAGCCGAGGGCGCTCCTTCTGGCATATTGCACGCCAGCGATCGTCTCCGAGGGAGAGCCCATGCGTACTCGTTCACTGCTCGCCGCCGCGCTCCTGGCGCTGATCGTGCCGCTGGCCGCCTGCGGAGGTGACGACAGCTCCACCGCCACCGACGAGCCGGCCGGGGGCGACGAGACCACCGCGGCCGCGGGCGACGACGTCGCCTGCGCCGGCGAGACCACCGACCTGCTGGCCGAGATCTGCGAGAAGGGCGTGCTCACGGTCTCCACCGACCCGGCGTACCCGCCGGCCTCCTCGCTCAACGAGCAGACCGGCGAGTACGAAGGCTTCGACATCGACGTGGCCACCGAGATCGCCAACCGGCTCGGGGTCGACGTCGCCTGGGAGACGCCCCAGTGGGACGTCATCACCGCGGGCAGCTGGAACGGGCGCTGGGACACCACCGTGGGATCGATGACGCCGACCAACGACCGGCAAGAGGTCCTCTACTTCACCCAGCCCTACAACTACACCCCGGCCGTCGTCGTGACCCTGGCCGACGACGAGTCGGTGAGCGACCTGACCACCGACCTCGACGGCAAGAAGATCGGCGTCTGCAGCGGGTGCACCTACGAGCAGTTCCTCAACAAGGAGCTGGAGATCGAGGGCTTCACCTTCGACTTCGTCGATCGACGACGCCGAGGTCTCCGGCTACGACACCGACACCACCGCGCTCCAGGACCTCGCCAACGGCCGCCTCGACGCGGTGATCACCGCGGCGACCATCGCGCAGGGCTACATCGACGCCGGCAACCCGGTGAAGATCGTCGGCGACCCGGTCTTCTACGAGCCGCTCTCGGTCGGGCTTCGACAAGAGCTCGGACCCGTCCTCCGAGTCGCTGTCCGAGGTGGTCGACGGCATCGTCGGTGACATGCACGCCGACGGCACGCTGAGCGCGATGGCGGAGGAGTGGTACGGCCTGGACACCACCACCACGGAGTGAGCACCTGGGAGCGGGTCCAGCTCGCCTCGGCGCGGGTGCCCTTCCGGCTGAAGACCGCCGCCGTGTGGGTGGTGCTGTTCGGCCGTGCTCGCCTTCCTGGGCAACGCCGCGGGCTTCGACACGCAGTGGATCCGCGACAACTTCCGCTACATCCTCGGCGGGCTCCGCTACACCATGGTCATCGCTCTCGGCGGCATCGCGCTGGCGGTCGTGATGGCGCTCCTCGGGGCGCTGGCCCGGATCTCCCGCAACCCGGTGGCGTACGGCGTGGCGGGGTTCTACGTCTCGTTCTTCCGCGGCACCCCGCTCATCGTCCAGATGTTCCTGCTCTACCTGGCGCTGCCGCCTGTCGGCCGCAACCTGGCCGCGGAGTACGGCTGGCTCCCCGAGGGCTTCGACCAGGCGCTGATCCTGGATGCCGCGGTCGCCGGCACCATCGCGCTCGGCCTCAACTACGGCGCCTACATGACCGAGATCTTCCGCGCCGGCATCCAGTCGGTGGCCGGCGGCCAGGGCGAGGCTGCCGATGCGCTGGGCATGACCTACGGCCAGAAGATGCGCAAGGTCGTGCTGCCGCAGGCGTTCCGCGTGATCATCCCGCCGACCGGCAACGAGTTCATCGCGATGATGAAGGACACCGCGCTGGTCTCCTTCCTCGGGGTGACCGCCGCGAGCGCCGAGATCTTCCGTCGCTCCCAGCTGGTCGGCAAGGCCGACTTCAAGAACCTCGAGGCGTACGTCGCCGTGGCGCTCGTCTACTGGGGGCTCACCGTGCTCTTCACGTTCTTCCAGGCCCGGCTGGAGAGGCGGATCGGCCGCGGCTACGACCGGGCCCACGTCGCCAAGATGGCGGAGGTCTCGCTGAGCCAGCCGCACGGCGGCGGCGCATGAGCGGCGACGTGGTCGTCCGCATCGACGGGCTGCACAAGAGCTTCGGCCACCTCGAGGTCGTGCGCGGCGTCGACCTGGAGGTCCGCCGCGGCGAGGTCGTGGTGATCTTCGGACGCTCGGGCTCGGGCAAGTCGACGGTGCTGCGCTGCGTGAACTTCATCGAGGACCCCACCGAGGGCTCGATCGAGGTCGTCCGGCATCCGCCTGACCGGTGGGCACCGCACCCGGCGCAAGCGCGACCAGATCCGCCAGCTGCGGCTGCACGTGGGCATGGTGTTCCAGCAGTTCAACCTGTTCCCGAACATGACCGTGCTCGAGAACGTCACCTGCGCGCCCCGGCTGGCCGGGCGCGGCCGGCGATGCCGAGATCACCAAGCGCGCCGAGGACCTCCTCGACCGGGTCGGCCTCGCCGACAAGGCGGGGGAGCACCCCGTCCGGCTCTCGGGCGGTCAGCAGCAGCGCGTCGCCATCGCCCGGGCGCTGGCCATGGAGCCCGACGTGATGCTCTTCGACGAGCCGACCTCGGCCCTCGACCCCGAGCTCACCGGCGAGGTGCTGTCGGTGATGAAGACGCTCTCCACCGAGATGCACATGACGATGATGGTGGTGACCCACGAGATGGGGTTCGCGCGCGAGGTGGCCGACCGGATGGCGTTCTTCCACGAGGGCCGGATCCTCGAGGAGGGACCGCCCGCGGAGCTGATCGGCTCGCCGCGGCACGCCGAGACCCGCGCCTTCCTCGACGCGGTCCTGTGAGCCCATCCACGAGCCGGACCCGGCGCCGGGTCGAGGTCCGGCGCGAGGAGATCCTGCTGGCCGCGATCGGCGAGGTCGAGCGCGTCGGCCTGGCCGCCGTACGCGTCTCCGACGTCGCCTCGGCGCTCGGCGTCAGCACCGGCCTGGTCTTCTACCACTTCGGCACCAAGGACGAGCTGGTCGCGGAGGCGTTCACGTACGCCGTCGAGCGCGACCTCGCGGCCATGGACCGGGCCGCTGCCAGGCGCGGCAGCGTGCTCGACCGGGTGCGGGCGGTGCTGCGCAGCTACGGGCCGACCGGGAGCGCCACCGGCTGGCGGCTCTGGATCGACGGCTGGTCGCTGGCCCAGCACGAGCCGGTGATCGCCGCCCACCTCGGGTGCCTGGAAGCCCACAGCCGTCGCACCCTCCGGGCGCTGGTCGACGAGGGCCTGGCCGACGGCAGCATCTCGTGCGCGGACCCGGACGCGAGCGTCTCCCGGCTGCTGGCGCTGCTCGACGGCCTGTCGGTGGCGGCCGAGGTCTTCGGGTCGGTGAGCCGGGCGCAGCTGCGGCGCTGGGTCGACGGGCGATCGCGGTGAGCTGGTCACGACCGAGCTCGACGGCTATTGAACAGTGAGTCAAACATGGGGCAGGATCGGGCCACCATGATCCGAACGACGCCCTTCCACGAGCGCCTGACCGAGCTCAACGACCAGCATCTCTACACGCACTGGTCGGGCTACCTGTCCGCGCTGCGCTTCTCCCACGCCCCGAAGCACGAGTACTTCGCGGTGCGCAACGGCGTGGGCATCTTCGACACCTCGCCGCTCTTCAAGTACCGGATCACCGGACCGGAGGCCGTCGACTTCCTGTCCGGCGTGGTGGTGCGCGACCTGAGCGTCCTGCGGCCTGGTCGCGCGGCGTACACGTTGTGGTGCGACGACCGCGGCTTCGTGATGGAGGACGGCGTCGTCTTCCGGCAGAGCGACAACGAGCTGCTGATGACGGCCGCACGGCCGATGCTGAGCTGGCTGACCTCGCACCAGTACGGCGGCCGGGTCGCGATCGAGGACGTCACCGACGACTACGCGATGCTCGCCGTCCAGGGACCACGCTCGCGCGACGTGCTGGCGGGGCTGGTGCCCGAGGTCACGGACCTGCCCTACTTCGGCCTCGCCGAGGCCAAGCTCGCGTCGGTCCCGGTCACCGTGTCGCGCACCGGCTACACCGGCGACCTCGGCTTCGAGCTGACCGTCCCGGCCGACGACGCGCTGACGGTCCTCGACGCCGTGCTCGAGGCCGGCCGGCCCCACGGTCTGCGGCCGTTCGGCGAGGAAGCGCTGATGATGCTGCGCATCGAGGCCGGGCTGCCGCTCACCGGCGTCGAGTGGCACGACAGCCGGACGGCCTGGACCGACCACGACCGGGTGACGCCGCGCGGAGCTCGGGCAGGGCTGGATGCTCAAGGGCGTGCGCGACCGCAGCCGCCGCTTCGTCGGCAGCGAGGCGATCCGCCGCGAGCTGCTCGACGACACCTCGCGCTGGGCCACGACCGGCATCGTCGTCGACTGGGCCGCCTGGGACCGGCTCCACCGCGACGCCGGCGAGCTGCCGACCAAGGACGAGCAGCCGCTCGGCTGGGAGCAGTGGCTGCGGTCGACGACAGATGACTCGGCGGAGCAGGTCGGCTACGTCACCAGCTTCTGCTACTCGCCGGTGCTCCAGCGCCACATCGGCCTGGCCCGGGTGCGGCCCGACCTGGCCGCGCCCGGGCACCGGCCCTCCACATGGAGACCACGCTGCACCACAGCACGCACATGGTCGCCGTGGCCACCGCCCCGCTGCCCTTCTTCAACCCGGCCCGAAAGACGGCCAAGCCATGAGCGAGAGACCGCCACCCCGACCACCGGCCGCACCGGCGACGTCGTACGACGCCATCGTGGTCGGCGGCGGCCACAACGGCCTGACCAACGCCGCCTACCTGTCGAAGGCCGGCCTGCGGGTGCTGGTGCTCGAGCAGCGGCACCTCGTCGGCGGCGCGGCGATCACCGAGGAGCTGCGGCCCGGCTTCTCGTTCACCACGTTCTCCTACGCGCTGAGCCTGCTGCGCCCGGACATCATCCACGAGCTGAACCTGGTCGAGCACGGGTTCATGCCGCTGATGATGCCGGGCGACTTCCACCCGACCGGCGACGGCGACTACCTGCTCTTCGGCGACGACGACGAGCAGAACGTGCAGATGATCCGGCGCCACTCGCGGCACGACGCCGACGCCTACGGGCGCTACAACTACGACCTCGACAAGGTCATCGCGACGGTCCAGCCGCTCTTCGACAACCCGCCGCCGAACATCTTCGGCACCGACCCGGAGGACCAGGCCGACGTGGCCTGGCTGCTCAAGCACCTCGGCAGCGTCGACCGGAAGACGATCCACGACACGGTGCGGATGCTGACCGGCAGCGCGGCCGACCTGCTCGACGACTACTTCGAGTACGAGCCGCTCAAGGGCTACCTCGCGTCGTCCTCCAACATCGGCAACCAGATCGGCCCGATGTCCGGTGGTTCCGGGCTGGTGCTGCTCTACCACAAGATGGGCGAGCACGACGGGCACCTGGGGTCGTGGTCGTTCCACAAGGGCGGCAACGGCGGGTTCACCCAGGTGCTGGCGCGCGCGGCGCAGTCGTTCGGCGCCGAGATCGAGCTGAACGCCCATGTCGACCGGGTGCTGACCCGCGACGGCCAGGCGATCGGCGTGGTGCTGGCCGACGGCACCGAGCTGACCGCGCCGGTCGTGGTCTCGGCGCTCGACGCGCGGCGTACCTTCCTCGACCTCGTCGACCCGCGCGAGCTGCCCGACGACCTGGTCGACAACGTACGTCGCACCCGTTACCGCGGCACGTCGGCGAAGGTGAACTTCGCCCTCGACGCGATGCCCGAGTTCCCTCGCCTGCCCGGGTCCTCCGCCCCGTTCGGCGGGTTCATCAACATCGGCCCGACCCTCGAGTACCTCGAGCGGGCCTACGACGCCGCGAAGTACGGCTGGTACTCCGACCGGCCGTTCATCGACGGTGCCCTGCAGTCGGTGATCGACCCCGACATGGCGCCGCCCGGCAAGCACGTGCTGTCCTGCTTCGTCCAGCACGCGCCGTACCAGCTGAAGGGCCCTGACGGATCACGGGTGGACTGGGAGACCGAGCGCGAGCAACTTCGCCGACAAGGCGCAGGCCGTGCTGGAGGAGCACTTCCCCGGGTTCGGCAAGCTGGTGCTGCAGCGCGAGGTCGTCACGCCCGGCCGACATCGAGCGGGTCACCGGGCTCAGCGAGGGCAACATCTTCGCGGGCGAGTTCCTGGCCCCGCAGATGTACTTCTTCCGGCCCGCGCCCGGCTGGAGCCAGTACGCCACCCCGATCGACGGCTACTACCAGTGCGGCTCCGGCACCCACCCCGGCGGCTGCGTCATCGGCTCTCCCGGGCGGTTCGCCAGCCAGCGGATCCTGAGGGACCGGGCCCGAAAGCACTGAGCGGCGGTATTCGCGTTGCAGCGCAGCAGGCGACCGACCTAGCGTCGCTGGAGTGACCTCAGAACTGCACGCGCTCACGTTCGGTGCACACGGCCCGCAGGCGCTCGGGAAGTTCTGGTCCGGCGTCCTGGGCCGCGAGCTGGTCGACGACCCTGACGACGGCATCACGCTGCTGCCGGGCGACGAGACACAGTTCCGGCTCCGGTTCGTGCCGAACCAGGAGCCGAAGGTCGGCCAGAACCGGATGCACTTCGACCTCAACAGCGAGTCTCCCGAGGGCCAGCAGGAGACCGTCGCCAGGGCACTCGAGCTGGGTGGCCGCCACATCGACGTCGGGCAGCTTCCCGAAGAGGGCCACGTGGTGCTGGCCGATCCCGAGGGCAACGAGTTCTGCGTCATCGAGGCCGGCAACAACTTCACCGCCGGGTGCGGGTTCATCGGTGCCCTCGCCTGCGACGGGTCGCAGCAGGTCGGCTACTTCTGGAGCGCGGCGCTGGGCTGGCCGCTGGTCTGGGACCAGGACGAGGAGACCGCCATCCAGTCGCCGCTCGGCGGCACGAAGATCAACTGGGGAGGCCCACCCGTCGCGCCCAAGACCGGGAGGAACCGCCTGCACTTCGACCTCGCTCCGTCGGCCGGCGCAGACCAGCAGGCCGAGGTCGACCGCCTCGTCTCCCTCGGCGCGACCCGCCTCGACGTCCAGGGCGAGGCGGGCTGGGTGGTACTGGCGGATCCTGACGACAACGAGTTCTGTGTGCTGACATCCCGCTGAAGCGGCGACGGGGGCGTCGCGGCGTCGTAGCCTGTGGGCATGTCGGGGTATCGGGTCGAGGCCGCCCGTGTTGTCGCGGTCGAGCCGGACCAGGCGTTCGACGGACTGATCGCCATGCGGCTGCCCGAGGTCTTCAGCCGCAGGTACGCCGCCTTCCCGGCGATCCGTGACGTGACCGACCAGCCGGACGAGTGGGGCTCCGCGGGACAGTCGCGCACCATCCTGCTCGCCGACGGTGGCCACCTGCGCCAGACCCTCACCTCGGTCGACCGACCCAACGGCTACGCCTACGTCCTCGACGAGATCCACGGCCCGCTCCGCCCGTTCGTGCGCACCGTCGACGGCGCCTGGTCGGTCACCCCCGAGGGCACCGGCACCCGGATCGGCTGGGCGTGGACCCTGCACCCCAAGGCATCGCCAGCCCGGCTCACCATGAACGTCATCGGCCGGATGTGGAAGGGGTACGCCGACCGCGCCCTGGCCGAGCTCGAGACGGTTCTGATGCGTAGCTGAAAGGCCGTCGACCATGACCACTCCACCGCAGCACGACCCCGGCCCCCCACCCGAGTGGGAGGAGATCTTCGCCTCGGCGCCGCTGGACACCTACGTCAACGCGACGGGAGCGCCGTTCCACACGCGGTTCGGGCCGGTCTTCTACCGGGGACGCCTGGACGGCACGGCCAGGGTGCTCGTCGTGGGGCAGGACCCCTCCACCGACGAGACGCTCGCGGGACGGATCCTGGTCGGACAGGCCGGCCAGATCACCCAGCGCTTCCTCGCCAAGCTCGGGTTGACCCGGTCGTACCTGATGTTCAACACGTTCCTGTACGGCGTCCAGAGCGGCGCGATCACCCCGGCGCTGGTCAACGACCCCGACATCCAAGGCTTCCGCAACCAGCTGTTCGACACCGCCAAGGCCACCAACCCGCTCACGGCCGTGCTCGCCTTCGGACTCAAGGCGCAGGACAGCGTCGCGGCCTGGCCGGGCGTCGGGACCCTCCCGGTCATCGAGCTGACCCACCCGACGTCACCGACCGGCGTGGCGCAGAGCTGGAACCTCAAGCTGCCGGACGCCATCGCGGCAACCGGGCCGGACGCGGACGGGACCGTGGACACCACTCCCTTCGATACCGCTGCCGAGGACATGCCCACGACCGACATCCCGCGGTTCGACCTGCCGTTCGGGACACCGCCCTGGCACGGTACGGGCGGGCGTACGAGCAGCCAGCGCGTCTCCGGGGCCTTCGAGACCGAGATCCGCTGGACCGCTCCCTAGTCTCAGGGCGCGTATCTCAGGGCATCGTGGCCGGGCCGGCGCCGTTGCGGAGGGGGTTGCCGCGCCCGGTCGGCCAGGGGAGGCAGCCGGTGCCCGAGCCGGGGACGGTGTAGACGTCCACGCCGTGGTCGAAGGTCGTCAGCACGATCTCGAGGGTGCCGTTGCCGGTGAGGTCGCCGATGGAGGGGGCGGCGGGCACGCCGATGCCGTTGCCGTTCTGGCCCTGGTTGCGCAGCCGGGTGACCGAGAGCTTCTTGCCCCGAGACGAGAGCACGATGAGGCGTCCGGCGTTGCGGTGCAGCGCGTAGGTGCCGAAGACCAGCTCGGGCCTGCCGTCCTTGTTCAGGTCGGCCGCGACCACCTCCGAGGCGAACGTCTTGGCGCGCCGTGGGGCGTAGTCGGCGGTCCAGAGCTTGTCGCCGTCCGGGCCCACGGCGTAGACCTTGCCGCCGGGGAGGGCCGCGACGATCTCGGGGCGGTCGTCCCCGACGATGTCGACGACCGTGGGTGCGGGGATGCCGGTGGGTGGGTACCAGTCGCCGGCGGGACGGTGCACCGGCTTGTTGGACATCGGAAGCGTCTCGAAGCCACGGTGTCGCCGAGCCGACCGTCGCCCGTCGCCGTACGCCCCGTCCAGCACCATGAACGCGTGCGCCTGCGTGCGGTAGGGGATGTGCCGCTCGACGTTGGGGATGCCGATGACCTCGTTGCGGCCGTCGCCGTCGAGGTCGGCCACCGCGGGCGGTGACGCGGTCCACTGGAGCCAGGCCTGCTCCGCGGGGCTCGGCCAAGGGCCCGTGTGCAGGTGGTAGTGGCGCTTCTCGACCTTGGGGTCGGCCCACCGGATGAACTGGCCCCAACCCATCCGCAGGCCCTCGGCGCCGGACTGGCGGTTGGTGAACCATGGCGAGGCGAGGACCGAGGTGCCGTCGAGGTTGAAAGCATTGATCTGGTGGTTGTCGAAGGTGGTGACGATCTCCAGGTCGGCGTCGTCGTCGATGTTGCCGATCGCGACGTTCTCGCCGTACGCGCCGTACCCGTGGTTGCCCACCTTGTTGAACCGCAGGTCGTTGCCCGGACCGGTCAGCCGGTTGTAGCGGGGCCACGCCGGGGAGTGGCCGCTCTTCGGCTGGAACAGCCGACCCGCGGCGTCGAACACGAAGACCTGTGAACCGGTGGGGGAGGTGTTGGTCGTCGTCACCGCGACCTCGACGCTCCCGTCGCCGTCCAGGTCCGCGGCCGCGATCCCGCGGCCCTCCGGGGACTGGCCGCCGCTGTCGGTGGAGGCCGGCCAGCCGTCCTTGAGGTGGAGCCCGCTCACCCCGGAACTCGTACGCCGCCACGGTGCCCTCGTTGCCGGCCACCACGATGTCGGCGACCCCGTCGCCCTCGAGGTCGGTGGTCACCGAGGGCGCGTAGACCCGGCCCTCGCTGGCCGTGCCACGGCCGAGCTGGTGTCCGCTCGCGTCGAAGACGAACGTCGAGTAGAACGGCGCGACGATCTCCAGCCGTCCGTCACCGTCGAGGTCGACCAGGCCCGGCGAGGAGAACCATCCGGTCTCGCCGGTGTCGATCCGGCGCACGAACTTCGGCTCGCGGACGGCCGCCGTACCTCCCTCGTCGAGGCACGACGCGGCCGCGGCGAGGTCCATGGGGGCCACTCTGCCGCCCGCGGGCGTCGCGCTGGTGACGAGCCCGGCCACCAGGAGTACGACGAGTCCGGCCGACACGTGGCGAGAAGCCTGCATGGACCGCACCCTACGTCCGCGGGCTCACGTGGCCCCCTCGAGTCGATCTAGGCGGGAGAACGGAAGATCCCAGGCACCTGGTGCTGGGGATCTTCCGTTTTCCGGTGCCATCTCCAGGGGAACCACCGCGGGGTGACGGCGGCGTAGGCGGCGTACTCGGGCAACGAGGCGGCGAGGTCGCGCTCCTCGAGGCGCACGCCGACGAGGACGTACCCGCAGCCGAGCGCGGCGAAGAGCAGGTGGCCGACCGTCATGGTCGGCGAGGCGAGGAAGGCCGGGAAGAAGCCGAGCATCATCGGGTGCCGGACCAACCGGTGCGGAAGTGGCATGGCGAAGACAGGTGACCGCTCAGGCAGGCCGCGGAGGTATCGAGCGACCTGGCGGAGACCGAACATGTCGAAGTGGTCGATCGCGAACGTCATGGCCAGGACCCAGGCCCATCCCATCGCGAAGAGCGTCCAGAGCAGCGCGCGCATCGGTGACGCCGACACGTCCCAGACCACTGCCGGAATCGGGCGCCACTGCCAGAAGACCAGCACCAGCGCGGCCGTCGACGCCAAGACGTACGTCGAGCGCTCGACGTGCCGGGGCACCAGCTGCGTCCAGCGCTGCTTGAACGCCGGCCGCGCCATCACACTGTGCTGCAACGCGAAGACGGCCAGCAAGGCGGCGTCGATCATCACCGCTGCGGTCGTCCCTGTCGCCGGACCGCCCCGGTCGATCGTCCGAGGAACTCCCAGGTCTGCCAGGAAGGCGATGGCGTACAGGAAGACGGCGACGAAGGCGGCGTAGCAGCCGAGGGCGAAGCCGCCCGACACGACGGCACCTACTGTGGTGCGTGTCCGGACGCCGTCGGTCAGTTCCGTGGTCGTCATCCTCGCCTCCTCTCATCGGCTTCGCCCAGGGTCGCCGGGCGCGCGGCCGGTGTCAGGCGGGGAACTACCCCACTTGCCGGAAGGAGTCGCCTGGTGGAGCAGCGGCTGGGGTCGACCCGCACGTCCGACGGGGTGGCCGTTGCGTACGCGACCGCGGGCCACGGACCGCCGTTGCTGTTCGTGGGCGGCTGGCTCAGCCACCTCGAGCTGAGCTGGGCCCTTCCCGGCTGAGCGTCAGCTGCTGGAGAGCCTGGCGCGGGGACGGACGCTGCTTCGCTACGACCGTCCCGGGTGCGGTTTGTCCGACCGCACGTCGTCCGAGCCCTCGCTGGACGGTGAGCTCGACGCGGTCGCGGCCGTGCTCGCCGCGGCCCGGGTGGACCGCGCGGAGGTCGTGGCGAGCTCCCTCGGCGTACCGCTGATGGTGGAGTGGGCGGCTCGACACCCGGAGACCGTCAGCCGCCTGGTCCTGTACGGCGGGTGGGTGCGAGGGGCGGACATCGGGACGCCGTCCGTCCGGGAGCACGTCGTGGGTCTGGTGGCCGCACACTGGGGCCTGGGCGCCGACGTGCTGACCGACATCTTCGCGCCCGACGCCTCCGCCGGGACTCGCGCGGCCCTCAGCGGCTACCAGCGGGCGGCTGCGTCAGCGGAGACCGCTACCGCGCTGTTGCGTCTGTGCTACCGCATCGACGTGACGGCGTCCCTCAATCGGATCGGGGCACCCACGCTGGTCGTGCATCGCCAGGACGACCGGGCGGCGCCCCTCGAGCAGGCCCGGCTGATCGCCTCGACCATCGCCGGCGCTCGGCTGGAGGTCCTGCCCGGGAGCTCGCACCTGCCCTACGCCGGCGACTCCTCAACCCTCGTCAGGCTGATCAGGACCTTCCTCGGGCTCTCAGCGGACTCGACGCCGACGCCGCCCGCCTTGACCTCTCGGCAGGAGCAGGTTGCCGCCTTGGTCGCCGAGGGCCTGACCAACCGAGAGATCGGTCAGCGTCTCGGGATCGGCGAACGCTCCGCGGAGGGTCACCTGGAACGCATCCGCCTCCGCCTCGGCTTCCGCTCCCGCGCCCAGGTCGCCGCCTGGTGGGTGGCGACCAGCTCGCCCATGGAGTGACGTGCGCAGCAACGGTCAGCCGCGAAGCTCGGCGACGAAGGCCTGGAACATGCCCCGCCCCGAGTTCACCCAGAAGTCGTGCACGGGCGGTGGCATGTTCGCCTCCATCGTCGCGTTCTCCTCGGCGAGCATCTGCTCCTGGATCAGTCCGAGGACCAGCCAGACCTTGTCGCCCGAGAAGTGCTGGAAGGCGATCGCGCTCATCTCGCCCCATTCCGCGACCGTGATGCACAGCGCGATGAGCGGCACCACCTCCGCCTCCTCGTGGTCGAGGTGCTCCAGCAGGACCGGGCCTAGCGACGCCAGGGACGGCGGCCGCTGCGTCACGCGAATCGCTGGACGGGTCCGCCCGCCAGGCGGCCACCGCCTCCTCGGCTGCACCGAGCGTGCCGAGGACCGCCTCGTGCTCGGCGTTGACGCGCGAGATCACGTCCAGGTGCTCGGGAAGGCGTTCCACCATCAGCGGATAGATCGTGAGGTCTTCGGCTTCGTGGTGCGCGTGGAGCAGCTTGAGGACGTTGGCGTAGTACGACCCCACGATGATCCACGCGGTCGCTGTCATCGGCGGGCGCGCCACCGACGAACCGGGGAACCGCGTCGAGCGCCTCGCGGAAGATGCGGTGGAAGCGGGTCATCGCGGTCGCGTCGGCGAGAGGGAGTTCTGGTGCAGTAGTCATCGGAGGCTCCTGGCTCGGAAGGAGACCCTGCGAGCGTGTTCCCTCGACCCATCACGGTCAAGCGTCCCTGCCGTCCGGTCGGTGAACCACCACGGCGTCGTCCTCATGGGTGAGCATGACCTCGAGACCTGTCTCGGCGACTTGCTTGCGCGCAAGCAAGGTCACGAACGCACCGTCCGGCGCCAGCCAGTGGTCGGCGTCGGCGAGGACCGCGCGGAGTGGATCGAGGCCGTCGGGGCCGCCGTCGACGGAGACGGAGGGTTCGTTCGAGCGGAAGTCCGCGTGGATCTCGGGGAGCTGCGACGTCGGGACGTGGGGGAGGTACGCGACGGCGAGGTCGACGTGGCCTGCCAGCTCGGCAGGCAGTCCGCTCCACCAGGAGCCCTGGTGGACCTGGAAACCGCCGGTACGGCGCGCGCACTCCAGGGCGGCCTCGTCGACGTCGACTCCGTGGACCTCGGCATCAGGCAGCAGCACGGCCAGCGACGCAGCGAGGGCGCCGGCGCCGCAGCCGAGGTCGACGACGATGCGGGCGTCGGGTTTCAGGGCGACGGCAGGTTCGAGGATGGCTTCGGCGCGGCGGCGGGGGACGAAGACCCCGAGGCCGAGGGCGACGCGGACCGGCCCGAACTCCGCCCAGCCGACCACCTGCTCCAGCGGACGTCCCGACGCGCGGTCGGCGACGGCCGAGGCGCGCGCCGACGGGTCGGCGTACGAGTCCCAGATGAGAGCAGCCTCGTCCTCGGCGTGGACGCAGCCGGCAGCGCGCAGGGCCAGCACTGCCTCGTCGAGAGTCACGGACCCCATTGTCGACGGAGTGCCTGGCAGGATCCGGAGCATGTACGACGTCCAGGCGCTGCGCGCGCACTTCCCCAGCCTCGCCGGCGGCACGGCGTACTTCGACGGTCCGGGCGGCACGCAGACGCCGGACGTCGTCGGGGAGGCCATGCGGCACGCGATCACCCAGCCGCTCTCCAACCGCGGGCGGCTGACGCCGGCCGAGCGCAACGCCGACGACGTCGTGCTGGCGGCGCGCGCCGCGGTGGCCGACCTGCTCGGCGGGGTGCCGGAGGGGGTGGTGTTCGGGCGCAGCATGACCCAGCTGACCTTCGACATCTCGCGCGCGATGGCCAAGGACTGGGAGCCCGGCGACGAGATCGTCGTCAGCAGGCTCGACCACGACGCCAACGTGCGGCCGTGGGTGATCGCGGCGGAGAGCGCCGGCGTCACGGTCAGGTGGGCGGAGTTCGACCCGGCGACCGGCGAGCTGGACCCGTCGGCGGTCACCAGCCTGCTGACCGAGGACACCCGGCTCGTTGCGGTGACCGCAGCGTCGAACCTGATCGGAACGCGTCCCGACCTGCCGGCGATCGCCGCGGGGGTTCGCGACGCCGGTGCGCTGCTGTACGTCGACGGCGTCCACCACACCGCCCACGTGTGCGACAGACATCGGCGAGCTGGGCGCCGACCTCTACGTCTGCTCGCCGTACAAGTTCCTCGGCCCGCACTGCGGCGCGCTCGTGGCCGCACCCCAGCTCCTGGAGGGGCTGGATCCCGACAAGCTGGTGCCCGCGACGAACCAGGTGCCGGAGCGGTTCGAGCTGGGGACGCTGCCGTACGAGCTGATGGCGGGGACGACCGCGGCGGTCGACTTCATCGCCTCCCTGGGCGATGGACCGGGCGACGGCATGGACCGCAGGACCCGGCTCAGGACCGCGTTCGCCGCGATCGAGGAGCACGAGGACCGGCTTCGCGAACGGCTCGACGAGGGCCTGTCCCGGCTGCCCGTCGTGGTGCACTCGCGGGCCAAGCGGCGGACGCCGACGGTGCTGCTCACCTTCCCGGGCGCCGAGGCAGCCGAGGTGTCGGTCGCGCTGGCCGACCGCGACATCAACGCGCCGTCGGGCAACTTCTACGCCTGGGAGCCCTCCCACCACCTCGGCCTGGGGGAGGACGGCGGCCTGCGCGTCGGCCTGGCGCCGTACACGACCGAGGACGAGATCGACCGTCTGGTGGCGGCGCTGAGTGAGGTGCTGCTCACCGCTGGTTGAGGAGGTCCTGGGGTCGCGGCCCGCACATCCTCGGGTCATCCGTAGTTTCGGGCGGCGCGCGCGGGAAGCACCGTTGAGGCATGAAGCTTTCGCTCCCGCATCTGGGTCTCCGCAGTCGTCGCGCCGCCGGCGCAGACCTACGCCGACCTGTCCGCGCCCTCGGTACCCGCCGGGCTCGCGCCGCCCGCAGGCAACCAGGTGTTCCTGGTCGCCCACGCCGTCGGCTTCCAGACCTACCGCCGTGACGTGACGACCGGACACTGGACGCTCGTCGCGCCGCTGGCCGACCTCTGGGACGACGACGGCGTGCTCCTCGGCGCTCACTTCGCGGGCCCCGCCTGGGAGGCCCGCGACGGCAGCTACGTGACGGCTGCTCCCGTGGCCGGCACCACCGTCGACCCGACCGCCCTCGACTGGCGGCTGCTGCGGACGCGCGCCAGCGGGTCGGGCTACCGGGGAAGTGGCCGCCTGGCCGGCACGACGTACGTGCAGCGGGTCGCGACCACCGGCGGCCGGGCGCCGGTCGCCCCGGAGCGCGGCGTGCCCGGCGAGATGGTCGAAGTGCCGTACACGGCGGACTACTACTTCTGGACGGCCAGCGCCGGGTAGTCGGGTCGGGTCACTCGTCGTCGGACACTGGCGAGATCGCGAACCGCCCCGCCGCGACGAGGTGTCCGCGGCGCTCGTCGTCGAGAGGTTCGTCGACGATCCGGCCGGAGCCAGCAGCCTCTGGCGCATGCAGCATCCGCCCGCGCGCCGCCACGAACCCGACGTGGTAGACGCGGCCGTCGTCGCGGGCGAAGAAGTAGAGGTCGCCAGGCTCCTCGGTGCCGAGCGGCACCGGCGTCACGGCCAGCGCCTGGTCAGGGGAGTCGCGGGGCACGACGACGCCGGACTGGCGGTAGGAGTAGTGCACCAGGCCGGAGCAGTCGAAGCCCGCGGGGCTGGTGCCCCCCCAGAGGTAGACCAGGCCCAAGAACCGCTCGGCGTACGCCGCCACGGCGATGCGGTCGGCCGGCACGTGTGCGTGCGGGTGGTCGGGGTCGACGTCGGTCGCCGTCCGCAGGTGGGCGGTGCGGACCCAGCCCTGGTAGCCGTCCTGGCCGGGTACGGGCTGCCACGGCGCGATGACCTCGGACCAGCCGCCACGCTCGTCGCCGACGATGACGGGCTCGCCGTCGAGCAGCTGGGTCAGGGTACGGCCGTGCAGCCCGAGCCGGTCGTCCGGCGAGAGTCCGGCCAGCCAGGCCGCGTCGTCGGGCCGGTCGGCCACCGCGGGCGCGTCGAGGTCACGGGGTGCGTCGGGCGCGACCCACATCGTGGAGACCGGCACGCCCACCCGCCGCACGTCGGTCATGCTCCGGTCCCTGAGGTGCAGCTGCGAGCCTCGAAGGGCTCCGATCCCCAGGCCCGGCGCATCGGGCAGCACGATCACCCCGGCGTCGTACGACGCCCCGCCGACGACGGGTGACTCGCTCGCCCACCACGCGGCATCGAGGTCGCTGACGTGGGTGGTGCCGACCGCGGCGACGAGCGCGGCGGCGGCGCCGACGCCGATCGGGCCTTCCATCATCGAGCCGACGATGGTGCCCATCCCGGCATCGCGCGCGTCCTCGAGCAGCAACCGGGCGACGCCGAGGCCTCCGCACTTTGCCAGCTTGACGTTCACCAGGTCGGCAGCGCGGCGGATGATGACGGCCCGCAGCTCGCGCGGGCCGAAGACCGACTCGTCGGCCATCACGGGGGTGTCGACCGCCTCGGTCACGGTGGCGAGCCCGTCGATGTCGTAGCGCTCGACGGGCTGCTCGACGAACTCGATGCCCAGGCCGGCGTCCTCCATCGCGCGGATCGCGGCGATCGCCTGCTCGGGCGTCCAGCCCTGGTTGGCGTCCACGCGGATGCGGGCGGTCGGGCGCGGCCTCGCGGACCGCGCGGACGCGCGCGACGTCGGTCGCCGCATCGGTGCCTACCTTGAGCTTGAGGACCGTGAAGCCTTCCGCGGTGCGCTTGGCCGCCGTTGCTGCCAGCTCGTCGGGCTCGCCGGCGGAGACGGTGACGTCGGTCTCGACGCGCTGCTCGCCTGCACTCGCCCCCAGGAACTGGGCGAGCGTCTGGCCGGCTCTCCTCGCCGCGAGGTCGTGGAGGGCGACGTCCATGGCCGCCTTCGCGCCGAAGTTGCCGACGACCGCGTCGCCGACCTCGCGGGAGAGATCACCGAGGTCGTCGAGGTCGCGACCCCGGACGACGTCGGCCAGTGGCCCGCTCAGACAGGCCTCCGCCCCGGCCAGCGACTCACCCGTCACCCGCCAGACCTGCGGCGCTTCGCCGTACCCTCGGCTGCCGTCGTCGCCGACCACCTCGACCACGGTGGTCTCGAGGTGCTCGGTGCGGCGCAGCGCCGTGACGAACGGCGTGTGCAGTGGCGCCGTCAGCCGGTGGCAGCGGATCTCCGAGATCTTCATCGTGGCTCAGGGTAGGCCCCGGCGTCCGCGCCCGGATCGGCCTTTTGGTCGCTCCCCGCTGGTTGAGGAAGGCGCGCTAGCGCCTGTCACGAAACCAGCGGATGCAACATAGTCGACTCACGGGGTCTCGTGACGGTCGCTGCGCGACCTCCTCGACCAGCGGATCGTGGCCCTACCAGCGGTTGGCGTCGGACTTCAGGTGGGCGCGGATGCCCTGGCCGGCGAAGCGGTTCCCGCGCGAACCGCGGGATCACGTGCAGATGGGCGTGAAAGACCTCCTGGCCGGCGACGGCGCCGGAGTTCCAGCCGACGTTGTAGCCGTCGGGCTGGTGCTCGGCGTCGAGCCACGCCTTGGCCTGCGCCAGCATCCGGAAGGTCGCCGCGACCTCGTCCGCGGTCAGGTCGAAGACGGTCTCAGCGTGGCGGACCGGGACGATGATCCCCGAGTGCTTCAGCGCGCCCTGCCAGCGCTCGTCGTCGAGGTACCTGACCAGGTCGTCGGCGAAGCGCACCACCTGCCGGGGTTCGAGCGGCGGGCAGTAGGGGCAGGTCGCAGGGCCGGACACCCGCCCAGAGTGCCAAAGTGAGCAGGTGCGGACACCCGAGGGGTACGACGACGCGCACGCCGCCGCGGCGACGCTCGCGGAGCTGAGCGGAGCCGAGCGCCACGACGCGGTCGTCGTCCTCGGGTCGGGATGGGGACCGGCGGCGGAGGCGTTCGGTGAGCCGGTCGCGACCTTCCCGATGACCAGGCTGCCGGGGTTCAGGGCGCCGGTGGCGGAAGGGCATCGGGGCGAGGTCCGGTCGGTGGCCATCGGCCGGCACCGGGTGCTGCTCTTCCTGGGGCGCACGCACCTCTACGAGGGGCACGGACCAGCCGCGGTCGCGCACCCGGTCAGGACGGCCGCCGCGGCCGGCGTACGCGTGGCCGTGCTGACCAACGCCAACGGCAGCCTGCGCGACGACGTCGAGCTCGGGGAGGTGGTGCTGATCCGCGACCACCTGAACCTGGTGGCGGGCAGTCCGCTCGAGGGCCCGCGGTTCGTCGACCTGACCGACGCGTGGTCCCCGCGGCTGAGAGCGTTCGTGAGGAAATCGGAGCCCGACTCCACGAGCGGGTCTACGCGCTGCTCGGCGGGCCGCACTACGAGACCTGGGCGGAGGCCGACTGGCTGCGGAGGATCGGGGCGGACCTGGTCGGCATGTCGACCGTCTATGAGGCGATCGCAGCGCGAGAGTGGGACGTGGAGCTGGTCGGGCTCTCGACCGTGACCGCGATCGAGGGTCCAGCGAGCTCCGAGGACTCGGGGATCGACCCGGCCGAGGTGGTGGCGATCGCCGAACGCAGCGCAACGAGGGTCGGGCCGCTCCTGGTGCGACTCGTCGAGGAGGGTTTGATGACATGAGCACCGACACCGCCCCGCAGGCCGAGCCGCGGGAGGCGCCCGCCAAGCGAGGCCCCATCGAGACCAACGGCATCAACGTCATCGACGAGAGCGAGCGCAAGGGCAGCTCGGCCGGGCTCTTCTGGCCGTGGTGCGCCTCCAACATCTCGGTGCTCGCGGTGTCGTACGGCGCGTTCGTCCTCGGCTTCGGCATCGGCCTGACGCAGGCGCTGGTCGCCGCGGTGGTGGGGGCGGTCGTCAGCTTCTTCCTCGTCGGGCTCGTCTCGATCGCCGGCAAGCGCGGGTCCGCGCCGACGCTGGTGCTCAGCAGGGCGGCGTTCGGCAGGGTCGGGAACGGACTGCCCGGGCTGGTCGCCTACGTGCTGCTCGTCGGCTGGGAGACGGTGCTGGTGTCGCTGGCCACCCTCGCCACCTCGACGGTCTTCGAACGGCTCGGCTGGGCGTCGGGCGACTCCACGAAGGTCGTCGCCTTCGTCGTGGTGGCAGGGGTCATCGTCGCGGCCGGCGTGCTCGGCTTCGACGCGATCATGAAGATCCAGCTGTGGCTGACGATCGCGATGATCGTGGCGACCGGCGTGTATGTGGCGCTCACCTTCGACCACATCGACCTCGACGCCGCACAAGCGCTTCCCGACGGGCCCACCACCGCGGTGATCGGCGCGACGGTGCTGGTGCTGACGGGGTTCGGGCTGGGCTGGGTCAACGCGGCCGCCGACTACTCGCGGTACCTGCCGCGCACCGTCCGCACGCCCGGTGTCGTCTTCTGGCCGACGTTCGGGGGCAGCCTGCCCGTGGTGATCCTGGTGGCGTACGGCGTGCTGCTCTGCGCCGACGACGCCGACCTCTCCGCGGCCATCGGTGCCGACCCGATCGGCGCGCTCACGACGTTGCTGCCGACCTGGTTCCTGGTGCCGTTCGCGCTGGTCGCCGTCGGCGGCCTGGTCAGCGGCGCGATCCTCGACATCTACTCCTCCGGCCTGACCCTGCTGGCGCTCGGCCTGCGGGCACCGCGCTGGCTGGCCGCCCTGTTCGACGGCGTCCTGATGATCCTCGGCACCATCTACATCGTCTGGATCGCCGACGACTTCTTGTCGGTCTTCATGGCCTTCCTGATCATCCTCGGCGTGCCGATGGCGGGCTGGTGCGGGATCTTCCTGTGCGACCTGCTGATGCGGCGGTATCCCTACGACGAGCGCGCACTGTTCAGCCGCGTCGGCGACGGCACGGGCTACGGACTGGTGCGCTGGGAGTCGGTACTCCTCCTGGCCGCGGCCACCGCCGTCGGGTGGGGTCTGGTCATCGACACCACGGGCGCCGGCAAGGGCCTCAGCTGGCTGGGCTACCTGCTCGAACCCCTCGGCCTCGGCGGCCGCGACGGCGAGTGGGCCTACGCCAACCTGGGCGTCCCGGCGTCGCTGGTGGTCGGCTTCGTCGGTTACCTGCTGCTCGGTGCACGCGCCGTACGCCGTCAGGAGCACGAGCAGGTCGTAGCCGGCGTCCGCGCCGAGACCGCGACCGACTGATCCCGGGCCAGCGGTGAGCGTGGCACCGTCTGGTCGCCCGAGACGGTGCCAGGCTCACCGCCGCCCTGGGTACGAGGCGGCTTACTTGGCGCCGGGGATCTCGGGCTCGGAGACGCGGACCCGGTCGAGCTGCATGCCGTGGTCGACGCCCCACAGCACCGCGCGCGAGCGGCTGTCGACGCCGATCTTGCGGTAGCAGGAGCGGATGTAGGACTTGATCGAGTTGATGGACAGCTGGGTGCGCTCGACGATCTGGGCGTTGGTGAGGCCCTGGGTGATCAGGCACAGCACCTCGGACTCGCGGGCCGTCAGGCCCTCCTCGCGGCCCGGCCAGTCGCCGCCGATGAGCGGCAGGCGAGCCGGTTCGTCGCTGACCACGACCTCGCCCTTGTGGACGTGCTCGAGCGAGCTGACCAGCTCGCTCGCACTGAGCCGCTTGGAGAGGTAGCCGGATACGCCGAGCCGCAGCGACGACTCACGCAGGATCCGGTCGGTGCTCCAGGTGTAGACGACGACCTTGTCGACGTAGGGGTTCTCGAGCAGGTGCACAAGGCCGGTGCCGTCATCGCGCGAGTGGGTGAAGGTGTCGAACAGGGCGATGTCGACCGGTTCGGCGACGCTGCTGGACGCGTCCAGCTCCACGACCTCGACACGATGGGTGTGGGACCGCAGCATCGACGCGATGCCGTGCACCACGACCTCGTAGTCATTGACGATCGCGACGCGGACGGGCATCTCGCCAGGGTAGGGCTCCGCGGGCCGGGACTCCACCCTCTCGGGTGTGGTCCTGCCCCTGGGGTGAGGACATGCTCCAGATGACCCGCGCCCTCGTGGCGCCGGAGGTGAAGGAGAGCGTCATGATCGTCCTCGGACTGATCCTGCTCGTCATCGGCCTGGTCGCGAGCATCAACATCCTCACGATCCTCGGCATCGTCCTCATCGTCGTGGGCCTGGTACTGAACCTGGTCCCGATCGGCGGCACCCGCCGGCGGGTCTTCTAGCCGACACCCGGTCCGGGCAGTCGGCCCGGTGTCCGGGACTTGCGGGCCTCGTCGTGGTTGTGGAGGGGTCGTCCAGGTGTCGGCGCGACCGCCTAAGGTCGCGTCGTGGCGCTCCACCTGCATCGGGCCCCGCGCACCGACCTGCTGGCGGAGGCGCTCGGCGACCTCCTCTCCCTTCCCCTCGACGACCCCCTGGCCCAGGAGGTCGTGGTCGTTCCGGCCCGCGGGGTCGAACGCTGGCTGACCCAGCGGCTGGCCCACCGGCTCGGCACGGGACCCCGCTCCGGTGAGCAGGGCGGCGACGGCGTGTGTGCCGGAGTCCGGTTCCTGCAACCACGCTCGCTGGTCTCGCTGCTGGTCGGCCGCGACCGCGACGACCCGTGGGACCCCGAGCGCCTCGTCTGGCCGCTGCTCGCCGCCGTCGATGCCAGCCTCGGCGAGCCGTGGTGCGCGACGCTCGCCACCCACCTCGGCCACGGCCACACCGGCGACGACGCCGACCTGCGGCGCGACCGCCGCTACAGCGTGGCGTTCCGGCTGGCGTCGCTGTTCGCGTCGTACGCCGCCCAGCGGCCGCAGCTGGTGAGCGACTGGCGCGAGGGTCGCGACACCGACGGCACCGGCCGGCCGCTCGACGACGACCTGGCCTGGCAGCCCGAGCTGTGGCGACGCGTGCTCGGCCGCGTCGATGCCGAGCCACCCGACGTCCGCCACGCCGCCACGCTCGCCGCTCTCCACGACGGCGCGGGCCGTGGCGTCGACTGGGACCTGCCGCCGCGACTCTCGTTGTTCGGACACACCCGGCTGCCGGTCACCGAGGTCGAGCTGTTGGCAGCGCTCGGCGAGCACCGCGACGTGCACCTCTACCTCCCGCAGGCCTCGCCCGCCCTGTGGGACGCCCTCGACGACGCCGGCGGTGTGGTGGCCCGCGACGAGGACACCTCGGCCGAGCGCGTCGGCCACCCGCTGCTCGCCTCCCTCGGCCGCGACGCCCGCGAGCTGCGGCGCACCCTCGTCGGGGCCGGGTTTCCCAGCGGCGACGCCACTGCCTGGCCGGGACCCGAGCCGGCCACGCTGCTCCACCTGCTGCAGCACGACCTGCGCGCCAACCATGCGCCGACGGTCGAGCAGCGCGCGGGCCGCCGCCACGACCCGGCCGACCGCAGCCTCCAGGTGCACGCCTGCCACGGCCCGGCCCGCCAGGTCGAGGTGCTCCGCGAGGTGCTGGTCGGCCTGCTGCAGGACGACCCGACCCTCGAGCCGCGCGACATCCTCGTGATGTGTCCCGACATCGAGACCTATGCCCCGCTCATCTCGGCGGGGTTCGGACTGGTCTCGGCCGAGCACGAGCAGACCGCCGGCGCGGCCGGCCACCCCGCCCACCGGCTCCGGGTCAAGCTCGCCGACCGGGCCCTGGTCAGCACCAACCCTTTGCTGGCGGTGGCCGGCTCGCTGCTCGAGCTCAGCGGGGGCAGGGTGACGGCGTCGGAGGTGCTCGACCTGGCCGCCACCGAGCCGTGCCGGCGCCGGTTCGGGTTCACCGACGACGAGCTCGAGCGGGCCGGCCGCTGGGTGGCGAGCGCAGGCGTGCGGTGGGGACTCGACCGCGAGGGGCGGGCGTCGTTCGCGATGGACAGGTTCCCCCAGAACACCTGGCACACCGGCCTCGACCGCATCCTCCTGGGCGTGGCGATGAGCGGTGACGACCACCGGCACCTGGGCACCGGCCTGCCCCTCGACGACGTCGGCAGCAGCGAGATCGACCTGGCCGGCCGGCTCGCGGAGCTCGTCGACCGGCTGGAGCGCTGCCTGGCCGCGTTGGGGGAGGCGCGGTCCGTGGGCGCGTGGATGGATGCCCTGCGCGAGGGCGTCCGCGACCTGACCGACGCCCCCGCCGACGACGCCTGGCAGCTGCCCCAGCTCGAGCGCGAGCTGGCCCGAGCCTCGCTGGGGGATCCCGGGGCGACCACCGAGCTGCGGCTGGCCGACGTCCGGGCCCTTCTCGGGGGCCGCCTCGCCGGCCGTCCGACCCGCGCCAACTTCCGCACCGGCACCCTGACCGTCTGCACGATGGTGCCGATGCGCTCGGTGCCACACCGGGTCGTCTGCCTGCTCGGCCTCGACGACGGGGTGTTCCCGCGGGCCGGTGTCATCGACGGAGACGACGCGCTCGCCCGTCGCCCGCAGACCGGCGAGCGAGACGGGCGCAGCGAGGACCGCCAGCTGCTGCTCGACGCGATCATGGCGGCGACCGAGCACCTCGTGATCACCTACACCGGAGCCAACGAGCACTCCGGCGCCCGGCGACCGCCATCGGTCCCGCTCGGTGAGATCCTCGACGCAGCCGACCGCACGACCGCGGCGCCCGTGGTCGACGCGATCCTCACCCGTCACCCGCTCCAGCCCTACGACGTCCGCAACCTCAAGGCCGGCGACCTCTCGGCCGACCCTCCCGAGTGGGAGGTGCCCGAGCTGCGCGGTCCCACGCAGCGGCCGTTCAGCTTCGACTCGGCGGCGCTCGCGGGCGCGCGAGCGGCCGCGGGCGTACGCCGCCCGGTGCCGCCCCTGATGACCGGCGACCTGCCGGCGCGCGCCGCCGAGGACGTGTCGGTGGAGGAGCTGGTCAAGTTCTTCAGGCATCCCGTGCGGTCGTTCCTGCGCGACCGGCTCGACGTCTCGACCCCGTTCGAGCCCGACGACCTCGCCGACTCCATCCCGGTCGCGCTCAACTCGCTGGAGGTCTGGCAGGTCGGCGACCGTCTGCTCAGCGAGATGCTGTCGGACCACGACCCCGAGGCGGTGATGACGGCCGAGCTGCTGCGCGGCACGCTGCCGCCCTTCCGGCTCGGCGACCGGGCACTCACCGGGGTGGTCGAGGAGTGCAACCGGCTCTGGCAAGGCACGGCCGAGCTGCGCGTCGGCACGAAGCGGTCGGTCGACGTCGACGTCGAGCTCGGTGACGGTCGCCGCCTCACCGGCACCGTCCCCGGCGTCTTCGGCACCCGGCTCCTGACGCTGAGCTACTCCCGGCTCAAGGCCAAGCAACGGCTCGACACCTGGATCCAGCTGCTCGCGCTGGCCGCGTCCGACCCCGACCAGTCGTGGACGGGTCACGCGGTCGGCCGGGAGCGGGCGGGCCCCAAGCGTGCCCTCACCGGCCCGCTCGACCAGCGCGCCGTCGGCTGGCTGCGCGACCTCGTCGAGCTGCGTGACCTCGGCCTGACCAAGCCGCTGCCCCTTCCGATCGCAACGGCTGCGGCCTGGGCCGAGGAGCACGCGCGGGCCGTGCGCGGCGCCGACGCCGACGAACGCCGGGCCGCTCGCCGGGAATGGGAGACCGACCGGTTCAGCGGGGGCGCGTCGTTCGCCCGCGAGGACCAGGACACCTACCACCTGCGGGTCTACGGCCCCGGCTGCGACCTCGGCACGCTGCTCGACGCCGGCCTGCCGACGTACGCCTGGCAGGTCTGGGAGCCGCTGCTCACCGGTGCCGAGAAGGTCGGTCCGCTATGACCGACCCGAAGCCCTTCTCGATCACCGACCCGCTGCCGAGTGGCACGGTGCTGCTCGAGGCGAGCGCCGGCACCGGCAAGACCTGGACCATCGGGGCGCTGGTGACCAGGTACGTCGTCGAGGGCGTCGCCCGGCTCGAGCAGATGCTGGTGGTCACCTTCGGCCGGGCGGCGAGCCAGGAGCTGCGCGAGCGGGTCCGCGCCCAGCTCGTGGAGGCCGAGCGGCTGCTCGGCGACGATCCCGCCGAGCGGGCGGCGGCCGGCGAGCATCCGTCGGCCCTGGCGTCGATGTTGCTGGCCTACGACGACGAGCAGCGCCGCGTTGCCCACCGGCGCGTCGTCGACGCGCTCGTCGGGTTCGACGCGGCGACCATCGCGACCACCCACCAGTTCTGCTCGATGGTGCTCGACTCCCTGGGCGTGGCCGGCGACTCCGACTCGCGGGCACGGCTGGTCGAGGACCTCGACGACCTGGTCAAGGAGACCGTCGACGACCTGTACCTCCGCGCCTTCGCGCTCGACGAGCACAAGCCAGCCTTCGACTACGCCACGGCGCTCGACATCGCCCGCAAGGTCGTCGACGACCCGCAGGCACGGCTCGAGCCCGAGGGTGAGGACCGCGCGACCGCGGCCGGGCGTCGGGTCGCGTTCGCGCATGCCGTGCGCACCGAGATGGAGCGCCGCAAGCGACGGCTCGGCATCCTCTCCTACGACGACCTGCTCAGCCAGCTGCGCGACGCGCTCCGGGTGCCCGGGTCACCCGCCGCCGACCGGATGCGCCGCCGCTGGCAGATCGTGCTGGTCGACGAGTTCCAGGACACCGACCCGGTGCAGTGGGACGTGCTCGACCTGGCGTTCAGCGGACACGCCACGATGGTCCTGATCGGCGACCCCAAGCAGGCCATCTACGCCTTCCGCGGCGGCGACGTGACGACGTACCTCGCCGCCGCGTCCACCGCGGTCACCCGGCAGACGCTGTCGGTCAACTGGCGCAGCGACCAGCCGCTGCTGTCGTCGCTGCAGGAGCTGCTGCGCGGAGCGGCGCTCGGCGACGAGCGGATCGTGGTCCGCGACGTCGAGGCGCGCCACCCCGAGAGCCGGCTGGTCGGGGCGGGTGCCGCGTTCCGGGTGCGGGTCGTGCGTCGGCAGGACCTCTCCCGGAGGCCCGGTCTGCTCACCGTCGGCCAGACGCGCCCCCGCATCGCCCACGACCTCGCCCACGACGTGCGGAGGCTGCTCGACTCGGGGGCGAGCTTCGAGGGCCGGGCGCTGCGGCCCCGCGACATCGCCGTGATCAGCTACCGGCACGCCGACCTCGCCGACGCGCAGGCGGCGCTCCAGAAGGTCGGCGTTCCCGGGGTGATCGCCGGCGGCGGCAGCGTGTTCGCCACCCCGGCCGCGACCGAGTGGCTGACGCTGCTGGAGGCCCTGGAGCAGCCCCATCGCAGCACCCGCGTGCGCTCGGCGGCGCTGACCTGCTTCTTCGGGCACACCGCGGTCGAGATCGACGAGGGTGGCGACGACCTCACCGACGACGTGGCCGACACGCTGCGGTCGTGGCTGGAGCTGTTCGGCAGCCGTGGACTCGCTGCCGTGCTCGAGGCGGCGGCCGTCGCCGGCCTGCTCGCCCGGGTGCTCGCCCAGGAGGGCGGCGAGCGGCTGCTGACCGACCTGCGCCACATCGGCGAGGTGCTCCACGAGGTGACGCTGGCCGAGCGGCACGGACTGGTCTCGCTGCTGACCTGGCTGCGCGACCAGGTGGCCGAGGGCCGCGCCGGCCGCGGGCTCGAGCGCACCCGTCGTCTCGACAGCGACGCAGCCGCCGTCCAGCTGGTGACGATCCACGCGAGCAAGGGTCTCGAGTACCCCGTCGTCTACCTGCCCGCCGTGGCCGACCGCCACGTCTCCGAGCCCGAGCTGCCACGGTTCCACGACGACGAGGGGCGGCGCTGCCGCAACGTCGGAGCCGGCGGCGCGGGCTGGGCCGACCACGTCCGGCGCGCGCTCGAGGAGGACGCCGGCGAGTGGCTGCGGCTGCTGTACGTCGCGCTCACCCGAGCCCAGTGCCAGGTGGTCTGCTGGTGGTCGCCGACCAAGAACACGCTCGCCTCACCGCTGCACCGGATGCTGATGCGTTCCCCCGGCTCCGCCGAGGTCCCCGACCAGCCGCAGGTCCCCTCCGACGACGAGGTGGTGGAGCTGTTCGGGCGCTGGCGCGACCGGGGCGGCCCGGCGCCGGAGCTCGCGACGCCGGCCGATCTCGCGCCCGGCGGCCCGGCCACGGCGGTGCCGGCGCTCGGCGTGCGGTCCTTCACCCGGACCGTCGACGCCGCGTGGCGGCGTACCTCCTACTCCTCGCTGAGCGCCGTGCGCGCCGAGGTCGTCGCCGACGCCGTGTCCAGCGAGCCCGAGGTGGTCGGCAAGGACGACGAGGAGATCGCGCCCGACCTTCCCTCCGCGGGTTTCGCGACGGTCGCTGCGCGACCTCCTCAACCAGCGGAGGGAGGGGACGTGCCCTCGCCGATGGCTGGTCTCCCGGTCGGCGCGACGTTCGGGTCGCTCGTGCACGCCGTGCTCGAGCACACCGACCCCGACACAGCCGACCTCCGCGCCGAGATCCTGGGCCACATCGACGAGCAGCGCGGCTGGTGGCCGGTCGACCTCGACCGCGAGGTGCTCGCCGACGCACTGGTAGCCGTCTGCGAGTCGCCGCTCGGTGGACCCGACTCGAGGCTCTCGGGGGTCACGCTGCGTGGGGTCCCGCTGACAGACCGGCTGCGCGAGATGGACTTCGAGATTCCGCTGGCGGGCGGCGACACACGCGGCCGCGGAACCTCCGACGTACGCCTCGGCGACCTCGCCCCGCTGCTCCGCCGACACCTGCCGGACGGCGACCCGGTGCGCGCCTATGCCGCCGCCCTCGACGGGCCGCTCGGCGACCAGCCGCTGCGTGGCTACCTCACCGGGTCCGTCGACGTCGTGCTGCGGGTGCCGACGCCCGAGGGCCCGCGGTTCCACGTGGTCGACTACAAGACCAACTGGCTCGGACCCGTCGACGAGCCGCTGACCGCTGCGGCCTACCGTCCCGAGGCGCTCGACGCGGCGATGGGTCACTCCGACTACCCGCTGCAGGCGCTGCTGTACGCCGCCGTGCTGCACCGCTTCCTGCGGTGGCGGCTGCCGGGCTACGACCCCGGGCGTCACCTCGGCGAGGTGCTCTACCTCTACGTCCGCGGCATGTGCGGCCCGGCCACCCCGATCGTCGGCGGGATCCCGTGCGGCGTCTTCACCTGGCAGGCGCCGGTGCCGCTCGTCGACGACCTCTCCGACCTCCTCGCGGGGCAGGTGACCGCATGACGGAGCTGTTCGAGCCGACCGGCGAGCACGACTGGAGGCTGGCGCGCAGGCGCAGCGGCCTGCTGGGTGCCTTCAACGACGGCCTGCTGCTGACGGCGGCCGACCTCCATGTCGCCTCCCGCCTCGGAGCCCTGGGCGGCGAGACCGACGAACGCGTACTGCTGGCCGTCGCGGCCGCGGTGCGCGCCGTACGCCGTGGGTCGGTGTGCCTGTCGCTCGACGACGTGCGGGGGGAGGCCCCGGAGCTGCCCTGGCCGGACGCGGCGGCGTGGGCGGACGCCGTACGCCGGTCCGACCTGGTCGAGCAGGGCGTGCTGCGGTGGGACTCGAACGTCGGCGGGGGTCTGCTCTACCTCGACCGCTACCACCGGATGGAGACGCAGGTACGTGACGACCTGGTCGCCCGTGAGCAGCAGCCGCCGCCGCTGGTCGACCACGCCCGGCTGGCGGAGGCCGTCGCGGCAGTGCGGGGCAGGCGCGCAGACGACCACGCCAGTGACGAGCAGGTCGCGGCGGCCGAGGCGGCGGTGCGTCGGTGGACCACGATCGTCACCGGCGGCCCGGGCACTGGCAAGACCACCACGGTGGCGCGGATGCTGGCGCTGCTGGCGGATCAGGCGGTGGCGCGAGGCGTCCGCCTGTCGGTCGCCCTCACCGCCCCGACCGGCAAGGCCGCGAGTCGGCTGCAGGAGGCGGTCAGCGACGAGCTGGCGAAGCTGCGGGGCGTCGGTGAGGCCGTGGCGCTGCTGGGCCGTCCGCAGGGCGTGACGCTTCACCGCCTGCTGGGCTGGCGTCCCGACAACGCCACCCGATTCCGTCACGACCGGGCCAACCGTCTCAAGCACGACGTGGTCGTGGTCGACGAGTCCTCGATGGTCGAGCTGACCATGATGGCCCGCCTCCTCGAAGCCCTGCGGCCCGACAGCCGCCTGATCCTGGTCGGTGACCCGCGGCAGCTGACGTCGGTGGGCGCTGGCGCCGTCCTCGGTGACCTGGTGCGGGGGTACGCCGGTCGTCCCGGCTCTCCCGTCGTGGAGCTGACGACCAACTTCAGGTCCGAGCAGGACATCAAGGCCCTGGCCGCGGCGCTGCGGGGACCTGTGGGCGGCAGGCCCGACCCCGACGCCGTGCTCGACGTCCTGCGCACCGCTTCCGACCAGGTCTCCTTCGTCGAGGCGGACACCGACGACGACGTCGTGGCGGCGCTGCGCCCGACCGCGGTGCGGGCGGCACTTCTCGTGCGCGAGCGGGCCGAGGCCGAGGATGCGGTGGGGGCGCTCCAGGCGCTCGACACCCACCGGCTGTTGTGTGCGCACCGCGAAGGGCCCTTCGGCGTACGCCGGTGGAACGGCCTGATCGAACGCTGGCTGGCCGAGGAGGCCGGTCCCGACGCAGCCGCCGACCTGTTGAGCCGTTGGTACGTCGGTCGGCCGCTGCTCGTGACCAGCAACGACTACGCGCTCGACGTCTACAACGGCGAGACCGGTGTCGTCGTACGCCATGGTGCTCGCCGACGGGTCTATGTCGCCGGTGCTGGCGCCGGTTCCGGTGTCGGCGGGCTGCGCGACTTCGCCCCCGGCCGGCTCGACGCCGTCGAGACCATGCACGCGATGACCATCCACAAGGCCCAGGGCAGCCAGGCCGACGAGGTCACGGTGCTGCTGCCCGAGGAGGGGTCACGGCTGCTGACTCGCGAGCTCTTCTACACCGCCGTCACCCGGGCGCGGTTCCACGTCCGCCTGGTCGGCACCGAGGCCGCCGTCCGCGCCGCCGTCACCACCCAGGCTCAGCGTGCCTCCGGCCTCGCCGACCGGCTGGCGGGCGGCTGAACACCGATTCGTCTGTGGTTTGCCTGACTTTTCTCCGCTCAGGGGCGCAGACGAATCGGGGTTCAGGCCCGTTCGACGATGGAGGCGGCAAGGGCGGCGAGGTGGCCGAGCCGGGCCAGCTCGGACCCCAGGAACTCCGGCCCGCCGCGGCGGCCGATCACCACGATCTCGTCGCCGGTCAGCGGCGCCGCGCAGCGGACGTCGTCGCCGTCGAGCGGGTCGAGGCGGACCGGCTTGTCGACGGCCTGCCACGGTACGTCGGTCGGCGCGCCCTCGGTGCCGCGCAGCACCTTGTCGGGTGGCGCGACCCAGGCGCCCCACTCGCAGCGGAAGGTGACCGGCAGCATGTCGACGAGCCGCTCGAAGGCGACGTCCGGCGCGGCGGTCAGCTCCTCGACGACCTCGAGGTCGAGGAACAGGTTGTTGCCCGCGGCGTAGCGGCTGATCCAGACGACCTGGACGCCGTCGAGGGCGTTGCATGCCGACACGATGGAGTCGGGCATCACGCCCGGCGGCGTCTCGAGGAGGACGTCGTCGACGGCCGTACCGTCGTACCGCTTCTCCACGATCTCGAGCGCCTCGATGTCGCCACCAGCGCTGCCGATGGCCGTCGCCAGGCGACCCAGCGATCCGGGCACGTCGGGCAGCTCGACCCGGAGCAGGAGGCTCATGGCCCCGAGCCTAGGCCCCGGATGTTGCCGCAGGATTTCACTCGGTCCAGCACGCGGGATCGGTCTGGATCAGATCTCCTCGAGCAGGAAGATCGGGATCTCGCGGTCGGTGCGCGTCTGGTAGACGCCGTACGTCGGCCAGGTGGCGACCGCGTAGTCCCACCACTCGGCGCGCTCCTCGCCCTCGAGCAGTCGGGCGCGGTAGAGCTTGGGCTCCGGACCGTCCTGCAGCTCGACGACCGGGTTGGCCAGGAAGTTGTGGTACCACTCGGGGTTCGTGGGGGCGCCGCCGATGGAGGCGACGGCGAGGTACTTGCCGCCGCGCTCCACCCGCATCAGGGGGTTCTTGCGCAGCGCGCCGCTCTTGCGGCCGACCGAGGTGATCACCACGATCGGGTCCTTGCCGCCGCGCAGGGTGTTGGCCCTGGCACCGCCGGAGGCTTCGTACTCCGCGACCTGGTCGCGGACCCACTTGGCCTTGCTGGGGAGGTACTCGCCCACGAGAAGACTCATGTCGGGCCTAACGGCGTCGGGCGGCGAAGGATTCCTCAGCGGGCCGCGTGCCGACCTGCGCGGCGGTGGGTCTCGGGGGCGTTGAACGCCTCGAGCGTGTAACCGTCGAGACGGCGCAGCAGACGCTTGATCGTCGTCATCGGATGCTCCTGGGGGTTGTCGGTCTTTCTCGGACAACTCCATGGTGCGGGATTCCTTGGATCGATCCAAACGCAAGGCGACGTGTTCCGAGTCACCCGCGGCAGGCGGCCACGGCGAGGGCGTCGACGAGGTCGTTCATCGGGTCGCCCGAGTGGCCCTTGACCCAGCCGAACGCGACGTCGCCACGCGTGACGAACAGCCCCACCAGCGGCTCCCAGAGGTCGCGGTTGGCGACCGGCTTCCTCGCGGTGTTGGTCCAGTCGCGCTCGAGCCAGCCGCGCCACCAGCTGTCGCGGAAGCAGTTGACGACGTACGTCGAGTCGCTCACCACGAGCAGCGGGCCGTCGTTCGCGAGCACCGCCTCCAGCGCCGCCTGGATCTCCATCCGCTGGTTGGTCGTGCGGTCCTCGCGCCCGGACGCGAACGTGCCCGGCCGGCCGCTGGTGTCCAGCGCCCAGGCCCAGCCGCCCGGGCCGGGGTTGCCCGAGCAGGCGCCGTCGGTCCACACGCGCACGGCGCCGTCCGGGACCAGCATCGGCGCGGGGCGGGGGCGTCGTACGCGAGCTGTTCGACCGACCTGGGGCACGGGCGCAGGCTAGCCGCCACTACCTTCCTTGCCATGACCGCCATCGCCGGTGTCTCGCAGATCTTCGACGCTTCGGCGTGGGACGTCGTGCCCGGGTTCGACGACCTCACCGACCTGACCTACCACCGCGCCAAGGCGCACGGCACGGTGCGGATCGCCTTCGACCGGCCCGACGTGCTCAACGCCTTCCGGCCACACACGGTCGACGAGCTGCTGCGAGTCCTCGAGCACGCTCGTACGTCGAGCGACGTCGGCTGTGTCCTCCTCACCGGGAACGGGCCGTCGGAGAAGAGCGGCAAGTGGGCATTCTGCACCGGTGGCGACCAGCGCATCCGGGGCCGCACGGGCTACCAGTACGCCGACGGAGAGACCGCCGAGACCGTCGACCCGGCCCGCCTCGGGCGGCTGCATATCCTGGAGTGCCAGCGGCTGATCCGCTTCATGCCGAAGGTCGTGATCTGCCTGGTCAACGGCTGGGCGGCCGGCGGCGGCCACAGTCTGCACGTCGTCTGCGACCTCACCCTGGCGTCGGCCGAACAGGCGAGGTTCAAGCAGACCGACGCGGACGTCGGGTCGTTCGACGGCGGGTACGGGTCGGCGTACCTCGCCCGGCAGGTCGGCCAGAAGCTCGCCCGCGAGATCTTCTTCCTGGGCCAGGAGTACTCCGCCGAGGACGGCGTGCGGATGGGCGTCGTCAACAAGGCGGTCCCGCACGACGAGCTCGAGGCCGTCGGCCTGGAGTGGGGAAGGCTGGTCAACGGCAAGTCGCCGCAGGCACAGCGGATGCTGAAGTACGCGTTCAACCTGCCCGACGACGGTCTGGTCGGCCAGCAGCTGTTCGCCGGCGAGGCCACCCGGCTGGCGTACATGACAGACGAGGCCGTCGAGGGCCGCGACCAGTTCCTGGAGAAGCGGGAGCCCGACTGGTCGCGGTTCCCGTGGTTCTACTGATGCGGCCGCGAGGTTCACGCGATTCGTCAGCGGTCGTGCGGGTCCTCACAGCGAAGCGATCACTGACGAATCACTGGGAATCCGGACGTCCAACGTCCTGAGCCGTCCGTATCCTCGGGCGCATGCCGCTGACGTTCGTCGGAACTCTCGATCGTGACGCTCTGCTCCGCGCTACCGCCGCGCTGACCGACGCTGGTGTCGGCGCCGCGAGGTGGGCGAGTGCCTGGGACCGCGAGTCGGCGCTGCCGGGGATGACCGTGGGTGGCGTGACCCGGCACCTGGTCAGCCAGCCGGCGGACGCGGTGGAGTTCCTGCGCGTCCAGCCGCCTCCCCCGCATGCCCCGGTCGTGTCGCTCGCCGATTTGTACGAGCGCACCGACTGGTTCGCGGCGGCCGTCGACGCGGAGGAGAACACCTCGATCCGCGATGGCTTCAACGAGATGGCGTTGGACGGGCAGAAGGAGTCGGTCGCCATCCTCGAGCAGGCGCTGGCCGACCTGCCGGACGCGATCGCGGCGGCGGGCGACACGACCTACGTGCCGTGGCAGGACTCCTCGCTCGCCACCGACGACTTCCTCGTAGTACGCCTGATGGAGGTCGTGGTGCACGCGGACGACCTTGCCGCCAGCGTTGGTCTGCCGACTCCGGCTTTCGACGAGGACGTGCTGCACCCTGCGCTCGCGCTGCTCGCGATGCTCGGCGCCCGCCGTCACGGTCAGGACGCTGCCGTGCGGGCTCTGTCGCGCGAGGAGCGGGCGGCGCGGCCGGCGGCGGCGTTCTAGGACGTCGGCGCGAGCAGTGCGCCCGCGTGGCCGGGAAGGGTCGCGGTGGTGCCGTCGAGGTCGACCCCCGACTCGGTCTCGAACAGGAGCGTCAGACCCGGGCCGACCTCGGTCGTCGCCGTCTCGTCACCGAAGTTGACCACGACCACGACGTCGCCGCGGTACATCGTGAACAGCCGCGTCTCGTCGTCGACCGTGCAGCGGATACGGGCGAACGACGGGTCCGTCAGCTCCGGCAGCTCGCGCCGCAGCCTGGCCAGGCGCTTGTAGACCTCGAGCATGCGGGCGTGCCGGGGCTCTCCGAGCTCCGTCCAGTCGAGCCTGGACCGCCTGAACGTCTCGGGGTCCTGGGGGTCGGGCACGACCTCGGGGTTCCAGCCGAGCCGCGCGAACTCCTCGATCCGCCCCTGGGCCGTCGCCTCCGCCAGCTCGGGCTCCTCGTGGGAGGTGAAGAACTGGAACGGCGTCGAGGCTGACCACTCCTCGCCCTGGAAGAGCATCGGCGTGAACGGCCCCGCCAGTGTCAGCAGCGCCGCGCATGCCAGCTGGTCGTCGTCCAGGGTGGCGGAGATTCGGTCACCCACCGCTCGGTTGCCGACCTGGTCGTGGTTCTGCGCGGAGACGACCAGTCGCCACGCGGGCATCGCCGAGGTGTCGATGGGCACGCCGTGGTCACGGCCGCGGTACGACGACCACGTGCCGTCGTGGAAGAAGCCGCGTTCGCAGACCTTGGCCAGCGACGACAGCGGCTCGAAGTCGGCCAGCCACCCGATCGTCTCGCCGGTCAGCGCGACGTGCACCGCATGGTGGAAGTCGTCGCTCCACTGCCCGTCGAGCCCGTACCCACCGGCCTCGCGCGGGGTGACCAGCTGGGGGTCGTTGAGGTCGGACTCCGCGATCAGCGTCAGTGGCCGGCGCTGGTGAGCCGACAAGGCGGACACCTCGACCGCCATCTCCTCGAGCAGGTGCACCTCGGAGGAGTCGTCGAGCGCGTGCACGGCATCGAGCCTCAGCCCGTCCACGTGATAGTCGACGAGCCACATGTGCACGTTGTCGAGGATGAACCGCCGCACGTGCGCCGATCCCTCGCCGTCGAGGTTGACCAGGTCGCCCCAGGTGTTGCGGCCGGCCTTGAGGTACGGCCCGAACTCGGGCAGGTAGTTCCCGGACGGCCCCAGGTGGTTGTAGACGACGTCCTGGATCACGCCGAGGCCGGCCTGGTGGCAGCCGTCCACGAACCGCTGGTAGCCGGCCGGGCCGCCGTACGGCTCGTGGACGGTGTGCCAGAGCACGCCGTCGTAGCCCCAGTTGTGCACGCCGCTCATGCCGTTGACCGGCATCAGCTCGACGAAGTCGACGCCGAGCGAGCACAGGTGATCGAGTCGGCTCAGTGCCGTGTCGAACGTTCCCTCCGGCGTGAACGTCCCGACGTGGAGCTCGTAGATCACCGCGCCGCCCAGCTGCCGACCGGTCCAGGTGTGGTCGTGCCAGTCGTAGGCCCTGGGATCGAAGGTTCGCGAGCGCTGGTGGACGCCCGCCGGCTGACGCCGCGACCTCGGGTCGGGTCGGGGCGTGTCCGAGTCGTCGATCAGGTAGCCGTAGTCGGCCTCCTCGCGGATGTCGGGGACAGGTCCCGCGGGGGTCCACCAGTCGTCGTCCCCGCGTGTCATCTCGACGGTGTCATCGGCCACCGACAGCCGGACCCGTTGAGCCCGCGGCGCCCACACGTCGTACGGAACCTTGTGGAGAGCTCGCGTCATCCGTCGGCCCTCACCAGCAGCGCCACCGGCAGCTCACGCAACACATCGGCGAGGCGGTTGCCGACGATCCGCTGGCTGACCACGTCCCACCACGTGCCGTCGAGCTCGAGCACGGTGTCGCCCCAGTCACCGCGGCCGGCGAGGCCCACGGGGAGTCGGGTGACGACCGCGACCACCCCACCACGGTCGAATGCCACCACATGGTCGGCGGCCTGACCCGCGGCCAGCACTGCGACGTAGGACGTGAAGAGCTCGGGTCGCGCGCGTCGTAGGCGAAGCGCCGCGGAGGTCACGCGCAGCTTGGGGTGCGACCCATCGGCAAGCAACGCAACCCGGTCGTCGTAGCCGACCGGGCGGCGGTTGTCAGGGTCGGCGAGGCTGTGGTCCCACAGCTCGGTGCCCTGGTAGACGTCGGGTACTCCTGGGATCGTCAGGGCGAGGAGCTTGGTGGCGAGGGCGTTGCTCCGGCCGGGCTCGTCGATCTGGGCGACCAGGCCGTCGACCGCTGCGCGCGTGTCGGGCGAGTCGAACGCCGCGTCGACGGCAGCCTGCACGGCGCGCTCGTACGCCGCATCGGGATCGGTCCACGTCGTGTGGTCGCCCGCCTCGCGCATCGCCTTCTCGGCATACAGGTGCAGCCGCTCGCGAGACGCGGGCCAGGAGCCGACGACTGCCTGCCACAGCAACGAGCCGAATCCAGGATCCGGCACCGGCGCCAGGTCGAGGAGCTGGTCGAGGGCGGTCTCCCAGACGCCCGGCAGCTCGGCGAGCACCGCGATGCGGGCCCGGGTGTCCTCGCTGCGCTTGGTGTCGTGGGTGGTCGTCGTGGTCATCGCGTCGGGCCGGCCCCGCTGTCGTTCCGACATCGCGGCATGGAAGTGGGCCACCGAGACGGAGAACTGGGCAGGGTCGCCGCCGACCTCGTTGAGCGAGGTGAGGCGGGAGTAGCGGTAGAACGCGCAGTCCTCGACGCCCTTGGCCATCACCATCCCGCTGGTCTGCTGGAACCGCAGGGCTGCGGGATGACTGGGGTCGGCGAGGACGGGTGCGAGCTCGTCGAAGACCTGGGCGAGGTCGGGTCGGTGCCGCCGCGCGGCCGCGAACGCCGATGCGAGGTGCTCCACGCCCTCGGGGAGGTAGGAGCGGTAGACGGGGAAGTTCGCGAGGAGCTCGGCGACGGCGTCCTCCAGATTGTCGGAGGTTTCGAGGCTCGTCGCTGGCGCTCCTCGCACCTCAACCACCGAGCCTGACCTCCCGGGCGATCCGGCGTACTTCGGCCAACAGCGCACCGTCCGCCACGGCGCGCTTGGTGTCGTGGGTGAGCACGGCCCAGTCGACAGGACCACCGCGCAGGCGCGCCTCCAGGGAGTCGAGAGGAGCCTGGCCTGCAGGGTCGACGAGGACCCGGTCGATCAGCCCGAGGGCGTCGTACCCGGTCGTGCCCGCGGTCGCCCACGAGGACGGCAACGCCTCCCCGGGCTCGAGGATCTTCTCGACGAGCACGTACGCGTCGCCGGTGAGCCGGGCCAGGTCTTCGAGGTAGCCCTGTGGGTCGCGCAGCCCGTCAGGGTGGTCGACGCGCAGCCCGTCGACCAGCCCCTCCGCGAACCACCGCTCGATCTCGCGGTGCGACTCCGCGAACACCCAGGGCTCCTCGACACGTACGCCGGCGAGGGTGGTGATGGTGAAGAACCGCCGGTAGTTCAGCTCGCCGTCGCCACGACGCCAGGACACCAGCTCGTAGTGCTGGGCCGGCTGGGGGTACGCCGCGTCCGGGGGCGTTCCGTCGTCGCCCAGCACGGGGATCATCACCCGACCGCCGAACGCACTCCCAGTCGACGTCGAACGCGTCGGCGTACGCCGAGGACCGGCCGAGCCGGAGCAGGTCCCACCACCAGGGGTTCTGCTCGGGATCGGCCACGCCCACGTGGTTGGGCACGATGTCCACGAGCACGCCCATCCCGAGGCGGCGCGCCTCGGCGGCGAGAGCACCGAGCCCGGAAGGCCCGCCGCGGGACTCGTCCACGCGCGTCGGGTCCACGACGTCGTACCCGTGCGACGACCCGGCCGTCGCCTGCAGCAGCGGCGACAGGTAGACCCAGTCGACCCCCAGGTCGTGGAGGTACGGCAGGACGCGCGCGGCGGCGTGCAGGTCGAAGTCGGGCGTGACCTGCAGTCGGTAGGTGCTCCGCGGTGTCCGCATGCCTCAGCTGTCGGGCGACTTCGTCGGCCGGGAACCGCTGCGCGTGGCCGCGGCCGGCGCCGAGTCGCCCTGGGTGAGCGCGGCGACCGACGCAGCGACCGAGTGGTCGGGCTCACCTTCCGGTTCCGCGTGCTCCTGGAGGACGACCACCGTGCGGTTGTCGATCTCGAACGTCGACCCGGCCGCGAGCCCGGTGGCCGACGAGGCCACGCCGCTGGTGTCGATGACGACGTCCCACGCCTTGGCGTACTCCTCGGGGGGCAGGGTCACCTGAGCCGGTCCGTCGGCGTTGAAGTAGATCAGGAAGTGGTCGTCGCTGATGGTGCGGCCGCGGGCGTCCTTGCCGGCGATGCCGTCGCCGTTGAGGTACATGCCGAGCGCCTGCGCGCCGCTGGTCCAGTCGTCCTGCTCCATGGCCCGGCCGTCGAGGTGCAGCCACACGATGTCGTTGAGGCGCTTGCCGTCGCCGGTGCGAACCGTGCTGCCAGTGAAGAAGCGCTTGCGACGGAACGTCGGGTGCAGGTGCCGCAGCCTGGCCACGGCCGCCGTGAACTCCACGAGCGGCTTGTCGATGCTGTCCCAGTGCATCCACGCGATCTCGGAGTCCTGGGCGTAGGTGTTGTTGTTGCCGTCCTGGCTGCGGCCCATCTCGTCGCCGTGCAGGATCATCGGCACGCCCTGGCTGAGGAGCAGCGTCGCGAGGAAGTTGCGCTGGGCTTTGGCCCGGTCGGCCTGGATGGCCGGTTCCTCCGTCGGGCCTTCCACACCGTGGTTCCACGAACGGTTGTGGCTCTCGCCGTCATTGCCGCCCTCGCCGTTGGCGTCGTTGTGCTTCTCGTTGTATGACACCAGGTCGCGCAGGGTGAAGCCATCGTGGGCGGTGACGAAGTTGATGCTCGCCACCGGTCGACGTCCGGAGTGCTCGTAGTAGTCGGCCGACCCGGCGAGCCGTGACGCGAACTCGCCCAGCGACGGCTCGCCGCGCCAGAAGTCGCGGACGGTGTCGCGGTAGGCGCCGTTCCACTCGGTCCACTGCGGCGGGAAGTTGCCGACCTGGTAGCCGCCGGGGCCGATGTCCCACGGCTCGGCGATCAGCTTCACCTGGCTGACGACCGGATCCTGCTGCACGAGCTCGAAGAACGACGACAGGCGGTCGACGTCGTAGAACTCCCTCGCCAGCGTGGCCGCGAGATCGAAGCGGAACCCGTCGACGTGCATCTCGGTCACCCAGTAGCGCAACGAGTCCATGATCAGCTGCAGCGAGTGGGGCTGGCGCACGTTGAGGGAGTTCCCCGTGCCGGTGTAGTCCATGTAGTAGCGGGCGTCGTTCTCCATCAGCCGGTAGTACGACGGGTTGTCGATGCCCTTGAAGCTCAGCGTCGGCCCGAGGTGGTTGCCCTCCGCGGTGTGGTTGTAGACGACGTCGAGGATCACCTCGATGCCGGCGGCATGCATGGAGCGCACCATCTGCTTGAACTCCTGCACCTGCTGGCCGATCTTGTCCTCGGCGTCGGCGGCGCTGGAGTATTCCTGGTGCGGGGCGAAGAAGCCGAGGGTGTTGTAGCCCCAGTAGTTGCGCAGGCCCTTGTCGAGCAGCACCGAGTCGTGGACGAACTGGTGCACCGGCATCAGCTCGAGCGCGGTCACACCGAGCTTGGTCAGGTGGTTGGTGATCGCGGGGTGGGCGAGGCCGGCGTACGTGCCGCGCAGCTCCTCGGGGATGTCCGGGTGGAGCTGGGTCAGCCCCTTCACGTGGGCCTCGTAGATCAGGCTCTCGTTGTAGGGGATGTTGAGGCGGCGGTCGCCCTCCCAGTCGAAGAACGGGTTGATGACGACGCCGTGCATCATGTGCGCCGCCGAGTCGGCGTCGTTGCGCGAGTCGGGGTCGCCGAAGTCGTATCCGTAGAGCGACTGGTCCCAGTCGATCGAGCCGGCCGTCGCCTTGGCGTAGGGGTCGAGGAGCAGCTTGTTGGGGTTGAACCTCAGGCCCTGCGCGGGCTCGTACGGTCCGTGCACGCGGTAGCCGTAGCGCTGTCCGGGCTGCACGGTCGGCAGGTAGCAGTGCCACACGAAGCCGTCGACCTCGGTCAGCTCCACGCGCGTCTCTGCGCTGTCAGGGCCGCCAGCGCCGTCGAAAAGGCACAGCTCGACCCGTTCGGCGTGCTCGCTGAAGATCGCGAAGTTCGTGCCGCTGCCGTCGAACGTCGCGCCCAGGGGGTAGGCGCTGCCGGGCCAGGTCTCCACACGCTTCCCTTCGTCCGGACATGCTGGTGCTACGCCCGACACTCTTGCGCGTGCCCTCCGCCCGGTCGAAGGGCACCCACATTTGGATCGATCCAAGCACAGCGTGGCCGCCGAAGCCCCATCCGGAGGGAGGGTCCGCGTCGCGGGGACAGGACTGGGCGCGGCGGACGTCCGCGGCGCGCCGACGATCGAGCGATTCGGCGAACGCGGGTGAAGGCCGCAGGTATGCTAGGTGAATGCAGGGTTACGAGAAGGTGAACAAACGGACTGCCGAGCTCCGGGTCCCCGAGTCCCCACGCGTCGGCGGGCACCGGACAATCACCTCCTCGAAGAAGCGCCGGAAGGCTCGTCGGCGCCTGGTCGACCTCAGCGCGTTGGCCGCGGAGTCGCCGCGTGAGTCGGTCGCCCGCGAGATCGAGATCGTCGCGCAGTTCGTTCTCGCAGACGACTTCGCCGAGCGTCCGGCGCAGCCCCACATCGCCGAACAGCCCCATGGCCTGGTGAGCCCCGAGGTGATGCGCGCAATCTGACGCGCCGAAGCTGACAGCGGGTCACGCCAGATCGGCGACCAGCGCGCAGTGGTCGGACATCGGCAGCCTGACCGGGCCGCCGGTGCTTGCCCGCGGACCGTCCTCGCCGGTGAGGATGTGGTCGATCTGCACGGTCGGCGACGCGGCAGGGAACGTCGCGCCGGTCGCTAGCGGGCGCAGGCCGGTGACGCGCTCGGCCGTGCGGCGGCCCATGTTGAGGTCGCCCATCAGGACGAGCGGTACGTCGGGCCGGTCGCCGACGCCACGCAGCAGAAGCTTCAGCTGCCGGACGTTCCAGACCCGCAGGAACGACAGGTGCGTGGTGACTATCCGGATCGGCCCCTGCGGCCCGTCGACCTCGGCCACCACGCCGACGCGCGGCTCGTCGCGCACCCAGTCGGGCAGCAGCCGCCCGTGCCAGCGGTGGGGCACCCGGCCCGGGGCCCGCGGGAGCCGCGACACCTGCCAACCGGTGACGGGATAGCGGCTCAGGAACGCCACGCCGTACGCCGCCGCGTCGGGCTGCTCCTCGCCGGTCGCCGCCGCCCAGATCGCGCCCGGCGTACCGGACAGCGCGGCGACGAACTGGTGGTCGACGGCGCCCATGGCCTCCGCGGCGATGGCCGTGAGATCGGCATGCTGCGAGCGCGGCTGGTTGCGGTCGACCTCCTGGAGACCGAGCAGGTCGGCGTCGAGCCGCTTGATCGCCTCGGCGTACCGCGCCTCGTCGACGCGGTCGTCCTGCGGCGACCGACCGCTCAGGATGTTGAACGTCGCGATGCGCATGATCGTCCATGGTGCCCGGTCCGCCCTGCCTTCATGTACTGAGGCCATCCGGGTACACAGGCTTCGTGACCGAGCCGAGCTCCGAGGCCCTGCGCGAGGCCCTGAAGCGGGTCGCGGTCTCCCTCAAGGAGATCGGCCGTCCCTACGCCCTGACAGGCGGGTACGCCGCGTGGGCGCTGGGCGCCCCGGAGAACGCCCACGACGTCGACTTCCTCGTGCACCCCGACGACGTCGACGCCATCGTCGAACGGCTGCGGGAGCGCGGACTCGAGATCGAGGATCCTCCCGAGGACTGGCTGGTCAAGGTTCGCACCGGCGGTGTCGTCGTCGACCTGTTGCACCGGGCCAACGGCTTCGACGTCGCCGACGGCCTGGGCCGAGCCGAGACGCTGAACGTGCTGTCGGTGGAGATGGCCGTGCTGTCGGCCACCGACCTGGTGACCGAGAAGCTCCTCGCGCTCGACGAGCACTACTGCGACCTCTCCGCGGTGCTGCCGACGTTACGAGCCCTGCGGGAGAAGGTGGACTGGGACGTCGTGCGGCAAACGGTCCACCGGTGCGCCCTTCGCGGAGGCGACCCTGTTCCTGCTCGAGCGGCTGGACGTGGTCTGATGCCCGACCGGCCGGAACGCCCCGGCGCAGAGGCGTGGGTGCCCGACGACCCCACGCTCGACAGGCTGACCGAGGCCGTGCAGGGCTGCCGGGGCTGCGAGCTCTACCGCGACGCGACCCAGGCAGTGATGGGGGAGGGGCCGCGCTCGGCCAGGCTGCTGCTGCTCGGCGAGCAGCCTGGCGAGCGGGAGGACATCGAGGGCAGGCCCTTCGTCGGCCCGGCCGGCAACCTCCTGGCCAAGGCGCTGGGCGAGGCGGGCATCGAGCCCGGTCAGGTCTACCGCACCAACGCCGTCAAGCACTTCCGCTGGTCCGGCACACGCGGCAAGCAGCGCATCCACAAGAACCCCGGCCAGGTGCACATCGCGGCCTGCGGGCCGTGGATGGTCGCCGAGCTCGACCTGGTCCGGCCCGAGGGGCTGGTGCTTCTCGGCGCGACGGCAGGCAAGGCGGTGTACGGCGCGTCGTTCCGCGTCGGAGAGGCACGCGGCCGCCTGGCCGACTTCCCGACCGAGCTCCCCGGCCACCACCAGCCGGCTCACGCACCCCGTTGGGTGCTGGCGACGACCCACCCCGCCGCCGTACTGCGCTCCCGCGAACGCGACGCCGACCACGAGAGGTTCGTCGACGACCTCCGGGTCGCGGCCGAGGCGTTGCGCAGCCGCTAGCCTCGCGGCCGTGCGGATGTTCGTGGCGGTCGTGCCTCCCGACGACGTGCTCGACCACCTCGACGAGTTCCTGGACGGGCGGCGCGAGGCGGCTGAGTTCCGGTGGGTGCTGCGCGAGCAGCTGCACGTGACGCTGGCATTCCTGGCCGACGTGCCCGAGCGCTCGCTCGACGACCTGGAGGAGCGGTTGGCACGCGCGGCCAAGCGGCGTACGGCGTTCCCGACGGCGCTCGCCGGCGGCGGTGCGTTCCCGAACGTCGGCCGTGCGCGTGTGCTGTAGGCCGGGCTCGACCTCGACGAGCCCGGCCGCGTGGAGATGGCGCGGCTGGCCACCGGCGCCCGCGCGGCGGCAGGCAAGGCGGGCATCGCGGTCGACGGGGCGCGCTTCAAGCCACACGTCACCGTCGCCCGGCTCAAGCACCCGCAGGAGGCGACGCCATGGGTGCGGCTGCTCGATGCCTACCGGGGACCGGCGTGGTCGGTCGACAGCGTCGAGCTCGTCGCGTCGTACCTGGGTGAGGGTCCGCGCAAGCGGCCGCGCTACGAAACCGTGGGGTCGTTCCCACTAGGGTCCTCAACGTGAAGATCGCAGTCGCCGCTGAGACCCGCGACGGCGAGTCCCGGGTGGCGATGGTCCCCGAGCTCGTCGGCAAGCTGACGGCGCTGGGGTACGACGTCGCGGTCGAGCCCGGCGCGGGGCTGCACGCGCTGCTCTCCGACGAGGAGTACGTCGCGGCCGGCGCGACGATCGACGACGACGCGATCGACGACGCGGACGCTGGTGGTCTCGGTGCAGCCGCTGTCGATCGACCGGATCCGCCGGCTGCGGCGCGGGCGCGGCGACGATCTCGTTCCTGCCGACGACGACCGAGCAGGACGCCGTGGTCGACCTGCGCGACTGCGGGATCACGGCGTTCGCGATGGAGCTGGTGCCGCGCATCTCGCGCGCCCAGTCGATGGACGCCCTGTCCTCGCAGGCGCTGGTCGCCGGCTACCGCTGCGCGATCGTCGCGGCCGGCATGCTGCGCCGCTTCTTCCCGCTCAACATGACAGCCGCAGGCACGGTCCAGCCGGCCGAGGTCGTCGTGCTCGGCGCCGGTGTCGCCGGGCTCCAGGCGATCGCGACCGCCAAGCGGCTGGGCGCGGTCGTCCGCGCGTACGACGTCCGGGCCGCGGCCGCCGAGGAGATCCGGTCGATGGGTGCCAAGTCGATCGACCTCGACCTCGAGACCCTCGAAGGTGCGGGCGGCTACGCGCGCGAGATGACCGAGGACCGCGCCGCCCGGCAGCGCGACCTGCTTGACGCCGTACATCGCCGACGCCGACGCGCTGATCACCACCGCCGCCGTGCCGGGTCGTCAGGCGCCGATGCTGGTCACCGCGCGATGGTCGAGCAGATGAGGCCGGGTTCGGTGGTCGTCGACCTGGCTGCCGAGACCGGCGGCAACGTCGAGGGCTCGGTGGCCGGCGAGGTGGTGCGGATCGGCAACGCGCAGGTGTGGGGCGGGCGCAACGTGCCCTCGCAGATGCCCGGCCCGGCCTCGCGGCTCTACGCCCAGAACATCGTCAACATCGTGACCCTGATGACGGCGACCGGGGAGGGCGACCGCGGTGGCGGAGGCGGCGCGTTCGCCCCCGACTTCGACGACGAGATCGTGGCCGGCTCGTGCGTCACCCACGACGGCGAGATCCGGCACGAGCCGACCCGGGAGGCGATCGAGGGACCTCCGATCGAGGAGCCCCGATCGAGCATCCGACTGCGGAGGAGGACCCGACCGATGGATGAGGCCGTCGTCTGGCTGACGATCTTCATCCTCAGCGTGTTCGTCGGCATCGAGGTGATCTCGAAGGTCTCCTCGACGCTGCACACCCCGCTGATGTCGGGCGCCAACGCGATCCACGGCGTGATCCTGCTCGGCGCGATCATCGTCACCGGCGCCACCGACAACGACCTGGCGCTGGTCGTCGGGCTGGTCGCGATCGTGCTCGCCGCGGTGAACATGGTCGGCGGCTTCCTGGTCACCGACCGGATGCTGCAGATGTTCGTGCGCAAGACGGCCCGCCAAGGCTCTGTCGGCAGCCGGGGAGGCTGACAAGTGAGCATCCCGGTCTGGGCGCAGCTGGCCTACCTGGCCGCGGCGGTCTGCTTCATCCTCGCGCTCAAGGGCCTGTCCGGTCCGCAAGACCGCGCGCACCGGCAACATCATCGGCGCGCTCGCCGCGGTCGTCGCCTGCGCGATCCCGTTCTTCTACCTCGACCTCGACCACGTCCCGCTGATCCTGGTGGCGGTCGCGGTCGGCACGGCCGGCGGCGTCTACGGCGCCCGCACCGTGCAGATGACCCAGATGCCGCAGATGGTGGCGCTCTTCAACGGCGTCGGCGGCGGGGCGGCCGCGCTGGTGGCGCTCCTCGAGCTGCACGAGATCACCGGGCGGACACGAGCCCGGATGGTTCATCCTCGCGGCGACGGCGTTCACGATCGCTGGTCGGCTCGGTGTCGTTCGCCGGCTCGATCGTCACCTTCGCCAAGCTGCAGGAGCTGATGACCTCGCGGCCGGTGGTCTTCCCCGGCCTGCCGGTCGTGTTCGGCGCAGCGCTGATCGGGTCGGTCGTGCTGGCGGTCTTGATGGTCGACGAGCCGGCGATGTCGTTCGGCGTCGTGCTGGCCTTGCTCGGCCTGCTGATCGGCGTCCTGCTCGTCCTGCCGGTCGGCGGGGCCGACGTACCGATCGTGATCTCGCTGCTCAACGCCTTCACCGGCCTGACGGTGGCGGCCGGCGGCTACGTGCTGTCCAACACCCTGCTGCTCGTCGCGGGCACGCTCGTCGGTGCGTCCGGTACGTTCCTCACCCTGCTGATGGCCGGCGCCATGGGCCGCTCGGTCGCCAACATCATGTTCGGCGCGCTGAAGGGCGGCTCGACGCTCGGCGCCGGCGAGGCCTCCGACCGGCCGGTGAAGAGCGCGAACGCCGAGGACATCGCGATCCTGCTCGCCTACGCCGAGCGCGTGATCATCGTGCCCGGCTACGGGCTCGCGGTCGCCCAGGCCCAGCACACCCTGCGCGAGCTCGTCGACGTGCTGACCGAGCGGGGCATCGAGGTCGACTACGCCATCCACCCGGTCGCCGGCCGGATGCCCGGCCACATGAACGTGCTGCTCGCCGAGGCCCAGGTGCCCTACGAGCAGCTCAAGGAGATGGACGACATCAACGGCGAGTTCAAGAACGCCGACGTCGTCCTCGTCGTCGGCGCCAACGACGTCGTCAACCCCGCCGCCAAGACCACCCCCGGCGCCCCGATCTACGGCATGCCGATCCTCAACGCCGACGAGGCCAAGCAGGTCATCTTCATGAAGCGCTCCATGCGCCCCGGCTTCGCCGGCATCGAGAACGAGCTGCTCTTCGAACCCACCACCACCCTCTTCTTCGGCGACGCCAAGGAGTCCCTCGGCAAGCTGCTCAACGCCGTCAAGGCGCAGTAGTCCGGCTGGGCGGGATACCCGGTCGACCGGGTATCCGCGGATGTTTGGCGTCGTTGCAACCATCACGACAACGTCCGGGAACGACGCCAAAGTCCGGCCATGACCCCTGGTCCCCGGCGTCGTTGGACCGGGCATGAGCGACCCGCACGACGACCGCATGGGCCGCCCCGACGGCCACCACTACGACGCGCCGGAGTCCGACGAGGACCGGGCCGGCAAGTCCTGGACGTACCCCGCCCTCGGCATCCTGGTGGTGGTGATCCTGGTCCTCATCGCGACCGGGACGGTGCAGATCTTCCCGACCTGACCATCGATCGCCGTACGCGCGGCTAGGTTCGAGGCGTGAACGTCGACGACGTGCGCCGCCTCCTGCTCGGCACCTTCGTACGTCCGCCGGAGGAGACCGGCGGCGCGCCGCGGGTCGAGGCGGTCTACGCGTACGCCGTCCCGCACGGCGACGGGCTGGTGCTGCTCGACACCGGGATCGGCGCGGCGGACGAGGAGACCGAGGCGTGGTACCGCCCGCGACGGATCCCTCTCGAGGCCGCGCCTGGAGAGCACGGCTGGACCCTCGACGACGTGTCGCTCGTCGTCAACTGCCACCTGCACTTCGACCACTGCGGCGGCAACCCGCTGTTCGCCGGCCGCCGGATCGTGGCGCAGCGGCGCGAGCTCGCCACGGCGCGGGCCGGCGACTACACCTTCGAGACGCTGGTCGACTTCGCGGGCGTCGCCTACGAGGAGCTCGACGGCGAGGCGGAGCTGCTGCCCGGCGTGCACGTCATCCCGACGCCGGGCCATGTCGACGGCCACCAGTCGCTGGTGGTCGAGTGCGACGACGGGTCGGTCGTGCTGGCCGGCCAGTCGCACGACACCGCGTCAGCCTGGAGCGCCGACGCCCTCGCCGCGGCGGCCCGCGAGCTGGGCCACGGCGACCCGCTCCCGTCGTACCCCGAGTGGCTGCCGCGACTGTCTCGCGTTCGACCCGCGCCGAGTGGTCTTCGCCCACGACGCCGCCGTCTGGACTCCCGGCTGAAGGCGCATCTCCCCATCCCATGGCCTGCTGCGCGCCGTCCCGCCGAGCGCCTGGACTGCGTTGTCGTCAGTCGCCATGACTCCGTCATGCCTTCCTCCTCCGCCTTGCCAGGCGCTCGGCGGGACGACGCTAGCGACGACCGAGGATGGGGAGATCCGGCTAGCCCGCCAGCCCGTACAGCCGGTCGCCGGCGTCGCCGAGGCCGGGCACGATGTAGCCCTTGTCGTTGAGCTTCTCGTCCATCGCGGCGGTGACGACGGTGACCGGGACGTCGAGCCCGTCGAGGTCCTTCTCCAGCCGCTCGCAGCCCTCGGGCGCGGCCAGCAGGCAGATCGCGGTGATGTCGTCGGCGCCGCGGTCGGTGAGGAACCTGATCGCCGCCGCGAGCGTGCCGCCGGTGGCGAGCATCGGGTCGAGCACGTAGCACTGGCGGCCGGACAGGTCGTCGGGCAGCCGCTCGGCGTACGTCGAGGCCTCCAGCGTCTCCTCGTTGCGCATCATCCCGAGGAAGCCGACCTCGGCGGTCGGCAGCAGCCGCATCATCCCGTCGAGCATGCCGAGCCCGGCGCGCAGGATCGGCACGACGAGGGGCTGCGGCTCGGTCAGCCGCACCCCGGAGGTCGGGCCGACCGGGGTGACGATGTCGACGGGGCCGACCCGCACGTCGCGGGTGGCCTCGTAGGCCAGCAGCGTCACCAGCTGGTCGACCAGGCGCCGGAACGTCGGCGAGTCGGTGGTCTCGTCGCGCAGGGTGGTGAGCTTGTGGGCGACGAGCGGGTGGTCGACGACGTGGATGCGCATGGCACGCACCCTAGTGGGCCCTCACGGGCCGAGCCGCAGCGCAGGGCGGCAGCGGGGGCAAAGGGGTTGGTTCACCGAGGGCCGTCTGCCACTCTGGATGGGTGTCAGAAACCGAAGACACCCGCGGTCGACGGCTCGCCAGCGGCGACGGCATCGACTTCGCCCTCGCCGCCTACCGCGAGGAGGGCGTCTGGCAGCTCGACGAGCTGGTCCACGACGTGCTCGGCGACGTCGAGACCCTGGCCCACGCCCTGCGCCGGTTCCCCGGCGACGGCGGCGCGGTCGGCATGGTCGCGGTCGACGAGGACTTCTTCCTGATCGTCCGGGTCGCCGGTGCGACCACGCGGGTCCTGCTCTCCGACGTCACCGCCGCCGACGAGTGGGAGCTCGCCGCGTCCGCCGTCGAAGCCCTCGGCCTGCCCGACCCCGAGGACGACGACGAGCAGGTGCCGGCCGGCGACCTCGACCTGCTGGCCGACCTCGGGATGGCCGCCATGGACATGGGCGTGCTGCTCGACGACTTCGACCTCTACCCCGACGAGATGCTGTCCGACGTGGCCCGGCGGCTCGGGTTCGGGGAGCTGTTCGACGAGGCCGTCGGGCTGGCCTCGCGCTTGAGACCGGCGTACGACGCCCTGATGCAGGCCGCCCTGGCCGAGGCGCGGTCGGCGCTGTCGACCGGCGACGTCCCGATCGGCGCGGTCGTCGTCGACGCCGACGGCGAGGTGGTCGGCCGCGGCCGCAACGTCCGCGAGCGCGACCACGACCCGACCGGCCACGCCGAGGTCGTCGCCTTGCGCCAGGCGGCCGCCGCGCGCGGCTCCTGGCGGCTCGACGGCTGCACCCTGGTCGTCACCCTCGAGCCGTGCACGATGTGCGCCGGCGCGATCGTGCTGGCGCGGGTCTCCCGGCTGGTGTTCGGCGCGTACGACGAGAAGGCCGGCGCCGTCGGCAGCCTCTGGGACGTCGTCCGCGACCGCCGCCTCAACCACCGGCCCGAGGTGATCGCCGGCGTGCTGGCGGACGAGGCGACGGCGCTGCTCGACGAGTTCTTCGCCGAGCAGCGCCGTCCTGCTCGTTGGTCGAGGCAGGCGCGCTAGCGCCTGTCACGAAACCACGGTGACTTGACGGGCTCGATCAGGTTTCGCGACGGCCCTCCTCGACCAGCGTTCTTGGTGGCCTTGGCGACAGCGAACGAGAACACCGTGAGCAGCACCAGCGAGATCACGGGCCCCAGACCCGCGCCCCGCTGACGAAGAACGCTGCGTGGGCGCCGAGCACCGCCGCGAAGGCCCACCAGCGCACCAGCCGGGCCCGCCACAGGGCGATGGTGGCCAGCGGCAGCGCCAGGACGAAGCCGAGCATGCCCGGGATGATGAAGCCCTTGACGCCCCACATGGTCGTGAACATGTGGTCCTCGACCGCCGTCGGTGCCCTCGAGGCCGTAGAAGTGGCCGATGCCGGCGACGTACCAGTCGCTGATCAGCATCCCCGGCAGCGTCGTGGCTCCCAGGAAGCCGAGCACGGCCGCGATGTTCGCGATCCAGGCGCCGCGGCCGCGGACGTAGCCGCGCAGCAGCATCGCCGGCGCGATCAGGAACGCGTAGGCCCAGTGGTAGCCGGTCGACTTCCACTGCAGCGCGTCGGGGTTGTCGATGTAGATCTCGTTCATCTTCGCGCCGGCGATGCCGGCGGCCGGGTCGGCGGCCGCGCCCACGACGAGGAAGAGCCGGCGAGCACGGGCATGGCGACGATCAGGCCGCGGCGGACGGCGAGGGCCTTGGAGGTGCGGGTCTCGGCTGGGGCGCCGCGGACGGCGTCATGGGGGCGGTGTCGATGTCGTGGTGGGTCGTGAGTGGTAGTCATGGGAAGACCTTCCGACGAGGAGGCCTCGGCGCGGATCGGTCGCGCGACGGGTTCTGCCTCATCCGCGCGACTGATCTTCATCGGCTGGTCGAGGAGGGGAGCCTGGAAGTCCCGTCACGAGACCAGGACGATGACCCGTCAAGTCACCGCGGTCTCGTGACAGGCGCTGCGCGCCTTCCTCGACCAGCGGCGACGGCTACTCGCCGTCGCCGGGAACGACGACGCCGTTCTCGTAGGCGAAGATCACCGCCTGCACGCGGTCGCGCAGGCCGAGCTTGGTCAGCACGTTGCTGACATGGGTCTTGGTGGTGCCCTCGGAGACGAACAGCCGCGCGCCGATGTCGAGGTTGGAGAGCCCGCGCGCGAGCAGGCCGAGCACCTCGAGCTCGCGCGGGGTCAGCTGGGCCAGGCGGGGGTCGACGGGCGGGTCGACGGCTCGGCGCGGCGTACGAACGCGTCGATCACGCGCCGCGTCACGCCGGGTGCGAGCAGGGAGTCACCGGCGGCGACGACGCGGATCGCGGCGGCGAGCTCCTCGGCCGGTGCGTCCTTGAGCAGGAAGCCGGAGGCGCCGGCGCGCAGCGCCTCGAAGACGTACTCGTCGAGGTCGAACGTCGTCAGCACCAGCACGCTCGTCGGTACCCGGCCTCCACCAGCTGCCGGGTCGCGGCGAGGCCGTCGAGCACGGGCATCCGGATGTCCATCAGCGTCACGTCCGGCTGGAGCAGCGTGACGATGTCGACGGCCTCCTCGCCGTTGGAGGCCTCGCCGACGACCTCGAGGTCGGGCTCGGCCTCGAGCAGCGACCTGAAGCCGGCACGCACCATGCCCTGGTCGTCGCAGATGACGATCCGGGTGACCTCGCTCATTCGGGTCCCTTCAAGGGCAGGCTGGCGGCCAGGCGGGTGCCGCCGGTCGGGCTCGGCTCCAGCCGCACGGTGCCGCCGTACAGGGCAACGCGCTCGCGGATGCCGACCAGGCCGTGGCCGCTGTTCGTGGGAGTGGCCGGAGACCGCGGCCGTCGTCCTCGACCTCGACGTCGAGCCGCGCCGGGCTCCAGCGCAGGGTGACCGTGGCACGGCGGGCGCCGCTGTGGCGCAGGGCGTTGGTGAGGCCCTCCTGGGCGATCCGGTACGCCGCGAGGTCGAGGCCCGGGCTCAGCTCGACGGCGTCTCCCTCGACGCGGAGGGTGGCGCTCATGTCCCCGCTGCCGACCTGCTCGACGAGCCGGCCCAGCTCGGACAGGCCCGGCTGGGGCGCGAGTGACGCGGACTCGCCGTCGCTGCGCAGCACGCCGAACAGCCGGCGCATCTCGGCCAGCGCCTCGCGGGCCGTGGCCTCGACGGCTGCGAGGTCCTCGGCCTCGCGCGCGTGGTCGGGGCCGAGGCGGCGGCGTACGGCTTGGGTCTGGATGGTCACCACGCTGATCGAGTGGGACACGATGTCGTGCAGCTCGCGCGCGATGCGGGTGCGCTCCTCCTGGGCGATCCGGGCGGCCTCGAGCTCGCGCTCGGCCTCGAGCCGGTCGGCCCGCGCGACGGCCTCCTCGGCCCGCGTCGCGCGGTCGCGGGTCAGGTTGCCGACCACCCACGGGCCGACGAAGAACACCAGGGCCGCGGCCAGGTCGCTGGGCTCCAGGCCCTGGGCGATGCTCGACCCCGATGAAGGGCACGACCACGAGGCGAGCCCGAAGTAGGAGCGCGGTGGCAGGGTCTCGTAGCCGACGGTGAAGCAGACCAGGACCAGCGACAGCAGCGTGGTGAACTCCTCCTCCGGGTTGGTGGCGACGTTGACGGCAACCACGAGCGCGGCCACCAGACGGGCGCTCGTCGGCGCCAGGCCAGCAAGGCCATCGCCGCCCCGCGCGAGGACCGCCCGCCACCAGGGTGCGTCGCCCGGGCCGAAGAAGGCCTCGGCCACCGTGAGCGCCACGAAGGCGACGGCGATCAGCACGTCCACGAGGGGCGGGCGCAGAGGTGTGGAGGCGGGTCACGGTCGAGAACGCTAGGCGACGGATGCCGCCCGCACATCGGTCGCGCGACCGATTACGTTCGTGGCGTGGGCCGGAGCCGCCGTACGTCGACGAGCACGGGGTCGACGTCCACGCTCCGCGAACGTGCCTGGGCGGCTCTGGCGTCGTACGTCGACGAGCGCTCGCTACCGGCCACGCGTCGTGGCTGACCCGGCTGTTGGGTGCGTCGCCGCCTCCGGCTTCGCGGTCGCGGCGCGGCGTCCGAGGGCGAGCGGCTCGAGCTGGTCGGGCGGCACCGGTTCTCGCATTACCGGCTGGTGTTCCGCTCTGCCGGGCCCGCGACGCGACGCGGCTGGTGGCGACGACGTACGCCGCGTTCCTGGGCCGCACGGGGCGGCGTACCGGCTGCTCGTGATCCGCAGCCGCCTCACGTGCTCGCGACGCAGACGGATGCTCGAGGACGGTCCGGCGGCGGGCAGAGGCAACTGACGGCCCAGCGATTTCGGAGGCCTCTCGCTGGGTCCGGTACCCTCTCCGGCGGTGGCGTGTCCGAGCGGCCTAAGGAGCACGCCTCGAAAGCGTGTGTGGGTGCAAGCCCACCGTGGGTTCAATCCCACCGCCACCGCCAGCCAGATGCTCACAACGTCGTACGAACCGTGGCGTCCGTGCCTCGGTTCGTATGACGCATCCCCCTGCAAGGCGCGGTGGTCGTCCGGGGACCAGCTTGCGAGGCGAGGGGAAGGGTCGGCGGGGACCGCCGCCTCGCCGGACTGGAGGGCCGTCGCGGCCCGAACCAACGTCAGTTCGGGTCCCGTCGAGCCGCTCCTCGGCCCAGCGGCCGCCGTCGACCTTCGAGACGAGCGACCCGTCGACCGCGTAGCGCCAGGCGCGGCAGGCGTTGAGGACGGCGTACTCCGGGCGTCGCGTGCTCGACGGCCCAGGTCAGCTCGTCGGCGAGCTGGGCGAGGACCAGCGGGTGGGGGACCTGCGGCGAAGACCACGTGAGCCGAGTGAGTGGCAGATCGCGAAGTGGAGGACCAGGTCCAGGTCGCCGGGGTGGCCGTGCGCCGTCGACGACCTTGGCGTCCTGGAGCGCGGTCGTGACGTGCAGCTCGAACGCCGGGCGGGCCGTCGGTGCGCGGCCACGGATCGCTCGTCACGACACTCAGCTCGAGGCCCACGGCCGGGCAGGGCAGCGAGTCCTCGGACCAGGCGTCGGCGAGCAGCGACTGCTCGGCCGACGTCAGCGGCCGGTCGACCACGACGAGCACGTCGACGTCGCTGCGGTCGGCCCGCCAGCCGCCCAGGATCAGCGAGCCGTGCGGGTAGACCCCGACCAGGGCATCAGCCGAGGATCTCGCGCGCCGACGAGGTCAGCGACCTGAGGTAGCGCGACGCCGAGGGGTCCACGCGCGCGAAGGTACGCCGCGGCGAGGGCGACGCAGACGCCGGCCAGCACCGCCCAGGTGACGACGGGCCGGTCGCCGCGAGCAGCTGGGTGCCGAGGAGCGGGGCGACGACGGCGGCGATGCCCCAGCTGGTGCCGTAGGCCGCGAGGTACGCGCCGCGGCCGGTCTCCGGCGCGATCGCCGACACGAGGCGTGTAGACGCGGCCGATCAGGACGAGGTCGCCGAGGCTCCACACGACCGTCGCGACGACGAAGGCCGGGAGGGTGGTCGCCAACCCGGTGAGCGAGGAGGCCGGCGGCGAGCACGAGGTGGCCGAGGGCCAGCGCCGCGGAGTCGTCGAGGCGGCGCAGCCACGGCGTGGCCAGCAGCGGCTGGCCGAGCACGATGGTCGCGGCCGACACCGTGAGCAGCAGCCCGACGGCCGAGGCCGGGAGTCCGCGCGCGGTGACCGTCAGCGGCAGGGTGATCGTGATCTGGAGGTAGACGACGGCGAACCCCGTGCCGAGCGCGAGCAGCACGAGCAGCCGACGGTCGCGCCAGGGCCCGCGCCGGACCTGGTCGCTCGCGGCGGCGGCGCCGTCCGGCCGGGCAGCCGCCACCGCACCAGGGCCGCGCACACCAGGCAGGTCGACCGCGTCGGCCACGAACAGCCAGCGCAGGTCGAAGCCCGCCAGCAGCGCCGCGAGCAGGCCGGCGCCCATGCCGGCCGCGGCCAGCGCGGCCGAGAGCAGGCCGAAGGCCACGGGGCGGTGCTCGGGCGAGGTCGGCGTCGGCGACGAGCGACTGGCTGGGCGGCTCGTAGACCTCGAAGGCCAGACCCAGCAGCACCACGGCGACCGCGGCCTGGGTCAGCGTCTGCGACCCGGCGACCAGCAGCTGCGCGACGGCCGTCGCCACCAGGCCGCCACGATCGTCGTCCGCGTGCCCCAGCGGTCGGCCAGCCGCCCGCCGAGGAGGCGGGACGGGATGGTCGCCAGCCCGAACGCCGCCAGCAGGTGGCCCGCCTGGTCACGGCGCCCCGAGCTCGTCCACCAGCGTCACCGTCAGGAACGGCAGGGTGAAGGCGCCCGAGCCGGTTCACCGCGCGGGCGGACGACGAGCAGCCACACCGTCCGCTGGGAGAGCGCGCCATGGCGTCACTGTCGAACGCGCTATTGTCAGTGACATCATTCCACCCTACGACGAGACGAGTAACTGGTCAAATGACGTTCGACAGTCACGTGCTCAACCTGGTCGACGTGGCCGCCCGGCTCGTCAACGCAGCTCACGCCCGGGCTCGACGGCGGCCACGACGTGAACATGCCCGGGGGCGCAGGAGCGCCAGCGAGCCGTCGCCGAGGCGCTCGGCGGCGGCGGCCGTCGTACGCCGGCCGTCACCGCCCGGCAGGCCAACTCGCTCGCCGCGCACGCCGTGCAGATGCGCAAGGTCTTCGAGGCGATCGACCGCGGCGACCTGGCCGAGGCGGCGCGCGTGCTCAACGAGATGCTCGAGCGCACCGGCGCCCGACCCCAGCTCGACCCGCTCGCCGCGGGTGGCTGGCACGTGCACTTCCACGGCACGACCGACGCCTGGCCACCGGCTGGGCGGCCGGCTGCGCCACCGGCCTGGCGCTGGCCATCGGCAGCGACCTGGCGGGCCGGCTCGGCGTCTGCGCGGCCGACCGGTGCGACCGGGTCTACGTCGACACGTCGAAGAACGCCAGCCGGCGGTTCTGCTCGACGACCTGCCAGAACCGGACCAAGGCAGCCGCGTACCGGCAGCGACGCGCGACTGGTCGCGGTCCCACCCGACGGGATCAGCCGAGCCCATCCCCAGCGCGTCCAACGTGCTCCCCATCGCCCGTCCCATGGCCACGTACGCGGGGTCGTCGACGGGCTCGTCGCGCTCGGGCCCGTCGGTGAAGACGTGCACGGTCAGCGCGTCGGGCGGTGCCGGGCAGCAGCACGCCGCCGTCGTGACGTACGCCGCCGACGGAGCCGGTCTTGTGGGCGAAGGGCGTCTCGTCGCGCAGGGGCCGGGCCAGCGAGTCGCGGTGCCACTGCTGCTCGAGCATCGCTCGGGCGACGGCGTGCCGGGGGTCGGCGACCAGCCGGTCGATCGCATGCGGCGTGCTCGAGCGGCACGACCACGCTCAGCCCGGCGCGCGACGGCAGCGACGGCGAGGAGTCCCACGAGTCGCAGCGCGGGTCGGCGTACCGGCCCGTCACCCAGCGCCGCATCCGCGACGCGCACCCGCCGGCCGCCAGGGCGTCGTTGACGACCTCGAGCCCGCCCAGCGCGTCGACGACCGCGTTGGTGGCGGTGTTGTCGGAGAGCGCGGTCATCAGCTGGGCCACGGCGTGCAGCGGAAGCGTGACCGGCAATGGCCAGGTCGCCAGCACGCCGTCGCCGACCGCCAGGTGCTCCGGCGTTACCGCGACCGGCAGGTCCCACGCAGCGAGCCGGCGCACGGCCAGCGACGCCTGCTCCAGCAGGAAGGTCTTGATCGTCGACGCCCCGCTGTAGGCGAGGTCGCCTCGGACGTCGAGCTCGACCCCGCGACCGCGCAGGACCAGCGACCAGGCCGCGACGTCCGGCCAGCTCCGCGTCCCAGATCGCGACGACGGCAGCGGGGTCGACCACGGCCTGCACGTTACCCGGCGCAGCCCGCCTATGCTGGCCCGGCGACACCGGCTGACGTCCTGCGTGGGCTCAGGAGGAGCGGTCGCCTCGGCCGGGTGACCACGTCGCGGGTGCAGGGCTCCCGGCGTGCCTTTCGCCGCCGGCCGGTGAGCATCGGTCCCCGCGCGACCAGAACGTCGGGCCCAGCCGTCCACGTAGGGGCCCAGTGCGACTCGGCAAGGGGTCGAGTAGGACAGGCGGCACCGAACTACGGGGACCCGTCCACACCCAGGACGAGGAAGTGCACGTCCAGAGTCGCTGGACCATTCAGCCGGCGAGGTAGCCGAGGCCCTGGATCCGGCTGATCTCGGCCCGGAGGTCGGGGTGGCTCGCGTGGTCGGCGGCGCGCCCGCCGCGGACGTACGCCGGGGCTGGTCGGCACCCGAACCGTGGCCCGCGTCGAAGACCACCACCAGCCGGTTGGTCGCGCCGGCCGACACGAGGGAGCCGAGCAGCGCGACAGGGTCGGTGCGGTCCTCCAGCGACAGCATGCGCGTGCCCTCGGGCAGGGTCGGGACCTGCGCCGACGGCGCACCGGCCGTGACGACCTGGTCGACCGTGAACGTCGCCGAGCGCGCCTCCGCGGCGATCTCGGCCGCGGCCACGCCGCCCTAGGCGGAGCCGACCAGCATCACCGTGGCGTCCTCGATGCCGGCGACGGCGGCCTCGATCGCGGCCACGGCCTGGGCGGCGTACGACGTGGGGTCGCCGCCTACGAGCCGCAGGCGCCGGCCGTCGTTGCGGCCGCCCTCGGGGCCGGGCAGGTAGGCGATGAAGCGGGCGTCGCCGACCCGGTGCACCGTCACCTTGGCGGTCTGGGAGAGGTTGGTCATCAGCTCCTCGAGCGACCGCGGCGCGCCGACGGCGAGCTCCGCAGCCGGTGCGAGGTCGCTCCGGCTCCGGAGCCACGACCGGGCCAGCGACGTCGCGCACCGCCGCGGTGGTGACGCCCGCGAACGGGTCGACGCCGATCGCGCGCAAGCCGCCGGCCGCCGCCATCCGGCCGCGGTCGCCGGCCAGCAGCCCGGACGTGAGCAGTGACCGCAGCTGCATGGCCTCGACCAGGCCGCCGCCACCGCTGGTGACGTGGTCCATCAGGTCGGGGTTGGCCTCGGCGAGCTCGTTGAGGTAGTCGGCGATGCCGTCGCGGTCCAGCGCGTCGGTCTCGATCAGGCCGGCCGACACGATGGCGCCGCCGAGCGCGACGTCTGGCGCGAGGTAGCCGATGGCGCGGCCGGCGATCGTGCCGAGCGTCTGGTACGCCGCCTCCTGCAGCTCGTCGATCCAGCGGTAGGTGAGCACCGTGGCGCGGACGACCAGCGCGTCGGCGTCGAGCTCGATCGACCGGGTCAGCAGCCCGTGCTTGCCGGTGGTCGCCCCGCGGATGTCGTCGGCGGCCGCGTCGTAGGTCGCCTTCGAGAGCTCGCTCGACTCGGCGACGCCCTCGTCGCGGAGGATCTCGGAGCCGAGCTTGGACCGTGCGCGCATCTCCTGGCCGGAGGAGTCGAACAGGTCGGCGAGCCGCAGCATCCGGTCGTACTTGTCGGCCAGGTCGGCGGCCTCGACCGGAGCCGGGGCGACCGCGGGGGTCGTCGTACGGGGTCATGCGGACACCTCCGCGAACAGGGGAGCCAGCGCGGTGGCGAGGTCGCTCGCCTCGACGGCGCGCAGCCGGACGAGCGGGATGTCGGCCGGCGCGGTGGTGGGTCTCGAGCGCGTGCCAGCCGTCGGAGAGCAACAGCCAGGACAGGACCCCGACGACCGCGGGCGGGCCCTCACCGACGTGGGCTACCAGCGCCCGGAGGCGCCCTCGGGTCTCGCGGCTCAGCGTCTGGAGCAACCCGGCCACGTCGGCGTCGGGCACCGGAGGCCGTCCTCGACGACCGCACCGGCGTGGTGGTCGGCCAGCACGGAGACCAGGTCGCCGCGACCGCTGCGGAGCGCCTCACCCGCTGCGTCCAGCAGCTCGAAGGGGAGGTCGACGACGCGCGGGACGCCGCTCGCGGTCATCTGAAGGTCGCCAGGCAGCGCCGCCACGCGGGCCAGCTCGTCACCCCACTGCGCTGGGGGCATCCAGGCGATCTCGAACACGATGCCGTCGGCGGTCGCAAGGTGGCAACCCCGACGTCGGACTGGCGGTGCCATGCCTTCACCTGGACTCCCTCGACGACGACGTCGAGGTCGACGGCGAGGTCGGGCGTCGCGAGCAGGCCGACGGCACCCGCGAGGCCCGGATCGAGCTTTCCGTCGACGAGCAGGTGCCGGCGCTCGAGCTGGGCGGCGGGGTCGTGGAGGGCGTCGAGCGCCGCAGCGTACGCCGCCTCCTCGGCGGTGCCACGGGTCTGGCCCAGGCGGTCCTCGAGACGGTGGGTGGTCGTGGGCGCCGCCGGCTCGAACGGCAGCGGTGCGCCGCCCGCCTCCTCGGCCACCAGGCGCAGCTCGGGCAAGGTCAGGGGCAGCCGGCGGGGCAGGCCGTCGAGCATGGAGGCGGCCGGAGCGGGCGGGGTACCGAGGTCGATGGTCACCATGGGTCAAGTCCCTGCAGCTCGACGTTGAGCCAGTCCTTGTGGCCGGGCGGCGGCGGGGAGAACGCCGCGAGGGCCTGGTCCTCGCTGGTCGGGGTGGGTCGGACGCCGTCATCCTCGGAGCCCGATGCGTGGACGCGGGCGATGCGGGTGCGCGCGTCGGCCACCAGGGAGGATGCTCGGCGCTCGATGCCGGCGATGGACTCGGACAGCCGGTCGCACTCGGTCGGTGCTTCTCGAGGGATGCGGCCGCCGTGTCGTGGGCGTTCGCGGCCTCGCGCAGGTGCGCGGCCCGGTCGCGGACCCGTTGGCGCATCGCTTCGGCGGCGCGACCGGTCCAGCCACCCACCCGGCGACCTCGTCGCTGCAGGTGACGAGCTGCTCGGCCATGGCCCGGATGTCGTCGCCCTGCTCGCGCAGCTGCGCCGCGCGTCTGCGCATCACCGACGTGTCGCCGTACATGCCCTCTCCTTCGGGTGGCAGCCACCGTTCCCCCGAGTGGACCCCGCCAAACCACCCGCCGGCTCAGGGTGAGCGGGTGATCCGGAATACCTGGCTGGTGACCTCCTGCCCCGTGGCCGACCCGACGAAACCTGATTCGGCCAGGCTGGCCAGCTGTTCGCGGATCGAGGGGTCGTCGCTGTGCTGGACCGCGACCGCACCCTCGACGTAGTGACGCAGGTCGTGGTCGCCGACGATGCTCGCGACCCTGTCGCCGAACCGCACCGTCACCTGCTCCGACGAGTCGGGGTTGTCCTCGCCGTCGAGAAGCGGCACCACGTCGCCGTGGTTCTCCAGCGAGAGGACGTGGCTGCCGGGTGGGAAGCCCTCGAGGTGGGCCGTCGGGGAGCCTGCGGTGACGACGTGGCTGACGGAGTACGCCGACCCCTGCGAGGCCAGCGCGGCCGCGACCATCCCGCCCTGCGAGTGGCCGACGAGCGCCACCGGCTCGCCCGCCCGGATGCCGGCCTGCCGATCGCGTCGAGCACTCCCTGCTGGTAGGCGTTGTCCTGCCCGCCGACGAGCTGGAAGTTGGTACCGAGGTCGCGTACGTCGCCGTCCTGGCCCCAGGGAGTCGTGGCGAGGTCGTCGGTCCCGGGCAGGTAGACGACGTGCCGCACGCTGCCGTCGTGGGAGCGGATCGTCTGGACCTCGATGGTGCCCTCGCCGCCGGGGTGGGTGGCCAGGGCACTGACCTGGGCCAGGTGGTGCAGCAGCCCGGTGAGGTCGGCGGGCGGGGCACCGGAGCCCGGCACCGTCAGGGTCGTGGGCGTGGTGACCGGCTCCCCACCGGTGTACAGCGCGGCCAGCAGCTCCGCGGCCGACTCGGTGTCGGGCACCAGGAGAGGTACGCCGAGCGGACCGCCAGGCGTGAGCGGCGTGAGTCCGTCCCACAGCCCCTCGAGCAGGCCGCCGCTGCCGTTGGCGAGATGCTGGAGGGCCTCGGGGTGCTGGTCGACCCACTGCTGCAACTCGTCGAGGGCCGAGGTCGGCCAGCTGGGTCCGGGTGTCGGCGGGCAGCTGCGACCAGAGCAGGTAGCGCCGGCACCCGAGAGCACCAGCGCGGGCGCGGTGGTGGCGAGCGCGAAGCCGGCCACTCGGCCGAGCCCGTGATCGAGCCCCTCCCACGCCCGTGCGACCAGCTCGTCGGTGGCCCGCGTGGCGCGTACGGCCACCCGGATCGTGACGGCGTCGGCTTCCCAGACCACCGAGGCCACGAGCACGCCGTCGGGCCCGCCCGCCGCGGCCAGCACCGCGGCCTCGGCCTCGGCGAAGGAGAGCGGGGAGAGCGGCGCCGATGCCAGCAGGTCGTCGTCGAGCAGCACCAGGCCTGCGCGGCCGGCCCACGCACGCATCCGGTCGCCCGCGGCGTCGTAGTCGGTGGCCAGGACCATCGCGTGCTCGCAGGCGACGGTCATCCCGTGGGAGCCGCCGGTCACGTCGGTGATCGTCGGTACGTCGGTCACGGCCGGCCTCGGACCACCGAGACGAGACGAGCCACCTGGGGAGCCAGCCCGGACGGCTCGACCGGGTCGACCCTGACGCTCGGCCGCCCGTCGACACGCGCGGGGTGAGCGTGCGCCAGCCGTCGGCGAACAACACCCAGCTCACCCACCCCACCCGCCGAGCATCGCCGTCACGAGCGGCCACCGTGGCGAGCAGCCGCCCCACCACGGCGGTGTGAAGACGGACCAGCCCGGTCGCGCACCTGTGCCGGGTCGTCGGACCCTGCCCGCCGGCACCAGCTCGTCGAGGACCTCGGTGCGGTGGGTGCGGATGGCCTCGCCGGTGGCGAGCAGCACGTCGAGGGGCACCTCGACCTCGGGCGGCGGCGGTGGCTCGGCAGCGTCGGGCACAGGGACCGTCGCTGCGCGAGTCAGCTGCGTGTGCCAGTCGTCGACGCCCCACCAGGCGACCTCGACCCGGCCGCCGGCCGACGAGACGGCCGCCACGGTGTCGCCGCGGAGTGCCTGGCCGCTGTGCAGCTGCAGCCAGCCACGGTGGCTGCCCTGGCGGCGCACGGACACCGCGACGTCGCAGGTGACCTCGGGAGAGCGGAGAACCTCACGGACTGCATGGGGCAGCGCGATCACAGCCCCGGCACCTCCACCTCGAGCCACCGGCGGCTGCCGGGTGGTGGCGGCTCGAACCGGTCGAACCAGCCGGCCCAGCTGCCGGCCCAGCCGACGAGCAAGTCGTCGAGACGGTCGCGCGCCGCCTCGACCAGCCGGTGCACCCGGCGCTCGATCTCCTCGATCATCCGCTGGAGTCGCCGACCTCGAAGGCGTGCCGATCAGCGCGTCAGCGGCGTCGTCGTGGAGCGCCGCAGCGCGGCGCAACGCCAGCGCCCGCTCGCGCACCCGGCTGCGAAGAGAGTCGCCGCCTGGCCCAGCCAGCCCGCCGCGTCGGTGCGGGCGACCAGTCGGTCGGCCTCGGTGCGGATTCGCCCGCCTGCTCGCGAAGACCGCCCGCCAGTCGCCGGATCGCGGTCGCGTCGCCGTACATGCCTGCCTCCCAAGAGTCGTCCCCGTCAGGGTGCCCAGCGGGCGGCTCCGGTGAAACCTGAAGGGGTCTCACCTGTGGACAAGGGCCGGGTCGGGCCGTGAGGATGGCTGTCTGACCAGGGGGAGGAACCCATGAGGATGTCATCCTACGCCGGGCGCTCGCTGCCGCCACCGCGGCCGCCCTCCGTCGCCGTACCGCTCGCCGTCAGCGCTCCGGCCGACGCCGGCAAGCCGACGCATCCCCCGGGCAAGCCGGTGACGGTGATGACGCGCAACGTCTACCTGGGCGCAGACATCCAGCGTCCGATCAACGCGGCACTGGCCGCGCAAACAGGGCCGGTGGCACGCCGCTGCAGGTGGTCGTCGCGCTGGCGAACGCCACGCACGTGACGCGGGCCATCGTCGACCAGACCGACTTCACCGTCCGTGCAGGGCTGCTCGCCGACGAGATAGTCGCCACCGAGCCGGACCTCATCGGGCTGCAGGAGGTGGCCTGGTGGCGGCACGGTCCGCTCGAGCTCGGCAACGTCGGCGTTCCGAACAGCCACCATCACCGACTACGACTTCCTCCAGATCCTGCTCGACGCACTCAATGACAGGGGCGTGGAGTACGAACCCGTCAGCATCGCGCCCCGGGCCGACGTGGAGGGGCCGAGCTTCACCGGGCACGGGGAGTGTCGACGCGCGCGACGTGCGGCTCACGATGCGCGACGTGGTGCTGATGCACGTGGAGGACGGGCTGTCGGCGGTCGACGAGGACCAGAAGGTCTTCGCGGCGAACCTGGAGTTCGACCTTCTGGGCCGGGAGATCCGGTTCGACCGCGGCTACCAGTGGGTCGACGTCCAGGGCCGGCGCCAAGCGGTTCCGCTTCGTCAACTCGCACTTCGAGGCGTTCAGCTCCGACCTCGCCCTCGGCCAGGCCCAACAGCTCCTTCTCCAAGCGCCGGCGGAGGACCGGACGACGATCTTCGTGTGCGACTGCAACTCCGACCCCTCAACAACACGACCAAGCCGCACGACCACGTGCCGCACCTCGCGGCGTACGAGGAGATCATCGGTGAAAGGGTTTCACCGACGAGTGGCTGGAGTGGGCGCCGGCCGAGGAGGGCTGGACCTCGGGCCTGTCAGAGACCGTCGACGACCCCGACGGCTCCCGGCTTCGACCACCGCATCGACATGATCTTCGCCCGTACCGCCATGGCGATCCGCTCGTCGTCGACCGCGGCCGTGTCACCGGTACCACCGTCGACACCAAGGACCCCGTCTACCGGCCTGTGGCCCTCCGACCACGGAGGCGTCGTACTCCGCCTGCGCGGGCTGTGACCTGGCGGTAGTCCCGTGCGGTGACCGGTCGTCGGAGCGGCCTGACCGGTCTGATCGCACGGGACTGGCCCGCCGTCGCGGCGTCGATAGACTCGCGCCTCAGCCGCCCGGAGAGGGGTGACTCGTGACCTTTGACGTCCATCAGCTCGACCTGATCGTGCTGGTGGGCTCGGCCGTCACGATCCTGGCGATCCTCGCGGTGCGGATCTCCTCGCGGGCCGGCCTGCCGAGCCTGCTGATCTACCTGCTGATGGGCGCGGCCTCGGCGAGTCCGGGGTCGGCATCGAGTTCGAGAACGCCAACGTCGCCCAGGCCCTCGGGTTCGCCGCGCTGGCGATCATCCTGGCCGAAGGTGGCCTGACGACCAGCTGGCGCGACTTCCGGCCGTCGATGCGCATCGGTCTGTCGCTGGCCACCCTCGGCGTCGCGGTGTCGGTGTCGGTGATGGCGGTCGGCGCGCACTACCTGCTCGGGCTGCCGTGGGAGCTCGCCTTCCTGCTCGGCGCGGTCACTTCGCCGACTGACGCGGCAGCGGTGTTCTCGGTGCTGCGCGCCGCCCCATCAAGAAGCGGCTGTCCGGCGCCCTCGAGGCGGAGTCGGGTCTGAACGACGCCCCGACCGTCGTCCTCGTCACGCTGATCTCCAGCGAGGCGCTGGGGGACCACGGCATCGCCTTCACCGCCGGGATCATGGTCTACGAGCTGGTGGTAGGCGTCGGTTGCGGCGTCGCTCGCCGGGCTCGGCGGCGCGTGGCTGATGCGCCGGGCGGCGCTGCCGGCGTCCGGCCTCTACCCCATCGCCGTGCTGACGCTGGCCCTGCTCGCGTACGGCGGTGCGGCGTTCATCCATGCGTCGGGGTTCGCGGCGGTGTACGTCGCCGCGCTGGTGCTCGGAAACTCCGAGCTGCCGCACCGCGGCGCCACCCGGTCCTTCGCCGAGGGTGTCGCCTGGCTGTCGCAGATCGGGCTGTTCGTGATGCTCGGGCTGCTGCTGTCGCCAGCGCGGATCTCGTGGCACACGGTCGGGCTCGCGCTGGTGGCCGGCCTCATCCTCACCTGCTCGCCCGTCCGATCTCGGTCGTGGTCAGCTCGGTGGTGCGGCCGATGCCGTGGCGCGACTGGCCTTCCTGTCGTGGGCAGGGCTGCGCGGTGCGGTGCCGATCGTGCTGATGACGATCCCGCTGGCCGAGGGAGTCACCGACTCACCCAGGCTGTTCGACGTCGTGTTCGTGATGGTGGTCATCTACACGCTGCTCACCGGTCCGACGCTGCCCCTCGTCGCCCGCTGGCTGGGCGTCGACCGGCGCACGAACCGCGCGACCTCGAGCTCGAAGCCGCACCCCTCGAACGCATCGCCGCAGACATGCTGCAGGTGACGATCACCCCGGAGTCCCGGCTGCACGGAGTCGAGGTCGGCGGCTGCGTCTGCCCGTGGGTGCCTCGGTGTCGATGGTGATCCGCGACGGGCAGTCCCTCGTCCCCGAACGCCGTACGGTCCTCAAGCGCGGCGACGACATGCTCGTGGTCACCCCCCGTCGCCTACGCGAGGCGACCGAACGCCGGCTACGTGACGTCTCGCTGGGCGGCCGGCTCGCGAAGTGGCTGCCCGAGGAAGTGATTCCTCGGCCCAGGCCACTACGCCTCGGGCGGTACGCAGATCTCGATGTCTTCTTGGACGCCGACGGTGCGCTTGCCCCGAACGGCTTGTCGAGTCGTCGCCGACCACCACGACCACCCCGACGCCGGTCGCGTCGCGCCGCACGACCTCTGCGTCGGGGCCGAGGCGGGTGCGAACCCGGCCGACAGGTCATCGAGGACGCGGACGCGGTGGTCGTCGGCCACCAGGGCGTCCACGAGGCTCGACCCGATGAAGCCAGCCCCGCCGGTCACCAGCACCTGCACGGAGCGGCACTCTAGGCCGTCGATGTCGCCCTACTGCGTGGCCCGCAGGTAGCGACGGCGGTTCGCGAGCTCGCGGATCGCGCCCTCCAGGCGCAGCCCACCGGCCAACTTGCGCTCGAACCACCGCACCCCGTCGCTGACCTGCACCGGAGACCGCGCCAGGCGGTGCAGGTCGGTGCGCCCGTAGCGATTGGGACGCGTCCCGGCCACGGCTGCGGTCACGAAGCGGGCCCGCACCACCTCTTCGACTCGACCGTGGGGCGCCAGCGCCTTCGGGTAGGCGAAGTGGCGGGCCTCGCCCTGCAGGTGCTCGGCAATGAGGTCCGTCGACCGCGTCAACTCCTCCTCGGCCTGCTGGAGCGGCACGCGGTCGAGGAGGGCGTGGGTGTGCGTGTGCGAGCCCACCGTCACCAGGCCGGTCGAGACGGCCTCTCGAAGGGCATCCCACGACAACGGCGCCCCCGCTCCGGCGAACGGTCGCTGCTGGTCCACGAACTCGGTGGCGAGATAGACGGTCGACGGCAGCCCGAGCTCGACGAGGACGGGCAGCGCGGCGTCGGCGTAGTCGGCGTAGCCGTCGTCGAACGTGACCACGACGGGGTCGTGCGATGGCACGGACGGCTCGAGGAGCAGCTCCACGGCCCGGTCCAACGTCGTGGCCCGCCCGCTGGCCGCCAACAGCTCCATCTGGTGGCGGAAGATTGGCAGGGGCAGGTCGACCTGGCTGCGACTGGCGCCGCCGACGCGGTGGTAGGCGAGGACCACCACACCCCGGCGGGGCGGTCGAAGCAGATCGCCGACCGCGGCGGCCGCCTTGAGGACACGGAGCGCCGAGCTCCGGGAGCGGGACGCGCCTCCGGCGCTGCGGTCCATCCGCACACTCTGCCGCACCGCCGCCGGCGGCAGCCTCCGCAGCGCCCTGACCAGCCTTGGCTACGCTCGCGGGGATCGCTCCTGGGAGGCTCAGCTGAGGGCTCGCATCATTCGTCCGACGGTCATGCGCTGGCTGGACGCGAACCGATTCGGCGTCCAGTTCGGTGCCGACGCGCTGGCGTGGGCCGTGGCCATCGGCTTCGCGACCGTCGTTCGCTACGACTTCGACGCTGAGCCGCGTCGACTGGACGGCCTCGGACTCATCCTCCCCCTCGCCGGCCTTGCCCAGCTCGTCGCCGGGCTGACGTCCGGCCTCTACATCCGCCGGTGGCGCTTCGGCAGCTTCGACGAGGTCGCCGCGCTGGCGCGGGCCGCCGCGCTGGCGACGGCGCTGGTCGTTCGCCATCGACCTGTGGGTCGCCGACCCCCGCCTGGTCCCCGTCAGCGCCACCGTCGCCGGCGGCGTGGTGGCCCTCGTGCTCATGGCTGCCGTCCGCTACGGCTGGCGCCTGGCCCTCGAGACGCGGGCGCCGGCCCGGCGCGGCGGCCCTGCGCCACCATCGTCTTCGGCGCCGGCGAGGCGGCGCCCAGGTCATCACCGCCATGCTGCGCGACCCCGACAGCCCGTACCTGCCGGTCGCGCTGCTCGACGACGACCCCCGACAAGCGCAACCTGCGCATCTCCGGCGTGCCGGTGGTCGGCGGCCGCAGCGCCTGGCCGCGGCGGCCGAGCGGTTCGACGCCGAGGGTGCTGCTCATCGCCATCCCGAGCGCAGGCGTCCGACCTCGTCGCCGAGCTCACCGACCGTGGCGACCGAGGCCGGGCTCGACGTCAAGGTGCTGCCCCCGGTCAGCGAGCTGTTCGGCGCCCAGGTCGGCGTCACCGACATCCGCGACGTCACCGACGCCGACCTCCTCGGCCGCCACGAGATCGACACCGACGTCGACGCCATCGCCGGCTACCTCACCGGCAAGCGGGTGCTGGTCACCGGCGCCGGCGGGTCGATCGGCTCCGAGCTGTGCCGCCAGATCTGGCGCTTCGCCCCCGACCGAGCTGGTCATGCTCGACCGCGACGAGTCGGCCCTGCACGCGGTGCAGCTCTCCCTCGACGGCCGGGCGCTGCTCGACTCCCCCGACCTCGTGCTCCTCGACATCCGCGACCGGCGCGCCGTGCTGCGAGCGTGTTCGAGGCAGCGGCGCCCGAGGTCGTCTTCCACGCCGCCGCCCTCAAGCACCTGCCCCTGCTCGAGCTGCACCCGGCCGAGGCGGTCAAGACCAACGTGTGGGGCACCCAGCACGTCCTCGAGGCGTGCGTCGCGGTCGGCGTCGAGCGCTTCGTCAACATCTCCACCGACAAGGCCGCCGACCCCGTCAGCGTGCTCGGCTACTCCAAGCGCATCGCCGAGCGGCTCACCGCCCACGTCGCCGACGCGTGCGACGGGCACGTACCTGTCGGTGCGCTTCGGCAACGTGCTCGGCAGCCGGGGCTCGGTGCTCACCACCTTCCACGCCCAGATCGCCGCCGGCGGCCGGTCACCGTCACCGACCCCGAGGTCACCCGCTACTTCATGACCGTCGAGGAGGCGGTCGAGCTCGTCATCCAGGCCGGCGCCATCGGGCGCCGCGGCGAGGTGCTCGTGCTCGACATGGGCGAGCCCGTGCGCATCGCCGACGTGGCCCGCCTGCTCGCGGCCCGGTCCGACCGCACGGTCGAGATCGACGTACACCGGCCTGCGGCCCGGCGAGAAGCTCCACGAGGTGCTGCTCGGGAAGGCCGAGGCCGACCGGCGTCCCGTCCACCCCTCGATCTCCCACGTCCCCGTACCCCCCCTGGATCCGGGCGCCGTTCGCCGCCTCGATCCGACCTGCGACCGCGCCGAGGCCATCGCGGCGTTGCGCGTGCTGTCCGAGGGCCTGGTCTCACCGCAGCGGCCCTGACGGGTGCGGCAACCGGAACTCGGGGCCACCGGTCTGCGGGTGCTGTGGCTGGCCAAGGGACTGGGGCCGGGGGGCGCAGAGCGCCTCCTCGTCACCCACGCCGCCCTGGGCGACCGTGAAGCCTTCCACTACGAAGCCGCCTACCTCCTGCCCTGGAAGGATCACCTCGTCACTGAGCTGGGAGCGCTCGGCGTGCCGTCCGTCTGCCTGGGCGCCCGCCACGAGCTCGACATGCGGTGGGTAGGGCGCCTCCGCCGCCTCCTGCGCCGGCGACGCTTCGACGTGGTGCACGCCCATTCTCCCTACCCGGCCGCGCCTGGCCCGGCTCGCCGTGCGCACCCTGCCACGGTCGGACCGACCGGCCCTCGTCTACACGGAGCACAACCGTTGGCAGTCCCACGCCCGGCTCACCCGCACGGCCAACAACCTGACCTATGGGCTGGACGACGCCCACCTGGCCGTGTCCGACGACGTGCGCGACTCGGTTGCGGCTCGCCGGCGGGACACCGTGGAGGTGGTGACGCACGGTGTCGACCTCGAGGCGATCCCGCTCGGGCGCACGACCGCCGGGCCGCCCGAGCAGAACTGGGTGTCGCCGACGCCGACGTGCTGGTGGGCACGGTGGCGCACCTGCGCTCGACCAAGGGCTACCCCGACCTCCTCCAGGCGGCCCGGCTGGTCGCTGAGGCCGACGACGCGGTGCGCTTCGTGGCCGCGGGCCACGGCCCCCAGGACACGCAGCTCGAGCGCCTTCGTGACAACCTCGGCCTCGGTGACCGCTTTCGCTTCCTCGGCTACCGAGAGGACGCTCTCGGCCTGATGTCAGCGCTGGACGTCTTCGTGCTCGCATCCCACCACGAGGGGCGCCCTGTGGCCCTGATGGAGGCGATGGCAATCGGCGTGCCCAGCGTGGCCACTCGTGTCGGCGGCGTCCCCGACATGCTCGACGACGGCCGCGCCGGACTGCTGACCTCGGCTGGCCAGCCCGAGGAGCTGGCGGCGGCCCTACAAGAGCTCACCGGCGATCCAGCACGCCGTGCCGCCCTCGGGCACGCCGCCCGGCAGCGAGCGGAGACCTTCAGTGCCGGGGTCGCAGTGGCGCAGGTGGAGCGCGTGTACCGCCGCGTGTCGTCCCTCCAGCCGCGGTGATCCGCCCACTCCGTGAGCTCGTAGAGGGAAGCGAGCTCTGGGTCGGCCTCCTGATCGGCGGCGTGGCATCGGTTGCGTACCTGTCCGGGCTGCGGCGGGGGAAGCGCCCGAGGGCCCCATGGGGACTCGCGCTCGCCTGCGGCGTGGCGGGAGGCCTCGTGATCGTGACGAACCTGCCCGGTCTCCTCATCGCCGGCACCATCGCCCTCGCGGCCACTAGTCGGATGCGCGGCGCACGGCCGCACCTCGTAGCCGCCGTCCCCGGGGCGGCACTGGTCGCCGCGTCGGTCGGCCACGAGCCGGGGGCGTGGTACCCCTGGGCCGTGGGCGCCGCCGTGGTGGTGGTGGGGCCGGCGCTCGCCGACACCAGCAGCCGATACGGCAGGTCCGGTGTCCTGGGCGTCCTACTCGCCGTCACGGCCGGGGGCGCGTACCTGACCACACCCGACACGGAGCTCGCCCGGCTCGTGCTGGGCATCCTTGCGCCCATGTCCGTGGCCGGGCTGCTGGCCCGCCGGGGCGGCCGTGCCGCGGGCGGTCGTGCCAGTGCTGGCCGGCCTGCTGGTCTGGTCAGTCGCGACGGACGCACGGGCGAGACCGGCCTCACTGCTCGCGGCGGTTGCCTGCTTCGGCTTCGTGGTGGCGGAGCCGGCGGGACGAGCCGTAATGCGGTCGATCGCGCGCGGGCCCGGCGCCGATCCGGCCCGCCGTCGCCGTCGTCGCCCAAGGGCTGTTCGTGGTAGCGGTGTCCCGTGGGCCCGGACAGGGGTCGGACGTGACCGCCGTTGCGACGGCCGTGACGGTGGCACTGGCCACGGGCGTCGTGCTGGTCGCCTTCATCTCCCGGGGTCGTGCCTAGCAGTCACGCAGTCGGACCCGACGGAGGACGCGGTCGATCTCATCGGCGGTCCGCAGGGCCAATGCCACGATGGTCAGCGTCGGGTTGGCGCACCCACCAGTTGGGAACACGGAGCTCCCGGCGACGTAGAGGTTGGCAAGCCCATGGACAAGACCGCTGGGGTCGACCACTGACGTGCGGGGGTCGGCTCCCATGGCGGGTCGTTCCCGGGTCCCGCCACGCGAAGCGTCCCTGGTCGGCAGCCACGAACTGGCCATCTGAGTCCTTCTCGAGCAGCGGGCTCTCCAATGTGCCGATCCCCCGATCGACCACCTCTTCGGCAAGGGCCTGGGTGGAGCAGCGTCAAGCTCCTCCGCTCCTCGATCGAGACGGTCCACCGCAGGCGGGCCAGGGGAGTCCCCAGGGCATCACGGCGGGAGCTGAGCTCGACTCGGTTCGACGTGATCGGCGGCTGCTCGGCGAAGTTCTGCAGCCGAACGCCTGGGAGACGCCCGTGGTTGGTGAGCCGGAAGCGGAGCAGTGCTGCAACCTCGCGTACGTCGCGGCCTGCGCCGACGGCTGCCCCCAGGGCCGCCCGACCTCGAAGCTTGCCACTACGGATACGACGAAGTGTCTGCACGCCCACGCTGGTGAATGCGGGTTCGAGCAGCACGTAGCTGTTCAGCGCGCCCACCGGCGCCTGCACGGGCTCGGCCAGCCGGAGTCCGTAGCGGACCCGTATCCCTGCCAGCCGCCGACCCGACCAGTAGGGCGCTGCAGGTAACGCCGCACCGGCGGCGACCCTGATGCTGCCGGCCGGCCCCTTGGGGTGCTCCATGAAGTAGCGCCCCACCTGGTCGTGTTGGTTGCCAAGTCCGGCCACGCGGTCGACGTTCGACGCCAGCAGCAGCCGTGGGTTCTCGATCCCACCGCAGGCGAGGACGACCGCCCGCGGCCGGACCTCCAGCTGGGCACCACTGAGTGTCGCCACGCGGACCTTCCGCACCGCCGCCGACGTCGGGTCCAGGTCGAACCCCGTCGCAACCGCGTGGAGGTAGACGGTCGACCTTTCGGGGCGGGCGTTCCGGCGGTAGAGCTGAGCAAAGTTGAGTGGTCGGCGGGCCCAGTAGAACGGCTTGGCGCGCACAGTCGTGGCCCGTCCAGCAGGCGTTCGGGCCGACCGGAAGCGACGGTCGTTCGGGCGACGAGGTCGGGCAGACCCATCACGTCGCACGCCTGCGCCCAGTAGCGGGACAGCTCTGCCTGCCCGGCGGCAGCCCGGCCAGCCCGACAGTGGGACC
>CAWBOE010000006.1:0-112182 GCA_963790295.1 uncultured Actinomycetota bacterium
TCACGTGGAGACGCTGCTGCACCACGGCGTGACCGGCGGCTGCAGCGCGACCGAGTACTGCCCGGCCGGCTCCACGACCCGCGAGCAGATGGCGGTCTTCGTGCTCGTGGCCAAGGAAGGCGCCGGGCTACGCGCCGCCCGCCTGCGACGCACGCCGATGTTCGCCGACGTCCCGGCGACCAGCCGCTTCTGCCGCTGGATCGAGGAGCTGGCCCGGCGCGGCGTGGTCGGCGGCTGCGGCGGCGGCAACTACTGCCCGACGGCGCCGGTCACCCGCGAGCAGATGGCGGTCTTCGTGCTGCGCACGCTGGACCCGGCGCTCAACCCGCCGGCCTGCGCGGCGCCCGAGTGTTCGCCGACGTGCCCGCGTCCAGCGCTTCTGCCGCTGGATCGAGGAGCTGGCCCGGCGCGGCGTCGTCACCGGCTGCGGCGGCGGCAACTACTGCCCGGCCGCGCCCGTCACCCGCGAGCAGATGGGCGTCTTCATCACCGTGACGTTCGGCCTGCAGCTGTACGGGCCCTGACGCCGGGGGCCCGGACGACTTGTCAAAAGAATTCGTTCCGGAACGAAAACGCCGCCTACAGATTCCGCCCGTCGAACGGGATCGGCAGCAGCTCCGACATCCGATGGCTCGCCGTCTTCCGGCCCGGGCGCGCCATGTGCACCCAGATGTCGCCGCAGAACTCCCAGAGGATCTGCCGGCAGGCGCCGCAGGGCGCGGTCGGCCGCGGCGAGTCCGCCACCACCGCGATCGCCTCGAAGTCGCGGAAGCCCTCGGAGACGGCCTTGAACACCGCCACCCGCTCCGCGCACATGGTGAGGCCATAGGACGCGTTCTCGATGTTGCAGCCGGTGACGATCTCGCCCGATGCGGCCAGCAGGGCCGCCCCGACCTTGAACTTCGAGTACGGCGCGTAGGCGCTCTCGCGGACGTCGCGGGCCAGATCCACCAGGGCCGCGGTCCGGCCGGCCGCGGGCGTCGCCCGCGTGCACGGCGCGCGGCTTCACGCCTGCTTCGCCACGTCCTGGATGAGCCGGGTCAGGACGTCGATCAGCCCTTCGCGGACCTTCTCCGCCGTGTCCAGCACCTCGTGGTGGTCGAGCTTCTTCTTCAGGACGCCCGCCGCCATGTTCGTGATGCACGAGATGCCCAGCACGCGCACGCCCATGTGGCGGGCGGCGATGACCTCGGGCACGGTGGACATCCCCACCGCGTCCGCGCCCATCGCGCGCGCCATCTTGATCTCCGCCGGCGTCTCGTAGGACGGCCCGGTGAACGCGATGTAGACGCCCTTGCGCACGGTCATGCCGACCTTCGAGCACGCCTTCTCCGCCAGCTCGCCCAGGATCGGATCGTACGGCTCGGTCATGTCGAAGAAGCGCAGGCCGAGCGCGTCCTCGTTGGGGCCGATCAGGGGGTTCACGCCCATGAAGTTGATGTGGTCCGAGATGATCATCAGCTCGCCCGGCTTGTAGTTGACGTTCACGCTGCCCGCGGCGTTGGTCATGATCAGCGTCTTCACGCCCATGCGGGCGAGGACGCGGATGGGGAAGACCACCTGCTGGACGCTGTAGCCCTCGTAGAGGTGCACGCGCCCGGCCATGACCGCGACCGGGACGCCCTCCTTCAGCCGATCACCAGCTCGCCGGTGTGGCCGATGGCGGTGGCGACGGGGAAGTGGGGGATCTGCGCGTAGGGGATGACGGTGGCCTTGTCCATGCTGCGGGCAAAGGCCCCGAGCCCCGAGCCCAGCACGAGGCCGATCACCGGCCGGAGCGGCGTCTTGGACTGGATGGCCTCGGACCGCTTCGGCCAGCCGCGGGATGAGGGTCACAGAAGGATCCCCGCCCAGCACGCGCTCATGAACGCGGCGAGGTTGCCCGCGATCATCGCCCTTGAGCCCCATGCGCGCGATGTCGCTCCGCCGCGCGGGGGCGAGGCTGCCGATGCCGCCGACCTGGATCGCGATGCTCGAGAAGTTCGCGAAGCCGACGATGGCGTAGGAGGCGATCACCTCGCGTCCGCGGCGACAGGGTGACGGCGCCCGTCCGGACGTCGTTCGCCGAACTGGCCGAAGGCCACGAACTCGTTGAGGGTGGTCTTCAGGCCGATGAGGCGCCCCGACGTACGGCGTCTCGCTCCACGGCACGCCCATCACCCACGCCAGCGGCCGCAGCAGCTCGCCCATGATGGCCTGGATGCTCAGGCCGTCGATGCCGAAGCGGCCGCCCACCCAGGCCACGATGCCGTTCAGCAGCGCGATCATGGCGATGAACGCGATCAGCATGCCGCCGACGTTGAGGGCGAGCTGGACGCCCTCGGAGGCGCCGGCCGGCCGCCGCCTCCAGGACGTTCGCGCTCGTCTTCTCCACCTCGACGTGGGTCGTGTCCTGCGTCACCGGCACCTCCGTCTCCGGCACCATCACCTTGGCCAGCAGGATGGCGGCCGGCGTCTGCAGGATGGTGGCGGCGAGGAGGTGCCCGGCGACGTTGGGGACGACGTCGCGCAGCATCAGGGTGTAGGCGGCGAGCACGCCCCCCGACGCGGTGGCGAAGCCGCACACCATCACGTTGAACAGCTCCGACTGCGTCATGGAGTTGAGGTAGGGGCGGACGACCAGGGGCGACTCGGTCTGGCCCGAGGAAGATGTTCGCGCTCGCGGAAAGGGTCTCCGCGCCCGAGGTGCGCAGCGTCTTCTGCATGATCCAGGCGATGGCCTTCACGATGGGCTGCATCACGCGCAGGTGGTAGAGGACCGCCATCAGCGAGGCGAAGAAGATGATGGTCGGCAGCACGTTGAAGGCGAAGTACGCGCCCGTGTTGCGCGACCATTCCCGCCGACGCGTCGATGGTGCCGTCCGGCCGCACGACGCCCACCGGGACGTTCGAGCTCACCAGGTTGCCGAAGATGAACCGCGCCCCCTGCTCGGTGAAGGCGAGCAGCGCGTCCACCAGGTCGCCGACCTGGGAGAAGAACCAGAGGCCGGCGGCGGACTTCAGCACGAGCAGGGCAAAGACGGCCTGCAGCAGGAGGGCCATGCCGACCAGCCGCCAGGAGATCGCGCGGCGGTTCTCGCTCATCGCGTAGGCGATGAGGACGAGCACCGCGATGCCGACGAATCCCATGAGACGCGAGCCGACGCCCGACGGACGCGGCGGGGGCGACGGGCGCGGCCTGGGCCAGAGCGGTCAGCAGTGTCTGCATCATCATCTAGCGGACCACCTCGCGGATCAGGGGTTGGGGGGGCGGCGCGGTGGCGCCCACCCGGATGGCCGACCGGACCACCCGACCGCATCCTCGAGGCGCCCGGGATCGTTCACGTGCAGGGTGGCCAGCGGCTCGCCGGCGCTCACCGCGTCGCCGACCTTCTTGTGCAGGATGAGGCCCACCGCGGGATCGATGGCGCTGTCGACGGTCTCGCGCCCCGCGCCGAGGACCATCGCGGCGTGGCCGATCGCCGCGCAGGCGATCGCGCGTCACGCGGCCCCGCGGTTTCCGCGCGGACCTCGACCGTCTGGCTCGCGCGCGGCAGAAGCGCGCGCGTCGTCGTCGCACACCGCGGGGTCGCCGCCCTGCTGCTCGACGACCTCGCGGAATTTCCGCAGCCCGTCCCCGGACGCGAGCGCCTTCCGCACCCGGCCCCGGGCGGCGTCCAGCGGCTCGCCCGCCGGAAGGTGGAGCATCCAGGCCGCGAGCTCCACGGAGAGCTCCTCCAGGTCCCGCGGCCCGCGCCCCTTCAGGGCCTCGATGCACTCCGCGACCTCGAGCGAGTTGCCGACCGCGCGTCCCAGCGGCTGGTCCATGTCGGTGATCAGGGCGACGATCTTCTTGCCCATCCCGCGGCCGATGTCCACCATCGCCTGGGCCAGCGCGCGCGAGTCCTCGAACGTCTTCATGAACGCGCCGTCCCCCGTCTTCACGTCGAGGACGAGGGCGTCGATGCCCTCCGCCATCTTCTTGCTCATGATCGAGGCCGCGATGAGCGGGCGGCTCTCCACGGTGGCGGTCACGTCGCGCAGCGCGTAGAGCTTGCGGTCGGCGGGGGCGATCTGCGGGCGTCTGGCCGATGAAGCGCCATCCCCGTGCGGCGCAGGTCGGAGCGGAACTCGTCCAGGGAGAGCCCGACCCGGAAGCCGGGGATCGACTCCAGCTTGTCCAGCGTCCCGCCGGTGTGGCCGAGGCCGCGGCCCGAGATCATCGGCACGAAGGCGCCGCAGGCCGCGGCCAGCGGGGCCAGCACGAGGCTGGTCTTGTCGCCGACGCCGCCCGTCGAGTGCTTGTCGACCCGCGGGCCGGGGAGGTCGGAGAGGTCCAGCACCTCGCCGGTGCTCCATCATCGACCGCGTGAGGGCCAGCGTCTCCTCCGGCGTCATCCCGCGGAAGAAGACCGCCATGGCCAGCGCCGAGGCCTGGTAGTCGGGCACTCGGCCGCGCGGTGTAGCCCGTCGACGAAGAACGCGATCTCCTCCGGGGAGAGGGCGCCGCCGTCGCGCTTCTTCTGGATGATGTCGACGGCGCGCAACGCCCGCTACTTCTTCTTCAGGCGCTCGACGTCGGCCCAGAGGTCGCGCCGCTTCTTCACCGGGATGGGCGGCGGGGCGGCGGGGCCGGGGGGCATCGGCATGCTCTCCAGCACCTGGCTCATGAGCGTCTTGGCGTCGTCCTTCTTGGTTGTTGCCCGGGCGGTGACTCCGCTCGCCGACCGCCAGCGACGCGAAACTGGGCCCGGTGCGGAGGCTGGCACCCAGGCCTTGGATGGCGGATCCCCGGCACCAGGTGGCTGTCGCAGATTGCCAGTCGCTCAACCGAGCGCAGAAGAACTTCCTGCAGGGCAGCGAGATCGAGGGTCGTGTGCCTGAGAACGCGCTATAGCGCGGCGTCAGGCACACGACCCGATGCCCGCGGATCATTCGGCTGCCGAAGATCTTCCTGCACCCCGACGACGAGGCGTCATTCTGCGACACCCACCAGGTGCCGGGGATCAACCACTGAAGCGCCTGTTGCAGTACCTGGGCCTGGGGTTCCCTCTTCCGTGACCCGCCGATGCCCGTTAGGGTCCAGCGCAGCCCCGGCGGTCAGCGAACCCCCATACGCTTCGTGCCGCCGAGTTCCCCGGGCACGAGCAGCCCCGCCGCGCTCCACCCCCGACCCGCCGCGGGGCTGCTCCATCTCCTGCATCTTCCAGGTGATCGGTCGGCCGCCTGGCCTGGCCCGCACGCCCTCACCGGCGTAATCTCGAATGGCCGCGAGCCCAAGGCGGACCCCCGCACGTGAGCTCACGGTGGGGGGACGCACCCAGTCCCTGAGGTCGCCCGTCTCGTCTGCATCGAGACGGGCGGCTCTCTGCATGGGCGACGAGCATCGTGCGGTTGCCCGCTGACGGGGTGCGGTTTCCCGCCCCGTGACTGCCGGACGACCGTGCGGCGTACCCCTCGGACGTGCGGCCTGCGCGATGTTCCGGGACGTCGGGGATTCCTACCTTCGAGACATGTCCACAACCTCACCAGTCCATGTCCCGCAAGACCAACCCCGAAGGAGTCACCATGTCCCACGCTCTCTACCGCATCGGCCACTTCGCCGGCCGTCACCCGTGGAGGGTCATCGGCGCCTGGCTCGTCGTCGCCGTCTCGATCTTCATGCTCAACTCCACCAGCGGCGGCAGCTACGACGAGACGTTCAGCCTGCCTGGCTCCGAGTCGCAGGCCGCCGCCGACGCCATCCAGGACCGCTTCCCGCAGCAGACGCTCTACTCCTCGAACGTCATCTTCCACTCGGAGGACGGCCTCACCGGTCCCGACGAGAAGGCCGCGATCCAGCAGGCCGTCGAGCAGCTCGCCGCCGGTCCGCACGTGATCGCCGTGAGCAGTCCCTACGACCCGCGTGGACCGACCCTCAGCGCCGACGGGCAGACCGCCTTCGCCACGGTCGGCTTCGACATCGAGAAGGTCGGCACGCACCGAGTACGACGCCGCCGAGGAGGCCGTCCAGGCCGTCCGTGACGCGGGCATCCAGGTCGAGTACGACGGCGGGCTCGGTTACGCGAACCTCGCGGCCGGCGGCAACAGCGAGCTGATCGGCATCGTGATGGCGATCTTCATCCTCGCCATCGCCTTCGGCTCGCTGGTCGCCATGAGCCTGCCCATCGCCACGGCCCTGACGGCCATCGCCGTCGGCAGCAGCGCCATCGGCATCATGTCCGGCCTCGTGGCCGTCCCGAAGATCACCGGCGTGGTCGCCATGATGCTCGGCCTCGGCGTCGGCATCGACTACGCGCTGTTCATCCTGGCCCGGCACCGCCAGAACCTGGCCGCCGGCCAGTCGGTGCCCGTGGCCATCGGTCGCGCCAACGCGACCGCCGGGTCTGTCGGTGCTCTTCGCCGGCGTCACCGTGATCGTCGCGATCCTCGGCCTCAAGGTCTCGGGCATCCCGATGATGGCGATGATGGGCTACGGCTCGGCGATCATGGTCGCCGTCGTGATGGTGGCCTCGATCACGCTGCTGCCCGCGATGCTCGGCGTCGTCAAGCACCGCGTGAACAGCGCCCGGGTGCCGTTCGTCAAGCAGAAGCCGGCCTACGACCCGAACGTCGGCCTCGGCACGCTGGGCCGCACGAGTCGTCGCCAAGCCGGTGCGCTACGGCGTTGCGGCGGCCGCGGTCCTCGGCGCTCTCGCGATCCCGGTGTTCTCGATGCACCTCGGGTTCGCCGACGCGGGCAACGACGCTCCGACGTCGACCACCCGCAAGGCCTACGACCTGATGGCCGACGGCTACGGCCCCGGCACCAACGGTCCGCTCCAGGTGGTGCTCGACAACGAGGGTGCGACGATCCCCGGCGCGACTCTCGACAGGGTCGCCGAGGATCTCGCCGCCCAGGCCGGAGTGGCCTCGGTGGGGACACCGGTGACCAACGAGTCGGGTGACCTCGCGATCATCACGGTGACCCCGACGACGGCCCCGCAGGACGCACGCACCGACGAGCTGCTCGAGCACCTTCGCGAGGACACCATCCCCGCGGCGGTGGGCGACACCGACGTCGAGGCGTCGATCACCGGCTCGACCGCTCTGACTGCGGACGTCTCGTCGCGGCTGCAGCAGCGGATGCCGTGGTTCCTCGGCGCCGTGATCGGCCTGTCGTTCCTGGTGCTGATGATCGTGTTCCGCTCGGTGCTCGTGCCGCTGAAGGCCGCTGCCCTCAACGTGCTCGGTGTCGGGGCGGCGTACGGCGTCATCGTCGCGGTCTTCCAGTGGGGCTGGGGCGCGAGCCTGATCGGCGTCCACGAGACCGTGCCGATCATGCCGCTGGCGCCGATGCTGATGTTCGCGATCCTGTTCGGCCTCTCGATGGACTACGAGGTGTTCCTGATGAGCAGGGTCCGCGAGCAGTACCGCAAGCACTTCGACCCGCGGCGTGCCGTGGTCGAGGGCGTCGGTTCGACCGCTCGGGTGATCACCAGCGCCGCGCTCATCATGATCAGCGTGTTCGCGTCCTTCATCCTCGACGTCGACGTCACGACCAAGATGTTCGGCATCGGCCTGTCGGTCGCCGTCTTCCTGGACGTCACGCTGGTCCGGATGGTCCTGGTCCCGGCGGCGATGAGCCTGCTCGGGCACTGGGCCTGGTGGCTGCCGGCCTGGCTCGAGCGTCGCCTGCCGACGATCGACATCGAGGGCGGCGACCACGACGGCGAGGAGCAGGCTCCTGTCCAGCCTGCCGCCGAGCCGGAGCGCGAGCTCGTGCTGGTCTGATCGACGCACAGCCGCTTTGAGGAAGGCGCGCCTTCGGCCCTCAACCAACGAACACTGCGGCCGGTCCCTCTCGGGGCCGGCCGCAGCGTCGTTCGCGGAGCACTAGTGTCGAACGCATGGCGCTGCGGGTCGTGCTGGCCGACGACAACTACCTGGTCAGGGAAGGCGTCACGGCCCTGCTCGCCGAGGTCGAGGAGATCGAGCTCGTCGAGAGCGTGGCCGACCCCCAGTCGCTGCTCAAGTCGGTGCGGGAGCACCAGCCGGACGCCGTCCTCACCGACATCCGGATGCCGCCGACCCACACCACCGAGGGCATCGACGCCGCCAAGCAGATCCGGGCCGAGCACCCGTCGATCGGCGTGGTGGTGCTGTCGCAGTACGTCGAGGAGGACTACGCCCTGGCCCTGCTCTCCGACGGAGTGGCGGGGCTCGGCTACCTGCTCAAGGAGCGGGTCTCCGACGTCGACGGAGCTGGTCCGGGCGCTCAACGACGTGGCCCGCGGCGGATCGGCGCTCGACCCGAAGGTCGTCGAGGGCCTGATGATGCGCAAGTCGGGCGAGGCCAGCTCTCCGTTGCGAGGCCTGACCGAGAAGGAGCTCACGGTCCTGGAACAGATGGCGTCCGGGCGCACCAACGCGAGCATCGCGCAGACGCTGTACATGAGCGAGCGATCGGTCGAGAAGCACATCAGCGCCGTCTTCCTCAAGCTCGGGCTGGTCGACGAGGGCGAGATCAACCGGCGCGTGATGGCGGTTCTCGCCTTCGTCGAGGCGACCCGCTGACCGGGGCTGAAGAGTGCGGAGTGCGGTTGACCGCACCGAGTGGTCGGCTCACCTCCCCGCGCAGCGCGCGCTGGCGCAGACTGCTGACATGAGGTCGCCTCTGCCCGGCAGGCTGCGGGACCGACGGGTTGCCCTGGTCGTCGTGGGTGGGGCCTTCCTGGCGGTCACCACCGTCTACGTCGTCGTCGTGCTGGGCGGTGGGTTGCTGATCGGCCACACCGACTCGCCTCACCTCGGGCTCTCGATCCTCGCGACCGCGATCGTCGCTCTGGGCCTGGAGCCGCTGAGGGCGTGGCTCGAGAGCTGCCGCCAAACGCTGGGTGTCTGACGGGAGGGCCGCGCCGTACGACGTGCTGAGCCGCTTCTCCGAGTCGCTGACCGGCGAGATCGAGCCCGAGCGACAGGCAGAGCTCCCGCTGCGGATGGCGCGCCTGCTCGCCGAGGGCACCGGCGCGAGGTGGGCCCAGGTCTGGCTCGTGGTCGACGACCAGCCGGAGCTGGCGGCCGCCTGGCCCCAGGAGTCCGCGCCCGAGCAGCACGAGCCGGGCGACGACCAGCCCGGACTGCGCTCGCGGGTCGTCACGCTCGACGGTGCGCGGCTCGGCATCCTGCGCCTGCAGGAGCACCGCGACCAGCCGCTCTCGCCGGTCGAGGAGCGCCTGTTCGCCGGCCTCGCGGCCCAGGCGGGCCTGGTCCTTCGCGGTGCTCGGCTGCGTGCCGAGCTGCTGAGGCGTGCCGACGACCTGGCGTCGCTGGCCGACGACCTCCAGACCTCCCGCCGACGCGTCGTCGACACCCACGACTCCGAACGGCGGCGCCTGGAACGCGACATCCACGACGGGGCCCAGCAACACCTCGTCGCGCTCGTGGTCAACCTCCGCCTCGCCCACACGCTGACCGCTCGGTCGCCCGACCGCGCGCGCACGGTGCTCGCCGAGCAGGTGGACGCGGTCGACAACGCGATCACCAGCCTGGTCGACCTCTCTCGCGGGATCTACCCGACGGTCCTCACCGAGGACGGCGTCGCCGCGGCGGTGCGCGACGTCGTGGCCTCCAGCGCCATCCCGGTCACGGTCCTCGACGCACGGGATCGGCAGGCACGAGCGCGGAGCTGGAGACGGCCCTGTACTTCTGCTGCGTCGAAGCCGTGCAGAACGCCGTCAAGCACGCCGCCGCCGGCCGGATCGAGGTCCGGCTGGCCGTCGTCGGCGACCGGCTCGAGCTGCTCGTGCGCGACGACGGGCACGGGTTCGACGTACCTGCCGTGGTCGCCGCCGGCGGACTGGGGAACCTGCGCGACCGCGTGGACTCGGTGAACGGCGACCTCGCCGTCCTCACCAACGACGCCGGCGGCACGGACGTGGTCGTCACCATTCCGGTCGAGGGGATCTGACGTGGACTCCCGACGGATCGCCTGGCTCGTCGCGGGGGTCAGCGCACTGCTGGCCGTCGTCGACACGGCGCTCGTCGTGGCGTCGTACCCGCCGCTGTCGGCGAGGTCGATCGGCATCCACGGCTGGCCGCTGGTCAACGTCGCGGGCCTTGGCAGTGCGGTGCTCGGCGCCGTCATCCTCGGCGCCCACCCGCGGCACCCCATCGGCTGGATCCTGAACCTCGTCGGGCTCACGACCAGCATCTCGCTCGCTGCGGAGTCCTACAGCATCTGGGTGCTCCAGTACGACGGCCAAGGCTCGGCGGCGCAGGGTCACCTCGCCGGCTGGGTCGCCGCGGTCCTCGGGGGGCCGCTGGCGCTGGCCTGCCTCACCGGGCGTCTTCCTGCTGGTGCCGACGGGCACGTACCTCTCGCCCCGGTGGCGCTGGGTCGCCCGCGTCGCGTGGGCGGCGTACGGCGCTCTTCGTCGCTGGGGCTCGTCCTGGTCGGCCCGAACGGCATCAACCGCAACGGGGATCCCGTCGACGCTCGGTCCTGTCGAACGAGTGCTGCTCAGCGGCGGCGTCGTGCTGATCACGCTGATGCTCCTGGCCAGCGTGGTGGCCATGCTGCGCCGGCTCCGCCGCTCGACCGGCGCGGCCCGGCAGCAGCTCCGGGTCGTCACGCTCGGGCGCGGCCGGCGTCGGGCTCGCGCTCCTCGTCGCTGGTCATCGGGCAGAGCCTCAACGACGGCAGGCAGTCGTGGTGGTCGAGCGTGCCGCTCTACGTGTCCTACGTGCTCCTGGTCGTGTGCATCGCGGTGGCGGTGCTGCGCTACCGGCTCTACGAGGTCGAGGTCATCGTCAGCCGGGCCGTGGTCCTCGCGATCGCCACGGCGTTCGTCGCGGTCGGCTACGTCGGCCTGGTCGTGGCTGCTGGGCCGCACCGTGGAGGACAGGACCGGAGGCGGGTTCTGGTGGTCGCTGCTGGCCACGGTGGCCGTGGCGCTGGCGTTCCAGCCGCTGCGACGCCGGGTCCTCCGGGTCGCCGACCGGCTGGCCTACGGGAACCGGGCCGCGCCGTACGACGCGCTCGCCGACTTCAGCGCCCGGATCGGCCGCAGCCCCGCGACCGGCGAGCTGCTGCCGACCATCGCCGCGGCCGCGGGCGAGGCGGTGCACGCGCAACGGGTGGTCGTCCGGCTCGACGGCGAGGGCGGCGCCGGCCTGACGGCGACGTGGCCGGCGCGAAGCGTCCGGCGCAGGTCACGGCAGCGACCCTGACGGTGGACGTCGAGGTGCCGATCGAGGACGCGTCGGGTCCGCTCGGCTCGGTGGTCCTGACCCTCCCGCCCGGACGCGACATCCGGCCGCTCGAGCACCGGCTGCTCTCCGACATCGCGGAGCAGGCCGCGCTGGCCCTGCGCAACGTCCGGCTCGAGCTGGAGCTCGCCGAGCGGGTGCGCCAGCTCGACCGTCACACGCGCGAGCTGGCCGCCTCGCGCAACCGCATCATCGGAGCCGTCGACACCGAGCGGCGGCGCCTGGAGTCCTCGATCGCGGTGCGGGTGCTGCCCACGATGCACACCCTGCGCGCCGAGGTCGCGCAGGCCGCGACCAGCGGCGCCCCGGCCGAGACGATCGAGGAGTGCGTCGACCTGGCGACGAAGGCGGTCGAGTCGCTGCGCGAGCTGACGCGCGGCATCTACCCGACGAACCTGACGCGCTCGGGCCTGGCCTCCGCGTTGGCGTCGCAGGCCGCTCGCGTGCGGCGGGCCGACGCGGTGCGGATCGACCCCGAGGTCGCGACCGCGAGGTTCCCCGAGCACGTCGAGGCCGCGGCGTACTACTGCTGCGTGGAGGTGCTCGAGCACCTCGCCGGCGAGGTCGAGCCTGACCCTCGGCGACGGCGGCGAGCTCGTGGTCGCCATCAGCGGCACCGACCTGGACGCCCTCAACCGGCTGGCGATCGTCGACCGGATCGAGGCGTGCGGAGGAGCGCTCGACGTGCCCGACACGGGCGACGGCGGCCCTGCAGGTCAGGCTTCCGGCGGCTGCTCCGCCGGCCAGTCGTGTCGGTCCGACCACACCTGCAGCAGGCGTGCCGGGCTGAGCGCGGACTTGGAGATGTACGCCGCCGCGCCGCACCCGGACAGGTCGAAGTCGTCCTCGTCGTAGGTGGAGAGCAGGACGACGACCGGCGCCGACGCGGCCGCGCTGATCTCGCGCGCAGCCTGGATCCCGTCGATGCCCGGCAGGTTGACGTCCATCAGCACCAGGTCCGGCCTGAGCTCGGCCGCCGCAGCGACCGACTCCTCGCCCGACGCGACGGCCCCGACGACGGCGAACCCCTCGGTCTCGTCCACGACGGCCGACATCGCACGCCGGAACGGGTCCTGGTCGTCGACGACCAGGACCCCGACCTGAGCACGCGCGCCCTCGGACATGTCTCCATGGTCTCCGGTGCGGGCACGCTCCCCCAGGGGGATATCCGCACGATCCGCGGCGGCTTGCCCGAGCGGCGCTGGTTTGGAAAGTCTGTCCCGCCCCTGGTGCGTGCGATGCTCCCCAGATGCCGACTGCGCGTAGTGGCCGCGTTGTTGAATGGCCGCATGGGCACGCATTCCGAGCGTCGAGGCGCCGCGGGTCCCGGTCACCTCCAGCTACCACGGGCTGGACGTCACCGAGGACTACCGATGGCTGGAGGACGCGTCTTCTCCGGAGACCGTCGCATGGACGCAGGCGCAGCGGGAGCTGACCCGCGCGTACTTCGAGTCGCTGCCGTGGCGAGACGGTCTGCGGGCCCGCGTCGACGAGCTGCTTCGTGCCGAGCGCACGTCGTACGGCAGCCTGGCCTCGGCCGGAGGCACGTACTTCGCGCTGAAGGAGCAGACACCCCGACAACGTCCGTTCCTGGTGGCGCTCACCGACCTCAACCACCGATCCGTCGTCGGTCGGGGTCAGTCGCGTTCGCGGCGCCGCTCCAGGAACACGGTGTCGCGCCAGATGCCGTCGAGCTTGGCGATCCGCGGGCGTACGGCGAGGGTGCGGTAGCCGGCGGAGTGGTGGAGCGCGATCGACGCGCGGTTCTCGGGGAAGACCGAGGTCTGCAGGGTCCAGAGACCGCCCTGGTCGGCCTCGTTGACCTGGCGGTGGAGGAGGGCCTTGCCGACACCGCGGCCGCGCGAGCTCTCGGTCACGTAGACGCTGGTCTCCGCGACCCCGGCGTAGCAGGCGCGGTCGCTGACCGGAGCGGCGGCCGCCCACCCCACGACCGTGCCGTCGAGCTCGGCCACCCATTGGTGCCCGGCCAGCCACGTGCCGGTCAGCTTGCGCGCGCTGGGGACCTCGGTCTCGAAGGTGGCGTTGCGAGTGGCGACCCCTTCGGCGTAGATGCTGCGGACGGTGTCGAGGTCGTCGTCGGTCATGGCTCGCGTGGACACGTCGGCCGGAAGGTCCTCGGGGCAGCACGGCACCGTGGCGAGGGTGCCCATCACGACGTCGGCGGCGTGGGGCAGTCCGGTGCAGCATGCCGGGTTCGACCGAGACGACCGAAGCGGTCCCCACCTTGTCGACGGCCACGAACCCGACCTCGGCGAGCTTCTTCACGTGGTGGGAGCACGTCGACTGGCTGATCCCCAGCGCCTCGGCCAGGTCGCCCACCCGCATCGCGCCCGCCCGCGACGGTCGACACCGTGTGCAGGAGTCGCACCCGCGTCGGGTCGGCCAGGGTGGCGAACCACTCCGCATAGGTTGCTGCCGACCTCTCGTCGAGATCAACCGCACGGTCCGGCACGGGCGCGCAGTCCTCGGGATCACAGACCGCCGGGTCGACGGCGCCGGTGAGGAAGGCCGGGTTCTCGGTGATGGTCACGGATCCCACCTTAATCGATATAGCTCGATGGTTGCATTCATCGACGAGGGTCGATATGGTCAACCATCGAACCACATCGATAGAGACCCGGCAAGGAGCCGTCATGACCACCACCGCCCAGTCTGCCCCAGGGGCGCATCGCTGCTGTCTTCCGTCACCCAGGACACCCGTGGTGATCGTCGGCGCCGGCCCGGCCGGACTCGCCGCCGCCGCTCAGGCCCACGCGCGCGGCGTCCCCGCAGTCGTCCTCGAGGCCGGCGCCGGGCCGGCTCAGCGGTGCTGGAATGGGGTCACGTGCGGCTCTTCTCCCCATGGTCCGAGCTGATCGACCCGGTCGCGGAGAAGCTGCTCACCGAGAGCGGCTGGACCGGCCCCGACCCCGCGTCGTACCCGACCGGCCGCGAGTGGGTGGAGACCTACCTTGCGCCGCTGGCCGCGCTGCTCGCCGAGCAGCCCGGCGTCGAGGTCCTCTACGGCCACCGCGTCTCCGGCGTCGCCCGAGCCGGACGCGACCGGCTCGTCGCCATCGGGCGTGACGAGGTGCCGTTCACCGTGCACGTGGCCACCCCCGAGGGCCGCCGGAGCCTGACCGCCGCAGCGGTCATCGACGCCTCCGGCACCTGGGGCACACCCGAACCCGCTCGGCGGCGACGGATACCCCGCGGACGGCGAGGAGCAGCACGCCGACCGCATCCTCTACGGCATCCCCGACCTCACCGACCCGGCCGTCGTCAGGCGGTACGCCGGCAAGCACGTGGCCGTCGCCGGCCGCGGCGCCTCCGCCCAGAACACCCTGGTGGCGCTCACCGCCCTCGCAAGTACTCACCCCGGAACCCGGGTGTCGTGGTTGGTCCGGCGTGGCGACACCTCGGAGGCGTTCGGTGGCGGCGACAACGACCAGCTCGTGGCTCGCGGCGCCCTGGGGACCGAAGCCCGCCAGGCCGTCTCCGATGGTCCGGTCATGACCGTCACGGGCTTCCGCACCACCAAGATCTCCAGCCACGGCGGGCGTCTCACGCTCACGTCGATCGACGGGCAGCAGGTCACCGACGTCGACGAGGTCGTGGTGGTCACCGGCTTCCGTCCCGACCACACCTGGCTCTCGGAAGTGCACCTCGACCTGGACGGCGAGCTGTCCGCGCCGTCGGCGCTCGCGCCAGAGATCCACCCGGCGTACCACTCCTGCGGGTCCGTCTCCCCGCACGGTGCGAACCTGCTCCGCCAGCCGGAGGGCGATCTCTATCTCGTCGGGATGAAGTCCTACGGCCGTGCGCCGTCGTTCCTGACGTTGACCGGGTACGAGCAGACCCGCAGTGTCGTCGCCGAGATCGCCGGCGACTACGAGGCTGCAGAGCGTGTCGAGCTCGTCCTTCCCGACAGTGGTGTCTGCGGTGGTTCCGGACTCTTCGACGAGCAGCCCGCCGATGGCGGCTGTTGCGGACCGAGTGTCAAGGCGGCGCCCGAGCTGATCACCATCGGGGCGCCCGCCTCGGTCGCAGTCGCTGCCAGCCTGCCGGTCATCGCGGACCAAGGCTCCACCCAGTCCGGTTGCTGCGGCTGATCTTCGCCTGCAGTGCCACGGCATCTGACTGACCCACCTCGCGTCGTCCCCGGAACGAAGAACTCGCCGGGGCTGCGACGCGAGGTGGTCGTCCTCTGCGCCACCGAGATCACCAACTGGGGTGCGCTGGTCTACGCCTTCCTCGTCAGCGCCAGCACCATCGCGGCGAGCGAGGGTTGGCGCCTCACCCACCTCCTGGGCGCATTCACCCTCGCCCAACTCGTCGCCGGCCTTACGGGGGTCTGGGTGGGACGCCGCATCGATGTCGTTGGCCCGCGAGCTGTGATGACAGTCGGATCCGTCCTCGGCGCGGTTGCGTTGGGGGTAGTCGCGTCAGCACGTCGCTGCCTGGGTTCTACGTCGGCTGGGTACTCGCCGGACTATCTATGTCCGCGATCCTGTACGCGCCTGCTTTCGCCGCAGTCACCGGTTGGGCCGGATCTGATGTCCGTCTCCGCATCCGAGCGCTGACTGCCGTCACCTTGGTGGGCGGCCTGGCCTCGACAGTCTTCGCACCGCTCACCGCCTGGCTGCTGGGCGTGCTGGCCTGGCGGACGACGTACCTGGTCATGGCTGCCCTCGTGGGAGCGACAGCGGTGGCCCACTACTGGGGGCTGCGCAAGCCCTGGCTTGTCTCACAGACGAACGTGGTCCAAGACCTGGCGCCCACGGCCGAAGTGGCGCAGCCGTTCCACGCTGGCGACTTCAGGATCCTGGTTGCGGCGATGGCGCTGGGCGGCTTCTGCGTCCATGCCGTCGTCGTCAACCTGGTCCCGCTGTTGCTGGAGAATGGTCTCGGCCTGCGCGCAGCCGCGAGCGTGATGGCCGTGGGTGGGGTCGGGCAGGTCACCGGGCGCATCTTCTACCGCCGACTCAACGCTTTGACCGGACCCGCGGCTCGTGCCTGGTTCACCCTCGGGCTCGTCGCCCTTTCCACGATCCTGTTTGCCGAGACGCACTCGCCATTGGTGCTGGTGGCCGTTGTGTCCTTCGTCGGGGGGATGGCGCGTGGCATGTTCACGCTGGTTCAAGCCACAGCCGTCTCCGACCGCTGGGGGCCGAGGGCTTACGGGGCGCGCAACGGCGTGCTGAGCGGCGTGATGATGGGCGCCTCGGCCCTCGCACCGTGGGCGGGCTCGCTACTCGCGGACCACGTTGGTGGGTACGACGTTGCGTTCTGGTTCCTGGCCGCGGGCATGCTGGTTGCCGCAGCTGGCGTCAGACCAGCGGCGCAGGCAAAGTAGCGAAGCATCTCAACTCCGGAGGCGCGAGCGACGTCCTCGTCCGCCGAGTTCGTCGATCCCAACGTCCTGGCGTCGGCGTGCCTCAGAAGGCATTGGTGCCTCCGCCACGGAATGCGTGGGACTTCGCCAAGCGTTGCCCCAAGTGGACCAGAATCACTGGTCTCCGAACCACCAGGTGGAGTCATGCGGGTGTGCCGTTGCGAGAAGAGGAAGCCGGCCCGGCGTCCCTCGTACGACACCTGCGACGACGACTGCGACAGATGAGCCGCTGAGCCCTTTGGGGCTCGTGTGTCTCACCTTGTCCATTCTCACTCATCTGGAGTGTCGTCATGCCTTCACGCCTACCCACAAATCCGCTCCTGCTGCTCGTTGCCGCCTCTGCCTTCTGGGGGATCGGCACCGTGCTCAGCAAACTGGCCCTCAACCGGGGGATTCCGCCGGTCACGCTGCTTGCCGTCGAAATGGGCGTCAGCAGCATGTTCCTTCTCCTCGCACTCCTCGTCACGACTAGGCTCCGTCCGCGGATCGAACTGACGGGCGACCTCGGTCGCCTGGTTGCCCTCGGTGCACTGAACCCGGCCCTTGGCTATGCCCTTGGACTCATCGGTCTGGTGACGGTCAGCGCCAGCCTGGCAGTTCTCGTCTGGGCCATTGAGCCGGTCATCGTCGTCCTGCTCGCCGTTCCTCTGCTTGGCGAACGCACGGATCGCCGCACCGTCGTCTTGGTACTGGTAGCTGTCGCGGGCGCGGTTCTGGTTCTCCAGGGTCCCGGAACCCACGGTGAGCTTGGAGGCATTGTGCTGACGCTGGCGGCTGTGGCCGTGTGCGCTCTCTACACGGTCCTGACCCGGCGCATGCTCCTCGACGACGGCTCGCTGGTCGTGGTCCTCGGGCAGCAAGTACTAGCTTTCGCGCTCGTCCTCATGGCTCTCGTGGTCGGCGTAGTCACTAGCTGGTACGCCACGTCGATCCCGGCAGACCTCGCAACTCTCGGCCTGGCCGCCGCATCAGGTGTCGTGTACTACGCACTCGCGTACGTCTGCTACGTCGCCGCGCTCCGTCAGGTGCCAGCCGCTGTGGCTGCCTCCGTACTTCCGCTCATCCCCGTGTGGGGACTGGCGGCGGCGTTCCTGGCAGGTGATCGGCTTTCGCCCACTCAATGGCTGGGCGCTGTGGTCGTCGGCCTCGCCGTCCTTGCGGTCGCCTTGTCCCCGGCCGCCGCTCGGCAGCCATCACAGAGAGTCGGCCACGGCTGACGGAGGGAGCTCGCCGACGGTCGTCGTGCTGTTGCGTCGTCCTGGCCCTGGGGTCATCGACGGGTCAGTCGCTGCGCAAGGACTTGGTGTGTCGAGATCCTGACGTCGGCTCCGTCCTAGGAGTGTCAGCGCGCCAGTCAGGGGCCACCTGGCAGCCATCGAGTCAAGGAGAGATCGACATGGGAAAGATCGTCGTCTGCAGCATGGTCAGCATCGACGGGTACGCCGAGGGTCGCGATGGCGACGTGATGGCGATGCCCATGGACGAGGCGTTCGCCCTGCACAACGAGGACCGGGTCCGCTCGGCGAGCTCGTTCCTCTTCGGGGCCACGACCTACCGCGGGTTCCTGGGCTACTGGCCCGACCAGCACGACAACCCGGAGGCCTCGCCGCTGAACCGCTACATCGCGAAGCGGTACGCCGAGGGCATCCCCATCACGGTCGTCTCCGACACGCTGACCATGGATGACACCGGACCGTGGCGCGACCAGACCACGATCGTCTCCCGAGATCGGGCCGGCGACGCGGTCGCGCGGCTGCGCGACCGCGACGGTGACGCCCTGATCTTCGGCAGCCGAACGCTGTGGAGCGACCTCTTGGCCCACGGGCTCGTCGACGAGCTCCACCTGATGATCGGCCCCAAGGTCGTGGCAGGCGACCACCGCGTCTTCGACGGGGTTCCCGAGACGAACCTGAAGCTGATCGGCGTGCGGACCTGGGGTGGTTCCGACAACGTGGTCCTGAGCTACGCGACGAGGTCCGGCGACTAGGTCAGTGAGCCGGGACAGCCGTGAGGATCCGACCGATGTTCTCCTCGGAGAAGAAGTCGGCGGGCGAGACCGCACCGGAGACGATGCTGACGAAGCCGTCCATGGCCTCCTGGTTCCCGTGGATGGCGCCGAGCAGCTGCTGCATCTCCGGCGGCGGAAGCTCGAGCGTGGCCAGCTGGGCGGTGAACTCGTAGATGGGCATGGCCTTCGCGTCGCGTTCGGTGTGCCAGGCGCCCATGGCGTCGTCGTACGACGACTCCTGACCGAGCCACCGGTCGATCGCGTGGGTGCAGCGTTCGGCGTCGAGGAAGGCGTCGGTGATGCCCTGGGCTGTGAGCGGGTCCTTGTTGTAGCCCGAGTCGCCGACGAGCGCCCACCCGTCGCCGTACGGCTTGCGGAACCAGCCGGGCACGGCGCCTCCGAGGAACGGCGCCTCCCGGGTCGCGGCGGAGACGCGGGCCGCGAACTCGGGCACCAGCTCCAGCGTCTTGAGGAAGTTGCCCTCGACGTCGGCCTTGTACGCCGTGGCCTCGGCGTACGGCCAGCCCACCACCACCATCGTCAGCCCGTCGTTGGTCGCGGCGCACGCGAACCCCCGGTCGGGCCGGATGTAGCTCTCGAACGTGGTGGTGGGCAGGCCGCGGAAGTAGGTGAAGAAGGAGTACTGCAGCCGGGGCTTGGCGTTGTAGTCCGTCGCGCCGACGGCCTGGGCGACCCGGCTGTTGCGGCCGTCCGCCCCGATGACGATGCGGGCCCGCTCCACGCGGTCGCCGATCCGGACACCCACCACCCGGCCGTCTTCGACGACCACCTCGTCGACGTGGCAGTCCTCGCGGACCTCCGCACCAGCGGCGCGGGCGGCGTCGACCAGGATCTTGTCCAGCACCGTGCGCCGAGGGGCGTACGCATCGCTGATGCCGTCGACCGGATGGCTGGTGCCACTGATGGTGAAGGCGCCGAAGTCGAAGCTGTAGTCCGTGATCGCCGGACACCCCGTGGCCCTGACCTCGTCGAGCAACCCCCAGCGCGCCAGTGCGGCAACGCCCGGGGCGTGGATGACGTGTGTGGAGAGGGTGTCGCTGGGGAACGTCGCCCTGTCGACGGCGAGCACGCGGTAGCCCTTGCGGGCCAACAGCATCGCGGTGGGCGATCCGGCGGCGCGGGCTCCGATGACGATGGCGTCGTAGGTCATGGTGGTGCCTCCTCGGTAGGGGCCCGAGTCTGTGACGCACCGGCGCTGGGGGTATCGGTGAAGTCCCCTACTTGCCGGCGGGTTGCCCCCGGACGGCGTAGGCCGCGATCTCCGCCCGGTTGCGCAGCCCCAGCTTCGCCAGGACGTTGCCGACGTGGTGCTCGACGGTCTTGCGGCTGATGAACAGCCGCTGCGAGATCTCCGGGTTGGACAGTCCTGCGCCGAGCAGCTCGACGACCTCCAGCTCCCGCTTGGTGAGGAGGCCACCCGAGGACCGTGGCGGTGCGACCTTCGCTCCCAGCTCACGCAGCAACGCACTGGCGGCGTCGACGTGTCGCGACGAAGCGAGCGTCTCGAAGGCGCGCAGTGCTGCGCGCGCCTCCGCGACAGCGAGCTCTGGGTCACTGTCGCGGGAGAACTTGGCCAGCTCGAGGCGACAGAGGGACGCCTCCAACGGCAGCCCCGCCTGGGTGAATGCGTCGAAGGCGTCGCGCAGCCAGGCCCGCGAGTCGCCCAGTCCCGCGCGCCCTTTCGCCAGCGCCACCAGCGCGTTCGAGTACGTCGAGGGGTGTGCCTCGGCGCACGCCTCGAGCTGCCTGATCGTCTGCTCGGGGTCGTGGCCGCACGCCAGCTGGGCGTCGACCAGCTCGGCGAGCAGCGGGATGCACGAGCTGCTGGCCGGGTCGACGTTCTGCAGAGCGCGCTGGCGCAGGTCGAGCGCCAGTGCGGTCTCGCCGCGGGCCAGGTGCAGCGCGGCCCGGACCCTGCCGGCATCAGGGTCGTCGAGACCTTCGAGGAGGCTCGCTGTCTCGTCGTACCGCCCCTGCCGGAGGCGTAGGTCGGCGAGCCGGATCAGCGCGCCGGCCTTGAGCGTGCGCCGGCCGAGTGCCCACAGCCGGACGGCCTCGGTGAGCGTCGCGTCCGCCTCGGGCCAGCGGCCGGCCGCGGTGAGGATGCCGCCGTAGTGGGTCCGGCAGTAGGCGCTCACGGCCGGGAGGTTGCGCCGTTCTGCGATCTGCTCCCCGACGCGGATCCACTGCTCCGCCCGCCGCACGTCCTGGGTGTGCTCGCAGGCCGAGAACAGCTGGCAGAAGATCTCCTCCAGCACCACGAAGTCCTCGACCTCCCCGCCGGCCACGGCGGCCAGCGCTTCGTCGAGCATCGCCATCCCTTCCTCGACACGGTCCCCGTGCACGAGGCTGGCGCCCAGGTAGGACGTGCTGGCGAACGTCAGGTCCGCGTCGCCCGTCTCTCGTCCGATCCGCATCGCCGACCGGAAGGCCTGGTCCTTGGTCTGGCGATCGGCGGCGAACATCCCTTCGGTCAAGGCGACCCAGCCGCGCTCGCTGCTCGCGGGCGCGTCGACCAGCAGGGTCTTCGCCCTGGAGATCCAGCCACTCGCCACCGCCCAGTCCCCGGCGGTCGATCCGTACAGATATCCCAGGGTCCGCGCGGTCCTGGCCGCGCCCGTCCCGTCCTGCGTGCGCCGGTACCCGGCGTAGGCCCGCTCGAGCTCGTCGATGGCGCGGGGGTACTCGAAGAGCACGTACGACGCCGCAGCCAGGCCCTCGAGCACCTCGGGCGACTCCGGCACGCTCTCGAACAGCTCCCTGGCTCGCCCGGCATCACCGGTCCGCAAGGCAGCGCGCCCCTCGGCGACGAGCTCGTCGGACTCCACCTGGCGATCATCCACCGACCGCACCCGAGCGGTCTAGTCCGTTGGCGTGGTCTTCACGGAGGTCGTGGACCGCCAGAGATTGTGGGGGTTAGGTTCCCGTCCGTCCTGAGTCGACGGATTGGGCGATAGCGGGCGCCGTGATCGGGACCGCGGCACTGGTCGCCCTTGTCGCGCTGCCCGACCCCGACACTGTCACCGAAGACGACGTGGTCGACGAGCCCAACGACCAGCCGATCCCGATCCCCTCCCGATCCCGTGGCCGCAGTCGGAGACCACCAACAAACCGCGGCCCGGCGACTGCACCATCAACGGCGCGTCCTGGTACAACTACTGGGGCCCGGACAGCCGCCCCACGGGCGCAGACGCCTGTCTCAAGGCCCCGGTGTCCGGGGGCGGCGGGCCTGGGTACGACCCGCCGGGCTGGCAGTCGGGTGCCGGCTACGACCGTGGCCACGTGATCGCCCGCCGGCTCGGTGGCAGCGGCAGCCAGCCGGGCAGCCTCTTCACCCAGTGCCTCAGCGTCAACCGGGGCGCGATGCGCGTGTTCGAGGGCGAGGTCTACGGCAAGGTGAACTCAGGCGAGACCATCTACTACGTGGTCGCGCTCGGGTACTTCGGCCGTACCATCCCCAACACGGTGTCGGTGTTCTACGTCGGCAGCCGAGGGTCGGCTGGGACCAAGACGTTCAGCAACGTGTGCTGAGGAGAGACCGAACAATGCAACCGCACAACCTGGTGTCCTTCGGGAGCAGCTTCGAGGTGTCCGGACATCTGGTGACGTTGTCGCCGTCGCCCGGTCCCGTCATCGATCTCAGGTGGGGAACCCTGGCACTGGCCGACCCCTGGTGGCCGGGAGCTTCCGGAGCTCCAGGTGATCGGGATACCCCAGGGCGAGCAGCCCACCACGCTGAGCACCATCGCGCTTCCCCGTCAGGGCCGTGTCGAGCCGGTCCCCATGAGCTGTGCTGCGACGATCGGCCGTGTCGACCAGGTGGCGTCGTGGCAGCCTCTCGTCGTGCGCGAGGCGCACTTCCACCTCGACAGCGACTCGGCCCTGGTTTGTGACGAGCCTCGGCCCTCCTCAACCATCGGGTGAGCCACCACGGCCTTCGGCCCTCCTCAACCAGCGGGTGAGCCGCCACGAGGCCTTCGACCTTCCTCAACCAGCGGGTGAGGTGGGCGTCGGCTGGAGCCGGAGGGTCACCTTGGCGGCGTCGGGTCCGACGACGGTGGCGACGATGCGCGGGCCGTACCGGTCGTACTTGGCGTGGAACGCGGCGTCGATCTCGGTGTGCAACGGGTCATCCGGCGTGAGGTGGTCGAGCACGACGTCGCGCTCGACGCCGCCGGCGCGGATCCGGCCGCGACCCAGCCGGGTCGCGCGGCGGTACCAGGCGCTGTCGGGTCCATAGGCCGAACGGACGTAGAGGCTGTCACCCACCCGGACGGCCCACATCGTCGTGAACTTGGAGAGCGACTCGTCGGCCCGTCGCGCCGCGAGGTCGAGCTCGGTCGCGGTGCCGACGCGGTCGAGCTCGGCGCTGTCCCAGCTCATCGAGAGCCGCCTGCCAGGTACTCCTCGTCACTGACGTGCTCCAGCCAGGTCGTGCTCTGTGCCGGGTCGTCGGCTTGATCGATCATGGCCAGGTGCTCCATGAAGGAGTCGGGTGTGGCGCCGTGCCAGTGTTCCTGGGCGGGTGGGCAGTACAGCGTCTGGTCGGGGTACGCGACGAGCTTTCCTGGCCGCGGGACTGGACCCACGCGACGCCGCTGGTGATGTGGAGCGTCTGGCCACGGGCGTGGGAGTGCCACGCGGTGCGCGCTCCGGGAGCGAACCGCACCCTGGCGACGAACATCCGCTGACCCTCGTCGCGGGGCCGGGCGATGGGGTCGAGCCAGACGTCGCCGGTGAAGTTCTCGGGCGGGTTCTTGGTGGTGGCGGGGCGGAGGTCGATCTGCAGTGGTGGTCTCCTGTTCACGCTTCAGGGATGGGGCGGCCGAACGTCTCGAGGGTGACGGTCTCCGGGTCGGGGCCGCCGCGGACACCGGTGTCGAGGGCGTCGATGGCGTCGAGCTGCTCGTTGGTGAGGTCGAAGTCGAAGACGTCGATGTTCTCCGCGATGCGCGAGGGGGTGACGGACTTCGGGATCACCTGGCGTCCCTGCTGCAGGTGCCAGCGCAGCATCACCTGGGCCGGCGTCCGGCCGTGAGCCTCCGCGATCTCGACGATGGTGGGGTCCTCGAGCGTGGAGCCCTTGCTGCCGTCCCGGTAGAACGTGATGCCCCCGATCGGCGACCAGGCCTGGGAGAGGATGCCGCGCTCGCGCGTTCGCGGCGAGAGCCTCGGACTGGCGGAAGTACGGGTGGACCTCGATCTGGTTGACCGCGGGGGTCACCGAAGCGGTGTCGGTGAGACGGGCCAGGACGTCCGGCATGAAGTTGCTGACGCCGATCGCGCGGACCTTGCCGTCGGCCAGCAAGGTCTCCAGCGCACGGTAGGCCTCGATGGTGAGGTCGAACTCGCGTCGGCATCGGCTGGTGCAGGATCAGCAGGTCGATCTGGTCGAGCCCGAGCTTGCCGGCGCTCTTGTCGAAGGCGTGCAGGGTGGCGTCGTACCCGTAGTCGCTGATCCACACCTTGGTCTCGACGAAGACCTCGTCGCGGTCGAGCCCGGATCGTCTGAGCCCTTCGCCCACCTCCCGCTCGTTGCCGTACGCCGCGGCGGTGTCGATGTGCCGGTAACCCGTCGCGAGTGCTGTCTCGACGGCTGTGATCGTCTCGTCGGGCGGCGTCTGGAAGACGCCGTACCCGAGCGCGGGCAGCGTGACGCCGTTGTTGAGGGTGAGGGTGGGGACGTCTGTCGGTCACGGCCGCACCATCACCTTGAGCGCCTCGCGGGCGTCCATGGCGGCGTACGCCTCCGGGGTGTCCTCCAGACCGACGGTGCGGTCGAAGACCCGCCCGGGCTGGACGGTGCCGTCCAGGACGGCCGGCAGGAGGCGGTCGATGTAGGCGCGGACCGGGGCGGGGCCACCGGTCAGCGTGATGTTCGGGCCGAAGAGGCTCCAGCCGACCGGGGCGTCGTCGTACTGCGGGACGCCGACCCGGCTGATGACGCCGCCGGGGCGGACGATGCCGATGGCCTGCTCGTAGGCCGGCAGGTGGCCGACCGCCTCGAGGACGACCTGGCTGCCGCCGTCGGTCAGGTCGCGGACCTGGGCGATCCCGTCGGCGCCGCGCTCGGCGACCACGTCCGTGGCGCCGAACTCGCGGCCGAGGTCGGTCCGCACTGCGTGGCGGCCCATCAGCACGATGCGCTCGGCGCCGAGCTGCTTGGCCGAGAGGACGGCGAGCAGGCCGACCGCGCCGTCGCCGATGACGGTGACGGTGCTGCCGGGCTTGACCCCGCCGCGGACGGCGGCGTGCCAGCCGGTGCCGTACACGTCGGACAGGGTCAGCAGCGAGGCAAGCAGGCTCTCGTCGGCAGTCCTCGGTGACGCCGGGTACGGCGACCAGGGTGCCGTCGGCGAGGGGGACGCGGACCGCCTCGGCCTGTCCGCCGCCGGTGCCCAGGTCCGGGTCGTTCCAGAACCCGCCGTTGACGCAGGAGGTCTGCAGCCCGGCCCGGCAGAACTCGCACACCCCGCAGGAGATCGCGAACGGCGCGATCACGAAGTCGCCAGGAGCGACGGTGGTCACCTCGTCGGCCGATCTCCTCGACCACGCCGATGAGCTCGTGCCCGATCGAGCCGCCCTCCTCGGAGACCGGTGCGGAGTGGTACGGGTGCAGGTCGCTGCCGCACACGCACGCGCGGGTCACGCGCACCAGGGCGTCGGTGGGCTGCTCGATCTTCGGGTCGGGGGCGGTGGTCACGCGGACGTCGCCCGCGCCGTACAGGTAGGTGGCTCGCATGTCGTCCAGTCCACCGCGGTTGCGACGCCCGCGGGAGTCACGGTCGTTCCGGGTACTGCCAGGACCTCCCAGCCCGGTCGCAGCGACGACCTACCGTGGAGGCATGACCGGCATGGACCTGCGCGCGGAGATCCGTGAGTTCCTCAGCACCCGCCGCGCTCGCATCACCCCCGAGCAGGCTGGGCTGCCGGCGTACGGCGGAAACCGGCGCGTCAAGGGGCTGCGCCGCGAGGAGGTCGCCATGCTCGCCGGCGTCTCGGTCGACTACTACGTGCGGATGGAGCGCGGCAGCCTCGGCGGCGCCTCCGAGAGCGTCCTCGACGCCCTCGCGAACGCGCTCCACCTCGAGGACGCCGAACGCGACCACCTCTTCGCCCTCGCCCGAGCTTCTGGCGAGTCCGGGTCACGCCGCCGCCGCACTCCGCAGCACAGCGTGCGGCCCGCCGTCCAGCAGGTCCTCGACGCCATCACCGACGCCCCGGCCTGGATCCGCAACGGCCGCCACGACATCCTCGCCATGAACCAGCTCGCCCGCGCCCTGTACTCGCCCGTGCTCGAGGACCCGCGCCGCCCGGCGAACACCACCCGCTTCGTCTACCTGCGTCCCGACGCGGCGCGAGGAGCTCTTCGTCGACTACGACCAGGTCGCCCGTGACGCCGCCGCGATGCTGCGCCTCGAGGCGGGCCGCAACCCGCACGACAAGGCCCTGATCGAGCTGGTCGGCGAGCTCTCCACCCAGAGCGAACTGTTCCGGCAAGCGCTGGGCCTCCCAGGACGTGCGCTACCACCGCAGCGGCCGCAAACGCCTCCGCCACCCGGTCGTCGGGCAGCTCGACCTCGACTTCGAGGCGCTCGAGCTGCCCTCCGAACCCGGCCTCCAGCTCAACATCTACACCGCGGCCGACGGCACGCCCACCTCCGACGCCCTCAAGCTGCTCGCCTCCTGGGCCGCCAGCCAGGAGCAGCTGGCCACCGAGCAGACACCGGCGGGACGAGCAAGTCGGATAAGTGCGGCGTCCGCGACCGCCAGACCGATGCTCGCGGACGTCAGCCCGTCAACCGGCCACGTTTCCCGTCGAGCCCCGCAGCACCAGCTCGGTGGGCAGCACCACGTGGGGCTGATCGTCGGCCGCGCGTGAGCCGGCGGTGAGCAGCAGCTCGACGGCCGCCCGTCCGACGTCGACGTGTGCGCCGCCCAGGGTGGTCAGACCAGGGCTGCAGACGTCCGAGGCGAAGATGTCGTCGAAGCCGACCACGCTCACGTCCTCGGGGACGCGGAGGCCGCCGTTGCGAGAGCCGCTGCATGACGCCGATCGCGAGCAGGTCGTTGTGGGCGACGATCGCGGTGGCGCCGTCGTTGACGGCGCCGTCGGCGGCGGCGCCTCCCTGGGCGACCTTGGGCGTGAACGGGCCGATGCGCCGGACGCCCATGCCGACCTGGTCGGCAGCCGACTGCAGCGCGGCCCAGCGAGTGGCGGCCATCCAGGAGTTGCGCGGCCCGGCGAGGTAGAGGAGCTCGCGGTGGCCGAGCGACGCCAGGTGCCCGACGATCTGGCGACAGCCCTCGACGTGGTCGAGGACCACGCTGGCCAGGCCGGGCAGCTCGCGGCTGATCAGCACGACCGGGCGCTGGGCGGCGACCTGCTGGAGGTTCTCGTCGGGCAGCCGGCTCGCCGCCAGCAGGAAGCCGTCGACCGCCGGTGACGAGTCGCTGGATCTGCTCCCACTCGACCCGCGGCGACTCCTCGGCGTTGACCAGGAGCAACGTGTACTCCGAGACCCGGGCCCGCATCTCCGCTCCGCGGATCAGCTCGAAGTAGTGGGGGTTGGTGATGTCGGAGACCACCATCGCGACCGTGTGGTGCTTGCCCGACAGCAGCGCCCGCGCGTGCGGGTTGGGCCGGTAGTCGAGCTCGCGCGGCGACGCGCATGATCCGGTCGCGGGTCGCCTCCGAGACCCGCCCCGGCCTGGAGAACGCGCGCGACACGGTCGAGGTGGCCACGCCTGCGGCGGTGGCGACGTCGTAGATCGTCGTGCGGGCCACGGCGCCAGCAAAGCCGATCTGGCAACACGATGGCAACCCCTTGCCGTCTGTTGCGGCGCGTCCGTACGTTCACGGGCTGTGACGGCCGACACAGCCACCGGGCCTCAGCCCGGGAACGGGCCCTCCAGACCAGCCGGGTGGCTCGGGCGGGTCGGCCGGGTGCTGACGGCGATCGAGCTCACGATCGGCGTCGCCGCGCTGCTGCTCATCTTCGCCCTCGTGCTGCTCCAGGCTGCCCAGCGCTACCTGCCGATCGACGGGTGGCCGTGGACCGGGGAGCTGGCGCGGTTCTGCCTGGTCTGGCTGACCTTCGTGGTCGCCGGGGTCCTGGTCACCTCCGACTCGCACATCGCCATCGAGATGATCGACATGGCACCGAGCGCGCGGCTGCGCCGGGTCGTCCGGGTGGTCTCGTGCCTGGTCGTGGCGGCCATCGGGGTGGGTCTGTGCGCCGAGGCCTGGGAGCTGGTGCAGACCCAGGACATGCTGAAGTCGCCGGCGATGCGGATGCCGATGTCGTGGCTCTACGCCATCTCGCTGATCGGGTTCGTGAGCGTCGTGGTCCGCTCCTTGATCGCCGCGGTGCAGTACGCCGTGCACGGCGTGCCGGAGCCGACGTACGACGTCGTGGGGGTGCCGACCGAGTGAGCGTGCTCGTCCTCTGCCTGCTGATCGCCGGGTTGCTGGCGATCCGGGTGCCGGTCGCCTTCGCGTTCTTCGGGCCCTGCCTGCTCTACATGATCACCACCGACCAGTCCCTCGGCCTGGCGCTGCGGCTGGTCGCGAGCTCGACGGCGAGCTTCCCGCTGCTCGCGGTGCCCTTGTTCATCCTGCTGGGCTGCATCGCCAACCACGCGGGGATCGCCGACCGGCTCTTCGACTTCGCGCTGGCGCTGCTCGGACGGGTGCGCGGAAGCCTGGGCTACGTCAGCGTCGGCGTGAGCCTCGGGCTTCTCCTGGATGAGCGGATCGGCCGTCGCCGACGCGGCCGCGCTCGGCAAGGTGGAGATCCCGGCGATGCTGCGGGCCGGCTACTCCAAGCCCTTCGCCCTGGGCGTCGTCGGCTCGTCCTCGCTGATCGCGCCGGTGATGCCGCCGAGCATCCCCGCGGTCATCTACGCGGGCCTCGCGGGGGTCTCGACCGGCGCCCTGTTCGCGGCGTCGGTGGTGCCGGCGCTGCTGATGGCGCTCGGCCTGTGCGTCGTCGTGTTCTTCTGGGTGCGACGGATGCCGAACATCGAGCGCACCGAGTTCAGCTGGCGCCAGGTCGTGGGTGACCGGTCGTCGGGTGATCGCCCCGATGGGCGCCCCGGTCGTCATCCTGGGCGGCATCCTCGGCGGCTTCTTCACGCCGACCGAGGCGGCGGCCGTCGGCGCGGCGTACATGGCCATGCTCGGGTTCGCCTACCGCACGCTGCACCTGCGGGACCTGCCGAAGGTGCTGGTCGAGGCCGCGCGTCACGACCGGCGCCATCATGCTGATCGTCGCCTCGGCCAACCTGCTCGGCTACATCTTCGCCCGCGAGCGGGTCCCGCAGGAGATCTCCGAGTGCGATGCTCGGGCTGACCAACGACGCCACGGTCTTCCTGCTGCTGGTGTTCGCGCTGTCGATGGTCCTCGGCACGGCGCTGGACGCGATCGCCGTGCTCACCCTGACCGTGCCGATCCTGCTAGCCGATCGCCCTCGCAGTACGACGTCGACCCGATCGCCCTCGGCGTGCTGATGATCCTCTCCCAGATGATCGGCCTGCTGACGCCGCCGGTCGGCACGGTGATCTTCGTCCTGCAGGCGATCGCCAAGGCGAGGATGTCGGAGGTCTTCTGGGGATCGGTGCCGTTCATGGTCCCGCTGATGCTGCTGTGCCTCGGCGATCATCTTCTGGCCGGACGCGATCCTCTACCTGCCCGAGAGGCTGGGGCTGTGACCGCCGGCGCCGTCGCGACGGTCGTGGCTCTCCGGGCTGATCGGCCACGGCATCGGGCCGTCGCTGACCCCGGAGCTGCACGAGCGGGAGGCCGAGCGGCAAGGGATCCGGTACGTCTACAAGGTCATCGACCAGCCCGACGTCACCGTCGACCGCGAACGCCTGGCACGCCTGCTGGCCGCGGCGATCGAGCTCGGCTTCGACGGGCTCAACGTCACCCACCCGGTCAAGCAGGCCATGGTGCCCCTGGTCGACGAGGTCGGTCCCGAGGTGGCAGCGATCGGCGCACTCAACACGGTGCTGATCCGCGACGGCCGGACGGTCGGGCACAACACCGACGTCTCCGGGTTCCGCGAGTCGTTCGCCGACGGCCTCCCGGACGTCGATCGCGAGCGAGTCGTGCTCCTGGGAGCTGGTGGCGCGGGCACCGCCGTCGCGCACGCGCTCGCCGAGCTCGGCGTACGACGGTTGCTGGTCGTCGACCCGGACCACGTCCGCGGCCGAGGTCCTCGCGGCCTCCCTGGCTGGCCGGCCGATGCAGGTCGAGGTCGCTCCGGCCACTGCTGACGGGCTCGCCGCCGCGGTGGCCACCAGCGCCGGCCTGGTCAACGCCACGCCCATGGGGATGGAGGCCCACCCGGGGTCGCCGGTGCCGCCGGAGCTGCTGCGTGCCGGATCTCTGGCTCGCCGACATCGTGTACCGCCCGCTCGACACCGCCTTGCTGACAGCGGCCCGCCGCGCCGGCTGCACCGTGCTCAGCGGCGCCGGCATGGCCGTCCACCAGGCAGCCGACTCCTTCGAGCTGTTCACCGGCCTGCCGGCCGACCGCGCCGCGATGCTGTCGCGACTTCGACGAGCTCGTGGCGGTCGAGGCGGCCGCCAGCGGAACCCGCTCGGGAACCCACTGGAGAAAGGAACCGATGATGGCACTGCGCAACCAGCCGACACGCGCCCGCAGGGGTACGGCGTCCGCAGCGTGTCTCCTCGCCCTGGCGACCTGTCCTGTCCGCTTGCGGCGGGGACGACGAGGGCAGCGAAGGTGAGGAGTCCGGCGGCGGTGACGTCAGCCTCCGGCTCGCACACAGCTACACCGAGGACCAGCCGCAGCACCGCTGCGGAGCCCAGGTGATCGCCGACGAGGTCGCGGACGCCGATGTGGGGCTCACCGTCGAGATCTTCGCCGCCAGTCAGCTCGGTGCCGACGCCGACCGGATCGCGTCCGTGGTCTCCGGCGACATCGACATGGACATCCAGGGCGCCTCGGCCCTGGGCGCGGTCTACGAGCCGGTAGCCGTCCTGGACGCGGTGTACGCCTTCGACGACAGCGACCACCTGGCGCGGTACTTCGACAGCGACGCCTCCGAAGATCTGCTGACCGGGTTCGAGGACGAGACCGGGGTGCACACGCTGGGTGCCTGGTCGGCCGGCATGCGGCAGTTCACCGCCAACGAGCCCATCCGCGAACCCGGTGACCTCGACGGTCTGCGGATGCGCTTCCCCAACTCGCCGCAGTTCCTGATGAACGCCAAGGCGCTCGGCGCCGACGCCACCGAGGTCGCCTACGAGGAGCTCTTCCTGGCACTGCAGCAGGGCACCGTCGACGGTCAGGAGAACCCGATCACCAACATCGCGGCGAGCAACCTCCAAGAGGTGCAGGACTACATCAGCATGTCCAGCCACCAGGCCAACTCCAACCTCGTCATCATCGGCGCCGACGCCTGGAGCGGTCTCTCCGAGGAGCAGCAGGGCGCGCTCGAGGAGGCGGTCGACGCTGCCGAGGAGCAGGTCCCGCAGTGCGTCGCCGACGACGAGGAGACGACCCTCGCCGAGTGGGAGGAGACCGGCGACATGGAGGTCGTCGACGACGTGGACGTCGAGGCCTTCCGCACCCAGGCCGACGCCTACCTCCGGGAGAACTTCAACGAGGAGCAGCTCGCCGTCTACGAGGCCATCCGCGGCGAGGCGGGCTGACGGTTGACGGGGGAGGTCCAGACGTTCCGGGGGCCGGTGTCCTCGAGTGCCCTCGGCACGACGCTGATCCACGAGCACGTGTTCGTCGGCCACCCGGAGCTCGACCTCGACCTTCCCCACCCCGAGTGGTGTGAGGACGTCGCGATCGAGACCGCCGTCGCGGGGCTCGAACGGCTGTGGGACCTCGGGGTCCACACGGTCGTCGACCTCACGGTGCTCGGCCTCGGTCGCGACGTCGCACGCGTGAACCTGGTGGCGGAGCGGACGCGAATGCACCTGCTCGCGTCCACGGGCTACTACACGGCCGACACACTGCCGGCGTACTTCCACACGCACGGCCCCGGCCGCCTCGTGGGCGGGCCCGACCCGCTGGTGGAGCTCTTCGTCCGCGACATCGAGCTCGGCATCGCCGGCACCGGCGTGCGGGCCGCGATGCTCAAGGTCGTCACCGACCACCAGGGACTCACGCCTGACGTCCAGCGCGTGATGGACGCGGCGGCGGCCGCGCACCGGCGTACCGGTGTCCCCATCACCACCCACACGCACGCCCCCTCGCGCAACGGGCGCGACCAGCTGGCGTTCCTCACCGAGCGCGGGGTCGCCGCGGACCGGATCGTGGTCGGGCACTGCGGTGACTCCGAGGACCTCGACTACCTGCGCGAGCTCATGGACGCCGGCGCCACCATCGGCATGGACCGGTTCGGCATGGAACACGTCCTCTCCGACGCCGTACGGATCGCGACGGTCCTGACCCTGCTGGCCGAGGGGTACGCCGACCGGATGGTGCTGTCCCACGACGCCGCGTTCTTCAGCCGCGTGACGCCACCCTCGTGGCGAGCCACCCATGCGCCGCACTGGACCATGGAGAACCTGTCCCGGCGGATCGTGCCCGCCCTGCTCGACGGCGGCGCGAACCAGGAGCAGGTCCACCAGCTCATGGTCCTGAACCCGGCGCGCATCCTGCGTGCCATCACTGGCGGTGGAGTGAACCGATGCGCACCTCGATCGCCACCGTCTGCCTCAGCGGCACGCTCACCGACAAGCTGTACGCCGCCGCCGACGCGGGCTTCGACGGCGTCGAGATCTTCGAACCCGACCTGGTCGCATCGTCGGCCAGCCCCGAGGAGGTCGTGGCGCTGGCTGCGCGGCTCGGCCTGACGCTGGATCTCTACCAGCCGTTCCGCGACGCGGAGGGGGTCACCGACGCGGAGTTCGAGGACGTCCTGCGCCGGGCGCGCGCGAAGTTCGCACTGATGCAACGGCTCGGCACGGACACCATGCTGGTGTGCAGCAACGTCGCCACCGCCACGATCGACGACGACGAGGTCTCCGCCTCGCAGCTGCGCCGGCTGGGCGAGGAGGCCGCGGCGCACGGCTTACGGATCGCCTACGAAGCGCTCGCCTGGGGGCGGTTCGTCGACGACTACCGTCGCGCGTGGCGGATCGTCGAGCTCGCGGACCATGACGCCGTCGGCACCTGCATCGACAGCTTCCACATCCTGTCCCGGGGCCACGACCCAGCCGCGATCGAGGACATCCCAGGGTCCAAGATCTTCTTCCTCCAGCTGGCGGACGCGCCGTTGCTGAGCATGGACGTGCTGTCCTGGTCGCGCCACCACCGGCTGTTCCCCGGCGAGGGCGCCTTCGACCTCGGCACCTTCGTCGGTCATGTCCTGCGTGCGGGGTACGACGGGCCGCTCTCGCTCGAGGTCTTCAACGACATCTTCCGGCAGACCGATGTCGCCCGGACCGCTCGTCAAGCCCGACGTTCGCTCACGTGGGTGGAGGACCTCGTCGCCTCGGACTCCGACTCGTTCTCCGTGACCGACCCCCCAGCGCGGCTGCCCCCCGTCGCCGAACCGTCGGGCTTCGACTTCGTCGAGGTGCGCGCGGACGACACCGGTGAGGTCGACGTCCTGCTGGGGCAGCTCGGGTTCACGTTCCGGGGCAGGCACCGCAGCAAGGACGCGCGGCTGTGGACCGAGGGACCGGCGCGGGTGGTCTGCAACGAGCAGCACGCGCGCGACCGGACGCCGACCATGGCCGCGGTGGGGTTCGAGGTCGCGGATCCGGCGGCGTCGGCCGCGCGGGCCCGTGCGCTCCACGCACCGGCCGTGTACCGCCGCACCCTCACCAACGAGCAGGAGCTCCCCGCATTCCGGGCCCCGGACGGCACCGAGGTCTTCCTCGGACCCGTCGCGACGTCGTACGACGCCGCCTGGGTCCCGGAGTTCGAGGGTGGCCACGAGAGCCCACCGGCTCTGCTGACGGGGATCGACCACGTCAACCTCGCCGTGGCGTGGGAATGCTTCGACGAGGCGGTGCTCTTCTACAGCAGCCTCCTCGGACTCTCGGCCGGTGCCAGCCAAGAGGTGCCGGCGCCCAACGGTCTGGTGCGGAGCCAGGTCGTCCGCTCAGCGTCCGGTGCGTGCCGGCTCGCCCTCAACGTGGCTCCGCTGGCCTGGGACACCGACCACCTGCCGCAGCACGTGGCCTTCTCGACCGACGACGTCGCCACCGTCGCTCGCCGCGCTGTCGAACGGGGTCTCGTCCCGCTCGCCATTCCTCAGAACTACTACGACGACCTCGTGGCCCGCTTCGACCTCACCGATCCCCAGGTCGAGACCATGGCCGCGCTCAGCCTCCTTCACGACCGCGACGCCGGGGGCGAGTTCACCCACTTCTACACCGAGACCATCGGCGGCATCTTCTTCGAAGTGGTCCAGCGGACCGGGAGCTACGACGGGTACGGCGCCCCCAACGCCGGAGTGCGACTGGCCGCGCAGCATCGCCACCAGCTCGTGACCGGGCGCCGGACCTGACTCGGGTGGTGCTTGATGAGTATTCGCCCGTTCGCGGCGACGAGTGGTCAGGACTCGTCGTGGGCGAGGCTGGTGGACAGGTCGCGGTGGGCGTCGGCCTGGGCGAGCAGCGTCCGGGCCTTGGTCTCGAAGAGCTCGACGGCGTCGGCGCCGGCGGCGAAGCGCGCCGGGGGCTCCTCGAGGGCTGCGAGCCGGACGAGCGCGTCGGCGAGCTTGGCGGGGTCGCCGCCCTGCTTGCCGTCCATGCCCTGCCACGCCTCGACGGTCGCATGCGTGCGGTCGGCGTAGTCCTCGATCGACGGCTCGGCGTACTGCGTGGACTGCGGGGTCAGCAGCTCGGTGCGGAAGAAGCCAGGCTCGACCAGCATCGTGCGGATCCCGAACGGCGCGACCTCGGAGGCCAGGCCCTCCATGAAGCCTTCGACGCCGAACTTCGAGGCGGCGTAGGCGGTCAGGAAGTCGCCGGTGGAGGCGATGCCGGCGGTGGAGGAGATCGTCATCACCAGCCCGGAGCGCTGCGCGCGCAGCTGCGGCAGGGCAGCCCGGGTGACGTTGACCGGACCGAACAGGGTGGTCTCGATCTGGGAGCGGAACGCCTCGGGCGTCATCTCCTCGAAGAACCCGGCCTGGAAGCTGCCGGCGTTGTTGACCAGCACGTCGAGGTGGCCGAACCGCTCCACCGCCGCATGGACGGCGGCTTCCGCGGCGGCGGGGTCGGTGACGTCGAGGGCGACGGCAAGCAGGTCGTCGTGCTCACCCAAGGCCTTGGTGATGCTCTCGGCGTTGCGGGCGGTCGCGACCACCGCGTGCCCCGCGGCCAGAGCCGCCTTGGCGATGTCGACGCCCAGGCCGCGTCCGGCGCCGGTCACGAGCCACACGTTCTTCTCGGTCATCTGTGATGCCCTTCCTCTTGCTGGTCCTGGTCGGCGGCCGCCCCCTGCTGGGGCGGCACAGCCCAGAGAACCAGCGCGAAAGAGCACGCGGGAGTCCCTGCCGTGAGGGCCACTGACAGTGACCCCCACAGCGGTTCGGTGCTCCTACAGTGGAGGCATGACCTCAGACGAGCCGAGTCCCCGCGACGCCGTGCGGGCCGAGATCCGGGAGTTCCTGAGCACTCGTCGGGCCAGGATCACTCCCGAGCAGGCCGGGCTCCCGACGTACGGCGGTGACCGCCGACGCGTGCCCGGGCTGCGTCGCGAGGAGACGGCGCTGCTCGTCGGGGTCTCCCCGCAGTACTACATCCGCCTCGAACGCGGCGACGCCACCGGCGTGTCGGAGAGCGTCATCGACGGCATCGCCCACGCCCTCAAGCTCGACGAGGCCGAGCGGGCACACCTCCTCGACCTGCTTCGCACCGCGGGCGCACCGCCCGGTCGCGGCGGCGCCGCGTCGCCGGCAACCCAACGGATTCGGCCCACCATCCAGCGCCTGGTCGACGCGATGCCCGGCGTGCCAGCCGTGGTGCTCAACGGGCGCCTCGACGTGCTCGCCGTGAACTCGCTCGGTCGGGCTCTGTTCTCCCCTGGTACGCCACCGGCGACCAGCTGAACAACGCCCGCATCGTCTTCCTCGACCCCGGGCGACCTCGTTCTTTCGTGAGTGGGAGACGGTCGCGAACGATACCGTCGCCCTGCTTCGCGCCGAGGCCGGCCGCGATCCCCACGACCGGGAGCTCTCGGACCTGGTCGGCGAGCTGTGCACTCGCAGCGAGGACTTCCGGGGCCGGTGGGCCGCGCACGACGTCAGGATCCACAACACCGGGGTCAAGAGGCTGCACCACCCGGTGGTCGGCGACCTCGACCTGCCGTTCGAGTCCCTGCCTCTCGAGCGGGCACGAGCACGAGCCTGCTCACCTACCTCCCCGAACCCGGAGCTCCGCACCCAGGACGCCCTCGCCCTGCTCGCCAGCTGGGCCGCCAGCGACGCTGGCCCGCACCACGACGTCGCGTCCAACCAGTAGGTGGTGGATCGCCGGCGTGTGGTGCCGGGGATCGTCCACTCAAACGCGGTGATAGCTCAGAGCCCGCGACGGCCTCCGCGGGCGCGGCTGAAGATGAACAGCACCAAGGCGACGATGACGAGGATGACGAGGATGGTCCACAGCATGGTGGCGATTCCGTTCGTTGTTGGTGGACTGCCGGTACCCACTGACTCGGCAGGTAGGCGCCGGGTCGTCATCGGGTCGGGGGGCAGGGCCACTTCAGGCCCAGGTTGAACACGGGTATGGTTAGGCTTCTCCTAACCCAGAGAGGTCGCTGTGAAGCGCGCCCGGTGCTCGTCGCCCGGCTCGTCGGCCTGTCCCTCGTCACCGCCTCTCGCGGCCACCGGCTGCTCGGGCGACGACGGGCCGTCGATCGTGGTCTACAACGCCCAGCACGAGCAGCTGCTCGAGGAGATCGCGCCGCTGTTCACCGAGGAGACCGGCATCGAGGTCGAGCTGCGCAACGGCGACGACGCCGAGCTCTCGGCCCAGCTGGTGCAGGAGGGCGACGCCTCGCCGGCCGACGTGTTCCTCACCGAGAACTGCCCGGCCATGTCGGCGGTCGAGCGCGAGGGCCTGTTCGCCCCGCTCGACGAGGCGGCGCTCGAGCCGATCCCCGCGCAGTACCGGCCCGAGAGCGGTCTGTGGACCGGCTTCGTGGCCCGCTCGACCGTGCTGGTCTACAACCCCGACCTGGTCTGCGAGGACGAGCTGCCGGACGTCCATCCTCGACCTGGCCGAGCCCGAGTACGCCGGGATGGTCTCGTTCTCGCCGACCGGCGCCGACTTCCAGGCGATCGTGGCCGCGGTGCTCGACCTCGAGGGCGAGGACGCCACCCGCGAGTGGCTCGGCCGGGCTCAAGGCCAACGGCACCGTCTACGACGGCAACAACGTGGTGCTCGAGTCGGTCAACGCCGGCGAGTCGGCGATCGGCATCGAGTACCACTACTACTGGTACCGCGACCAGGCGGAGTCCGGCGAGAACAGCGACAACTCCGAGCTCTACTTCTTCGGCAACCAGGACCCGGGCGCGTTCCTGTCGATCTCGGGCGCCGGGCGTGCTCGAAGTCGAGCGACAACCCCGACGAGGCCCAGCAGTTCGTGGAGTTCCTGACGAGCGAGGAGGGCCAGCAGGCGCTGGCCGACAGCTACGCGCTGGAGTACCCGCTCAACCCCGCCGTCAGCCTCGAGCCCCCGGTCAAGCCGCTCGCCGAGCTGCAGCCGCCCACCGTCGGCATCACCGACCTCGACGGCGACACGGTCATCGACCTGATGACCGAGGCAGGCTTCCTCTGACGCGTCGGCGCCGCCGACCACGCGCAGCGGGCACCCCGGGCCCGGGCGCGCGTCCTCGCCCTGCTGGGGGTGCTGGTCGCCGCGACCTGCCTGCTGCCGCTGGGCTACGTCGTGGTCTCCTCCGCCCAGCTCGGCCCTGGCGAGGCCGTCGACTTCCTCGTGCGTCCGCGGGTCGGTGAGCTGCTCTGGAACACCACCCGCCTGCTCGTCGGCGGGGTGGCGCTGAGCGTCGTGCTCGGCGTGGCGTGTGCGTGGCTGGTCGTGCGCACCAACCTCCCGGCGCGCCACCTGTGGCACGGCGTGCTCGCCGCACCGCTCGCCGTACCCGCCTTCGTCAACGGCTACGGCTGGGTCTCCACCACCCACGCCGTCCAGGGCTACGCCGGCGCCGTGCTCGTCGTCAGCCTGTCCTACTACCCGCTCGTCTACCTGCCGACGGTGGCCGCGCTGCGCCGCCTCGACTCCGGGCTCGAGGACGTCGCCGCGGCGCTCGGCCATCGACCCGTCGACGACGTTCTCTCGCGTCGTGCTGCCCGCGATCAGCCCGGCCGTGCTGGGCGGCGCGCTGCTGGTCGGGCTGCACCTGCTCGGCGAGTACGGCGCCCTGCAGATCCTCAACTACCCCACGCTGACGACGGGCATCCTCGACCAGTACCGCACCAGCTTCAACGGTCCGGCGGCGACCCTGCTGGCGCTCGTGCTCGTCGCGTTCTGCCTGCTCCTGCTGGGCCTCGAGCTGCTCGCCCGCGGCCGCCGCCGCCGTTCGCGCGTCGGTGCCGGCGTCAGCCGCACCGCCGCGCGCATCCCACCTGGGCTCGGCGCGTCGCCGCGCCGTCGGCCGCGCCTGGCCGGGCTGGCCGTGCTCGCCCTCGGCGTGCCGCTGGTCAGCCTGGCCCGGTGGCTGGTGCGCGGCACGTCGACGACGTTCCCGGCCGGCGACCTCTCGGCCGCGACCTTCACCACGGTCGGTCTCGCGCTCGCCGGCGGCCTGGTCGCCACCGTCGCCGCGCTGCCGGTCGCCTGGCTGGCCGTCCGGCACCGCGGGGTTGCTCGCCACGATGCTCGAGCGCAGCGTCTACCCCGCCAACGCGCTGCCCGGGATCGTGGTCGCGCTCGCGCTGGTGACGGTGTCGATCCGCTGGTTCCCGGCGATCTACCAGACCGTGCCGCTGCTCGTCCTCGGCTACGTCATCCTGTTCCTGCCGCGCGCCGTGGTCAGCGTGCGCGCGACGCCTCGAGCTCGGCGCCGCCGGTGCTCGACGACGTGGCGCGCTCGCTCGGCTGCACCCCTGCGGCGGCCGCGCGCCGGGTGACCCTGCCCGCTGGTGCTGCCCGGGCTCGGCGCCAGCCTGGCCCTGGTCTCGCTCGCCGTCAGCACCGAGCTGACCGCGACGCTGCTGCTCTCGCCGATCGGCACCTCGACCCTGGCCACGGAGTTCTGGTCGCGCGCGTCCGCCGTCGAGTACGGCGCCGCGGCGCCGTACGCCTTGCTGCTGATCGCGCTCTCGGTGCCCGGCCACCTGGCTGCTCTCGCGCGCCGCCAACCGCGACGGCCTGCGCAGCCCCGTCGCGCTCCCGCGCTGCGGCCGTCGGAGCTGCCGTGAGCGGCCCGACGAGCGGCCTGCGCGTGAAGGGGCTGACCAAGGCGTTCGGGTCGACCACGGTCCTGGTCTCGCTCGACCTCCAGGTCAGCGACGGCATCACCGCGGTGCTCGGGCCGTCGGGCTGCGGCAAGACCACGCTGCTGCGGCTGGTCGCCGGCTTCCTCGACCCCGACGCGGGCACCATCGAGATCGGCGACCGCGTCGGTCGCGGGCGAAGGTCGACCGGTGCCCGCCCGTCTGCGGCGCGTCGGCTACGTGCCCCAGGAGGGTGCGCTCTTCCCCCATCTCGACGTGACGGCCAACGTCGGCTTCGGGCTGCCGCGCGGTCGCGCGCGGCGGTGCCCGGGTGCGCGAGGTGCTCGACCTGGTGGAGCTCCCGACCTCGGTCGCGAGCCGCTTCCCGCACGAGCTGTCGGGCGGCCAGCAGCAGCGCGTCGCGCTCGCCCGGGCGCTGGCGCCCGAGCCCGCGCTGGTCCTCCTCGACGAGCCCTTCTCCTCGCTCGACGCGGGTCTGCGCGAGGACACCGGTCGCGCCGTCGCCCGGGCGCTGCGCGCGAGTGGCGCGACGGCCGTGCTGGTCACCCACGACCAGGGCGAGGCGCTGTCGCTGGCCGACCAGGTCGCCGTGATGTCGGCGGGCCGGTTCCTCCAGGTGTCGTCCCCGGCCGACATCTACCTCCGGCCGGCCTCGCCCGAGGTGGCCGGGTTCGTCGGCCACGCCACGCTCCTGCCGGGCACGGCCGACGAGCGCTCGGCCACGTGCGACCTCGGACGCGTCACGCTCGTCCGGCCGATGACCGGGCCGGTGCTGCTCGTCGTCCGCCCCGAGCAGGTGAGCGTGACCGCCGGCCCGGCGGGTGCGACGGGCGACGGCGTGCCCGCCGACGTGGTCGACGTGAGCTACTTCGGCCACGACGCGACGCTGCGGGCGCGCGTCCGCAACAGCGACTCGGTCGTGATCGCCCGGGTCCCGGCCGGCAGCGTCCCGGCCGCCGGGACGCCCGTCTGCCTGCGGGTCTCCGGCGACGTGCTGGCCTTCCCGCGCGCGGAGGCCCGATGACCGTCCACCCGGCTACGCCAGCCTGGCCGCCGCCCACCCGCTCCTCGGCGGCCGGCCCGAGGCGACCGCGCTCCTGTCACGCGCGCGAGTCCAGTCCGACGTGCGTACGCCGAGCTGGCCGCGCTCGTCGACGACGCGCGCGGCCGAGCTCGGGCCCGACGCGCCGACTGGTCCTGCTCGAGGCCGGCAACGACGTCGAGACCGTCGTCACCTACCTCGCCGCCCTGGCCGGCCGGCACCCGGTGCTGCTGACCGCACCCGGCGACGTCGAGCGGCACGCGCACCTGCTCGAGCACTACCGGCCCGACGTCGTCCAGGCGCCGGCGGCCACGGCTCGAGGAGCGTCGGCCGGGCACCGCTCACGACCTCCACCCCGACCTCGCCGTGCTGCTGAGCACCTCGGGCTCCACCGGCTCGCCCAAGCTGGTCCGGCTCTCGCTGGCCAACGTCGTCGCCAACGCGCGCAGCATCGCCGACCTACCTCGGCATCCGCGACACCGACCGCGCGATCACCTCGCTCCCGCTGCACTACTGCTACGGCCTCTCGGTGCTCACCAGCCACCTGGTCAGCGGCGCCGGGATCGTGCTCACCGACCTCTCGGTCGCCGACGCGCTGCTTCTGGGACCTGGCCTCGCGAGGCCGGCGCGACCAGCCTGGCCGGAGTGCCCTACACCTTCGAGCTGCTGGAGGCGTCCGGCTTCAGCGACAGGCGCGTGCCCGTCCCTGCGCTACCTGACCCAGGCCGGCGGACGGATGGACCCGGCCCGCGTGCGGGCCTTCGCCGAGCTCGGCCGTCGCCGTGGCTGGGACCTGTTCGTGATGTACGGCCAGACCGAGGCCACCGCCCGGATGGCGTACCTCCCGCCCGACCTGGCGACCGACCGCCCCGAGGCTGTCGGCATCCCGTTCCCGGCGGCTCCTTCCGGCTCGACGCCGGTGAGCTCGTCTACACCGGGCCGAACGTGATGATGGGGTACGCCGAGCGGCCGGCCGACCTCGCCCGCGGCCCCGAGCTCACCGAGCTGCGCACCGGCGACCTGGCGCGCCAGGCCGACGACGGCCTGTGGGAGATCGTGGGCAGGCTCGGGCGCCAGGCCAAGCTGTTCGGGCTCAGGCTCGACCTCGACCGTGTCGAACGCCTGCTGCTCGGAGTGCGGCCGACCGGCGCGCGTCCTGGTGCACGACGACCGGCTGTGGGTCTTCACCTCACGCCCTCGCAGTGTCGAGCGCACCCGCCGGGCGGTGCTGGAGGCCACCGGGCTGCCCACCTCGGCGGTGCGCGTCGTACACCTCGAGAAGCTGCCCCAGACCTCGTCGGGCAAGCCCGACTACGCCGCGCTCGCCCAGCATGCCGGCCGCACGGCCGCCGACGACTCCGCCCGGCCCGGCCCCGCGACGGCCGACGGCATCCGCGACCTGTACGCCGTCCTCCTCGGCCGCCCCGACGCCACCACCCGCGACAGCTTCGTCGACCTGGGTGGTGACTCGCTGTCGTACGTCGAGGCATCGACGCGGCTGGGTCAGGCTCTCGGCACGCTGCCGCAAGGTTGGCAGCGCCTCGACCCCGACGACGCTGGCGGGCACCCGGCGCAAGCCCCGCCGATTCACGGTGCCGACCGACCTGTCGGCGCTCCTGCGTGCGGTGGCGGTGCTGCTGATCCTGGTCAGCCACGCCGACATCGCCCAGCTGCAGGGCGGTGCCCACGTGCTGCTCGCGGTGGCGGGCTACAACCTCGCGCGGTTCCAGCTCGCCGCTGTCCGGAGGGGCGCGCGGGTCCGCGGCATCCTGCGCTCCGCGCTCGTCGTGCGGTGCCGACCGCGCGCTGTGGATCGGCGGCCGTCGCCGTCGCGACCGGCGACTACCGCTGGCAGACGGCGGTGCTTCCTCAACGGGCTCACCGGCTCCGACCGGTGGAGCGACGACTGGCAGTTCTGGTTCCTCGAAGCGCTCGTCTGGTGCTACGTCGGCCTCGCCGCGCTGGTCGCCGTACCGTGGGTCGACCGATGGTCGCGCCGTTCGCCGTTCGCCGTCGCGGTGTGCGTCCTCGCTGCCTGCCTGGTCGTCCGCTACGCGCTGGTGGGCGTCGAGGCGGGGCCGACCCAGCGCTACCAGGCCGTGGTGGTGCTGTGGTGCGTGGCGCTCGGGTGGGCGGTGGCCACCGCCGACACCCCGGTGCGCCGGCTGGTCGTGGCCGCCGCGGCCGTGGTGTCGCGTCGTCGGCTTCTTCGGCGACGCCCAGCGTGAGGCCATCGTCGCTCGTCGGGGTCCTGCTCCTGCTCTCGACCGGGCCGTGCCGCTGCCTCGCCTCGTGGCCGGCGCCGTCCAGGTCGTGGCCGCGGCCTCGCTGTGGATCTACCTCACCCAGTGGCAGGTCTACCCCGGCCTCGAGGACGCCGGCCACCCGTACGCCGCCGTGCTGGCGGCGCTCGCCGTCGGGATCGTCGCCCACCTGGCGTGGCTGCGGGCCGGTCGCCTGCTGGGGGGGGGGCCGGGGCGGGCGAGCGCGCCAGGGCCGGAGGCCGTGCGTCAGAGCACCAGGAACAGGATCAGGATGACGACGAGGATCAGCGCGACGATGGCAATGGTGCGAGTGTTCAACGTGACTCCTCAAGCCGAGCGACATGACCGGACTTGCGGAACGTATCGCTGCTCGAGCGCACCCTGCCTCACCCCGTCAGGCGTGCGTCGGTCAGGCCTTGGCGTAGGTCTCTGCGGCGTGGCGACTCGAACTCCAGGGCGACCACGCGGCTCCTCGCCCACTACCCAGGCGTCGTGGCCGGGCTCGATCACGTAGGCCTCGCCCGGGCTCGACCTGGCGCCTTGGCTGCCGTCGTCGTGGACGACCTCCATGCTGGCCGGCCAGGAGCGCGCCGACGTGCCGGACCTGGCAGGAGTCGCCGCCGACGACGGGACGCACGCACTCGGACCAGCCGCCAGCCCGGCTGGAGGGTCAGGCGGGCGACGCTGGCGCCGGCCGAGTCTGGACGACGTCGACCTGGGTCTTGTCGGGCGTCCGCTGCTCGTCGGGAGTGTCGAAGGACTTGCTGTACAGGGTCATCGTCGGGCCTCCGGTGTGGGGTATTGGAATGCTTTGCCAGAACGGTCCCGCAATCCGGCGCAGCACGCCGCTAGGGGTTGGGCGTACGGCGCCGTTACGCGCGACGGGGTTCTGGTCAGGCGGGCAGGGTGACCACGAACCGGCAGCCGGGCGCATGGTTCGACACCGCGACCTGACCGCGGTGAGCCTCGACGATGCCCTTGACGATGGCCAGTCCGAGGCCGGCCCCGCGCCCGACTGGCGACTCCGGCGTGGGCGTGCGGGCCGGGGTGCCCTGCCAGGCCACGTCGAACACGCGCGCCATGTCGTCGTCGGAGAGGCCGCCGCACGCGTCGGTGACGCTGAGCTCGACGGCGTCGCCGACCTGTCGTCCGGTCACCTCGACGACGCCGTCGGCGGGGGTGTGCCGGATGGCGTTGATGAGCAGGTTGGAGACGACGCGGGACAGCTCGCCGGGGTCGGCGGTCACGAAGAGCCCCTCGTCGACCATGCCACCGAGGCGGACGCCGCCGGCGCGGGCGACCGGGTCGGCGCCGGCCAGCGCCTCGCTGACGACGTCGCCGAGGGCGACGGGTTGCAGGTCGAGCGCGAGCACGCCGGCGTGGATGCGGGAGAGCTCGAAGAGGTCGTCGACCATCCGCACCATCCGGTCGACCTCGGCCCGGATCTGGCGGTGGTAGCGGGCCGGGTCGTCGGCCAGGCCGTCCTCGAGAGCCTCGGTCATCGCCCGCAGCGCCGCGAGCGGCGAGCGGAGGTCGTGGGAGACCCACGACACCAGCTCGCGCCGCGACTCCTCCAGCCGCTGCTCGCGAGCCCGGGACTCCTGCAGCCGGCGCGCGGTCATGGCCAGCTCGTCGCTGAGCTGCTGGAGCTCGGCGGGTCCGCGCGACCCGGCGTCGAAGCGACCGCTCTCGCCGAACCGGCGGGCGTCCTCGCGCATCGTGCGCGACCAGCGCGTGAACGCCGTACCGACCGCCACGGAGACCACGATCGCGACGATCCCGGCCACGACGACGACCCACAGCACGACCGACGAGGTCGTGGTCGGAGAGGAACATCGCCCGCGCGGTCCCGACAACCCCGGCGACCACGGCGAGCACAGCGGTGACGGCGACCACGCCGATCTGCCAGCGGAACGACCGGTGGCGTACGGCGTACGCGACGGCGAGCCCGGCCAGTCCGGCGCCGGCCGCCCACATGCCGCCGATGCCGATGATGGCCCACTGGTCGCTGGTCACGTCGGCGGGCTCCCACCGGTAGCCGACGCCCCAGACCGTGACCAGCCGCGTCGGGCATGCGTCGGGTCGCGCTCGACCTTCTCGCGCAGCCGTCGCACGTGCACGGTCACCGTGGAGTGGTCGCCGAACGACCAGCCCCACACCTGCTGGAGCAGGTCCTCGCGCGAGAAGGCGACGCCGGGGTGGGCGAGCAGGAAGCGCAGCAGGTCGTACTCCCGGGCGGTCAGGCCCAGCACCCGCCCGGCCAGGGTCGCTTCGTGCCGGCCCAGGTCCACCACGAGGTCGCCGTCCTCGAGCCGGCCCTGGTCGGTGTCGGGTCGTTCGCCCGCGCGGCGCAGCACCGACTCCACCCGGAGTACCAGCTCGCGCGGGCTGAACGGCTTGGTCACGTAGTCGTCGGCACCCTGCTCGAGTCCCACCACCCGGTCGGTCTCGGAGCCGAGCGCGGTCAGCATGATCACCGGCACGTCACTGCTCGCGCGCAGCCGGCGGCAGACCTCGAGACCGTCGATGCCGGGCAGCATCAGGTCCAGCACGACGAGGTCCACGGGGGAGTCGCGCACGATGGTCGCGACCGACTCGCCGTCCTCGGTCTCGACGACCTCGTGCTGGGCCGCCTTGAGGTAGGACACCACGACCTCACGAACGGTCGGGTCGTCGTCGACGACGAGCACCTTGGCCACGGCTCCTCCTTCCGACTGCGTCGTCCTCCACATTGCCATCGCCGGGGCGGCATCCGTGCTCGATGCCGGCCTTACGGATCGGTGACGCAGGCAATCGCGGGCCGTCAGTAGGCCGTCCAACCGCCGTCGACCGACAGCACCTGGCCCGTGACGTAGCTGCTCGCGTCGGAGGCGAGGAACACCATGGCCGACGCGAGCTCCTCCGGCCGTCCCGGTCGGCCGAGCGCGGTGTGGCTGCCGATCCACTCGCGCAGCTCGTCGTTGCGCAGGTAGCCGTTGGTGCCACCGGGGAACCAGCCCGGCGCCAGCGCGTTGACCCGTACCTCGTGCGCGCCCCACTGCGCCGCGAGCTCTCGCGTGAGGCCGAGGACGCCGGCCTTGCTGGCGGCGTACGACGCCAGCCCGAACCGGTCGAAGCTGCGCAGCGCCGAGATCGAGGCGACGTTGACGATCGAGCCGCGGCGGCGGGAGATCATGCCCGGCGCGACCAGCTGGCACAGCCTCATCACCGAGGTGAGGTTGGCGGCCACGGTGTCCTCGACCGTGGACAGCGGCTCGTCCGCGGCCGGGCCCGAGGCGGCTACGGCCGCGTTGTTGACCAGGACGTCGACCGTGCCGTACGCCGCGACGGCCGCGTCCACGATCCGCTGGCGGTCTTCCTCGATCGGTGACGTCACCGGTCACCACGTGGGCCTCGCCGAGCTCCGCGGCCACCTCGTCGAGCAGCTGCTGGCGTCGTGCGGTGAGGACGACCCGCGCGCCGGCCGCGCTGGCGGCCCGCGCGAACTCCGCGCCGAGTCCCTCCGATGCTCCCGTGACCAGGACGACCCTGTCCTCCAGTGCGCCGGGGCCGGTCATGCCGGACCGTCCGGGCCGCGGTCTCGCCAGTCGGCGAAGGCGTCGAGCAGGCGGGTGCGGGCGCCGGAGGAGATCGACTCCTCGGGCAGCTGCCCGAGCAGGGAGATGGTGGTGCGGAACTGGTCGAGGTAGGTGTCGCAGCCCGGGCACAACCGCATGTGCTCCTCGAAGTCGGCACGGTCCTCCGCGGACAGCTGGCCCTCGAGGTACGCCGTCACCAGCTCGACGAACGTCTTGCAGTTCATCGGCGTCACCCCCTGGCCAGCGAGGGAGCGCCGTCGTAGTAGCGCTCCAGGTGGGCCCGTACGACGGCCCGGCCGCGATGCAGGAGCACGCGCTGGTTGCCGGGCAGTGATCGTCAAGAGCTCGCTCGACCTCTTCGGCCGTGTGGCCGTCGAGGTCGCGCAGCGCGACGACCACGCGCTGACGTGGCGGCAGCTCGTCCAGCGCCCGCGCGACGACCTCGCGCACCTCGTGGGAGAGGAACGACTGCTCGGGCCACTCGTCGGGGAACCGGCGCCAGCCGCCCGGGTGCGCGTCGCCGGCTCCCTGGAAGCGGCTCGGGTCGACGGTCGGCCCGTCGTCGTCGTCGGTCAGGCTGGCGAACGGCACGGTCCGGCGTTCGCGGATCCCCCGTGTCTTGGCCTGGTTGAGCAGGATCCGGTAGACCCAGGTGCGCAACGACGACTCGCCCCGGAACTTCGCCAGCCCGGTCAGCACCGCGAGCCAGGTCTCCTGCACGACCTCCTCGGCGACGCTGTCGGTCGGCACGTGCAGCCGAGCCATCCGCAGCATCGACCCCGACCATCCGTCGATCAGAGCCGCGAAGGCCTGCTCGTCGCCCGCCCGCAGCGCGGTGACGAGGTCGCGGTCGTCGCCTCCGTGCCCGTCGGACATGGCCGGAACGTACCGCGACCCGGGTACCTCTGGTCCTTTCGAACCGGTGACGTCCGGGGCGGTGAGCACCGTCATGACCGGTACTCGGGGTTCTCCCAGTCGAAGCGGGTGCCGGCGTTCCACTCCGACCGCTGGTTGCCGTAGCCCGGCACGCCGCCGGCGTCCTTCAGCATCTTCGCCAGGTGCATCAGGTTCCAGGTCATGAAGGTGGTGTTGCGGTTGGTGAAGTCGTTCTCGGGGCCGCCGCTGCCGGGGTCCAGGTACGACGGCCCCGGGCCGGCCTCGCCGATCCAACCGGAGTCCGCGTTGGGCGGGATCGTGTAGCCGACGTGCTGGAGGCTGTAGAGGACGTTCTGGGCGCAGTGCTTGATGCCGTCCTCGTTGCCGGTGATGATGCAGCCCGCGACCCGGCCGTAGAACAGGTACTGGCCCTTGTCGTTGAGCTCGCCCGACAGCGAGTAGATCCGCTCGATGAGCTTCTTGGTCTGCGAGGAGTTGTCGCCGAGCCAGATGGGCCCGGCCACGACCAGGATGTCGCTGGCCAGGATCCCGGGGTACATCGCCGGCCACTCGTCGCTCTCCCAGCCGTGCTCGCGCATGTCGGGCCAGACGCCCGTGGCGATGTCGTGGTCGACGAACCGGATCTCGTCGACGTCCACGCCGTGCTTGCGCATGATCTCCGCACTGGCGTCGATGAGCCCCTGGGTGTTGCTGATCTCGGGACTCTTCTTCAGCGTGCAGTTGACGAAGGTTGCCTTCAGGCCGGAGAAGTCGTGGTCCATGGCCCTCCGTCTCGGCAGGGGTTCGTTGCGTTACGTCGCAGGGAATCTCGTTGGTTGAGGAGGGCCGTCAGGCCCGTGACGAAACCCGGTGAGATGTCGGCTGGCTTGTGGGGCTGGTTTCGTGACAGGACTTCGTCCTTCCTCAACCAGCGAGTTACCCGTCAGCGTTTCGTCATCTTTGCGGCCGTAACGAAAGCACCTGCCGGCCTGACGAAGTGGGCCGGAGCGACCTGCTCCAGTCACCTTCGAAAGGACAGTCATCATGCGCACTCTCGCCCTGGCCGGAACCGCCGCCTTGGCCCTCTCCTCCACCCTGCTGGCCCTCGGTGGCCAGGCAGTGGCTGCCGACAACCCCGTCGTCGGGCACGTCTACCAGCCCACCAACGACGCGACCGGGAACGCTGTCGCCGTCTACGACCGGTACGCCGACGGGTCGCTCGACGCCGTCGGGTCGGTGCCGACGGGAGGCCTCGGCGCCGGCGCGTCGCTCGCGTCCCAGGGCGGCATCGCCCGCGACGGCCGGCTGCTGTTCGTCGTCAACGCCGGCGACAACACCATCTCCGCGCTCAGCACCAAGGGCGGCGACGTCGCCGTGACGACCGGATCTCCTCGGGAGGCAGCCGTCCGGTGAGCATCACGGTCAACCACGGCGTGGGCTACGTGCTCAACCACGACAGCGACTCCATCGCCGGCTTCACCTACGACAAGTCCGGTGACCTCCACGTGTTGCCCGGTGCGAGCCGCGCCCTGACCGCCAACCCGGCCGGGGGGCTGACCGACGCGGCCCAGGTCCAGTTCAGCCCGAACGGCCGCACCCTCGTCGTCACCGAGCGGGGGGCCAACGCCATCGACACGTTCACCGTCCGCGCCGGGTACGCCGGCGAGGCCACGTCGCACCCGTCGGCCGGCACGGTGCCGTACGGGTTCGACTTCGACCGTCGCGGCACGCTCGTCGTCTCCGAGGCGGCCAGCGGCTCCGCATCGTCGTACGACGTGGCGCCCCGCTTCCGCAACCTCACCGAGGCCCTCGGCGACACCCAGGCAGCCGCCTGCTGGCTGGTCGTCTCGGGTGACTACGCCTGGGTGGTGAACGCAGCCAGCGCCTCGATCTCGAGCTACCGCATCGCGAACGACGGCTCCCTCGAGCTGGTCGAGGCCGTCGCCGCATCCACCGGCGCCGGCCCGACCGACGCGGCGGTCTCGCCCGACGGTGACAGCCTGCACGTGCGGATGCGCGACGGCTCGGTCTCCTCGTTCACGATCGGGTCGGACGGCAGCCTGGCCTCCGCCGGTTCGGCCTTCGTGTCCGCGGCGTTCGGCGTTGCGGGACTCGTCGCCGACTGACCCCCGGAGTCCGTCATCGATCCGTCACCGTCTGCCGCTCTGCCGGCCGCCCGCGAGCGCCACACTCCTGTGGTGAGCTCGTGGGTGGCCGGCCTGGTGGCGGCGTTGCTGGTGCTGTCTGCGTGCGCTGCGGCTGAGACCAGAGACAACGCCCGAACCCGCGACCGGGCCTGCCTCGTCCGAGGCCTCGCCCGAGACGACGACTCCTGCTCCGACCAAGCAGCACCCGAGCCCGACGGCGTCCCCGGACCCGTCGGGCATCCGGGTGATCGCTGACGACAGCGAGTTCGGGACGATGCTCTACGGCGCCGACGGGCAGGCCATCTACCTCTTCGACCTGGAGGAGGCCGGGCGGCCACGCTGCTACGGCGAGTGCGAGTCGGCGTGGCCGCCGGTGCTGACGACCGGCGAGCCGGTGGCCGGCCGTGGCGTGCGGTCCGGACTCCTCGGCACCGTCGAGCGGCAGGACGGCAGCACCCAGGCGACGTACGGCGGCCACCCGCTGTACTTCTACGCCCACGAGGACCCGTGGCAGGTGCTCTGCCACGACTTCGAGGACTTCGGCGGGACCTGGTACGTCGTGCAGCCGGACGGCGAGGCAGCTCCGTGAGGAACGGCGTTCAGCCCTTGACGTAGGAGAGCTTCTCGCTGACCAGCCCGTCGCGGAAGCGGATCACGTCGACACCGCGGACGTGGCCTTCCTCGGGGTCCCCCCACGCGTAGCGCCACAGGACGACGGCCCGGTCGCCGGTCACGAACGAATCCTCTTCGGTGAAGGACATCCCAGGCGTGCGCATGACCTCCGTCCACGCGGCTCGCACGGCGTCGCGGCCCTCGTGCCGACCGCCGTCAGGTGCCGGCGAGGTGGCGTCGAAGACGACGTCGTCGGTGACGAGTGCCATGGCTGCGTCGACGTCGCCCGTGCCGAAGGCGGCGTTGAACCGCTGCAGCAGCTGGTGGTGCGGTCCCCACGCGGAGTCGCGCCCGAAGCGGGCGAGGAGGTCGTGCTGGGCGTCGCCCGCGAGCTGCCGGCGTGCGGAGATGGCGCCCGCGTCGCGGTAGCCGCCCTCGCGGTCGGAGAACCACACGGCGACCGCTTGCACGAGGTGCGGGTCCATGCGGGTGTCGCCGCTCGTGGCGACGGCGAGGTCCCAGCCGTGCACCAGGTGGTCCGCGGCCAGCTGCATGACGTACTCGTCCTTCGGCGTCTCGCCGAAGGACAGGTGCACGGTGCCTCCGGCGGGCAGCTGGGCGGCCACGGACTCGACCGCCGCCCTGGCGGCGGCCGACGACGACCCGACCGGGTCGTCGCCCAGCAGGTCGCCCTCGAACCGGTCGCCGACCTCCTCGATGGTCGCGCCCTCCATGAGCGGGACCGTCCAGACGTCCTCGTACGCCACGTGGTTGACGAGGTCACGCACGGACCAGGCCGTGCACGGCGTCGGTTGGTCCCACTGGTGTTCCTGGACGGCGTCGACGCGGTCGGTGAAGAACTCGACCGTCTGTTGGTAGAGCGTGTTCACATCCACTTCTCGGTTCCTCTCAGATGAGGCCGGTCCCCAGAGCCAGCTCGGCCTGATGCAGCCACCAGGGCAGTGCTGCACGTTCCCGCTCGCGCACGGCGGGGTCGGGGTGCTCGACGATGTCGAGCGCCTTGTTCCACCCGAGCCAGACGATGCCCGCCAGCAGACCCAGCCGCAGCGCCGCGTCGTCGTACGCCGCCCCCGCGCTCTCGCGGTAGAGGGCGACGAGGTCGTCGAGGGCCGGACGGGCGGCCGAACAGGTGCGCGCAGCCGGCCAACAGCCGGCCGATGTCGAGCTCAGCGGGTCCTGCCGTGGCGACACCCCAGTCGATGAGCGTGAGGCACCCGGGCCGGTCGGCCTCGAAGGCCATGTTCACGGTGGCGAGGTCGCCGTGCAGGAGCGTGCTCGGCAGTGTCCGGCAGGCCTCGGTGAGAGGTGCGGTGTCCTGAGCCAGGGCGAGCACGCGATCGCCGACCTCGCCGGGCGCCACCTCGGGCCAGTACTCCCAGCCCCGCAACGCGTAGTCGATGAGCGTGTTCCCGGCGAAGGGACGGATCCGGCGCGGCTCGAACAGCCCGAGGACGGGCTCGAGGGGCGTCAGCCCGTCGGGGGCGCAGCCGCGGAAGGCCTCGTGCAGGTCGGCGACGGCGCGGAACATCGTCGCGGCCTGCTCCCTGGTGACCACGGACTTCCACGTGAGCACGGCATCCCCGAGGTCCCGCATGACGAGCACGCCCCCGCGGTCGTCGTACCAGCCGTCCAGTGCGGCGTGCAGGACCGTCGGTGGCAGGCCGTCGAGGATGCCTCGTTGCCACAGCTCCACCTCGCGGCCGCGGTTGTCTCCGGTCATCTGCATCACCAGGTCGACCGCCGGGTCGAAGCGCTTCACGACCACGCGAGAACCGTCGGCGAGGCGGACGCGCTCCAGCGTCGCCCCGGAGCGGCCGTCGTCGTTGACGGGTGTGCGGTCGAGAGCCGCCTCGAGCACCGCGCGGTCCATGCGCCCATGGTGCTCGTCCTGAGGAGCCGGCGCAGCCCCCACTTCTTACGGAGAGGAAACCGATCTCTGGCAGGGTGGCGGCGTGCCCGACCATCCCGCATCCGGCGACCACTCATGAGGGTGCTGCTCACCGGTGCGGCCGGGTTCATCGGGAGTGCGATCCGGCGCGAGCTCGACGCCGCTGGCCACGAGGTCCTGCTCGTGGACGCGCTCCTGCCGCAGGCCCACCGCGTCCGTCCGGAGGTCGACGGTCTGCACGTGCTCGACGTCCGCGACGCCCCTGACTGGGCCGAACTGCTCGACGGCGTCGACGTCGTGTGCCACCAGGCCGCCCTCGTCGGGGCGGGGGCGACGGTGGCCGACCTTCCCGAGTACGCCGCCCACAACGACCTCGGTACCGCCGCTCTGCTCGCCGCGATGTCCGCCCGCGGCGCACGCCGACTGGTGCTCGCCTCGTCGATGGTGGTCTACGGCGAGGGCCGCTACGCTGTGCCCCGAGCACGGCTCCGTCGTTCCGCCGCCTCGTTCCGTCGCCGCCTTGGAGTCTGGCGTGTTCGACAACCACTGCCCGACGTGCGGACTCGCACTCGGGTGGGAGCTGGTCGACGAGTCCGCCCGGCTCGAGCCGCGCAGCTCGTACGCCGCCGGCAAGGTCGCCCAGGAGCACTACACGTCCGCGTGGGCGCGACAGGGTGAGGCGGCGGCGATCGCGCTGAGGTACCACAACGTCTATGGACCCGGCATGCCTCGGGACACGCCGTACTCCGGTGTGGCCGCGATCTTTCGCTCGTCGCTCGAGAGTGGGCGAGCACCCCGGGTCTTCGAGGACGGTGCCCAGATGCGCGACTTCGTCCACGTGGACGACGTCGCGCGCGCCAACCTTGCCGCTGTCGAGGCCGTGCTTTCGCGGGAGACGGGTTCGATGTCGGCGTACAACGTCTGCTCCGGCTCACCCGTCTCGATCCTCGACGTCGGCCGGATCCTCGGCCGCGACTCGGGGCGTGAGCCCGAGGTGACGGGACAGTTCCGCCTCGGCGACGTCCGCCACGTCGTCGCCTCCCCGGCGCTGGCCACCGCCGAGCTCGACTTCACCGCTGCCATCGCGCCCGAAGCAGGCCTGGCCGAGTTCGCCACCGCCCCCTTGCGCGACTGAGCGGCCGATCGCTGGTCGAGGAGGTCGCGCAGCGACCGTCACGAGGCCCGGTGAGTCTGTTGCTTGTTTGCTTGCGGGGTCTCGTGACGGGCCTGACGGCCCTCCTCGACCAGCGAGTGGTCACCAGCCAGTGAAGAGAAGGTGCTGGACCAGGAGGCCCGCGACGACCTGGAGGCCGAGGCCGGTGCGGCGCCACCGCTCCGGAAGCAGGGCGCAGCCGACGAGCAGCCACGGCACGAACGGCAGCCAGATGCGCTCCACCTCGCCCCGGCTCATCTGCGAGAGATCTGCGGCGACGACCATGGCCACCCCTCCGGCGACCAGCCACCACACGGTGCGCGTGGCGGGGTCGGGGCGACGGGCAAGCGTGTGGGCGACGCCGGCGAAGGCGAGCGGGCCGGCGCTGAACGCCAGAGCGGCGAGGTTGCCCCACATCCAGTACGCCGGTGGGCGGTTCGAGGCCACGCCGTCCCAGTACCGCTCGCGGAGCACGGGCAGCGCCTCCCACCAGGCGTACCCGAACGGCACGTAGGCGAGCACGACCGCGAGCGCCGCCAGGGCGGCGGGGACGAGCGGCCGCCAGGAGCGGGCGACCACCAGGACTGCCACGGCCAGGAGCCCGAGCAGCGGCAGGCCGTAGCTGTTCATCACGCACCAGCCCAGCAGCAGCCCGGCAAGGAGGGACCACGCGATGCTGCGTCGATAGCGGCGGCCAGCGCCAGAGCGCACATCCCCCAGGCTGCCCAGGCAGCGAACGCCGCGTCCGCCGACACGCACTGCCAGACAGCGGCCGGCCCGATGGCCAGGAACGGCGCGGCCAGTCGCGCATGCGGTTCGGCGCCGAGCACCCGCATGGTCTGCAGCACGGCGAGCGCGGTCGACGCCGCGAGGAGCGTGACGACCAGCCCGGCCGCCAGACCGCTGCCCAGGCCGAGCCGGACCAGCAGCACGAAGAAGGTCAGCGCGCCCGGAGGGTGGCCGGCGACGTGCACCGGCCAGTTGCTCGGGAGCGCGTCGACCGGGATCCGGCTGATGTAGACGTCGATCGTGTGGGGCAGGTCGTCGGTTGCCCTCGCGGTGTTCAGGTACTCGTACGGGTGATCGAGCACGTCAGCCGACGCCGCCGACGCCGTCGACCAGGGCCAGCGCGAGCATCCAGGCCAGCCCGCCTGCGTACGAGACGAGCAGCAGCCGACCCCACGACAACCGGACCGCCAGGTCGACGGCGTAGCGCCACGACAGCACGCCGAGCACGACGGCCGGCAACGTCCCCCAGCCGACGCGCGGGTCCCACTCGGCGTGCAGGGGCGGGAACCAGCGCACGTGCACGTCCCAGTCCAGGACCGCCGGGACCGCCATGCCGAGCGTGGCGAGCAGCAGCGCCAGGACGAGCCCCACCCGCGCCGCACGCACGCGCCGACCGTAGCCGTCAGGACTTCGTAAGCCGCTGGAGCGTGCCTCGCCCCGGCGCCTCCCTACGGTGAGGATGCATGGAAGCGGCGTGCGATCTGGTGCTCCCGTGCCGCGACGAAGGGCCCGCGCTGGCGGCGCTCCTGCCCCGCGTGTCGAAGGCCTACCGCGTGATCGTCGTCGACAACGGCTCCCGCGACGACACCGCCGACGTGGCCCGCAGCCACGGCGCGACTGTGGTGACCGAGAGCCGGGCGGGGTACGGCGCGGCGGTCCACGCAGGGCTGGAGGCGGCCACCGCGGAGTACGTCGCCTTCATGGACGGCGACGGGTCCTTCGACCCCGACGAGCTCGGGCCGCTGCTCGACGACGTCCGCGAGGGGCGCGCCGACCTGGCGGTCGGTCGCCGGTGCCCGGCCAGGTCGGGGGTCTGGCCGTGGCACGCCCGCGCGGGCAACGCACTCGTCGTCGCCTGGCTGCGGCACCGGATCGGCATGCCCGCTCACGACATCGCCCCGATGCGCGTCAGTCGTCGCCGTGCCCTGCTCGACCTGGGCATCCGGGACCGGCGTTCGGCTACCCGGTCGAGCTGCTGCAGCGAGCAGTGGCCGCGGAGTGGCGGTTCGCCGAGCACGACGTCACCTACCACCCGCGCGCCGAGGGCACCCGCTCCAAGGTCTCCGGCTCGGTGACCGGCACGCTGCGGGCCGCCCGCGACTTCGCACGAGTCCTGCGATGAGTGCTTCGAGGAGTGCCCGGCTTCTCGTCGTCGCCAAGTCGCCCGTGCCCGGCCTCGCCAAGACGCGCCTCGGTGCCGAGGTCGGCATGGACGTCGCGGCCGAGCTCGCCGCTGCCGCGTTGCTCGACACGCTTGGCACCTGTGTGGCGACGGTCGGCGTGGACCGCTGCCGACTCGCACTCGAGGGCGATCTCGCGGAGGCGACGTACGCCGACCGGTTGGCCGTCGCGCTCGACGGCTGGGCTGTCTTCCCGCCAGCGCGGCGACGGACTGGGCCAGCGGCTCGCCTGCTCCCACCTCGACCTGGCCGGGGAGGGGCAGGGGCCGGTCGTTCAGATCTGCATGGACATCCCGCAGGTCACCGAGGCCGACCTGGCCGAGGTGATCGCGGGACTCGACGACCACGACGCCGTGCTGGCCGACGCCGAGGACGGTGGCTGGTGGGCGCTGGCGCTGGCCGACCCGCGGCAGGGCGAGCACCTGGTCGGCGTACCGATGTCCACACCGACAACGGGAGCCGCCACGCGGTCGGCGTTCGAGAACGCCGGCCTCACGGTCGGTCGCGGCCGCGTGCTGCGCGACGTCGACGTCGCCGCGGACGCCGACTCCGTGGCCGAGGCGTGCGCCGAGGACTCGGTCTTCGCCGCCCTCTGGAGGCGGGTCCGTGAGTGACGTGGAGGCCTCCGTCGAGGCGGTGTTCGGGCACGTCTTCCGCGGCCACCCCTGCGTGGTCGCGGGGCCGGGCGTCACTCGCCTCGACGTGCCGGCCGATGCGTGGACCGGCTCCCTCGATGGCGACAAGGCCGTGCTCGACCTCTGCACGGGTCCGACCCTGGACGTGGGCTGCGGTCCCGGCCGGATGACCCAGCTGCTCGCCGAGCGTGGCGAGATCGTGCTGGGCATCGACGTGGTGCCCGAGGCCGTGTGGCAGACCCGGGACCGCGGCGTCGCGGCGATCCTGCGCGACGTCTTCGAGCGGGTGCCGGCGGAAGGCCGTTGGGAGACGGTGCTGCTCGCCGACGGCAACGTCGGCATCGGCGGCGATCCCGTGCGCCTGCTGCGCCGCATCGCCCAGCTGCTCGCGCCGGGTGGACGGGTCGTCGCCGATGTCGGGCCTCCTGGCACCGGCCTGCACTCGGGCACGATACGGCTGAGCGCCGGTGGTCTCACCTCGCAGCCGTTCCCGTGGTCGGTGGTCGGCGCCGACGCGATCGCAGCGCGTCGCGACCGGCGCGGGCTTCGCTGCGGAGACCATGGACGTGGGCGATCGCTGGGTCGGCGTGCTGCACGAGAGCGCCGCATGACCACGCTGAAGGCGCCCCGCGTGCCCGAGCAGCGCGACTTTCCCTCGCGGCTGCACCACCCCGCCGTCGCCGCGCGGATCGGGGCCTGGCTGGGCATCTGCTTGTTCCTCACGTTCGCCACTGGGTTGATCAGCCACCTCGCCCAGCAGCCCGACAGCTGGCTCCCGAGCCGCCCGGTCTGGGGGTACCGCATCACCCAGGGCCTCCACGTCGCCGCCGGCACGGCGTGCGTGCCGCTGCTGCTCGTCAAGCTCTGGACGGTCTACCCGCGCTTCTGGATCCGGCCGCCGCGGCTTCGGCGCGACCTCCTGCTGCACGCGGCGGAACGGGCTTCGGTCGGCGTCCTCGTCGCGGCTGTGGTCTTCCAGCTCGCGACCGGGCTGGCCAACGTGACCACCTGGTACCCGTGGTCCTTCTCCTTCCGCGCCACCCACTTCGCCGTCGGCTGGGTGACGGTGGGCGCGCTCGTCGTGCACATCGCGGTCAAGCTGCCCGTCGTCCGCGCGGCCCTGGCCGGCCCAGCTCGGCGAGAGCGAACCTCCTGGCAGCGGACTCTCACGACGCGGGCTCGTCCGGACGGCAGGTGTCGCCTCGGTCGCTGCCGTGCTGCTCACCGCAGGCGGCACCGTCCCATGGCTGCGTCGGGTGTCCGTCTTCAGCGCGAGGTCGGGCGACGGGCCCCAGGGAGTGCCCGTCAACAAGAGCGCCCGCGCGGCCGGCGTCACGGCCTCGGCGACCGACCCGGCGTACCGCCTCGAGATCGGGTACGCCGACCGGTCGGCGTCGCTGACCCGCGCCGACCTGCTCGCGATGACGCAGCGGACGGCAGGGCTGCCGATCGCCTGCGTCGAGGGGTGGAGCGCGCACGGCGAGTGGACCGGCGTCCGGCTGCGCGACCTGCTCGACCTCGTCGGTGCCCCGCGCGGATCGGCCGTCACGGTCTCCTCGCTCCAGGAGCAAGGTCCGTTCCGGGTCACGCACCTGCCGGCCCAGTTCGCGGACGACGACCTCACGCTGCTCGCGCTCGGTCTCGACGGCGAGGCGCTCTCGATCGACCACGGCTACCCGGCCCGGCTGATCGCCCCCAACCGTCCGGGTGTACTGCAGACGAAGTGGGTCAGCCGACTGGAGGTCGAGTCGTGAGGTCCCGACTCCTCATCGGGCTCCTCGGCGTCGCCGCGACGGCGTACGGCGCCTGGCTGCTGCTCACCGAAGCCATCGACGGCTGGGGAGACCTGGTCGACGTCGCGACTTGGCTGGCCGCCGGAGTGGTGCTGCACGACTTCGTCCTCGTCCCGCTGACGCTGGCCGCGGGGCTGGCGCTCACCCGGGTGCTGCCCGCGAACCGCCGCGCCCCGGTGACGGGCGGGCTGGTCGTGCTGGGCACGCTGACCCTGTTGGCGGTACCGGTGCTCGGAGGGTGGGGCGCCAACGCCGACAACCCGACGATCCTGGACCGTGACTACGCCGCGGGGTGGCTGGTGCTCGCTGCTGTGATCCTCGCGGTCGTCCTGACGTCGATGCTGCTGACACGGCTCACCCATCGGGGCGAGACAAAGGATCGGCGACGAACGTAGGATCGGACTTCCAGTGGTCTCATCCTCCAAACTGAAGCGACTGGGACTCTCGGGAACTTGTCAGCCCCCGCCGAACCTGTCGTTCGGTGGGGGCTGACCCGTCGTCGGCGCCGTGTCCCGATCGCTTGTGTCGGGCTCGGGCGTTCAACGAGCTCTCGCGGGTACCGGGGCGAATGGGCAGCCACGAGGAACCCCCGGTCGACGTCGACGCCGTCCGGCGGAGGCGGAATCACAAGGCCGACGCTCGGAAGACCTGGAGCAGGAGCCCGACGAGAACCGAACTACACCGCCGTCACGGAGCACTTCGGTGCCTTCCGGCCGGAGGACCGCGACGGATGTCCGCTGAGTGGTCAGCCCTCGACGCCGGTGGATGACTGGTCGTACTGCTCGGTGAGGAAGCCGTTCTGGATCGCCCAGACGATGGCCTGACCGCGGTTGGTCACGTGGATCTTGCGGTAGGTGGAGCGGATGTAGGTCTTCACCGAGTTGATGCTGAGGAACAGGGTGTCGGCGATCTCCTGGTTGCTGTGCCCCAGCACGACCAGCTGGAGGACCTCCGACTCGCGGGGGCTGATGCCGGCTGACGCACCGAGGAAGTCGTCGGCTGCCCACTCCTGCGCCACGTTGCCGACGTCCTCGAGGTTGCCCGAGACGGCGTCCTTGATCACCGCGACGAGCTCGTCGGGGGAGATGTCGAGGGTGATGGCCCACTCGACGCCCTTGTCCCTGGCGCGAATGCCGAGGTCCGGCTTGAGGGTGCGGTCGATGGCGATGACCGTCGAGACGGTGTGCCGAAGCAGGTGGTCGAGGTCGGCGCCGTTGCCGTTGTTGAGGTTGATGACGTCATAGAGGACGACGTCCGGCTGGCCGCCCGCGGGTCCGTCGAAGGTGATCTCGAGCGGTCCGACGGCTGTTTCCAAGATGGTGCGGAGCCCGGCAGCGACGACCTGCTGCGTCGTCCGGACGTCGACCCACACCGACTTCGAGCCCTCCCCCACGACCGGATCATCGCGGACCCAGGATGCGGACCGCTACCCGCCTCCCGTCCGCGTTGGCGAGCAGAGTTCCTAGGGGTCGACCTGGCTTTGGCGTTCCGTGGTGCTCTGGGTGCCGTCCGAGTGGGTCGTGGTGGCCACCGTCGAAGCACCCCGTGACCTGTTGAGTGTGATCGCCGTGACCACGATCGCGAGCACGCCGACACCGGCGAGGATGTAGCCGACCATGGTGAGGTCGACGCCGCTGATCGCGTCTTGGACGGCGAAGGCGAGGATCAAGCCGACGGCGAGCAGGAAGACGCCCAGTCCGTATCCCATGGGATTGGTCCCTTCAGGAGGCCGCCTGATAGGCGGCGTCATGAACACGCTAGGCACAGGCCGACGTGCGCGCCTCACCCCAAAGACCATGGGGGTGTGGCGGTCTAGTCCTTCTGGGCCGGGTCGGCGTGGCTGATCCGCTCGGCGGTGCGGGCGACCCAGTCGGGCGGCATGTCGACCCCGATCTCGCGCAAGCCCGCCTGCAGCTCCTCGAGGACGGTCTCCGGCGGCGCGCCCGCCTGCCACGAGAGCACGCGATCCACCACCGCCTGCACCGCTTCGTCGGCCTGGTCGTCGTCGCGGAGGTCGCTGTTGTCGGTCATGCGGCAGGTGTACCCAGGGACGTCGCGGACAACCGCTAGTCCTCGAGGAGAACTGCCGCGTCCACGGCCATCGTCGCCGTCGGCTCCTGGGACGAGTGCTCGGGTCCGAGCACGTCCTCGTCCAGCGCCGACTCGCCGTACACGGCCTGCGCGAGACCGAGCGCCAGACCCATGATCTCGTGGTCGGCCAGCCCGAGACGGATCGCGACGGCTCGGGCGTTCTCGGGGCGGTCCCTGGGGTCCTTCTCCAGCAGGTGCTCGATCACGCCGGCCAGGTCCTCCGGTACGTCGTCGGGCAGTGGCGGCGGCGCCTCGTGGATGTGGCTCATCGCGGTGGCGATGGGCGTCGGCTTGTCGAACGGCTTGGCGCCGCAGAGCATCTCGTGTCCGACGACCCCGAGCGCGTAGAGGTCGGAGGCGCCCGTGGCTGGCCGGCCGAGCGCCTGCTCCGGGCTGATGTAGGACGGCGTGCCGAGCAGGTCCCCGGCCCGGGTATGGCCCGAGGCGTCGGCCGCGCGGGCGATGCCGAAGTCGGTCAGCTTCACCAACCCGTCCTCGCGGACCAGGATGTTGGCCGGCTTGACGTCTCGGTGCACCACCTTGGCCTCGTGGGCGACCCCGAGCGCCAGCGCGCACTGGCCGATGACCGAGCGGACCTGGTCGGCGGGGAGCGAGCGGTGGTCGCGGATCAGCTGCGAGAGGGGCTTGCCGTCGACGAGCTCCATGACGAGGTAGGCGAAGCCCTGATCTTCGCCGTAGTCGAAGAGGGTGGCGATGTTGGTGTGGATCAGCGCCGCGGAGTGCAGCGCCTCGTCACGGAACCGAAGGGCGAACAGCTCCTCGTGGTCGGGGTCGGGGCGCATCACCTTCACGGCGACACGGCGCTGGAGGACCTCGTCCTCCGCCGACCACACGTCGGCCATGCCGCCTGATGCGACTCGTGCCTCGAGCCGGTAGCGCTCGCCGAGCAGGAGTCCTGGCTCGAGCCGGCTCACGTCGTGGGCCTCACAGGTTCATCCCTTCACGCACCTCGTGGAGGACGACCGTCTGCCCCGTGACTGGCGGAACTCCTGAGGGGGACGTTACTCCGCAGGCCCCTCCTCTCCGCCTCACCCTGAGGAAGGGTGGAGTCCGCCAGAGGCATGATTTTGCCCAGTGGTCTAGCGGCCCGACGCCGTCGGACCTAGCCGAGGAGCAGGTCGCTCCAGCCCGGCTCGTACGCCGGGTGGTCGCCGTACCCGAAGAGCAGCATCCGCAGCTCCGGCCGCGGCGGCAGCTCGCCGGCCGACAAGGTGCCCAGCAGGTCGTCGAGGACCGCCAGCTGGGCCGCGAGGCCGGGTCGGTGCGGACCACCGGGCCTGGCGTCACGCGACCACAACCGCGCGAGGTCCTCGTTCGCGCGGTCGGCCAGGAACGCGATCGCCTGGTCGCGCGCCGCGGTGTGCGCTGGCAAGGAGGCATCGGGTGACCGCCTCGACCGCCCGTGGGTGCTGCCCATCGCGCTCTCCCCTCGAGAGCTCGTCGTGGACCAGGACGGATGCCCTGGTGCCGAGGCAGGTCTTCGGACTTGTGGGCGCTCGCTCCCGGACCTCGTCCGAGGAGCACTTCCTACCGGGCGCCGCTTCCCAGACCCGTTGGTCCAGTGCCGATGGCGCCTGTCGTTCCCACTCACCGCTGCGGGGCAGTCCCGGACTCTCACCGGGTTCCCTCTTGCGACGACCGGCCTGACGACCGGTCGAACCTCAGCGCTCGCAGGCTAGTGCTCTCTCAAAGGTCGAGAGCTCAGGGGGTCGAGTGGCAAGGCCAGCTACCGCGAGCGTGTCGGGTCCTCGCTGCCGGTCATCCGACCGGCCGCGGCCAGCACGCGCAGCGCATTGAGGGTCACCATGAGGTTGGGCTCGCCGGCGTTGCCCCAGTCGACTACCTCGGGAGTACGGCATCGAGAGCCAGCGGGCGTTGATCGGTTCGCCGGTGCCGCCACGGCGGAACACCCGATGCTGGAGGAACAGCTCGACGGCCCGGTCTGCGGCTTCGCGGGCACCGGCATGACCGGTCGCCGCGGCGTACTCCTGCAGGCCCCACGCCGTACGCAAGGACTCGTGGAACGACGATCGGTGACCGTCGGCCCGGTTGTCGCAGTTCCAGCCGCCGTCCGGCCACTGCCAGGAGATGACCGCTTCGGCGACCCAGTCATGACGTGCTCAGCAACCACTCCACCGCGCGGCTAGTCACCAGCGGAAGGGTCGTGCTGGTGCCGCAACCGCACGGGAACGCCGAGGTGATCGAGGATGTCGTTCACGGCCAGCGCGGGGCTCCGCCCGACCCGCCTGACGGGAAGCCGGGTTCACGTGGGCCGCCGGTCGTCCAACCCGACTGTGCGCGGATCTCGTCGGCGGTCATCACGAACGCGCTGCTCGGCTGGATCTCGACCAGCGCCTTCCCCGAAGCCAGCGCGACCGCCTCGCTGGAGTAGCCCTCAACGAGGTGCCCACGAGTCCGGTACTCGTCCTGCATCGTCTGCGCCTCGTGGATGTCGATGCGCCGGGCATGCAGCAGCACGGGCACCGGCTCGTCGGTCTGGGGCTGGGGAAGCCCGTACTCGTAGGGATACGGGTTGGTCTTGCTCATCTCGACCCACGGCCGGAGCGCGGGGACACGCAGCTCGACGGTCTGAGGAGGGCGCGCAGCGCCTGTCTCGAGACCAGGTGAGTGGGACAGGCGGCGCTCACACCACGCTATTGGCGTCGGGTGAAGGACGTGGATCCGTTGGGGTGGTGGTGGGTGATCCAGCCGGGGTCGTGGGCGCGGTGGTGGTGGAAGGGGCACAGGAGCTTGCCGTCGTCGAGGTTGGTCTGGCCGCCTGGGACCAGGGTTGGGGGTGGTGGGCTTCGCAGTAGGCGGCGGGCATGGTGCAGGCGGCCTCGGTGCAGGTCTTGTCGCGGATCTCCATGGCGATGCGTTGGGCGGGGTTGAAGAGCCGGGACTCGCGGCCGAGGTCGAGGACCTCACTGTTGGTGCCGAGGACGGCGGCCCGGAGGCCGGCCTGGCAGGCCAGCCGGCGGGCTTGGCCGGCGGTGATCTTCTCCCCGGTGCTGGTCTGGGCGATCCCGACGGCGGTGAGGTCGGCGACCAGGGTGTCGTGGTCGATCAGCACGACCAGTGAGGTGGCCTTGCCGCCGTGGCGGGGCAGGTCGGACTTGAGGATCCGTTCGAGCAGGGCGAGGAACGCGAGGCCCTGTTGACGGGCGGGCAGGTTCGCGAGCTCGTCGTGGGCGGGGTGAGGGGCCCGAACGGAGTCTCGACTGTCTCGCCTTGCGGTGGCGGGTGCGGCGGGGTGCGGTGAAGGCGGCCAGGAAGGTGCGCAGCAGGCTGGCGGTCAGGTCGGGGATGCGGGCGTGGAGGTCGGTGGACCCGTCGCCGCGGCGGCGCAGGGTCAGCCGGGTCACCGCGGCGGCTCGGCGTTCCTGGTCCAGGAGCCGCTGGTAGACGGCTTCTTCGGCGATGTCGGGGGCGAGGTGCTCCAGCACCCGGTCACCCAGGATCGCCAGCTCGCGAGGACCCAGGTGTGCGGCCTCGGTGAGGAGGTAGGTCTCGGCCTTGGCGATGAGGTCGTGGCCCAGGTCCTGGGGCAGGTCGGTGAGGGCCTTGTCGATCACGCGCACCTGCGCGAGGTTGACCTCACGCGCGGCGAACGCTGCCTGCACCTGGGTCCAGCGAGTCTCCAACGCCACCGCGAGCTTCGCGTTGGCACGGACCGCGCCGTGGGAGTCGCGGGTCTTGGTCGCCAACCAGGCCGCGGTGGAGCGGTCACCGGTCGCCTCGGCAACGTCGTCACCAACAGCCAGCACGTTCATCTCGATCGCCTGCGACCGGGCATCGGGCACGGGCCGCCTCGACCAGCAGCTCCTGCTTCTCCCTCGTGGTCAGGTAGATCGGGTCGACGGTGCCCAGCTCGTCGACCACCGCGTGCAGCCGCCCGATGGGGAGCCGCGAGGTGGTGGATATGAGACAAGCCAACCATCGACCACCGACAGGGGTCCGGGCTCAGGACCCCTTATGCACAAGGGGTTTCGAGGAAGGTCGCGGGGTTTCGAGGCTCGTCGCTGGCGCTCCTCGCACCTCAACCGACGATCGGTGGTGGTGGGGTTTCGTGACGGGCCTGACGGCCCTCCTCGACCAGCGATGGGAGCTCGTCAGGGAACGACCACCGACTTCCCGCGCGCGTGGAACTCGCCCTGGACGCGGACGGCCTCGGCGGCCTCGTCGAGGGTGAACCGGCGCTCCATCACCGGCTTCACCAGTCCCTGCTCGACCAGGTCGCGCAGCTGCTCGAGGTCGGCGGTGTTGCGGGCCGCAACCTTGAACCCTGGAGACCGGCCGGGGGCGAGCGCGAAGTAGAGGGGGTTGGCGATCATCCGGGGAAGCGGATGGAGCCACCGCGTCTTGGGCGAGGTGACCATCACGTAGGACCCGCCCTCGGTGAGCATCCGGCTGCACGAGCGCAACGGCCACACGCCGGCGTTGTCGAAGACGAGGTCGTAGCGCTCGCCGGACCGGCTGTGGTCCTCCCGCGTGTAGTCGACGACGCGGTCGGCGCCGATGCGCGCCGCGGTCTCGACGTTGTGGGTGCTGCAGACCGCGGTGACGTGGGCGGCGCCGAGCGCCTTGGCGACCTGGACGGCGAAGGTGCCGACGCCGCCGGAGGCGCCGTTGACCAGTACCCGCTGTCCCTCCTGCAGCAGGCCCCAGTCGCGCAGGCCCTGGAGTGCGGTCTCGGCCGCGATGCCCAGCGTCGACGGCCTCCTCGAACGACGACCCCTGCGGCTTGGCGACCAGCCAGTCGGCCGGCGCGGCGACGTACTCGGCGAAGGCGCCGCCGTCCACCTCGCCGAAGACCTCGTCGCCCACCCGGAAGCGGGTCACGGCGGACCCGGTCGCGACGACGACGCCCGCGACGTCGGTGCCGACGACGGTCCGGCGCGGCCGGCGCAGTCCGAGCGCCGCCCTGGCGAACATCGGCAGCCCGGTCGTGAAGTGCCAGTCGGCCGCGTTGACCGATGCCGACCTCACCTGGACGAGCACGTCGCCGGGGCCGATCTCCGGGACCGGGATGTCGGCGATCCGCGACGACGTCCTCGGGCCGGCCGTACCGGTGTTGGGTGGCGGCGCGCATGGTCGTCGGGGACGACTGCGGGCGGCGGCGTGCTGGATCTGCGGGTTGGGTCATGACGGTCTCCTTACGGCGTAAACTTACGCTGTAAACTTACGGGGTAAGTCGACGCTCGTCTAGTCTTGGCGACGAGATGACCGAGACCGCCCGCAAGCCGCTGAGCCGAGACCTCGTCCTGGAGACGGCCGTGACCCTGGCCGACCACGAAGGGCTGGGCGCGCTGTCGATGCGCCGGCTCGGTCAGGAGCTCGGGGTCGAGGCGATGTCGCTGTACCACCACGTCGCCAACAAGGAGGCGCTGCTCGACGGCATGGTCGACGCCGTCGTGGGCGAGCTCAACGCCGAGGTGGGACCCGGCGGTGGCCCGGACGCCGAGCGCGACTGGGCTGCTGCGCTGCGCGCGCGCATGCTCACCGCGCGCACCGTGATGCTGCGCCACAAGTGGCTGCCGGCGGTGCTCGAGTCGCGCACGTCGCTGAGCCCGCCGTTGATCGCCTACTTCGAGGGCGTGCTGGCGACGCTCGTCGCCGGCGGCTTCTCCTACGACCTGGCCCACCACACCCTGCACGCCCTGGGCAGCCGGGCGATCGGCTTCAGCCAGGAGCTGTTCGACCCCGGCAAGGGCGGCGGCGACGCGGCCGACATGTCCGAGGCCGAGATGGCGGCGATGGCCGAGGCGTTCCCCCACCTGGGCGCGATGATGGCCGAGATCGCGCACGAGGGCCCCGACACCACCATCGGCTGGTGCGACGACCAGACCGAGTTCGAGTTCGGTCTCGACGTCCTGCTCGACGGGCTCGAGCGCCGTCCTCCGCTGGTTGACGCGATCCTACGTCCTGCTGGCTCGTCGCGGCAGGGGCGACGGCTCTCGCCGATCCGCAGGCGCGGTCGAGCCGGACGACGACACCGCGCTCGAACTCGCGCGTCTCGCCGACGGCGAGGTACAGCTCGTCGCGCGCCCTGACGTACGCGGTCACGGCCTCTGACCTGCTCGACCGTCCCGAGCTGCAGCAGGCAGACGCCCATCGGGGTCAGCACTCGCGACGCCACGTCCACGCAGCGGTGCGCGACGTCGAGGCCGTCGGGTCCGCCGTCGATGGCCACGAGCGGGTCCTCCGGGTACTCGCGCACCTCGTTCGTCGACACCCATGGCGGGTCGGCGATCACAAGAGGGAAGCGCTCGTCGGGCAGTACGACGTCCTCCATCGGCCCGCACCGTACGTCGACCCGGTCGGCGAACCCGGCCTCCTCGGCGTTGAGCCGGGCGAAGTCGCAGGCGACCGGGTCCACGTCGACCTGGACGAGCCGCCGGTCGTGCTCGAGCAAGGCCACCAGGCCGATGTGCCCGGCGCCGGAGCACAGCTCCAGCACGGGTCCCATGGGCAGGGACTCGAGCAGCTCGGCCGCCCACGCCGACTGCCCAGCGGTCCACGGCCGAGGTTCGAGCACCCGGGCGTCGTAGGCGATCGTGAGGCCGCCGATCTCGATGTTGCGCCGATCGTCGCCGGCCCGCTCACTCACGCTCGGCCCTGCCACGAGGCCGGGCGACCTTGTGCGTCCCGTCGCACCACGGCGAGGTCGCGGTGTGGCCGCACCGGCACACCGCCGACACCGGCCGGGTGGTGCGGTGCTGGCGGCCGTCCTCGTCCTCGACGACGTGGTCGCCGCGCAGCAGGGCAGGGCCGCCGGGGCAGAGCACGATGTCGGGGGTGGCGGGGACCTCGCTCATGCGGCCGCACCCCACGTGTCGAGCAGGTGCCGGGCGACCCGGTCCTCCTGGTCGAGGCAGGTGAAGACACCGAGGAAGACGTCGTCCTGCAGGTGTGGCTCGGCCTCGACCATCGGCACGCAGATCGCCCGCACCGCCAGCTGCTCGTGCACGGCGTCGGCCTCGACGTGCTCGTCGTAGTAGTGGGCCAGGCTCTCCGGCATCTCCAGCCGGCGCAGCCCCTGGGCGAGCCGGCGCGAGGGCAGCGAGCTGGTCGCCTCGAACGCCGCGAGGTGGCCCATCGCGGCGGCGCGGAGCCGTCGGTGCAGGCCGAGGAGGGTCATCGCGTTGTTCTGCTCGAGCACCTCGGTCGGCGCCTCGTCGAGGTACGCGCCGTACGTCGGGTCGAGCCCGGCGTCGGACATGCCCTCGCGCGAAGAGGCCGGCGTGCAGCCGCTCCGCGCGCCCGCCGCCGTACTCGTCGTACAGCAGCTCGGTCAGCGCCGCCTTGGCCGGCCCGGTGAGCCGCGGCAGCACCCAGGCGCTCGGGTCGGCCTCCTTGAGGTGGTAGACCGACCGCACGCGCAGCAGGTGCAGGACCTGCTCGACGGTCGCCTGTCGACGGACGTACGACGACACCGAGGCGCCCTCGAACTTCTCGACCATCTCGAACACCGCCTCGGCCAGGTCGCCGTCGACGGCCACACCGGGGAAGCGGGCGCGCAGCCGGCCCTCGAGCTCGGCCTCGAGGTCGGCGCGCACGGTCAGCAGGCGCGGGTCCCACTCGGCATGGTCGTCGGCGTCGTCGAAGCCGCGGTAGTGCAGCTCGTGCAGGGTCCACAGCGTCAGCGCGGCATCCGCATCGTGGGTCGGCGCGACCCCCCGCGGGTCGCACGAAGGGTCCCGTACGGCGCGCGCGACGACCTCGCCCAGCTCGCCGCGCGGCGTCGGGATCAGCACGTGCCGACCAGGTGGTCGGGGGTCCTCGAAGTCACCCTTCAGGCGTACCCGGAACGGCCCGGCTCAGCCTTCCCCCGAACAGGTGGTTCCCCCTGGGCCTGACGGTGTCCCCGCCGACCGCCCCGGACGTCATACGAAGTGGTCGCCAGGGCGACCACTTCGTATGACGTCCGCGCGATGTCGCAAGATGGGACCTTTCGAGCCACGGAGGAGAGGTCGTGGCAACCTTCACCCGGTCCGACGAGCTGGAGGGCGCGGAGTTCGTCGGCGCGAACCTGCGGGGCGCTCGGTTCGTCGAGTCCGACCTGTCCGGCGTCGTGATGCGCGGCGTCGAGGCGTCGGGGGTGGACATCGACGCACCGTGGCTCGTCCACGGCGAGCCCTTGCGTGTCAACGGCGTCGACGTCGTCGCGTTCGTCGAGGCCGAGCTCGACCGCCGCTTTCCCGGCCGCGCCGACCGGCGCGCTCCAGATCCCGAAAGCCTGCGCGCGGCCTGGGCCGCGCTCGAGCGCACCTGGGCGGCCACGCTCGCTCGCGCCGCGGCGATGCCGTCGGGCGCTGTCGACGTCTCGGTGGACGGGGAGTGGTCGTTCGCGCAGACGCTGCGGCACCTGGTCCACGCCACGGACATCTGGCTGCGCCGGGGGGTCCTGGAGATCGAGCAGCCGTTCCACCCCCTTGGTCTCACGGACGCCGGCACCGAGCGACGACCGCACCAGTCGGCCACACTGCCGTCGTACGCCGAGGTGCTCCAGGCCCGGGAAGAGCGGGTCGCGATGGTGCGCGAGTTCCTCGCGAGCGTCACACCGGACGAGCTCGACGCGACGCGCAAGAATCCCCACGAGCCCGAGGTTCCCGAGACCACGCGTTCATGCCTGCACGTGATCCTCGAGGAGGAGTGGGAGCACCACCGCTTCGCCGTGCGCGACCTCGACGCGATCGAGGCGAAGCCCGCCGAGTGAGGCGCGTGCCCTTGACGTGTCGGTCCCCCGAAGGTTGGCTGGGCGGCGCCGGGCTCGTCTTCCCGCCGCCCGGCTCTCGGAAAGGGGCGCGCCATGACGCGCAGGTTCAAGCAGTTCGGTCGGATGGGCGCGGGGGTGGGGGTCGCCTCGCTGGTCTTCGCGGCCCTCGCAGTCAGCACACCGCAGGCCGCGGCGCAGGACTGGAGTCGGTGCCTGGAGGGTTCCAGCGACACCCAGGCCGTCTTCGCCCGAGCGGCCCAGGCGAGTGGGGTCCCCCAGGACGTGCTGCTCGCCGTGGGCTACCTGAGCTCACGGTGGAGCAACAACGACGGCGCGCCGAGCACGTCGGGTGGGTACGGCGTCATGCACCTGACCGACTTCGCCGCGGGCCGCAACGGTGGCGCTGCGAAGGGTGACACCGACCGCGGCCCCGGCCGCGCCGGCACCATGCGGCTCGCCGCCGACCTCACCAGCTTCACCCCGGCGCAGCTGCGCGCCGACCACGTGGCGAACATCTGCGGCGGTGCGGCCGTGCTGGCGTCGTACCAGCCGGGCACCACCTCGCAGCAGCCCGCTGACTGGACGGAGGCGGTCGCGCGCTACGCCGGCACGGCTGAGGAAGCCAAGATCGTGCAGTACACCGGCCAGGTCTTCGACGTGCTGCGCAGCGGCGCCACGGAGACCACGGACCTCGGCGACACCGTCACGCTGGCGGCGCAAGCCGATGCCCAGCCCGACCGCGCCGGACTGGAGGCAGCGGGCGCGCTCGAGCCGGGCATCGACGAGCTGGAGTGCCCCGACACGATCGAGTGCGAGGCCATCGAGGCGCTCTACGTGCAGACCGACACCACCGAACCGATCGACCCCAGGGCCTACGTCAACTACGACCTCGCCGACCGCGAGAACGACGTGAGCATCGACTACCTGGTCGTGCACGACACCGAGTGCGACTACGAGGACTGCGTCCGCCTCATCCAGACCCCGGACCGCTTCGTGTCCTGGCAGTACACGATCCGCTCCGCCGACGGGCACGTCGCCCAGCACGTCGCGACCCACAACGTGGCCGCGCACGCCGGCAACTGGTACATCAACATGCACTCGATCGGTCTCGAGCACGAGGGGTACGCCGCGGGTCAGGGCCGCTGGTACACCGACGCGCTCTACCGGTCGTCCGCCGAGCTCGGGAAGTACCTCGCCGCGAAGTACGGCTTCGAGCTCGACCGGGCCCACGTCGTCGGCCACGAGGAGTTCCAGTCGGCCAACTACAAGTGGGACCCGGGCCCGTACTGGGACTGGGAGCGCTACATGGAGCTCCTCGGCGCACCGATCCGCGCCGAGGGCGAGGCTCGCAGCCAGATCGTCACGGTGAAGCCCGGCTACGAGGACAACCAGCACGAGATGGAGTGCCCCGCCGACCCGACAGGTCCCCAGCAGCGCGCGGGTGCCCTGCCCGCCGGCCGGCACCAGCTTCGTCTACCTGCACACCGGCCCGAGCGAGTCCGCGCCGCTCGTCGGCGGCGACGACTACGACGTCGAGGACCGCAACAGCCACGCCGTCGCCGGTCACAAGCTGTTCGTCGAGAAGGTCGCAGGGCGAGTGGATCCAGACCTGGTGGGACGGTGCCAAGGCCTGGCTGCACAACCCGCCCGGCGACGAGGTGGTCGTGCCGGCCACGGGCGAGTACGTCACGCCGAAGGGCAACACGCCGGTCACGGTCTACGCCCGCGCCTACCCCGAGCAGGCGGCGTACGCCGGGACCCCGGTGCCCTACCAGGGGCAGCCGACGCTCGACTCGATCACGCTCAAGCCGGGCCAGAAGTACGTGCTGGCCGACAAGACGGTCCCGACCGACTACTACCGGGCCACCTCCTACTACAACCAGCTGCCCGGCGACGGCACGGTGATCCGCGGCCAGGAGCAGTACTACCAGATCTGGGTCGGCCACCGGTTCGGCTACGTCAAGGTGGCTGACGTCAACGTGCTCACCTCGGGACGCCGCTGAGGTGTCCGGGAGGCCGAGCCCGGACGAGGCGTCGCCCAGCACCGCAGCAGTCCCACGCTTGAGCAGCTGCTGCCCGACGATGACGCGCTGGATCTCCGACGCGCCCTCCCAGATCCGCTCGACGCGCAGCTCACGGAACATCCGCTCGGCGACGTTCTCGCGCATGTAGCCACGGCCACCGAAGACCTGCACAGCCCGGTCGGCGACGCGGCCGGCCATCTCGGAGCAGAGCAGCTTGACCATCGACGCGCGGGCGTGAAGGACCTTGCGGTCCTCGCCCGTCGTCGATCGCGCGCGCGGTCTCGTAGAGCGCGGCCCGGGCGGCGTACAGCTCGGTCGCGGAGTCGGCGAGCATCGCGGTCACCAGCTGGTAGTCGCCGAGCCGTTGTCCGCCGACGATCCGCTGCCCGGCGAAGGTCGTCATCTCGTCGACGAGCCGTGAGGTCGCTCCGACACAGCGGGCCGCCACCATCACCCGCTCGAACCGGAACCAGTCCTGGGTGAACGTCATCCCCTGGCCCTCCTGCCCGATCAGCTGCGACGCCGGCACGCGCACGTCGGTGAACGACACGATCGGGTGGTGGTCGGCGATGTTGTGGGAGTACGCCGGAGTGCGGACCACCTCGATGCCCGGGCTCGGCAGGTCGACGACGAGGAGCACGTGCTCACCGGCGTTCGGTCCCTCCGTGAGCACGGCCTGGACGAAGCAGTAGTCGGCCAGGTTGTACGACGTGACGTGCCACTTGGTGCCGTTGACGACGTAGTCGTCGCCGTCGCCCGAGCTGTCGAACCGCGCCGTCGTCGCCAGGTCGCTGACGTCGGTGCCGGCGAGCTCCTCGGTGATCGCGTAGCACTCGTGGCGATGACCCGCGACGGCCGGCCGCAACCAGCGCTCGAGCTGCTCCTCGGTCGCCACCTCGACCCACCACTGCGGCGGCGTGTGCAGGCACCACGCCAGGCCGTTGGTGACGCGGCCGACCTGCTCCTGCACGAGCACCTGCTGGATCGAGGTGAAGCCCCGACCGCCCACTGACGTGGGCATGTTGGTGGCGTAGAGGCCGCTGTCGAGAGCCGCCTGGTGGAACTTCTCCGTGAGCTCGGCCGGCAGCACTCCGCCCGCCAGCTCGGCTTCGACCTCGTAGGGGACCAAGGTGTCGACGAACTCCCGCGCGCGGCGCCGGATGTCGAGGTCCTGCTCGCTCAGGGTGGTCACGGAGTCTCCTCAGCTCGGGGGACGATCAGTACGTCGACCGCAACGGCGCCGTCGGCGCTCGCGATCACGGGGTTCAGGTCGAGCGCGGCCAGCTCGTCGCCGTGCTCGTGGGCCAACCGTGACACCGCGACGACCAGGTCGGCCAGCGCGTCGAGGTCGGCGGGTGGTGCGCCTCGCCAGCCGTCGAGCAGTGGTCTCAGCCTGAGCCGGGCGAGCATCCTCTGCGCCCCGGCTCGGGTGAGCGGCGGCAGGGCGACGGCGCGGTCGGCCAGCAGCTCGACCAGGACGCCGCCCGCCGCGACCACCACCATCGGGCCCAGCGCATCGTCCCGCACGATCCCCACCGACAGCTCCACCCCTTCCGGTACCTGCTGGTGCACGGTCACGTCGGGTCCGAGGCGGTCGGACAGGTCGTCGTACGCCGCCCCTACGGCCGCGAGGTCGTGCAGGTTCGTGACCACTCCTCCCACGTCGGAGCGGTGGGTGATGCCGGGTGTGGCGGTCTTCAGGACCACCGGCCAGCCCAGGTCGGCGGCCGCGACCTGCGCAGCGGCGCGCGTTGGAGCGCGGAGCCGGAGGGCGTGGGGATGCCGTAGGCGGCGAGGAGGTTTGTCCACTCACCGGGTTTCGTGACGGGCGCTATGCGCGTCCCTCCTCAACCAGCGAGGCGATGTCGGGCGCCGGCCGGTCGACTGCCTGCTGCAGGTGGCGCAGCGCCAGCAGCCCGTTGCGGAACCCCTCGAGGACGGGCACGCCCGCTTGCCGGAGCCGGTCGGCCGCGGCCTCGTCGACACCCGAAGCCAGACCGGACAGCACGACGACGGGCTGGTCGGTGGTCGCCACGACGTCGAGGACGGCGTCGGGGTAGGAGGTGTCGCCGTCGTACTCGGGCACCAGGTCGACCGCCAAGGCGGTGACGCCGACCGCGGGGTCTGCCGCGATCTCGGCCAGGCAGTCGCCGAAGAGCTCTCGGGTGTCGGCGCCACCGCCCCACACGTCGAGCGGGTTGCCGGGCTCGAGGCCGTCGTCGAGCCGGGGCGCGAGCGCTGCGAGCGTCGCGTCGCCGAGCGGTGCGAAGCGCACGCCGAGCTGGTGGGCGAGGTCGGCGACCAGGCTGCGCTCGGCCCCGGAGTCGTGGACGGTGGCCAGCGCACCGCCGGGTCGGGGTCGCCGCGGCGAGGCGAGGACGGCGAGGGTGTCGGCGAGCTCCGCGAGGTCACCGACGAGGTGGCCGGCGACATCGTCGGACAGCGCCTCCCACGCGGCCGAACCGCCGGCTACCGCGCCCGAATGTGCGGCGACCATGGCCGAGCCGAGGGGCGAGTGGCCGACGGGCAGCAGCACCACCTCGATGCCGGCCTCGCGGGCGCGACGGAGCGACCAACGGAGCCGGGCGCCGCCGCGGATGGTCTCGAGCACCAGCGCGAGCACCCGCGTCTCGGTGTGGTCGACGACGTGGTCGACGTAGTCGGCCGTGGTGGTCACCAGCTCCTGACCCGACGACACCGCGAGGTCGAGGCCCAGCCGCAGCCGGGTGCGCAGCAGGGTGGAGAACACCGAGCCGGAGTGGGTGACCAGTGACACCGGTCCGACCGGCAGGTCGTCGCGCTCGGTGTAACCCATGGCGCGCAGGCCGCGGCGTACGTTCCAGAAGCCCATGCAGCCGGCGCCCACCAGCGCCATGCCGGCGTCGCGGGCGATCTCGGTCAGCTGCTCGCGGACGCCATCCCCATGGGCACTGCCGAAGACGACTGCGCCCCGCGCGCCGATCTGGGCAGCCGCTTTGAGCTGGTCGACGAGGCGACCGTCGCCCACGCCGAGGAGCACCAGGTCGGGGGCTTCGTCGACCGCCGCAAGTGAGGGCAGGCACGGGCGGCCGGCCAGCTCGTCGTACGACGGGTTGACCAGCCAGACCTGCTCGTAACCGCGGCGAGCGCAGCACCTCGTCGACCATCCGCTGGCCGAGGCTTCCCGGACGCGGGCTGGCGCCGACGATCGCCACGCTGCGGGCGTCGAGGGTCGCGCGGAGGGAGTCCGCGTGGTTTCGTGACAGGCGCTGCGCGCCTTCCTCAACCAGCGGACTTGCCCATCGTCTTGCGCAGTCGCTGCCGCAGGGACTTGCGGTCCCTGATCGCGGCCTTCGCCGCCTGCCAGCCGGGGATGCCGCAGACGCCACCACCACCGTGCGTGGCGGAGCTGCCGTTGTAGAGGCCGGCGATGGGCGTGCGGTAGTCGGCGTAGCCGGGCGCGGGCCGCATGTGGAACAGCTGCTCGGGCGTCAGCTCGCCGTGGAAGATGTTGCCGCCGATCAGGCCGTACTCCTCCTGCATCTCGTGGGGGCCCACGATGTCACGGTGGGTGACCGACGCGGCGAAACCTGGGGCCACCTGGTCGTAGAGGTCGATCAGCCGGTCGGCGTACGCCTCGAGGTCCTCGGTGTGCGGCGCCTCGCTCCACTCGTGCGGGACGTACTGGGTGAACAGCGAGAAGATGTGCGTCCCGTCCGGGTTGAGGGTCTTGTCGAGCGTCGTCGGGATGACGCCGTCGCTGAACGGCAACAGCGCAGCCCGGCCCTCGCGAGCGTCCTGGAAGGCACGCTCGATGAACTCCATGGACGGCGACATCTCCACCGAGCCGGTGTGGTGCTCGGGGACCAGTCCACGTCCAGCCCCGTGTCGGGTTGGCCGTGAAGCTCGGCAGCTCGGAGAGCGCCAGGTTGATCTTGACCACGCCGGAGCGGGTGTTCCAGCGCTCGATGTCGCTGGACGAAGTCCTCGGGCAGCTCGGTGCGGGGGAGGTGGTCGAGGAAGGCGATCTTCGGGTGCAGGGTGGTGACGACGATCGGCGCGCTGAGCTCCTCGCCGTTCTCGAGCACGACGCCGGTGGCGCGGCCGTTGCGGGTACTGACCGAGTCGCACCGGGCGTGCTGGTGCGGATCTCGACGCCGAGCTCGCGCGCCGACCGCGCGATCGCGGCCGACACCGCGCCCATGCCGCCCTCGGGGTAGCCCCAGGACCCGAGCTGCTGGCTGTGGTGAGACGCCGTCGCCGACGTCGCCGATGGAGTGGTGGGCCATCACGTACGCCGTGCCCGGCGCGTAGGGGCCGGCCCAGGTGCCGATCACGCCGTTGACCGCCAGCGCGCCCTTGATCTGCGGTGACTCGAACCAGTCGTCGAGCAGGTCGGCGATGCTCATGCTCATCAGCCGGGTGATGTCGGCGACCATGCGGGTGTCGACCCCGCGGTTCTTCCAGACCAGCTTGCCGAGGTCGGCGAGGTCGGACGGCGAGTGGCTGCCGATGTTGGGCGGGACGCGCGTCAGCAGCGGGCCCATCACGTCGGCGATGCCGGCCAGCCAGGCGTTCCACTTGGGCCAGGCCTCGGCGTCCTTCTTCGACCACCGCGCGATCTCGTCGTACGTGCGGGCCTCGTCGTCCTCGTAGATCGTCAGCGAGCCGCCCTCGGGGAATGCCTGGTAGTACGGGCCCATCGGGTGGACCTTGTAGCCGTGCTGCTCCAGCTTCAGCTCCTTGATGATGGTCGGCGGCATCAGGCTCATCACGTAGGACAGCCGGGTGACTGAGAGGTGCGGCGCGTCGGGCCACGGCTGCTCGGTGGTCGCCGCTCCGCCCAGGGTCTTGCGGCCCTCGAGCACCAGCGTGCGCGCGCCGTCGCGGGCGAGGTACGCCGCGGCCACGAGGCCGTTGTGGCCGCCGCCGACCACGATCGCGTCGTAGGAGCTGTTCATCGAGGGAGCCTCCGACATCGTTTGACTGACTGTTCAATCTAACGAGGTGCTAACCTCCTCCGCAAGGGGCCGCACCGGCCCGACGTTCGACCGGGGGAAGCGACCGCATGGCCGAAGCCGCCCCGCAGACCGAGGGCAACGAGGCCCGTCGCCGCGCCATGCTCCAGGCCGCCGCCGAGCTGATCGCCGAGCGCGGTTTCGGCGAGACCCGCATCGCCGACGTCGCCAAGCGGGCCGGCACCAGCAGCGGTCTGGTCATCTACTACTTCGGCACCCGCGACCGGCTGCTGGTCGACGCGCTGCGCTTCTCCGAGGAGACCTACTACGACGCCGCGGCCAAGCTCCTCGGCGAGGAGCAGGACTTCCGCAAGCGGCTCGTCGATGCTGGTCGAGTGGTCGTGCGTGCCCGAGCTCCCGGGCGAGGTGAGCGGTTCCTGGGGCCTGTGGCTCGACCTCTGGTCGACCGCCCTGCGCCACCCCGAGGTCCGCGAGGCCCGCGTCGAGCTCGACACCCGGTGGCGCGACCTGCTCGAGCGCCTCGTCCGCGAGGGCCAGCGAGTCCGGCGCCGTCGACGCCGACGTCGACCCCCGCCAGTTCGCGCTGAGCTTCACCGTCGTCCTCGACGGCCTGTCCACCCAGGTCGCCCTCGACGACCCCGAGATCACCTCCGACGTCGCCTACGACATCGGCATGGAGTACGCCGAGCAGCGCCTCGGCCTCCCCGCCAGCAAGCGCCGCGCCAAGAAGCGCAAGAAGGCCTGAGCGCTACTCGACCGGGCGACCGCCCGCCGTCAGGCGGCCCCCATCCGGCAGCGCGGCCTGGTGGCGACCCGCTATCTCGGTGAGCTTGCCGAAGTTGGCGATCAGGAGCTCGACGTCGGCATCGGTGTGCTGCACGGACAGCAACCACTGCTCGACCTTCCCCCACGGTGGGAGGAACACGCCCCCGTTGTGCTGCAAGAGCCAGTGGAGGTTGCCCCATCGGTCGTCGACCTCGAGGAAGTCGCGGTAGTTCCGCACGGGAGCACCGGTGAAGGCGACGCAGCCCTTGGCACCGACGCTGACCACCCGCCAGGGCAGGCCGGCGGCGGCGATATGCCGCTCGAAGCCCTTCCTGGCCAGGTTCGGCCAGCGCGTCGAGACGGGCGTACCCCGCGTCGTTGAGGACATGAGTGAGGTTGGCGCGGGTCGCGGCCATCGCCAGCGGGTTGCCGTTGAACGTGCCGACCTGCTCGTACCTCCCGTCGGCGATCGCCGACATCACCTCGTCGATGCCGCCGATCGCGGCGACCGAGATGCCGCCGCCCAGGGCCTTGGCGAGGCAGACGATGTCGGGCGTGACGCCGTACCTCCCGGTGGCGCCGGCGGGGCCGGTGGTGAAGCCGGTCTTGACCTCGTCGAAGGTGAGGTAGGCGCCCTCGGCGTGCAGCAGCTCCTTGAGGCCGGCGAGGTAGCCCTCGTCGGGCGGGATGATGCCGGCGTTCATCATGATCGGCTCGAGGATCATGCCGGCGATGCGGCCGCGGTGGGCGGCCAGCGCCCGCTCGACGGCGCCGAGGTCGTTGAAGGGCACGACGACGATCAGGTCCATGATCGCGGCGGGGATGCCGGAGTTGCCAGGGACGTTGTACGGCGCGTCGGCCGGGCCGACCTCCTCGGGCTCGGGCAGCACCGACACCTGCACCGAGTCGTGGTGGCCGTGGTAGCAGCCCTCGACCTTGATGACGAGGTCGCGCTCGGTGAGCGCCCGCATCAGGTGGACGGCGTCCATGGTCGCCTCGGTGCCGGAGTTGGCGAAGCGCCAGATCGGAAGGCCGAAGCGGCGCTTGAGCTCCTCGGCCACCCAGATGGCGTCCTCGGTCGGCTGGGCGAAGTGGGTGCCGCGCGCCACCTGGCGGGAGACCGCCTCGACGATGGCGGGGTGGCCGTGACCGGCGATCGCCGCGCCGTAGCCGCCATGCATGTCGACGTACTCGTTGCCGTCGACGTCGATGACGTGGGAGCCCTCGCCGTGGCTCATCCAGACGGCCTGCGGCTGCGCGATCTGCCAGTTGGAGGTGGCGCCACCCGCGAGCGACCGGGCCGCCTCGGCGATCATCGCCGTGCTGCGCGGTTGGCGGCGCACGAACTTCTCGGACTCGGACACGATGAGGGCGTCGACCTCGGTGACATCGATGTTGTCGATGGGGTCGACGGCCGCTGTCGCAGTCACGGGGGTGGTCACGGGGAGTGCCTTTCGCTCAGCGGCGGAAGCCTCGGTTGCCGCCGTTTGACTGAGCGTTCAGTCTAGGCTGGACCGGGCGCAGGTCACAACACCCTCACGCCTGCCGGCAATGATTGACTGAGCATTCAGTTCATGCGACCGTGGCCCCGGACGGGACCACAACGATGTCGCGGAGGTGTCATGGAGCAGTTTCCCGTGACATCTTGGATTCAGCGTGAAGGGGCTTGGCATGAACTTCGACCCGACAGATCCAGCAGTCCGTCGTAGGGCACCGAGACCACAGCTCGCCCGCCGAGACCTGTTGCGGGGCGGCCTCTGGCTCGGCGTCGGGCTGGGGGCGGCACCGCTTCTCGCTGCCTGTGGAGCCGACGACGACCCGCAGCAGCGCACAGAACGGCGCGGCGCCCTACCCGTTGGCTCGGCCCGACAGTCCGGTGACCTTGCCGATCAAGGACAGCAACCCACCCATCGGTGACGGACTCGATCCCGAGACGGGCGGTGCCTTCAAGATCCTGAACTACGACCAGTACATGGCCCCGGGAGTCATGAAGTCCTTCGGCAAGCAGTACGACGTCGAGGTGCAGGTGACGCCGTACAGCAACTACGACGAGATGCTGGCGAAGATCCGCGCGCCGGGTGAGTCGTTCGACCTCGTCTTCCCCGGTCCCAGCGTCATGAGCAAGATGGTGTACACCGAGCTGATCCAGCCGCTCAACCACTCGTACGTGCCCAATCTCGAGAACGTCTGGCCGGAGTACCAGGATCCCTGGTACGACCTGGGGGCGCAGTACACGGTGCCCTACACGATCTACGGCACGGGCGTGTTCTATCGCGCGGACAGGGTGTCGAGCGTTCCAGCGAACGGCTACGACCTGATCTGGGACGAGCAGTACTCGGGCAAGGTCTACCTGCTCGACGACCAGGGGGAAGCGATCGGTATGTCGCTGCTGCGCAACGAGCATCACCACGGACATCAACACCGAGTGACCCCGAGCTCATCCGCGAAGGCCACCGACTCGCTGATCGAGCTGATCGACCTGGTCAAGATCAAGTACAACGTCAACGCCTACTCCGAGGTCCCCGAGGGCACCGCGACGGTTCACCAGGCGTGGTCCGGCGACCCCATCGCCGGTCAGTACTACCTGCCCAAGGGTGAGACCCCCGACGTCCTGGCGTACTGGCGGCCCGATGACTCCGTCGGAGCGCGTCATCGGAAGCGACAACATCGCGATTCCCAAGAGTGCGACCAAGCCCGTGCTCGCACATCTGATGATCAACGACCTCCTCGACAACGAGATCGGCCTGAAGAACTTCGGGTGGAACGGGTACCAGCCGCCGCTGACCAAGCTGTCCGCTGACTACCTGGTCGACCAGGGCTACATCCCGGAGAACCTGATGAACGCCGTGGTGCTGCCGGAGGACTTCGACACCGGACTCACCTTCTACGAGGTCAGCCCGAGCACCGAGGCGCTCTGGCGTCAGTCCTGGTCAGAGTTCAAGGCCGGTGGCTGAACCGAAAGCCGACCACACCCGCGCGACACGGCGGTTGTGGCCGGCGCTCGCACTCCCGGGGACGCTGTGGCTCATCGCGCTGTTCCTGGTGCCCATCTACGCCGTCATGGCCGTCGCCTTCAGCGGGAGCATCAACATCTTCGGGGAGCCGATCCCGGCATGGAACCCGCTCGACTGGCAGTTCGCCACGTTCAACCAGGTGGTCGCGGACTCGATCTCCGGCCCCTACCGAGACGTGTGGATCCGCACCGCGATGTACACGTTCTGGGCGCTGCTGATCTGTGTCGTCGTCGGATATCCGGTCGCGTACTACACGGCTCGCCTTGCCGGGAGGAGGCGGGGCCTGATCCTGGCGTTGATCCTCGCGCCCTGGTGGATCAACTACATCACCCGCATGCTCGCCTGGGTCAACCTGCTGCAGGACGACGGCTACGTGAACAAGGCGCTCGCGATCTTCGGCGTCGCGCCGGTCTCCTGGTTGGCCGGCAACCCGTTCACTGTCGTGGTCGCCCTCGCCTACGGCTACCTGCCGTTCTTCATCATCCCGCTGTTCGCATCGCTGGACAGGATCGACCACCGCCTGCTCGAGGCGTCGCGCGACCTCGGAGTGGGCTCGGTCCGCACGTTCTTGCACGTGACCTTGCCGTTGTCGAAGCTGGGGTTGATCACCGCGATCGTCATCACGGCTCTTCCGCTGGCCGGTGACTACTACACCAACGCGATCGTGTCAGGTTCGCCGAACACCACGATGATCGGGAACCAGATCGAGCTGTTCCTCCTCCAGGGCCCGCTCAAGAACCTCGGCGCCGTCCTGGTGCTGCTGCTCTCGCTCGTCCTGATGTTCTTCATGGCCTACTACGTCCTCCTGACCCAACGCGCGAACAGGGATGCCCGATGACTCTCACCCAGGTCCCTCGCAGCGCCGGGACCAGACCTGCTCCAGCCAGGAAATGGGTGCCCCCGTGGCGCAATCCCTGGCGCCGTCCCTACGTGCTCGCCACGTTCACGTGGCTGTACATCCTCTGGTCGCTCCTGCCCGTCTTGATCGCCGTGCAGTTCTCCTTCAACGACGGCCGGTCGCGAAGCACCTGGCAGGGCTTCTCCACGCAGTGGTACTGCTGCGCCGAGGGGTCGGTCGGCGAGGACCCCAGCCTGCTGCTGGCCCTGCAGAACAGCCTGATCCTCGGTGTGGCGACGGTCCTGGTGGCCACGCCGCTAGGAGTCATGCTGGCGATGGGGCTCACCCGATGGCGTTCGCGGAGCAGCAAGGTGGCCAACGGCATCGCCCTGGTCCCGCTGGTCACGCCGGAGCTGGTGCTGGGCTCGGCGCTCTACCTGGTGATGGTCAACCTCTACCAGTTCGTCCCGCTGGGGCGGCCGGCCATGCTGCTGGGCCACGTCACGTTCTCGGTCTCCTACGTGCTCGTGGTCGTTCGGTCGAGGCTGCTGGCCATCGGCGGGGACTACGAGGAGGCGGCCCAGGACCTCGGCGCGAGCCCCCTTCGGGCCATTCGCACGATCCTGATCCCGCTCCTGATGCCGTCGATCTTCGCGTCGGCGATGCTGGTGTTCGCCACGTCACTGGATGACTTCGTGGTCAGCCAGTTCCTGTTCGGCGACGCGTCGAACATCACCGTTCCCATCAAGCTGTACAACGCCGTCCGGTCAGCCCCGACCCCGGCTCTGAACGCTCTGGCCACGCTGCTGCTCGCGGCTACGTTCCTCGCCTTGATCCTCGCGTACCTCGGTCTGCGCGCGCGACGACGGGGCTCGGGGTCGGCGCTCGAGGACCTCGCCGACTACGGCTGAAAGTCACCGCCGACGACGGCCATGCCTTCGTCGGCGGGCGCCGCCGGCGACTCGTCGGCCGAGGCCAGCACCCGGAGCGACTGCGATGGCAGGTGGACGGTGACCGGCTGCCCGGTGGCCAGGCTGTCTCGTCGCGCGCTGTTCGTGACCAGGGACTGCAGCACCGCACCGTGCGGGAGACGGATCATCAGCTGGGTCGTCGACCCCAGGAAGACAGCGCTGTCGACCATGCCTGGGAGCCGGTTGGCACCGGTGAGGCCGGGCTCCTGCACCTCAACGCACTCCGGACGGATCACTGCCCGGCGCGCCGTCGAGGCGTCGCCGGCCGGAGCCTGCGCCTCGAGGGTGAAGTCGCCATACCGAACCGTGCGCGTCGCCGCGCTGCCCGGGAGGCACTCGACATCCAACAGGTTGGCGACGCCCAGGAAGTCCGCGACGAACTCTGTCAGCGGTTCCTGGTAGACCTCCTGCGGTGTCCCGAGCTGGACGATCCGGCCACGGTCCATGACGGCGAGCCGGGTCGACATCTCGAGGGCTTCCTCCTGGTCGTGGGTGACGAAGACGAAGGTGATGCCCACCTCGCGCTGCAACGAGGCCAGCTCCGCCCGCAGCGAGTGGCGGAGCTTCGCGTCGAGCGCACCCAGCGGCTCATCGAGGAGCAGCACCGATGGCTCGAGGACCAATGCCCGGGCCAGGGCGACGCGCTGCTGCTGTCCTCCCGACATCTGGTGGGGGCGACGCCGGGCGTACTCGCTGAGCTGGACCAGCTCCAGCGCCTGCGCGACGCGCGCGTCCCGGGTCCGCTTGTCGAGGTCCCTGTGCCACCGCAGGCCGTAGCCCACGTTCTTGTGAACGTCGAGATGAGGGAAGAGCGCGTAGCTCTGGAAGACGGTGTTGACCGGGCGCTTGTGAGGAGGGCTCTGCGCGACGTCGACCCCGTCGAGCAAGATCTGCCCCTCGGTCGGCTGCTCGAACCCGCCCAGCATGCGCAGCGTGGTGGTCTTTCCGCAGCCCGACGGGCCAAGGAGCGTGAAGAACTCACCGGCTTCGATCTCGAGGTCGATGCCGTCGACGGCAGTGACGCCCGTCGAACTCCTTGCGGAGACCGAGGATGGAGATCGCCCCACCCCCGGTGCGATGGGATCCGGTTTCGTCGCGCGGCATGCGTCGGAGTCTAGACAGCGAGAATCCCATTTGTCAGGGATGATTGAACACTCAGTCAAACCGTTGCGGACCAGGTCGTCACGAACCGGGCAGCCCATCGTCAACGAATCCAGCCACCTACGGCTCGATTCGTATGACGTGGTGAGAAGACCCGTCCCAGGGAAGCACGGATTCCCCGACCAACTGAGTCTGGAGTCAGTAGCCACCCTTGTGGGACCGTGGGGCTAGACCAACAATCACTCCGAGCCCTAGGATTGACTGTATGTTCAATCAACACCGTGGAACCCTCGCCCCGCTGCCGGCCGACGGGGTCGCCGCGGCCCACGCGCCGTTCGGTTCCTCCCGCATGCTGCCCCGCCTGGCGTACGTCGACCCGGCGGTCTACGACTGGGAGCAGGCCAACATCTTCTCCGGATGGATGTGCCTGGGCCGGGGCGAGAAGTTCGCCGAGGCCGGCGCCCAGACCTCCGTCGAGACCGGCGCGGGCGGCGTGCTGCTGGTCCGCGGCGAGGACGGCGTGCTGCGGGCGTTCGCCAACGTGTGCCGGCACCGCGGCCACGAGCTGGTGCCGTGCGGCGTGTCGGTGCAGAAGAAGCTCGATCGTCTGCCCGTACCACGCGTGGACCTACAAGCTCGACGGCTCGCTGCGCAACGCCCCCGGCGGCTTCCGCGACGTCGAGGACTTCGACAAGTCGCAGTTCGGCCTGGCCGAGCTGAACGTCGTGGAGTGGCACGGCTGGGTGTTCGTCGACCCGAGCGGTGAGTCCGGGCCGTTCGAGGAGCACGCGGCCGGCCTCGAGCAGGTCGTCGCCAACTACCGGCCCGAGGACCTCGTCACGGTGGCGTCCCACTCCTACACGCTCGAGACCAACTGGAAGGTCATCGTCGAGAACTACCAGGAGTGCTACCACTGCCCGTCGATCCACCCCGAGCTGTGCCGGGTCAGCCCGCCCCAGAGCGGCGAGAACCTCGAGCCCGACGGCGAGTGGATGGGCGGCTGGATGGACCTGATGCCCGACGCCACCACGATGTCGCTCGACGGCACGCAGCGGCGGCGTCGCGATCCCCGGCCTCACCGACGTCGAGATGCGCACGGTGATGTACGTCGTCGCTTTCCCCAACCTGCTGATCAGCCTGCACCCCGACTACGTGATGACCCACACGCTGCGGCCGATCTCGGCCGACCGCACGTTCGTCGAGTGCTCGTGGGCCTTCCCGCGCGAGGTGGCCGAGCGGCCCGGCTTCGACCCGTCGTACGCCGTGGACTTCTGGGACCTCACCAACCGCCAGGACTGGGCGGCGTGCGAGTCCGTGCAGCGCGGCCTGACCAGCCCGCACGCGATCCCCGGGCCGCTGGCGCCCGAGGAGGACGGCGTCTACCAGTTCGTCAGCCGCGTGGGCCGCGCGTACGCCGGCCTCGGCCGCGCCGACGACGCCCGCCCGTCGATGAAGTCCGAGGAGGTCGTGCCACTCGGAGCCGGTTCCCGACGTCATCCGAATCGAGCCATAGGCACCACGATTCGTATGACGTCGTGAGTGACTACGGTCGCAGGAGGTACAGCCGGAAGGCGACGCTCTCGACCGGCAGCACCTCGACGGAGGCGAAGCCGGCGTCACGCGCGTACGCGCGGAGGGTCGCGGGACGCATCAACGTCCCGGTGGCCGCCGAGTCCGGCTCGGCCATGCTCATCGGGAGGCAGTGCAGCAGGCTCCAGCCGTAGTGCCGTCGCTCGTCCTCGCCCGCGGGACCGGCGTAGGCCTCGGCGACAGGTTCGTCGGCGACCAGTACCACGCCGTCGGGGGCGAGGGCGTCGCGGGCACTGGCCAGCGCCTCCACCGGCCGGGCCAGGTCGTGCACCATCTCGAACATGCAGACCACGTCGTAGCCGGCGCCCTTCATGGTGGCTGCGTCGCGCACCGCGAAGGACACGCGTTCGGACACCCCTTCGGCCAGCGCGAGTCGCTGGGCCGCCCCGATCGATGCCGCGTTGAGGTCGACGCCGTCCACCCTGGCGGCCGGGTAGGCCTGCGCGATGCTGACGCTCGACCAGCCCGCCCCGCAGCCGATGTCGAGCACCCGCGCGCCGTCGGCCAGTCGCCCGGGCAGACCGGGCACCGCCGCGAACCAGTCGCCGAGCTCGGTGCGGTAGACGGGCCGGCTGCCGGCGGCCTGCCCCTCGACCTCGTCCGGGCCGTAGTCGTCGTACGGGATGCCGACGCCGGTCCGGAACGACTCGACCAGCCGAGGTAGCTGTGCCAGGCCCGCGACCAGCGAGAGCGCCGTGCCCGGGACGCCGTCGGGAGCGTCGGGATCCAGGAGCGGATCCACGTGGTCCGGCGAGATCGCGAAACGCCACTGCCCGTCGTCGTACGACGTCTCCAGCAGCTCGTTCGCACCCTGCTGCTCGAGCCACTCGCGCACCATGCGCTCGTTGGTGCCGGTGCGGGCCGCGAGCTCGGCAGCCGTCGCCGGGCCGTCGTCGGCGAGGGACCGGTAGAAGCCCAGCTTCAGCCCGAGGTAGGTGGAGGCGATGTCGAACGCGCCCATCGTCGCGTCGTTCATCCGCTGGACGAAAGCTTCGCGCGTCACCCGCTGATCCTTCCACGCGTGCCGGTTGGCGACGGCGTGCGGCGGAGCGTCACACTGGTCGGGCCATGGCCCCTGCCGGATCCGAGCGTGCCGAGAGGTCGACGAGCGCCACGACACCCGCGAGGTCACCGCGACGATGGACCTGGCGCTGCGGATCGGCGAGCTGCTCCTCTCCTCGGGCGCGGGGGCGGGCGACGTCAGCGCGGCGATGAACAACGTGGCGCGCGCCTGCGGGCTGCGTCGCTTCACCGCCGACGTGATGTTCACCGAGCTGACGATGAGTGTGCAGACCTCGCCCGAGGCACCGGCCGTGATCCAGATCAGGCAGGTGCGCTACCGCGAGGTCGACTACGGCGACCTGACCCTCGTCGACCACCTGATCCGCCAGCTGGTCGCCGGCGTCATCGACCGGGAGTACGCCACCTCCCGGCTCAACCGGATCATCTCCTCGGGCCACTCGCGCCCCAGGTGGGCGGTGTCCTTGGCGCTGGGCGTGATGGGCGGCGGGGTCGGGCTGCTCCTCGGCGGCGACTGGCTCGTCGTGCTGCTGGCCGCCGTGGCCGCGATGCTCGTCGACCTGATGCAGCGGCAGATGGGCCGTCGCCGGCTGCCCGGCTTCTACCAGCAGGTGGCCGGCGGGTTGCTCGCGACGTTGATCGCGGTGGGGGTGGCGGCGACGCCGGCCGAGGTCTCGCCCAGCCTGGTCATCTCGACCAACATCGTGATGTTGCTGGCGGGCGTGAACTTCCTGGGCGCGATCCAGGACGCGTTGACCGGCTTCCCGCTGACCGCGGGCGCCCGGGTGCTCGAGGCGTTCCTGGCCACCGCGGGCATCGTGGCCGGCGTCAGCGGCGGGCTCCAGGTAGCCGACGTCCTCGGCATCGACCTCGGCGACGTCGACCCCGGCGCCTACTCGATCGCCGACGTGCCGGTGATGGTGATCGGCGGCGCGATCGCCGCATCGGCGTACGCCTATTCCGCCTACGCGCCCGGGCGCGCGCTCCTGCCCATCGCGGCCGTGGCGGCGCTGTCGGTCGGGCTGTACGCCGTGGTGTACGAGCGCGGGGTCGGCATCGCGTGGTCGTCGGCGCTGGCGGCGCTGCTCCTGGGACTGGTCAGCTATCCCGTTCGCCGCCCGCGCTCGCGTGCCGTCGCTGGTGGTGGTGGCGGCCTGCATCATGCCCTTCCTGCCGGGCCTGTCGATCTACCGCGGACTGGCGCTGGCTGCCACCGACGCCAGTGCCGCGCTGCTCGCGATGGTCACTGCGGTCGCGATCGCCATCGCCCTGAGCTCCGGCGCGCTCCTCGGCGAGTACCTCGCGCAGCCCATCCGGCGCGAGGCTCGCCGCCTGGAGGCCAGGCTCGCCGGCCCGCGCATGGTCGGTCCTCACACGGTGCGCGGTGTGCGCGGCGTACGCCGCCGGCGCGGACGCGCGAAGTGCCGTGACCCGCTGAGGTCAGCTCCAGCGGCAGCCGCATGACCACGCGCGGGAACCCGTCGGTCACGGAGTCGGTGTCGGCGACCTTGGTGAACCCAGCGCTCTCGAAGAGACCGCGGGTGCCCACGAACGCCATCGTGAGGTCGACCTTCCGTCCGCCGTTGTCGACCGGGATCGCCTCGACGCGGGTGCCCCGTGCGTTCGTGCGAGCTCGACGGCGCCCTCGACGAGGTGGAGGGAGATGCCGCGGCCGCGGAAGCCGGGACGCACGCGGACGCAGAAGATCGACCAGACGGGCAGGTCGTCGACGGCCTTGATCTTCGTCGACCGGGCGACCGGGAAGCTCGGCCCTCGGCGCGACACCGGCCCAGCCGGCGACCTCGTCGCCGTCGTAGGCGAGCACGCCCGGGGGGACCTTGCGACGGCACAGCCTGCGCACGTACTCGCCCCGCTCACGCCCGGCCAGGGCCTGTTGGTCGGCTGTCGACGCGGTGGCTCAGGCACCAGCAGACGTTGGCGTCCGGGTTCTTCTTCGGGCCGAGCATCGTCGCCACGTCGCTGAACCTGGTGGCGGGCCGGACCTCGATCGCCATGGCTTCACGCTAGTCGCCGCGCCTACCGTACGGTCCTACGGTGCACCGGGCTCCTTCGTACCTGAGACTCACATCGAGTGGTGGATCCCCGGCACCAGGTGCCGGGAATCCACCACCTAGCCGTAAGGCCGCTGCATCTGGTCGGCGTCGGTCTCCTTGAAGTTGGCCGGGTCGGGCATGCCCTCCAGGCCTGCAGTACTTGGTCACGGGAGCGTCACGGGTCGGTGCCAAGACGGCCGCACGGCCCCCGACCGCCGTCGAGGGCCGTGCATGATGGGGCGAGGATCCGCTCGGAACTTCTCGTCGTGACTGAAGCGACCCCGAGAAGGTGAACCGATGCGGTTCCGGTGCCGCCCGGGCCGGAAAGGTGACGTCCCGGGCGGCATCCCCATCGGGGGTGTGATCCGCTGACCGATCTACAGATGGATCACTCGTCGTGCTACTCGGTGAGGTACATCGTCTGGAACGTCGGCATGCCGCGCACGTTGTCGTTGAACATGCCTCCGACCTTGGAGCCCCGGATGATCGCGGTGCCGGCGTAGCCGGTGTTCACGGCCGGGTAGTACTTCTCCTCGATCAGCTTGTCCAGCTCACCCCAAGCCTCGGCAGCCTCGTCGGCGTCACCGTCGAGGATGGCCTTCTGCATGTCGTCGGCTTCCTGCTCCTTGAAGTTGGCCAGGTTGGGCATGCCCTCCAGGCCGACCAGGGCGCCGTCCCACTGGGCCGGGAACCACGAGCCACCCGTCGGCCAGTCCGAGCACCAACCGCTCGAGCGGATGTTGACCGGTGCGTCGTAGTCGGTCCGGGCCTCACGGATCTTGTCCGTGGTGGAGGCGATCGGGGTGGCGGTGAAGCCACCGGCCTCCAGACCCTTGACGATCTGGTCCTTCGCGGCGACCGACAGCGGGTCGTCGGTCTGGTAGAAGAACTTGATCTCATAGCCCGTCTCGCCGGCCTCCTCGAGCAGCGCACGAGCGCGCTCGGGGTCGGTGTTGACGCCGTCGATGCCGAGCACGTCATACTGCTCGCGACCGGCGGTGCCCGGGGGCAGGATGTTCGTGCCCGGGACCCGCGTCAGCCCGACGATCTCGCCGGCGGCCTTCCACGCGTCCTCGTACGGGTAGGCGTAACCGATCGCCTGACGCACCTTGAGGTCGGTGATCTTGGTCATGTCGAGGTACCACATGTAGGTGCACGGCGAGGTGCCGGTGACCAGGCGGTCGGGCGCCTCCTCACGGATCTTCCGGTACGTCGGCGGCGTGATGTTGTCGTAGGTGACGGTGGTCTGGCCCTCACCGACGTCACTGAGGATGGTGTTCTCCAGCTTCGCGGTGTCCTCGTTGAAGTGGAACTCCCATCTGTCCACGGACTGGATGCGGCCGGGGTCGGTCGCGGGGTCCCAGTGGGGGTTCTTGACCAGGGTCAGCGACGAGCCGGGCTTGTAGTCCTCGAACATGTAGGGACCGGTCGCCAGCGGGTGGTTGCCGTACTCCTCGCCCGTGTCCTTCGCCTCCGGGATGCCGGTGAAGACCGGGAACGACGCGTAGTAGTCCATCTCGGGGAACGGGCGCGACATCTTGATGGTGATGTCCTTGCCGTTGACCTCGACGCCCTGGTACGGGTTCTTGTCCTTGTAGGGACCCTTGTACGTGTCACCGTCCTGGAAGAACTGCAGCTGGTACGTCGGGCCGTCGGGCAGCTCCTCGATCGCGAACGAGCGCGCGATCGCGTAGGCGACGTCCTCGGCCTTCACGTCGGTGCCGTCCTCGTACTTGAGGCCGTCCTTCAGCGTGAAGGTCCACTCGGTGTTGTCCTCGTTCGGGACACCGAGGTTGGTCGCCATGTCGGGAACCAGCTCCATCTCACCGTTCTCGGGGTTGTACGCGTACTGCGTCAGCGCCCGGGTGACCAGGTTCATGATCTCGGTGGAGTCGGTGAAGTAGGCCCGCGTCGGGTCGAGCGTGGCAGGCACCTGCAGCGTCAGCACGGTCACGGTGCCGCCCTGCGCTGCGTCATCGGGAACCGCGAGCGGGCCTTCGAGCTCGGCGTTCTTGCCCGATCCCGCGCCGCCGCCCTCACCGAGTGTCTCGATAGGGGGTTCCGCGTCGTCGCCCCCGTTGCCGCCACAGGCGGCCAGGGCGAGGAGTGAGGCAGTAGCGATCACTACTCGAGCACCCAGGGTCGTGTGCCTGAGAACGCGCTATAGCGCTGCCTCAGGCACACGACTCGATCCCTGCGGCCCAGTTCGCCGCCGTTGAGCCGAACTCGGTCAGGCCAGCTCGGCGCGGAAGAAGCCCGTCGTACGGGCCATGGCGGCGAAGAAGGACGGGCCGAATGCGTGCTCGTCCGGGTACCAGGCCAGACGTGCGTCGACTCCGGCCGCCCGCAGGGCGCGGTACGACGCCCTGGCCCAGGCCGGCGGGCAGGTCGAGTCGAACCTGCCGTGGACGAGGAGCACCGGTTCGGTGATCCGGTCGAAGTAGGTCCGGGCGCTGGCCTGCCGCCAGAACCTGGCCGCGCGGGGCTGACCGGGAAGCCCGTACTCGCTCGCGACGAACTGCACCAACGGGTCACGGTCACCGTCATCGAGGATGAAGTGGTCGAAGTTCTCGTCCTCGCGCGAGCTCACCGACGCCCAGGCGGTCGCTGCCTGCACGAAGCCGGGCGCGATCTCCAGCGCCTTGTAGACCACGCCGCCACCCATCGAGCGGCCGAACAGGCCGATGCGGTCGTCGTCCACCGGCACCCGAGGCGAACGGCGTAGGGCCTGGACGGCGTTGATCACGTCGAGCGCGTAGGCACTGCGCAGCCGTCGCGCGAACGTCGGGTCGTCGTCGGACCCGGCATGGTTGCGGTAGTCGACGTGGAAGGCGATGAACCCCTGGTTGGCCAGGTAGCCGCGCTCGCGGGTCATCCCCTGGCCGGAGACGTAGATCGCGGGGTCGATGTAGCCGTGGGCGAGCACCACCCCCGGGAAGGGCCCCCGTCCCGTCGGGATGTTGAGCACCCCTGTCACCCGGAACCTCCCGCTGCGGTAGGACGCGTCGTACGACGTGTAGGCCGCGGTGCGCTCGCGGATCGTGCCGAGCCGCAGGTCACCGCCGTCGGGCTCGAGCGGGAAGAAGGCGCGGAGCGAGGCGGGGTGGGGCTCGGGCCGCGGGGTCTCGGGCTCCACTGGAGTCTCCGAGGTCGTCGGCTCGGCGGATGTCGGAGCTTCCGTCGGCTCGGTGCTTGACGAGGTGGCCGCTGCCGGCGACGTGGTCGGGCCCCCCGCCGCGTCGTCGGACTCGCTTCCGGCGGAGCAGCCCCCCACCAGGAGTGCGGCAACCACCGCGAGCGCGGCCGTGCTCCGAGGGCTCACGTCCGCGAATCTAACTCGGGACGTCATACGAGTCGGTCGCCATGACAACCACTACGTATGACGTCCTTGCCGGTTCAGTCGAGAACCGAGCCGATGGCGAGCAGAAGCCCTCCGAACGCGCCGATCGCCAGGAAGAACCAGCCCTGTGCCGTCCGCAAGTAGTACACCTGGCGGTCCGAGGTCGCCGCCTGCTCCCTCCTTCCGAGCAGGGTGAAGTAGAGGAACAGGCGACGGAACTCGTCGTTCGAGTTCCGCGGCGAGAACTCGCCGACCCGGTCGGCGTCGGCGATGGAGTCCCACATCCTCAGCACCGTGCCGACGAACACGAACGTCGCGGAGGCGAGGACGATCACGTTGCGCATGACGGCCTCACGGCCACGCGAGACCGCCTCCTCGGCCCTAGTAGGGGTAGCCTCCGGTGCGCCATCGTTCACCGACATTCCGAGTCCCGTCGCCTCCGACGATGTCGTTCGGCCCGCGGGTGCCGGCTCGATGTCGCATGGCCAGCAAGAGGAGTGCCAACACAAGGATCATGACGACGATCAGCCAAGCGGGCATGACAACCACCTCGGCCCGCAACGCTACTCCTTGTCCGGCCTGCCGTCAGCCGACGACGAGGACGTGCAGCGTCCGCGGACCATGGACGCCCTCGACGCGGCTGAGCTCGATGTCGCTGGTCGCGCTGGGGCCGCTGATCCAGGTGAGGGGACGGGAGGGGTCCAGGCGAGGCATCGCGTCCGGTACGTCGGCGACGACCTGATCGCTCGTACACGATGCAGACGTGCACGTCGGGCACCAGGGTGATCGCCCGGCGGCCCTGCCCGCGGCCGTGGTCGAGCACGATGGTGCCGGTCTCGGCGATGCCGACCGTCGCGTCGGTGACGACGGCGGCGCAGGCGTCGAGGTCTGCGGCTGACAGCCCGTCATCGACGACGGCGTCCTCGATGCTCACCGAGAGCCCGTCCGGTACGACGACGCGGCCGGTGGGCAGGACCGCGCGGACGCGATCCGACACCTCGTCAAGAGAACACCGCTCGACGACGGCCCGGTAGTCGGCGACCCGCTCGCAGAACAGGTCGACCACGTCGCCAGGTGCGGACCCGGAAGGGATGACGGGCCGCTGAGCGGGCGCCGTACCCGAGAGCGCCGAGCGGACCCGGCCCAGGATCTCGTCGCGGGCACCCTGGCTGTGACTCGTCATCGGCGGCCGCCGTTCGTCCGGCGCCACCAGGCCCGGAACGACTCCCGAGGTGCCCGCGGCAGGTCGCGCGCGCCGGTCCAGCCTGAGGCGCCGACCCGGGAGGCGATGCCCGTGCCGAGACGGGCGAAGCGCTCGGCGAGGCCGAGGCGTCGCCCGGAGGCGAACGTCATGGCGGCGCCTTTCATGGCCACGGTCTGCACCGACGGCACGCCGCCACGGTGGGCGTCGACCACCTGCGCGCGCAGGTCGACCAGGACCGACGGGATGTCGATGAGCACCGGGCACACCTCGAAGCAGGCGCCGCACAGCGACGAGGCGTAGGGCAGCGAGTCGACCTGGTCGTCGACCCCCACGCCCTTGAGCAGCGGGTTGAGGATGGCGCCGATCGGCCCCGGGTAGACCGAGCCGTAGGCGTGCCCGCCGACCCGCTCGTAGACCGGGCAGGCGTTCAGGCAGGCCGAGCAGCGGATGCAGCGCAGCGCCTGGCGGCCGACCTGGTCGGCGAGCGCGCGGGTGCGGCCGTTGTCGAGCAGCACCACGACGACCTCCTGCGGGCCGTCGCCGGGGGTGACACCGGTCCAGGTCGAGGTGTAGGGGTTCATCCGCTCGCCGGTCGACGAGCGCGGCAGCAGGCGCAGGAAGACGTCGAGGTCCTCCCAGGTCGGCACCACCTTCTCGATGCCGACCACCGAGACCAGCACCTCCGGCAGCGTCAGGCACATCCGGCCGTTGCCCTCCGACTCGACCACGACGAGCGTCCCGGTCTCGGCCACGGCGAAGTTGGCGCCGGAGACGGCCATCCGCGCGCGCAGGAACTTCTGCCGCAGGTGCACTCGCGCTGCACCGGCCAGCACGGCGGGCTCGTCGGTGAGGTCGTCGGCACGATCGTCCATCCGGCGCTGGAAGATCTCGCGGATCTCCGCGCGGTTGCGGTGGATCGCGGGCACCAGGATGTGGCTGGGCAGGTCGTCGCCGAGCTGGACGATCAGCTCGGCCAGGTCGGTCTCCCAGGCCGCGATCCCCTGAGCCGCCAGCGCCTCGTTGAGGCCGATCTCCTGGGTCGCCATCGACTTGACCTTGACGACCTCGTCGACGCCGTGGCTGCGGGCGACCTCGGCCACGATCGCACAGGCCTCGTCGGCGTCGCGGGCCCAGTGCACGGTCGCCCCGGCCGCTGTCAGCCGCTCCTCCAGCAACAGCAGGTGCTCGTCCAGCGACGACAGCGCGGCGTCCTTGATCGCGGCCCCGGCGAGCCGCAGCTCCTCCCAGTTGTCGACCTCGGCGACGACGCGGGCCCGCTTGTCGCGGATCGTCGCGGTGGCGTGGGCCAGGTTGCGCCGCAGCTGCGTGTCCGCGAGCGCCTCGCGCGCGGCGACCGGGAACTTCGGCATCCCGACGAAGGTCCCCGTCATGCAGCCGGCCTCCGTCGATGCCAGCACCTCGGCGAGGTGCATCACGCGTACGCCGGCCCGCTGACGGGACAGCGGCGCCGCCGATGTGCATCAGGCAGGAGTTGTCGCCGGCGACCAGCACCTCCGCGCCGGTCTCGCGCACGTGGCGGGCCTTGTCGGTGCCCATGGCGACCGAGGTGTCGGCGTTCTTGACCGCGAAGGTGCCGCCGAACCCGCAGCACTCCTCGGCCCGGGGCAGGTCGACCAGGTCGAGACCGCGCACGGCGCGCAGCAGCGTCGTGGGCCGGTCGCCGACACCGAGCATCCGCAGCGAGTGGCAGGTCGGGTGGTAGGTGACGCGGTGCGGGAAGTACGCGCCGACGTCGGTCACGCCGAGCACGTCGACGAGGAACTCGGACAGCTCGTAGGTCCGCGGCGCGGTCCGTTCCACCGCGGCCACCAGGCCGGGGTCGCCCGACCGCCGGGCGACGATGCGCGTGCTGGTGCCGCGCGGACCCGGCACACGAACCGCGACGGCGTGACGATCGCGTCGTACCCGTCGAAGGCGTCGACGAAGGACCGCAGCGGCGGCACCGCCTCGTCGAGGTAGCCGGTGTTGACCATCGGCTGGCCGCAGCAGGTCTGGGCCTGGGGGAAGTCCACGTCGACGCCGAGCCGGCGCAGCAGCGTGACGACCGCCGTCCGATGTCGGGGAACATGGCGTCGTTGATGCAGGTGACCATCAGCGCGACCCTCACGGCGCGATCCTCTCAACCACGTGGGCTCGAACCGCACCACGTCGTGGGTGCGGGCCACCAGCGCGCGCAGGTCGGCGAGGCCGGGGCCGACCACGCCGGCCGTGCGCGCCTGCACCAGCACGTTGCCGAGCGCGGTCGCCTCGACCGGGCCGGCGAGCACCGGCAGACCCGTGCGGTCGGCGATCGCCTGGCAGAGGAAGGTGTTCTGGGACCCGCCGCCGACGACGTGGACGACGCCGATCCTGCGACCCGCGAGGGAGGCCGCCCGCTCGAGCGCCGTCGCGACGGCCGCCGCGAGGCTGTGCACGATGCAGCGCACCGTCGCCACCCGGCCGCGCGGGGCGGGTCCGCCGTGCTCGGCGCACCAGCCGTCGATGCGGGCCGGCATGTCCCCGGGCGGGAGGAACCGTGGGTCCTGCACGTCGACGATCGGCACCGGCTCGTCGTACACAGCTGCGGCGCGAAGCATCCCCGGCGAGGTCCGCCTCGCCCCAGGTACGCAGCGTCTCGCTGAGGCAGCCAGGTGCCCATCACGTTGGTGAGGAACCGGACGGTGCCGTCGACGCCGCCCTCGTTGGTGAAGTTGGCGACGCCGCGCCTCCTCGGTGAGGACCGGCGCGTCGAGCTCGAGGCCGACGAGCGCCCAGGTGCCGAGGAGATGTACGCCGCGTCGTCGCTCTGCATCGGTACGCCGACCACCGCCGAGGCGGTGTCGTGGGAGCCGACCGTCACGACGCCTGACGACGCCGCCCACTCGTTCGGCGACGCCGGGGAGCAAGGTGCCGATCTCGTGCCCGGGGTCGACGAGCGTCCGGGAAGAGTCCGACGTCGAGGCCGACGCGATCCATCAGCTCGGTGTCCCACTCGCCGCGTGCTGACGTCGAGCAGGCCGGTGGTCGAGGCGTTGGTGCGCTCGGCAGACCTGCTGCCGGTCAAGCCAGTAGCGCGAGCAGGTCCGGGACGAGCAGGAGCGAGTCGGCCTCCTCCAGACCGCGTCGTCGGCGGCGAGCTGGTAGAGCGTGTTGAACGGCAGGTACTGCAGGCCGTTGCGGCGTAGAGCTCCTCGGCGCCGCACGAGCTGCGTGCACGCGCTCGCGGACGCCGGCCGCCGTGCGCTCGTCGCGGTAGTGGAACGGCTGCCCGAGCAGCCGCCCGCCGCGCAGCAGGCCGTAGTCGACGGCCCAGGAGTCGATGCCGATCGCCGGCGAGCGGCCCGTCGGCGTACGCCTTCGCGAGGCCGGCCAGCATCGCGTGGTCGACCAGCGCCTCGACGTCCCAGTGCAGCCCGTCGACTGGTGCGCACCGGGTCGTTGGGGAAGCGCGTGCGCCGCCTCGAGCCGCAAGCGCGTCGGGCCCGACCTCGCCGACCATCACCCGGCCGCTGGAGGCGCCGAGGTCGACGGCCGCGAACGCTCATCGCAGGCTCGCGTCACCGCAGGAACGCGGCGGCGACGCCGGCGTCGACCGGGATGTGCAGGCCGGTGGTGTGGGTCAGGTCCGGGCCGAGCAGAGCACGAAGACCGCGTTGGCGAAGTGCTCGGGCAGCACCTCGCGCTTGAGCAGCGTGCGCTGGGCGTAGAACTTGCCGAGGTCCTTCTCCTCCACGCCGTAGACCGCGGCGCGCTTGGCGCCCCAGCCGCCGGCGAAGATGCCGGAGCCCTGCGACGACGCCGTCGGGGTTGACGCCGTTGACCTTGATGCCGTGCTCGCCGAGCTCGGCGGCCAGCAGCCGCACCTGGTGGGCCTGGTCGGCCTTGGCCGCCGAGTAGGCGATGTTGTTGGGGCCGGCGAAGACCGAGTTCTTCGAGGAGATGTAGACGATGTCGCCGCCCATCCCCTGCTCGATCAGCACCTTCGCCGCGGCCCTGCGAGACCAGGAACGAGCCCTTGGCCATCACGTCGTGCTGGAGGTCCCAGTCCGCGTCGGTGGTCTCGAGCAGCGACTTGGACAGCGACAGGCCGGCGTTGTTGACGACCAGGTCGACGCCGCCGAAGGCCAGCACGGTCGCGTCGACCATCGCCTGCACGGCGTCCTCGTCGGAGACGTCGACCTGCACGCCGACGGCGACGTCGGGTCCGCCGATCTCGGCGGCCGCGGCCTGCGCCTTCTCCAGCGACGAGGTCGGCGATCGACGACGCACGCGCCCTCGGCGGCGAGCTTGCTCGGCGATGGCCTTGCCGATGCCCGAGGCGGCGCCGGTGACGAGCGCGATGCGGGTGGCCAGCGGCTTGGGCTTCGGCATCCGCTGGAGCTTGGCCTCCTCGAGCGCCCAGTACTCGATGCGGAACTTCTCCGCCTCGTCGATCGGGGCGTACGTCGAGAGCCCCTCGGCGCCGCGCATCACGTTGATCGCGTTGACGTAGAACTCGCCGGCCACCCGGGCGGTCTGCTTGTCCTTGCCGAAGCTGAACATGCCCGACGCCGGGCACCAGCACGATCAGCGGGTCGGCGCCGCGGATCGCCGGGCGAGTCCGGCGTCGGCGTTGCGGTCGTAGTAGCCCTGGTAGTCCTCGCGGTAGGCGCTCGTGCAGCTCCTTGAGCCGGGCGACCGACTCCTCGACGCGACGCGGTGGCGGGCAGGTCGAGCACCAGCGGCTTGACCTTGGTGCGCAGGAAGTGGTCGGGGCAGGAGGTGCCGAGCTCGGCCAGCCGCGGGTGCTCGGCGGCGGCGAGGAAGTCGAGCACCACGTCGGAGTCGGTGAAGTGGCCGACCATCGGCCGGTCCGTGCGAGGCGATGCCGCGGATCGTCGGCGCGAGCGCGGCGGCCTTGGCGCGGCGCTCGGCCTCGGGCAGCGCGGCGTACCCGTCGAGCGGCGGGCCGAACGGCTCGGCCTTGCTGTGCTCGGCGATGTAGGCCGCGGCGGTGTCGATGATCCACAGCGAGTTGCGCCTCGGCACTCCTCGCTGGTGTCGCCCCACGCGGTGATGCCGTGGCCGCCGAGGATGCAGCCGACCGCCTGCGGGTTCGCCTCCTTGATCTCGGCGATGTCGAGGCCGAGCTGGAAGCCCGGGCCGGCGCCACGGCACCCAGACGACCTTGTCGCCGAAGATCTCCTTGGTCAGCGCCTCGCCGTCGGCGGCGGTCGCGATCGCGATGCCGGAGTCGGGGTGCAGGTGGTCGACGTGCGCGGCGTCGACGAGGCCGTGCATGGCGGTGTCGATCGACGGCGCGGCGCCGCCCTTGCCGTGCAGGCAGTAGTCGAACGCCGCGACCATCTCGTCCTCGCGCTCGACGCCGGGGTAGACGTCGACCAGCGCGCGCATCCGGTCCAGCCGCAGCACGGCGAGGCCGGACTCGGTCAGCGTGCCGAGGTCGCCGCCGGAGCCCTTGACCCAGAGCAGCTCGACGTCCTCGCCGGTGACCGGGTCGGTCTCGGTGCCCTTGGCGGAGGTGTTGCCGCCGGCGTAGTTGGTGTTCTTGGGGTCGCGCGCCGAGCCGGTTGGACCGGGCGATCAGCTCGGCCACCGTCGGGTTCGGTGGTGGTCATCGTCAGTTCCATCCTGCCTGGGCGCCGCCGACGCGGTCGGCCTCGATCTGCTCCTGGTAGCCGCTCGGCGAGGTAGGCCGCCATCGGGTCGGCCGGCAGGCCGCGCTCCTCGCGCCAGGCGGCGAGGTCGCGTCGTACGTCGGTGTAGAACGCGTCCATGAAGATCTCGTTGGCGCGCCAGCACGTCGCCGGCGGCCTGCGCGCTGCGTCGAGCGCCTCGGTGTCGAGCGAGCAGCGCGCGCGCGGTCATCTCCTGCACGTTGAGCACCGAGCGGATCTGGCCGGGGATCTTCTCCTCGATGTTGTGGCACTGGTCGAGCATCAGCGCGACGTCGCTGTCCGGGCCGTAGCCGCCGCCGCGGATCACCTCGAACAGGATCCGGAACAGCTGGAACGGGTCGGCCGCGCCGACGATCAGGTCGTCGTCGGCGTAGAAGCGGCTGTTGAAGTCGAACGAGCCGAGCTTCCCGAGCCGCAGCAGCTGGGCGACGATGAACTCGATGTTGGTGCCCGGGCGCGTGGTGGCCGGTGTCGAGGCAGACCATCGCCCGGTCGCCGAGGGCGGCGCACGTGGGCGTACGACGTGCCCCAGTCCGGCACGTCGGTGTGGTAGAACGCCGGCTCGAAGAACTTGTACTCCAGCACCAGCCGCTGGTCCTCGCCGAGCTGCGTCGTAGATCGTCGGCGAGGCCCTCGGCGAGCCGGTCCTGGCGGGCGCGCATGTCGCCCTGGCCGGGGTAGTTGGTGCCGTCGGCCAGCCAGATCTTCAGGTCGCGCGAGCCGGTCTGCGTCCATGACGTCGATGCAGTCGAGGTGGTGGTCGATCGCCTTCTGGCGGATCTTCGGGTCGGCGTGGGTCAGGCTGCCGAGCTTGTAGTCGTCGTCCTGGAAGGTGTTGGAGTTGATCGTGCCGAGCGCGACGCCGAGGTCCTCGGCGTACGCCGCGCAGCGCGGCGAAGTCGTCGACCAGGTCCCACGGGATGTGCAGCGCGACGCGACGGCGCCAGGCCGGTGAACCGGTGCACCTGCGCGGCGTCGGCGATCTTCTCCTCGACGCGTGCGCGGGGTGCCCGGGCGTGCCGAACACCTTGAACCGGGTGCCGGAGTTGCCGTAGGCCCACGAGGGGACCTCGATGGCCAGGCCCTCGAGCCGGCCGGTGATGTCGGCGAACGTGGTCATCGTCACTCCTTCGTCTCGTCGTGGTCTGGTCGATGGCGGCGAGCTGGTCCTCGAGGTGGAAGACCTCGTCGAGCAGGAGGAAGCCCTGCGTCGGGCGCGTGCGTCGTCGAGGTCCTCGAAGAACTCGGCCATCTCGGCCTGCCAGCGGCGCGTTGACGTCGGTGGCGTGCCATGCCGGCCAGGGCGGCGTCGAGCGATCGGGCGTCTCGAAGTAGCCGATCAGCAGGCCGTCGTCGCGCAGGAAGAGCGAGTAGTTGTGCCAGCCGGTCTCGTGCCAGCGCCCGCAGCATCTCGGGCCAGACGGCCGCGTGCCGCTCGCGGTACTCCGTCGATCCGGTCGGGCTTGACCTGGAGCTGGAAGCAGCACGCGGTGCATGGCATCGACCTCTCGGTCGTGTCGGTGGTGGTGGTGCCGGCCGGGCGCGGATGCGGAGACGCGCCCGGCCGGCACGCCTGGGTGAGGCTGACTCAGAAGTCGAAGTCGCCGATGTTGTCGGCGTTGAACACGAACGGCTCGCCGAGCAGGACGTCGCCGTCGGCGCCGACGTGAACTCGCCGAGCTCGCCGGCCTCGAAGGTGTCGCCCTCCTCGCCGGTGATGTCGCCGTCGACCAGGGCCTTGGCGGCGTACGCCGCGAGGTAGCCGAGGTCGCCCGGGTTCCACAGCGCGAACGCCGTCGACGGTGCCGTCCTCGACGTACTCGCGCATCTGGTTCGGGCGTGCCGAGACCGGTCAGCGCGACCTTGCCCTTGGCGTCCGAGTCGGACAGGTAGCGGGCCGCGGCCGCGATGCCGACCGTGGTCGGCGAGATGATGCCCTTGAGGTTCGGGTGGTTCTGCAGCAGCGCCGCGGTCTTGTCGAACGACTTCTGGTCGTCGTCGTCGCCGTAGACCGTGTCGACGAGCTCGATGTCGGGGTGGTTGGCCGCGAGCTCCTCCTCCATCATCTCGATCCAGGCGTTCTGGTTGGTCGCGTTGGCGGCGGCCGACAGGATCGCGATCTCGCCGGCGTCGCCGATCTGCTCGGCGATCAGGTCGACCTGGACCTTGGCGATGCCCTCGGCGGTGGCCTGGTTGATGAACAGGTCGCGGCACTCGGGTCGGTGTCGGAGTCGAAGGTGACGACCTTGGTGCCGGCGTCGCGGGCCTCGTTGAGCGCGTCGCAGAGCGCCTCGGGGTCGTTGGCCGAGACGACGAGCGCGTTGACGCCCTGCTGGGCGGCGGTGTTGATGAACGGCACCTGGGCGTCGGGGCTGGCCGTGTCGGGGCCGACCTCCTCGAACGTGCCGCCGAACTCCTCGACGGCCTTCTCGCCGCCGGCGTCGCTGGTGTCGAAGTAGGGGTTGCCGAGGTTCTTCGGGCAGGAAGGTGATCGTGGCCGCGTCGCCGCCGCCGCCTCCGCCGCCGTCGTCGCCGCCGTCGCGCGTCGTCGCCCACAGCCGGCGAGCCCGAGGCTGGCGACCAGCGCCAGGACCGCCAGCAGCGGCGAATCGGTGTGGACTTGATGTTCATGATGCTACCTTTCCTGGTGGTTCACGTCGGCCGCCGGCAGGCCGGCGTCGCGTGGCCGGCCCGGTCGGCCGGTGGTCCTGCGCGGGAGCAGCTCCCGAGATCCACGCCAGGAAGCTGGTGGAGATCACCGAGGCACGAGCAGCAGGCCGATGATGATGTTGATGACGTTGACCGTGACGTTCTCCAGGCGCAGGGCGCTGGAGATGACACGCCGATCAGCAGGACGCCGGCGATGACGCCGTGCAGGCCGCCGCGGCCGCCGAAGATCGAGACGCCGCCGAGGAGCACCGCCGCGATCACCTGGAGCTCGAAGCCCGGTGGCGTTGTCGCCGCGGGCGCTGCCGAAGCGGAGCGTGAGTAGATGCCGGCGAACGCGGACGACCACGCCGCGACAGCACGAAGAGCATGAACTTGGTGCGCGCGACGTTGACGCCGGTGAAGTGCGCCGCCTCGGCGTTGAGCCCGATGTCGTAGACGCCGCGGCCGAAGCGACGAGAAGTGCAGCAGCAGCGCGAAGCACGACGGCCAGCACGACGAACGGGATCATGATCATCGGGATGTCGGTGTCGCCGATCGCGCTCGGTCGGCCAGGTCGGTCCACTTCTCCGGGAAGTCGGTGACGCCTTGGTGCCGAGCAGGCCGACCGCGATGCCGCGGTAGAGCGCGAGGGTGCCGATGGTGACCGCCAGCGACGGCAGGCCGACGTACGCGACGAGGAAGCCGTTGAGGGCGCCGCAGACCACGCCGAGCGAGCAGGGCGAGGACGACGGCGGCCGGGATCGACGATGCCGTGCTCCGTGCAGCACGCCGAGCAGCACGCTGCTCAGCGCCGACGATGCTGGCCACCGAGAGGTCGATCTCGCCGGTGATGATGATCAGCGTCATCGGCAGCGCGATCAGCAGGATCGGCGCGATGTCGAGGAGCAGGTATGTAGGCGTCAGCGGGCCGTCGAAGTTCTCGACGTTGAGCAGCGAGTAGACGTAGACGATCACCAGCAGGCGCGATGACCGCGGACTCGCGGGTGAGCAGCAGCCGCCGCCACGAGGTTGCGGAGTACGCCGGGTAGTGCGGCGCGGGTGGTCGCGGCTGACGGTCGAGGTGGCCGTCATGACTCGTCCCTCGCTTCGACGAGCTGGTGGGTCCGGCGGAGCGGCGAGCACCCGGTCGAGCACGATCGCGCCGAGGATCAGGCGCGCCGACGACGGCGCGCTGCCAGAAGTCGCTGATGCCGAGGATCGGCAGCGCCCGGTTGATCGTGACGAGCAGGAAGGCGCCGATCGCCGCGCCCCACACCGTGCCGCTGCCGCCGAAGATCGCGACGCCGCCGATGACCACGGCGGCGACGGCCTGCAGCTCGATGCCGCGGCCGGCGCCGGCGAACGCGTGCCGTAGCGGGCGGCGTAGACGACGCCGGCGAGGCCGGCGAGCGCGCCGCTGAGGACGAACGCGCCGAGCACCCGGCGGCGGACGTTGAGGCCGTAGAGCACGGCGGCGTCCGGGTCGGAGCCGATGGCGTAGAGCTCGCGGCCGCCGCGGGCGGTGTGGAGGTAGTAGCCGACCAGCGCGAGCACGACGAGCGCGATGATCGTGAGCACCGGGATGGTCGAGCGATCGGCTTGGTGCCGAGCTCCAGGAAGTCGCCGGCATGTCGCCGGCGTTGATCCGGTCGCTGCCGGCCCAGGTGAGCACGATGCCGCGGTAGATGTAGAGCGTGCCGAGCGTGATCACCAGCGCCGGCACCTTGCCGAACGCCACCAGCACGCCGTTGACCAGGCCGAGCAGCGCGCCGACCAGGAGCCCGGCGCAGGAAGACCAGCACGATCGGGAGCCCGGGTGGTCGATGAACAGCCGGCCGGTGAGGTACGCCGTGAGCGCCGAGCACCGAGCCGACCGAGAGGTCGACGTTGCGGGTGATGATCACGACCGTCTGGCCGACCGCGAGCAGCAGCAGGATCGACGGGGTGAGCAGCAGGTCGCGCCAGCCGTCGGAGCTGAACAGGAAGCTGTGGCTCTTGGCGGTGGCGGCCACCACGATCAGCGACCAGCACGATGACGATGGCGAGCTCGCGGGAGCGGAGCACCGTGTTGACCGCGCGCCGGGTCGCGCGACAGCTGGCTGGGCTCGACCAGGAGCTCGGTCGCTCATCGGGGTCCTCGCGGAGTCGTCGGAGGAGCGCGGTGGAGCGGCGCTCGTGGGTGAGTTCATGCGCTGCCTCCGAGGACCGCGTCGCGGCCGGCATGACGGCCTCGGGGGTGGCCTCGTCGCGCGGGAGGTCGGCGGTGATCCGGCCCTCGCAGACGACGAGGACGCGGTCGGCCATGCCGAGCACCTCGGGCAGCTCGGAGGAGATCATCAGGATCGCCAGGCCCTGGCCGGCGAGCTCGGAGAGCAGCCGGTGCACCTCGGCCTTGGTGCCGACGTCGATGCCGCGGGTGGGCTCGTCGATGATCAGCAGCCTGGGGTCGGTGGCCAGCCACTTGGCGATGACGACCTTCTGCTGGTTGCCGCCGCTCATCGTGGCGGCGGTCATGTCGAGGGCGCTGGTCTTGACCTCGAGGCGCGCGGCCCACGGCCCGGCGGCCCTGTTCTCCGCGCCGGCGGTGAGGAGGCCGGCCTTGTCCAAGCCGCCGCGGATGACGCCGGCGACGTTGCGGCCGACCGAGGCGTCGATGACCAGGCCCTGCTTGCGCCGGTCCTCGGGGACGAACGCCATGCCGGCGCGGATCGCGGCGCGCGGGTCGTGCGGCGGGACCGGCCTTGCCGTGCAGGCTGACCGAGCCGGCGTCGTAGCGCGTCGACGCCGAAGACCGCGCGGGCGATCTCGCTGCGGCCGGCGCCCGACCAGGCCGGCCAGGCCGACGATCTCGCCGGCGCGGACCTCGAAGGAGACGTCGTGGAAGACGCCGGCCGACTCGAGGCCCTCGACCTCGAGGACGACGTCGCCGATCGCGGCCGGGGTCTTGGGGAACAGGTCGCCGACCTCGCGGCCGACCATCTGGGCGACGATCTGTCGACCGGTGGTCTCGGCGATCGCGGTCGGTGGCGATGTAGTCGCCGTCGCGCATCACGGTGACCGTGTCGCAGAGGGCGAAGACCTCGTCGAAGCGGTGGGAGATGAAGACCAGCGCGCGGCCCTCGTCGCGCAGGCTGCGGGCGACCGCGAAGAGCCGCTCGACCTCGACGCCGCTGAGCGCCGCGGTCGGCTCGTCCATGATCAGCAGCCGGGCGTCGAGCGAGATGGCCTTGGCGATCTCGATGATCTGCTGGTCGGCGATCGAGAGGCCGCGCGCCGGGCGGCGCGGGTCGATGTGCGACGCCGAGCCGGTGGAAGAGCGCCTCCGCCTCGGCGTACATGCCCGCCCGGTCGATGCGCCGGCCGGCGCCGACGGGCTGGCGGCCCATGAAGATGTTCTCGGTGACCGAGAGGTCGGGGAAGAGCGTCGGCTCCTGGTAGATCACCGCGATGCCGGCGGCCTTGGACTCGGCGGTCGAGCCGAAGTCGACGGCCTCGCCGCCGAGGCGGAAGTCGCCCGCGTCGCGGCGGTGGACGCCGGCGACGATCTTGACCAGCGTCGACTTGCCGGCGCCGTTCTCGCCCACGAGCGCGTGGATCGAGCCGGCCTCGACGCGCAGGCTGCCCGGAGCGCAGGGCGACGACCGGGCCGAACGACTTGGCGACGTCGCGCAGCTCGAGCACCGCGTGTCGCGTCGCCGGTAGCCGTCATCTCGTGTCCGTTCGAATTGAAAGGTTTCATTTCTTGATGCCAGACGTTAGGTGACGGCGTTCACATCGGTCAACCCCTGTGCAAGAATCGCCGCGCTAAAACGTTTCAACACAGGTGACCTACGACAGGAGAGTGCGACGGTGGCTCGACTGTCGGACCTGAACGGCCGCACCGCGTCGGTCAAGGACGTCGCGGCGCTCGCCGGCGTCTCGCTCGGCACCGTCTCCAACGTGCTCAACCGGCCCGAGCGGGTCAGCCCGCGGCACCCGGGAGCGGGTCGAGCAGGCGATGGCCGAGCTCGGCTTCGTCCGCAACGAGTCGGCCCGCCAGCTGCGGGCGGGGCGCAGCCGCACCCTGGCCTACGTGATGCTCGACGCCGGCAACCCGTTCTTCACCGACGTCGCCGCGGGCATCGAGGAGGCCGCCGAGGAGTCGCCGGCCTCTCGCTCTTCATGTGCAACAGCGGCAACCGCGGCCGACCGCGAGGCCGGCTACCTCGCGCACCTCGACGAGCAGCGGGTGCAGGGCATCCTGGTCACCCCGGTCGACCCCGAGGCCGCCGCTCCTCGACGAGGTCGCCCGCCGCGGCACGCCGGTCGTCGATCGTCGACCGCACCCGCGACGACGAGTCGCTTCTGCTCGGTCGCCGTCGACGACGTCCTCGGCGGCCGGCTGGCCGTCGAGCACCTCGTCGACCGCGGCCACCGCGGATCGCGTTCGTCGGCGGCCCGGAGTCGATCGGCCAGGTCCGCGACCGCCTCGAGGGCGCCCGCGAAGGCCTGGAGCGCCGCCGGCTGCACCGACGACCGTCACCGTGATCGACCGACGGCCGCGACGACCGTGCGCGAGGGCCGGCTGGCCGGCGAGCGGCTGCCGGGCTGCCCCGCGACAGCGGCCGACGGCGGCGTTCTGCGCCAACGACCTGCTCGCGCTCGGCCTGCTCCAGCAGCTGGCGGCCGTCAGGCTCGGGTGCCCAGCGACCTCGCGATCGTCGGCTACGACGACATCGAGTTCGCCGCTGCCGCGGCCGTGCCGCTCACCTCGGTCCGCCAGCCGCGCCAGCGAGCTCGGACGCCGGGCCGCCGAGCTGGTCCTCGACGAGGCGGGCAACCCCGAGCACCAGCACCAGCAGGTGGTCTTCCTCCCCGAGCTGGTGGCCCGTACCTCGACGCTGGGCTGAGGACCGAACACCGATTCGTCAGCGATCCTGCGGGTAGTCCACGCGGGCGAGGTGCTCGACGAATCGGTGTATACCTGGCGATTTTATCCACGGCGCCGATACCTGGGTTGTCGACGGTCTGGTTCCACTCTGGGCGCGGGGCGGTGAGGGTGGTCACATGCGAGTACGCGTCGAGCACCTCGACCAGCCGTCGGCATCGGCGAGCGGCGGCCGCGGCTGTCCTGGCGGCTGCCCGGGGCGCCGGCCGGCAGCTCGCCTACGAGCTCGGCTCGACGACGGCACGACCGGCCGGGTGGAGTCGGCGCGAACGTGCTCGTGCCTGGCCGGGTGGCGCTCGGCCTCGCGGCGAACGCCGCAGGTGCAGGTGCGGGTCTGGACCGATCGGGGCGCGGTGGTCGGAGCCGACCGCGTGGAGGCCGGGCTGCTGGAGCCGGCGGACTGGGGCGTCCTGGGTCGCGCCGGCCGAGGAGGCCGGCCCGCCGGGGTTCCGGCCGGCGTACCTGCTGCGCGGCGAGGTCGACGTCGACCGGCCGGTGGTCGCCGCCCGGCTCTACGCCACCGCGCACGGCGATCTACGAGATGTGCTCAACGGGCAGCGGGTCGGCGACACGAGCTGGCGCCCGGATTCACCGAGTACGCCGTCCCGCACGCAGGTGCAGACGTACGACGTCACCGACCTGCTCCGGCCGGGCGCGCACACGATCGAGGCGCTGCTCGCCGACGGGTGGTACCGCGGCCAGGTCGGCCTGCTGCGCGCCGCACGACCAGTGGGGCGACCGACCGCGTTGCTCGCCCAGCTGCACGTCGAGCACCCGGACGGCACCACCACGGTGATCGGCACCGGCCGGACTGGCGATGGGCGCCCTCGCAATCGTGCGGCCGACCTGATCGAGGGGCAGCCCGAGGACCGGCGGCTGTCGGCTGGCCGAGCCCGGACTGGGCGCCGGTGGTCGTCGGTGATCGCGGGTTCGACGCCGCTCGTCTCTCGCCGGCGCCGCCGGTGCGGCCGGTGGAGGAGATCCGGCCGGTGGCGGTGACCGCGCTGCGGCCCGGCGGCAGGTCGTCGACCTCGGCCAGAACATCAACGGCCGGGTGCGCCTGACCGACCTCGGCCCGGCGGGCACCGCGCTCATCCTGACCCACGGCGAGGCGCTCGGCCCGGACGGCGACGTGACCACCGAGCACCTGCGGCCGGCGACATGCCGTTCCTGCCCGAGCGTGCGGGCCGGCAAGGTCGACACGGTCATCTCCGCCGGGGTGGCCGGGGACGTCTTCGAGCCGCGGTTCACCACCCACGGCTTCCGGTACGTGCGCGTCGAGGGTCACCCGGACGGCTCGACCGCCGGCGACGTCACCGGCGTGGTCGTGCACACCGACCTGCGGCCGCCCGGCTCGTTCACGTGCAGCGACGACCGGGTCAACGCGCTGCACGAGGCCGCCGTGTGGAGCTTCCGCGGCAACGCCTGCGACATCCCCACCGACTGCCCGACCCGCGAGCGGGCCGGCTGGACCGGGGACTGGCAGCTCTACGTGCCGACCGCGACGTTCCTCTACGACGTCGCCGGCTTCTCGACCAAGTGGCTGCGCGACCTCGCCGCCGGCCAGTGGGAGAACGGCATGGTCGGCAACATGGCGCCGATGCCGGCCGGCCGAGCGGACCGGGTTCCTGGAGCGGGTCAACGGCTCCGCCGGCTGGGGCGACGCCGCCGTGCTGGTGCCGTGGGAGATCTACCGGGAGTACGGCGACATCGCGGCTGCTCGACGAGCAGTGGCCGACGATGGTGCGCTGGCTGGACTGCGTCGAGCGGACGCGGCCGGACAGCGTCACCCGGCGCGGGTCGAGCGGCCCGCCGAGCCGCTGCCGCACGAGCGGTACCTGTGGGACACCGGCTTCCACTGGGGCGAGTGGCTGGTGCCCGGCGAGGACCCGTCCGACTTCCGGCGCTTCGTCGCCGCCGACAAGTCCGACGTGGCGACCGCCTACTTCGCCTGGTCGACGCGGTCGCGGCCGGATCGCGCCGGCTGCTCGGCCGCGACGAGCGAGGCCGCGCGGTACGCGGCGCTCAGCGCCGCGGCCGTCGACGCCTGGCGCGCGGAGTTCCTCGACGCCGACGGCCGGGTCACGCCGGAGACCCAGGCGAACCTGGTGCGGGCGCTGGCGTTCGGGCTGGTGCCCGACGAGCACTGCGGCGCGCGGCGGCCGACGGCCTGGCCGAATTGGTCCGCGACAACGGCGACGCACCTGGCGCACCGGCTTCCTGGCCACCCCGACCTGCTGCCGGTGCTCGCCGACGCCGGTCACCTCGACGTCGCGTACGAGCTGCTGTTCCAGGACACCGAGCCGTCCTGGCTGACGATGATCGACCGCGGCGCCACCACCGTGTGGGAGCGCTGGGAGGGCGTCGACGACGACGGCGTCCCGCACGAGTCGCTCAACCACTACTCCAAGGGCGCGGTGATCTGGTTCCTGCACCGCTACGTCGCCGGGCTTCGGCGGCTCGAACCGGCCTACCGCCGCTTCCGGGTCGAGCCGCGGCCCGGCGGCGGGCTCACCTGGGCGCCGACCGCGCACGACTCGCCGCACGGCCGCGTCGCCGCGTCCTGGCGCTGGCCGACGCTGTTCGAGCTGTCCGTGACCGTGCCGCCCGGCTGCACCGCCGAGGTGGTGCTGCCGTCGGGCGCGCCCAGGCCGGCCCGGGCACGCACCAGTTCAGAGTCCACGGAGGCGATGCACCGGAGACTCGAGCCCGCTTCGAGGTGCCCGCCAGGAACTCGTTGATCCGGATCTGGTGCCTGCGCGGTGCTCATGCGTGGCAGGCGATCGGGCCGCCGTGGAAGGCGACCATGTCCGGCCAGACCGACGGGACGGTGAGGGGCGGGTGTCGAGGGTTGCCGGACAGCTCGGAGTACGCCCGGTGCAGGTTCCCGACGAACCGCTCGGTCTCGGCCCAGGTCTGTAGGGGTTGTCGCGATGCTTCTGCGCCGCCTCCAGCGGGGTCAGGCCGGCGGCGTACGACTCCGCGGCGACCTCGGCGACGTAGGCGACGTAGGAATCCATCGCGTCCAGCAGCGCCCCACCTCCTCGCCGCGGCAGACCGGGCCGTGACCGGGGAGCGAGCACCTCGGGGGCAGCTCGCGCATCTGCGCGATCGCCTCGCGGAAACCGCGCGACCGAGCCCTCCAGCAGGAACGGCTGACCGCCCGCGAAGCCAGGTCGCCGGCGAACAGCACCCGCTGCTCCGGCAGCCAGACGAGACGTCGTTGCTGGTGTGCGCGCGGCCGACGTGCCGCAGCTCGACCGGGAATCGCGCAGGTGCAGGGTCATCCGGTCGGCGAAGGTGAGCTCCGGCGGGCGGAGGGTGAGCGCGCCGTAGTCGGGCGCGGTGATCACCTTGGTCGCTTCGAGGCCGGCGCGCGAGCACCTCGTCGCGGCACTGCTCGTGGCCGATGACCAGTGTCTCCGCGGGCAGGAAGCCGTTGCCGTAGGTGTGGTCGGGGTGGTGGTGGGTGTTGACCACCGCCTTCGGCGCGCCCGCTGACACCCGCGCGACCTCGGCCAGCACCGCGCGGTTGCGCCGCTCGGTCGAGGTGGTGTCGACCAGCACCGCGGTGCCGGTGCCGTCGACCACGACGCCGCAGTTGTTGACCATCCAGCCGCCGTCCGGCTGGACGTAGGCGTACATACCCGGGCGCCAGCTCGTCGACGTACGGCGTTGCCATCGCTCCAGGTCATGGGCACCAGTCGAGCCTGCACCGGACGCCCGGCACCACAAGGGCGCCGGGCATCACCAATGCCGATTGGTGGCATGCCGAACGGCGTGTTCCGCCCTGCGCGGCCGGATGGTTGACTTCCCGGGTGACGGTCCGCCGAGCGCGCGCCGGGCGCGCCCGCGCGAGCCGCGATCCGGCTGCCGCTGCTGCTCACGCTGGCACTGCTGGCGGCGTTCGCGCCGATCGCGACGGACCTCTACCTGCCGGGGTTCCCGGCGATCGGCGCGGGACCTGGCCGCGACGCCAGCGGTGTCCAGCTGACGCTCACGACGTTTCTGATCGGGCTGGCCTTCGGGCAGCTGCTGATGGGGCCGATCTCGGACCGTTCGGCCGCCGTGTCCCGCTGATCGCCAGTGCCGTGGTCTGCGTGGTGGCGGGCGTGGTCGCGCGGCTCGCGCCGACCTGGCGGTGCTCGTCGTCGCCCGGCTCGTGCAGGGATTCGCCGGTGCCGGTGGCATGGTCATCGGCCGGGCGGTCATCGCCGACCTGGTCACCGGTCGCGCCGCGGCCCGGGCGTTCACGCTGATGCTGACCGTGGGCGGGGTGGCGCCCGTCCTGGCTCCGCTGGTCGGCGGGCTGCTGTCCGGCCCGATCGGCTGGCGGGGCATGCTCTGGACCGTCACCGGGCTGTGCGTGTGATGCTGCTGGCCGTGCTCGCTGGTCGTACCCGAGACACCCGGCCGCGCGTCCGCCGGGCAGCGCGGCGCCTCGTCCTCGTCGGCGTGCGGCAGGGTGCTGCGGCTCGCCGGGGTACTGGGGCCACACGCCGTCTTCGCCTTCTCGTTCGCGATGATGATGGCCTACATCTCCGCCTCGCCATTCGTCTACCAGCGCGTGCTCGGGCTTTCCGAGGTGGAGTACGGCGTGGCGTTCGGCATCAACGCGGCCGGGCTCATCGGCGCCGGCGCGGTCGTCAGCCGGCTCGTCGAGCGCTGGATCCGCGCCGCATCGTGTCCGCCTCGCGTTCGCCCTGCAGGTCGCTCGGCACGCTGGCTTCGTCGGCCTGGTGCTCGTCGGCGCGCCGGCCTGGACGTACGCCGTCGCCGATCTTCGTCGCGGTGCCTCAGCAACGGCGGGATCATGGGCAGCTCGGCGGCGCTGGCGATGGCGCACGTCGCGAGGTCGCCGGCACCGGCAGCGCGCTGCTCGGCTTCTCCCAGTTCGCGCTCGGCGCGGTGGTGTCGCCCCTGGTCGGCCTCACCGGTGAGGAGTCGGCGCGTCGCGCCGGCGCTGGTGATGGCCGCCTCGTCGCTGCCGTCGGCGGCGAGCCAGCCGCCGGCTCGCGCCTGCACGCCTGACCGCTCAGATGTCCTCGACGTCGACCGCCACGTCGTACAGCAGGCGGCGCAGCCAGACCCCGCCGGGGTCGGCCGCCCGCCGCGGGTGCCAGTGCGCGGCCTCGGTGATCTGCACCGGTGTCCAGCGGGTCGGGGCGATCACCAGGTCGAGCATGTCCAGGCAGCGCCGCGCCAGGCGGGCAGGGACGAAGGCGCACATGCCGGTGCCGGCCACGGCGAACGGCAGGGTGAGCAGGCTGGTCACCTGGACCAGCACGGCCCGGCCGCTGAGCCCTCTCGCTCCACCTCGACCTCGAGCGGACGCTTGCGGTCGCCGGCGGACAGGAACTCCGCCACGGCGTGCGGCATGGCCCGCAGGTCGTCCAGGGTGAGCGCGCCGTCGCGCAGCTGCGGGTTGCGCGGCGACCACGCAGACGAGCTCGTCGGTGAAGATCGGCTGCGTGCGGCCGGGCAGGTCGAAGCCGAGCGGCACCACGATGAGGTCGCGGCGCATCAACTGGCTCTCGAACTGGTCCGCGCGAGGGGGGACGCTGTCGAAGCCACCGAGCAGCCCGGCGCCTGCTCGCGCAGCAGCCGGATCAGCGGCTCGGCCAGCACCGTCATCGCGTACTCGGACATGCTCACGTCGAACTGTTGGTGCTCGAGCGCGGGTCGAACTCCCGCGCGTTGCCCAGCAGCGCCTCGGCGGCCTCGACGGCGTCGGCGACCGACGGGCGCAGCCGCTCGGCGAGCGGGGTGAGCTCGTACCCGCGGCCGCTGCGGATCAGCAGCTCGTCGCCGAAGTGCTTGCGGAGCCGGGCGAGGGCACCGCTCATGGCCGGCTGGCTCATCGTCATCCGGGCGCCGGCGTGGGTGAGGTTCCGCTCCTCCAGCAGCGCGTGCAGCGAGAGCAGCAGGTTGGCGTCGACCTCACGCAGCCCTTCCGTCATCGCGTCACCTCCTCGCCGTCGATGCTATGCCCGCATGTGACGGTCGACGTGTCACGGCAAGGGGCCATGTCTCTCGGCGGCACCGACCTGAACCTGCTGCTCTCCCTCAAGGTGCTGCTCGAGGAGGGCAACGTGACCCGGGCCGGTCAGCGGCTGGCGCTGAGCCAGCCGGCGATGAGCGCCGCGCTGGCCCGGCTGCGGCGCAGGTTCGACGACGAGCTGCTGACCCGCAGCGGCCGGGACTACGAGCTGACGCCGTTCGCGGTCGAGCTGCTGCCGGAGGTGCAGCACGCCCTGCGGCTGATCGGCAAGGCGCTGGACGTCGAGGAGGGGTTCGATCCGGCCACCAGCGGGCGGACGTTCCGGCTGACGATGAGCGACTACGCCATCGCCGTCGTGCACGAGCCGCTGCTGGCGCCGGGTGCGAGCTGGCGCCCGGCGTACGCCTGTCGATCGACCACCTCGGCCCGGACGCCCGGTCGTCGGACCGCATCCTGCTGGAGTACGACGCGCTGGTCGCCCCGCTGGGGTTCGGTTTCCCGGGCGAGTCGCGGCCGCTCTGGCGGGACCGCATGGTGTGCCTGGTGGACCGCGGGCACCCGCGGCTCGGTCCGGCGGCCTCGACCCTGGCCGACCTGGCCGAGCTGCCGCACGCGGTGGCCGCGTTCGGCCCCGGCATCCTCACCCCGGTCGACCGGGTCTTCGGCGAGCTGGGCATCGACCGGCGGATCGAGGTGAGCGTCGCCGGGTGGCTGCCGCTGCCGTTCGTCATCGAGGGGACCGACCTGGTCGCGGTGGTGCCCGAGCGGCTGGCCCGGATACACCCGGTGCCGCGGGCCGCTGGTCCAGGTGGAGCCGCCGTTCGGGCAGGTGCTGCTCGCCGAGGGCTACTGGTTCGGCCGGGACCGGCTGCCGACCCGGCCCACCAGTGGTTGTTCGCCCGGCTGGACGAGCTGGCCGCTGAGCTCGCGACCGACACACCACGGGGCCGGTGATGTCCGCGACGCTGAGGACCGGACTCGTCGGGGCCGGCCCGTGGGCGTCGATCGTGCACGCGCCGCTGCTCGCCGGCGGACCGGGCACGAGCCTCGAAGCCGTGTGGGCGCGTCGCCAGGAGGCTGCCGCAGAGCTGGCCGAGTCGGTACGGCGCCGTGGCCGCGGGCTCGTTCGAGGAGCTGCTCGAGCGTTGCGACGCCGTTGCCTTCGCCGTTCCTCCGGATGTGCAGGCCGAGCTGGCGACCCGGGCTGCCCGGGCCGGCAAGCACCTGCTCCTCGAGAAGCCGCTCGCCTTCGAGCTGGCGGACGCCGAGCGCCTGGCCGCTGCCGTGGAGGAGGCCGGGGTTCGCACGCTCGTGTTCCTGACCAACCGGTTCACCGCTCGAGGGCCGCGACTTCCTGCGCCGCGTCGCGCAGACCGAGCCGCAGGCGGCGCAGGTCGGCTTCGTCAGCGGTGGTTCGCGTCCTGGCGAGTTCTTCGCCACTCCGTGGCGGGTCGCGCGCGGGGCACTGCTCGACCTCGGCCCACACGTGCTCGACCTCCTGGACGCCACGTTGGGGCCGGTCGCCGAGGTCAGTGCCTTCGGCGACCCGACGCGTTACGTGGCCCTGACCACCAGGCACGAGTCAGGGCTGGTCGGTCAGGCGATGCTCTCCATCACGGCGGAGGGTGCGGAGGGCGTGCTGGTGTGCACGGTGCACACCAACACCGGGCCAGTCGTGTTCGACGGTTCGTCGGTCAACGACCGCACGGCGTTCTTCTCGACGATCGCTGGTGAGCTCGCAGAGACCGTGGCGAGCGGCCGGGCACACCCGCTCGACGTCCGCCGCGGGCTGATGCTGCAGCGGCTGATCGACCAGGCCGAGCGGTCGCTGGTTTCGTGACGCGCCCGAAGTTGGATGCAGCGTCCCTCCTCAACCAGCGGGTTCCCAGTGGTTGTGGTTCGTCGCGCCGCCGGGGCCGGCGAGGTAGCCGACGAACAGC
>CAWBOE010000007.1:0-275579 GCA_963790295.1 uncultured Actinomycetota bacterium
GCCGCGATCGACGAGGTCGTGGTCCGGCAGGTGCTCGTCGTCCGCGCGGCCGAGAAGCGGTACGTCTCGCCGGCCATCGGCAACTCGTTCTTCCGCACGATCCGCCCCAAGACCGGCCGCGACGGCGAGCCCGAGCTGACCTACCCCGAGTACGTCCGGGACCGGATCCTGCACCTGGCCGACGGGGCCCGCCGGCGGGCCGGCTCGGGTGACCTGCCCGCCGTACGCCGCCTCTGGGCCTGGCCGGAGATCGCCGGCCTGGTCGGTCACGGCGTGGGGTTCGTGGTCTCGATACTCCTCTGAGAGGACTCCACCCGCCCCCGATTCGTCTGCGGATCGCTTCCTCCTGCGGTTCGACGTGCAGACTGAATCGGTGCGGTCAGATGCCGAGGGCGCCTTCACGTCGCCCTTGATGGCGTCGAGCCGGCCGGCGGCGGCGATGCGGGCGGCGTCGACGCCGTCGTCGGGGTGCACGGGGATGACGACCTCGAGGTAGCACTTGAGCTTCGGCTCGGTGCCGCTCGGGCGGACGATCGACCCGGGCGCCCTCGGCGAGCCGGTACCGCAGGCCGTCGGTGGGCGGCAGGTCGGCCGACCCGAGGGAGAGGTCGTCGACCGACTCGACGGCGAGGCCGCCCAGCGAGGTCGGCGGGTGGTCGCGCAGCCGGGCCATCGCGGCGCGCGATCAGCGACAGGTCGTCGACGCGGACCGAGAGCTGGTCGGTGGCGTGCAGGCCGTGCTCGGCGGCGATGTCGTCGAGCACGTCGATCAGGGTGCGGCCCGCGGGCCTTCTGCTGCGGCGGCGAGCTCGCAGAGCAGCAGCAGCGCCGAGACGCCGTCCTTGTCCTTCACGTGCTCGGGGTCGACGCAGTAGCCGAGCGCCTCCTCGTAGCCGAACGCCAGCCCGTGCGACCCGGCTGATCCACTTGAAGCCGGTGAGCGTCTCGGCGTACGGCTGCCCGTGCGCGGCCGCCATCTTGCCGAGCAGCGACGACGACACGATCGAGCACGCGTAGGTGCCCTGCTTGCCCTGGGCGAGCAGGTGGTGGCCGAGCAGCGCGCCGACCTCGTCGCCGCGCAGCATCCGCCACCCGTGCTGGCTCGGGTACGGCGGCCGCGCACCGGTCGGCGTCGGGGTCGTTGGCGACGACCAGGTCGACGTCGTGGGCCTCGGCCAGCGCCATCGCGAGGTCCATCGCGCCGGGCTCCTCGGGGTTGGGGAACGCCACCGTCGGGAACTCGGGGTCGGGCTCCTCCTGCTGCTCGACCACCGACGGCGCGTCGAAGCCCGGCGGTCTCCAGCACCTGCAGCACCGAGGTGCCGCCGACGCCGTGCAGCGGCGTGTAGACGATGCGCAGGTCGCGCGGCCCGTCGCCGGCCAGGCCGGCGACCGTGTCGAGGTAGCGGTCGACGATGTCCTCGTCGAGGACCTTGCCGGGGTCGCCGCGAGGGACGTCGGCCAGCGCGCCGACGGCCGCGATCCGCGCGGCGATCTCGGCGTCGGCCGGCGGCACGATCTGGCTGCCGTCGCCGAGGTAGACCTTGTAGCCGTTGTCCTGCGGCGGGTTGTGGCTCGCGGTCACCATCACGCCGGCGACGCAGCCGAGCTCGCGGATCGCGAACGCCAGCAGCGGTGTGGGCAGCGGGCGCGGCATGCACCAGCGCGCGCAGCCCGGCGCCCGTCATCACCTCGGCGGTGTCGCGGGCGAAGACGTCGGAGTTGTGGCGGGCGTCGTACCCGATCACGACGGACGCGCCGGCGGGGGCACCGGTGTCCTTCAGGTACGCCGCCAGGCCGGCGGCCGCCCGAGTGACGACGACGCGGTTCATCCGGTTGGACCCGGCGCCCAGGGCGCCGCGAAGACCGGCCGTGCCGAACTCCAGCGTCCCGTCGAACCGGTCGGCGAGCTCGGCCTCGTCGCGGGCCGAGATGAGCGCCTCGAGCTCGGCCTTCGTGAACGGGTCGGGGTCCTGGGCCGCCCAGCCCTCGGCGCGGGCGATCAACGAGTCCAGGAGGTCGCTCATGGACGGAGGCTAGTGGTGCGACGCGGCCCACTCCACGGCGTACGCCGCGAAGGCCCGCGCCGCGTCCGCCTCGCCGGGCCGCGGCGGCTGTCCGGGCACGAGCCCGAGCGCCCGGTCGTCGCGGACCTGCGCCAGCAGCGGCCGCCACCGGGCGTCGAGGGTGCGCTGCGCCCACTCCAGGGCGCCGGGCTTGCTGGCGACCTCGGCCGTCGCGAGCGTGTAGAGGATGCGCGACGCTGTGACGACGGCGTACCGCTGCCCCCACGCGATCGTGTCGATGTCGACCCAGGTCGCCAGGTCGGCCATCAGCGTCGGGATCGCCGTCCGCGCCTCGGCCCTCAGCAGGTCGGCGGGCACCGCTGCCATGAACGACCGCGGCTCGGGGCCGGTCAGTGGGATGCCGTGCTCGCGCAGGATCCAGCGGGTGTACCCGCGGTTGCAGTGGTCGTCCCACACGAGGGTGCGGTGGCCGTGGTTGTTGAACAGCCACTCCCGGCCCAGGTGGTCGACCGACACGAGGTCGGCCAGCGGCGCGTAGGACCCCTCGATGTCGTGCGGCCAGTGGCCGTCGCGGGTCGGGATCTCGTCGTGCACCTCGCGGAGCGCGGCCACCTGCTCGTCGGTCAGCGGGCGGTGCGTCGCCACGATCCAGTCGCAGTCGCTGTGCAGGTCACCGGCGCCCAGGGCGAACGAGCCCTGCAGCCAGGCGCCGGCCAGGTCGTCGCCGAGGATCCGCCGCCAGTGGCCGAGCAGCTCGTCGAGCAGCTCGTCGAGGTCGGCGTACGGCGTCCACGTCACCGGGCTGACGGTAGGCGGTGCCATGCTCCGGAGGTGACCGATTTGCCCCCGCCGCGGGACCTGGAGGCACCGGTCGGCGAGCTGGTGCGCCGAGCTGGCCGACCACCTCGGCGTGCGGGCGACGGTCGACCTGTGCGTCGACCTGCTGGAGGGGGCCGACCGCAACGACCATCCCGACGCGATGCCGTACCTCACGGGCGTGGTCTTCGACGAGGGGTCGCCGATCTACTACCCCGCGCAGTGGAAGGACTACTGGGTGCGCACGTGGGGAGCCCGCGGCCTGCTCTACGTCTGGGACGACGCGGCCGCGCCGGCCGTCGTCGCGGGCCTCGACGACGAGCACTGGCGGCCGGCCGAGATGTGCCTGAAGGTCTCGACCAAGCGCGAGATCGGCGAGGCCGGTCCGCGGGCCGCCGGTGCTGGCCGTCGAGGGCGAGCTGCCTCGGGTGCGCGTGCAGGCGCTGCGCACCCTCGGCGCCGTCGGCGACACCGAGCACGTCGACGTGGTGCGCGACCTGCTCGACGACGAGGAGCCCGCCGTACGCCGCCAGGCCGCCCGGTCGCTGACCCAGCTCGCCCGGCGGCTCGACCTCGACGTGCCCGAGCTGTGAGCGGTGTGCCAGGCCCGCGGTCAGAGCAGCCACTCGGCGGCCAGGTCGAGCGCCTCGTGGAGGTCGAGCTCAGCGCCCTCCGCGGTGCGGGCGGAGCGTTCGTCGGGGGACATCTCGTCGAGCGCCCTCCCGACGCGTCGCTGTCGCAGCAGCACGTCGGCGTGCACCTGGACGGCGCCCGTGTCGGCCATCGCCCGGTCGGCCGCGCCCACCAGGACGGCGGCCTCGGGCAGCCGGCCGGTCGACACCGCCAGGGCCGCCAGGCTGTCCAGCAGCTCGACGAGGCGGGACTCGGCGTCGTGCTCGCGCAGCACGGGCAGGGCGCGGCGGAGCAGTGACCTGCGCCTCCTCGGTGCGGCCGTCGGCGATGGCCAGGTCGGCGAGCGTGCTGTCGACCCAGGCCTCCTCGAGCTCGTCGCCCGCAGCCAGCTCGCGCTCCTCGGCGAGGCACCGCGCGGGCCGTCGGCGAGGTCGCCGAGATCCATCGCCACGATCGCCCGGTTGTGGAGCGGGATCCGCAGCGACAGGCGCCGGGTCGGCGAGCCGGCGGCGCAGGGCGATGACCTCGTCGACGAGCGGGGCCGCCTCCGCGGCGTGCCCGGCGTCGCGGGTGAGGCCGGCCAGGCTGTTGAGGACGCGGGCCAGCCAGGCCTCGTCCCCGGTCGCCTGCAGGAGGCGGTGGCTCTCCGTGCAGGCGGCCATCGCCTCCTCCGAGCGGCCCTGCTCGCCGCGACAGATCGCGAGCCCGTAGTACGCGCGGCCGCGGAGGTGGTCGTCGGCGTCGGGCGCGCGGTCGAGGGCCAGCTCGACCCAGGCGAGGTCCTCGTTCCGGACACCCGTGCGGTACCAGAAGATCGTCAGCGCCGTGGCGAGCCGCAGCAGGTCCACCCAGGCCCCCGACCGCTCGTCGTGCTCCATCGCGGCCCGCGAGGTTGGCGACGCTCGGCCCGGAGACGCCGGATCAGGGCCGTCGACGAGGCGCCCGCCATGCCCGGGCGGGCCTGCTCGGCGAGCGCGAGGTGGTAGGCCGCGTGCCGGTCCCGCACGCCGTCGCCGTCGGGGTCGTCGTGCCAGGAGCTCGAGCGCGTAGTCGCGAATGGTCTCGAGCAGGCGGAAGCGGTCGGCCTCGCGCACCAGCAGGCTGGAACGGACGAGCGCGTTCAGCTGCTCGCGCCCGACGCCCACGGCCTCGGCGGCGTCGGCCCGGAACCCGCCCGCGAACACGCCGAGGCGGCCGAACGCCGCGCGCCGTCTCCGCCGGCAGGAGGTCGACGCTCCACGCGATGGTCGCGCGCAGCGCCTGCTGCCGACCCGACCGCTCGCGGGGGCCGTCGGACGCCAGGTCGAGCGCGTGCGGCGAGGTGGTCCGCCATCTCGTCGAGGGTCATCTCGCTCACTCGTGCGGCCGCGAGCTCGATGGCGAGCGGCAGCCTGTCGAGCCGCAGCGCAGATCCGCTCGATCGTCGCGAGCGCGGCCGTGCGTCGAAGCGGTGGTCGGCCGCGGTCGCGCGCGCCGTGAAGAGCTCGACCGCGTCGCCCACGTCGAGCGGGCCGAGCTGGCGCACGTGCTCGCCGTACACGCGGAGCGGGACCCTGCTGGTGACCATCACCTGGACGCCGTCGCCGGCACCGAGCAGCCGGGCTACCACGTCGGCGGCGGCCTCGACCTGCTCGAAGTTGTCGAGGAGGAGCAGGAGGCGTCGGCCGGCGAGGTGGTCGACGAGCGGGGTCAGCGCGTCCTCGCCGACGGGCTCGATCCCGAGGGCCTCCGCGACGGCGGGGCGACCAGCCGGACGTCCTCGAGGTCCGCGAGCTCCACGAACCAGACGCCGTCGGGACAGGCGCCCGCCATCTCGTGGGCGAGGTGCAGCGCCAGGCGGGTCTTGCCCACCCCGCCGGGCCCCGTCAGCGTCAGCAGCCGGGTGCCGTCGGTCAGCAGCTCGCGCCAGCTCGTCGCGGTCGGCGCGCCGGCCGATCAACGGCGGTCGCCGGCGCGGGCAGGTGGCGGCGGGCCCGGAGGTCGGCGTCCTCGAGCCGCAGAGCCGGCTCGTCGCCGAGGATCGCCGCGTGCAGGTCGCGCAGCGCGGCTCCCGGGTCGAGACCGGTCTCCGCGGCCAGCCACGCCCGCCCGTCGGCGTACACCTCCAGCGCCTCGGCCTGGCGTCCGGAGCGGTGCAGGGCGAGCATCAGGTGGCCGCGCAGGTCCTCGCGGAGCGGGTGCAGGCGCACCAGGCCCTCCAGCTCGGGCACCTGGTCGCGGTGACGTCCCAGCGCGAGCAGCGAGGCCGCCCGGACCGCCCGGAGGTCGAGCCGCAGCTCCTCGAGCCGCGACGGCGTCGGGCTCGAGCACCGGGACGTCCAGCAGGTCCTGCCACGCCTGTCCCCTCCAGAGCGCCTGCGCGGCGTCGGCGGTCGCCACCGCAGCCTCGTGCGTCGCCGGAGCGGTGCTGTTCCCGGCTCGTCGTTGACCTGGTCCTCGAACACGGCGACGTCGAACCCGCCGTCGGGGACCTCGAGCCGGTAGGCCTGGCCGACCGTCGTCAGTCGTCGCCCCTCCGGCCCCAGCGCGCGCCGCAGAGCCGAGACGTAGACCTGGAGGCTGCGCCGCGGCTGGCCCGGGCCGCCGTCCGGCCACAGCTCGTCGACCAGGCGCTCGACCGGCACCGCGTCGGGAGCCAGTGCGAGCAGCACCGCAAGGAGCGCTCGCTGCTTGGCGGGTCCCAGGTCGACCAGGCACGCCGTCGACCCGGACCTCCAGGGGCCCGAGCGCCCGGAACAGCGGCTCCCCGTCTGCCATGGGTCCAATCTGCCCCACTGCGGCGGCGATCGGTCGACTTCAGGCTCGATTGAGCGTTCTTTGAGCGGTTACGTGCACCGTCGGCGCCCTCGACCACCAACCGTCCAGGAGCCGTCATGAAGCCGTCCTTCTTCCGTCCCGACCACCACCCTCGCCGCGCTCGCCCTCGCCGCACGTCGGCGTCGTCGCCGTCGCCGAGCCCGCCGCCGCGGCCGTCACCCGCCACGACGGGGTCACCCGGTTCAACTGGGGCCGGAACTGCGAGAGCGTGATCTACGGCTATCCCTACGTCGAGGCGGCCGCGGGCCTGGTGGCGAGCGTCCTGTACGACGACGCCGCGCCGCCGAAGGTCGGTGAGGTCTTCTACGTCGTCGTCGAGGGAGCCGGGATCGGCGATCCCTACCCGTGCGTCGGCCAGATGATGAAGCCCGACATCCTGCTGCCTGCGGGGGTCGACCTCGCAGTGTCGGCGGCCAACCCGATCCGGTGCGTCCGCTGGGACTACAACGGCGCGGAACCCGTCAGCACGCCCGAGACCGCGCTCTGCCCGACCGCGCCGCAGCCACCGGAGGTGGGCGGCAACGCCAGCTTCGGCACCGCCGACGGGTCCATGTGGGACATCCCGACTGGGCATCGGGTACGAGATCCAGGTGCCCGTCGTCGCCTCGACCCCGGGCTACACCTCGGTGGAGTTCGCCGTGCGGATCCTGGACGCCGAGGACAACCCGGTGATCAACGTGACCTCGGACCTCGTCCACGTCGGCGCCGGCTCGACGCCGACGACCACGCCGACTCCCACCACGCCTCCGACACCGGCCCCGTCGCGCGGCCAGCGTGGCCGCCACGGTCGCTCCGGTCGTGAAGCTGGACAAGACCCGCGGCAAGGTGCCGGTGAAGGCCATGGCCGGACCGGCCGGGTCGACCGCGCGACTGTCGGTGCGGGCCCGGGTGTCCGGGAAGTGGGTGGTCGTCGGCAAGACGGCGTACGAGGTCGCGGACCGCCAAGGCCACCACGGTCAAGGTGCGGGTGACGAAGAAGTGGCGCCAGGCGCTCGACGGCAAGCGCGTCAAGGCGAAGCTCGTCGCGAAGGTCACGGCACCGTCAGGCGACACGGCGACCACCGCGACTACGTTCGCGCTGAAGGGGTGACGGGCGATGACCTCTCGCACACGTACGGTCGCGGCGGCGCCGCGCCGCTGCTCCTGCTCGCGGGTGCGGTCGGAGTCCTCGCGCCCGCGCCCGCGGAGGCGGCGTACCCAGGCGTCTCCGGCCGGATCTTCTTCCAGAGCGACCGGGACGGCAACCCGCACGTGTACTCGATGAACCCCGACGGGTCGCGCCTCGCCCGGCTCACGACCGAGGGCGCGAACACCAGTCCCGCGCTCTCGCCGGACGGCACCCGGCTCGCGTTCATCCACGACGGCGACGTCTGGACGATGGACATCGACGGCAGCGACCATCAGCAGGTCACCGACACCGCCGGCGGCCGAGACCACGCCCGTGTGGTCGCCCGACGCCACGCGGATCGCGTACGTCGTCCGGGCGGACGGCGGCACCGACCTGGAGATCCTGTTCCGCTCCGCGGACGGGACGGGCGGAGCGACCCAGATGACCGACAACGCGTTCCCCGACACCGACCCAGCGTGGTCGCCGCCCCTGCCGGGATGGCCGGACGGCCTGATCGCCTTCGAGAGCGCGCGGACCGGCGACAGCGACCGCAACATCTACGTCATGGACTCCGGGGGCGGGGCGATCGCCAACCTGACGCCTCCCCGCGACTACCACGGTGTGCCGTACCAAGGTCACGACGACGCCCCTGCGTGGAGCCCCGACGGGAGGATCGCCTTCACGCACACATTCCTGCCGAACGCCGGCGGGCCTGCCGGCCGTCTGGACCGTGGCCGCGGACGGCTCCGGGCTGTCGCGGATCTCGACGGACCCGACCATGACGGCCTCCGAGCCGGCATGGTCACCCGACGGGCAGCGCATCGCCTACGTGGGGACAGTCGGGACCGATCGCAACATCGCGGTGATGTCGGCCGACGGGACCGGATCGGTGCAGATCGACACCACCGTCAGCCACGACATCGCCCCCGACTGGCAGGAGGACTCCGTCGACCCCCAGACCACGGTCGCGGCCGGTCCGAGCGGCTCCGTGGTCGCGACGTCCGCGACGGTGCACTTCACCTCCGACGAGCCCGGCTCCGCCTTCGAGTGCAGCCTCGACGGCCAGGCCTTCGTCGCCTGCACGTCACCCGCAGACCTGGACCCAGCTGGCCGTCGGCGCCCACGCCGTACGCGTCCGTGCCGTGGACCCCGTGGGCCGCACCGACCCGTCGCCGGCGACCGCTGCGTGGTCCGTGACGACGCTTCCGCCGCCCCCGCCGGTGCCTGCTCCCACGCCCACGCCGGTCCCGTCCACGCCCGCGTCACCCATGGCCAGTGCGTGGGTTGCGCCGACCATCCGGCTCGACCAGACCCGGGGGCGGGTGCCGGCAACGGTGTCGGTGAGTCCCGCCAGCTCCGAGCTGGAGGTCTCCGTCGTCGCCCGCGTCTCCGGGCGGTGGGTCCGCGTCGGACGCGCCACCAGCGAGGTCGAGCAGGCGGGAACCGTCAAGGTGAAGGTGCCCATCAAGGCCAGGTGGCGTCGTTCGCTGGACGGCGAGCGGGTCAAGGCCAAGCTCGTGGTCGTGGTGACCTCGCCGACGGGCTCGAGCGTCAGCACCGCAACGAGGTTCTGGCTGCGGGGCTGAGGGGCGCTGCGGGGCCGCCGGGACGGCCGGCGGCCCCGCCCAGCGTCAGATCCGGGGCACGATCCGGCTCAGCAGCTCGCCCATCCGCGAGGCGGCGGCCTTGCCGGCCTCGAGGACCTCCTCGTGGTTGAGCGGCTCGCCGGAGAGGCCGGCAGCGAGGTTGGTGACCAGGCTGATGCCCAGGATCTCCATGCCGGCCTCGCGCGCAGCGATCGCCTCGAGGGTGGTGCTCATGCCGGCCAGGTGACCGCCGATGGCACGGGCCATACCGATCTCGGCCGGCGTCTCGTAGTGGGGGCCGGGGAACTGCACGTAGACGCCTTCGTCGAGCGACGGGTCCACCTCGCGGCACAGCTGGCGCAGCCGGCTGGAGTAGAGGTCGGTGAGGTCGACGAAGTTGGCGCCCTCGATGGGGGAGCGGCCGGTCAGGTTGATGTGGTCGGAGATGAGCACCGGAGTGCCGGGCGTCCAGGCCTCGTTGAGCCCGCCGCAGCCGTTGGTCAGCACGATGGCCCGGCAGCCCGCCTGGGCCGCCGTACGGACCCCGTGCACGACCGCGGCGACGCCCTTGCCCTCGTAGAAGTGCGTGCGGCTGAGGAACACGAGCAGCTGCTTGTCGCCCGAGCGGACGCTGCGGATCTTGCCGGAGTGACCGGCCACCGCGGCGGCGGAGAAGCCGGGCAGGTCCGTGGTGGCGATCTCGGCGGTCGCCTCGCCGAGCGCGTCGACGGCCGGCAGCCAGCCCGAGCCCAGCACCAGCGCGACGTCGTGCCGCTCGATGCCGGTCTTCTCGGCGAGGGCCGCCGCGGCCTGCTCCGCGAGGTCGTACGGCGTGCGGCTGGGCGGGGTGTCGACCGTCATGCGCCAGACCCTAATGGGGCCGGGTTGTGCCGAACACCCGACCTCGACGGGCATCCCACCCGTGTGGCGTCGTCGCCAACGACGCCGAACCGTCAGCAACGCTACGGTGAGCAACATGCTGCTCGCGGTTGAGCGGGTCGCCCTCCTCCGACGCGTCGACATGTTCAGCCACACGCCCGGACGTGTGCTGGCAGGAATGGCTCACGTCCTCGAGGAAGTCGACTTCCCGGCCGGCGCACCGCTGATGGAGGCGGGTGCGATCGAGGACTGGCTCTTCGTCCTCGTCGAGGGTGAGGTCGCGGTGGTCCGCGAAGACAGATGGGTCCGCATGGGCCCGTCCAGCACGGTGGGTGAGATGGAGGTTCTCGACCCGCAGCCTCGGTCGGCCACGATCACGGCGCTCACTCCCGTGCGTGCGCTGCGGCTGCGAAAGGCCGCGTTCGACGAGGCGCTGCGGCTGAGCCCCGAGGTCTCGCGGGGAGTGATCGTCGACCTGGTCCGGCGCCTGCGTGAAAAGCACGAGCCGCGGCCAGAGGAGTGAGATCCCGGCTGGTCCTGCTCGGGGGGCAGACGATCGTGTTGGGCCTGACGATGGCCTTCCTCGTCGTGCCGGCGAGTGCTCTGTTCCTGGACGAGTACGGCGCCCAGGCGCTGCCCTACGTGTACCTGGCGGTCGCGGCATCGGGAGTCGCCGTGTCCTCGGCGATGTCTCGCGCCCAGCGACGCCATTCGCTGGCACGGGTCGCGGTGTCGGTCGTCGGCAGCTACCTCGTCGCCATCACGGCCGGCTGGCTCGTCCTGGTCGGGCTGGATGGGCTCTGGGTGACCTTCCCCCTCCTGGTGCTGTTCCCCTTGTCGATCCCCATCGGCTTCGTGTTGGTGGGCACGCAGGCCGGCCGGCTGCTCGACGTTCGCCAGATGAAGGCGCACTTCCCGCGGATAGCCGCCGGCTTCTCGATCGGATTCGCACTCGGCGGCTTCGCCGCCGCCGCGCTGGTCTCCCCGTTCGGCGGGCCACGCAACCTCCTCGCCGTCGACGTGCTGGCCGCCGGCCTCATGCTCGTCCTCGTCGTCGCGACCTCGCGGCGCTTTCCAGCCGAGCTGCTCGACCGCCCGGTGCGGACCGACCAGCCCGTCCCGCTCCTGGGCGCCGGCCGTCGGGGACGCAGGTGGCACACGCTCCTGGCCAACCGGATGGTGCGGCTGATCCTGACCTACCAGCTGCTGTCGGCCGCCGTGACCCTGCTGCTGGACTACATGGTGTGGGAGCGAGCCGCCGCCCGCTTCCCTGACCCGATCGCGCTCGCGCAGTTCCAGGGTCTCTTCGGTGCGGTGATGAACTTCGTCAGCGTTCTCTTCGTCGTGACGCTGGGAGGCTGGGCGCTGACCCGTTTCGGGATCGGCTTCGGCCTGGCGGCCAATCCGCTCGGCGTGCTCGTGCTGCTCTGTGCGACGACAGTCGCCGGCTACGCCGTCGGACCGGCGTCGCTGCTCTTCTTCGGTCTGGTGTCTGCCCAGGCGATCACCGACATCGCGCTCACCGATGCCACGACCCGCACCTCGATCAACGCGACGTACCAAGCGCTCCAGCCGGACGAACGCGTGCGCGCGCAGACCTTGGTCGAGGGAGCCGGCGTGCCGCTCGCCCTCGGGTTCGTGGGCGTCCTGCTGATCGGGTTCGACGTGGTCGGGCTCGACATCACCGCGGTCGTCGTCGTCGCGCTGCTGCTCTCGGCCATGTGGCTGGCTTCGGCGGGGCTCGCCTTCCGCGAGTACGGCGTCAACCTCCGCGGCGTGCTCGTGAGGAGAGCGTGGGACCCGGTCGCGCTCCGCATCGACGACGCGGCGTCGCACGCCGCCGTCAACCAGCTGCTCGCGAGCGCCGACCCGCACGACGTACATGCCGCTCTCGATGCCCTTGTCGACGCGGGGCGGGACGTCTCGGACCACGTGCTCGCGCTGCTCACAGACCCTGAGCCGGAACGCCGGGACCTGGGCCTCGAGCTCGCCGTCGCGACCGGCCGACTGAGCACGCCGGCCATCGCGACCCGGGTGCAGGGCATGCTCGCTGACCCCGACCAGGACGTGGCCCTGTTCGCGGCCGCATCGCTGGTGCGCCTTGACATCGGCCAACGGGAGGCAGGTCGGTCCGCTTGGCTGGCCGCCGTCTCGACGGAGGACCCGGCCACGGTCCGCGGCGCGCTGCGCGCTGCGGGTGCCTTCCCGCACAGGTTCTTCGTGCCGTACCTCGTGGGGCTGGCCTCTTCAGGGAGCGCCGCTGGCGACGTCCTCGACGCCCTGGGCGCCAACTGCGATCACCTCGCACCTCTGGTGCAGGGGCTGATTTCCGACCAGTCGGTCCCTCGACAGACACGAGAGCGCATCGTGCACTTCCTGGGCATGGCCGTCACGCCCGCGGCCCGAGACCTCCTCGTCGCACATCTCGACGACGATGACCCGGCCATCGTCGAGGCGGCCGGGCTGTGCCTGGTCGTGGTGGGTCACAGTGAGACGGCGGAGGGGCTTGACCTTGCCCCGAGGCTGGTCATCGTCGCGGAGCGCGTCGACCGATGCCTGCAGATCCTGCTCCTGCTCGATGACCGGTTCGACCTCGAACCGCTGGCCTGGGCGCTGCGCGACGAGGTCGCGACTGCCGCCCGCCGGATCGAGGTGTTGCTGGAGCTGGTCCACGAGTCCCGCGCGATCGGATCGGCGGTCTCCAGCCTCGCGTCGGTGGTGGCACGGGATCGCAGCACGGCTCTCGAGATGCTCGAGGTCACTGTCGGTCGATCCTTGGGACGGTTGGCACTCGCACTCGTCGATCCGACCCTCGACCCCGCGACGCGTCACCAGCAGCTGGCCGAACACTCGGCAGTGGGGTCCCGGACCCTGGGCGAGTGGCTCCTTGACCTGGTCATGGACGAGGAGGGGTACTGGCACGACCCATGGCTGCGCGCATGCGCGATGTATGCCCTGCCGGGGGAGCTACCTGCCCCCGCGGCGGTCACGCTCGTCAGCCCGTTCCTGCAAGACCGCGACAGGGACGTAGCCGAGACTGCGCGCTGGGTGACCGACAGGTGGGTCGCACCCGATCGGGTCCCCGTCGACGCCCCCGGCACCTAGCGTCCCGCTGGTCGGAGGCGCGCACGCTCCGATGCCGGTGACGAGGCGGCCCTCCTCAACCACCACGAGTGGTGTTGGATCGGTCGCATGATCGACCACTTCGGCATCAACGTGACGGACATGGAGAAGGCCGGCGCCTTCTACGACAAGGTGCTCGGCGTCCTCGGCCACCGGCGGCTGATGGACTTCGGCATGGCCATCGGCTACGGCACCGACAAGCCGGACTTCTGGATCTCCACCTTCGAGGGCATCGGCCCCAACCGCGAGATGCACCTGGCCTTCCAGGCGGCCGACGCCGACGCACGTACGCGCGTTCGTGGCAGCCGCGGTGGAGATGGGCGCCGAGGTGCTCCACGAGCCGCGGCTGTGGCCGGAGTACCACGAGCCGCTACTTCGGCGGCTTCGTCCGCGACACCGAGGGCAACAACGTCGAGGCGGTCTGCCACCGGGCGAGTAGCATCGCGGAGGTCGGTTTCGAGGCTGACCGGCGCCACCTCGCACGGGCTCGTGACAGGCGCTGCGCCTCCTCGACCAGCGGTCGACTACAGGCCCGTGCTCCGGCAGGGGCGGCGGCGCAGGGCGGCGACGTAGTCGGCGGGGGCGTCGGCGGCCTCGGCGGCGTCGGCGAGCACGCCGAGGTACGACGCGCTGGGCAGGCCACCCTCGTAGGCGTCGAGCACGTAGGTCCACACCAGCAGCTCGCCGGTCATCGTCGAGACCCGGACCTTGGCCTTGCGGTAGAGGCCGGTGCCGGCCGACTCCCAGTCGTCGAGGCGAGGCCTCGTCCTCGCGGGTGACGTCGTAGACCGCCACGAAGACCTGGTCGATCGGGTCCTCGACGATGGTCGACAGGGCGCCGTCCCAGCCGAGGTCCTCGCCGCCGAAGGTGAGCCGCCAGCCGGTCAGCCAGCCGGTGGTGTGCAGCGGCGAGTGCGGGCAACGCTCGCCCATCCGGGCGGGGTCCAGGTTGGACCCGTAGGCGGCGTACAGCGTCACGGGGAGCCAGGCTAATGCCTGCGGATCGGCCACCTCGAGCCGGCAATCGCGCAATAGGGTGGGCGGCGTGACTCACTTCAACGTGTTGGTGCTCGGAGCCGGCCCCGGTGGCTACGTCGCGGCGATCCGCGCGGCCCAGCTCGGCAAGTCCGTGGCGGTCGTCGAGGACAAGTACTGGGGCGGCGTCTGCCTCAACGTCGGCTGCATCCCGTCCAAGGCGCTGCTCAGGAACGCCGAGCTCGCGCACGTGCTGGCGCACGAGAAGGACAAGTACGGCATCGAGGGCGACGCCACGATGGCCTTCGGCCCCACCCACGCGCGGTCGCGCCAGGTGAGCGCCGGCATCGTCAAGGGCGTCCACTTCCTGATGAAGAAGAACAAGATCACCGAGATCGACGGCTGGGGCACCCTCACGGGCCCGCAACGCGATCGACGTGAAGGACCACGAGGGCGGCACCACGTCGTACTCCTTCGACAACCTGATCATCGCCACCGGCGCGACCGTGCGGATGCTGCCCGGCATGCAGGTCAGCCAGAACGTCGTGACCTACGAGGAGCAGATCCTCGACGAGAACCTGCCCGGCTCGGTCATCATCGGCGGCTCGGGCGCGATCGGCGTCGAGTTCGCCTACGTGATGAAGAACTTCGGCGTCGACGTGACGATCGTGGAGTTCCTCGACCGGATGGTGCCGACCGAGGACGAGGCGGTCTCCAAGGAGCTGCTCAAGCACTACAAGAAGCTCGGCGTGAAGGTGCTGCTCTCGACCAAGGTCGAGAACGTCGAGGACACCGGCTCCGGCGTCCGCGTCACCGTCAGCCCGGCCGCCGGGAGGCGAGCAGCGCAGGTGCTGGAGGCCGACAAGATGCTGGCGGCGTTCGGGTTCGCGCCGCGCCTGGAGGGCTACGGCCTCGAGGCGGCCGGCGTCGCGACGACCGAGCGCGGCGCGATCGCGATCGACGAGTACTGCCGCACCAACGTGCCCAACGTCTACGCCATCGGCGACGTCACCGGCGAAGTTCATGCTCGCCCACCTGGCCGAGGCGCAGGGCATCGTGGCCGCCGAGACGATCGCCGGCGCCGAGACCATGCCGATCAACTACGACATGGTCCCGCGGGCGACGTACTGCCAGCCGCAGATCGGCTCGTTCGGCTACTCCGAGGCGCAGGCCAAGGAGAAGGGGTACGACGTCAAGACGGCCACCTTCCCGTTCAGCGCCAACGGCAAGGCGCAGGGCCTGGGCGACGCGGTCGGCTTCGTCAAGGTGGTCGCCGACGCGAAGTACAACGAGATCCTCGGCGCCCACATGATCGGCCCCGAGGTCACCGAGCTGCTGCCGGTGCTGACCCTGGCGCAGCAGTGGGACCTGACCGCCGACGAGGTCGCCCGCAACGTGTTCGCCCACCCGACGCTGACCGAGGCGATCAAGGAGTCGGTGCACGGCATCGCCGGCCACATGATCAACCTCTGATCGGAAGCTCGACCGCATGGAGCACACAGGGCAGCGGATCGTCGTCATCGGCGGCGGCCCGGGCGGCTACGAAGCGGCGCTGGTCGCGGCCCAGCTCGGCTCGCACGGTCACCGTCGTCGACCGCGACGGCATCGGCGGCTCGGCGGTGCTCACCGACTGCGTGCCCAGCAAGACCCTGATCGCGACCTCCGACCTGATGACCGAGGTCGCCGGGGCCACGGAGCTCGGGGTCCGGCTCACCGACCACGAGGGCGACGAGGCGACGACCGTCTCGGTCGACCTCGGCAAGGTCAACCGGCGGGTCAAGAAGCTCGCCGCCGACCAGTCCGCCGACATCGCCCAGCGGCTGGCGAAGGAGGGCGTCGAGGTCGTCAGCGGGCGCGGTGAGCTCGCCGGGGCCGACCAGCGTGCTGGTCGAGCGACTCGCGGCAAGGAGCACATCCTGCGCGCCGACGCGGTCCTGGTCGCGACCGGCGCCGCGCCGCGCACCTTGCCGACCGCGCAGCCCGACGGCGAGCGGATCCTCACCTGGGAGCAGGTCTACGACCTCGACGAGGTGCCCAGCCACCTGGTCGTGGTCGGCTCGGGCGTGACCGGCGCGGAGTTCGCCTCGGCGTACCTCTCGCTCGGCATCGAGGTCTCGCTGGTCTCCTCGCGCGACCGCGTGCTGCCCGGCGAGGACGCCGACGCGGCCGCCGTGCTCGAGGACGTGCTGACCCGGCGCGGCATGAACGTGCTGTCGAAGTCGCGGATGGCCTCGGTCGAGCGGCACGGCGACACCGTCACCGTCACGCTCACCGACGGCCGCACCGTCGAGGGCTCCCACTGCATCCTGGCGCTCGGCTCGGTGCCCAACACCGGCGGCATCGGCCTCGAGGAGGCCGGCGTCCAGCTCGACGACGCGGGCTTCGTCCACGTCGACCGCGTCTCTCGCACCACGGCCCGGGGCGTGTACGCCGCCGGCGACTGCACCGGCGTCCTCATGCTCGCCTCGGTGGCGGCCATGCAGGGCCGGATCGCGATGTGGCACTTCCTCGGCGACGCCGTGGCCCCGCTCGACCTGACCCAGGTCTCCTCCAACGTCTTCACCTCGCCCGAGATCGCGACGGTCGGCTGGTCGCAGCGGGCGGTCGACGCGGGCGAGGTCCAGGCCGACCAGGTGATGCTGCCCCTGGCGGGCAACCCGCGCGCCAAGATGCAGGGCGTCCACGACGGCTTCGTGAAGCTGTTCTGCCGACCCGGCACCGGCGTCATCGAGGGCGGCGTGATCGTGGCGCCGCGCGCGAGCGAGCTGATCCACCCGCTCACGCTCGCCGTGGCCGAGCGGCTGACGGCCGACCAGCTGGCCCACGCGTTCACCGTCTACCCGTCGATGAGCGGCTCGGTGGCCGAGGCCGCGCGGAGGATGCACCGGATCTGACAGGCCCCCATACTCGACCCAGTCTGGAGGAGGTCGCCATGAAGATCATCAGGATCCTGTCCACCGCCGGCTGCGGCGCTGCTCGTCGCCGGCCGTGCTCGCCCTTCCGCGCGCGCCCGCCCAGGCGGCGGAGGCAGACAGGGGCGGCGGCCCCCAAGTGCAAGGGCCGCGACGGTGACCATCCTCGGCACCGAGGAGGCCGACGACCTGCGCGGCAGCAACCAGCGCGACGTGATCCTGGCCCTCGGCGGCGACGACCGCGTCGACGGCCGGGGCGGCAACGACGTGATCTGCGGCGGCGCGGGCCGCGACCTGATCAAGGGCGGCCCGGGTCACGACAAGGTCTTCGGCGGCGGCGACGGCCGCTCCGAGCAGCGCAACGCGGACGGCGTCCGGCTGATGGTCGGCGACGTGGTCCAGGGTGGCCCGGGCGACGACCTCATCGACCTCGGCTACGACGAGCGCCAGAAGACCTTCGGGTCGGCCCAGCGCGACCGCCTGTCCTACAAGGGCTCCGCGTTCCGCGTCATCGTCACGCTCGGCACTCCGAAGGGCCGCGGCCACGCCCGCGGCGACGGCCGCGACCTCCTGGTCAAGCACCCCTTCCTCGCCCTCCTCGGCTCCGACAAGGGCGACGAGCTGACCGGGTCGCCGTACGGCGACCAGATCCTCGGCCGCGGCGGACCCGACCACGTCATCGGCGGGGGAGGCCGCGACGTCCTCGTCGACGGCCCGATCGGCGTACGCGTCGGCGACGACGTGCTGGAGGGCGGCATCGGCCGCGACGACGCTGACGTCGTACGGCGGCCACGACGAGCTCGACGGCGGCTCCTCGGCCGACGCGCTCACCGTCGTGCGCGCGCCCGTCGGCCGGCTGAAGCTGGTCGGCGGACGGGGCGGCGACGTCCTCTCCGTCGGCGCGATGCTGGCGGGGTCGTGCGTCGGTGGCAGCGGGCGGCGGAGGGGACGACGAGCTGGTGCCGACCGTGGCCGGCCAGGTGCACCGGGCCAAGGTGGACGTCGACCTTCGCGTCGGCGCGTTCGGCGTGCGCGGCCGGGGCGGCGACGGCTGCGGTTCGGTCGACGAGGGTCGAGACGCTGACCCTCGACAACGAGTTCGGGACGGCGCAGCGGCTGCGCTGGTTCGTGCGCGGCACGAGCGCCGTCGAGACGGTGGTGCTGCGGCACGGCGGCAGCGTGCTGGCCACGATGGCCGGCGGCGACGACCGGGTGGTCGGCAGCTCGGGCGACGACAACCTCAAGGGCGGCCCGGGCGACGACCGGCTGTTCGGCGGGAGCGGCAAGGACATCGCGATCGGCGGCCCCGGCACCGACACCTGTCGCAAGGTCGAGTTCAAGAAGGGCTGCGAGCTGCCGTCCTGAGGTTCCCTCGAACTATTCGGGGCGCTGGCTACTCTCACTCCACATGCCCCGTACCTCTCTGCTTGCCCTGGCTGCCTCCGCCGCGCTGGCCACGAGCCTCGCCGTGACCGCCGTACCCGCCGCCGAGCGCGGCTGTCCGCGCGAGAAGGACGTCTGGACGATCACGCCGTCCTCGACCATCGAGGTCGACGGTCACGGCTACGGTCACGGCCGCGGGATGTCGCAGTACGGCGCCGAGGGCGCCGCGCGGGCCGGCCTGACCAGCGCGCAGATCATGGACTTCTACTACCCCGGTACGACGCCCGGGCAGGCCGGCGGCCAGGTCAAGGTCTGGATCACCGCCGACCGCGACCGCGTGCTCACCGTCGTCGCGCGGACCGGGACTGAAGGTGCGCGACCTGGTCACCAAGCAGAAGCGGACGCTGCCCGACAAGGGCGCGACCAAGTGGCGGCTGACCGCCGGCAGCGGGCACCAGGACCGTGGTGTCGTTCTTCAAGCAGCGCTGGGTCAAGTGGCGCACCGCTCAAGGGCGACGCCGAGCTCGGCCGCCGGCGGCCAGCCGATCACGCTGGTGCTGCCGGGCGGCAAGGTCGCCTACCGCGGCGCGCTCGGCTCTGCGCGCGCCGAAGCCCGGCAAGCCCAAGCGGGTGACGGTCAACCGGCTGCCGCTCGAGAGCTACCTCAAGGGCGTGGTGCCGCGCGAGACCTTCACCTCGTGGTCGCCGGCCGCGCTGGAGTCGCAGGCGATCGCGGCCCGCACCTACGCGGCGTTCGAGCGCGCCGAACCGCTCTCGACGGTCTACCAGATCTGCGACACCACCTCCTGCCAGGTCTACGGCGGCTTCAGCGCCGAGTACGCCTCGACCAACGCGGCCATCGCGGCCACCGCCGGCCAGGTCCGGCTCGACGCGGCCGGCCAGCCGGCGTTCACGCAGTTCTCCTCGAGCAACGGCGGCTGGACCGCCGCCGGCTCGCAGCCCTACCTGGTCGCGCAGGAGGACCCGTACGACGGGTGGTCCGGCAACCCCAACACCGCCTGGACGCTGCCGCTGACCGCCGGCAACGTCGAGAGGAACTACCCCGCCATCGGCACCCTCACCTCCATCGCCGTCGACACCCGCGACGGCAACGGCGAGTGGGGCGGCCGGGCGCTCGACATGACGCTCGTCGGGCACGGCCGGCTCGGTCGCAGACCACCGGCGAGGAGTTCCGCCTCCGGGTCGGGCTGAAGTCGTCCTGGTTCACGCTGCGGGTGACTGGGTGACCGGGCGAGGATACCCGGTCGACCGGGTATCGCTCGACGTTCGCAGAGGTTGCAACCGTCACCGTAGAGGCAGAAACGCCGACAGAGCTTGGCAGTCCGAAGCGGCACATCCTCCGGACGCCGATACGTCCGGTACAGCCCCTAGCCTGAACGCCATGACCGAAGGCTTCCAGGACCTCACGGGGTCGACGTTCGAGCGGGCGGACATGCAGGGGTCGCGGTTCGAGACGGTGCTGCTCAACGGCTCGACGCATCAACCACTCCGACCTGCACCGGGTGACCATGCGCGGCGTCGAGATCTCCGACACCACGATCAGCGGCGAGATCAAGAACCTGGTGATCAACGGCGTCGACGTCGCGCCGCTGGTCGACGCCGAGCTCGACCGGCGATACCCGGAGAAGCCGAAGTTCCGGCCGGTGACGGCCGACGGGTTCCGCGAGGCGTGGGACATCAACGAGCGGCTCTGGCAGCACCACCGTCGACCGGGCTCGCAGGCTCGAGCCCGAGCAGCTGCACGAGTCGGTCGACGGGGAGTGGTCGTTCGTCCAGACCCTGCGCCACCTGGCGTTCGCCAGCGAGTCGTGGGTCGGTCGGGGCGTCCTCGGCGACCCGAGCCCGTGGCACCCGCTGTCGCTGCCGTGGGACCAGATGGGCGACATCGAGGGCGTGCCGCAGCGACCGGGATGCCCGGCCCTCGCTCGACGAGGCGCTGGCGCTGCGCCACGACGCGATGGCCCTCGTACGCCGCGTGGTCGACGACCTGACCGACGACGAGCTGGGCGCCGAGAGCGAGCCGCTGCGTGGGGCCGGGCTGGCCGCCGGAAGGTGCGCGGCTTCGAGGTGCGCGAGTGCCTGCTCGTCGTGCTCAACGAGGAGTGGTGGCACCGGATGTACGCCGAGCGCGACCTGGCCGGTACTCGAGCAGCGGAGTCTGAAGGTGCTGGACCTGACCTTCACCAACCGGGTCATCGAGTGGCGCGGCCCGGCGCCGTACTACTACCTGCCGCTGACCGAGGAGGCCGCCGAGGACGTCCACGACGTGCGCAAGATGGCGACGTACGGCTGGGGCGTGATCCCGGTCGTCGCGCGGATCGGCGAGGTCGAGTTCGAGACCTCGCTGTTCCCCAAGGACGGCGGCTACCTGCTGCCGCTCAAGGACGCCGTCCGCAAGCCCGCCGGCATCACCGTCGGCGACGAGATCAGCGTCGAGATGACGGTGCGGTTCTAGGGTCGTGCTCGGGGAGGGTCGGGGCGTCGGTGGGGTAGAGGCCGGCGACGAAGCCGTAGACCTGGTCACCCGAGCGGGGGATCTGGGCGAACCTCCGGGCGACCTCCTGCACCTCGGCCCAGAACGCGCGCACCTCCTCGATCGGGATGCGGGCGTGGACCAGCGTGCAGCGCAGGTCGTCGGCCTCCTTGGCCTGGCGGGACTCGCCGTACGCCGTGGCGAGGCCGTCGATGTTGGCCACCATCGCGATGTCCTCGTCGGAGCTGAGCGCGCCGATGTAGATGGTGCGGGCGACGCGGCCGTAGTAGCGCTCCTCGATCGCCCGCACCCGTTGGGTGCGGACGACCTTGAGCAGGCCGGCGTCGACGAGCTGGTTGACGTGGTAGGCGACCGTGCTCTTCGGCCGGTCGACGGCGAGGGCCAGCTCGGTGACGGTCGCGGCGCGCTCGAGGACCAGCTCGAGGAGGGTGCCGCGCAGGTCGTCGGCGAGCGCGCGCAGCTGCTCCGGCGCGGTGACCACGATCATCTCGTCGAGGTCGTAGTCCGGGACCTGGGCCTGCTCATTGACCGACATATCTGGATCATTCTAGAGTTATGGATCATTCGAGGACAGTCGTTCGATGAACAGGAGTCTAGGGACATGGCGCGAGGTGCTGCTCTTCCACCACATCCAGGGGCTGACCGAGGGAGTGCGGGCGTTCGCGGACGACCTGCGGGCCGGCGGGCACACCGTGCACGTGCCGGACCTGTACGGCGGCCGGACGTTCGGCTCCATCCAGGAGGGCTTCGAGTTCCAGAAGGGGGTCGACGGGCAGGGACTCGCCGACGCCGCAGCCGCGGACCTGCCCTCCGGCCTGGTCTACGCCGGCTTCTCCTGGGGCGTGATGCAGGCCCAGCGGCTGGCCCAGACGCGCGCCGGCGCGAAGGGTGCGCTGCTCTACGAGTCGTGCGTCCCGATCTCCGGGGAGTGGGCCTTCGGACCCTGGCCCGAGGGTGTGCCGGTGCAGATCCACGGGATGGACGAGGACGAGTTCTTCGCCAAGGAGGGCGACATCGACGCCGCCCGGGAGATCGTCGAGTCCCTCGGCCCGGACCTGGCCGAGCTCTACACCTACCCCGGCGACGCGCACCTGTTCGCCGACCGCACGCTCGCGTCGTACGACGCCGCGGCCGCAGCGCTGCTCACCGAGCGCAGCCTGGCGTTCCTCGACCGCGTCTCCTGAGTCCGCGGTTGGGGGACACTGCCTGTCATGGGCCGACTCCCGCGCGTGGTCGCCGCTGTCGGCATCGCGACGCTGCTGGCCGTGGTCGGGCTCTCGCGATGCACCGCCGTCGACCACTCCGAGGGCGGCGCCGAGGTGATCGCGACGGGGCTCGACGTGCCGTGGGGGCTGGACTTCCTGCCGGACGGCGACGCGCTGGTGGCCGAGCGCCCGACCGGACGGATCTACCGGATCCCCGCCGGCGGCGGGGAGCCGGTGCACGTGGGCACCGTCCCCGGCGTGGCCGACATCGGCGAGGGTGGGCTGCTCGGGCTGGCCGTCAACCCGCTGTACATCCACGACGCGATGGTCTACGCCTACCTGACCACCGAGACCGACAACCGCATCATCCGCTTCCACCTGGTCCCGGGTGACACGACCATCGTGGACGTGCAGGTGGTGGTCGAGGGCATCGCCAGGTCCGGCATCCACAACGGCGGCGCGCTCGCGTTCGGCCCCGACGGCATGCTGTACGCCGGCACCGGCGACGCGGGCGACCCGTCGCGGGCCCAGGATCCCGCAAGCCTCAACGGCAAGATCCTGCGGATCGATCCCGGTAGGTGTCCCGCCGCGCGATCCCGCCAACCCCGACCCCGACTCGCTGGTGTGGTCGATGGGCCACCGCAACGTGCAGGGACTGACCTGGGACGAAGGCGGCCGGCTGTGGGCGACCGAGTTCGGGCAGAACGCCTTCGACGAGGTCAACCTGATCGAGGCCGGCGGCAACTACGGCTGGCCGGCTGTCGAAGGGATGGGTGACGACCCGGAGTACGTGAACCCCAAGGTCACCTGGACCACCGACGAGGCCAGCCCCTCCGGGGCCGCAGTCCTCGGCGATGCCGTGTACGTCGGGGCCCTGCGCGGGCAGCGGCTGTGGCGGGTTCCGATCTCCGGCGGGGACGTCGGCGAGCCGGAGGCGCTGCTCGAGGGCGACTACGGCCGGCTGCGCAACGTGGTCGCCGCCCCCGACGGGACGCTCTGGATCACCACCAGCAACCGCGACGGCCGCGGCGAGTTCGACTCCGACGACGACCGGATCCTGCGGCTAGACCCCGACGGCGGCTCGTAGCGCCGTGTAGGACGCGACCAGCGCCGCGCGTTCCCGGGTGAGCAGCGGGTCGTCGGCCCGCAGCCCGCCTCGACCCAGGCGTCCGAGAGGTCCATGGCCTCGACCCGGGCGGCCGCGGCCGGGCGGACGGCGGCCGGCTCGGCGCCGTACACGTAGGCGTAGAGGTCGACCAGCGACTGCTCCAGCTCCGAGCCCGGGACGCCGGGATCGTGCTGGTGGGCGCGGTGCAGCCGCCACCACTCGACCTCCAGCTCCGAGGCTCGCTTGGGGTCGATGCGCAGGTCGTCGGAGTCGCGGGCGACGAGCAGGTAGAAGCGGCGCATCAGCTCGCGGGCGGCGTCCGGGTCGTTGTCCGGGTACGGCGCCCACTTCTGGTTGGCGCGCAGCACCAGCCACGCGCCGTACAGCGTCTTGCGGCCGGTTCATCCCGAACCCCGCCCCGACCATCCCGACGGCGGTCTTGAGGAGGGTCGTCCAGTCGCGGCGGTAGTACGCCGCCCACGCGTCGGTCTCCAGGTTCCCGACCTTCACGGGGTCGAAGTCGCGCGGTCCGGCCACGCGCCTCCAGGACGTGGCATGGTCGCAGGCGCCAGACAGACGTCAGCGAGGACCAGGACCAGGTCGCCGCCGTCGACGGTCTGGGTGCCGGCGAAGGCGAGGCGCTCGACGGTGCCGGCTCGAGGCGCGGTGATGGCGGCCTCCATCTTCATCGCCTCGATCGTGGCGACGGTCTGGCCGGCCTCGACCTCCTCGCCCTTCTCGACCACCACCGTCACGGCACCCTGGAACGGCGCGGCGACATGGCCCGGGTCGGAGGTGTCGGCCTTCTCGGCGGCCGCGACGGCCGTGGAGACGCTGCGGTCGCGCACGCTGATCGGCCGCAGCTGGCCGTTGATCAGCGCCATCACCGTGCGGAAACCGCGTTCGTCGGGGTCGGAGATCGCCTGCAGGCCGAGGAATGATCGTCACGCCCTCGTCCAGCTCGACCTGGTGCTCGACGCCCTGTCTCAGGCCGTAGAGGTAGTCGATCGAGGACAGCGCCGAGACGTCGCCGTACGTCGCCCGGACCTCGCGGAACTCCTTGGTCGGCCCGGGGAACAGCAGCTCGTTCAGCGTCTCGCGGCGCTTGTCGCGGAGGCCGGCGCGCTGCTCGTCGGTGAGGCTCGCCGGTCGGCGCCTCCCACGGTCGCCCCTCGATGGCGCGCGTCCGGAACGGCTCGGGCCAGCCACCGGGCGGGTCGCCCAGCTCGCCGTGCAGGAAGCCGATGACAGACGCGGGGATGTCGAACTTCTGCGGGTTGGCCGCGAACTCGCCGGGGTCGGCACCGACCGCGACGAGGTGCAGCGCGAGGTCACCGACGACCTTGGACGACGGGGTCACCTTGACGATGTGGCCGAGGATGCGGTCGGCCGCGGCGTACATGTCCTCGATCTGCTCGAACTTCTCGCCGAGCCCCAGCGCGATGGCCTGCTGGCGCAGGTTCGAGAGCTGTCCACCGGGGATCTCGTGGGTGTAGACGCGGCCGGTGGGGGCGGGCAGCCCGGACTCGAACGGCGCATAGACGCGGCGCACGGCCTCCCAGTACGGCTCCAGCGCGCAGACCGCCTCGAGCGAGAGCCCCGTCTCGCGCGAGGAGTGGTCGGTCGCGGACACCAGCGCCGACAGCGGTGGCTGCGAGGTGGTGCCGGCCATCGAGGCGGTGGCCGCGTCGACGGCGTCGACCCCGGCGTCGATCGCCGCGAGCAGCGTGGCGAGCTGGCCCCCGGGCGTGTCGTGGGTGTGGAGGTGCACCGGCAGGTCGAACTCCGAGCGCAGTGCGGTCACGAGCGTGCGGGCCGCCGGCGCGCGCAGCAGGCCGGCCATGTCCTTGATCGCCAGCACGTGGGCACCGGACTCCACGATCCGCGACGCGAGGCCGAGGTAGTAGTCGAGCGTGTAGAGCGTCTCGCGCGGGTCGGAGAGGTCACCGGTGTAGCAGAGGGCGACCTCCGCGACGCTCGTGTCGGTCGCGAGCACGGCCTCGATGGCCGGCCGCATCTGCTCGACGTCGTTGAGCGCGTCGAAGATGCGGAACACGTCGATGCCGGTGGCCGCGGCCTCCTCGACGAAGGCGTTGGTGACCTCGGTCGGGTACGGCGTGTAGCCCACGGTGTTGCGCCCGCGCAGCAGCATCTGGAGGCAGATGTTCGGTGCGGCCTGGCGCAGCTTGGCCAGCCGTTCCCAGGGGTCCTCGGACAGGAAGCGCAACGCCACGTCGTACGTCGCCCCGCCCCACGCCTCGAGCGACCACAGCTGCGGGGTCGTCCGCGCGACGTGACCGGCGACGGCGAGCAGGTCGTGGGTCCGCACGCGGGTGGCCAGCAGGGACTGGTGGGCGTCGCGGAAGGTCGTGTCGGTGACGGCGACGCGGTCCTGGTCGCGGAGCGCGCGCGCGAACGCCGCGGGGCCGAGTGCGAGCAGGGACTGGCGGGTGCCGTCGGGCGCGGGCACCGACAGGTCGACGTCGGGGAGCTTGCCGACGGGGTCGAGGCTGACGGGGGCCGGGCCGTAGGGCTGGTTGACGGTCACGTCGGCGAGGTAGGTGAGCAGCTTGGTGCCCCGGTCGCCACTGGCGCGGGCGGTCAGGAGCTCGGGGTGAGTCTCGATGAACGACGTGGTCACCCGGCCGGCGTGGAAGTCCGGGTCGTCGAGCAGTGCCTGGAGGAAGGCGATGTTGGTGGAGACGCCGCGGATGCGGAACTCCGCCAGCGCCCGCCGGGCCCGCTCGACCGCCTTGTCGAAGGTGCTTGCCCGGCACGTGAGCTTGGCGAGCATCGAGTCGAAGTGCGGGCTGATCTCGGCGCCGGTGTAGGTCGTCCCGCCGTCGAGGCGGATCCCGGCGCCGCCGGGGGAGCGGTACGTCGTGATCCGGCCGGTGTCGGGACGGAAGTTGTTGGCCGGGTCCTCGGTCGTGATCCGGCACTGCAGCGCCGCACCCCGCAGCACCAAGGTGTCCTGGCGCAGCCCCAGGTCCTCGAGCGTCTCGCCCGAGGCGATCCGCAGCTGCGACTGCACGAGGTCGACGTCGGTGACCTCCTCGGTCACGGTGTGCTCGACCTGGATGCGGGGGTTCATCTCGATGAAGACGTAGTTGCCTTCCTTGTCGACGAGGAACTCCACGGTGCCGGCGTTCTGGTAGCCGATGTGGCGGGCGAACCTCACCGCGTCGGCACAGATGCGCTTGCGAAGCTCCGGGTCGAAGTTCGGCGCGGGCGCGATCTCGACGACCTTCTGGTGGCGGCGCTGCACCGAGCAGTCGCGCTCGAAGAGGTGGATCACGTTGCCTTCGCGGTCGGCGAGGATCTGCACCTCGATGTGCCGTGGGTCGACCACCGCCTGCTCGATGAACACGGTCGGGTCGCCGAACGCGCCCTCGCCCTCGCGCATGCAGGTCTCGACGGCCTCGCGCAGCTGTCCGGGCTCGTCGACCCGCCTCATGCCGCGCCCGCCGCCGCCGGCGACCGCCTTGACGAAGAGCGGGTAGGGCAGCTCGGCCGCCGCGGCGACCAGCTCGTCGACGTCCCGGCTCGGTGGCACCGAGGCCAGGGTGGGTACGCCGGCCTCCTTGGCCGCCGCGATCGCCCGCGCCTTGTTGCCGGTGAGGGTGAGCACGTCGGCCGTCGGGCCCACGAAGGTGATGCCGGCGCTGGCGCAGGCCTCGGCCAGCCGGGGGTTCTCCGACAGGAAGCCGTAGCCGGGGTACACGGCATCGGCCCCGGAACGTACGGCGACCGCGACGATCGCGTCCGGGTCGAGGTACGCGCGGACCGGGTGGCCGCGCTGGCCGATCTCGTAGGCCTCGTCCGCCTTCAGCCGGTGCTCGGACCACCTGTCCTCGTTGGGGAACACCGCCACGGTTCGCGCGCCGAGCTCGTAGGCAGCCCGGAAGGCCCGGATGGCGATCTCGCCCCGGTTGGCCACGAGCACCTTCGAGAACATGGCCCGAACGCTACCCAGGAGCCGCTGGTCGAGGAGGGCCGTCTCGCGGCCCGTCACGAGACCTCGTGACTTCGCTGGTTTCGTGACGGTCGCTGCGCGACCTTCTCAACCTGCGGGAGCCTCCAGGAACTGGGAGACCAGCCCGGGTACGGCGTCGCGAGCCAGCGCCGTACCCGTCCCCTCGGGTACGTCGAGCACCGTGACCGACTGGCGGCCGCCCGCCATCGTGGCGAGGACCGTGGTCAGGCCGACGCGGCGCTGGAACCAGGTGGAGGTGAAGGTCCAGCCGATGACGGCAGGGGTCTCGAGGATCGCGCGACGCCGCATCAGGCTGCCCGACCTCGCCACCAGGTGTCCCGGCAGCAGCGCGTGACCGAGGCCGCGGGCCCGATCGAGGCCGAGCCCCGCCGAGGCGAGTACGGCGGCCGGCGCGAGCCACAGCCAGACCGGCGGCACATCGGCGGCCAGCACACCGGCGACCAGCGCCGCCGTCAGGACCAGCGGCAGCGCCAGCGCGCGAGTGTAGCGGCGGCGCACTGCGGCCGGCCCGTGCTCGACCAGAGCTGTGGCGACGGGCTCGGTCGTCCCGAGCACCTCGGCGGCCACGCGCCGGGCGACTTCCTGCGGTGCGGGCGGGACCAGCGTCGAAGAGCCCTGCTGCTCGCGGTTGAGCCCGGTGACGATGGCCGACAGCCGCGCCCCCCGGGCGAGCCGCAGCCCGAGCGGCTCGACCACGTTGACGCCACGCAGACGGTTCGCGTCCATGCTCGTCTCGCGCGTGGTGAACAGTCCGCGGCGCAGGTGCCAGGCGTGGTCGGAGCGGGTGTAGGTGACGGTGAAGCCGAAGTTGGTGACCACGTAGCCGAGCACGGCCAGCAGCGACGCGACCAGGAGCAGGCCCACGACCAGCATCGGGACCAGGAGGACCAGCGACAGCCGGGCCACCTCTTGGGCGGCCGCGTCGATCCGGAACTGCTCCAGCAGGCCCAGCGCGTCGAGCGCCTGGCTCCCGGCGCCGAGCGCCGCGGCGGCGATGATCAGGCCCGAGGTGGTGAAGGGCGCGTACCAGAGCCAGCGCGGCTCGAACCGCGTGACCAGCCGGGCGTTGTCGGGGGCGGCGGCGCTGGCCCGCGCTTCGGGTGAGGCGGTGCGGTGCAGCAGGTCGCTGCGCAGCGCCTCGGCGGCATGGGCGCGGACGCCGTCGAGGGCCAGCTCGTCCTCTCCGAGCTTGGACGCCGTGCCGGTGCCGACGCGCACGGTCGTCAGGCCGAGCACCCGGTGGATCAGCGAGGCCGTGATGTCGACGGTCCGGACGCGGTCGATCGGCGTCGACAGCACGTGCTTGTTCAGCAGCCCGCGGCGCAGCTCGACACGACCCTCGGCGATGCGGAAGCTGGTGGTCAGGTAGCGCGCGACGCCGAGCGCGACGGGCGCAGCGATGGCGACCACGTTCCACCACCACTGGCCCCCGCCCGATGCCGATCCCGCGATCAGCAGGCCGAGCAGGGCCGGCAGGAAGCGCAGCACCTCCTTGATCGGGTGCACCAGCAGCATGAGCGGGTCGAGACGCTGCCACTCGCGGTGGTCGACCAGCCGGTCGGCGTACGGGTTGGCGGGCTGGTCGACTGGCTGGTCGTGCTGCAGCTCGTCGGTCACGTGGCGTCGCCCGGGATCGCGTCAGCCTTGAGGGTCAGCTCGTCGACCAGGCTGCGGGCGCGGTCGCGGTCGAGACCGGCGATCTCGAGCGCTCCCGCCGCGGAGGCCGTCGTGGCCGTGACCGAGGCCAGCCGGAACAACCGGGAGATCGCCCCCTCGACGTAGTCGACGGTCTGGATGCGCGACATCGGTGCGATCCGGCGCTCGCGCCGCCACCAGCCGGTCTGGGTGTAGACGGCGGTGTCGGTCACCTCCCAGCGGTGGACGGCGTATCGCCACTGCGGGATCGCCAGCGCCGCGGCGAGTGTCACCACGCCCAGGACGACCGGCATCCACCACCGCAGCTCGTACCACTCGAACACCAGCGAGGTGACGAGGAGGGCCGCCATCAGCACGACCGCGCGGACCAGCCCACCGACCATCCACATCAGCCGGGCCCGTGGACTCACGCGGTGACGCGGGTCGCGCAGTCGGGGGGCCGGCTCCATGCGACCGAGCCTACGGCGGGCGCGTTCGGCCGGTGCTCACGTCAGTCCTGTTCACCTCAGGCCTGGGAGGCGAGGTCGTAGGCGGCGCAGCCGATCAGCTCCATGCTGACCGTCAGCCGGTCGATGCTGATGTTGCGTTCGATGGTGTCCTCCGGGCTGTGGTACGGCGGCTCGAGCAGCGCGGGCGTCGCCTCACCGCGCCACGAGAAGTTCGCCGCGGCGATCCCGACCTCCTGGAACGACTGGTGGTCGCTGGCTCCGCGCAGGGTGACCTCGGAGATCTGCGGGTCGTAGCCGAGCCGCGTCGCGGCCGCCTCGACGGCGTCCGTGGTCGCGTTGGGCTCACCGGTGAACGACAGCAGCCAGTAGCGGGTGGCGGGGTCCCAGCTGGTGCCGACCATGTCGTTCTGGAACACCCCGGCGATCCGGTCGCGCTGGGCCGGGGCCAGCGCGGCGACGTGGAAGCGCGACCCGATCAGGCCTTGCTCCTCCGATCCCCAGAGCGCGAACCGCAGCGTCGCGTTCGTACGCCGGAGCCCGGTAAGCACCCGGGCGAGCTCGAGGGTCAGCACGGTGCCCGAGCCGTCGTCGTTGGCGCCGGGGGCGCCGATGACCGAGTCGTAGTGACCGGAGACGTAGACCAGCGGACCCCCGGAGCCCGAGCGGCCGCGGAGGTCGCCGAAGACGTTGTGGCTGGTCAGCCCGCGGTGAGCCGCGGTGGACACGTCGAGCTGGAGGGGCCGGACGGCCAGGTCCTCGCGGATCAGCCGCTTCTGCACCTGGGCCACCCCGACTACGGGGATCGAGGCGACGGTGGTCGGCGGCGGCGGGGTCGTGCCGGTCGTGGGCACCAGCCGCAGGGAGGCGGCCTGGGCCCGGCGCGGGTAGACCAGGTCGGCGGGGAGCAGCAGCACCGCGACGGCGCCGCGGCCGGCGGCGTCGGCCACGAACGCCGCGCGCAGGTTGACGCGGGTGGCCGCGTCGGCGTGCTGCGCGTCGTCGGCGAGCACCACCGCGCCGGTGATCGCGGCCGGATCGGCCGGCCAGGCGGGAGCCGTGGCGGAGCCGACGTCGACGGCGGGACCCGCCACGGACACGTCCAGTCCGGCGTCCGGTGACGCCCCGGCCTGCCAGCAGATGTCGTCGGGCAGCTGGTCGCCCGGGTCGCCGATGTCGGCGAGGAACTTGTCGGCGACGGGGAAGGGCTCGAGCCAGACCTGGCAGCCCGCCTTGTCGAGCCGGCGTGCGGCGAAGTCGGCCGCGAGCTTCTCCGAGGCCGTCCCGCCGATCCGCGGGCCGATGGTCTCTGACAGGTGGACGAGGTCGTCGAGCGCGCGGCCGGGGCGGATGCCCCTGACGACCTGGCTGTCACGGACGGTCAGGGCGGGCGCCCGGAGCGAGCCCGGGCGGGGAGCGTCGGTGGCCCAGGCGGGTCGGCCGGCGGCGACGACCGCCAAGCCGCCGGCTGCTCCGGCGAGCATGCCGCGGCGGCTGAGCTTGCTGGCGAGCGAGGCGTTGCAGGCGCGCGTGTGGATCAAGGTTCCCGAGAGTTGTGATCCATGCCACACAAACGTAGACGCGGCTCCTGCCGAGGGCAAACCTCCCAGGTCAGGACGATCCGAGGGCGCTGCGCAGCCGCTCCGCGCGCGCCGAGACGGTCGCATGCAGGCGCACCGCCCAGTCGGGCCAGTCCGGCTCGGCGGGACCGCGGGTGTGCACTCGTACGACGCAAGCGTGCGGTAGGCGACGGCGCGGGCGGCGGCAGGCAGCCGGGTCGACGTCGGCGTCGGTCAGCACGCGTACGTCGCGGTACCCAGCCAGGAACGCGGCCGGGATCTCGTGGCGCAGGTCGGGCGAGCCGCCCGGCGGAGTCCACGCACGCAGGGCGAAGGCGAGGTCCTCGATCTCGTCGCCCGGACCGGCATCGTCGAGGTCGACGAAGAGCGCCCACTTCTTGTCACCGTCGCCGTCCACGACCAGGTTGTCGGGCTCGGGGTCGCCGTGCACCCACCCCGTCTCGTGGAAGCGTGCCAACGTCCGGCCCCACAGCCGCGCCACTTCGGGCGTGAGCTCGTCGTCGTCGTAGGTGTCGCCGGCTACGACGGGCAGGGCGGTGACGACCATGCCGTCGATCTCCTCGACGAGGCGCCCCGCCAGGGACCGCACAGGTGCCGGCACCGGAGCGCCCAGGCGCGCGAGAGTCTCGGCGGTGGTCGCCGAGCGCGCCACTGCGTCAGCCTGCGGCGATCCGACGGGCGCCATCCGGAGCACGACGTCGCCGGCGCGGAAGACGTGCGAGGCACTCGACCTGACGAACACCGCGCCGTCCTTGCCCCACCGAGCCGCGGCCGCGTCGGCGAAGGCGCAGCGACGGTGGTCGTCGAGCAGCCGTGCGACGCGGACCAGCTCGGGGATCGGGAGCAGTGGTGTCAGTCCTTGAGCTCGCAGATGACAGCGCCGTTGGTGACGGTCGCGCCGACCTCGGCGTTGAGGCTGGTGACGGTGCCGGCCTTGTGGGCCTTCAGGGGCTGCTCCATCTTCATCGCCTCGAGCACGACCACGACGTCGCCCTCGGCCAGCGTCTGGCCCTCCTCGACGGCGACCTTGACGATGGTGCCCTGCATGGGGCTGGTGACGGCGTCGCCGCTGGCGGCGGCCCCGGCCTTGCCGCCCGCCTTGCGCTTCGGCTTCTTCGCGCCGCCTCCTCCTGCGGCCAGTCCGCCCAGGCTGGACATCCCGGCCGGGAGCACGACCTCGAGGCGCTTGCCGCCGACCTCGACGGTGACCCGCTGACGTTCGGCGACTTCGTCGGGCTCGGCGCCGTCGCCGGCGTACGGAGGGATCGTGTTGTCGAACTCCGTCTCGATCCACGAGGTGTAGACGCCGAACGTCTTGCCGTCACCGACGTACGCCGGGTCGTCGACGACCGCGCGGTGGAACGGGATCACGGTGGGCATGCCGTCGACGACGAACTCGTCGAGCGCCCGGCGGCTGCGCTCCAGCGCCTGGGTGCGGTCGCGGCCGGTGACGATGAGCTTGGCGACGAGGGAGTCGAACGACCCGGGCACCGTCTCGCCCTGGTCGTAGCCGCCGTCGAGGCGGATGCCGGGGCCGGACGGGAGCGTGCCAGCGGGTGAGCGTGCCCGGGGCCGGCATGAAGTTGCGGCCGCCGTCCTCGGCGTTGATGCGGTACTCGATCGAGTGGCCGACGACCAGCGGGTCGTCGTAGCCGAGCTCCTCGCCCGCGGCGATGCGGAACATCTCGCGCACCAGGTCGAGGCCGGTGACCTCCTCGGACACGGGGTGCTCGACCTGGAGCCGGGTGTTGACCTCCAGGAAGGAGATGGTGCCGTCCTGGCCGACCAGGAACTCGCAGGTGCCGGCGCCGACGTAGCCGGCCTCGCGCAGGATCGCCTTGCTGGACTCGTAGAGCCGGGCGACCTGGTCGTCGGTGAGGAACGGCGCGGGCGCCTCCTCGACGAGCTTCTGGTGGCGGCGCTGGAGCGAGCAGTCGCGGGTGGAGACGACCACCACGTTGCCGTGCTGGTCGGCCAGGCACTGGGTCTCGACGTGGCGCGGCTTGTCGAGGTACTTCTCCACGAAGCACTCGCCACGGCCGAACGCCGTGACCGCCTCGCGGACCGCCGACTCGTAGAGCTCGGCGACCTCTTCCATGTTGCGCGCCACCTTGAGGCCGCGGCCGCCGCCGCCGAAGGCCGCCTTGATCGCGATCGGCAGGCCGTGCTCCTCGGCGAAGGCGACGACCTCGTCGGCGTCGTCGACGGGGTCCTTGGTGCCGGCGACGAGCGGGGCGCCGACCTTCTCGGCGATGTGGCGGGCCCTGACCTTGTCGCCGAGGCTCTCGATCGCCGCGGGCGGTGGGCCGATCCAGATCAGCCCGGCGTCGATGACCGCCTGCGGCGAAGCCGGCGTTCTCGGCGAGGAACCCGTAGCCGGGGTGCACCGAGTCTGCTCCGGTCTTCTCCGCGACCGCGATGATCTTGCCGATGTCGAGGTAGGACTCGGCCGGCGTCGCACCGCCCAGGCTGTGCGCCTCGTCAGCCAGCCGCACGAACAGCGCGTCGCGGTCGGGGTCGGCGTACACCGCCACGCTGCCGATGCCGGCGTCCTTGCAAGCACGGATGACCCGCACGGCGATCTCGCCGCGGTTGGCGATCAGGACCTTCTGCAGAGGCTTGATCTCAGGCACCGGGGCAGCGTATCGCTCAGTCTCGGGCGCCCTTCGCGGCCGGCGTCAGCCCGGTCGCGAGAGCCAGGGCCCGTTCTGCGAGGTGGCTGAACGGACCCTCTCTACCGCCGCCCAGGTCACCGATGGCTCGGCAGCAGCAGCGCGGAGTCGCCGAACTCGTGCCAGAGGTACCCGGCTTCGACCGCGGCGTCGTACGCCGCCTGCGTGAGCTCGGGGCCGGCCACGGACTCCACGAGCATCAGGTGGGAGGCCTCGGGGTCGTGCCAGCCGGTGACCAGCCCGTCGACGACGCGGGCGGGGTCGTCGGGGCTGATCACCCGCTCGGTCCAGCCGCTGCTGGCGTAGACGCGCCCGTCGGCGCCGACCACGGTCTCCAGCGCGCGCGTGGCCGTCGTGCCGACAGCGACCACGCGGCCCCCGCGTGCCTTCGTCGCGTTGACGGCCTCGGCGGTGACCTGCGGCACGCCGTAGCGCTCGGCCTGGGGGGCCTCGCCGGCCTCCTGCGAGCTCGAGCCCGGTGTGCAGCGTGATCGGGCTGACGCCGACGCCCTTGGCGATCAGCCGCGTCACCAGGTCGGCGGTGAACGGGCGAGCCGCCGACGGCATCTCGGCGCTGCCGGGGTCGATGCCGAAGACCGTCTGGTAGTCGGCCAGCGGGTAGCGCCGGTCGAGGTAGCCGTACGCGATCGGGCGCCCGCTGCGGCCGAGCGCGCGCGGCAGGTCGCCGCGCGACGGCCGCCCGCCAGAGCCGGTTGCCGACGCCGGTGGGGGAGGAGTGCTCGCCGAGGGTACGGCGCCAGCAGGGTCAACGTCGCGCCGTCGAGGCCGATCGTCTCGCCCGGCTCGGCGTCGAGGATCGCTCGCCTCGCGTCGGGCGCCGTACGCAGCTCGACGACCCAGGTGCCGTCGTCGAGGCGCGTCGCGACGTGCACGACGACGGCGCCGCGGGTCGTCGCTGGCGGCGTCGGCCTCGGCCGGCGATCGTCGCGCTGGTGTTGACCACGACCAGGTCGCCGGGCTCGAGCTCGTCCGGCAGGTCGCGGAACACCCGGTGCCTCAGGTCGTCCGGCGTCCGCGCGACCAGCAGGCGTACGCCGTCTCGCGGCACGCCGCGGTACTCCGGCGGCGCCGGCGCAGTCGTGTCGGCAGGCACCGGGAAGTGCGTCGACGGGTGGAGCGGGGTGGTCGTCATCAGGCGACTCCCACGGCGTGGTTCGCGGCGATGTCGGCGGCGCGGTACCGGCCGCTGGCCGGTCGCTGCGTCGAGCAGTCGCAGCAGGTTCGGGACGACCTCGCCGGCCTCGGCAGGTGCGAGAGGTCCTCGCCCGGCTCGGCGTCGCGGTGCAGCTGGGTGTCCATGTCGCCGGGGTCGACGGCGTAGGCCGTCACTCCGGTCTCCTCGCCGAACGTCAGCGTCAGGTGGTCGAGTGCGGCCTTGGCCGCGCCGTACCCGCCCCAGCCGGGGTAGTGCTGGACGGCCGCGTCGGAGCTGAGGCTGAGCAGGATCCCGTCGGCGGCGTCGAGGTCGTCGACCAGGCTGCGCGTGAGGGCGTGCGGGGCGCCGGCGTTGGTGTCCCAGATGGCGGCGAGGCTCTCGGTCTCGAGGTCTGCCAGCTGCGGCATCGGGAGCGGGCCGAGGGTGCTGGCGTTGTGGACCAGGAGGTCGAGGCCGGCATCGGTCCTGGTGAGGCGGCGTACGGCGGCCACCAGCTCGGCGCGGTGGTCAGGGTCGGCGACGTCACCGGGGATGGCCGCGACGTTGTCGAGGTCACGGGTCGCCTCGGCGAGCCGTGGCGGCGTCGCGGCCGTCGGTGACGACGGTCCAGCCGCGGTCGTGGAGGGCGTGCACGAGCGCGCGGCCGAGGCCGGCCGAACCGCCGGTGACGAGGGCAAGAGGTCGGTGATGACGTGTCATGCCATCGAGAGTGCAACTTCAAGTTAGGTTGAGATCAAGCCCGACGGTCACGAGACCTCGACCACCACCTTGCCGAGAGCCCGTCCCTCTCCGACGTGGGCGAGGGCGGCGGCGGCCTGGGCGAGCGGGTAGGTCCGGTCGATGTGGATCCGCACCTCCCCGCGAACGCAGAGGTCGGTGAGCGGCTGGAAGTGCGCGGGCCCCTCCTTGACGAGAGCACGCCCATGCGAGCGGCCGGTGAGCCGGGCGACCAGCGAGCCCACCGTGGCCACCCGCAGCAGCGACCGCACGGTGCCGCCCACGCAGCGGTAGGTGCCGCCGGGAGCGAGCGCCCGTCGGTACGCGAACACCGAGCGGTGCGCGACGAGGTCGAGGACGAGGTCGTACGGCGGGCGTGTTGCGGGTGAAGTCGTCGCTGCCGGTAGTCGATGACCTCGTCCGCGCCCACCGAGCGCATGAAGTCCAGCTTGCCGGCGTTGTCGACCCCCGTGACGTGGGCGCCGAGCCGCTTGGCGAGCTGGATGGCGAAGGCGCCCGGACCCACCACCCGCACCGTTGACGAGCACGCGGCGTCCTGCTTCGGCTCTCGCCGTACCCTGCAAGGCGATCGCGCCGGCCTGCGGGATGGTCGAGGCCTGGGCGAAGGTGAGCTCGGGCGGCTTCCGGGCGAGCGAGGACTCCGCCGCGACCGCGAACTCCGCGAACCCGCCCATCAGCGACGAGGTTGTCGCCGTACACCTCGTCGCCGGGCTGGAACCCCGTCACCCCTTCCCCGACGGCGTCGACGACGCCTGCGATGTCGGAGCCGAGAGTCCGGTGGGACGGCCTGCGCAGCCCACCGATCCGCACGTACGCCGGCGACCCGGTCAGGGACTCCCAGTCGCTCAGGTTGATGGACGTCGCCACGACCTTGACCCGCACCTGGCCGGCGGCGGGTGACGGGAGGGGCACGTCCTCGAGACGCAGGACATCCGGTGACCCGTACCGGTCGTAGACGACCGCCTTCACGCACGCAACCTATCCGGGCGGTCCCGGGTCGTAGTACCCAAGGGCAGGTTGCCCGACCGCGTTCGCCCTCGTCTCATGGGTCGCATGAGGAACCTCGGCAACTCCTGGACCCGCGTGGTCCTCCCGCTGCTCGCATGCGTCGCCGTCGTCGGCGGCACCTTGTCCGCGTCCCCGGCCGCGCAGGCCGCGAAGCAACCGCCTTCGTCGATGGCGGAGTCCCCGACTACACGTGGTCGCTGGTGAGCGGTCAGCTGCCGCCTGGCCTGGAGCTGAGCGAGAGCCCCGGCCGCATCACCGGCACACCCACCGAGGCCGGCACGTTCACGTTCACCGTCCGGGTCACCGACTCGCGCGACGCGACGGCCGAGAGGACCTTCTCCATCACCGTCAGTTGACCTGCCCACGCGGCGCGGTCAGCATGAGCCAGTGACGGCGGTGGTGGAGGCCGACTACCTGGTGATCGGCGCGGGAGCCGCGGGGATGGCCTTCACCGACGCGCTCATCGACCGGGCCGACGTACAGCGTCGTGATGGTCGACCGGCGGCACAGCGTGGGTGGGCACTGGCTCGACGCCTATCCCTTCGTCCGCCTGCACCAGGCGTCGGCGTTCTATGGCGTGCCTTCGACACCCCTGGGTGGCGGCCGCATTCAGCAGGACGGACCGGAGGCAGGGCTGCACGAACGCGCCACCGCGCCGGAGATCTGCGCCTACTACGACCAGGTGCTGCGCGAGCGGATGATCCGTTCGGGGAAGGTGAGCTTCTACCCGAGCTGCGAGTTCCTCGGAGACCGGGAGTTCGTGTCTCGCCTGTCCGGGGAGCGGTACGAGGTCCGCGGGCCGGCACGCGTGGTCGACGCCCGCTATCTCGCCCCCGAGATCCCGGCCCGTACGCCGGCGCCGTTCGGCACCTCCGAGGGTGTCCGCGCGATTGCCGTCAACGAGCTGGTCCACGCTCGACTCGGCGCCGTCGCAGTACGTGGTCGCCGGATCGGGGAAGACCGCCACGGACGCCGTCATCTGGCTGCTCGAGAGAGGTGTCGATCCCGACTCCATCTGCTGGGTCCGCCCTCGCGACCCGTGGATGCTCAACCGCGCCATGGTCCAGCCGAACCCCGCGATCTTCATGGGCATGGCGGCGGAGATCCTGGAGATCGCGGCCGGGGCGGCTTCGCCCGACGACATGTTCCTCGGCATGGAGGAGGCCGGGGTGATGCTGCGCATCGACCGGTCGGTGACGCCGACCATGGCCAAGACGCCGACGCTGGCGACCTGGGAGCTCGAGCGGCTGCGCACGATCGAGAACGTCGTCCGGCTCGGGCACATCGGGCACGTCGAGCCGGGCCGCCTGGTGCTGGGCGAGGGCGAGGTAGCGGTGGCCAAGGATGCCGTCGTCGTCCACTGCGCCGCCTCGGGCCTGCGCTACCGCCCGTTGGTGCCGATCTGGGGCGAGGACGCGATCACCCTGCAGCCGGTCCGGACCGGGTTCCCGTGCTTCGGCGCCGCCATCGCCGGACACGTCGAGGCCACCCGCGACGGCGATGAGGAGAAGAACAGGCTGTGCCCGCCGTCGCCGTACTCGAACACGACCGCCGACTGGGCCCGCATGCAGGTGCTCGGCAGCCGCGCGTCGATGTCCTTCGCGTCGGACCCCGAGCTCAAGGCGTGGGCCGACACGACCACACTCAACCCCGCGCGCGTCCCGGCCGACATGGTCGGCTCTCCCGAGCTGGGTGCGGCCATGGATCGCTTCCGCACGTACGTCGGGCCAGGCCTGGCACGCATGGAGCAGCTCTCGGGCATGTCGTAGCGCGCGATCGCTGGTCGAGGTGCGAGGAGCGCCAGCGACGAACCTCGAGACCGCGGAAAGAATTCTCGGAATCCCTTGTGGGGAAGGGTTTCTGGACGGGTTGGGGTGTCGGTGGTCGATGGTTGGCTTATCCCCATGAGCCACCTGATGCTGACCCTGGTCGCGGCCCTGGACGCCGCGGTCGACGAGGTCGCCGGGGTGGACCCGATCTACATGACGGTGCCCGACAAGCAGACCACCCTGGCCGGGATCGCCCGGGCCCGAGCCCGCCTCGAGGGCGTCGAGCTGAAGGTGCTCGCTGCTGCCGACGACGTCGCCGAGGTCACCGGTGACCGGTCCACCGCGTCCTGGCTGGCCAACCGCACCCGGGAGGCCCACGGCACCGTACGCCGCAAGGCGGCGTTGGCGCGGGCGTTGGCCGGCCGGTGGACCCGCACCGCCGATGCCCTCGAAGCCGGCCTGGTGAACCTGGCCCAGGCCCGGGAGATCGCCGACGCCCTGGACGCCCTCCCGAAGGACCTCGGCGCGGATTTGCTGGCCAAGGCCGAGTCCCTGCTGGTTGCCGAGGCCGCCGAGCTCGGCCCCCGCGACCTGCGCAGCATCGGCGCCCGGGTCCTCGAACGCCTCGCCCCGGACGTCGCGGAGGAGGCCGAGTACCAGCGGCTGCTGGCCGCCGAGCGCCGCGCCCACGCCGCCACCCGGCTGTCCCTGCGGCCCCGCGGGGACGGGTCCACCGACCTGCACGCCCGGGTCCCCGACCAGGTCGCCGGCCGGCTGCGGGCCTACCTCAACGCCTTCACCGCGCCCCGCCGCCGCCACCACTGGGCCACCGGCACCGGCGACGAGCGGACCGTCGAGACGCCGTACGGGCCCCTCACCCCGCCGGCACCGCCGGTCGAGGACGAGTTCGCGAAGCTGCCGGTCGCCCGGCAGCGCGGGGAGGCGTTCGTGGCGCTGCTGGCGAACATCCCCACCGCCTCCCTGCCCCGCCACGGCGGCACCGCCACCACCCTGACCGTCACCATGACTTACGACGCCCTGGTCAACGCGATCGGGGTGGCCACCACCTCCACCGGGGAACGGATCACCGCCGGCCAGGCCCGCCGGCTCGCCTGCCAGGCCGGCATCCTGCCCGCCGTCCTCGGCGGGCAAGTCCGAGGTGCTCGACCTGGGCCGGGAGTCCCGGCTGTTCAAGCCCGCCCAGCGCAAGGCGATGAACCTACGCGATCAGGAATGCACCACCATCGGCTGCTCGATGCCCGCGGAGTTCTGCGAAGCCCACCACGACGTGCCCTGGTCCGAGGGCGGCGAGACGAACCTGAAGGACGGCAAGCTGCTCTGCCCCTTCCACCATCATCGAGCACACGACCCCGGCTGGATCATCCACCACCACCCGAACGGATCCACGACCTTCACCCGACGCCAATAGGACCTGCCCGCGCTACCGCTTGACCCAGGGCCCAAAGGTTCGGCGATCAGCGGCCCAGTCCACGGTGCCCATGCTCTCGTCCTTGAACTGCACGGCGACCCGGACGGCCCCCGGGTTCTTCAGGCAGCGTCGCGGGATTCGGATCGACACCGGCTTGTCGGAGAAGATGTCGGCGCGAAGCCGCAGTCCCGGGCACTGAACGAACCGAGACCGACGATCGCCGAAGAAGCTCACGCGTCGTAGCACGTCGTCGAAGCCCGTGTTGGGGTTGAAGTCGACGTAGTAGTCCGGACGTCGACCGTGGCCAGCGTCGATCCAGAAGGCATAGAGCTGTCCGGCTCTCAGCGGCACGGCCGACCGGACGCGCACGATCACCGAGTCCCGATGGATGACCCTGACGTGCGAGATGTCCACGAAGGTCGAGTCCCCGACGGGGTCGTCGAACACCTTGGTGTCCGCCATCGCCGGCGCTGGGGCCAGGGCCACCGCCACGCACAGTGCCAACGTGGACAGTGGGCGAGTCGACCACTTCGTTGCGAGCATGCCCGTCCCCGTTCCGGACGACGACCTGTTGGCTTCATGGTCGGCTGTTCCAGTCAGAGCATCAAGGTCGCATCTCAGCCCTACCGGGGTTAGCCGTCCCCGTAGAGAGCGTCGCCATTCTTGGGTCCCCTCGGGCAAACACGGTCAACGTGCCGGCGCCGCGGCTCGGAGTGGCGGCAGGCGGGCTACGTCAGCGGCGCGAGGTGGCCTTCAGGTAGGCGCGGGCGCCCCACGCGAACAACCGGTTGAGATCGGCATGCGCGAGCGCCGCCGTCTTTGCGCGAAACTTCACCATTCGCAAGCCGGACGCCAGCCTCCACCCGGACGCCTCAACCTGCTCCTCGTGCGTCCTATGCTTCGCCCACAATCGCTCATGGTCGCGGCTGAGAGCCGCGAGTGCGGTGATAGCGGCGTCCGCCACGGTGGCGTCCGCCACCCCCTCCACCGTTGGATGGCCGTCCTGGTCGACCGGTGGGGTCAGTTCGTCGAGCGAGCCAACGAGCGGATAGCCGCGGTCGCGGATCAAACAGCGCCAACCCTCAGTGCGCTCTTCAACCCATGAGCGTTCGGTGCGCGGCAGTCGCACCGGCGTCATCGGCCGGTCCTCGAATGCGCGCCGTAGAACCCGCGTGAGGTACAGGCGGTGATTCTCTTTGAGGCCTACCTGGGCGTTAAGCCGTCTCACCACTTCGACCTCCGCTCCGCCCGGCGAAGCATTGGCCCGTTGAGGAAGGCGCAGCAGCCCGTTCGGCGCCCCGATCACCGAGCCGAAGCGGTCCTCCAGGGGCCAGTGATCGCCCCACCGTGGCACCACGACGATGCGAAAGTCCGCTACTTGCACGCCGCGTCCCCACGAATCCAGGACGCGTGCGAGGTCATGGCGCAACCAGAATGCCACACCCACGGAAGCTGGCTCCCCCGCGGGATCTCGCACTGCCGCCAGGAACTGCTCGAGCGTCTCGGTACGTCCCGTCATGACGCTTTGTTGCCAGGACGAGACGAGCACCGAGCCAAGTTCCCGCACTGTGACGACCACGACGAGTCGGCGCGGCGCAACTGCGCTTACCAAGCGCCTGACATGGCCGGGCCGGGCGAGCGCCAGCATCTCTTCCGAGCACACCACGGTCTTGGCACGTGACGTCGCGATCCCGGCCGCCCATGGCTCGAAGGCCCCGGCCACTCCAGCGTTGTCGCCGTGGCCAATGCGCCGGCCCATGAGGTCGTAGACGGCCCGACGGGTGTCTCGGCGCGATTGCCCCGCCACGTCGATCCCGTGACTGAGCAGCGGTTCACGACACTCGTGCAGCGACCTCTGGATGGTGGTGGTACCGGTCTTGCCCAGTCCAATGTGGACGTACACAGGATCGCTCATCCGTGGTCGCTCCTCGAGGTGACGCGGCTCATGCTAATCCGACGACCACCAGTCAGGAGAGGTCGTGCGCCCGCCCTTCGAGCTCGATCGCCTCCACCGTTGACTCGTCATTGACCTGAATACTCCGACGCCGTGCTCCCACGCCCCTGCGCGGTCAGACAGAGTCGGCCGGCCGGCGCGAGCAGACGCTGCTCGGGTGAAGCCAGTCACCACTATCTGGGAGGCTCCTCCCACCAACTCCCGACGGAGAATCAAACGTTCGCGCCAAGTTGGTGAACCGGCGGTGTAGTCACGCACACGGGCCGCGCGCATCGCGGCAGATGAGTGCGTTTCAAATAATGGTCGGGTAGGCCCTTCCGGGTCACTCACGGAAGGGTCTAACCAGTATCATCGGGTGCTCCCGCGCACGGTCGCGCCGGCCTTGCTAGCCAGCTCGCGGACGTGTTTGGCGGCTGGCCACAGGATCTCAGGGACGTAGCGCTTGTAGCGATGCGGGGATGCTCCTGCGACAGCCGGTAACTCGAGGCGGACCATCTCGAGGCCGTTCACTCGCTGTCGGTCCACGATGACGTCCTGGGTCGACCCGGCCCAGCCGAGGACGGCGGACGTCCACGGGGCCGGGTCTCCCCAGGTCGCGTACATCTTTTGGCTGGTGAGCACGAACGGCTTCAGCCCTGACCCCTGCACGGCCTGCCAAGCCGCAGCCGCGACGCCGGGGGTGTGCTCGGACCGGTAGTCGTCGAGCGCCAGGACCCCATCAGGCTGGAGAAGCTGGTGCGCCACCTCGATGTCCCGGGCTACGTGTTCGTACAGGTGCGAGGCGTCAACGTGCACGAACCTGTGGGTGCCGTGCCGCGCGTGGTCGGCGATCGTGTGGCTATGCCCGCGCACTACGGTGGGTAAGGTTGGGTGGAAGCGTCGGTAGTTGATCTCGAAGGCCGTCTGGGTGATGCCGAGGTAGTACTCGTTCTCCTGTCGGTTGTCGGCGTCCTCGGCGGGATCCTCGAACAGGTCCACCACGGTGAACTGCTCGCCCGTCCCGCAGTGGTCTCCGATCAGAACCGCGCTGCGCCCGTGCAGCACGCCGAACTCGGCCAGATCGCCACTCAGCCGCTCGCCCGTAGCCTCGAGCAGCACTCTAAAGACCTGCAGGTCGGGCGCCCAGAACGCCCCCTCGATCGACTCGATGTCCGCGTCGGACAGGTGCATGGGCGACATGCTAAGTGTCGGCCCGAAGGGTGAAAGCCTGGCCACGGAGCGCCCGCGACGACTCCTCGTCCGCCGAGCGGGATTGGGCGACAGGGTGCTCCGGTCAGGTGCCTCACGGTATCGGCATGAGCGGACGTGAGCATAAGGCCAGTGGAACTACAGACTCGTGTCGCCCGCGCAGGCCGCGCGCATCACGGCTATGCGCGGATACTCGCCTCGGCGACGCCCCCGGCTCGGGCATCTGCTCATGCCCATGGCTCACCTGAAGGCGGCGGTTGAGCCTGGACTAGAAGGTTCCGCCCCCGATGGCTCCGCCCTCGAGGCCGCCGCCCGCGCCACGGGCGTGGGTTCCTGCCTCGTGGTTTTCCTTGCCACATCGCTGACAACGCAGGAAGGTACCTGCGACCTCCCCATCGGCAGACGGCGGGTAGGCGACCTTTAGATACTTGTGATTCGCCAACTTGCAGATGGTGAATCGCTTCAGGTTGTTCATGACAATCGACGCCTCCTCGGCTGGTTCGATCTCCTGGGTGAGCTCGCGGCGCAGCTGCCACGCGGTGGACAGCACTCCGGACGCGTAGGTCAGCTGGTGCGGGCGGTCGAGGTAGTTCAGGTCGGCGTAGAGCTCCCAGCGGTAGCGTTGGCGGAACTCACCGGCCGGCAGCAGCCGGGTGGACAGCCGGACCAGCCCGAGGGCTACCGGTGTCGGCCTCACGGATCAGCCCGCCCCGGGTTGGGGGCGGACCGCGGTGCGAGGGCGGTAGGCGCGAGCAAGGCCGTCGCGGGCCAGCTCGACGCCGTCCGTGGTAAGTCGGTAGTAGCGGCGGGCGGGACGGCCGGCCTCGCTGGGGTCGACGCCCTCCCACCGCGACTCCACCCAACCGAGCCGCTCCAGGCGGGCGAGGATCGGGTGGATGGTGCCACTGGGCAGTCCGGCGCCGTGGCCGATCTCCAGTCCGTAGCGCTCCGCGCCGGGGTCCTCCAAGAAGGCCCGGAGCACGAGCTGGGTCGGCAACGTCATCCGCGGAGAGCGCTCTGACATGCATCGTACTCTACCTAGCCCCTAGGTAGAACACAACCCTGCTCGAACTTTTCGCCGAACGCGAGCACCCTGTCATCGGCAGATGAGCGCACCGACCGATGAGATCCGGCGCCGCAGTCCGGTCGTACCGAACGACGACCCAGCGCGAAGGGAACGGCGAGCATGAGACTGACGACTGTCACGAATGTCTCCCTCGACGGAGTCACCCAAGGCCATCGACGGATCAATGTGGGGCCGGACCAGGCGGAAGAGCGGCGGGTTCGAGCGGTACGGATGGGGCCCACCCCTGCTCGACGACGAGGCCTCGACGTTCATCAGCCAGACTTTCCAGCGCGCCGACGCCTTCCTGTTGGGCCGGCGGACCTACGAGGTCTTCGCCGGCTCCTGGGGAGAGGGCATGGATCCGGGAAACCCCGTCGGAGAAGCGTTGAACAACGCGGCCCAAGTACGTCGCCTCGACCACGCTCAGGGACGCAGCAGTGGCCAGGCACGACCGTCCTGTCCGGTGACGTCGCGGCCGCCATCGGCGAGCTGAGAGCCGACCAGGCGGAGAGCTGCAGGTATGGGGCAGCGGCACCCTGATCCGCTGGCTGCTCGAACACCGGCTGGTCGACGAGATGGTGCTGCTCACCTACCCCGTGGTGGTCGGCCAGGGGACGCGCCTGTTCCCCGCCACCGGCCCGGACACAGGACTCGAGCTGGTCGACTTGCGGTCCACCCCCAAGGGGCTGACGATCCAGACTTTCAGAACCACCGGTCGCCCGGAGTACGACACGACCTGACGCTTGTGACAGGAGACCCACCATGTCGTTCCAGGCCCACGCCGACACCGCCACCGACACCGACGACACCGAGACCGGCAAGACGCCGCGCAAGGTCGTCGCAGCGTACTTCTTGTCCCTCGACGGAGTGGCTGAGGCTCCCGACCGGTTCATCACGGCCTGGGACGACGAAACCGATGCCAGCGGCGCCGATCTCATTGCCACTCAGGACGCGGTCGTTCTCGGCCGCCGCAGCTACGACGAGTGGGCCGAGTTCTGGCCGGGCAGCGAGATCGAGCCCTTCGCCTCCTTCATCAACACCGTTCCCAAGTACGTCGCATCCTCGACGCCCCTCGAGCGCGAGTGGGCCAACTCTCACGTGATCGACGGCGAGCTGGTCGACTTCGTGCGGCACCTGAAGTCTCGACCGGGCGGCGACATCGGCGTGCACGGCAGCATCTCGGTCACTCGGACCCTGCTCGCTGCCGACGTCGTCGACGAGCTCAGGCTCGTCATCGCGCCGACGATCGTCGGGACCGGGCAACGACTGTTCGAGGGGTTGCCGCCCATCCGGCTCGAGACGATCCGCGGCGCCACAACACCGAGTGGCCACCTTCTCGTCGACTACCGCGTGGTCCGCTAGGCGAGCCAGACTCCACGGCCGACTCGTTGTGCGGCCAGGGCCGCGGTTGTTGACTGGGCCCATGAGCACGTTGCCCGCGGTGGAGACGCCCCGGATCCCGGTCACCACCAGCTACCACGGCGTCGATGTCACCGAGGACTACCAGTGGCTCGAGGACGGGTCCTCCGCGGAGACGCTCCGTCTCGCGGTCTCGCTGTCGGAGCACGGCACCGAGGACGGGACGCTGCACGTCTTCGACGTCGAGAGCGGCGAGGTCGTCGACCAACCCATCCCACACGTCCACCTGATGGGCGGCTCGATGGCCTGGCGCGGGCGACGGATCGGGGTTCTGGTACACCCTCATCGCCGACCCCGCGGGGTTCCGGCAGCAGGTGTGGTTCCGCGACCTCGGCGGCGCAGCCGACCGGCTGGACTTCCCGGATCGGCGTTGCCGACGAGCTCATCGCGGAGAACGTGCTGTCCGCATCCGCTGACGGCCGCTGGCTGATGGACCGCGTGCAGAAGGGTGACGGTGGTGAGTGGCAGACCTTCATCAGACGCCAGGACTCCGACGGTGCGCCCGGCAGTGACTGGTGGCGCGTGGCGGACATCGCCGACAACTGCCCGTACGCCGTGCTCGGCGCCGACGCCGTGTACCTGCTGTCCCGGCGAGACGCCCCGCACGGCAGGGTGCTGCGGCTGCCGTTGACGGAGGGCGCGACCGTGGCGGACGCGGACGAGTTCGTGCCGGCCAGCCACCTGGTGATCGAGGACCTCGTGGTGACCCGGCAGCACGGTCTGGGTCGCCGAGATGGACGGCGGGCCCCAGCAGCTGCGGGCGGTCGACCTCGACGGCCGGCCGCTGCCCTCGCCGCAGATCCCGCCTGTGAGCACGGTGTCGTCGTACTCCGTCGCGCTCGCCAAGCTCGGAGCCGACCGGCTCGGCCTGGGCATGCGAGTCGTTCACCGAGCCACCCACGTGGTGGGTGGCGGCCGACGGGGAGGCGCCCCGACGGACGGCCTTGGCGGCGACCAGTCCGGCCGACCTGACCGGCTACGAGGTGACCCGCGAGTTCGCGGTGTCGTGGGACGGCACCCGCGTCCCGCTCAACGTCATCGCCGCGCCCGGCACCCCGCGCGACGGTCCGCGCCCGCGTTGTTGACGGCGTACGGCGGCTACGCGATCTCGCTGGTGCCGAAGTTCAACTCCGAGGTGCTGCTGTGGCTCGAGCGTGGCGGGGTCGTGGTGGTCGCGAACATCCGGGGCGGTGGCGAGTACGGCGAGGAGTGGCACCACGCGGGCCGGCTCGCCACCAAGCAGAACTGCTTCGACGACTTCATCGCCTGCGCGGACCACCTCGTCGAGTCCGGCATCACCAGCCGTGACCTGCTGGCGATCATCGGCGGTTCCAACGGAGGCCTCCTGATGGGTGCCGTGCTCACCCAGCGGCCGGACCTCGCCCGCGCCGTCGTGGCGGCGGTGCCGGTGATGGACTCGTTGCGCTCCGAGACCTCGACGAACGGCCGCTACAACACACCGGAGTTCGGCACCGTGGAGGATCCGATGGTCTTCAAGGCGCTGCTGGACTACTCGCCGTACCACAACGTCAGCGACGGGACGGACGTACCCGGCCGTGCTGCTGACCGCCGGCGAGAACGACATGCGGGTCGATGCGTGGCACGCCAAGAAGATGACCGCCAGGCTCCAGGCGGCGACGACGTCGGGTCGGCCCGTGCTGTTGAGGTTGGAGCCCGGCGGCCACCTGGCCGGCTCCCTCGACCAGACCATCGACGAGACCACGGACCTGTACGCCTTCTTCTTCGACCAGCTCGGTCTGGGCGGCGCCTGACAGGGGACGGGGTCTCAGCCCACGGCGCGCGCCTGCGTCTCGATGAACTCGGTCGCCGACCTCGGGCTGATGCCGCGAGTCGTCAGCGGAGTCTCGTCCCAGCGAACCTGCAGCCGGTCCTGGAGGACGCCCAGCCCGAAGAGCGAAGCCAGCGCGTCGTTGCGTCGCGCCAGCAGCCGCATCCCCAGGCGCGCCGCCCAGATGGGCATCCGCTGCACCTTCATCCGCCGGCCCGTTGCCCGCTCGGCTACCGCGATCGCGCCGGTGCGGCTCAACGCCTCGGGACCGCCGAACTCGACGAGACCGGGCGGGTCCGGCTCGACCGAAAGAGCGGCGATGAGGGCAGCGGCGTCGTCGACGCTGACCCAACGCTGCGGAACCTTCCCACTGCCGAACACGGCGACCTTGCCACGTGCCATGTCGAAGCGGGCCAGTGGCGTCAGATGGACGTCTTGGAACGCGTCCGGGCGGATGATCACCCGACGCATGCGCGAGGCGCCGAGCCGTTGCTCCACCGCCTGCTTGGCGCGGTCGATGGGACTTCCGATGCTGGAGTCGATCCCGGCGAAGGAGACGTAGACGAAACGGGTGACACCGGCTCCCTCGGCGGCGTCGACCAGGCCGAGCATGCCCAGCTCGTCGACCTCGCGGATGGTCGGCCCGCCGGCGCCGGCGAGCCGTCGCCCGATGGCGGTCGCCGTGGCCACGACGGTCTCCACGCCTTCGCACGCGGCGCGCAGGCTGGCGGGATCGGTCAGGTCACCGACGACCACGTCGACTCCGTCACCCCACGACGGCACGGCGGTCCTGCGGCGGACCAGGCACCGAACCAGCTCACCGCGCTCGGCCAGCAGCCTGACCACTCGGCCGCCAGCAGCCCCGTTGCCCCCACGACCAGGATCATGTGTCCCAGGGTCGCGTGTTCGGGGCGGGCGGTCCACGGTCGAGCGACCCGAGAATTCCGGGACGCCCGCCCCACTCGGTTGAGCGCCCGCGCGCGATCGCGGGGCCATTGCCTGCGTGCGTGGTTGCATGGGGAGCGTGACCGACCTCGACGACCTGGTCGCCGCGCTGCCCGACGGCGCGGTGGTGACGCAGGCCGACGCGATGGAGAAGTACCGCTTCGACTGGTCGCGCGACCAGACGGCGGGCGTGCCGGTGGCGGTCGTCCGGGCGGAGGACGCCGGCCAGGTGCAGGTCGCGGTGCGCTGGGCGGCCGAGCACGGCGTCAGCATCGTGCCGCGCGGCGCGGGCAGCGGTCTGTCGGGTGGCTCGACGGCCGTGGACGGCTGCCTGGTGATCAGTCTGGAGCGGATGCGCGCGGTCGAGATCGACGTAGCCACGCAGGTGGCGGTCGCGGAGCCGGGAGCGTTCAACGCCGACGTCAAGCGAGCGGCGGCCGAGCACGGCCTGTGGTACCCGCCCGACCCGTCGTCGTACGAGATATGTTCCATCGGCGGCAACGTGGCGACCAACGCCGGGGGCCTGTGCTGCGTGAAGTACGGCGTCACCACCGACTACGTGCTCGGCCTCGACGTCGTGCTCGCCGACGGCACGCTGGTGCAGCTCGGTGGCAAGCGCATCAAGGACGTCGCCGGGCTGCCGCTGCTCAAGCTGTTCGTCGGCAGCGAGGGAACGCTCGGCATCGTCACGAGCGCCATCCTCCGGCTGGTGCCGTCGCAGGGGTCGCGGTCGACGCTGGTGGCGAGCTTCGCGAGCGTGAGACAGGCCGCCGCTGCGGTGGTCGCGACGCGATCGGTGATGCGGCCCTCGATGCTCGAGCTGATGGACCGCGCCAGCATCAACGCGGTCGAGGACTACAAGCCGATGGGCCTCGACCGGAGCGCCGGCGCCCTGCTCATCGCGCAGTCCGACGCGCCGGGCGCCGCGCGAAGCGACGAGGTCGCGGTGATGCGGGCGGCCTGCGAGTCACAGGGGGCGGAGGTGTTCGTGACCGACGACGCCGACGAGGGCGAGATGTTCGTGCAGGCACGCCGGTCGGCGTTCCCGGCCCTGGAGCAGCGAGGCTCGTTGCTGTTGGAGGATGTCGGCGCTCCCGTGCCGCTGCTGCCCGACCTGCTCGACGCGATCGCCAAGATCGCGGAGCGGCACGGCGTCGAGATCCCTGTCGTCGCCCATGCGGGCGACGGCAACACCCACCCGAACATCGTGTACGACGCGGCCGACCCCGACTCGGAGCGCCGGGCGCGCCTGGCCTTCGACCACGTCATGGAGGCGGCCATCGCGCTGGGCGGGACGATCACCGGAGAGCACGGCGTCGGCCGCGCCAAGCGCAAGGCCTTGCCGGACCAGCTCGGCCCCGAGGTGATGGCACTGACCAAGCGCATCAAGGCCGCTCTCGATCCGCAGGGCATCCTCAACCCCGGGGCCGGCTTCTGATGAGCGCGCCGAGCCCGAGCTTGCGACGGGCTGCGCGACGCGTCTCGAGACCCCGCGAGTAACGTGCGGCCGTGACACAAGCTCCACTCGACCTGTTCGACCTCGGCGACCTCGTCGACGACGACGAGCGCGCGATCCAGCAGACGGTGCGCGACCTCGTCGACCAGCAGGTCCGCCCCCACCTGGCCCAGTGGTACGACGAGGCGTCGCTGCCGGCCCGCGAGCTCGCGCTCGAGCTGGGCAAGGTGGGCCTGCTCGGGATGCACCTGACCGGCTACGGCTGCGCCGGCACGAGCGCGACGGCGTACGGCCTGGCCTGCCTCGAGCTCGAGGCCGCCGACTCGGGTGTGCGCTCGCTGGTCTCGGTGCAGGGCTCGCTGGCGATGTTCGCCATCTGGAAGCACGGGTCGGAAGAACAGAAGCAGGCGTGGCTGCCGCGGATGGCCACGGGCGAGGCCATCGGCTGCTTCGGCCTCACCGAGTCCGACGCGGGCTCAGACCCGGCGTCCATGCGCACTCGTGCCCGGCAGGACGCCACATCGAACGGGCAGGGCGACTGGGTTCTGAACGGCTCGAAGATGTGGATCACCAACGGGTCCATCGCCGATGTTGCCGTGGTCTGGGCCCAGACCGACGAAGGCATCCGCGGCTTCGTGGTACCCACCGACACTGACGGCTTCAGCGCTCCCGAGATCAAGCGCAAGCTGTCGCTCCGGGCTTCGGTGACCAGCGAGCTCGTGCTCGACGACGTCCGGCTGCCCGCCGACGCCGTGCTGCCCGAGGTGACCGGCCTGCGTGGACCGTTGTCCTGCTTGACAGAGGCCAGGTTCGGGATCGTCTTCGGTTCGCTGGGCGCGGCCCGCGACTGCCTGGAGACCGCGCTGAAGTATGCCGGCGAGCGCGAGATCTTCGGTCGCCCCCTCGGCTCGTTCCAGCTCACCCAGGCCAAGCTGGCCGACATGACGGTCGAGCTCGGCAAGGCGATGCTGCTCGCGCTCCACCTCGGCCGGCTCAAGGACGCCGGCCGGATCACCTCGACGCAGGTGAGCATCGGCAAGCTCAACAACGTTCGCGAGGCGCTCGCCATTGCGCGCGAGTGCCGCACCATCCTCGGCGCCGCCGGCATCACCCTCGAGCACCCCGTGCTGCGGCACGCCAACAACCTCGAGTCGGTGCTCACCTACGAGGGCACCTCCGAGGTGCACCAGCTGGTCATCGGCCAGGCCCTGACGGGAGAAAGTGCGTTCCGCTAGGAGCGGGCGCGGCGTGGTCGCAGGCCCCGTCGCATGACCACCCGGGTCGGCGAGCGGCGGACCACCTCGCGGAAGCCGGCCTTCTCGAACAGGCTCCTCGAGCCGAAGAACATGAAGTCGTCGTGGCTGCGCTCCTCCTTGTCGACGGGGTAGGACTCGAGCATGCGGACGCCGTGGTCGCGGGCGTGGTCGAGCGCCGCGGCGAGCAACCGGTGCTGGAGCCCCTGGCCTCGCCACGGCTTGGCGACGTAGAAGCAGACGATCGACCAGACCTCGGTGTCGTCGACCGGCTTCATCACCGGCGATCGCTGCAGCTTGAGGTAGTCCTCCCGGGGGCCGAGGCTCACCCAGCCGGCCGGCTCTCCGTCGGCGTATCCGACCAGCCCTGGCACGACCCCCGCGTCGACGAGGGAGCAGAGCTGCTCCTTCGCGGTGTCGCCGACGGCCTCGGGCACGGTCGTGCTGCCTGTCCGGCGGTAGGCCATGCACCAGCAGCTGCGCACGATCGAGCCGCCGGGCAGCCCGAACAGCTCCTCCAGGTCCGCCCACGTCTTCGGCGTCAGCGGCCGGGTCTCGAACCTCATCCCGGCAGTCTGACCCAGAGCGCCGACACCGTCGTAGGGTCGGCGGCGTGAGCACGCGACCTGCCGCCGACCCGCTGGGAGGGACCGGCGGAGACCGGGCGCGGGTACGGCGTCCACTTCGCCGAGCTGATCGCGTCCGGAGCCGACCTCGACGGCGAGGCGCGGCTCGCCGACGCGCTGGTGCCACGCAGGGCGCGCATCCTGGACGCCGGGTCGGGCATGGGCCGGGTGGCCGCGGCGCTCCGCGTCCGGGGTCACGAAGCCGTCGGCGTCGACCTGGACGCCGCGCTGGTCGAGCAGTCGCGCGCGACGTACCCGGACGTGCCCGTGGCGCAGGCCCGCCTGGAGCAGCTGGACCCTGCGTTCCTGGCCGCGCAGGGGATGCCGGCCGAGTACGACCTCGTCGTGTGCGTAGGAAACGTGATGGTGCTGCTGGCCGAGGGGTCGGAGCGCACGGTGCTCGCCGGTTCGCCGGCCTGCTCGCCCCGGATGGCCGCGTTCTGGTGGGATTCTCCCTGTCCGGGGCCCCGCCGCGATCTCGGGTCTATCCGGCCGACGAGTTCGTGGCCGACGTGGAGGCCGCCGGCCTGGCGGTCGAGTCGCGCTGGGCGACGTTCGACCTGAGACCGTTCGACCCCGACGGCGACCTTCGTGCAATGCGCTCCGTCTGGGTGTCTGCCGAGCCGTACGCGTACGCTCGGAGGTTAGCGATCGTTAACCTGAGCGGTTAGCATCGTCCTATGACGTTCGAGCTGTCCCGCGAGCACGAGGAGTTCCGCCGCAGCGTCCGCGAGTTCGCCCAGGCCGAGATCGCCCCGCACGCCGCGCGCTGGGACAAGGAGCACCACTTCCCCTCCGACGTCGTCCAGAAGATGGGTGGCCTGGGGCTGATGGGCCTGACCGCCCCCGAGGAGTACGGCGGTGCAGGCGAGGACGGCGACTTCACCAGCCTGTGCGTGGCCATCGAGGAGATCGGCCGCGTCGACCAGTCCCTCGGCATCACCCTCGAGGCGGCGGTCGGCCTCGGCATCAACCCGATCCTCACCTTCGGCTCCCCGGAGCAGAAGGACACGTGGCTGCCCGACCTGGTCTCCGGCCGGACGCTGGCCGGGTTCGGCCTCACCGAGCCGGGCGCCGGGTCCGACGCCGGAGCGACCCGCACCAAGGCCGAGCTCGACAACGGCGAGTGGGTGGTCAACGGCGCCAAGGCCTTCATCACCAACTCCGGGTCCGACATCACCTCGCTGGTCACGGTCACCGCGCGCACCGGCACGCATGACGACGGCAAGCCCGAGATCTCGGCGATCATCGTGCCCGCCGGCATCCCGGGCTTCGTCGTCGAGCCGGCTTACGACAAGCTCGGCTGGCACGCCTCCGACACCCACGGCATGACGTTCACCGACTGCCGGGTGCCCGAGAGCAACCTGGTCGGCGACCGCGGCCGGGGCTACGCGCAGTTCCTGGCCACCCTCGACGACGGCCGCGTCGCGATCGCCGCCCTGGCGGTCGGCTGCATCCAGGCGTGCCTCGACCTGAGCGTCCAGTACGCCGGCGAGCGGCAGACCTTCGGCGGGCCGATCGGCCGCAAGCAGGGCCTGGCCTTCCAGATCGCCGACCTCCAGGTGATGGCCGAGGCCGCCCGCCTCCTGGTCTACAAGGCGGCCGCGCTCAAGGACTCCGGCGCCGACGCCAAGGCTTTCAAGCAGGCCGCCTCGATCGCCAAGCTCTACGCCACCGAGTCGGCCGTGACGGCGACCCGCATCGCCACCCAGGTCTTCGGCGGCTACGGCTTCATGGAGGAGTACCCCGTCGTGCGGTTCTACCGCGACGCGAAGGTGCTCGAGATCGGTGAGGGCACGTCGGAGGTGCAGCGCATGCTGATCGCGCGTGGGTTGGGTCTACCCGTCGAGTAGGTGCGCTAAACCCCTTGGAAACAAGGGGATTCGCGACTCCGTCGAGGTTTGGCCCGGAACAGCGCGGGGAACGAACCCGCCATGTCAACGGGACACGAGCTGGGCGTCGACCTGGCTGGAGCTCGTGGGACGCGGGGCAGAACCAGCTGCCGAAGGTGGCCGGAGAGTTCACCACCGCGCGTCGACGCGTTGCCGACCTCGATCACCGGGAGCATGTACCGCAGTGGCGGCGTCGGAGCCGGCGACTACTCCTACGGCTCCGCGCCCGCCGGGGGCGCACTGGCCGCCACCTTGGCCGGCCACCTGTCGCAGACCGCCGACAACCTGATGGACACCGGTACGGCGCTCGTGCACGCCGCCGACCACTACGCCCTCACCGACGCCGAGGCGCAGGCCGAGTTCGAGCGGCGCAAGCGCGAGATCGGCACCGTCCGATGAATACCCCACGAGATCGCTGCGCTCACCCGCTTCGCTCCTCCGAGGTGACCCTGGAGCAGACCGTCGACCTGGGCTGACAGCCAACTCGCCGTTGGCGAATGACGCCGAAAAGGCGCGCACGGCTAACCTCTGACGCGTGGGCGAGGGCTGGCACCGCCTGATGACCGAGATCGGCCGCTTCATGGCCGTCGGCGGCATCGCCACCTTCGCCGCGTTCGTGATCTTCAACTTCCTCGCCCACGGTCTCTACCTCACCGACGACCCGTGGCTCACGGCGCGACGGCCGGAGTCGAGCCGCGCCAAGACCGCGGACGGCGCCGGGCAGTGACCGCTCGACGGCGCCGCGACGTGGCGCCGATTCGGGCGGTCGTCGAGGTCACCTCGACCTTCGACCGGGCGACGGCCGACCTGGGCCCGTGTCGAGGCTCCGGACACCGAGCACGTCGAGCGGACCGTGCTCGACGCTCGGCGTGCGCGGCTCGACCGCGAGACCGACCACCGATCGACCGTGGCACCTGGTCGTCCGAGCGTGCGGCTGACGGCCGTCCGGCGCACTGACGACGGCGGCCTGACCTGGCACGAGGAGCGCGGCTCGGTAGTCTTCTCCTCCGTGGGAGAGGGCTGGCACCGCCTGCGGACCGAGATCGGCCGTTTCATGGCGGTCGGCGGCATCTCCACGTTCGCCGCGTTCGTGGTCTTCAACTTCCTCGCCCACGGCCTCTACCTCACCGACGACCCGTGGCTCAACGGCCACCCGGTGACGGCGTTCGTGATCGCCAACTTCGTCGGCATGCTGATCAGCTACCGGCTGAGCCGCTACTGGACGTTCAAGCACCGACCGCCGCAGCACGCCGACGGCGGCCGGACGGCGTTCTTCGTGATCAACGCCGGCGACCATGCTGATCCCGATGGCCTGCCTGTGGATGAGCCGCAACGTGCTGGGCCTCGACGACCCGGTGTCCGACAACCTCGCCGGCACCGTGATCGGCCAGCTGCTCGGGCAGGTGGCGCGCTTCTACCTCTTCCGCGAGTACGTCTTCCAGAAGCCGGTGCACCTCGACATCCCGGCGTTCATGCACTGGGACGGTGGTGAGGACGAGCAGGCGAGCCAGCCGGGAAGCTGAGGCGGACGCCACAGACCCGTCCACGAGTGGCCGAGCTCAGCCAGGAGGTCCCGCAGCAGGGGCAGGCTGAGCCCCACCACGTTGTGGTGGTCGCCCTGGATCCCCGTGACGAAGGCGCCCCCGAGGCCGTCGACCGTGAACGCGCCGGCCACGTGGAGCGGTTCGCCCGTGGCGACGTACGCGTCGATCTCGTCGTCCGTGAGGTCCGCGAAGTGGACGACGGTGGAGGCCGTCGCTGCCGCCACGCGGTCGCCGCTCGTGTCGTGGAGGGCATGGCCGGTGTGCAGCACGCCCGACCGGCCGCGCATCTCGCGCCACCGTGCTCGGGCGGAGCCGGCGTCGCTCGGGCTTGCCGAGCGCCTCGCCGTCGAGCTCGAGCACCGAGTCGCAACCGAGCACCAGGGCGCCGTCGGGAAGGTCGTCACGGGCGGCCACGGCCGCGCACTTGAGCTCGGCCAGCTGGAGTGCGAGCTCGGCCGGGGGTACGTCGGCCACCTGCGACTCGTCGACCCCGGACACGATGACCACGGGCTCGACGCCTGCGGCGCGGAGAGTCGCCAGCCGCGCTGGGGACGCCGACGCCAGGACGAGGGTGGTCACAGGCTGGTCACAGCCTGGCCATCGCCGCCCGGAACGGGTCGAGACCCGGCGAGCCGAGGTTGAGCGCCTCGGTGTGGAACTGCTTGAGGTCGAAGTCGGCGCCGCGGCGGGCCTTGACCTCGTCGCGGCACTCGAGCCAGATGCGCTCGCCGACCTTGTACGCCGGAGCCTGGCCGGGCCAGCCGAGGTAGCGCAGCACCTCGTACTGGATGTACTCGTCCTCCATCCGGCAGTGCTGGCGCATGAACTCGAGTCCCAGCGCGGGCGTCCAGGTCTCGCCGGGATGGAAGCCGAACGGGTTGTCCTTGGGGATCTCCAGCTCGCAGTGCATGCCGATGTCGACGATGACGCGGGCCGCACGGAAGGCCTGGCTGTCGAGCATGCCCAGCTTGTCGCCGGGGTCGGCGAGGTAGCCGAGGTCGTCCATCAGCCGCTCGGAGTAGAGGGCCCAGCCCTCGCCGTGGCCGCTGACCCAGCACATCTGGCGCTGCCAGCGGTTGAGCAGCTCGGCGCGGTACATCGTCTGGGCGCACTGCAGGTGGTGGCCGGGCACGCCCTCGTGGAAGACCGTGGTGGTCTCGCGCCAGGTGGCGAACCGGTCGATGCCGTCGGGTACGGACCACCACATCCGGCCGGGCCGGGAGAAGTCCTCGCTCGGCGGCGTGTAGTAGATGCCGCCGTCGTTGGTCGGCGCGAGCCGGCACTCGATGGTGCGGATCGGCTCGGGGATGTCGAAGTGCACGTCGGCCATCTCGCTGACCGTGCGGTCGGCGAGCTCCTGCATCCAGTCGCGGAACCGCTCGCGCCCCTCGATCGATCGCGCCGGGTCGCTGTCGAGGGCCGCCACGGCCTCGTCGACGGTGCCGCCGGGCACGATGCGGTCGGAGGTCTGCGGCCATCTCGTCGTCCAGCCGCTTCGAGCTCGGCCCACGCCCAGTCGTAGGTCTCGTCGAGGTCGACCGTTGCGCCCAGGAAGTAGCGGCTGCACAGGGAGTACTCCTCGCGGCCGACGGCCTCGCGGTCGCGGCCGCGCGGCCCTAGCTCGTCGCTGAGGAAGCGACCGAACTCCGCCAACGCCGAGCTCGCCTCGGCGGCGTGCTGGGCCAGCGAGCCGGCCAGCGATCCCTCCGGCGTCGAGGGAGTCGACGAGCTTCTTGAACGCGTCGCCGCCCGTGCCCTCCTGGCCGGTCCAGCGGCGGATCTGGCCGGCGATCTCGTGGTACTGGCGCTTGGCCGAGACGCGGCCCCGGTCGGCCGACTGGAGCAGCGTCTGCCGGAAGCCGTCGAGGGCGGCCGGCACGGCCCTCAGCCGGGCATCGATGGTGGCCTGCGCCTCCTCGCCCTCGGTGGGCATCAGGTCGAACACGCCGCGGATCTCGTGCACCTCGCTCGAGGTGACCGACACCTCGCTGCGGGGGATCCCGGCGTCGGCCATCTCGACGGTGAGGGTGAGCCGCTCGATGAACGCCTCGCGGGCGACCCGCTCGCGCTCGTCGACCGGCGGCGCGTCGCGGACATCGGCCAGCACCTTGCGGTTGAGCCCCTCGCGCGCGTCGAAGCCGTCGGGGGAGAGGTCGGGCAGCCGGTGGTCGTGTCCGGCGACGCCGGAGTAGGTCGCGAGGACCGGGTGGAGGGCCGCGGCCTCCTCGACGTAGCGATCGGCGATGGCGTCGACGGTGCGGTCGGGCTGGTGGCCCTCCGGATGTCCTGAAGTCATGACGTCACCCTAGGAGCCGGGGCCGACCGCCCGCCTCCGGGTTCTAGGGTGGCCCGCGTGGCCGCGATCATGGACACCCGGGTGGGCTGCTACGCGATCGTCGTCGACGACGAACGACGCGTCCTGCTGGCGCACTGGAACGAGGGCGACCTCACCGCCTGGACGCTGCCCGGCGGCGGCCTCGACGCCGGCGAGCAGCCGGAGGCCTGCGTCGTCCGCGAGCTGCTGGAGGAGACCGGGTACGACGTCGCCCTGGACGGTCTCCTCGGCGTCGACGTCGGCGAGGTGCCGGCCGAGCGACGGCTCGCCGCGGGTGCCGGTCCGCTCCGCCTGGTGAGGATCGTCTACCGCGGTCACGTCGTCGGCGGAGACCTCCGCCACGAGGCCGAGGGCACCACCGACGAGGCACGCTGGGTGCCGCTCGCCGAGGTCGAGGACCTCGACCGCGTCGACCTCGTCGACATCGGCCTCGCGATGCTGCGGGACTGAACACCGATTCGTCTGCGGTTTGCCTGAGTTTCCTCCGCTGGCGATCGCAGACGAATCGGTGTTCTGGTGAGGTTGCCGATCAGGCGTCAGGAGCGACGATCGTCGGCAGCTCGGCCTCGAACAGGTCCACGAACTCCGAGGCCAGGAGCCTCGAGCTCGCGGGTACCGACGCCTTGGCGGTCTGGGCGCCGAACAGGGCGGCCCGCTCACGCTGGTTGGGCGTGCCGTGGTGGCCGTTGTTGTCGAACGCGCAGTCACCGACGGTGTAGAAGCTGAGCAGCGCGTCGACCACCCGCTTGGTGTTCAGGGCGAGGCCGCGCTTGTGGACGCCCCAGTAGGAGGCGAACGAGTCGGCCATCAGCTCGGTACGTCGGGTCGCCTCCGGGCTGGCCACGGGCTCGAACAGGTCCAGCTCGAACTGGATGTGGTGGCCGAACTCGTGACCCATCACGACCCGCGGGCCGACGTCGCCGAGGCCGAACGAGTCGTAGGCCGCGAGGAAGCCGTCACCGAAGACGAGCTTGTCGGGGATGCCCTGGACGACCGGGTCGGGGTCACCCTCGGCGGAGAACGCGTAGGCGTTCAGCGTCCACAGCGGGTTGTTGTAGAAGTCGCCCTGCGTCGCCATGAAGGCCGCGACCTGGTCGGCCTCGGCCTGGATCGCGGGCGTGATGCCGGTGCCGGCCAGGATGCCGTTGGTGCGGGCGATGCGGTCGGCGTCGAGGAGCACGTCGCCGTGCATGGCCATCAGCTGGATGTCGTCGGACTTGATGCCGGTCCAGAACTGCTTGACGTCGCGGAAGGCGTTCTTGAGCTGGGCGCCGTGCGAGGTCAGCGCGTAGTCCGGGTTGGACGCGGTGCCGAAGAGCAGCGGCTCGTAGGTCGGGACGTCGAGCATGGTGTTGATGTGAGCCGAGCAGGAAGAAGAACTGCTCGTCGGTCATGCTGTTGATCAGGTCGCCGACGTAGGCGTCGAGCATCGTCGGCCCGCACTCGTAGTCGTCGGGGTTGATGACCCGGTCGACCAGAGCCCGGGCAGGTACCTCGACCAGGTTGGCGCGGTGGGTGCTGGCGGGGGCGGCCGCGGTAGCGGTCGACACCGGTGCCAGTGCGGTGAGCGTGAGCAGGAGTCCGGTGCCGACGGCAACGGACCAGCGTGCGGGTTTCTTCACGGGTGTGCTCCTCGAGAGGTTCGGCCCGGCATGGGTGACCGGACCGAGCGGACAATGCCGAGGTCAACCTAGGCCTCCGACGCGAACTCGCAACATCACGAATTGGTCACGTCCAGACCGCGTCTGGTCACGAACGGGTCACGGAAACGCCGATTCGTCAGCGATCCTGCGGGACTCCCCCGCGGAGCGATCGCAGACGAATCGGTGTTCGGGGCCTCAGTGACCCATCTCCCGCGCCTTCTTGGGCAGCAGGAACCCGACGGCGAACGCGACCGCGATCAGGACCAGCGAGACCAGCAGCGTGTGCTCGGCGGCGAGCACGTGGCGACCGGCCAGCGCGGCGGCGACCGGGCCGCCGTCCTCGAGGTCGATGGTGGCGAAGAACAGCGTGGCGAGCGCGGCGACGCCGAGCGAGGCGCCGAGCTGCTGGAACGACTCGAGCATGCCGGAGGCCGAGCCGACCTCGTGGTCCTCGATCTCGCCCATGATGATGCTGAACAGCGGGACGAAGATCATGCCCATGCCCAGGCCGTAGACGACCATGCCGGGCACCAGCTCGAGCCAGCCGACGCTCCCGTCGGCACTGCCGGCACCGCGCAGCGACACGTAGAGCACGGTCGTGCCGACCGCCATGATCGCCAGGCCGACGTGCAGGATCGGGCGGCCGACGGCGGTGGTCGCCCAGGCGCCGACACCGGAGCCGAAGAACGCGCCGACCGCGAAGCCGGCCAGGTAGAGCGCGGCCTTCATCGGCGTCATGCCCAGCCCGATCTGGAGGAACAGCCCGGTGGCCAGCGAGAAGCCGACGATGCTGCCGAAGAAGATCATCGTGAACACCACGCCGGACACGTACGACCGCTTGCGCAGCACGCTCAGCTCGACGAGCGGGGTCTGGCCGCGGGCGATCCGGCCGCGCTGGCGCCTGCCGACGACGACGAGCAGCGGCACCGCGGCGGCGGCGACGCCGACCAGCCACACCGGCCAGCCGAGCGTCCGGCCCTCGACCAGCGGGAAGACGACGAGGAAGCTCACGACCGCCGTCAGCGCGATGCCGACCCAGTCCAGCTGCATGCCGCGGTGGGCGGGCTCGCTCGCCGGCAGCACCCGGCGGCCGACCACGATCGCGAACAGGCCGACCGGGACGTTGACGAGGAACAGCGAGCGCCAGTCGGTGCCGAACGGGTCGAGCTCGATCAGGCCGCCGGCCACGACCGGGCCGAGCACCGTCGAGAGGCCGATCGCCGGCCCGAACGCCGCGAACGCCTTGCCGATCTCGGCCGGCCCGAAGATGTCGCGGATCAGCCCGAAGGTCTGCGGGATCATCACGGCCGCTGCCAGGCCCTGCAGGACCCGGCCGCCGATCAAGCGTCTCCGACGACCACGCGACGGAGCAGAGCACCGACGAGGCCACGAACCCGACCAGGCCGGACATCAGCATCCGCTTGCGCCCGAACGCGTCGCCCAGACGCCCGCCGGCGAGCAGCCCGACCGCGATCGCCAGCGTGTACGCCGCGGCGATCCACTCCAGCGCGGACGCCGACAGCGACAGGTCGCGCTGGATCGACGGCGCCGCGACGTTGAGGATCGTCGAGTCGAGGATGTTGAGCACCATCGCTGCGAGGATCACCGAGAAGCCGACCCACTTGCCGCTGCTCGCGGGCTTCTCCGGTCGTCCGTCCGTTCGACGGTCTCGACCACGGGTCGTTCGAGGGTGATGGTCATCGCTGCTCCTTGCTCTCGATGGGGTTCTCGTGGGTTCTCATGACGCTCAAACTAGGGGTCAATCAGGAACGTTTCGTTCCTCATCGGGAGTAATCTTCGAGACATGTCCGAGACCTCCGGCCGCCTCCTCTCGTTGCTGTCGTTGCTGCAGACGCCGCGCGAGTGGCCCGGCCCCGAGCTCGCCGACCGGCTGGGCGTGACGACCCGCACGGTGCGCAACGACGTCGAGCGGCTGCGCTCTCTCGGCTATCCCGTCGAGGCCACGCGCGGCCCGGTCGGCGGCTACAAGCTGGTCGCCGGCACTGCCATGCCGCCACTGCTCCTGGAGGACGAGGAGGCGGTCGCGGTGGCGGTCTCCTTGCGTACGGCGAGCGGCGGCGCGGTCAGCGGGATGGAGGAGAGCGCACTCCGCGCGCTGACCAAGCTCCAGCAGGTGCTGCCGAAGCGGCTGGGCCACCGCGTCGACGCGCTGCAGTCCCACACGGCCCGCGTGGCGCCGTACTCCAAGGGCCCCGCGGTCGACGGCGCGTTGCTCACGCTGCTCGCCAACGCCGCCCGCGACCGCGAGCTGGTGCGGTTCGACTACAGCGACCGGTCGGGGCAGGGCTCCGAGCGCAAGGTCGAGCCCTACCGCCTGGTCAACTGGGGCCGCCGCTGGTACCTCGTCGCCTTCGACCCCCAGCGCGACGACTGGCGCACCTTCCGCGTCGACCGCCTCAAGGAGACGCGCTCGACCGGCCACCGCTTCAGGCTGCGCGACCTGCCGGCCGACGACGTCGCGGCCTGGGTGGCCTCCAAGATCCGGGCCGTGCAGCAGCGGGCCTACGGCAAGGTGCTGGTCCAGCTTCCGGCGCAGGACGTCATCGCCCGGATGGGCCCATGGCTCGAGGGCGGCGGGGTCGAGCCCGTATCAGATCGCGGGGCCGACGACGCCTGCCTGCTCACCATGGGGGCGCAGACCCACGGCAGACCTGGCGTTCTGGATCGGCATCCTCGACGCCGACTTCGAGGTCGTCGACTCGCCCGAGCTCGCCGACGCCGTCGAGCGGCTGGCGTCGCGCTACGTGAGGGCCGCCGGATGACGACCTGGTCCGCCGTCAACGCCCGGCGCCTGGCTGTTCACGGGCTGACGGCGCCGTTCGCCACTGGCACCGACCCTCGCCGACGTGGCCGTCGCGACGGTCGGCGTGCACGCGCAGGTCCTGTCGGCGGCCGAGATCTCTGCGGCGCTGCGCGTCGACGGCGCGACCAGGGCCGACGTACGCCGAGCCCTGTGGCAGGACCGCACGCTGGTGAAGACCTTCGGCCCGCGCGGCACGGTCCACCTGCTGCCCGCCGCCGACCTCGCATCCTGGATGGCCGCCCTCGCCGCGATCCCGTGGCGCAGCCCTTCCCCGACGGCGTGCGGATGACTGCCGAGGAGACCGAGGCGTGTCGTCGCAGCGATCGGCGAGGCCCTGCGCGAGAGCGAGCTGACGGTCGACGAGCTCACCGAGGCGCTCGGCGACCTGGCAGGTTCGTGGGCGGTCGAGCCGGTGATGCCGGCGTTCCAGACGCTGTGGCCGCGCTGGCGGCAGGTCACCGACCGGGCGGCGTACGCCGGCGCGCTCTGCTACGGACCCGACCGCGCCCGGAAGGTCACCTACACCCACCCACGCCGGTGGGCCGGCGACCTCGCTCCGGTCGACGCCGACACGGCCGTGGCGTGGCTCGTCGAGCAGTACCTCCGCGGCTACGGCCCGGCGACGTCCGCGTCGTTCGCGCAGTGGGTCGGCGCGCCTCCCGCCTGGGCGGCCGAGCGGTTCGCGGCCCGCCAGGGACTGGTCCGGACCGACCTCGACGGCGAGCCCGCGTGGGACCTCCCCGACGCGTCGGACGACCCGAGGGTGGCGTCGGCCGCTCGCACCGGCGGTGCGGTTGCTGCCCTACTTCGACGCGTTCGTGGTGGGCAGCCAGCCGCGGCGTCTGCTGTTCCCGGGACCTGCTCGCGAACGCGCCCTGTCGCCGTCGGGCCAGGCCGGCAACTATCCCGTCCTGCTCGTCGACGGCGAGGTGGCCGGCGTCTGGCACCAGCGGCGATCCGGGCGCAGGGTGGGGGTCACCGTCGAGCCGCTGCGCACGTTGTCCAAGCCACGGCTGGCCGATCTCGACGTCGAGGTCGCCCGCCTGGGCGAGATCGTCGAGGCCGACTGCGAGCTCACGATCGGTGAAGTAGGCGTCGGTCCGCACGCGTGACCGGGGCCTGAGCACACCGCCGGGCGAACTGCGTAGAGGGGCACACGCGTGCCCCTCTACGAAGCAGGCGACGTCGCCCTCCGACGACGCCGGCGCTGAGCGCCCGCGGAGCGGCCGTCGGCCCGCACGCGTGACCGGGGCCTGAGCACCGCCGGCGAACTGCGTAGAGGGGCACACGCGTGCCCCTCTACGAAGCAGGCGACGTCGCCCTCCGACGACGCCGGCGTCAGCCCGCGGAGCGGCCGTCGGCCCGCACGCGTGACCGGGGCCTGAGAACCGCCGGGCAACTGCGTAGAGGGGCACACGGTGCCCCTCTACGAGCAGGCGACGTCGCCCTCCGACGACGCCGGCGCTCAGCGCCCGCGGAGCGGCCGTCGGCCCGCACGCGTGAGCACGTCGGGGTCGGCCAGCACCTCGATCTCGACGACCTTGCCGTCGACGACGGTGAAGCCGAAGACCACCTTGACCTCGCCCTGGTACTGCCAGCAGAAGGCCGCCGCGCCGTCGAGCGTCGCGGGCAGGGCAGCCTTGGCGCGGCCGGCGAAGAACTCTGCCACCGCCCGCCCGCCGATGATCGTGCCGGCGTCGCCACCCATGGCCAGGGCGGCGTCGTCGGCCCGTACGGCGGCATCCGGGTCGAGCAGGTCGAGCAGCGCCTCGAACTCGTTGTCCCTCGCCGCCTGCATGAAGGCGTCGACGACCGCGGCGTCGGCGGCGGCGAGGTCCTCGCGCGGCTCGGGCTCGCGCAGCCGGCTCCGCGCGCGGCTCGCGAGCTGACGAGTGGCGACCTCCGTGCGGCCGAGCACGCGGGCGATCGCGTCGAAGGGAACGTCGAAGACGTCCTTGAGCACGTACGCCAGCCGCTCGGCGGGGGCCAGCGAGTCGAGGACGACCGTCATGGCCTGGCCGACGGCGTCGGCGAGCTCGGCCTCGTCCTCGGGGGTGGGCGCCTTGTCGACGAAGTCGGCCTCGTCGGGCCAGGCCTCCTCGCGGCGCGTCGTACGGCTGCGGAGCACGTCGAGGCAGATCCGCGACACCACCGTGGTCAGCCAGCCGGGGAGGTTGTCGATCTCCTCGCCCCGCTGGTCGGTGCGCACCAGACGGATCCAGGCCTCCTGCACGGCGTCGTCGGCAGCGGCGTCGTTGCCGAGCATGCGCACGGCCACCGCCCGCAGTCGCGGGCGCTCGGCCTCGAACTGCTCGGCCAGCAGAATCTCGTTCGTCATCGCGTCACATCCTCGTCGGCTGGTTCGTCAGCCGGTTGACGAACCACCGACCGCAAACGTGACAACGTGCAGCCCGTTGCTCGACCGCGACCGCGATGCGGCAGAGTCACAGAGGGATGCGCCATCCTCGGGCTCGTTCTCTCGCTGCCGCGTCGGCGGCGATGCTGCTGGGCGTCACCGCGCTGACCGGGTGCGGCGTGACTCGCGGCGACCAGAGCCGCGACATCCTGATGATCATCCCCAACAGCCCCGGCGGCGGGTACGACCTGACCGGCCGGGCAGCGGTGCGGGTGATGGTCGACGACGACGTCACCGGCGGCGACTTCACCGTCGACAACGTGATCGGCGCGGGTGGCGCAGCGGCCATGACGTCGCTGATGGGCAGGGCCGGCGACGAGCACACGATGATGACGGTGGGTCTCGGCGTGGTGGGCTCGCTCTACTCGTTCGGCACCGACTACCGCCTCAACGACGCCAGCCCGCTCGCGCAGCTGATGAGCGAGCCGGAAGGCGTCCTCGTACCTGCCGACTCGCCGTACCAGACCATCGACGACCTCGCGCAGGCGTGGACGGCCGACCCCGACTCGATCGCCGTCGGCGGCGGCTCCTCGCCCGGCGGGCCCGACCACCTGTTCCCGATGCAGCTCGCGCAGACCATCGGCGTCGACCCGAACGACGTCAACTACGTCTCCTACGACGGCGGCGGGCCGCTGACGAGCGCGTTGCTCGGCGAGAAGATCGCCGTCGGCTTCTCGGGGCTGGCCGAGTTCGAGGGTCAGATCGAGGACGGCGACCTGCGCGTGCTCGCCGTCTCCGGGGAGGAGCGGCTGCCCCAGGAGACGTACGCCGACATCCCGACGCTGACCGAGTCGGGCATCGACCTGGTGTTCCTCAACTGGCGCGGCGTGCTCGCTCCGCCCGAGATCTCCGACGAGCGGCGCGAGGAGCTGATCGGCTTCCTGCAGACGATGCACGACTCGCCCGGGCTGGCAGGAGGCGATCGAGGAGAACGGCTGGACCGACGACTTCAAGACCGGCGAGGAGTTCGAGGAGTTCCTCGACGAGCAGGACGCCAGGGTGAGCGACACCCTCGACGGGTTGGGGCTGCTGTGACGACGAACGCGACCGGCCGGGTACCCGCAAGGTCGACCGCGCGCAGTACGGGCTCGCCGCCGTGCTGGCGGTCGTCGGCGTCTGGACGATCGTCGACGCCCGCGGACTCAACGTCGGCTTCGGCGACCCGGTCGGGCCGCGGGTCTTCCCCTACGTCATCGGCGCCGTGATGCTCGTGCTGGCGGCGCTCCTGGTCGTCGCGACCGCGCGCGGCGACGTGCCCGAGGCCGAGGCCGGCGAGGACGTCGACCTGACCACGCCGCGCCGACTGGGTGACCGTTGCCAAGCTCGTCGGGGTGATGCTGCTCAACCTGCTGCTGGTCAACCTGCTCGGCTGGGCGATCACGGGGGCGCTGCTGTTCGCCGGCTGCGCGTGGGCGCTGGGCAGCCGCACGCTCGTCCGCGACCTCATCATCGGCGCCGTGCTCTCGGTCAGCAGCTGGTACTTCTTCTGGGTCGTCCTCGACAAGCCGCTGACCGCCGGGATCCTGGACGGCATCCTCTGATGGACACCCTCAACCTGCTGCTCGACGGGTTCGGCAACGCGTTCACTCCCGAGAACCTGCTGTACGCCTGCATCGGCGTGCTGCTCGGCACCTTCGTGGGTGTGCTTCCGGGCATCGGCCCGGCGATGACGGTGGCCCTGCTGCTGCCGATCACCTACGGGCTGGAGGCCACGCAGTCGTTCATCATGTTCGCCGGCATCCTGTACGGCGGCATGTACGGCGGGTCGACCACCTCGATCCTGCTGAACACCCCGGGCGAGTCGGCGTCGGTGATGACGGCGATCGAGGGCAACAAGATGGCCAAGCGCGGCCGCGGGGCCCAGGCGCTGGCCACCGCCGCCATCGGCTCGTTCATCGCCGGCACCATCGGCACGCTGCTGGTCGCGTTCTTCACCCCCGCGATCGCGGACCAGGCCGTCAAGATCGGCGCCCCGTCGTACTTCGCGATCATGGTGCTCTCGGTCGTGCTGGTGACCAGCGTGCTGGGCGAGTCCAAGCTGCGTGGCTTCATCGGGCTGTTCATCGGGCTGACCATCGGCCTGGTCGGCCTCGACCTGTCGACCGGGCAGCCGCGGCTCACCCTCGGCATGCTCGAGCTGGCCGACGGCATCGACATCGTCGTCGTGGCGGTCGGGGTGTTCGCGATCGGCGAGGCGCTGTGGACCGCCGCCCACCTGCGCCGCCGGCCGGTCGAGGTGATCCCGGTCGGCCAGCCGTTCATGGGCCGCGACGACTGGCGTCGTTCGTTCGGGCCGTGGATGCGCGGGACCGCGATCGGGTTCCCGTTCGGTGCGGTGCCGGCCGGAGGCGCGGAGACCCCGACGTTCCTCTCCTACATCCTGGAGCGGCGGCTGCAGAAGCCAGGCAAGGAGTCGGGCAGGGAGCGGGAGCAGTTCGGCGAGGGCGCCATCGAGGGGGTTGCCGGACCGGAGGCGGCCAACAACGCCAGCGCCGCCGGGATGTTCGTGCCGCTGCTCGCGCTCGGCCTGCCCGTGACGGCCACGGCCGCGGTGATCATCGCGGCCATGCGCACCTACGGCATCCAGCCGGGACCGACCCTGATGGCCGACCAGCCCGACCTGGTGTGGACGCTGCTGGCCAGCCTGATCATCGGCAACACCCTGCTGCTGGTGATCAACCTGCCGCTCGCCCCGATCTGGGCCCGGCTGCTCCAGATCCCGCGGCCACAGCTGTACGCCGGCATCCTCTTCTTCGCCTCGCTGGGCGCGTACAGCGTCAACCAGGCTTCCTTCGACCTGGTGCTCCTGCTGATCTTCGGCGGTGATCGGTTTCGCGATCCGCAGGTTCGGCATCCCGGTCCTGCCGCTGATCCTGGGGGTCATCCTCGGACCACTGATGGAGCAGAAGATGCGCGAGGCACTCGACGTCACCAACGGCGACGTGAGCGGGCTCTACAACGAGGGCCTGGCCGTCTTCGTGTACCTGCTCACGCTGGCTGTCGTGGTGGCGCCGTTCGTCATCGGTCTGCTCCGCGACAGGAGGTCTGCTTCATGACGGTCGTGATCGGCTACGTCCCCAACCAGTACGGCGAGGCCGCGCTGCACCTCGGCCTGCAGGAGGCCGCTGCCCGGCAGATGCGGGTCATCGTGGTCAACGCGTCCCGCGGCGACGCTTACGTGGACAAGAAGTTCGTCAGCGACCAGGACCTCAGCGACCTCGACGAACGGCTGACCGCCGCCGGCGTCGACCACAAGGTGCACCAGGCCTCCGGTGTCGACGTCGGCGACGAGATCGTTCGCGTCGCCGAGCAGAACCACGCCGAGCTCGTCGTGATCGGCATCCGGCCGCGCACGCCCGTCGGCAAGGTGCTGATGGGTTCGGTGGCGCAGGTCGTGATCATGGACGCGCCGTGCCCGGTGCTGACCGTGCGCCCCGACGTCCTCTGAGACCCCCGCCCACACCGATTCGTCTGCGGTTCAGCGGGGTTTTCTCCGCTCAGCGATGCAGACGAATCGCTGTGACGTTGTCGGCGACCAGACGGGCGAGCGGCTCGTGGGAGTCAAGGGTGAGGTGGAGACCGTCGCCGCCGGCGCGGGCGACCGAGGCGGCGTCCGCGAACATCACCCCGCGCTCCTCGGCGACGCGGCGCACCTGCGCCGACAGGCCCCGCGAGGCCTCGAGGCTCCTCGTCGTCGAAGCCGTTGCCCGTGGGGTCGACGTACTCGGTGATGGTCTCGTCGAGCAGGATCGGGCTCACCAGGAGCAGGGCCGGCGTGCGGCCGTAGCGGTCGGTCACGTACGCCGCCACGTCGTCGACGTACCCGTGCAGGGCGGCGGCGATCGTCGCTGCTGAGCGCCTGAAGCAGGTCTTGAGGTCGTTGCTGCCGAGCATCACCACGACCAGGTCGAGGGGGTGGTGGGTCATCAGGCACGCCGGGAAGTACGTGCGTCCGTTGCAGTGTGGCCGGTCCACGTAGTCGACGTCGGTCGTGCGGCCGCTCAGCCCTTCCTCGATCACGTCGTAGCCCTCGCCGAGCAGCCGCTGCAGCCTGCCCGTCCACCGGACGTCGGGGCCGAGCCGCACGTAGTCCGGGTCGTCCGCCGGGATGCCGTTGGTGTTGGAGTCGCCGAAGCAGAGCACGCGTATGGCGTCCGGGTCGGTGAGCACGATCTCGCCGCCGTCAGCGGGGGAGGCCCGAGGCGCGCCAGGCGCCTTCGCCGTGACGATGCACGGTGCGCACGCCACGGGCCGGATGGGCCCAGGTGCTGCGCGGCTTCGGCCGCGCCGGCTCCGCGCCGCCACTCATCGAGGCGATCACGGCGACCAGCGCGGCGACCTCCTCCGGCGTGGCGTCGCCGTGGACCACACGGAGGACCGGTCGGTCGACAGGGGCCTCGCTCACAGCGTCACTCATAGGGGGATGTTGCCGTGCTTCTTGGGCGGCAGGCTCTCGCGCTTGGTACGCAGCAACCTGCAGCGCGCGGACCACCTCGACGCGGGTCTCGTGGGGGGCGATCACCGCGTCGACGTAACCGCGCTCGGCGGCGATGTAGGGGTTGGCCAGCGTGTCGTCGTACTCGGTGACGAGCTCGGCGCGACGGGCCTCGGGATCGTCGGCCTCCTTCAGCTGGTTGCGGTAGAGGATGTTGACCGCGCCCTGGGCGCCCATCACCGCGATCTGCGCTGTCGGCCAGGCCAGGTTGATGTCGGCGCCGAGGTGCTTGGAGCCCATCACGTCGTAGGCGCCGCCGTAGGCCTTGCGGGTGATGATCGTGACCAGCGGGACGGTCGCCTCGGCGTAGGCGTAGATCAGCTTGGCGCCGCGCCGGATGATGCCGTTCCACTCCTGGTCGGTGCCGGGCAGGAAGCCGGGCACGTCGACGAAGGTCAGCACCGGGATGTTGAAGGCGTCGCAGAACCGCACGAACCGCGCGGCCTTCTCGGACGCGTCGATGTCGAGGGTGCCGGCGAACTGCATCGGCTGGTTGGCCACGGCACCGACCGGGTGGCCTTCGACGCGGCCGAAGCCGACGATGATGTTGGGGGCGAACAGCGCCTGCACCTCGAGGAACTCTTCGTCGTCGAGCGTTGCGGTGATGACGTCGTGCATGTCGTAGGGCTGGTTCGGCGAGTCCGGGATGATGGCGTCGAGCGTGCGGTCCAGGTCGCTGACGTCGAGGTCGGCCTGCTCTTCGTACGCCGGCGCCGGATCGAGGTTGTTGGGCGGCAGGTAGGACAGCAGCGCCTTGACGTACTCGATGGCGTCCTCCTCGTCGGACCCCATGTAGTGGGCGTTGCCGGACTTGGTGTTGTGGGCCCGCGCGCCGCCGAGCTCCTCCATGGTGACGTCCTCGCCGGTGACGGTCTTGATGACGTCGGGGCCGGTGATGAACATGTTGGAGGTACCGTCGACCATCACCGTGAAGTCGGTGACCGCGGGGGAGTAGACGTGCCCGCCTGCGCAGGACCCCATGATCAGGCTGATCTGGGGGATCACGCCGGAGGCGTGCACGTTGCGCCGGAAGATCTCGCCGTACAGGCCCAGCGAGACCACGCCCTCCTGGATGCGGGCGCCGGCACCCTCGTTGATGCCGACGATGGGGCAGCCGGTCTTGATGGCGAGGTCCATGACCTTGGTGATCTTCTCGCCGTAGACCTCGCCGAGGGACCCGCCGAAGATCGTGAAGTCCTGCGAGAACACGCACACCTGGCGACCGTCGACGGTGCCGTAGCCGGTCACCACGCCGTCGCCGTACGGCCGGTTCTTCTCCAGGCCGAACGCCGTCGAGCGGTGCTTGGCAAGCTCGTCGAGCTCGACGAACGAGCCCTCGTCGAAGAGCAACGCGATGCGCTCGCGGGCGGTCTTGCGGCCCTTGGCGTGCTGCTTCTCGATGGCCTTCGCCGAGCCCGCGTGGACGGCCTCGTCGAGCCTGCGGTCGAGATCCTGCAGCTTCCCCGACGTGGTGTGGATGTCGATGCCCGAGTCGTCAGGGGGGACGTCGGTGCCCTCGCCGGGGTGCACGGATGCGCTCACCTGGGTCAATCTAGACCGGTGTCGAACCACCCTGCCGACCCGCCCGCCAGCCGCCCGCCGCTGGACCGTGCCCGCCTGGTGACCCCGGTCGACTGGTCCGTCGAGGTCGTCGAGACGGCGCCGTCGACCAACGTCCTGGTCGCCGAGCGAGCCCGCTCCGGCGCCGCGGGCGAGGGGCTGGTCGTCGTGGCCGAGCACCAGACCGCCGGCCGCGGCCGCCTCGACCGCACGTGGGAGACGCCCGCCCGGTCCGCCCTGACGATGTCGCTGCTGCTGATGCCGCGCGCGGCCGCGGCGGACTGGCCGTGGGTACCGCTGCTGACCGGGTACGCCGCAGCGCGGGCGCTGCGCCAGCTCGGCGCGGCCGTCAGTCTCAAGTGGCCCAACGACGTGTTGCTGGGCGACCGCAAGCTGGCCGGCATCCTCACCGAGCGGGTCGACACCCCGAGCGGGCCGGCCGTCGTCGCGGGCATCGGGATCAACGTCGACCTGACCCGCGACGAGCTGCCCCACGACGGCGCCACGTCGCTCGCCCTCGAGGGGGTCGCCGTCGACCGCACCGACCTCCTGTCGGTGCTGCTGCGCCGTCTGCGCACCGAGTACGACGCGTTCCAGCGAGGCGAGCTGGCCGCGCTCCGCTCGGCGTACGCCGCTTCCTGCGCCACCCTCGGTCGCGAGGTCAGGGTCGCGCTCCCCGACGGTGAGACTCTCGTCGGCGAGGCGACCGGGATCGACGAGGGTGGCCGGCTGCTGGTGTCGGGGCCCGCCGGTGTGGTGCCCGTGTCTGCCGGCGACGTCGTGCACGCCACGATCGCTGGTTGAGGAAGGCGCGCTAGCGCCGTCACGAAACCCGGCGAGGGTCGTCCGCAGAGCGTTCCGGGGTTTCGTGACGGGCCTGCGGCCCTCCTCAAGCCGACGGCTCTGTGCCACCATGACCGCGTGGCCATCTCGAAGAACCTGCTCAACCCGGGCGAGGAGGTCGTCTTCGACGTCCGCACCCACCCCAAGGCGCTGATCCTGCCGTTCCTGGCGCTGATCGTGATGCTGGCCGTCGGGGTGTTCCTCGACAAGGCGATCGACAACTCCACGGTGTCGCTGGTCGTCTGGCTGCTGGCGGGATGCGGTGATCCTGTGGCTGTCGGTGTGGCCGTTCCTCAACTGGCTGGTGGCCCATTACACGGTCACCAACCGGCGCCTGATCACCCGCTACGGCGTGATCACCCGGCGCGGCCACGACATCCCGCTGACCCGGATCAGCGACGTCGCCTACGAGAAGGACCTGATCGACCGCATGCTCGGCTGCGGCACGCTGGTGATCAGCGACGCCAGCACGCACGGCCAGGTGCCGTTGCACGACATCCCGCGTGTGGAGGAGCGGCAGCGGGTCCTCAACGACCTGCTGCACCGACTCCACGACGGCATCCCCGGCAATGAAGGAATCTGACGGAGAACCTGACGGGGGATCGCCCCGTCCCGGCCCCGAGGAGCTCGAGCTCGCGATCCTCGGCGAGGACCCGACCTACAGCGCCGCCGACGTGGCGGCCGAGACGGGTGTCACGATCGACCAGGCCCGAAGACTGTGGCGGGCGCTCGGTTTCCCCGACCGCGGCCTCGAGATCGCCTTCACCGTCGGCGGACGCCGACGCGGTCTCCACACTGGTCAGGCAGGTCGAGGCCGGGCACATCGACTTCGACCTGGCGGTGACCTTGACCCGCGCCGTGGGGCAGACCATGGCCCGCCTGGCCGACTGGGAGGTCGCCACGCTGGTCCACCGGGTGCAGGAGATCGAGGCGGGCGCCCATGCGACGGGCAGCCGGGCCCGGGCCGGGCTGCATCTCATCGAGGAGATGAACGAGCCGTTCGAGCGCCTGCTCATCTACGTCTGGCGGCGTCACCTGGCGGCCGCGGTCGCGAGGGTCGAGGCGCTGGGAGCCGACGACGCCGATCTCAGGACCACCCGGATGACGGTCGGGTTCGCCGACATCGTCGGCTTCACCGAGCTCTCCAACGAGCTGACGCAGAGCCGGATCGGCGACCTGGTCGAGCTGTTCGAGTCGCGCTGCTCCGACGTCGTCGCGGGCCAGCACGGCCGGGTGATCAAGACGCTCGGCGACGCGGTGCTCTTCGTCAACGACGACCCGATCCGGGCCTACGACACCGCCGAGGGGATCATCGCCGTGGTCGGCCGCGACGGCCGGATGCCCGACGTACGCGTGGGCCTGGCCAGCGGCTCGGTGGTGATGCGGCTCGGTGACGTCTTCGGCCCTCCGGTCAACCTCGCCTCGCGGCTGACCGCCGTCGCCCGCCGCAACCGGGTGCTCGTCGACCAGGCCACGGCCGACCTGCTGCCCGCCGACCAGTTCGAGACGCGGCGGCTCCCCGCACGGCCCGTTCGCGGGTTCGGGCTGGTCGAACCCGTCGCCGTACGCCGCCACTGACGTGACTGGTCCGAGGAGGCCAGTTTCGGCGTTTTCAAGCGGCGCACCTCCGAGTTTCCTACCGTTTGCCCTGTGCTCGAGGTCCAGGACGTCCGTGTCGACCCGCAGGCACGCCGAGTGTGGCGCGCCGAGCGGGAGATCGTGCTGTCCCGCAAGGAGTACGACCTGCTGCACGCGCTGATCTCGCGCCCCGGCGACATCGTCAGCCGTGACGAGCTGATGCGCGACGTCTGGGGAGCCAGCTTCTGGACCTCCTCCAAGACCATCGACGTGCACCTGGGCTGGGTACGCCGCAAGCTCGGCGACGACTCGCGAAGCCCGATCCTGATCAGCACCATCCGCGGCCGCGGCCTGCGGTTCGAGGCCGTCGCGCCGATCGAGGTCGTCAGCCGGCCCCGGGCGCCGGGATCCGGGCGAACACGTCCGGCCGGTGCAGCCACGTGAAGTGCCCGAGCGGCCACAGCAGCACGAAGACCTTCCCGACGACCAGGTCGACGGGCACGAACTCGTCGCCCGGGGTGCATCCCGAGCCGTCGCACATGTGGAACGACGAGTCGGCCGAGTGGTTGCGGTTGTCGCCCATCACGAAGATGTGGCCCGGCGGTACCGGTGTCGTCGTCCAGCCGTCGTCGCAGCCGTGCATCGGGCCGTAGCAGGCCGCGCCGTCCTCCCGCGCGTAGCCCTGCTCGTCGAGCGGCTCGCCGTTGACCACGATGCGGCCCTGGTCGTCACAGCAGTGGATGGTGTCGCCGGCAACGCCGATCACCCGCTTCACCAGGTGACCGCCGGACGGGTAGAGGCCCACCTTCTCCATCAGCCGCGGCACGAGGCCGGTCGGTCCGGCCGCCTCCTCCGGGGGAAGCCAGTCGCCGGGGTCCTTGAACACGACCACGTCGCCGCGCTGGGGCGAGCCGCCGAGCTCGTAGGAGACCTTCTCGACCAGGATCCGGTCGTTGCGGACCAGCCCGGGCTCCATCGACTCCGACGGGATGTAGAACGCCTGCAGGAGCAGCGCCTTGACCAGGACCGCGATGCCGAGCGCGACGACCAGGATCCCGAGGGCCTCCTGCCACAGGGGGCGCCTCCTGCGGCGGGCTCGCGGTGCCGGCTCGTCCCGGCCGTCGGTCGTCACACGCGCGAGCCTAGAGTCCTGTGCCTGAGCCGTCCTCACTACGCTGACGCCCGTGACCTCCCGCGCCCCCACCGTCGCGGTCATCGGCGGTGGCCAGCTCGCGCGGATGATGGCCGAGCCCGCCGCCGCGCTGGGCATCCCGCTGCGGCTGCTCGCCGAGGCGCCGGGCGTCTCCGCGGCCCAGGTGATCCCCGACCACCTCGTGGGCGACTACCGCGACCTCGACGCACTCACCGAGGTGACGTCCGGCTGCGAGGTCGTCACCTTCGACCACGAGCACGTGCCTACCCCTCACCTCGAGGCGCTGACCGAGGCCGGCGTCGCGTGCCGTCCCGGACCGTCGGCGCTGGTGCACGCGCAGGACAAGGCGGTGATGCGAGCCCGCCTGGCTGAGCTGGGCGTCCCGTGCCCGCGCAACGTCGTCGTGGCTGAGCCCGCAGACGTCGAGGCGTTCGGGCTCCCGTGCGTCCTCAAGACGACCCGTGGCGGGTACGACGGCAAGGGGGTCTGGTTCGTCACCTCACCCGCCCAGTGGGCCGACCAGTGCGCCGAGGCCTTCGCGGTCGCGGAGGCGAGCGGCGTACCGCTGCTGGCCGAGGAGCTGGTCGACTTCCGGCGCGAGCTCTCGGCGCTGGTGGTCAGGTCGCCGAGCGGCCAGGCCGCGGCCTACCAGGTCGTCGAGTCGGTGCAGCGCGACGGCATCTGCCACGAGGTCGTCGCGCCCGCGCCCGGCCTCGACCCGGCGCTGGCGGGAGAGGCGCAACGGCTGGCGCTCCTGGTCGCCGGGGAGCTCGACGTGACGGGCGTGCTGGCCGTCGAGCTGTTCGAGACCACCGACGGCCGGATCCTGGTCAACGAGCTGGCCATGCGCCCGCACAACACCGGGCACTGGACGCAGGACGGCGCGGTCACCTCCCAGTTCGAGAACCACCTGCGCGCCGTGCTGGACCTGCCGCTCGGCTCGCCGGCGCCGCGGGCGGCCTGGTCGGTGATGGTCAACATCCTGGGCGGCCCGCACGAGACCGGCGGCCTCTACGACGGCTACCCCCACGCGATGGCGCGCGACCCCGGGCTCCGGGTACACCTCTACGGCAAGGAACTGCGGCCGGGCCGCAAGGTCGGCCACGTCAACGCCTACGGTGAGGACCTGGCGGACTGCCTGGAGCGGGCGCGGCACGCGGCCGCCTGGTTCGCGGGCGAGTTGGGAGACGAGAGTGAGTGAAGCACTTGTCGGGATCGTGATGGGTTCCGACTCCGACTGGCCCGTCATGGAGGCCGCCGCCAAGGCGGTGGAGGAGTTCGGCATCCCGTTCGAGGCCGACGTGGTCTCCGCGCACCGGATGCCCGAGGAGATGCTGGCCTACGGCCAGCAGGCCGCCGGCCGCGGGCTGCGGGTGATCATCGCGGGCGCCGGCGGTGCCGCGCACCTGCCCGGGCATGCTCGCGTCGGTGACGCCCCTGCCGGTGATCGGGGTGCCCGTACCCCTCAAGCAGCTCGACGGCCTCGACTCGCTGCTGTCCATCGTGCAGATGCCGGCCGGCGTACCCGTGGCGACCGTCGCCGTCGGTGGCGCCCGCAACGCCGGCCTCCTCGCCGTCCGGATCCTGGCGGCCTCCGACGAAGGCCTGCGCCAGCAGATGAGCGACTTCCAGGCCCGGCTGCGGACCGAGGCCCAGGAGAAGGGCGCGATGGTACGGCGGCAGGCGAGCGGTTCGTCGAAGATGGGCTTCTAGCCGCCCCGCTGGTCGAGGAGGTTGCGCTAGCAACCGTCACGAGACCCGGCGACGCCACCGCCACGGTTGTGGTGGTTTCGTGACAGGCGCTAGCGCGCCTTCCTCAACCACCGAGCGGCGTCGTCTCCGTGTAGTCGGCGTCCATCGGCTCGAGCGTGCCCAGGGACTCCGCCACGACCAGCGCGTCGTCACCGATCTCGAGGCGGAAGTCGGGGGGCGGGTTGACGAACGCCCGGCCGCCGCGGCCGATGGCCAGCAGCGTTGCGGAGTGTTCTGCCCGCAGCTTGCTGGAGAGCTCGTCGATCGAGTGGCCGATGTAGCTGTCGGGCAGGTTGACGCGGTACAGCTCCGAACCCTCGCCGCCCGAGACGATGTCGGTGACCAGCTCGGCGAGCCCGGGATACAGCGACGACCTGGCCAACAGGCGCGAGGCGATCCGCGACGTCACCATGATCTCGTCGGCCTTCGCGCGGCGGAAGTGCTCGACGTGCGCCGGGTTGTTGACCTCGACCACGGTGCGTACCTGGGGCGCGATCGACTCGATCGCCATCACCGTCAGGATCGAGCGCATGTCCGCCTCGTTGGTGGGATCGGCCGGGCACACGACGGCGGCCATCGCCTCCTCGATGCCCGCGCGCTTGAGGTCGTCACCGTTGGTGACGTCGCCGTTGACGAAGTACACGCCCGGGCCGGCGGGGTTCTTGTCGGCCTCGTGGATGAGCACGATCTTGCGGTCGTAGTCGTCGCCGTCCAGCTCCGCGATCAGCTCGCGGGCCGTGGAGTTCCAGCCGCAGACGACGATGTGGTCGCGATATCCACTCGCACCCATGCCTTGACCCTCCTTGAGCAAGAAGTCGATGAGGAAGCCGACCAGCGCACCGGTGATGGTGGCTACGATCGCGACCCCGAACAGCACCAGCAGCCAGCTCACCACGAAGCCGACCGCGGACGTCACGTACGACGAGTCTCCCGCGCCCATGACCGTGGTGACGCCCCAGTAGAAGCTCGTGCCGAGGTCGCCGAACCAGTTGCCGACGCTCGAGCGGTCGCCCTCGACCGAGGTCACGAGCACCGCGGCGACCAGCACGACGAAGAACAGCCCGGCGAACAGCCGGATGAAGAACGTCTTGTCGACGTTCCTGGTCATCACGCTGACGTGGTAGCCGATCCGGCGCAGCAGCGGAGCCGCGAAGATGGAGACGAACAGCGTCCTGGCGCGCAAGCGCAAGGCATCCCCCTGACTGTGCTTGATCAACCACGTGCGCGACCCGAGAGCCGATTTCACGAACGCCACATCTTGGCAGAGGTGTGCGCTGCGCGTCATGACATCTTCGGGTGATCCGACCAGCGGCTATCGCGGCCGGCGGCGGTACTCGATCGCGGGGCAGGTGTCCATCACCATCGGCATCCCTGCGGCCACCGTGCGGTCGAAGGCGTCCTCGTCGATCACGCCGAGCTGGAACCACACACCGCGCGCACCGACGGCGACGGCCTGGTCGGCGAACTCGCCGGCCGCGGAGGAGCGGCGGAACACGTCGACCACGTCGACCGGGAACGGTACGTCGGCCAGGGCGGCGTACCCCGGCTCGCCGAGCACCGGCTCGGCCAGCGGGTGGCAGAGCGGATGGATGGGGACGATGCGCTTGCCCTTGCGCTGCAGCAGCTCGGCGATGCTGTACGCCGTCCGGCGCGGGTCGCGCAGCCCGATCACCGCCCAGGTCTCGCACTCGTCGAGCATCAGGTCGACCCATTCCTGCCGCTGCCAGTCCGTCACTTCGCCGAGCCTAGGTCGGTCATACGCTGGGGGCCATGAACGACGACTACCCGCTCTTCGCGCCTCTCGGAGGAGCACCAGGCGATCCGCGAGGCGGTGCGCGACCTCTGTGAGGCCAAGGTGGCGCCGTACGCCGCCGCCGTCGACGAGGAGGCCCGCTACCCGCACGAGGCGGCCGCGGCCCTGCAGGCCGCCGACTTCCATGCTCCCCACGTGCCCGAGGAGTACGGCGGCGCAGGCGCCGACGCGCTGGCCACCGTCCTGGTGATCGAGGAGGTCGCCCGGGTCTGCATGGCCTCCTCGCTCATCCCCGCGGTCAACAAGCTGGGCTCGCTGCCGCTGATGCTCTCGGGGTCGGAGGACCTGCAGAAGAAGTACCTCACCAAGCTCGCCGCCGGCGAGGGTGGCTTCTCCTACTGCCTGTCCGAGCCCGACGCCGGGAGCGACGCCGCGGCCATGAAGACCCGTGCCGTGCGCGACGGCGACGACTGGGTGCTCGACGGCGTGAAGCGCTGGATCACGAACGCGGAGGTCTCGGAGTACTACACGGTGATGGCAGTCACCGATGCCGAGAAACGCAGCCGCGGCATCTCGGCGTTCGTCGTGGAGAAGTCCGACGAGGGGGTCTCGTTCGGAGCGCCGGAGAAGAAGCTCGGGATCAAGGGCAGCCCGACCCGCGAGGTCTACTTCGACAAGGTCCGCATCCCCGGGGACCGGATCATCGGCGAGGAGGGCACGGGCTTCGAGACCGCGATGCGCACCCTCGACCACACGCGGGTCACCATCGCCGCCCAGGCCGTCGGCGTCGCCCAGGGTGCGGTCGACTACGCGCTGTCCTACGCGAAGGAGAGGCAGCAGTTCGGCAAGCCGATCGCCGAGTTCCAGGGTCTGCAGTTCCTGCTCGCCGACATGGGCATGAAGGTCGAGGCCGCCCGCCAGCTCACCTACGCCGCCGCGGGGCGCTCCGAGCGCAACGACAAGGACCTCACCTTCTTCGGTGCCGCAGCGAAGTGCTTCGCCTCGGACGTCGCGATGGAGGTGACCACGAACGCCGTCCAGGTGCTCGGTGGCTACGGCTACACCCGCGACTACCCGGTGGAGCGGATGATGCGCGACGCCAAGATCACCCAGATCTACGAGGGCACCAACCAGGTGCAGCGGATCGTGATGGCCCGTCAGCTGCTCTCGGGGATCCAGTCGGAGCTGCCGTGACCGGGGTGACGACGATCGAGATCCCGGTCCCCGACGGCACGGCCGAGGCGTACCTCGCCGGCCCCGACGACGGCACCGCCCCCGGCGTGCTGCTCTACATGGACGCCCGGGGCCTGCGGCCACAGATCGAGGAGATGGCGACGCGGATCGCCGGTTGGGGGTACACGGTGCTGGCGCCGAACGTGTTCCACCGCAACGGCTCCGTCGCCGACCTCGTCGACGACCGCGACCACGCGATGGACCGCGTCCGCGCGCTGACGCCGGACCTCCTCATGGCCGACGCGCCGTCGTACCTCTCCGCCCTTCGGGAGCGATGCGCCGACGGCCCGGTCGGCACCACCGGCTACTGCATGGGCGCGCGCCTCGCGGTGCGCACCGCCACCGCGCACCCCGACGACGTCGCCGCGGTCGGTGGGTTCCACGGCGGCGGCCTGGCGACCGAGGACGCCCGACAGTCCGCACCTGGGCCTGCCTCAGGCCCGTGCGGAGTTCGTCTTCGGGCACGCCGACCACGACCGGTCGATGCCGCCGGAGGCCGTCGGGAGGCTCGGCGAGGCTCTGTCGTCCGCCGGCCTGGTGTTCATCAACGACGTGTACGCCGGCGCCCCGCACGGCTACACGATGAACGACACGCCGGCCTACCGCGAGGAGGCCGCCGAGCGGCACTACCGCGCCCTGGAGGCACTCCTCGGGCGGACGCTGAGGTGACCGACCCTCAGAGCGTTGCCGAGGCGTCCGCTGCGGCGATGTGGGCCGGCGACCGGGCCAGCCAGGCGCTGGGCATGCAGATCGTCGAGATCGGGCCGGGCCGTGCCGTGCTGCGGATGACCGTCCGCGACGACATGGTCAACGGCCACGCGATCGGCCACGGCGGCCTCACCTTCACCCTGGCCGACTCGGCATTCGCCTTCGCCTGCAACAGCTACGACCGCCGTACCGTCGCCGCCGGCGCCGAGATCCGCTTCCTCGCTCCCACCCGCCTCGGCGACGTGCTCGTGGCGACCGCCGTCGAGCGAGCTCGCGAGGGACGGACCGGCGTGTACGACGTCGAGGTCACCGCCGGCGACACCGTCGTCGCCACCTTCGTCGGCCGCAGCCACGAGCTCGGCGGGTCACTTGCCTCAACCAGCGAGAACGGCTAGGGCGCAAGGCCCGACGGCGTGCAGAGCTCCTTGCCGATGCTCGCGGTGTCGTCCTGCTTGACCTTGTCGAACATCTGGTTGGCGCGCTCGGTGTCCCAGTGCACGGCGAGATCGGCGATCGGGACACCGCAGGTCAGCCCCTCCGCGTCGGCACCACTCCCACCCACCTGGGTCATCGCCCAGGCGAGCTGTGCGGCGGCGACAGGGCCGGTCTCGTCGTCGATGGCGACGAAGTCGGCGCCGGCCATGTTCAGCCGCCAGTAGCGCAGCGGGTTGATGATCGACCAGGGCGAGACGGCCTTCTTGCCGACCGCCGCCACGACCTCGCGCTGGTGGGCGGCGCGGTCGAGGTCGCCGAGCTGTTGGGCGTGGCGCGAGCGCGCGTACGCGAGCGCGACCTCGCCGTCGACGTCCTGGCAGCCCTTCTTGATCTCGAGGTTCGCGTCGGAGTCGACCATGTCCTCCTTGGGGCAGATCTCGATGCCGCCTACGGCGTCGACCAGACCGACGAAGCCGCCGAACCCGATCTCGACGTAGCTGTCGATGCGGATGCCGGTGGCGGCCTCGATCGTGCGGACCATCAGCTTCGGTCCGCCGTAGGCGGTCGCGGCGTTGATCTTGGTCGTGCCGCGGCCGGGGATCTCGACGAGCGAGTCGCGCGGGATCGACATCAGCAGGTTGGGCCCGGAGCCGGTGTGCAGCAGCATGATCGTGTCGGCGCGCTGACCTGCGGCGCTGCCGGTGTTGAGCTGCTCGCGCTCCTCGGGCGACAGGTCGGCGCGCGAGTCGCTGCCGACGAGGAGGTACGTCGTTCCCGGCTGGTCGCCGGGCCGGTCTCCGGACGGCATGGCGTCGATCTTCGACACCTTGTTCCAGGCGATGAGCGGGACGAGGACCAGGAAGACCAACCAGAGGAACAGCAGGAGGAACACGTAGCCGATGCGGAAGCGGAACCTGCGACGCGAGGAACCCTGGCCCGGTGGCGGCGCGAGCGGCGGCGGGGTCGGCCGGCTGGCGCGCTCGAGGGTCTGGCGTTCCTGGTCGGACTTCAGCTGCGCGCGACGTTCGCGGCCGGTGACCGCGGCGCTTGACTGCGACGGCGGCAGGATCGGCATGACCTGGGTCTCCTCCGGGCGCTCCGAATTCTCCTGGGGCCTCTCCTGGCGAGGGACCGGGCGCGTCGCGTCACCGGCTCGGTGCTTGCCGCTGCCACCAGAGGACTGGTTGCCGGCCCCGGCGCCGTACAGCCACTCGTACTCGGGCGTGCCCTCCCGGGGCGCGCCGTCGCCGGGCGGGCGCCCGGGGGGAGTGGCCGTCATATCCGTGACGGTACCGTCTGGGTGCCGAGCGGGCCGCGTCGGCGCGTCGAAGACGCCTGCGACGGGTGTGACTGGTGATACTGGCGAGGCAGTCAGTCTCACCTGCTCCTTCCCCAGCAAGAGAGGCACCACCCGATGCCGCCCGCACCGGTCAGCAATGTCGCGGCTCCTCGAGCGAGCGTCCGCGAAAGAGCCGCGCGCGTGCGCTACCGCCGGGCGCTGATGCTGATGGCGATGACCCTCCTGGTGCCCGGCTCGGCGCAGCTGACGGCCGGCAACCGGCAGGTGGGGCTGGTGGCGCTGCGGATCTGGCTCGGACTGGTCGCCTTCACCATCGTGAGCATCCCGATCGGGGTGGTGTCGCACGAGTACGTGTTCTGGCTGGCCTCCGACACGGCGCTGCTCCAGCTGCTCCGGTTCGTGCTGATGGCGCTCGCCATCGGCTGGGCGGCTCTCCTCGTCGACGCCTGGCGTCTGGGCCAGCCGCTGAGCCTGAGCCTGAACCACCGCCGCACCGTGGTCGGGGTCAACGGCGTGCTGTGTCTCTCCGTCGCGGGGACGCTGCTGTTCGGCGCACACCTGGTGGGGGTGCAGCGCGACTTCATCCTGACCATGTTCGCGGGCGACAAGGTCACCTCCGCCCACCACGGTCGCTTCAACGTCCTCCTCCTGGGGGGCGACTCCGGCGCGGGCCGCTGGGGCTTGCGCCCCGACTCGTTGACCGTGGCCAGCATCGACGAGGAGACCGGTCGCACCGTGCTGGTGGGTCTGCCCCGCAACATGTCCGGCTTCCCGTTCGCCAAGGGCTCGGTGATGGCCAAGCAGTTCCCCCAGGGCTTCGACTGCGACACGTGCTACCTCAACGCCGTCAGCACGTGGGCCCAGGACCACACCGCTCTGTTCGGCAAGTCCGAGCACCCGGGTGTGGACGCCACGGTGATGGCGGTCGAGGGCATCACCGGGCTGCAGATCAACTACTGGGCGATGGTCAACCTCCAGGGCTTCCGCGACCTGGTCGACGCGGTCGGGGGAGTCACCCTGAACGTGCGCCAGCCGATCCCCGTCGGCGGTCTCGGGAGCGACGTCACCGGCTACATCAAGCCCGGCACCCGCAAGCTCGACGGTCACGACGTGCTGTGGTTCGCGCGCGCCCGCGAGGGTTCCGACGACTACTCCCGGATGGCCCGTCAGAAGTGCGTGATGGGCGCCATGCTGCGACAGATCAGCCCGCAGACCGCTGTCAGGAACTTCGAGGCGATCGCCAACGCGTCGTCCGCGATGATCTCGACCAACATCCCGCCGAGCGAGGTCGACCGCTTCATCTCGCTGGCCCTCGAGGCCCGCGGCCAGAAGGTCTCCACGGTCTCGCTCGTCCCGCCGATGGTGGTCACCGCCGACCCCGACATCGCGACGGTCCGACGGATGGTCGACGCCGCGATCTCCCGGGCCGAGGGTCGCAAGGTCGCGCAGCCTGACCCCACGCCGGTCGAGCCGTCCGAGACCCCGGTCGTCGACGGCGGCACCGCAAGTACGACGCCGGTCGAGGCGCCAGCCGAGTCCCAGACGCCCGCGCCACCCCAGGTCGTCACCGGCGGCTCCGTGGGCAACCTGTCCGACGGCTACGCCGCCAACCAGACCGACGACCTGGGCGCTAGTTGCTGAGGGATGCGTCAATCCGCCCAGTTTGACGCAGGGCAGACGCGCGGCCCGCGGCGCTCCTAGCCGTCGTCCTTCACCCGCGCGCAGGTCGATTTCTCCGTTGCTTTCGTATTCGCGCTGTCTTAAGTGACCGTCAAACCTGACACATCACTGGGCCTGGCGGAAAGCCGTTCGTCAGCGACTCGCTCATCGGCGCGACAGGGTGTATCCACTACGAACTCTCCGGGCGTCATGCCTTGGTCGAGTCACCGGTCGGTGATGGATCGCGGGGTGACGCTTACGGGGTCGAAGAGTACAGCACGAGGGAAGAGGGCACCATGGCCGAGTACATGATCAAAGCGTCCTTCTCGACCGAGGACCTCGAGGGTCTCATGGAGAAGGCTGGCTCCGCTCGGGCAGACGCGATCGGCAAGCTCGCGGCGAGCGTGCGCGGCTCGGTCGACTCGGGCTACTGCACGTTCGGCGTCGGAGACATCGTCGTGATCCTCGAGGTGCCGGGCCATGAGGCCATGGCCGCGATCGCCGGACGGTCGAGCCGGACGGGGGCGCCGAGCAAGTACGAGACCGACGTGCAACTGACGCCGGCGAGGTCGGCGAGGCTGCGGGCATGACTAGTCGGCACTGCTCCACCGCGCGTTGGTGGCAAGTCGCCGCGAGCAGCGCGCTCGTAAACGTGCGTCAATGCGGCCGGGCAGCTCGGCCCGGGCGCGCCTCGGACCGAAGTACGACGTGACGGTCGGCCTCGGCCAACTGATCCCACAGCGAGATTGCGACGAGGGCGATCGACGAGGTACGATGGCGTCGCTCTCAAGCCAGTGCGACCCAGGCAACGCAAAGGCTGTCGTTTGCCGAAGAACACGAGGCGGCGACGCTCCGCAGCCTGATCACAGAAGCTACCGTCACGCACCTGCGCTGACGACGCAGACGCGGCGCCGCGTCAATTCGCCGCAAGTCGGCACGTCGAAACGACCGGATCTGGCGATGCGCGCTTTGCCGCCCGTATCAGCCGCGATGAGGTACTTCCTTCGTTGTGACGGACTCGCCGCCGGCGACGCTGGGCGCCATGGTGTCCCGGGCAGACTAGAACTCGTCCGCGGAAGAGACCGCGTCAGTCAGCGTGATTTCCGGCGGCGTCGGGCTACCACCGATCGTGCCAATGAACGCTTGAAGCTCCGGGTCACCGAAGAACTGTTGGAACTGTTCTGCAGTCTCCCACTCGTCCACGACCAGGATGAACCCGTCGCCGATACCGAACCTGTGATGGATGGCTCCGACGCCCTGAGCCCGATCCCCGATCTGCTTGAACTCGTTCCCACGATCGGCCAACGCTTTCTGGAACGCGTCGGTGTCCCCCTGGACCTTCACGGTGACAAGAACGCTCATGTGCCCCCCTTAAATGGGCTCGCGGCCCGGGTGTTCCCGAGCCGCACGACGAGCGTAAGCCGTGACCTACAGTGCGACAACCGTGACGGAGTCGTTGGGTAGCCGGCGCGCCGCGGTGCAGCTACTCATTCCGCGTTCCGTTGCCTGCCTGGCTAGGTCCGCTTCAGCTCCGCGCGGGTCGCGCTCGGCAAAGCGGCGATAACCAGGTCGTAGGAGTCCTCGATCAGGCCGCGCACGAGGTCGTCCTCGACCGAGCCGTCGAGGTCCACGGTGTTCCAGTGCCGTTTGTTCTGGTGGTAGCCGGGCCGGATCCCGACGTACGCATCGCGCAACTCAAGCGCTCGCCCAGGGTCGCACTTGAGGTTGACGGACCCTGGCCCCTCGGAGAGCGGCACCAGCGCGAACATCTTGCCGCCGACCTTGATCACCGCGACCTCCTCTCCGAACGGGTATGTCTCCTCAGCCGCAGGCAGATCGAGGCAGATCGCAAGGACATCGTCGCGAGTCATGGCCCCAGTGTGGCGTCTCGCAACCACGGTCACGAGGCGTAGGGAGTGCGTCACTTCGCCGCATGTCGGCCGTGGCAGTCTGCTGTCACCGTCACCCGGCCTTGCGGTGCGCGGCCGCTACGCGCCGGGTCTAGCCTCGACCTGTGTCCGCCAAGTCAGATCGTCGAGCCGCTCGAGAGGTTGTGGCGGCGTATCACGAGAAGGAGCTGGGTGAACTGGTCCGGCACGTCCAGCTAGCCCTCGATGGCTTCCAGGCCGGTGAACTCGACGCGTTCGAAGTCGACGAACTCATCTTCCAGTACTCCCGGGCAGCCAAGGAGCTCTGGAAGTTCTGCAACCTCGGAAACATCGAGATCTCGGCGCGAATAATCCAAGACGAACCTCCCGTCGACTGGTGGGAGCTCGGGGTACGTCGGAGACGCTGATGTGCCGTCGACCCCGCCCGACAACCTGAAGCGATCTGCGTTGGAGCATCCCGATGGCAGGCGCCGTCTTCAAGGTGCGTCACACCGCCGAAATGCGTCTTGCTCGCGCGTCGGCAGTCGGCCGAGGGATCACGAGCTCGTCACCGTCGTCGAAACCCTATGGAGCAACGGGTTCAGAGGGGTGACGCCGGAGGGGGTGTCGGTGGTCGGTGTTTGACTGTTCGTATGGATCTCGGGGGTCTGTCGGGTGGTGAGCTGCTCGACCATGTCGAGGAGCTGGCTCGCATCCAGCGGGAGACCGAGCTCAAGATCTTGCTGGCCGCGCGGCAGCACGCGGTCCTCAACAACGCCGACTCGATCCCGGCGTGGCAGCTGAAGGCCAAGGGTGGTGAGCGGCCGCGGCGGTTCGGGGGCGAGGGCACGCCCCGGGTGGCGGAGTTCTCCCCGGCGTCGTTCGCGGCCCGGCTCGGGATCTCGACCTGGGCGGGGCGGCAGCTGATGGCCGACGCCCTGGACCTGAGCATCCGGCTGCCGCGGCTGTGGGAGCGCGTGCAGGCGCTGGAGGTGAAGGTCTCCTATGCCCGGCTGGTGGCCCGCCAGACCCGCGACCTCACCCGGGAGCAGGCCGACCACGTCGACGAACGGGTGGTCGAGTCCGCGGACGGGCGGATCTCCTGGTCGCGGTTCGAGACGCTGGTCGAGGCCGCCGTCAAGACCGCGGACCCGGCGGCTGCGCGTCAGCGTGAAGAGGCCGAGCGGCGTCGGCAGTTCGCCACTCCCACCGCATCCAACAGCGACGGGATGCGCGGGTTCTACATCCGCGGCCCGTTCGCGACCATCGCCAAGCTGGATGCCGCGGTGGCGTTCTTCGCCGCCGCCCTGCTGCACCTCGGCGACACCAGCACCGAGGACGAACGCCGGGTCAAGGCGATCCTGATCCTGGCCAACCCGGTGCACGCCGTCGAGCTGCTCGAGTCCTACCAGCAGTGGCTGACCGACCAGCGGAACCCGACGGCCGACGCCGAGCCTCCCGCCGTGGACTGGACAGAGCTGCTGCCCGCCGTGGTCGTCTACGTGCACATGTACGGCGGCGCCGACAGCACGGGGATCGCCCGCGTCGAGGACCACGGGCCGCTGACCGAGGCCTGGGTCCGCGAGCACCTCGGCCCGCACGCCAGGTTCGTCATCACCCCGGTCCACGACATCGAGGGCCAGGCGCCCGTCGACGGCTACGAGGTCCCCGACCGACATCGCCAGGCCGTGCACCTGATGATGCCGGCCGACACCTTCCCGTTCTCCAGCGACACCAGCCGATCCCAGCAGCTCGACCACACCATCGCCTACCGGCGCGGTGCGGCCGCGAAGGGAGCCGGCCAGTCACGCATCGGCAACTACGGGAAGCTCACCGATCCTCCACCACCGGATCAAGACCTTCGCCGGATGGGACGTCCAACAACCCTTCCCCGGCATCTACATCTGGCGCGACCCCTTCGGCGCGCTGCTACCTCGTCGACCACACCGGCACCCGCCGCCTGGGCGCCGACACGAACGCCGCCTGACAGACTGGCCGGCGTGACCGAAGGACCCGACGAACCCCGGATCATCGCGGTCGTGGTCACCTTCAACCGGCTGGCTCTGCTGCAGCGGCTGGTCGCCGGGCTGCGGGAGACCGAGGGCCTGGCGGAGGTCCTGGTCGTCGACAACGCCTCGACCGACGGCACCGCCGAGTGGCTCGCGTCCCAGCCCGCGCCGGTCCGCCCGCTGACCCTGCCCGAGAACCGCGGCGGGGCCGGCGGCTTCCACGCGGGTCTCGAGCGGGCCGTGGCCGACGGCGCCGACCTGGTGTGGCTGATGGACGACGACGGTGTTCCCGAGCCCGACTGCCTCAAGGTGCTCCTCGACCACGCTGAAGACCATGCAGGAAAAGACCGGGGCTTCGACTTCTGGGGACCGGCGGTCCTGGCCGAGCAGGACCGGTCCCGCCTGTGCTTCCCGATCCGCCTGCCCGGCCGCGCCGCCGTCGTGCACCGCATGTCCGAGGTCGAGGCGGCCGCCCGCGACGGGGTGATCGCCGACGTGGTGATCCCGTTCAACGGCGTGCTGGTGACCCGCGAGCTCGTCGAGCGGATCGGCACGCCACGCGAGGACTTCTTCATCTGGGGCGACGACGTCGAGTACCTCTGGCGCGCCCGCGCGGCCGGCGCGCGCACCGGCACGGTTGTCGCGGCGCACTTCCTGCACCCGGCCACCGACGACCTCGGCACGCCCATGGCGTTCGGCCGGACGACGTACAACCACAGCCCGAGCGACCTCAAGCACTACTGCATGGCCCGCAACAACCTGGTCAACCTCCGCGACTACCGCGGCTGGCCCGCAGCGTTGGCCTTCGTCGCCAAGACGGCCTGGTTCTACACGTTCACCAGGCCGAGCCCCGGCCGCCTGCTGCTCAGCGCCCGCGCCATGCTGGCCGGCCTGCGCGGCGACTTCACCGGCCACCGGAGATACCTCGGTGGCTGACCGCCGCGAGTCCGTCGCCGTCGTCGTGGTCACCCACAACCGGGCGGACCTGCTGGGCCGCATGCTCGACGGCCTCGTCGCGCAGACCCGGACGCCCGACGCCGTGATCGTGGTCGACAACGCCAGCGGTGACCACACGTCCCAGGTGCTGGCGCGCGACGACCTGCCGCTGACCGTGATCCGCAGCGAGGAGAACGTCGGGGGAGCGGGCGGGTTCCGGATCGGCATGCAGACGGCGTACGACGGCGGCTGGGACCGCATCTGGCTGATGGACGACGACGTGGTGCCGGCACCCGACTGCCTGGCGGTCCTGATGGCCGTCGACCCGGAGCTCTCCGACTGCCTGATGTGCGTCCGCGAGGACCTCGACGGCCGGCTGGTCGAGAAGAGCGCGACCCGATTCGACCTGAGCAAGCCGTGGGCGGTCCGGCCCAAGACCGCGAGCGTCGAGACGACGTACGGGACTCGCGAGGCGATGCCGCCGCTCGTCGAGATCGAGGTCGTCGCCTTCGAGGGGTTCCTCGTCCGCCGTCGCGTCGTGGACGACGTGGGACTCCCGGACCCGGAGTTCTTCATCTTCTACGACGACGCCGACTTCGCCCTGCGGGCGCGCAAGGCGGGGTTCCGCATCTGGGCCGTGCGCGACGCCGTGCTGGTCCGGCAGCTGGCCTTCTCCCAGCAGCACGCGCTGGACACCTGGAAGGGCTTCTACATGTACCGCAACCTCTTCGTGGTCCACTTCCGCCACGGGGAGAATGCCCTGGTCCGCGCCAAGCCCTACGCCATCACGGCGGCGGTGGTCGCCCTGAGCCCGGTGCGCGGCGGACGGGCCGAGGCCCGCAATGTGATCCGCGCCATCCGCGGCGCCCGGACCATGCGCGGGGGTGCGCGCAGGGGTCGGCGTGGAATCGGGGCGGGTGCCCGGCGCTCGGTAGACTGACCGCCGCAATTCAACGGCAGGTGAAACCAGTCAGGAGAGCCCTTCGTGTCCGAACCGACCCCGTCTGAGCCGGGTCCCGACCTCGTCGTCGTCGGCAGCGGGTTCTTCGGGCTCACCATCGCCGAGCGGTGCGCCAGCGAGCTCGGCCTGCGGGTCCTGGTCCTCGAGCGTCGGCACCATCTGGGCGGGAACGCCTACTCCGAGAAGGAGCCGACGACCGGCATCGAGGTGCACAAGTACGGCGCTCACCTCTTCCACACCTCCAACCAGAAGGTCTGGGACTACGTCACCCGGTTCACCACCTTCACCGACTACCAGCACCGCGTCTTCGGCAAGTACCAGGGGCAGATCTACTCCCTGCCGATGAACCTCGGGCTGATCAACCAGTTCTTCGGCAAGGCCCACACCCCCGACGAGGCGCGCACGCTGATCGCCGAGCAGGCCAGCGAGATCGACTCCGAGCACGCACAGAACCTCGAGGAGAAGGCGATCAGCCTCATCGGGCGCCCGCTCTACGAGGCGTTCATCAAGGGCTACACCGCCAAGCAGTGGCAGACCGACCCCAAGGAGCTGAGCCCGGACATCATCACCAGGCTCCCGGTCCGCTACAACTACGACAACCGCTACTTCAACGACACCTACGAGGGCCTGCCCACCGACGGCTACACCGCGTGGCTGACCCGGATGGCCGACCACCCCAACATCGAGGTGCGGCTCGAGACCGACTTCCTCGATCCCGCCAACGGCTTCGCCGAGCGCTACAAGGGCAAGGTGCCGATCGTCTACACCGGACCCGTCGACGAGTACTTCGGCAACTCCGAGGGCCGGCTCTCCTGGCGCACCGTCGACCTCGAGGCGAGCGTGGTCGACGTCGACGACTTCCAGGGCACCTCGGTCGTGAACGCCAACGACGAGGACGTGCCCTACACCCGGATCCTCGAGTTCAAGCACTTCCACCCCGAGCGGGTGAAGACCCACCTGCCCGGCAAGACCGTGATCGTCCACGAGTACAGCCGCTTCGCCGAGGAGGGCGACGAGCCGTACTACCCGATCAACACCGCCGAGGACCGCGAGAAGCTGCTGAAGTACCGCGAGCTCGCCAAGCGCGAGCCGATGGTGCTCTTCGGCGGCCGCCTGGGCACCTACAAGTACCTCGACATGCACATGGCCATCGGCTCGGCGCTGTCGATGTACGAGAACAAGCTCAAGCCGCACTTCGCGGCCGGCGAGACGCTCACCAGCGGAGGAGTCGACGAATGACGACCACCACGGCCGAGACGGTCGACCAGAGCGCCCCGACCGTACGCCGCCTCCTGCAGCGCCAGATCCTGCCGATCGACCGCGACACCGACGTGTTCGCCCTGTACGTCGACCCCGAGGAGCCCCGGCTCGACGCCGACCGCTACGACATCGGCGGCAACCGCGCGGCGAAGGACCTCAACAACGCCGCGATCCGCCAGTCCACGTCCACCGGCAGGTCGGTGCACCCCGACCAGATCGTGTCGCGCACGGCGTTCCGGGTGTACCAGGGCAGCAAGATGTCCTTCGGCACCTACTTCAACGGCTTCCCGGCGTCCTACTGGCGACGGTGGAGCGTGGTCAGCGAGGTGCGTCTGACGATCGCGGTGGCCGGCCAGGGCGCCAGCGTGACGGTCTACAAGTCGATGGCCAACGGCCGCTCCCAGCGCGTCGACGCCGCCACTGTCGACGACGGCCGCGGCACGTTCGACTTCGACCTGACGCTGACGCCGTTCGTCGACGGCGGCTGGTACTGGTACGACGTCGTCGCCGGTGACGAGGACGCCCTGGTCGAGTCGGCCGAGTGGACCGCCGAGGTGCCCGCCGACCGCGAGCAGAACGGCACCGTCGACATCGTCATCACCACGATGAACAAGCCGGACTTCTGCGCCAAGCTGCTCACCCAGATCGGCGAGGACGAGCTGCTGCGGCCCTACCTCGACACCGTCTTCGTCTCCGAGCAGGGCAACCAGAAGGTCGCCGACCACGAGCTGTTCCCGCTCGCGGAGAAGGTCCTCGGCGACCTGCTGGTCGTCAACGAGCAGGGCAACCTCGGCGGCTCGGGCGGCTACGCCCGCGGCCAGCTGGAGTCCCTCCGCAAGGGCACGGCGACCTACGCGATGATGATGGACGACGACGTCGTCTGCGAGCCCGAGGGCATCATCCGGGCCGTCACGTTCGGCGACCTCGCCCGACGCCCGACGATCGTCGGCGGTCACATGTTCTCGCTGTTCTCCCGCTCGAGGCTGCACTCGTTCGGCGAGATCGTGCAGCCGTGGCGGTTCTGGTGGCAGACACCCCTCGACGGCTACTCCGACTGGGACCTCGCCGCGCGCAACATCCGCTCCGCGCGCTGGCTGCACAAGCGCGTCGACGTCGACTTCAACGGCTGGTTCATGTGCCTGATCCCGCGCGTGGTGCTGGAGCAGATCGGCCTGTCGCTGCCGATCTTCATCAAGTGGGACGACCTCGAGTTCGGGCTGCGCGCCAAGCAGCACGGGTTCCCGACGGTGACCTTCCCGGGCGCCGCCGTGTGGCACGTGCCGTGGACCGACAAGAACGACGCCGTCGACTGGCAGGCCTACTTCCACCACCGCAACCGCTTCATCTCGGCGCTGCTCCACTCGCCGTACCCCAACGGCGGCCGGCTCGTGCGCGAGAGCCTCAACCACCAGATCAAGCACCTGGTCTCGTTGCAGTACTCCACCGTCGAGATCCGCCACCAGGCGCTCCTCGACGTGCTCGCCGGGCCCTACGGCCTCCACGAGCAGCTGCCGACCAAGCTCAGCGAGGTCAACGCGTTCCGCAAGCAGTTCACCGACGCCCAGCTGCACGCCGACCCCGACTCGTTCCCGCCGGTGCGCCGCACCAAGCCGCCGCGGAAGGGCAAGGGCCCCGGCACCGAGATCCCCGGCCGTCTCTCGCAGCTGATGACGGCGGGCTTCGCGCCGATCCGCCAGCTGCGTCCGGTGCGCGAGCTGTCCAAGGAACACCCCGAGGCCGAGCTGACCGCGATGGACGCCAAGTGGTACCGCCTGGCCGGCTACGACTCGGCCATCGTGTCGATGAACGACGGCGCGTCGGCGGCGCTCTACCGGCGCGACCCCGCCCACTACCGCGAGCTGCTGCGCAAGACGATCGCGATCCACGCCGAGCTGCGCCGCGAGTGGCCACGCCTGGCGGCCGAGTACCGTGCCGCGCTCGCCGACATCACCTCGCCCGAGGCCTGGGAGAAGACCCTGTCGCCGTGGCGGGCGAGCGAACCCGAGGCGGGCGATGACTGACACCCTCGAGCCGCCCGAGCCACACGACGAGTCGAGCGACGGGCCGCTCGACGCCACGACCAGGGCGGCCGCGCTGGCCGACGTACCCCTGGTGTCACCCACGCCGCGCGGCGGCGTCCGCGGCATCCTCGAGCACCGCTACCTGCTGCGGCTGCTGGTCAAGCGCGAGGTCACCGCCCGCTACACCGGCTCGTTCCTCGGCATGCTGTGGTCCTACATCAACCCGCTCACGCAGTTCCTGATGTACCTCTTCATCTTCACCCTGCTGATCGGGCGCGGTGCCAGCATCCAGAACTTCGCCATCCACGTGTTCGCCGCGCTGATGGTGGTGAGCGTGTTCACCGAGACGGTCGCGGCCGGCACCCGGTCGCTGGTGCGCAACTCCTCGTTGCTGCAGAAGAGCGCGATGCCGCGGGAGATGTTCCCCCTCGCCTCGCTGCTCGTCTCGATCTACCACCTGTGGCCGGAGTTCGTGATCCTCGGCGTGGCGCTGTTCTTCGTCGGCTGGTCACCCGACCTGACCGGCCTGGCGGCAGGCGTCCTGGGGTACGCCGTGATCATCGTGTTCTCCCTGGCCCTCGCGCTCGCGCTCAGCGTCAGCCAGGTCTTCCTGCGTGACACGGGGCAGGTCGTGATGGTGGTCAACAACTTCATCCGCTTCGGCGTACCGATGATGTACCCCTACAGCCTGGTGGCCGAGCGGTTCCGCGGTCACACCGAGCTCTACCTCGCCAACCCGATCGCGGACGCGGTGCTCCTGGTGCAGCGCTGCTTCTGGGTGCCCACGACCGACGACATCGACCAGACGGTCGCCGACCACATGCCCGACCACCTGTTCACCCGGGGTTTCATCGCGCTCGGGGCTGCCCTCGTCATGCTGCTGATCGCCCAGAAGATCTTCACCCACTTCGAGAACAAGATCCCCGAAAGACTGTGACGGTAAGACCCTGATGTCCGACTCCATCGTCGTCGAGAACGTCTCGAAGCGATTCACCAAGCAGTACCACCGCACCCTCAAGCAGGTGACGGTGGCGATGACTCGTCGCCAGCAGGTCTCGAACTCGTTCCTGGCCCTCGACGACGTGTCGTTCCGCGTGGAGCAGGGGGAGTCGATCGGCCTGATGGGCCTCAACGGCTCGGGCAAGAGCACCTTGCTCAAGATCGTGCACGGCGTGATGCAGCCCGACTCCGGCTCGGTGCGCACACGCGGCCGGATCGCCGGCCTGATCGCCACCGGCGCCGGGTTCCACCCCCAGCTCACCGGCCGCGAGAACATCTACCTCAACGCCGCCATCCACGGCATGAGCGAGGCCGAGACCAACCGCAAGTTCGACGAGATCACGGCCTTCGCCGACATCGACGACTTCCTCGACTCGCCCGTCGCCTACTACTCCTCCGGCATGCACGCCCGCCTCGGCTTCGCGATCGCCATCCACGTCGACGCCGACATCTTCTTGGCCGACGAAGCGCTGGCCGTGGGCGACAAGCCCTTCAAGGTCAAGTGCATGAAGAAGCTCAGGGAGATCCGCGAGAGCGGTGTGACGATCTTCTACGTCAGCCACGCCGCCGGCTCGGTCCGCAAGATCTGCGATCGCGTGCTGGTCCTCGAGAAGGGCGTCCTCGGCTTCGACGGCGACGTCGACGCCGGCATCAAGTACGTCAAGTACGACGACGACTCCGAGGGCACCGACGACGAGCTCGGCAGTGACATTTAGCCCTCCGCTTCGCTTCGGGCATGTCTGACGTGCGCTCGCTTCGCTCGTCGTGCAGAAGCGGGTGCGCGTCAGACGAGTAGGCGGCCAGGGGAGCTTGCGAGCCTCGAAACCACGCACCGCCCGTTCGCGCCTGTTTGACAAATCGCAGATCAACCGGCGTGTCGACTGGAAATTACAGGTTTGTAGTTACTCAGAAACCCTTCCAGGGTCTGTGTGACGCGTGTGAAAGTTGCTACTCGTGTGAACTTCCCCGCAGCACATGGAGTAGCCCCTCATGCCTTCTGGCCCCACCCCGTTTCAGGCTCGTTTCGTCACGGCGACCCAACAGCTGCTGGCGCTGGCCGTCGTGTGTGCGGCGCTGACGCCCGCGGTCGGCGTGATGAGCCTCGACGTGGTGGCGCAGGCCCCGCGTGGCGGCGGGTCCGCCGCGCCGGTGGCCGTGATGTCGGCGTACGGCGAGGAGGCGCTCAAGCCCTCGAAGCTTCCGAGCGGCCCGGTCGAGGCGAGGCTCCGCGAGGTCCAGCTCACCCAGCCGTCGGCCCAGGCAGGTAGTGGCAAGTACCTCGGCCGCGTCGCGACACCGTCGCCGAACGCCCGGCTCGCCGTGGCGCCGGGTGGCGGCAGCCGGCTCACGAGCGTGCCCCAGCGGGTGACCGGATACGGCTCCATCGGCGTCACGTGGGCCCACGGTCTCGACGTGTCCGACGAGGACCTGACGTTCGAAGTACGGACCCGGACCGGCGGAGCCTGGTCGGGGTGGACGCCCCTGGACTACCACGACGAGCATGCCCCCGACCCCGACAGTGAGGAGGGACGGCACGCCCGCCCCGGCACCGACCCGCTGCTCGTCGGCCGCGTCGACCAGGTGCAGGTTCGTGCCGACGCGCGGACGAGCCTGCCCGGCGACATGCAGCTCGCGGTGATCGCTCCGGGCAAGCCGAAGCACACCGTCACGAGTCGGGCAGCGCTCGACACCAGCACGATGGACGGCAACGACGGGACGCACTCCGCGTACGACGCATCGGCCCTCGCCGCGGCGGAGGAGGAGGCCGAGGAGGGGGATCTCGCCCTCGCGGCGGCGACGTACACGCCACAGCCGGTCATCTACTCGCGTGCGCAGTGGGGTGCCAACGAGAACATGCGCGACAAGGGCTCGCTGCACTACTACGAGGTGCACGCCGGCTTCGTGCACCACACGGTGAACGCCAACGACTACACGCCCGACGAGGTGCCCGGCATCCTGCGCAGCATCTACGCGTACCACACGCAGAGCCGGGGCTGGAGCGACATCGGCTACAACTTCCTGGTCGACAAGTTCGGCCGCATCTGGGAGGGCCGGTACGGCGGGATCGACCGACCGGTCGTCGGCGCCCACACCCTCAACTACAACGACTACTCCTTCGCCATGTCGGCGATCGGCAACTACGAGACCGCCAAGCCCAGCGCCGCGACACTGCAGGCGTACGGCGTGCTGTTCGCCTGGAAGCTCAGCCTCCACGGTGTCGACGCCGCCTCTCCTCTGCAGGTGGTGGGCCGCAAGACGTTCCCGGCGATCAACGGCCACCGCGACGCAGCCTCGACGGCTTGTCCCGGCAAGAACCTCTACGCGCAGCTCCCGCTGATCCGGCAGTACGCCGCGGCCGCCCAGCAGGGCTGGGCGGGACGCGAGCTCGAGTCGAGCGTCGCGGGCTCGCCGTACCCCGACCTGCTGGTGCGCAAGAAGTCCGACAACCAGGTGTACGTCGTGCCCACCAACGGAATGACCCGCTTCGGTCCGCCGACCTCGCTGGGCGCCGGATGGTCGACCTACGACCTGGTGCTGCTCGTGCCGGACGTCACCGGCGACGGCTTGGCCGACGTGCTGTCGCGCGCGGCCGCGGATGGCTCGACCGAGGTCCGTCCGGGCGACGGCAACGGCGGGTTCGGGTTGCCCATCAGCAGCTTCAACAGCCTCGCCGGCCATGACCTCGTCACGGTCGCGGGCGACCTCGACGGCGACGGGCACGCGGACCTCGTCGCCCGTGACTCCGCAACCGGCCGGCTCGACGCCTACCTGGGCAACGGCCAGTCGGGGTTCGCGGTCAAGCAGCTCGGCGACAGCTGGGGCAAGTACGGAGTGATCGCGGGGCCGGGCGACGTCAACGGCGACGGCCGCCCGGACCTCGTGGCCCGCGGCACCGAGGGCGCCTTCTACCTCGTGCCCGGCGTCGCCGGCGTGGGGTTCGGCGACCCGGTGCGGATCGGCGGCAGCTGGCAGGGCTACGACACGATCACCGGCCACGGCGACTTCAACGGTGACGGCAAGGTGGACCTGCTGGTCCGAACGGCCGGCTCCAGCCAGGTCTTCGTCAAGCCCAACCGCGGCAACGGCCGCTTCGGCCACCCACTGGGTCCCGTCAACGGGCTCGGCGGCCTGACCGGCCTGAACGCCGGCGCCTCGGCGTACGGCGGTTCCGCTCCCGACCTGCTCGCCCGCACCGGTGACACGGTCGTCCTGCTGCGCAACGCCGGCACCTACGAGACCGGCGCCCCCGTCCCGACCGGGGTGGTCGTGCCGCGAGCAGGAAGCATCCTCAGCGCCGGCGACTGGGACCGTGACGGCGCGGCCGACATGATCGTGCGCAACCGGCACTCCGGGAAGCTGTGGCTCTACCGGGGCAACGGTCAAGGTCAGTTCGCGGCGCCGACGGTGCTGGCGACCGGCTTCAAGACGGTCAAGCTGCTGGCCGCCGTCGGCGACATGACCGGCGACGGCTGGCCGGACCTGACCGGGCAGCCGGCGGGCGGCTCCATGCGCATCTACCCGGGCAACGGCGTGACCGGGCTGCATCCGTCGTACGCCGCGTTCAAGCAGATCAACGCGGGCGCGCAGGTTCCGGTCGGACGCTGGGACGCCGACGGCGCGCCCGACAGCCTGTTCCGGTCGGGGAAGCGGGTCCGCCTCTACCCAGGCAACGGCCCGGGCGGCTTCGTCGGTGCTCGGGCGCTGAAGCTGAACGTCAAGCGGTACGACTGGATGGTGGGCGTTGGCGACATGGGGGTCAACGGCCACTCAGGAGTGGTGGTGAGGGAGAAGAAGACCGGGTACCTCTGGCTGTTGCCGGCAACCACGTCGGGCTTCTCGGCCCGGATCTTCCTGGCGCAGGGGTTCAAGGGGTATGACCTGGCCGGATAGGAGCGTCATGAACCGTCGCCGTAGCGGCTCGTGCAACGTTCGGCGGCGAACACCCGGGCCACGTCCTCCTCGGCGGTGGCCCCCGAGACCAGCACGAGGGAGCCGCCGCCCCCCAGCGGCTCCGTGAGAGCGGCGAGACCGGAAGGGGAAGCCGGGTTCGCCGTCGAGAGGAGCCGGCCGCCGCCGGTCCGGGAGGACCCGGCGGCGGCCCGGCTCCACAGCTGCGCCTGGCTGAGGTGGTCGCCGGCCCAGCCGACTGCCTCGTCGTCTCCCGTGGGCGGGTCCCACGGCGAGAAGGCATCGGGCTGCGACCAGACCTCCACGCCGACGTCGTGCACACCAGGCGGCAGCGGGTCGGCGAACCGGACGCCGAGCGGCCGCAGCGAGCAGGCGAGCACCGGCACGCGGTCGGCGTACGGCGCCCAACGGGCCAGCCCCTCCGGGCCGCACACCACGGCGTCCGGCTCGTCGACTTCGGTCACGGAGAGCCCCACGGTCCAGGCGGCGCCGAGGAAGACGGTGCCGAGCCAGTGCGTCGGCAGGTCGACCCGCAGCGACTGCCCTCGCTCCACGTCGTGCTCCTCGGCGAGCAGGGATGCCGCCTTGGCCACCCAGTTGGCGTAGGTGGTCACCGACAGCTCGACCCGTTCGTCGGTGACGAGGTCGTAGTAGGTCACCAGCGGCTGCCCCGGGTCGAGGCGCAGACGTCGGGCCAGCACCGCGGCGAACGTGGTCACCGGACGCAGGCTAGTGGTGCCGATTGGCCAAGAAGGGCCCCGTCGGCGTCCCCGGCTACCATTCGCGGTCTTGGGTAGGCGAGCGAGAGGCGGGTGGATGCGCGCGACGTGGTCCCCGATCCAGGTCACGGCGACCGTGGCAGCGGTGCTGGTGATGGCGACCGGACTGACCGGCTGCGGCGAGTCCACGAGCGGCGCGACCGACCAGCCGACCGGCGGTGCGAGCAGCTCAGCCACGACGTCCCCCGACCCGACCTCCGAGGCGCCGCCCACCGAGGAGGAGGGCTGTCCCTACCTGACCGCCGAGCAGGTCACCGCGGTCCTGGGCTCTCCCACCCGGGAGACCGCCGGCACCCTCAACGCCTGCTTCTTCGACCCCGAGAGCGGCAACGGCCCCAGCCTGCTGCTCAGCAGGGTCGACGTGCAGATCGACCCGGCCGACTACGCCCACCAGTCCAAGCAGCTGTGCAAGGGAGACGTCACCGACGTCGACGCCGGCGACGTGGCGTTCGCGTGCGTCATCGGGCTCGGGCCCCAGGGCCAGCTGTACGCCGGCAGGGTGCTGGTGACCGTGGCGGTCAACGACGCCGCCGACGACGCGACCGGCATCGCGGCTGCGGCTGCCCTGCTGCCCGAGGTGACCATCCCGCCCCAGGCTGGTTGATCAACCAGACGCCGCGCCGGTGGCGACGGCGGCACACCAGCGCATCGCCCGGTCGACCACCTCCGCCCGAGGCTCGGAGGCCAGCGAGAGCGAGCAGGTCAGCCACGCGTCCCCGAAGAGCCCCCGCAGGCTCACGGAGGTGGCGGCGCTCGAGGAGCGGGCGCACCCGACCGAGGGCCGACCGAAGTCCGGTGCGTCTGGGACCTCCCCGCACCCGCGCGGCCTCCTCGCCGCCTCGACCAGGGCGGCCGCCCGCCTCCGGGTGACCGGTGGCGCGAACACCCACGCTTCCGCCGTGCCGCCTCCGGCGGTCCAGCGGCAGCCGAACTCGTGGACCACGTCCGCCACATCGTCGCTGATCTTGATCCGCTGCCCGCTGCGGTACGCCGACACGTCGGCGGGCTCCTCGCCCAGCGCGCGCGTCACGGCTGCGGGGTCGACCCGGTCGCAGAACGGTGCACGCGGCACGACCAGCGCGGTGGTGTCGAGGTCCTCGAGCGAGACGTCGCTGTCGGACGCCTCGCTCGGCGCGGCTGTGGGAGTAGGTCCGGAGTCGGAGGAGACCGAGCAGCCGGCCAGCGCCAGGCAGCACGTGACCGCCGCCGCAACGGTGGCACGGGCCGCGAGCGGCCGTCGTACCGGCGACATGTCTGGAGCCTAGGGCCCGGCGGGTTCGGCCCCAGATCGGCGCGGTCGGCCCGGCGTTTCCAGAACGCTGGGCCTCCTCGTCTAACCTCGATCCGGTGATTCGCTTCGAAAAGGTCTCCAAGACCTACCCCGGCCAGGGCCACGCCGCCCTCGAGAACGTCTCCATCGACGTCGAGAAGGGCGAGTTCGTGTTCCTGGTGGGTGCGTCCGGCTCGGGCAAGTCCACGGCGCTGCGACTGGTGCTGCGCGAGGCCCGGCCGACTGCGGGGCGCGTCTACGTGGCCGGCAAGGAGATCAACCGCCTCGCGGGCTGGAAGGTGCCGCGGCTGCGTCGCCAGATCGGCACCGTGTTCCAGGACTTCCGCCTCCTGCCCAACAAGACCGTCAACGAGAACGTCGCCTTCGCGCTGCAGGTGATCGGCAAGTCGCGCGGCGAGATCACCCGCGTGGTCCCCGAGACCCTGGAGCTGGTCGGTCTGGAGGGCAAGGGCGACCGGATGCCCGACGAGCTCTCGGGTGGTGAGCAGCAGCGGGTCGCGATCGCTCGCGCGTTCGTCAACCGGCCGATGATCCTGATCGCCGACGAGCCCACGGGCAACCTCGACCCGACGACGTCCGTCGGCATCATGAAGCTGCTCGACCGCATCAACCGGACGGGGACCACGGTGGTGATGGCCACCCACGACCACGGTGTGGTCGACCAGATGCGCAAACGGGTGGTGGAGCTCAGCGCCGGCCAGGTCGTGCGCGACCAGGCCCAGGGCGGCTACGGCTTCTCCCACTGATCCCCGCTGCAAGAGAGAGACCCCCTGTGCGTTACACCCTGACCGAGCTGGGCCAAGGCCTGCGTCGCAACCTCTCGATGCACCTGGCCGTGGTGCTCACCCTGTTCGTCTCGCTGACGTTGGTCGGCCTCGGAGTCCTGGTCAACCAGCAGACCCAGAAGGCCACCGACTACTGGGAGGGCGAGCTCCAGATCACCTTCTGGCTGTGCAAGGCCCGCGACAGCAACCCCGCCTGCGTGGGCGAGGTGACCCAGGCGCAGAAGGACGCGATCGTCAAGGTGGTCGAGGACAACCCGGAGGTCGCCGGCTACCGCTTCGAGAGCAAGGAAGAGGCCTACGAGAAGCTCAAGGAGATCTTCGACCCCGACGAGATCGAGGGCGCTGACTCCGAGGTCCCGGTGATCACCGCGGAGGACATGCCCGAGTCGCTGTGGGTCGAGCTCAAGGACCCCGAACGCTTCGAGGGCATCGTCAGCGCCGTCACCGGGCTGGACGGCGTCTCGGGCCATCGAGACGCGCGCGCGACGCTGAAGGCGATCTACAGCACCATGAACGCGCTGCAGTGGGGCGCACTCGGGACCGCCCTGTTCCTGGTGGTCGCGGCCTTGCTGCTGGTCGCCAACACGATCCGGCTCGCGGCGTTCGCGCGACGGCGCGAGATCGGCATCATGCGGCTGGTCGGCGCCTCGACGCTCTACATCGCACTGCCGTTCCTCCTCGAGGCCGTCGTCACGGCCGTGCTCGGCGTGCTGCTCGCCGCGGGAGCGCTGGTGGCGTTCGAGAAGTTCGCGATCCTGGACCACGTCAAGGGCGACCTCAGCTTCATCCCCTGGGTCGACTGGGGCGAGGTGCAGTACGCCGTGGCGGCCATCGCGATCCTCGGGCCGCTGCTCACCTTGTTGCCGACGCTCGTGCTGACGCGCAAGTACCTCAAGGTCTGAGCCTGGTTTCTTTCCTTCGGGCGGCAGCGTGTCGGCGCTGTCGTCACGCTGCGGTCCCTTAGCGTCGGCGGTGTTCACTTCCCCGAACACCCAAAGGCGAACAGGTGCGTTCCTTCCCCCGCATCGGTTTTCGACGTGTGTCCGCGATGCTTGCCGCGCTCGCGGTAGGCATCGGAGTACTCAGCGTCCTCACCGGGCCCTCCGGCCAACGCCGGCGAGCTGCGCGACCGCCAGCGTGCGGTGCACAAGAAGATCGCGCAAGGCCGACCACGAGCTCGAGGAGTCCAGCGCCGCGCTGCGCCGGGCCACCCACGGCGCTCTCGCACGCCCGCGAGCAGCTCACCGAGGCGCGGGCCGAGCTCGGCGACGTACGAGCCCGCCTGGACCTCGCCCAGCAGCGCGACGAGGAGATGCGGGCCGAACTCTCTGCGGCCGAGGCCCGGCTGGAGCAGGCCCGCGCCGACGTCGCCACGGGCAAGGACGCACTGAAGGCCCAGCGCGAGGTCGTGGTCGACACGATCACCTCGCTCTACCAGCAGGGCGACCCCGACCTGCTGGCCTTCACCTCCATCCTCAACTCCCAGACCCCGGCCGACATCACCGTGCAGCGAGAGGCGAACCGCTCGCTGGTGGAGCGGCAGGACAACGACTTCGACGACCTGCGCGCGGCCGAGGTGCTGCTGAAGGTCCACGAGAACGAGGTCGAGGACGCCACCGCCGAGGTCGCCGAGAAGCGCCAGGAAGCAGCCGACCACCTCGTCGAGATGCAGCAGCTGACCCAGGAGGCGCTGGCCGCCAAGGAGCGCGTCAAGACGCTCGTCGGCAGCCGCAAGGACGCCGAGGCGATGGCCTTCAAGGCCAAGCAGAAGGACCGCAAGGCCCTGCGGAAGCTGAAGAAGCAGGAAGCCAGGATCCAGAAGCTGATCCAGGAGGCCATCCGCAAGGCCCGCGAGCGCGCCCGCCGCAAGGCCGCCCGCGCCGCGGCGAAGGCCAACAAGGGCGGCCCGCCGATCGAGACGAACGGCCTGCTGATGCAGCCGGTCAACGGCCCGGTCACCTCGCCGTTCGGCTACCGCACGCACCCGATCTACCACTACTGGGGCCTGCACGACGGCGACGACTTCGGTGCCTCCTGCGGCGCGCCGCTGTTCGCCGTCGGGCGGCGGCAAGGTGCTCACCGAGTACTACTCCTCGGTGTAGGGCAACCGCCTCTACCTCAACATCGGGATGGTCAACGGCAACTTCATCACCGTCATCTACAACCACCTGTCGTCGTACAACGTCGGGGTGGGGGCGACGGTGAACCGCGGCGACGTGGTCGGGTACGTCGGCACCACCGGCTGGTCGACCGGCTGCCACCTGCACTTCACGGTGATGGAGAACGGCAAGCCGGTGGATCCCGATGAAGTACCTGTGACACGACTCCTCGACCAGCGGCGAGTTGAGCCGCCTGAGAGACTGGGCGGATGCCGAAGGAGCAGGGGCGCAAGCTGGTCGCGTCGAACCGGCGCGCCCGCCACGACTACCACCTCGAGGACACCTACGAGGCGGGGCTGGTGCTCGTCGGCACCGAGGTGAAGTCGCTGCGCGAGGGTCGGGCCTCGCTGGTCGACGGGTTCGTGGACATCGACGGTCACGAGGCCTGGCTGCACGGCGTGCACATCCCGGAGTACACCCAGGGCACCTGGACCAACCACTCCGCCCGCCGCAAGCGCAAGCTGCTGCTCAACCGCGACGAGATCGACAAGATCGAGCGCAGGGTCAACGAGAAGGGCTTCACCGATCGTCCCGCTCGGCGCTGTACTTCATGGACGGCCGCGCCAAGGTCGAGATCGCGCTGGCCAAGGGCAAGAAGACGTGGGACAAGCGGCACTCGCTCGCCGAGCGGCAGGCCGACCGCGAGAAGGAGCAGGCGCTCGGCCGCCGGCTGAAGGGCATGGACTGAGCGGGTTCGAGCCGTCGCTAGCGCCGCACCGCGACACGACGGTCGAGCCGGTCGAGACCACCCGGGCGTTCTGGGAGGGTCTCGGGCTGCCCGGGCTCTTCGACGTGCACGTGCACTTCCTGCCGCCCAACATCCAGCGCGCGGTGTGGGAGCAGTTCGACACCGCCGGCCCGAAGATCGGCCGCGACTGGCCGATCCGCTACCGCGGCAGCGACGAGGAGCGGGTCGGCTGCTGCGCGAGCTGGGCGTACGTCGCTTCTCGGCGCTGCCCTACGCGCACAAGCCCGGCGTGGCGGCGTACCTCAACGACTGGGCCCGCCGGTTCGCGGCCGAGGTGCCCGAGTCGCTGTGGTCGGCGACGTTCTTCCCGGAGCCCGAGGCCGCGGCGTACGTCGCGGAGCTGGTCGACGCGGGCGTCGAGGTGTTCAAGATCCACGTGCAGGTGGGGGAGTTCCACCTCGACGACCCGCTGCTCGACGACGTCTGGGGACGGCTCGAGGAGAGCGGGACGCCGGTCGTGGTGCACGCCGGCTCCGGCCCGGTGCGGCAACGCCTTCACCGGGCCCGAACCGCTGGAGCGGGTGCTCGTGCGGTTTCCGCGGCTGGCGGTGGTGGTCGCGCACCTGGGCGCGCCGGAGTACGAGGAGTTCCTCGGGCTGGCCGAGCGCTTCGAGCGGGTGTACCTGGACACCACGATGGCGTTCACCGAGTTCTTCGAGCAGCTGGCGCCGTACCCGCCGTCGCTGCTGCCGCGGCTGGCCGAGCTGCGTGACAAGGTGCTGCTGGGCAGCGACTTCCCGACCATCCCGTACCCCTACGTGCACCAGCTGGAGTCGCTCGAGCGGCTCGGCCTCGGCGAAGACTGGCTGCGTGCGGTGTGTTGGGACAACGGTGCCCGCCTTTTCGGTGTGAACCGTGGGGGCACTCCCCGGTAGGCTGGGGTGACAACTCAAGAGGGGCTGATCGGTTTCGACTGGGGACGTTAGTTCCAGGAGAAGCGGGTCGAGGAGCCAGCGTCATCTCGTAAACGATCGCTGGAAACCAATAACTGCCAACGCTAAGCGCAGTAACTTCGCTCTCGCCGCCTGAGCGGTGATCGAAGGGTCAGACCGGGCATCCGTCTCCGTCCCGGACCCTGGCCTCATCTAGGAGACTTGCTGGTCACTTCCTGCCAGGAGTAGTGACCGGGACTTAAACCTGGCTGGGCCTGTCGGCGACGCGTCAACGCGAGTGCCGGGGCCGAGAAAACGCCATCGTTGACTGCACCCGGAGAAGACCTGGTTCGACGCTCGAGGACGCGGGTTCGATTCCCGCCAGCTCCACGACGTAACGGAAGATCGCCAGCACCTGGTGCTGGCGATCTTCCGATTTCATGTGATGTCAGTCTTCGCGGCGGGCCCAGAGGTAGCAACCGATCACGAAGCCACCCCCGGCTACGCAGGCCAGCAGGTAGCCGGCCGTCTGGCCCAGGCTGTCTCCACGCCAGATCGCCCCGACCAGACCGATCGCCATGAGGAACAGCAGTCCCGCGATCCCCCGCCGAGCCCTCGCATCCATGGCACGCAAGTTACGCATCGGCCGCGCGCATGGTGAGCGTGAAACTGGTTTCGGCGAAAATTGGTGGCATCCAGCGCGGCCCATTCTAGGTGGATCGTCCTCGGTTCCCGCCGCTCCAAGCAGCCCGTGACGTCGTGGAGCACCTCGGCGCTCCCGAACGACACCAGGGCCGCTCCAGCGACGCTGAGGCTGATGCTGTCGACGGGCACCGAAGTGGCTGGTTGAACTTGGCATCAGGGCTGAGGACCAGGCAATGCAGGCGCCTCTGGCCTGCGGCGAGGCAGACCAGAGGCGTCCTGAGTCTTCTGGTCGGTCAGTCCTTGCGACGAGCCCACAAGTAGCAGCCGATGAAGAAGGCGAAGACGCCGACGCCCACCAGCGCATGCCCCATGGTCGTGCTGAGGCTGTCACCCCGCCGAACTGAGAACGCAACTCCGATCGGCAGGAGCACCAGCAACACGACGAGCAACCGACGGACCGTCGCGTCCACGGCGATCACGCTACGCATCCCTCGACGCCTGGCCACGGGAGGTACTGGACTCGGAGCTTCGGCTTGCTGGTCGGGCAAATCCCTCCTCGGTTGAGCAGCCACTGCGCGGCGAGCTCGACGAGGGCGCCCGCCGCGACACACCCCAGCCCGATGCTGCCAGCACACAATGCGGCCTGGACGATCCACTTCGAGCCGGTGATGAGGTACTGCTGTTCAGTGCGGTTCAAGTAGACGCAGCGCTGCAGGAACCCGCAACCGCCCTCGGAGAACTGCTGCGGCCCAGTCACGGCGCAGCGTTCGGCGATGCGGAGGTTGACACCCGGTCCGCACGGACGCCCGGTTGCGGTAGCGACGGTCTGCTTCGTGGTGGTGGCCGCGGCGGGGGCGGCCTCAATCGCCGCGGCCTGCGCCGGCGAGACCCCGAAGGCCATCAACGAGAGCACGATGCCCACGATGAGTGTCCCGAGGCCGACCCGTGAGGCGGCGTTTCGATGATGACGTTGCATTGACTCTCCTTGCGTGAGGTGGGTGGGGGGACGGAGAACGTGGGTCAGGCGGCCCGGTCGTCGGCGCGGGCGAGCAGCTCGGACGGGGACAGGCCGAGCCAGCCGGCCAGGCGCTCGATCTCGACGAGGTCGAAGGTGGTCTCGCCGTCGAGGCGGGTGGCGACCGTCGGTTCGGTGACCCCGAGGACGTCGGCCAGGGCCGCGCGCGTGCGGTGCTGCGAGGCCATCTCCGCGCGGATCGCGGCGAGCACGCGAGCTGACCAGGTCCCGAGATCCATGTTCATGGACGCAAGGTATATCCAAGAACCTGGACTAGTGCAAGGACGTGCACCAGTCTGTGGATGTGTACGCTCGACCTCCGTGAGAGCCGGACCCCGCTCCCAGCAGACCCCGCTGAGCCTTGCGGTGGTCGACGTGCTGAACCGACGCCTCGAGAAGTCCTCTCTCCGGTCGGTCCACGGCCTGGCCAAGGTGGTGCCCACCGTCTCGCGCAGCCAGCTGTACCTCCTGCTGCGCGGCCAGGCGGTGATCGACCTCGCCGAGCTGTTCGCGATCTGCGAGGCGCTCGGTGTCACCCCACGGCAGGTGATCGCCGAGGCCGAGAAGGCCGCCGGGTCGGCGGCGGGCGTGGCGGCGTACGACGAACCTCACCGGATCGAGGACGAGCAGGGCGCTGCCCGAGGAGGCGTGACATCGTCCGGAGGTGTCGGGCTGTCGGCGCGTCATGACAGTCTCGGCGGCCTGATGGCGACCTCGCGGGACCGGCTGGACCAGTTGTTCCAGCACTGTGCGGACCTGGGGGTCGACGTCCGGTGGCAGGACCTCGGCGAGACGCGTCGCGGCGAGTACCACCGCCACGACAACGCGATCGTGCTCAATCCGCGGCTCACCGGACGACAGCTCGTGGCGTGCCTGGCGCACGAGCTCGGGCACCACCGCTTCGGCCACGGCTGCTCCAGCCCGGCCAACGAGCGGCGGGCCTGGGAGTACGCCGCGGCGCTGGTGCTGACGCCCGCCGAGTACGCCGCCGCCGAGGAGCGGGTCGGGCACGACCCGTCGGGTCTGGCCATCGAGCTGGCCGTGACGCCCCAGCTGATCGAGGCGTGGCGGCGGTGGTGGCACAAGCGTGGTCGCTCGTCGACGGTCGCCTGAGGCTCTGCGGGGGACTGCCGCCGCGCGCCCAGGAGGCGTAACGTGCCCCCCAGGATTCCGTGCCGAGGGGGGTCGGCCGTGACGGAGCACCTGGTCCACTACCACGACGACGACGCGCGCTTCGGCGACGTCGTCGGGGAGCACCTGGCCGAAGGACTGGCTGCGGGGGACGCACGTGGTCGCCATCGTGACGAGGCGTCACCTGCGCGCCATCGAGCGGCGGCTGGAGACCCGGGTCGACGTCCGCGCCGCCCGCGCGAGCGGGCATGCTCGACACACCCGACGCGACGAGGACCCTCGAGCTCTTCATGGTGGCCGGCGCCGCCGGACCCGAGCGGTTCCGGACGCACGTCGTACGTCGCCTCCACGAGGCAGGTCGCGACGGGACCCGCGTCCGGGCGTTCGGCGAGATGGTGGCGCTCCTCTGGGACGCCGGCAACGTCACGGGAGCCATCGAGCTGGAGGACATGTGGAACGACCTGCTCCGGAAGCAGCAGTTCTCGCTGCTGTGCGCCTACCCCACCACCGCGCTGATGAGAGCCTCGCTCGCCGAGATCAACCACGTGTGCCACCTGCACTCCGGGCTGCTCCCGCCGCTGAGCTACGACGCCGGGGCCCGCGGGCGCCCGCGTGCACGACGACCACTCCGACCTGCAGAGCGCGGTCTTCCTGCCCGTGCCTCAGGCGGTCGGCGCGTCGCGTCGCTTCGTCGCCGAGGTGCTCGACTCGTGGGACCTCGCACGGCTCGACTGGGACGCGTCCCTGGTCGTCTCCGAGCTGGCCAACAACGCCGTGCGCCATGGCGCCTCCAGCTTCCGCGTACTCGTCAGCCGAGCGGACGCGGGCGTGCGGGTCGGCGTGCAGGACACCGCACCCGGGCGACCTCTGCGGCGCTCGGCCGCCGCCGAGGACGTCGACGGGCGCGGCATGACGATCGTGGCCGCGCTGTCCCAGGACTGGGGATGCCACCAGCTCGCCGAGGGCAAGTTCACCTGGGCCGAGCTGGCCCTCCCGACGGCAGCGCCCGGGGGTGACCGACGCTAACGTCACCGAGCATGGACTGCCTGTTCTGCTCGATCGCGGCGGGGGAGACGGCGAGCGCCGTGGTGCTCGAGGACGACGACTTCGTCGGGTTCCTCGACGTCAGGCCGGTGTTCAAGGGGCACGTGCTGCTCGTGCCGCGCACGCACGTGGTGACCCTGCCCGACCTGCCCGCGAAGCTGCGCGACGGCTTCCTCGCCCACGCCCAGCGGCTGGCCACCGCGATGGTCGCGGGCCTCGGCGCCCAGGGGTCCTTCGTCGCGATGAACAACACCGTCAGCCAGTCGGTCGCGCACCTCCACCTGCACGTCGTCCCGCGTACCAAGGGCGACGGCCTGCGCGGGTTCTTCTGGCCGCGCACCAAGTACGCCGACGACGCCGAGATGACGTCGTACGCCGACCGCGTGCGCGCCGCGCTCGGCTGAGCGTGCCGCTCCTGTCAGCCGAGGCCGAAGCGTTCGGCGTGGATCTGCCCCCGGGGCAGGCCCAGCTCCCGGAGGGCGTCCAGCACCGCTTCCGTCATGGGCGGCGGGCCGCACACGTAGACGTCCCGCTCCGCGATGTCGGGCACCATCGCGGCGAGCGACCGGGCGTCGAAGGCCGGGACCGGCGGGTCTCCCTCACCCGTCCGGCCGGCCAGGACGCGCAGGTCCGCGCCCCGCTCGGCGGCCAGGGTCTCCAGCTCGGACAGCAGGACGGCGTCGGCCGTGCTGCGCACGCGGTAGATCACGATCGTGTGGCCCGCGACCTCCTCCAGCAGGGCGCGGATCGGCGTGACGCCGATGCCCCCAGCGATGAGCAACGTCGAGCCCGTGGTCTGCTGCAGGGTGGTGAAGGCGCCGTACGGGCCTTCGACGAGGACGCGAGTCCCGACGGGAAGCCGGCGCAGCCCGGCGCTGGTCGCACCGACGGCCTTCGCCGTCAGGCGGAGGCCCTGCCCGTCGGGTGCATCTGACAGGGAGAACGGGTTGGCCTGCCACCACCCGAAGTGGCCGGGGAACCGCCAGATGCAGAACTGGCCCGCCCGTCCGGGCAGCAGGTGGAGGTCGCGGCCGGTGACGTGCACCGACACGACGTCGTCGGACTCCGGGACGACCGCTGCGACCCGGAAGTGGTGACGCAGGTTGCGCCGGATCGGCACGCCCGCCCGGAAGACGAGTAGCGAAGACGAGGACCAGCACCCACATCGTCCACCAGTAGGCGGTGGCGAGCGGGGCGTCGAAGGTCGTGCCTTCCAGCGCTTGGTGGACGAGCGCCAGGCCGATCGCGACGTAGAGGAGCAGGTGGACGTAGCGGAAGACCTCGTACGGCAGCCGCCGCCGTGCCCACCGGGTCGAGACGACCACCACAGGGACGACGATCGCGGCGGCGCACATCCCCAGGAGCGAGGCGGTGACCCCGGCCAGGCTGAGGAACGTCTCGGGCACGGAGTCGTCGTTGAGGCGTGCGAAGCCGAGCAGCACGAACGTCGCGTGGCAGGCGATGGTCCAGGCCAGCGCGATCCCGGTCCACCGGTGCCAGGCGGTGAGCCGGTCCATGCCCAGCCGGTGGTCCAGCCACGGCAGCCTGGCGACCAGGACCACCTGCACCATCATCACCGCCGCCACGTGCAGGCCGAAGAACTTCGCGACCGTCAGCACGTCGTTCCGCCCGGCGCCGGCCGTGAAGAAGGTCGTCTCGACGATCGCGAGGTGGGCGAGCACGGCGCCGCCCAGCACCAGCTCTGCCTTCAGGGCTGGCCGCATGGCCGAACTCTGCCAGGGCCGCACCGATTCGTCAGCGGACCCGCGGGTGATCCACGCTGGAGGACCCCTGGCGAACCGGCGGGATCGGCACGGTCCTAGAGTGGCGCGCTGAGACGGGGGCCAGCGAAGCGCAGGAGGACGTCACATGGGCCGGTTCGACGGACGGGTCGCGGTGGTCACCGGAGCCGCCCGGGGGATCGGGTTCGCGATCGCCCAGCGGTTCGCCGAGGAGGGCGCCGACGTCGCTGTCCTCGACCTCGACGAGGGGCAGGCCCAGGAAGCGGCCGGCAAGCTCGGCGACGGCCACCTCGGGCTCGCCTGCGACGTCGGCGACACCGAGTCGGTCGAGGCGGCGGTGACGCGCGTCGTCGACGAGCTCGGCGGGCTGCACATCCTGGTCAACAACGCCGGGGTCACCCGCGACAACCTGCTGTTCAAGATGTCCGACGACGACTGGGACACCGTCATGAACGTGCACCTGCGCGGCGCGTTCTTGACCACGCGTGCGGCGCAGCGGGTCTTCGTGGCCCAGAAGTACGGCAAGATCGTCAACCTCTCCAGCGTCAGTGCGCTCGGCAACCGCGGGCAGGCCAACTACGCCGCCGCCAAGATGGGCATCCAGGGCTTCACCCGCACCCTCGGCATCGAGCTCGGCCCCTACGGCGTCAACGTGAACGCGATCGCCCCGGGCTTCATCGCCACCGACATGACCGACGCCACCGCCGCCCGGGTGGGGATGAGCGTCGAGGACTTCCGCCAGGCCGCCGCCGACCGCAACCCGGTCCGCCGGGTGGGCTACCCCGAGGACATCGCGGCCGTCGCGGCGTTCCTGTGCAGCGACGACTCGTCGTACGTCACTGGCCAGGTCCTGTACGTCGATGGCGGGGCCACGCTGGTCTAGCGGCGCCCGACGCGCCGAGACCGACCCCCTGCGCAGTTCCCCGATGAAAGACAACCACAATGGAGCAGATTCAGTGATCTGCCCCTGATCGGAGTTACTTCCTGTGCGCCCCTCCCTTGTTGGTCGAGTCCCGCGCTCTCTTGCCCTCCTCGTCGCCGCGACCCTGACCGCGGCGAGCCTCACCGCCTGCGGTGGCGGCGACGACGAGCCGCAGGCCCAGCAGGCCGACCCGAGCGAGCCGTTCACGCCGGCCGAAGCGGAGGAGGAGATCACGCCCGACACCTGGCCGCTGACCGGCCTCGAGGTCCCCGAGGGCGAGAGTGCCGCGCTCAAGCACCCGATCCTGGTGACCAAGATCGACAACACCAGCTCCAGCTCGCCACAGGTCGGGCTCGGCGAGGCCGACCTCGTGGTCGAGGAGCTGGTCGAGGGCGGCCTGACCCGCCTCGCGGTCTTCTTCTACTCGCAGGTGCCCGACAACGCCGGCCCGGTGCGGTCCATGCGGGCCAGCGACATCGGCATCGTGCCGGGCGACCACGCGTCCGTCGTGACCAGCGGCGCGGCCGGGGTCACCATCCGGCGGATCAGCGACGCGGGCATCCCGTTCATCCAGGAGGGCGGCCCCGGCACCTACCGCGACAGCGCGCGCTCGGCGCCGTACAACCTCTTCGCCCACCTCGACGAGACGGCCAAGTCCTTCAAGCAGCAGGCCGTCCGGCCCGCCGACTACCTGCCGTGGGGCGATGGCGGCGACCTGCCGCAGGGCAAGAAGGCCACGACGTTCGCGGCGGCGTTCTCGGGCGGACACGCGACCGAGTGGAAGTACGACGGCGAGCGCTACGTCAACGTCAACTCCAACGCAGGTCCCGACGACCAGTTCCCGGCTGACAGCGTGCTCACCCTGCAGGTGCAGGTCGGTGACGCGGGCTACCTCGACCCAGCGGGCAACAGGGTCCCCGAGACGCAGTTCGTGGGAGAGGGGCCGGCGTGGCTGTTCCACGGCGGCCGGGTGATCCGGGCCACGTGGCACAAGGACAAGCTGACCTCGACCCTGAGGCTGGACTTCAAGGGCAAGACCCTGGCCGTGCCGGCCGGGCACGTCTGGATCGAGCTGGTGCCGGCCGGGCCCGGGAACGTCACCTGGCAGAAGTAGTCGGCTCAGGCGGGGTGCTTGCCGACTCGGCGAGCGCCTGCAGGCCGTCGAGGATGATGCCGATGGCCGCCTCGACCCGGTCGCTGGCGGCGTCGGGGTCCTCGGCGAGCGACACCGACTCGCCTGCCGACGACATCGCCCCGAAGAAGATCCGCGCGAAGGTGCGCTGCATGGCGTCGTCCAGGTCCAGCCGGCCTTCGGTCAGCACGGAGGCGACGATGGCCAGCACGTTGGCGAAGGTCGAGCGCTCCTCCTGCTCGCGGAACCGTTCGTAGCCCAGGACCGCCGGCCCGTCCTGGATGACGACCCGCCGGTACGTCGGGTCACGCACGACCTCGAGGAAGACGCGCAGCCCTGCGCGAGCCTTCTCCCAGGGGTCCCGCTCGTTCTTGATCTGGTCGTGGATGGCCTTCGACGCCGCGCCCTCGACCCGCTCGAAGACCGCCTCGAACAGCGCCTGCTTGCCCGTGAAGTGGTGGTAGAGCGCGCCCTTGGTGACCCGGGCGCCGGCCACGATCGCGTCGAGCGAGGTGCCGGCGTAGCCGTCCTCGGCGAACAGCTCCTCGGCGACGTCGACCAGGGCGCGCTTGGTGGACGCGGAGTACTCCGCCCGGCGCCCGCTCCTCCTGACCCGAGGCACGAGGCCACCCTACGGTGACCGGGATCACAGGTACGGCGTTTGCATACCGTGGTTTGGTTCCATACCGTCGGTACGTACCAACGGTATGCGAGAGAGGGGTGTGCGTGCACCATGACCTGGACGACCTTCCACCGCCGCGAAGACGTGCTCCGCGACGTGATCGCCGCCGTGGACGCTCGCCGCGACGGCCTGCTGCCGATGGACGCGGCTGGCGTGGCCGAGGCCTTCGGCGACGAGCTGACCCTGCTCGGCGCCCTCCAGCTGCGCTGGCACACCCGCCTGGCCGGCCGGCTCGAGCGTGAGCTGATGCTGGCGCCCGATGATCCGGTGGCCGCCGTCGACACGGCGTGGCGCACGACGGCAGGCGAGCTGGCCGGCGTACGAGCCGTTCTGGACCACTACCGAGACCACCCGCTCGACGAGCAGATGGCCACCGCGACCGCCAAGGCTGCCGCCAACGAGCGGGCCCTGCTTGGTCGTGTGCCTCACGCAGCGGCATAGCGCTGCCCCAGGCGCACGACTCGGCTTCGGCGCGGTGGGTATTGCGGCACACTGGACGCATGGAGGACCTGCGCCCAGATCTCCGCGCCGGGCAGCTGTTGGTCGCCACTCCGATGCTGCTCGACCCGAACTTCGCGGAGACGGTCGTCCTGCTCCTCGACGCCGACGAGAACGGCGCCCTCGGGGTGGTTCTCAACCGTCCGTCGACGGTGCCGGTGGCCGACGTGCTCGAGTCGTGGGCGGACGTGGTCGCCGAGCCGGAGGTGCTGTTCCAGGGCGGACCGGTCTCGACCGAAGGTGCCCTGGCCGTGGGTCGGCTGCGGTCGGTCGACGACGCTCCCGTCGGCTTCCGGGAGGTGACTGACGACCTCGGTGTGATCGACCTCGACACCCCCGTCGAGCTCGTCGACGGCAGCCTTCAGGGTCTGCGGATCTACGCCGGGTACGCCGGCTGGGGTGCCGGCCAGCTCGAGAGCGAGGTCGAGGAGGGCAGCTGGTACGTCGTGCCCTCGATGCCTCCCGACTGCTTCCGCGATGACACCCAGGGCCTCTGGCGCGACGTACTGCGCCGCCAGCCCGGCGAGCTCGCCTGGCACTCGACGCGCCCCCTCGACCCCGACCTCAACTGACCCGCCGAGTCGGCTCAGCCCTTGGGTCGTCTGTACAGCGCGGGTCGTAGACTCCGCTGGTGACCACCTTCGGCTTCTCGACCGAGACGGCAGTCGACACGGACGTGCGCGAGGACCGCCGCACCGTCCCCACCGACGAAGGCGATCACGAGCGCTTCTCCCACTACGTCGAGAAGGACAAGCTCACCGAGGCGATGGTGATGGGGACCCCCGTGGTGGCCCTGTGCGGCAAGGTCTGGGTGCCGAGCCGGGCGCCGGAGAAGTTCCCGGTCTGCCCCGAGTGCGAGGAGATCTGGAGCTCGCTCAAGGACGACACCGGAGGGGACAGCCAGGAGTGACCTCGCTCGGACCCGCCTGGCCCGAGCGAGCAGCGTGGGGGACCGCACCGTCCCTGCGCGCCTGGCAGTCGGCCGCCATGACCGACTATGCCGCCCGGTCGCCCAGGGACTACCTCGCCGTGGCCACCCCTGGCGCCGGCAAGACGACGTTCGCGCTGACGGTGGCGGCCGACCTCCTCGGCCGCCGGGTCGTCGACCGCGTCACGATCGTCGCGCCGACCGAGCACCTGAAGCTGCAGTGGGCGCAGGCCGCAGCGCGTGCCGGCATCCCCATCGACCCGACGTACGCCGCGGGCAATCGCAAGACCTCGAAGGACTACGCAGGCATCGCGGTGACCTACGCGGGCGTCGCGGTCAACCCGCTCGCGATGCGGATCCGCACCGACAACTACAAGACCCTGGTGATCCTCGACGAGGTGCACCACGCCGGTGACGCGATGTCGTGGGGCGAGGGCGTGCGCGAGGCGTTCCAGCCCGCGACCCGGCGGCTGGCGCTGACCGGCACGCCGTTCCGGTCCGACGTCAACCCGATCCCCTTCGTCACCTACGCGCCCGGTGACGACGGCGTGCCGCGGAGCGTCGCCGACTTCACCTACGGCTATGCCCACGCGCTGGCCGACCACGTCGTGAGGCCGGTGCTCTTCCTCGCCTACTCCGGTGAGATGCAGTGGCGCACCCGCGCCGGCGACGAGATCGCCGCCCGCCTCGGCGAGCCGCTGACCAACGACCTCAACGCGCAGGCCCTGCGCACCGCCCTCGACCCAGCGGGCTCCTGGATCCCGGCGGTGCTGGCCGCCGCCGACAAGCGGCTCTCGGAAGTACGCCGCCACGTGCCCGACGCGGGCGGCCTGGTGATCGCGACCGACCAGGACTCCGCTCGTGCCTACGCCGCGCTGCTCAGGCAGGTCTCCGGCGAGGCGCCGACCGTCGTACTCTCGGACGAGAAGTCCGCGTCGAAGAAGATCGCGAAGTTCACCGAGTCCGAGGACCGCTGGATGGTCGCGGTGCGGATGGTCTCCGAGGGAGTCGACGTCCCACGCCTCGCGGTCGGTGTCTACGCGACCACCACGTCGACGCCGCTGTTCTTCGCCCAGGCCGTGGGGCGGTTCGTCCGCGCGCGAGGGCGTGGCGAGACGGCGTCGGTGTTCCTGCCGTCGGTTCCCAACCTCCTGGGCTACGCCGCCGAGCTGGAGCGCCAGCGCGACCACGTGCTCGGCCGCAGGATCACCGACGAGGCCGACCTGATGGACGCGGAGGCCGAGCTGCTCGCCCGCGCCGAGGCTGGGGAGTCGGCGTCCGACGACCTGCTCGGGACGTTCGAGGCACTCGGGTCGCAGGCGAGGTTCGACCAGGTGCTCTTCGACGGCGCGACGTTCGGCCACGAGGGCGAGGTGCACGTCGGGTCCGACGAGGAGATGGACTTCCTCGGCATCCCCGGGCTGCTCGAGCCCGACCAGGTGCGGGCCCTGCTGCACCAGCGCCAGAACGACCGCCGCAAGACCCCTGCAGCCGAGCCGGACACGGTCGCCGAGGTGTCGACGTACGAGCAGCTGGCCGTGCTGCGGCGCGAGCTCAACGGACTGGTCGCCGCCTGGCACCACCGCACGGGCCAGGCCCACGGCGCCACCCACGCCGAGCTGCGCCGCGAGTGCGGCGGCCCGGCAGCCGCGCTGGCCACCGCCGACCAGCTCCGCGAGCGCATCGCCCGCCTGCGAGAGCTGGCCGCGCGGCGTACGAGCTGAGGTCCGCCCGACGCCCTACGCTCCACCCATGGCCCTGCGGTCACCTGCCAACGCGCGCGCGTTCCACCTGGTGACCTTCCTGGTGGCGGCCGGAGCGGTCGTTCTCCAGCTGGTGCTGGTGATCCAGGGCGGGCAGCACCTCGACACCGACCCTGACGTGGCGACGGCGGACGACCCCGACCTGGGCACTCGGCTGGTGCGGTTCTGCAGCTACCTGACGATCTGGTTCAACGTGATGGTCGCCGCGACCTCGGCGGTCCTGGCCGCCGACGCCGAGCGGAGCGGCGGGCGGGTGTTCCGGGCGCTGCGGCTGGACGCCCTGGTACTCGCGGTCGGCGGCGGGGTCGTCCACTGGTTCCTGCTGCGGCCGCTGCTCGACCTCGACGGAGCCGACCTGCTGGCCGACAAGCTGCTGCACATCGTGGTGCCGTTGCTGTGCCTGGTCGGCTGGCTGGTCTTCGGGCCCCGCGGGCTGATCACGCCGCGCGACGTGGGCGCGTTCCTCGTGGTGCCCGTGGGATGGCTGGTCTACACGCTCGTGCGAGGGGCGGTGGTCGAGTGGTACCCCTACCCGTTCATCGACGTCGGCGAGCACGGGCTCGGGATCGTGCTGCTCACCTGTCTCGGCATCTCGGCGCTGATGCTCGCGCTGGCCTGCGGTGCGATGTGGCTGGACCGGCGGTTGTCGACCGACTCCCGGGCGGCGGTGAGTGAGGGCCGGTTCTGACAAGAATGTCGGTGAGCCGGGGTCGGTTAGAGCGACGGAAACCGACCCTGAGCCACCGCCAGGACGGCCGTCACGCCAGGGAGGTGACCAGCGGCAGCATCCGGTAGGGGATCTGGGTGGCGAGCGCGATCACCGTCGTCGACCGGTCGATGCCCTCGTGACGGAGCACCTGGTCGATCACGCGCTGCAGGTCGGCGTTCGACCGCGCCACCACGCGGGCCCACATGTCGCCGGCGCCGGTGATGGTGAACGCCTCGAGCACCTCCGGGATCGCTGCCAGGTGGGCCGCCACGGTCTCGTGGCCCGCGCCTTGACGGATCTCGAGGGTCAAGAACGCCGTCACCGGGAAGCCGAGCGCGTCCGGGTCGAGGTCCGGCCCCCACCCGGTGACGACACCCGACGCGGCCAGCTTGTCGAGCCGCGCCTGGACCGTGCCCCGCGCCACCCCGAGCCGCCGTGACGCCTCGAGCACGCCGATCCGCGGCTCGGCGGCGAAGAGGTCGATCACCTTGACGTCCAATGCGTCCATGCGTGGCTCCCAGAGTGAACAAACTGCCTAGCATTTCGCCGTACTGTTGCACATCTTGTCGCCAGCGAGGCAACCTGGGCCCATGACGACTGTGGCATCCGGGCACGAGACTCCCAGCACCGGCGGTGCGCTCACCGAGGACGAGCTCAAGGCCGACCTCACCGTCGACCAGCTCAAGCAGCTCGTCGGCCTGGTCGAGTACGACGAGGAGGGCGACGTCTTCCCGGTCACCGGCTGGGACGCCATCGTCTTCTGCGTCGGCAACGCGACCCAGACCGCCCACTACTACCAGTCGGCGTGGGGGATGGCCCTCGAGGCCTACTCCGGCCCCGAGCACGGCAACCGCGACCACAAGTCCTTCGTGCTGCGTTCCGGCTCGATCCGCTTCGTCGTCAACGGCGCCGTCGACCCCGAGAGCCCGCTGGTCGAGCACCACCGCAAGCACGGCGACGGCGTCACCGACATCGCCCTCGAGGTGCCCGACGTCGACAGGTGCATCGCCCAGGCCCGCCGGGCCGGCGCGACCGTCGTCCGTGAGCCCGAGGACGTCAGCGACGGGCACGGCACGGTCCGCATCGCGGCCATCGCGACGTACGGCGACACGATCCACACGCTGGTCGACCGCAGCGAGTACGACGGCCCGTACCTCCCCGGGTACGTCGCCGCCTCGCCGACGTGGGTCAAGCGCGAGGGCGAGCCGAAGCGGCTCTTCCAGGCCCTCGACCACATCGTCGGCAACGTCCAGCTCGGTCACATGGACGAGTGGGTGCAGTTCTACAACCGGGTGATGGGCTTCGTGAACATGGCGGAGTTCATCGGCGACGACATCGCCACCGACTACTCCGCCCTGATGTCGAAGGTCGTCGCCAACGGCAACCACCGGGTCAAGTTCCCGCTCAACGAGCCGGCGATCGCGAAGAAGAAGTCGCAGATCGACGAGTACCTCGAGTTCTACCGCGGCGCCGGCGCCCAGCACCTGGCCGTCGCGACCAACGACATCCTCGCTTCGGTCGACGCGCTCCGCGCCAACGGTGTGGAGTTCCTGGCCACGCCCGACTCCTACTACGAGGACCCCGAGCTGCGCGCCCGCATCGGCGAGGTGCGCGCGCCGATCGAGGAGCTCCAGAAGCGCGGGATCCTGGTCGACCGCGACGAGGACGGCTACCTCCTGCAGATCTTCACCAAGCCGCTCGGCGACCGTCCGACGGTCTTCTTCGAGCTGATCGAGCGGCACGGCTCGCTCGGCTTCGGCAAGGGCAACTTCAAGGCGCTGTTCGAGGCGATCGAGCGCGAGCAGGACCTGCGCGGAAACCTGTGAGCTGACGCGGGATCGCGTCAGCCGTTCTCGCCGACGATCCGCAGCCGGAGCCTCACCTTCTGGCTCGAGCCGTCCGGGTTGTGGGCCTTCACCACGACCTCGTACTTCCCCGGCGGCAGCTTGGTGCCGTCGACCCGGGCGGTGATCGTGATGGCTGACTCCCCGGCCGGCACGTCCTGGTTGAAAGCGCGCCGGAGACCGTAGGGGTCGAGGTCCCTGACGCGCACCCGCACCATCGCCGGGACGTTGAGCGTCAGCATGAGCTTCGTCCTCTTGGGCACGCCGGTGTGCTCGGCGCCGACCGCGTGGATCCTGGGTTCGGTCAGCTCGACGTGGCTCAGCACGGGCTCGAGGCCCTGACGACCCGCGGACGCGGATCCGGGAGCGACGGCCAGGAGCGTGGCGGCCGCGAGGGCGCCGGCGAGCGCGCGGGCAAGGCGGGGGGCAGGCCTCATGGGAAGAGTGTGCGGGCGGTCCGCGCGCCTGCGTGGCCGATCCCGGGAAGTCGGGGGCACGATGTCCCCGTGCCCACCTACGTCGCCTTCCTGCGCGCGATCAACCTCGGCCCGACGCGCAAGTTCGCGAAGGCCCAGATCGTGGAAGCCGTCGAGGAATGTGGCTTCACCGAGGTCGAGACCTACATCAACACCGGCAACGTCAGGTTCGCCTCGCCCCTCCGGTCGCGGGTCAAGGTGGAGGAGGCGCTGGAGCGCTCGTTCCGCAAGCACGCCGGCTTCGAGATCAAGACCATCGTGCTCACCCCGGCCGAGCTGCGGGAGATCGCCGCCGACGCCAAGGAGGTCGCGAAGCAGCATCGCAACACCGGGGCCCACTATGTCTCGGTGCTGAAGGAGAAGCCGAAGGCGGCCGACGTACGCAGGCTGGAGGAGCTCGATCACGGCGAGGACCTCGCGGTGATCCGCGGCCGGGGCGCGCACCTGCTCGTGGTGACGCCGTCGGCACGCGGCCGGCTGAGCAACGCGGCGGTCGAGAAGATCCTCGGCGTGGCCACCAACCGCAACCTCAACGTCATCCGGACCCTCGCCGAGAAGTGGGGCGACGGCTGACCACCCAATTCCCCACCTGACAGGCGATGACGAGGCAGACTGTGCTGCTGCAGTACAAGTTCGAGGGGGAGTGAGACGGTGACACCCGAGGTTTTCCAGGCGGCGCTGGAGCGCGGCGACATCGAGACGGCGAGCGAGATGCTGGCCGACAAGGTCGTGTTCCGCAGCCCTGCGGTCTTCGAGCCGTACGAGGGCAAGCCGGCCACGCTCGTGCTGCTGAAGGCGGTTTCCCGGGTCCTCCAGGAGTTCCGATACGTGCGGACCTTCATCGAGGAGGACGGCCGGGGCATGGCGCTGGTCTTCGAGGCCAAGGTCGGCACCCGCCACGTCGAGGGCGTCGACCTCATCCGGCTGGACGCGCACGGGCTGGTCGACGACTTCCGGGTGATGGTGCGCCCGCACTCTGCGCTCGAGGCGCTGATGACGGCGATGGTGCCCATGATCGAGCTGGTCCTCGCCGACCAGGGCAAGCAGATGGGCTGAGACCTACTACTCGACGGTGACGCCGGCGGCGCGCATCTGCTTCACGGCGGCCGCCGTGGTCTCGGGGGCGACACCCGCGCACAGGTCGGCGAGCACCGACGTGGTGAAGCCCTCGGTCACCGCGTCGATGGCTGTGGCCCGCACGCAGTGGTCGGTCGCGAGGCCGCAGACGTCGACCTCCTCGACCTCGTGGTCGCGCAACCAGTCGGCCAGGCCGGCGCCGGACGTCGTCCGCCCCTCGAACGCCGAGTACGCCGCCTGGTGCTCGCCCTTGAGGAAGATCGCGTCGAACGGCTGGGGGTCGAGATTGGGGTGGAAGGCTTCGCCGTCGGTGCCGACCTTGCAGTGCACGGGCCAGGAGTCGACGTAGTCGGGCTCGTGCGCCCAGTGGTCGCCCGGCTCGACGTGGTGGTCCTTGGAGGCCACCACGACGTCGTACGCCGGCGACTCGGGCGACTTCTCGACCCAGCGGTGCAGCAGCCGGCCGATGTCGTGTGCCACCTGGGCGCCGCCCGCGACGGGCAGCGACCCGCCCTCGCAGAAGTCGTTCTGCACGTCGACCACGATGAGCGCGCGCTTCATGGTGCGAGGCTACCGAGGGTGACGGTTTCACCGGCCGGCCGGGGATTCACGTGCGCGTCGCGGACCTGCTCAAGGGTCGAGCATCCAGTCGATCACCTCGGGCAGCAGGTCGTCCCAGAGCTGCCAGACGTGCTCTCCGGGGCGGAAGTCGGAGGTGACGTCGGCGCCCTTGTCCTTCAGCACGGCGACGAAGCGGCGGTTGCCCTTGACCAGGCCCGGCGCGTCCTCGGTGCCGGTGGACACGTGGAGGCGGGGGAGGGCGGACGCGTCGGCCTTCTCGACGAGCCGGAACAGGTCGGCGTCGTCCGGGATCGAGTCGCCGAAGATGCGCTCGAACAGCTCGACGCGCTCGGGGCGCGTCGACAGCTCCTCGAGGTCGAGCGCGCCGGACAGGGTGGCTGCGGCGGCGAACCGGTCAGGGTGGGTCAACGCGAGCTTCATCGCGCCGTACCCGCCCATGCTCAGCCCGGCGACGTACGTCTGGGCGGGGTCCTGGGAGACCCGGAAGAAGTTGCCCACGACCTGTGGGAGCTCCTCGGAGATGTAGTCCCAGTAGCGCCCGCCGGTGCGCTCGTTGGCGTAGAAGCTGCGGTTGACGGACGGGCATGACGACGGCGAGGCCGGCCGCCGCGGCGTACCGCTCGACGGAGGTGTAGCGCAGCCAGGCCGTGTGGTCGTCGGAGAGGCCGTGCAGCAGGTAGAGCACCGGGAAGTCGGTGCGTGGGACGGCCCCGGCATCAGCAGAGCCCTCGACGCCGATCTGCTCCTCGGTGGGCTGGGGCAGCACGACGGTGATCGAGCACCCGACCTCGAGGACGTCGGAGAAGAAGTCGCACGTGATCAACGCCATCGGCACAGGCTCTCAGACATGGGGTGTCAGCGTCGTCGTCCAGGATGATCGTCGGGATCACCGGCTCGCCCTTCGACATCTGCTGCACCGACCACGGCAGCTCGGCGCGGGCGGCTCGGTGCCGCTCGCGGGCGGCGTCCAGGGGCTCGCGGCCGACCACCTCGCCGTCGCGCACCAGCTCGACGAGGAGCGCCCGGTCGTTGCCGTCGTCGTCGGGCGGGGCGCCGATGCCGATCACCTCCGCCTCGGCGACGCCGTGGGCGTCCAGCCGCCGCAGCGCGTACTTGCGGCCGCCGATGGAGATCTTGTCCGTGCTCTTCTTGGCCACCGACACCATCGCGCCGTGGTCGTCCTCGCGCGCCACGAGCTTGTAGACGAAGCCGCAGGTCGGGTGGCCGCTGCCGGTGACCAGCTGGGTGCCGACGCCGTAGCCGTCGACGGGTGCAGCAGCGAGTGCTGCGATGGCGTACTCGTCGAGGTCGCTCGTCACCACGATCCGGGTCTTCGTCGCGCCGAGGTCGTCGAGCTGCTTGCGGACCCGGTGGGCCAGCACGCCGAGGTCGCCGGAGTCGAGGCGTACGGCGCCCAGACCGGGCCCGGCGATCTCGACGCCGACCCGGACGGCCTCCTCGACGTCGTAGGTGTCGACCAGCAACGTGGTGCCGGAGCCCAGCGAGGTGACCTGGGCACGGAAGGCGTCGGCCTCGGTGTCGTGGAGCAGCGTGAAGCTGTGGGCGCTCGTGCCGGCGGTCGGCACGCCGTACCGCTGCCGGGCGGCGAGGTTGGAGGTGCTCGCGAAACCGGCGAGGTACGCCGCCCGCGCCGACGCGACGGCAGCCTCCTCGTGGGTGCGCCGCGAGCCCATCTCGATGCAGGGCCGGTCGCTGGCGGCCATCGTCATCCGCGACGCGGCCGAGGCGATCGCCGAGTCGTGGTTGTAGATCGACAGGGCCAGCGTCTCGAGGAGGACCGCCTCGGCGAAGCTGCCCTCGACGATCAGCAGGGGCGAGTACGGGAAGTACGCATCGCCCTCGGCGTACCCCCAGACGTCGCCCGAGAACCGGTACGACGCCAGCCAGTCGCGGGTCTCCTCGTTGACGACGCCCTCCAGCGCGGCCAGGACGCCGTCGTCGAAGGTGAAGGACTCGAGGGCGTCGAGCATCCGGCCCACGCCCGCCACCACGCCGTACCGCCGCCCCTCGGGGAGTCGCCGGGGGAACAGCTCGAAGACCGACCGTCGCAGCGCCGTCCCGCTGCCGAGCGCCGCCTGGACCATCGTCAGCTCGTAGTGGTCGGTCAGCAGCGCCGTCGAGGTCACCGGGGGTATGGGCGAGCCGGGTCGAGGGCGCGCTCACGACCGTCCGGCCTCGTGAAGCCGTGACGGCCTACGCCGGTGGCCGTGCCAGTATGGGATGCGTGTCGACAGCAAGTCCGGTCGAGGTCGACCCCACCACCACCCCTGAGACCGACGACGTCACGGTTCTGGCCACGCCGTGGGTGACCATCGTGTGGAACGACCCGGTCAACCTGATGTCCTACGTGACCTACGTCTTCAGCAAGTACTTCGGCTACGAGAAGAAGAAGGCCGAGAAGCTGATGCTCGAGGTCCACAACGACGGCAAGTCCGTGGTCAGCCACGGCACCCGCGAGGAGATGGAGCGCGACGTCCAGGCCATGCACGAGTACGGCCTCTGGGCGACGATGGAGAAGCAGTGACTGGCTTCGCCCGGCACCGGAAGACTCGTCACGTCATCGCGAACTTCTCCGGCTTCGAGGCCGACCTGCTGCGCTCGCTGGCCTCCCAGCTCGTGGAGCTCCTCCGCAACGAGCGTGCCGTACCCCAGCAGGGCGGCGACCCGCTCGAGGCGCTGCTCGACTTCACCGGCCCGACCGAGGAGCCCGACGACCCCGTGCTCGCGCGGCTCTTCCCGACGGCCTATCCCGACGACCCCGAGGCGGCCGGTGACTTCCGGCGCTTCACCGAGGGCACGCTGCGCGACGGCAAGGCGAACGCCGCCATCGCGGTCATCGACGGGCTCGAGGAGGCCGGCCTGCCGCCCGAGCTGTCCGAGGACGGCCTGGTGATCGACGTCGAGCTCGACGAGCCGACGGCAGAGACGTGGATGCGGTCGTTCACCGACATCCGTCTGGCGCTGGCCAGCCGCCTCGAGGTCGAGGAGGGCGACGAGGGCTACTGGGCCGCGCTGCCCGACGACGACCCGCGCGGCCAGGCTCACGACATCTACCTGTGGGTCGGCTACCTCCAGGAGACGTTGGTCGAGGCACTCTCGTCGTGACTCCGTAGGGTGGTGGGATGCCGATCCCGGAGTTCATCGTCGAGATCCGCAAGATGATCGGCCAGCACGAGATGTGGCTGCCCGCCATCACCGCGGTCGTCCTTCGCGGTGACGAGATCCTGCTCGTGCAGCGGGCCGACAACGGCGAGTGGACTCCGGTCACCGGCATCCCCGAGCCCGGTGAGGAACCAGGCCCGGCGGCTGCTCGCGAGACCCTCGAGGAGACCGGCGTCGTGGTCACCGTCGACCGGCTCGCCTCGACGAGCGCGCACCCCGGCGTCGTTCATGCCAACGGCGACCGGGCGTCGTACCTCGACCTGACGTTCGCCTGCACCTACGTCTCCGGTGAGGCGCACGTGGCGGACGACGAGTCGCTCGACGTGCGCTGGTTCCCGCGCGACGCCCTGCCGGCGATGGCACCGTCCATGACCCGTCGGATCGGGGACGCACTGTCCGGGGAACAGGCCGCGAGGTTCGTGACCTGACTCCGCCCGTAGGCTTGACGGGCCATGCTGACCATCGACCAGGCCACCCACGACGCGATCGTCAGGCACGCCAAGAAGGACCATCCCGACGAGGCGTGCGGCATCGTCGCCGGTCCCGAGGGCAGCGATCGCCCCGAGCGGCTGGTCGAGATGGTCAACGCCGCGGGGAGCCCGACGTTCTACGAGTTCGACTCCATCGAGCTGCTGGCGCTCTACAAGGAGATGTGGGCGCGTGAGGAGGAACCCGTCGTCGTCTACCACTCCCACACCGCGACAGAGGCCTACCCGAGCCGCACCGACATCGGGCTGGCCAGCGAGCCGAACGCCCACTACGTGCTGGTCAGCACCCGCGAGCACGGGAATAACGAGGGTCCTGTCGAGTTCAGGTCGTTCAGGATCGTCGACGGCGAGGTGTCCGAGGAGGATGTCGTCGTGGTCCCCCAGCTTGCCCCCTGAGCAGCCCCCTGATCGAAGGAGCATCATGGCCGTCGAGGTCCGGATCCCCACCATCCTGCGCACCTACACCCGCGACCAGAAGGCGGTCACCGCCGAGGGCGCCACGCTGGCGGCCGTGATCGACGACCTCGAGGCCAACCACCCCGGCATCAAGGACCGCCTCGTCGAGGGGGCCGACAGCAAGACGCTGCGCCGCTTCGTCAACGTCTACGTCAACGACGAGGACGTCCGCTTCATCGGCGGCCTCGACGCCGAGGTCAGCGACGGCGACCAGGTCGTCGTCCTCCCGGCCGTCGCGGGCGGCTGAGAGCACCCCGATGACCACGTACGACGACCTGCTGTCGTCGGTCGGCAACACGCCGCTGGTCGGGCTGCCGACACTGTCGCCGAGCCCCGACGTACGCCTGTGGGCCAAGCTCGAGGACCGCAATCCCACCGGTTCGATCAAGGACCGCGCCGCGCTGGCGATGGTCGTGGACGCCGAGAAGAACGGCCGGCTGCGACCTGGGTGCACGATCCTCGAGCCGACGAGCGGCAACACCGGGATCTCGCTGGCGATGGCGGCCAAGCTCCGCGGCTACCGCCTGGTGTGCGTGATGCCCGAGAACACCTCCGAGGAGCGCCGTCAGCTGCTGCGGATGTGGGGCGCGGAGATCATCTCCTCACCCGCGGCCGGAGGCTCCAACGAGGCCGTCCGCCAGGCCAAGGAGATCGCGGCCGCCCACCCCGACTGGGTGATGCTCTACCAGTACGGCAACGAGGCCAACGCCCGCGCCCACTTCGAGGGGACGGGTCCCGAGATCCTCGCCGACCTGCCGTCGGTGACCCACTTCGTCGGCGGGCTCGGCACGACCGGCACGCTGATGGGGGTCGGGCGGTTCTTCCGGTCCCACAAGCCGGAGGTCAAGATCGTGGCCGCCGAGCCGAGGTACGGCGAGCTCGTCTACGGCCTGCGCAACCTAGACGAGGGCTTCGTGCCGGAGCTCTACGACGAGACGCTGATCGACGCGCGCTTCTCGGTCGGCCCGCGCGACGCCGTACGCCGCGTCCGCGAGCTGCTCGACACCGAGGGCATCTTCGCCGGCATCTCCACGGGCGCGATCCTGCACGCCGCCCTCGCCCAGGCCGCCAAGGCGGTCAAGGCAGGCGAGCGCGCCGACATCGCCTTCGTGGTGGCTGACGGCGGCTGGAAGTACCTGTCCACGGGCGCCTACGAGGGCACCATCGACGAGGCCGAGGAGGCCTTGGAGGGCCAGCTCTGGGCCTGACCCGCACCTCAACCACCGAGCAGGGCGGCGTCTAGGGTGCTGGGCATGCGTGCGTTGCTGCTCGGCGTTCTGCTCGCCGCGCTCCTCTCGCCCGTACCCGGGTCGACCGCCGCGCCCGACGCGACGGCGGCGGGCGGGCCCGCTGAGCTGCGTCTGCGCAACGAGATCACGGTCGAGGGGGTACTGCGCTACGGGCGTACTGCGAAGGTGACCCGGGGCGTGTGGAACCGCACGCCCGACCGCTACCGCTTCCAGTGGTTCCGCAACGAGGTGGAGATCCCGGGCGCCACCCGGCAGACCTACCGCCTGGGCGTGGCTGACGTCGGTCAGCGCATCAAGGCTCGCGTCTACGTCAAGAGGCGCGGCTACGAGTGGGCCCAGGCCACCGCGCGAGGCGGGGGAAGGGTCGGCTACCGCGTGCCGGTGCGGCGCACGGTCACCTACCGGATCGAGACGCGTGGCCGGATCACCACCAGTGTCCGCGAGTTCGCCCGCCTCGCCGCCCGGACGTACGCCGACCCGCGCGGCTGGCGGAACGGCGGCGTCGCATTCAAGCGGGTCCGCGGCCCTTCGAGCTTCTCGCTGGTGCTCGCCGAGGCCAGCTGGCTCCCGCGCTTCTCCAGCGCGTGCAGCGTGCAGTGGAGCTGCCGGTCCGGCCGCTACGTGGTGATCAACCAGGTGCGGTGGAAGTACGCGTCACCCTCGTGGAACGCCGCGCGCCGGAGCCTGCGCGACTACCGACACCTCGTCGTCAACCACGAGACCGGCCACTGGCTCGGCCACGGCCACCGCGGCTGCCCCGGACCCGGGCGCTTGGCGCCGGTGATGATGCAGCAGTCCAAGGGCCTCTTCGGCTGCCGCCACAACCCCTGGCCGCTGCCCGGCGAGCTCTGGAGCCGCTGAACCCTTCTCAACCAGCGGGTGCGAAGACCTCGAGGTCCTGCTCGTAGTCGTGCTCGCTGTGGGGGATGGGGGGCAGCCCGAGCACGTCGAGAACGAGGTTGGCGATGTCGCCGTTGCGGACCGGTTGCTTCGCCTCGTCGTAGCCGACCCGGAGCCTGCCGGGGTCGGCGTACGTCGGGTTGAGGTCGTAGAGGTCGACCCCGGCGGGCACACCGGGACCCCACACCAGGAAGGGGACCCGGTAGTTGGCCGGCTTGCTGGGGTCGGAGTGGTCGGGACCGATGCCACCGTGGTCGGCGGTGACGATGACGAGAGTGTTGTCGAGCGACTCGGCGGTCGCGGAGATGGTCGCGAGCACGCGGCCGACCAGGTAGTCGGACTGGCGAACCGCCTTGCGGTACTCCGGCGACATCCAGCCGTGCGCGTGTCCGGCGAGGTCGGGCAGCGAGATGTGGAGGAACGTGAGTGCCCGCCAGGTGGTCGCCAGGTCGCTCCGGGCGGCCCTGACCAGCTCCGTGTTGTCGGCCGTGATCAGGGTGTGGTCGAGGCCGTCGGGCCACGAGCGGTTGAACAGGCTGAACTTCGGCTTGGCAGCGAACATCGCACTGCTGAGCCCGGCCGCGTGCAGCGACGAGAACACCGAGCCGACCTGGTGCCCGGCGGCGGTCTGCACGGTCCGCGGCCGCAGGCGCTCGTCGTTCCAGGTGACGCCGTGCCCGCCACGGGCCCGCTCCACACGCCGACCGGTGACCATGCCGGTGTGGTTGGGCAAGGTGAGGGTCATCTCGACCTCGCTGCGGGCGTTGAACGTCGTCGCGCCCTCGGCGACGAGCCGGTGGAAGGTCGGCGCGTTCGCCTCGCCGAGCACGGTGATCGCGCGGGGGTTGAGGCCGTCGACCGAGATCACCACCACCCGGGCGATCTCGCCAGCCGTCCGCTCCGCGCGGAGCGGCAGGGGAGACGCGGTCGAGGGACCAGCGCCCACCAGGACCGACACCAGGGCGACAGACAGCGCCGTGCGGAGGGGGGAACGCATGGCTGACAGGGTACGGGTCCGCGGCGGCTGTGACCGTGATATCGGTCGCGTTGCCATGCGTGGCCGCTGACCAGCCCCTAGCCTGGCCGCGTGCAGCAGAACTGGCCCGGGGAGGGACCGAGCCGGAGTGTCGAGGCGCCCATCGGCATCTTCGACTCCGGTTTCGGCGGACTCACCGTCGCACGGTCGGTGATCGACCAGCTGCCGCACGAGTCGGTGCTCTACGTCGGCGACACCGCCCGCCAGCCCTACGGTCCCAAGCCGATCGGCGAGGTCCGCGAGTACGCCCTCGAGTGCCTCGACCACCTCGTCTCGCTCGGGGTGAAGGCGCTGGTCATCGCATGCAACTCCGCCAGCGCGGCGATGCTCCGAGACGCCCGGGAGCGGTACGACGTCCCCGTCGTCGAGGTGATCTTCCCGGCAACGCGGCGAGCGGTGGCGGCGACCCGCAGCGGCCACATCGGTGTGATCTGCACGCGGTCGACGGCCGAGTCGATGGCGTACGACGACGCGTTCGCCGCCGCACCCCAGGTCACGCTCACCACCCAGGTCTGCCCGCGGTTCGTCGACTTCGTGGAGGCCGGCGTCACCGGCGGCGAGGAGCTGATCGGTATCGCCCACGAGTACCTCGACCCGCTGGCCGAGGCGGGCGTCGACACCTTGATCCTCGGCTGCACGCACTACCCGCTGCTGACCGGCGTCATCTCCTACGTGATGGGCGACGACGTCACGTTGGTCAGCAGCGCCGAGGAGTGCGCGAAGGACGTCTACAAGATGCTGGTCGCAACCGACCTGATGCGGCAGTCGGGCGAGCCGGCGTACAGGTTCCTGACGACGGGCGCGCCCGAGGAGTTCGAGCGCATCGGACGTCGCTTCCTCGGGCCCGAGCTGGGCGACGCGCGGCAGTTCGTCGGCGGCCTGATGCCCTGGCAGATGTCCAGGCAGACGTCTCGGGGCGTCCGGTGAGGCTGACGGTGGTGGGGTGCTCCGGGTCCTATCCCGGGCCCGACTCGCCTGCCAGCTGCTACCTCGTCGAGGAGGACGACGACGCCGACCGCACCTGGCGGCTGCTGCTCGACCTCGGTTCGGGCGCGTTGGGCGCCCTGCAGCGCCACACCGATGCGCTCGCCATCGACGCGGTGTTCCTCAGCCACCTGCACCCCGATCACTGCGCCGACCTCTGCGGCTACCACGTGCTGCGCCGCTACCACCCGGACGGCCCGCAGCCGCGGATCCCGGTCTGGGGTCCGGCCGGCACCGCCGACCGGATGGCGGCGGCGTACGGCTTGCCCGCCGACCCCGGCATGACCGCTGAGTTCGACTTCCGCGACCACACCGGTGTGGTCGAGGTCGGCCCGATGACCATCGAGGCGGTCCCGGTCGCGCACCCCGGTCCGGCCTTCGGGTTGCGGGTGCGGGCGGGCGCGCGCACGCTGGCGTACTCCGGCGACACCGGCCCGTGCGCGGGCCTCGACGAGCTGGCCCGGGGAGCCGACCTGCTGCTGGCCGAGGCGTCGTTCCGGACCGGCGACGACAACCCGCCCGACCTCCACCTCACCGGCGCCGACTGCGGCCGGGCAGCGGCGCACGGCAATGCCGGACGGCTGGTGCTGACGCACGTACCGCCGTGGTTCGACCCGGCGATGGCGGTGGCCGAGGCCAAGGAGCAGTTCGCCGGCGAGATCCTTCTCGCCAGCGCCGGGGCGGTCTACGAGGTGTAGGCCCGGTCTAGCCCGGCGACTAGCCGAACGGTGGCATTCCGCCCGATTCGGCGCTGGGGCGCAGCGGACTCCGTCACCCTTTGGCGGTGCGAGCCACGAACCCGTCAGCGGGGCCTGCCGTGGCCGGCGTCGTCCTGCTCCTGGCCGTGCCGGCGTGCGCCGCCGTGCTCGGATCCGGGCCCGCCTCGGGCGCCGGATCGGCGCAGGCCGCCGAGAACGCACTGATCGCGGCTCCGGCCCACGGCCGCGCCGCCGTCGACGCGCTCGGCGACGACCTCGACGTCGCGGCGTCTCGCACGGGCCTGAGCGCCGGGAGGCTCCGCGAGCTGCTTGCGAACGACTCCTCCGCGTGGGTCGACCGGTCCGGCCGGCTGTTCTACGTCGACCGCGACCACGCCTCAGCCGACGAGGGCGTCGCGCCGGCGACCGAGGCGGCCGCCTTCCCGTACGCCGAGAGCTTCCGGCTGCACTCACGCCCGAACGCGACGCGAAAGGTGTACCTCGACTTCGACGGCCACCAGGTCAGCGGTTCAGCCTGGAACGACGCGAGCCACCCGTCGATCAGTGTGGCGGCGTACACCCAGGACGGCAGCCCCGCCTTCTCCGACGCCGAGCTCGACGTGGTGCAGGAGGTCTGGGCGCGGGTCGCCGAGGACTACGCGCCGTTCAACATCGACGTGACCACCCAGGACCCGGGCACCGCCGGCCTGATCCGCTCGACGAGCGAGGACGCGGCGTACGGCATGCGGGCCTCGATCACGACCGAGCTGGCCATGCGCGACGTGGTCTGCGGCGGCGGGTGCGCCGGCGTGGCGTACGTCGGGGTGTTCGACTACGTGCGAGCCGACCAGTACTACCAGCCGGCGTTCGCCCTGCCCAAGACCACCTACACCGCCGCGCAGGTCGCCGAGATCGTCAGCCACGAGATCGGGCACACGCTGGGGCTCAGCCACGACGGCCTGGGGACGGCGACGTACTACCAGGACGGCACCGGCACCAAGATCTGGTCGCCGGTGATGGGCGCCGGCTACACGCCGCTGACCCAGTTCTCCAACGGCGACTACGTGGGTGCGACCCAGACCCAGGACGACTTCGCGGTGATCGGGCAGAACGGCCCGACGCTGCTGAGCGACGACTACGGGGACGACCGGGCGACGGCTCGGGCGCTGGGCGAGGGCGACCAACACCGTCGTCGGGCTGGTGACGAGCCGGACCGACCGTGACGTCTTCGGGGTGACCCGGGGTGCACGGGACCGCTGTCGGCCACGCTCACGCCCGCCGTCCTGGGGCCCGACCTCGACACCCGCCTGCGACTGCTCGACGCCTCAGGCGCGGAGCTCGCCTCTTCGGCACCGGCGACGGCCCGCGGCGGCACCTGGTCGCCGGTGCTGACCGGCATGGGCGCAGCCATGACGCAGTCCGTCGGACCGGGCACCTACTACCTCGAGGTCGACGGCACCGGGCTCGACGACCTGCTCTACGGGTACAGCGACTACGGCTCCGTCGGTCGCTACACGCTTGCGGTCAGCGGCTGCCCGGGGGCGGTTGGTGCCGCCACGGCGCCGAGCGCCCCGGTGATCGTGGCCGCGGAGCGCGACGGAGCCGCCCACGGGCTGCGCCTGGTCTGGGACGGGCCCGGCGACGACGGCGGCGCTGCTGTGACGTCGTACGTCGTGACGGCTGGTGGGCAGCCGGTCACTGTTGCGGCGAGCACGCACGCCTACACCTTCGGCGGCCTGGCGCCGGGCACGCCGTACACCTTGTCGGTGTACGCGGTGAACGGCGCCGGCGCCGGCCCCGCCGCCAGCCGTTCGGCGACGACCGGCTCGTTCTCCGGCACCCCCTCGCCGTCCACCTCGACCGCGACCCCCACTCCCACTGCGACGCCCAGCCCCTCGGCCACGCCCACCACCACGCCCACCACCACGCCCACCATCACGCCGTCGAGCAACCCCACGGTCACCGCGTCGCCGGCCACGGGCGGGACGGCGACCCCTACCGTGACCCCGACGGCGACACCCACGGGCCAGGCGTACTCCGTCCCCTCCTCTCCTCTCGTCGGTTCGGCCAAGCCAGGGAGGATCGGCCACCCGCTGACGATCCGGGTGACCTGGCACGCGCCCGCCTCGACCGGCGGCGCGCCGCTGACGGGCTACGTGGTGGCTGCCTGGAAGGCCGGCCACCACGGCAAGGTGACGCGTCACGGGACGTTCCTGGTGCCGGCGGGCTCACACCACCTGACGCTGCGGCTGCCGGCCGGTCGCTACAAGTTCGCGGTCGCGGCGGAGAACTTCCTCGGCACCGGCCCGCGGTCGGCGCGGACGGCGTTCGTGCGCCCTCGCTGACTCCTAGCTGAGCTAGGCGAGACCCGGCGTCGTGCACGCACAGCGCGATCTGCACGCGGTTGGTCACGCCGAGCTTGTCGAAGAGCCGCGACACGTGCGCCTTCACCGTCGGGACGGACAGGTAGAGCTCCGAGGCGATCTCGGCGTTGCTCAGCCCGCGACCGACGGCCAGCGCGACCTCGCGCTCCCGGTCGGTGAGGTCGGCCAGGCGCGCCGTGGCCTCCGGAGAGCGGCTGGTGGCCGCAACCTGGCGGATCAGCGAGCGCGTCACCGCGGGCGAGAGCATCGGGTCGCCCTGGGCGACCTTGCGGATCGCCTCGACGACCTCCGGCGGCGGCGTGTCCTTGAGGAGGAAACCGTCGGCGCCCGCGGCGAGTGCCTCCACGACGTACTCGTCGGCGTCGAAGGTCGTCAGCACGATCACCCGCGGCGGCGAGTCGCCGGCGAGCAGCCTGCGGGTCGCGTCGAGGCCGTTGAGCCGGGGCATCCGGATGTCCATCAAGACGACGTCGGGGCGCAGCTCCTCGGCGCGAGCCAGACCCTCACGACCGTCGCCGGCCTCGCCGACGACCTCGAGATCGGGCTGTCCGCCGAGCATGAAGGTGAGCGCTGAGCGCACGAGCGGGTCGTCGTCGACGATGAGGAGGCGGGTCATTACGCCGCCCACGGTATCCACCCGCGCAGCACGAACTGGCGCCCGTCGCGGCGCCCTTCGAGCCGGCCACCGCGCAGCTCGGCGCGTTCGGCGAGGCCGATCAGGCCGAGCCCGGCGCCGGGCGTGCGGGTCGGCCCGAATCCCAGCGGGTTGCGCAGCACGATGTCGACCCCCTCGGCCGGGGAGCCGCTGACCTCGATGCGCAGCACCGCGCCGGGGGCGTGCTTGCCGGCGTTGGTGATGCCCTCCTGGACGATGCGGTAGAGGGTCCGCCCGACGACGTCGGGCACGGGCTCGGAGTCGGCAAGCCGTTCGGACAACCGGTCGGAGAGCTCGACGTGCAGGCCGGCCTCGCGGGCCTGCTCGACCAGGGCCGGCAGGTCGTCCCAGGTCGGCTGGGGCGCGTTGGCGAGCTCGCCGGTCTCGGCGTCGCGCAACACGCCGAGCACGCCGCGCAGGTCGGTGAGCGCGTCGTTGGCCAGGTCGCGGATGACGGTCGCGTTGGCGCGGAGCTGGTCGGCCTCGAGGTCGCTGCGGAAGCCCAGCGCCCCCGCGTGCATCGAGATCTGCGAGATCCGGTGGGCGAGCACGTCGTGCATCTCCCTGGCGATCCGGGCTCGCTCGGTCGCGCGGGCCTGTGAGACGCGCAGCTCCTGCTCGGCCTCGGCCCGCTCGGCACGCTGCTCGAGGGTCCAGACCAGCTCGCGGCGCGACCCGATGTAGAGGCCCCAGCCCAAGATGCCCGCAGTGACCACGACGTTGACGACCAGGTCGACCCACCACGGGTCGTTGTCGTCGGGCTGCATGCTGGTGGCGATCTGACCGCTGATGACGTTCGCCAGCGCGACGACGCCCACCTGCCAGTAGACGCGCCGGGTGGCGAGGGACACGGCGGCCAGCACCGTCGGTCCCGCCGCGAGCCCCGAGACGGCGCTCAGCGCACTCGTGAGCAGCGCGACCGCGAGTGGCCAGCGGCGCCGCCACCAGACCAGCCCGAGCGCTGCCAGGCCGAGCGCGATGTCGAGACCCAGCCAAGTGCCGTCCCAGTGGGTCGCGGTCGAAGCCAGCCCGAGCGCGCTGATGGTGGCCACCCCGACGAGCCGCCAGAACAAGCCCCACCGGGTCACCGCCGGCTGCACGGCGTCGGGAGTGGGAGCGTCCATGGCACGAGGCTAGGACGACGTACGACGTCCAGCAGCGGTCTGGGGTCGGGGGCCAGGCCCCTACTTTGGTCGGCATCGTCGATGCCGAGGGCGGATGTCCGGCGTCGCAGGGGGTTGGCAAGATGTCCCGCATGATCAAGGTCGAAGGGCTCACACGGAAGTACGGGAGCTTCGTCGCAGTCGACGACATCAGCTTCGAGTGCAAGCCCGGCACGGTGACTGGCTTCCTCGGTCCCAACGGCGCCGGGAAGACGACCACCATGCGGGTCATGGTCGGCCTGACGCCGGCCACGGCCGGCGAGGTCTCGATCGGGGGACTGCACTTCCACGACATCCCCAACCCCGGCCTCCACGTGGGCGTCCTGCTCGACGCCTCCGCCCAGCACGCCGGGCGCACCGGCCGCGAGGTGCTCACCGTCGGCGCCAAGACCATGGGCCTGCCGATGTCACGGGTCGAGGAGATGCTGGCCCTGGTCTCGCTCGACGAGACCGAGGCCAAGCGCCGCGTGCGCAACTACTCCCTCGGCATGCGCCAGCGGCTCGGCATCGCCCATGCCCTGCTCGGCGACCCGTCGGTGCTGATCCTCGACGAGCCGGCCAACGGCCTCGACCCAGCGGGCATCCGCTGGATGCGCGGCCTGCTGAAGGGCTACGCCGACCGCGGCGGCACCGTCCTGCTCTCCAGCCACCTGCTCAACGAGGTCGAGCAGATCGCCGACGAGATGCTGCTGATCGGTCGCGGCAAGATCGTCGCCCGCGGCACCAAGGCCGAGCTGCTCGCCAACGCCGGCGGCACCGGAACGCTGGTGGTCGCCCTCGACAACGACGAGCTGACAGCCGCCTTGACGGCGAAGGGGATCGCGTTCTCACCCGCGGGTCAAGGCTTCCACGTCGAGGCGATGCCGGTCGACGTCGGGCGGATCGCCGCCGACCACCGCATCGTGCTCACCGACCTGCGCCCGGTCGAGGGCGGCCTCGAGGACCTGTTCCTCGAGCTCACCGCCGACGCCCAGCGCGACGACCTGGCCCACGCCCCCGCGATCTCAGGAGCTCCCGCATGACCACCGCCACCGCACCGATGACCCTCGACGTCAGCCAGACCGCCCGAGTGCCGTTCACGCGGCTCGTGCAGGTCGAGATGCGCAAGATGTTCGACACCCGGGCCGGCCGGTGGCTGCTGATCTCCGTCGCGGCGTTCACGGCGTTGGTGCTGGTGATCCAGCTCTGGGTGGTGCTCGCCCAGGACCTCACGGTGACGTTCAACGACTTCGCGGGAGGCGCCAACATCCCGATGAACATCCTGCTCCCGGTCCTCGGCATCATGTCGGTGACCAGCGAGTGGAGCCAGCGGACGGCGATGGTCACCTTCACCCTCGAGCCGTCGCGCAGCCGCTTCCTCGCGGCGAAGTTCGTCAGCACCCTGATCGTGGCCATCGCCGCCGTGGTGGTCGGGCTGGTGCTGACGATCATCGCCAACGGGCTCTACGCGGCGTTGTCCGACAACCTCGTGACGTGGGAGCTGGGCCCGTTCCGGATCTTCTGCTACTTCCTGCTCTACGTGTTCGGCATGGCGACCGGGTTCGCCTTCGGGGCGCTGTTCCTCAGCACGCCGGTGGCGATCGTCGTCTACTTCGTCTACGGGTTCATCATCTCCAGTCTGTTCGAGGTGGGTGCTGCCCTGATGGACTGGTTCAAGGACATCCGCCCCTGGATCGACTTCTCGTTCTCCCAGAACCCGATCATCGAGGCCGACGTGAGCGGCAAGGAGTGGGCTCAGCTGGGGACGTCCGGACTCATCTGGCTCGTTCTGCCGCTGGCGATCGGCATCTGGCGAGTGCTCCGGGCCGAGGTCAAGTAGCGGGGGTGCCGCCCGCTAGGTTGCGGGCATGACCGCAATCCCCCGCTCGGACGGCAGATCGGACGACGAGCTCCGCCAGGTCACCTTGACCCGCAACTGGCTCGACCACGCTGCCGGGTCGGTCCTGGTCGAGTTCGGCCGCACCCGCGTGCTGTGTGTCGCGTCAGCCTCCGAGGGCGTGCCCCGGTGGCGCAAGGGATCCGGCCTGGGCTGGGTGACGGCGGAGTACGCGATGCTCCCCGGCTCCACCAACACGCGCACCGACCGCGAGTCGGTGAAGGGTCGCATCGGAGGCCGCACCCACGAGATCTCACGGTTGGTCGGTCGCTGCCTGCGGGCCGTGATCGACTACAAGGCACTCGGTGAAAACACCATCGTCCTCGACTGCGACGTGCTCCAGGCCGACGGCGGCACCCGCACCGCCGCGATCACTGGCGCCTACGTCGCGCTGGCCGACGCGGTGACCCACCTGCGCAACGCCGGCGCGTTGACCGGCGAGCCGCTGACCGGCTCGGTGGCTGCGGTCAGCGTCGGCATCGTCGACGGCACTCCGCGCCTCGACCTCCACTACGACGACGACGTCCGCGCCGAGACCGACATGAACGTCGTGATGACCGGCGACGGCCGGTTCGTCGAGGTGCAGGGCACTGCCGAGGGCGCGCCGTTCGACCGAGCCGAGCTCGACGCCCTGCTCGCGCTCGCCGAGAAGGGCTGCGGCGAGCTGACCAAGCTCCAGCTGGAGGCGCTGGGCCGATGAGCAGTGGGCCGCTGAGGCTCTTCCTGGCCACCCGCAACGCCGGCAAGCTCGCCGAGATGCGGCGCATCCTGGGGGCCCACGCAGCGGACGTCGAGGTCGTCGGCCTCGACGCCGTGGCGCCGTACGCCGAGCCGGTCGAGGACCGCCCGACGTTCGAGGGCAACGCGCTGCTCAAGGCGCGCGCCGGGCTCGCGGCCACCGGACTTCCGAGCGTGGCCGACGACAGCGGGTTGTGCGTCGACGCGCTCAACGGCATGCCAGGGGTGCTGTCGGCGCGCTGGTCCGGCCCTCCGCTGAGTGACAAGAGAGGGGCCGATGCCCGCAACAACGAGCTGCTGCTCGCCCAGCTGTCCGAGGTGCCCGACGAGCGTCGCGGTGCCTTCTTCGCGTGCGTGGTCGCCTTCTGCCACCCCGACGGCACGGAGGCGTTGGTTCGTGGCGAGATGCGGGGGCGGGTGGTCCGTGCGGTGCGAGGGAGCGGCGGTTTCGGCTACGACGTGGTGTTCGAGGCCGACGAGGCGCCGGGCGTGACCACCGCCGAGCTCACGCCCGACGACAAGGACGCGATCTCCCACCGCGGCAAGGCGCTGCGTGAGATCGGGCCGCTCATCGCCGCCGCGCTGACCTCGTCAGCCGCCAGATCGTGAAGGCCTGGAGTGCGACGTAACCGAGCGTCACGACCCACACCACGACGGTCGCCGGGTCTGTTCCGGAGCAGGTGTCTTCCACGAGGCGGCCGTTCTCGTACACCTGGCCGCAGGCCCTGACCGCCACGACGCTGAGGCCGGCAAACACGAAGGCGACCGGGAACCCGGTGCCGAGGACGAGCATTCCGAGCAGCTTCTCCCGCTGGCTCCAGATCGTCGCGCGCAACACGAAGATCAGCCCGACGACCCAGAAGATCGCGGCGACGGGGATCAGGATGAACGTGAGCTCGGCGATGACCAGGCACCACAGAGCCGCGACCGGCGAGACGAACGGTTTGCGTGGAGCTGGGGTGCTCCCACCCGCCTCCGCGACCAGCTCGCTCGGCGAACCGAGCCGCTCCAGGACGTTGCGCACCTCGGCCTCGGACGCATCGTGGGGGAGCGCGGCGAGCAGGTGCTCGTCGATGTCGGCCACCAGCTCGCGGGCCTGGTCGACCGGCAGCCGAGCCGCTTCGGTCCAGAGCCGCTTGAGGTAGTCCTCGACGAGAGGGTGTCTGGCTGCGGTCGTCATCGTTCCTCCTCGAGCTTGCCGTGCAGGATCGACTCGACCGCTGCGGCGAAGTCGGTCCACGCCGTTCGGAAGTCGTCGAGCGCGCGCTGGCCGGGACGTGTCAGCGCGTAGTAACGACGCGGCGGCCCCGCAGGGGAGTCACGCCAGACCGTGGCCACCAGCTCGTCCTTGCGGAGACGGCTGAGCAGCGGGTACACGGTGCCTTCGCTCGCGACGAGCCCGACGGCCGTGAGCTCCTGCACGAGGTCGTAGCCGTAGCGCTCGTCGTCCTCGAGCAGGGCCAGCACGCAGTGCTCGACCGCGCCGCGACGTAGCTGCGTCACCGCCGCCTCCGCTCCCATGCGTCACAAGGTAGCGCGAGGTAACGTGCCGCACAAGGTAGCGAGGTGCCGGAGGCGGGACTCGAACCCGCACACCCGAAGGCACAGAGACCTAAACCCTGCGTGTCTGCCAGTTCCACCACTCCGGCTCGTGTGGCGGGCTAAGCCTAGGACCCCCATCGATTCGTCAGCGATCCTGCGGGTGCTCGCAGCGGAGCGGGCACAGACGAATCGGTGCTCAGGCCGCGAGACCCAGGTCCCGGCGGAGCTTGGCGACGTGGCCGGTGGCCTTGACGTTGTACTGCGCCAGCTCGACCTTGCCCTCCTCGTCGACCACGAACGTCGACCGGATGACGCCCTCGACGACCTTGCCGTACAGCTTCTTCTCGCCGTAGGCGCCGTAGGCCTGCATGACGGACTTGTCGGCGTCGGAGAGCAGAGTGATCGTGAGGCCGTCGCGCTCGCGGAACTTCGCCAGCTTCTCGGGGGCGTTCGGGGCGATGCCGACCACCTCGTAGCCGGCCGCCTGGAGCGACGACAGCGAGTCGCTGAAGTCGCAGGCCTGGGTCGTGCAGCCGGGGGTCATCGCGTTCGGGTAGAAGTAGACGATCACCTTGCGGCCGCGCAGGTCGGCGAGCGAGACCTGCTCGCCGGTGTCGGAGGTCAGGGTGAAGTCGGGAGCGGGGTCGCCGGGGGTCAGTCGACCAGATTGTTTGGCGGTCACATCCGCACCCTAGCCAGCCGCCGGGCGTTGGTAGCCTCGGCCCGTGACCAACGAGATGACCTCGCTCGAGCGCGAGATCGAGGCGACCCGTGACCGGCTGGCCGACACCATCGACCAGCTCGTCCACCGGGCCCATCCCAAGACGATCGTCAGCCGCGAGGTCAGCTCCATCAAGGCCTACTTCGTCGACCCCGCGACCGGCCAGCCGCGCACCGACAACATCCTCAAGGTCGCCGGCGGCGTCGTCGGCGTGGTGGTGCTGTTCGCGCTCGTACGCCGCGTCGTCCGCTGACCCCACTCCTCCGAGGATCCGTGTCTGCAGTGCCAGAGAAGGCCCCCATCAAGATGCTCCACGACCGGCTGCTGGTCGAGGTCGACCGCGACGCCGGCGAGCGCCGGTCCTCCGGCGGCATCGTGATCCCGGCGACCGCGGCGATGGGGGCTCGCCGCCTGGTCTGGTCGCGCGTCGCGGCTTGCGGACCCCACGCCCGTGCCGTGGTCATCGGTGACCGGGTGCTGTTCGACCCCGAGGACAAGGCCGAGGTCGAGGTCCAGGGGGAGACCTACTTCGTGATGCGCGAGCGCGACGTCCACGCGGTCGCCGCCGAGCGCCTCGGCGACTCCGACAACACCGGCCTCTACCTCTGATCGCGCCGCGGGGGAGTACCTGCCGTCGCGGTGCAAAGTCGACCGGGGGACTCGACTAAGGTGGCGTCATGATCACGACGAGCGTGCGCCACCTGCCGTCGTACGGCGACGACCTGCGGGTGGTCGCGGCGGCGCCGGGGTCCGGAGCCGGCAACTGGACGGGCGCGGCGAGCGCGGTGGTGGTCGACGGCGTGTTCTGGCTGACCTGGCGCGTACGCCGGCCGCTCACCGACGGCCGGGGCGTCGCGGTGGTGGTGGCCCGCTCCGACGACGGCGAGCGGTTCGAGCAGGTGACCGAGGTGCGGCGGGAGACGTTCGGCGCCGGGTCGTTCGAACGGCCGGTGCTGGTGCCCGTCGGCGACCTGGGCTGGCGGCTCTACCTCGTCCTGCGCGACACCCGGCTCCAAGCACTGGTGGCTCGACAGCCTGACCGCGCCGGCCGTCGAGGACCTCCCCGCCGGCCACCAGCAGGTGGTGCTGCCCGGCGACGACCACACCGCGGTGAAGGACCCCGTCATCACGACGGACCGGGACGGCTGGCACCTGTGGCTGTGCTGCCACCCGCTCGGAGAGCCGGGTCACGAGGACCGGATGACCACCCGCCACCTCACCAGCGCCGACGGGCTCGACTGGACCGACCGCGGCGAGGTGCTCGCCGGCCGGACTGGAGAGTGGGACGAGCGCGGCGCCCGGGTCACGACGGTGATCGGTCGCGATCCCCTCACGGTGCTCTACGACGGCCGCCCCGACGCCTCGTCCAACTGGTTCGAGAACACCGGCGTCGCGGTCTGGGACGGCGAGCGCCTGGTGCCGGACCCGAGCGTCGCGCCGATCGTGTCGCCGTACGGCGACGGCGCCTTCCGCTACGCCTCCGCGGTCGCCTTGGGGGACGGCCGCATCCGCTACTACGTCGAGGCCGCACGTGACGACGGCGCCCACGACCTCGTCACGTTCGTCCGCTAGGAGACCCGGCGTCTTTCCTGGAAGGAGCCGCGGCTCTCGGTCGAGAGGGTGGTCATGAAGATGTCGGGGTGCTGGGTCAGGGCCGCGTGCAGCGCGGTGGTCCCGGGCTTCGGCGCCCCCATCACGATGAAGTCGGGGCGGGCGTCTCGTCGCATGCTGTCTCCTCCCGCGCCTAAATCTAGCGAAAAGATCGACTTACATGTCTTCGGCGTTCGCCAGATGGCCGGTCCCGCGTGGCTCTCCCTAGGGGTGTGGCATGGTGGCGCGTCGGCTGCGACCCTCGATCCTCGGTTTGCAGGCGCAGGATCGGCCCGACGCCCCGCTCGAGGAGGCACCGTGGAGGAAAGCCAGCACGACGACTGGACGCCCGACCCGACCGAGCACCGCGAGCCGGAGTCCGGCGACGACATCGCCCGGCGCCGCGCCGTCGAGATCGCCCAGGACGCGAGGTTCTGCATGGTCACGAGCACCGCCGCCGCCGGTGCCCTGCACGCCCGGCCGATGACGCCGCAACAGGTGACCGACGACCTCGAGGCGTGGTTCCTCATCTCGCGGACGAGCGAGCAGGCGACCGACGTCGCGGAGCGTCCCCGCGTGAACATGGCGTTCGACGGGTCCTCCGACTGGTTGTCAGTCGCCGGCAGCGCCACCCTCGTCGACGACCGCCGTCTGGTCGAGGAGATGTGGAACCCCGTGATGGAGGCGTGGTTTCCAGACGGCCCCCAGGACCCCGACCTCGTGCTCCTGCGGGTGGACGCCGAGTCGGCGGAGTACTGGAAGGCGCCGGGCGGGCGGGCCGCCTCGCTGCTCAGCTACGTGAAGGCGAAGGCCACGGGTGCGCAGGTCCGCGGTGAGAGCGGAGCGACCGAACTGGGCTGAGGGCAGCACGGAGCGGACCAACGCCTGTGAGTCCGCTGGTCCGCTCCCGGCGCGGCGATGCAATCGAATCCCCCGATTTCGATGCACCCGACCGGATCCCCCTTGACCAAGTAGGAGTCGAACCCGTGGCGCTTGATACGCCGAGCCGAAGGTTTTCTGGTTTCTACCAGCCCGCTCCGAAGCTGACGAACGGCGACCGGGCCGCGTCGTCGTCGAGGTCGCGGGCCGCGTCGGCCAGCGCGTCGGCGGGAGCGTCGCCCTTGGCCACCCGGGCGTGCCAGCCAGCGAGCACCTCGCACGCCACGTCGTCGGCGACCAACGTGGGGGAGGAGGTCACGCAGCGGGCTCCGGCGTGCAGCCAGGCGGCGGTCATGCCGACCACCTCGTCGCCGGAGCGGACCGAGGCACGGCCGAGCTCGCACGACGACAGCACCACCAGACCCGGGGTGTGCGGCAGCTGGTCGATGTCGTAGCCGAACCACGGCCCGTCGGCCAGCTCGACCGCGGCGAAGAGCGGGTTGTCGCCGGGATGCCGGCCGTGACCGGCCAGGTGGAGAAGGTCGACCCTCGCGGCCAGGGCACCGACGTTGGCGGCGACCGCGCGCTCACCGGTCAGCAGTGTCGCCTGCGGCCACGCGGCAGCCGCCCTGGTGACCTCCTCCTCGGCACGCTCCACGCTGGGGCCGGCAACCAGACCCACTCGGGGCCGCCGGCGCCGGGTTGTACGGCGCAGCTCGCGCCAGCGGGTCGCGGACGGCGGCACCGTCAGCGGTCTCCCCTCCAGTCCCGGCAGCAGCGTCCACGGTGTGCCGGCGAGCTGCGCGGACGGTGTCAGCACCACCCGCCGGTCGCCGATCCGTCGCAGCAGCGGAGCGATGACCTGGTCGGAGACGACGCGGAGCCGTGCGTCGAGCGAGCCGCGGATCGCAGCCGCGAACGGGCCCCCCAGGAAGCTCGCGGCCATGTCGAGGTCGGCTGCGATGCGGTCCAGGTCCTGCGTCACGGGGTCGGCGTCGCACAGGGGTACGACGTGGGCGTCCGCGCCACTGACCACGACCGCGGTGATCCGGTCGTCGACCACGACATGAGCCACGAGGCAGGCATCGGTGGCGGCGAGCTCGGCCTGGACCTCTTCGAGCGCCGCGGGCTCGCCGACCTGGCCGCCCCCGTCGCCGTACCAGCTCTGCTCGCGGATGCGGTCGCGCAGCTGGTCCAGCCGCCGGCCGTCAGCCGAGTGCGGAGAGGGGTCCTCGGCGTGCAGCACGCGCAGCTCGGTGAGGTCTGCGGCCATCCGCTCGTCGGCGGGAGGCCGGACGGGGGTCACGCGCGAGACCAGCGCGCGAGCTCGCTCGGACCACTCGAAGGCCAGCGCGGCCGAGCCCTCCTGCAGCGCCAGCCTCAGGCCCTGCATGGCCAAGGCCCGGCCGTGCCCGACCAGCGTGCTCTGGAGGTCGAGACTGCCGAACGACGACTGCCAGGCGTGCAGGTCGGACAGACCGGCCCGGACGTGGTGACGCGCGTTGCGGTGGTCGCCGCGCGCGTGCGCGAGCTCGGAGCGGACCTCACGCCACAGCAACCGGGTGGCGACCGGGGAGTCCTCGTCGACGCGGACCTTGTCGATCCTGGCGCGGGCGTCGTCCAGGTCGCCCCGATGCAGCGCAAGCCGGGCGGTCTGCAGCTGGAGGACTGCCGCGTCGCGGCGGTGATGATGCGCCTTCAACGCGATCACCAGTCCGTCGGCACGGCGGAGCAGCGCGAGGGATGCGCTGCCCTCGGCGATCTCCGCGACCGTCGCGACGGCCTCGGCGCGCAGCGCCTGCACCTCGCCGCCCTGGGCACGGAACCGGCGTGCTGCTCGCCGCGCCACCTGCCGGGCGCGCGCGGAGTCCTGGCGCAGCAAGGTGCGCGACAGCGTCAGCTCGCACTCGGCCTGGTAGGTACGCAGGCCGCGGTCGCCGTACGCCGCCGCGGCGTTCTCCAGGGCCACGACCGCCTCGCGGGCCCGGCCCGCCGCCGTCAGCACCTCGGCGCGGTCCTGCTCGCCGACAGCTCGGCTCACCGGGGACAAGGGGGCGAGCACCGGACGGGCGGCGTCCATCGCCTGCAGTGCCCCGACCAGGTCCCCGGTGAGGAGCCGGGCGTAGCCGAGGTTGTGCTCTGCGCGGGCCCGCCGTTCGGGTGCGTCCTCGCCGCGCAGCAGGTCGATGGCGGAGGTCAGGTCGGCAACGGCCTGGCCGGCGTCGCCGCGGAGGAGGTGCAGGCTGGCCCGGTTGAGCAGCGCGCGACTCATCTCGCGGCTGCCGTCCAGCAGACCGATGGCAGTCGTGTAGTCCGCCAGCGCGGCGCGGTGGTCGCCGACGTACTTGTGCATCAGCGCCAGCTGGGACCAGATGAGGCCCTGGGTCTCCGCGCTGAGGCCGTGGCGCTCGAGGAGCGACCGGCAGCTCGCGATCCCCCCGCGCATGTCACCGGTCTGTGCTCGGACGTAGCCGGCGGTGAGGTCGATCCGGGCGAGCAGGTCGGGGTCCTCGGTCAGGTCCCGAGCCTCGTGCAGCAGGCCGATGGCGTCGTCGTAGTCCCCGTCGTTCATGCGCGTCACAGCGCGCTGGTGCAGCTCGGCAGGGGCGGGGGGCACTAGCCCATCATGGCGTGAGGTCCGTCAGGGCAGCCACCGCGGCCCACCCTCGCGTGACGGCGTCCGTGCTGGTGTCGTGGGCCGGATCGATGGGTCCCAGCGCCGCAGCCAACCGTCCGGCGAACAGCGGCGCCGAGAACGACGTGCCGCTCCACAGCGCGAACTGCGAGCTGTAGTCGTCGGGGTCGATCGACTCGCGCACACGACCGTCGTCGAGCGCCCAGCGCGCCACGGGCTGCAGCCCGCCCTGGAACGGCGGCAGTGTGCTCATCACCGACGCGCCGTAGTCGTGCGCGCGCACCCAGGGCCCGGCATTGCTGAACAGCGCGTCGGTGCCGTTGGGGTTCAGGGCGCCGACGGCGACGATGGGTACGGCGTCAGGGTCGGCCTCAACGAGGGTCTCGGCCGGGTCGGGCCAGGGGCACCAGGCGGCCGGGAAGCAGGGTCGGTCGGTGGCGTCGTTGCCGACCGAGCACACGACCGCGACGCCGCACTCGCCCAGCTCGCGCAGGATGCCGTACATCGTGGGGTCGAACAGCTCGTCCTGCGGCGTCTCGTGGTAGTAGCCGAGGGACAGGCTCAGGACGTCGATCGGGTGCCCGCCCTGCTTGCCGTCGCGGTGCAGCCTGGCCACGTCCCTGATGTCCTTGAGCGCCTTGACGAGGTCGCTCTCGACGATCGGGCCCTCCGAGCCCATCACCCGCCAGGCGACGATGTCGGCGTCGGGACACGCCTGGTGGATCAGGCCGGCGATGAACGTGCCGTGCCCGGCGAGACCGTCGATGCCACCGTCGAGGGGCCCGACGAGGTCGGGGTGCTTCTCGGGATCGGTGTCGTGGTCGACGTAGCCGATCGGGTCGGCGCCGAGGCCGACATCGGTCTTCACGAAGTCGAGCCACGGATGCTCGCCACAGCCCGTGTCGAGCGTTGCGACCACGGGGCGCCGGCCCTCGACGGTCTCGCTGCGCGCAGGCGGCTCGCCGACGTAGCGGATCGGCTGACGCCCGCCGCTGCCGCGGACGCCGTAGGTGCCGACGGCCCCTGAGTGCCCTTCGTCGTACGGGTGGCCCTCGTCGTAGGGGTGGCCTTCGTCGTAGGGGTTCGCGCCGATGGTCTGGAGCAGCACGATGTGGTCGAGCGCGACGTGCTGGAGGTCGGCGAGGCGCTCGGCCTGCGCCCGGGCGGTCTGGAGCAGCACCCATCCGTCCGGGCTGCCGGCGGCAGCACCCGGGGCCACCTCGAGGTCGAGGCGCACGACCTCGCCGGGGCTCTCGTCGGTGAACCACCGGCCGTCGCTGCCGCGCTCGACCGGGTCCCACACCGGGCGCGCGCTGACGACGCGCTGCTCCTTGTCACGGGTCACCTCGGTGCGGGCGCGGCTGACGACCATCCGCCAGCCCAGCCGTTCGGCGACGCCCTCGAGGGTGTTGACCGCCTCCTCGTCGCGAGGGCCCCGAGACACCAGCAGCCGTGGCCCGACGTAGACGGTGGGCAGCGGGACGACGCCCTTGACGGTCAGCGCCGTGCTGGGGTCGAGCACCCTGCCGTTGACGCGCGCCAGGGCGCGCCGGCTCGGGATCCGCGGCTCACGCCTGAACGAGCGCGGTGGTGTGCGCACGGGGCGGTCGTCGTGTTGCACGATCCTCCTCCGGTAGTCCGGCTGGCCGGTCGCGCTAGTGGGGCTCGTCGTACGGCCGCGGGCTAGGCGGGCCGATCGGCTTCGTGGGCTTCGGCTTGGGCTTGGGCTTGTCGCCGGCCATCGGGCTCCTCACGGGTCTTTGGTGCTGGGGGCTTCCCAGAAGCATGCACGTCGGGCGGAAGGTTCGTGAACCTTTCCCGGCGTCAGATCCAGAAAGGCGGCGTCGCCACGGGCAGCCGCGTCTCGCCGGAGTCACCGGCCTCCGGCAGGAACCACAGCCGCGACAGGCCGGGAGAGACGTTGGTGATCTCGAACCGGCCGTGGGCGTCGACCTCGACACCGTCGTACGACGGATGGCCGGCGGACGCGCCGGAGACCTGGATGCGCATCGGCAGGCGAGGCAGCACCCAGCCGTCGACGCGGCGGCGCTCGTTGACCGTGCTGATCCGCAGGAGCACGCGGAAGTCGGGGCCGGCGAACTCCAGCGACCACTGGCCCACCTCGGCCATCTGCGAGGTCAGCGACCGGGCGCCGGCCAGGGCGTCGTGGGACTCGACGAGCGTGAGCAGCTCGAACTCGAACTCGAGGTCGATGGCGGCCAGCGTGGCGAGCACTCCGTCGGCGAGGTCGCCGGGAGGCGGGTCGAGGGTCTCCCACAGGCGCCGGATCTCGAGCATCAGCACGTCGTCGGCGGGGTTGTCGCCCAAGTTGTCGGGCGTGCGGTCGGTCGGGTTCATCGTCCCGCTCCAGTTCGTTCCAGCTCATGGCGGAGCTTGTCGAGGCATCGGCCACGGGTCGGGCCGATGCTGCCGATGGGCATCTTGAGCTCGCCCGCGATCCTCGCGTAGTCGGGCCGCGGCTCCATCGCGACGATGCGCAACAGCTTCTGACAGCGCTCGGGCAGCCGGCCCAGGGACTCCCACAGCCGGGACTGCTCGTCGCCCAGGACGACCTCGGACTCGGGAGAGGGTGCCTGCGGCAGGTGCCACTCGAGCGAGTCGTCGTCCACGGCGCTCGACCGGCCGGCGTTCTTGCTGACCCGCCACGCCTCTCGACGGGCGGTCGTGCACAGCCACCGGGCCACCGCCTGTGCGTCGCCGACCGTGTGGGCGTTGCGCACCAGCGCGAGCCACGCGGTCTGGACGACGTCCTCGGACTGCTCCCGGTCGAGTCCCGTGGCCCTGACGACGTGCCACAGGATCGGGCTCATCACCCGGACCAGCTCGTCGAGCGCTGCGGGGTCACCCGCGCGCCAGCGTGCGAACGACGTACCGGCGGCGTCCCAGACGGACGACGAGTCCTCCGTGTCGCGCATCGTCATCACTCCCCACAGGAGCATGACGCAACCAGGCTGATACGAGCCAGGGGAAAAGTGTGGCAAGTCACGTATCAGGGCCCTCGGCCCGCGTGGCGGCCCACTCCGCGTACGTTTCCTGCACACGGCGTACCTCGCTAGGCATGCCAAGTCCAGGATTCTCCGGCCGGCCGGAGAAATCCCGGCGAGGACTACCATCGCCGGGTGGCGACGATCGGCGGCGCGAACCAGGACGTGCGGTTCTGCCGGGCGCCCGACGGCGTCCGCATCGCCTACGCCGTGCACGGGTCGGGTCCGCCGCTGGTGATCACCACCTGCTGGCTCAGCCACCTGCAGCACGACTGGCAGAGCCCGGTGTGGCGGCACTTCCTGCGCGACCTCGGCCGGGTGGCCACGGTCATCCGCTACGACGAGCGGGGACACGGACTGTCCGACCGCGATGTCGACGACTTCTCGCTCGAGGCCCGGATCGGCGACCTCGAGGCGGTCGTGCAGCACAGCGGCGTCGACCGGTTCGCCGTGATGGCGATGTCGCAGGGCGGGCCGGTGGCGATCCGCTACGTCAGCGAGAACCTGGACCGGGTCACGCGGATGATCTTCTACGGCTCGTACGCCGCAGCGCTGCCGGACCCGACCGACGAGGACCGCGAGATGGACGAGGCCATCGACCAGATCATCAAGGTCGGTTGGTCGCGGCCGACCCCGGAGTTCCGTCGGGTCTTCACCACCTTGATGATCCCGGGAGCCAGCGAGGAGCAGATGTCGTGGCTCGACGAGCTCCAGCGCGTGGCGGTGACGGCCGACACCCTCTACCGGGCCCGCCGCCAGCGGGTGCTCGCAGACGCCACCCCCCAGCTCGGCCGGCTGACCGTGCCGACCCTGATCCTCCACTCCGTCGGTGACCGGATGAACGAGTTCGAGCGCTCGCGCGTGCTCGCGTCGGGCATCCCCGACGCGCGGCTGGTCCCGCTCGAGAGCAGCAACCACATCGTGCTGGAGGACGAGCCGGCGTGGCAGGTGTTCGTCGACGAGGTGGCGGCCTTCCTCCGGCCCGAGGCGCCGGAGGTCGCGGCCCATGCCCCGCTCGACGAGGTGTTGTCGCCTCGCGAGGTCGAGGTGCTGCGCCTGGTCGCCGAGGGGCTCGACAACGACGCGGTCGCCCGGTCCCTCACGCTCAGCGTCCGCACGGTGGAGCGGCACTTGCAGAACGTCTACGCCAAGCTCGACCTGACCGGCCGCAACGCGCGAACGGCCGCCGTCGCCCGGCTGCACGGTTCGCGGCCGGTGCGCAACTACGCGTAGTCGCCGGCCGCCGTACGACGGCACCGGTTGCGCGTCGGCGCCGATGCGACGTATCTGTCGTCGGCGGCATCGTTCCTCCATGCCGTCCGGACGGACCAGAGCGCGCACCGGTGCGCGGGTGGTCGCCAGCGACCTGACGCCCGAGCTCCTGGAGGAGGGCACCCGCCGCGCCGAGGCCGCTGGTCTCGGGCTGGAGTGGCAGGTCGCCGATGCGGAGAACCTGCCCTACGACGACGGCGAGTTCGACGTCGCCGTCTCGGCGGTCGGCATCATGTTCGCGCCGCACCACCAGGCGGCCGCCGACGAGCTGGTGCGCGTCGTCGCCCCTGGCGGCCGCATCGGCCTGGCCAGCTGGACCCCGCAGGGCTTCATCGGCCAGATGTTCGCGACCATCAAGCCGTACGTCGCCGCCCCGCCGGCCGGCGTCTCGCCGCCGCCCTTGTGGGGCGACCGGGACCACGTCCGTGAGCTGCTCGGCGACCGCGTCACCGACCTGCTCTTCGAGCACCGCACCGTCCGGGTCACCCCACTTCGCCGAGCCGGCCGCTTCGACGTCGGCGGCATCGGTCACCTGGTGACCGAGTGGGAGTACCTGCTGGTGACCTGCCGACGCGCCTGACCACCACCGATTCAGTTCGTCTGCGGTTTGCTTGGGCTTTCTCGCTCAGGCCCGCAGACGAATCGGGGTTCCCGGGTCAGGATGAAGGATGTGAGCCCCGACATCGACAGGGCACAGCGCGAGTCCGCCCGCACGGTGCTGGTCGCCGGCGCGGCCAACCTGCTGATCGCGGTGGCCAAGCTGGTGGCGGGGTTGGCGTCGGGTTCCTCGGCGATGCTGGCCGAGGCCGCGCACTCGGTGGGCGACACGATGAACCAGGCCTTCCTGCTGACCGCCCTGCGCCGCAGCCAGCGACCGCCAGACCCGCAGCACCCCTTCGGCTACGGAATGGCGCGGTACTTCTGGGCGCTGCTGGCGGCGGTCGGCATCTTCGTGCTCGGCGCCGGCTTCGCGGCGTACGAGGGGGTCACCGCGCTGATCCATCCCGAGGGGACCGGCTCGCCGATGTGGTCGTTCGTGGTGCTCGGCGCGGCGTTCTGCTTCGAGGGGGCGTCGTTCGTGCGGGCGGTCTGGCAGCTGCGCAGCGAGGCTGCGGAGGCGGGCCGGCCGGTGGCCACGCACCTGCGGACCGAGGCCGAGCCCGCGCTGCGTGCCGTGGTGTGGGAGGACGGCGTCGCCCTGGTCGGCCTGCTCCTCGCCGCCGCAGGCCTGGCGCTCGACGAGCTCACCGGTACCCAGGTCTGGGACGCCGTGGCGTCGCTGGGCATCGCGGTACTGCTGGTCGTGGTCGCCTACGGCCTGGGCCGACAGAACATGGAGCACCTGATCGGCAAGGCCGTCGCGCCCGACATGCAGCGCGGCATCGTCGAGCTCATCCGCGACACCGACGGCGTGGACGGTGTCATCGAGCTGCTGACCATGAGGCTGGCACCGGACCAGGTGCTGGTCGCAGCACGCGTCGACCTGGCTGACGGCTTCAGTCCCGACGAGCTCGAGGTGGCCGCCGACGAGGTCGAGCGGCGCGTCCGCGAGGAGTTCCCCGAGGTGCGTCACGTGTTCCTCGACCCCACGCCCGGCACGGCTGTCTCCGGACCCCAGGACCATCTGGTCTGAACCACCTGCGGCGCTTGGTCACGGAACGATCTCAGTCGCTTCCGATCCCGCCAAAACGCTGTCACGCAGTCGCATATCAGGCATCGTGCGCTGGGGGTGAGCGAGGAGGAAGAGGTGCTCGTCCGGCTCGTAGGAGTCGCGGCCCTGGTCGCGGCCGGAGTCGTCATCGCCTACGACATGAGCTCAGGCCCGTCATACAGCGACGGTCCGATGGCGTCCGTGCGGGACGCCCTTGCCTGCGACGGCCGGGTCTACACGACTCGTCAGAGCGCCGGCGGCGCGCTGGCGATGTGGGAGCCCAGCCCCGAGGTGGCACTCCAGTCCGGGCTGCTCCGGGGTGAGCAGTGGTGGCTCGAGACCGACGCCGTCCGCGTCACGGCACGCACCGAGGAGCGTGCGCTCTTCGTCCACGACGTCGCGGGCCGGGCTCGCTTCGCCGCTCTGGTCGAGCGCGGCAACGCCGCGCACGGGAGCGACTGGCGGCTGGCCTCCTGGGCGATGTGCGACCCCTCGGAGCTGATCGACCAGGGCGCGGACCGCGCTGGGGTACGGCGTCTGGCTCGATGCGGGCGGCGCTGCCGTGCCGACCGCGCAGGTGATGACGCTGCACGGCTCGGAGCGATGCGGCTGGAAGGACGTCCGCTTCGTCGAGGTCGACCGAGCCTCCACCCGCCCCCGGCAGTTCGTGCTCGACCCGTCGGGCGAGCTCGACGAACATCTCCTGACGACGTACGACGCCCACGCACCGCTGCCGGCCGACGCCCAGGACACCGGGTGGCGGCGAGGAGGGCAGGCCCTGTGGCTGCAGGACGGCGGCAAGGCGGCGTACTTGGTCAACCTCGCCGACCCCACCGACGTCCAGCGCTGGCCGAGGGCGAAGCGCCAGATCACCTGTGCTTGACGAGGACGTCACGAGCCCTGATGTCTCGACCATCGAGGAACGGGTACTCGGAGCCGATGACTGCTGTCGACCGTGTCGTGAACGCCGAGCCTGCTGACGTGTGGGCGGTGCTGGCCGACGGGTGGCTCTATGCCCTGTGGGTGGTCGGCGCGGTACGGATGCGCGAGGTGGACGACAGCTGGCCGCGGGCCGGCGCCCGCCTGCACCACTCGGTCGGGACCTGGCCGATGCTCGTCGACGACACCACCAGCGTGGTCGAGGTCGAGCCTGGCCGTCGGCTGCTGCTGCGGGCCCGTGCGTGGCCGGCGGGCGAGGCAGAGGTCGAGCTCCGTCTGGACGCGACGAGTGGAGGTACGGCGGTGACCATGGTCGAGGACGCGGTGTCCGGACCGGCAGTCCTGATACCCGGTCCCGCGCGAGCCACGATGCTCCGGTGGCGAAACGACGAGGCGCTGCGTCGGCTGGCGCTGCTGGCCGAGAACCGCCAGCGGTCGTGACCGGGGCGGCCGGCATCAAGAGCTACGCGCGCGGCACTGCTGCACGCTCGCCTGCCCTGGCGGCGTTCAGGCTGAGCTCTCCTCGCCGTTGTGGGGGAGGCTGCCGGTGTCGACGACGTGCTGGGCGACGTCGCGGATCTTGGTGTTGGTCTGGCTGGAGTAGCGGCGGAGCAGCTCGAAGGACTGCTCCATGGTGAGGTCGTAGGTCGCCATCAAGATGCCCTGTGCGACACCGATCAGGTGCCGGCTGTGCACTGCTGTCTGCAGGCCGCTGACCAGCCGGGCGCTGTTGAGCGCGTTGGTCGCGTGCACGGTGAAGATCAGCGCGAGGTCGACGTCGTCGGAGGTGAAGGCGTGCGGGCGTTCGGCGTAGAGGTTCAGGGCGCCGATGGTCTCGGTGTCGGTGGAGAGCGGGAAGCTCAGCACCGACCCCACGCCCATCTTGGCCACGCGCGGCGCCCAGCGCGGCCAGCGGACGTCGGTCGCGACGTCCGCGGCGAGGTAGGAGTCGCCGTCCCACACGGCCTCCAGGCAGGGGCCCTCGTCGAGCTCGTACTGGAGCGCGTCGCACGCCGACGCCAGCTCGGAGGTGGAGGCCGTGGTCTCGATGCGACCTCGGCGCCGGCGCAGGGAGACGCTGGCGAACTCGCACGGGCCGACAACCTGCACAGCGCGTTCGGCGACCGTCTGCAGCGTCGGCTGCTCGCCGAGGTCGGCCATCAGGTCGCGGCTCAGATGCGCGAAGTCGGACGCCGACGGCGTGGTCTCCACCTGGCCAGCCTCCTCGTTGCGGCATGAGCTCGGGGGCCCCGAAGGAGCCCCCGAAAACTCTAGACTTCACCCGAACGGGTGGCGGGCTCAGCCGGCTTCGCTACGCTCCTCCAGGCCGTCGCGCAGCTCACTGAAGATCCGGCTCAGCAGGCGCGAGACCTGGGTCTGGGTGACGCCGATCTGCTGGGCGATCTCCTGCTGGGTGCAGTCGTCGAAGAAGCGGAGCCGCAGCACCAGCTTGTCGCGCTCGCTCAGCCCACGGACAAGGGGACCGAGCACTACCCGGGCCTCCGCCGCCGAAGGGGTCACGTCGGCGCCGCTGAGCAGGTCACCCACCGTCACCTCGGAGTCGCTCCCGACAGGCCGGTCGAGGCTCGTCGGGGTGAAGCAGCCTTCGGCCGCCAGCGCCTCCTCGACGTCGCCGACGGGCTCGCCGAGATGCTTGGCCACCTCGCGTGGGGAGGGCGAGCGCCCCAGCGTCAGGGACATCTCGGACTGGGCGGCGAAGATCCTGCTCTGGAGCTCCTGGACCTTGCGGGGCGGACGCACCATCCAGCCAGAGTCGCGGAAGTAGCGGCACAGCTCGCCCCGGATGGTCGGGACCGCGTAGGACAGGAAGTCGTGGCCGGCGTCGGGGTCGAAGTTCCGGGCCGCCTTGGTCAGCGCCAGGTAGGCGACCTGGTGGAGGTCCTCGTCGGGGACGCCGCGCCGGCGGTAGCGGGAGGCGATCGCGTCCGCGACCCCCATGTTGAGCTCGACGACCTCGGCCAGGAGGCGCCGGCGCTCACTCTTGGAGCAACGCGCCGCGCGAGCCAGGAGGTCCGAGGTGCCGGCGGCGCGCTCGGCGCGCTGGGCGGCCTGGGACGTGGGTCGGGCCTGGGGCGGTCTCGTATGTGAAGGTTCCGCGGTGCTGAGGGTCATGTGACGGCCTGTCTGGGTGCCCCGCGCTAGCGGGCGGTTCTGCTGCCGGCTGCTTCGACAGACTTCCGGGTCATCGCCGATGGCTTCAGCACGGCCCCGGGGGCCGTGACGACCTCGAGGCCCCAGGTCGTCTCTTGGAAACTAGTCCCAGCCCGGCGAGTGCCGCTTCACCCGCGCGGGCGGATGTTGACGCCGGGCTCAGGGCGTCGCAGGGTGGAGCATTCGAGGTTTCTCGCGGGAGGTGGCGATGAGCGAGGTGACCCACGCACCCACGGACCGGCGTACGGCGACCAGGGATGCCCTCGCCGAGATGACGGAGGCTTGGAGGTCGATCGAGGCGGCCCGCGGGCACGCCTACCAGTTCCATCGCCACGCCGGCCTGGGCGATGCGCACCTCGTTCGTGCGGTCGCCCTGCTGCGGATGGCCGGGCACCACGACCTCGCCGACGCCGTCAGCCACCACCTGGTCGGGCACGGGGTCGCGGAGGACCGCTGGAGCTTCCAGGTGGTCGAGGAGCACGACGACGAGTTCGTCAGGATGCTGATGACGCTCGAGAAGCAGGTGCGCGATCGCAGCTCGCGTGAGCGTCCGGGTCAGGCGGGGTAGCGCACGGGCCGCTCGCGCACCCCGTCCCGCACCTGGCGGAGGTTCTGCGGAACCGGGGCGACCACGGCGACCTCCTCCGGCGGGGCAGGGGCGACCAGGCTGGTCGACGGCTCGTGCACGCAGCCATGCCGCAGCGCCCAGAGCACGGCCTGGGACCGCGTGGTCACGTGGATCTTGCGGTAGGCGCCGCGGATGTAGGACTTGACCGAGTTGATGCTCAGGCCGGTGGTGTTGGCGATGTCGTGGTTGGACAAGCCGGCCGCGATCAGGCCGACCACCTCGGCCTCGCGCGGTGTCAGCGCGGCGCGCTCGGCCTCGGCGGAGGACCCGCTCGTCACGCCGCGGACCACCGTCTCGCCGGCGGCGATGCGCAGCAGGGAGTCGGCGAGCTCCTCGGCCGGCAGGCACTTCGAGACGCAGCCTGCGGCGCCGTGGGCCAGCGCCACGTCGACCAGTCCCTGCTGGAGGTTCCAGGTGTAGACCACGAGGCGCCCGCCGGAGGGGCGGTGGGCCAGCCGGTCGAGCGTGTCCTCCTCGAGGGGGACTCGGGAGAACGTGTCGTGGAGCGTCACGTCGACGAACGTGGCCAGCCCCCCACCAGGCGCAGGCGGCACGAGGGTGAGGTCGTCGTACGGCGCGAGGAGCGCGGCCAGGCCCTCGCTCACCAGCTCGCACTCGTCGGCCACGGTGACGCGGACCGGTCCCGGGCGGGGACGTGGTGCGGGCGAGCGTTGCTCGCGCTCCCGGGAAGCAGGCGCAGCGGGCTTGAGCTGGGTCATGCGACGCCTGTACCCAGCCTGCGTCACGTCAGACGTGGCAGCACCTCGCGGCCGTAGAACTCGATCATCTGCTGGTGGTGCGGACCCATGTTGGCGACGTACAGCTCGTCGTAGCCCGCCTCGGCGTACTCGTGGATCTGCTCCAGGTGCACGTCGGGGTCGTTGCCCGCGACCACGGACTCCCGGGTGCTCTCCTCGGTCACGAGCTGGGAGGCCTGCTCGAAGTGCTTCGGCGACGGCAGCACCTGCGCCAGCTCACCCGGCAGGCCGCTGTTGGACCACAGCCGGTGTGCGTGTGCGACGCCCTCGTCGACGGTGTCGGCGTACGCGACCTTGGTGCCGGCCTGCGCGGGCTTGCCGCCCGTCGCCTCCTTGAACCGGGTGACCAGCTCGGGGTCGCTCTGCGTGGAGATGTAGCCGTCGCCGATCCGCGCGGCCAGATCGGTGGCCTTGGGCCCGAAGCCCGAGACGTAGACCGGAGGAGGGGCCTCGGGGAGCGTGTAGATGCGGGCGTGGTCGACGGTGTAGTGCTTCCCGTACGACGTCACGAAGCCGCCCTCCCACAGCTCCCGCATCAGGGCGACGGCCTCCTCGAGCATCTCGAGACGCACGTCGATGGACGGCCACGGATCGCCCAGCACGTGCTCGTTGAGCGCCTCTCCCGTGCCCACCCCGAGCGTGAAGCGGCCCTGCGTCATCACCGCTGACGTCGCAGCCGCCTGGGCGATGACGGCGGGATGGATGCGCACCGTGGGGCACGTCACCGCCGTCGTCACCGGCAGCGAGCAGGCCTCGGAGACGGCTCCGATCACCGACCACACGAACGGGCTCTGGCCCTGCTCGTCGTTCCACGGGTGGAAGTGGTCGCTGATCCACAACCCCTCGAACCCGGCAGCCTCGGCGGCGGTGGCCTGGGCCACCAGGTCAGCGGGCCCGTACTCCTCGCAGGACAGGAAGTATCCGATCTTCACGCCGCTGCGTACCCCGGAAGCGAGGGGTGCATACGAGCCGGGGGTGGGAGTACTATGCCCCCCACCGTCGAGGCCGTGCCCGGCCGGCGGATTCGCGGGCTCGACGGACCCGGACTGTCGAACGCCCACTCACGCAGCCGAAGCATCGACCCCCGGGTCCGTCCCCCGCCCGGTTCGCTGCCGGGAGGAGACTCGGTCCCATGGGCTCCGTCGGCACGGTGCGCGTGGGCATCTCCGGGTGGCGCTATCCCGGGTGGCGCGGAGACTTCTACCCGCGCGGGCTGGTCCAGAGACGCGAGCTCGAGTACGTCGCGGAGCGGCTCACCTCGGTCGAGATCAACGGGTCCTTCTACTCGCTGCAGCGGCCGGAGTCCTACCGACGCTGGCGCTCCGAGGTGCCGGACGACTTCGTGTTCGCCGTGAAGGGCGGTCGGTTCGTCACCCACTACAAGCGGCTGCGAGACGTCGAGACGCCGCTGGCGAACTTCTTCGCCTCGGGCGTGCTCGAGCTGGGGCCGACGCTGGGACCCGTGCTGTGGCAGCTGCCCGAGCGGCTGACGTTCGACCCGGACGTGCTGCGCTCGTTCCTGGGGATGCTGCCGACGACCACCGTTGCCGCGGCCGAGCTGGCCCGGCGACACGACGACAAGGTGCCCGAGGACCGCGCCGTCACCACGACCGATCGGGACCGTCCGCTGCGGCACGCACTCGAGTTCCGCAGCCCGACGCTTCGCCGACGACGCGGCGTACGCACTGCTGCGTGAGCACGGTGTGGCCTGCGTCGTCGCCGACACGGCCGGGCGCTGGCCCAAGGTCTTCGAGGTCACCGCCGACCACGTCTACGTGCGGTTGCACGGCGACCGCGAGCTGTACGCCAGCGGCTACTCGGCGGCGGCGCTCGACGGGTGGGCCGCTCGGTGCCGGGCATGGGCGGCCGACGGTCTCGATGTGTACGTCTACTTCGACAACGACATGTTGGGCTACGCGCCCCACGACGCAGTTGCGCTGCTGGAGCGACTGGCCTGAGCCTCGAAACCACCGGGTCAGCTCCGGCTGACGGCCTCGAGCAGCTCGGAAAGCGCGGCCGCGACCTCGCGCGGGGTGTCGTGGACCGCCACCGCGCCGGCGTCGCGCAGCTCGGCCTCCGAGTAGCCACCGGTCAGCACGCCGACGCAGGGGATCTCCGCGCGGGTGGCCGACTCGACGTCCCACACCGCGTCACCCACCATGAACGCGTGCCTGGAGCCGCTCCGGTCCAGGGCCAGCTCCACCAGGTCGGGGGCCGGCTTGCTCGGTGCCTTCGCTGCCCGAGACGACGTCGCGGATCAGGTGCGAGCCCTCCACGAGCTCCAGCAGCGCCGCGGTGTCCTCGGGCTTGGAGGAGCTGGCCACCACCTGCCGCAGGCCGGCCTCGTGGCAGGCCGCGAGCAGCTCGGCAGCGCCGCCGAGCGCATGCACCTCGGGCCGACGCTGTCGGAACAGCTCGTCGTGCAGCTTGCGGACCACGTCACCGACGGCGGCCTCGGTCGCGTCGCCGGCGACGGCCGCCACCAGCCGGTCCCCACCCATGCCGACGGCCCGGTGCAGCCGGTACGTCGGGATGTCGACGCCGACCTCGCGGAAGGCCTCCTGCCACGCCAGCGCGTGGACGTAGACCGAGTCGACGAGGGTGCCGTCGAGGTCGAGGACGACGGTGTCGGGCTTGGTCATCCGCTGGTCACGAGTGCGAGGCCTTGCCGCCCTTGCGGCCCGCCTTCTTCTTCTGCGCGGTGGTGCCGCCCTGGCGGGAGTCGCTCTTCTTGTTGGACTGGCCGCCGTGCTTGGACGCATCGGGTGAGTTGGCGATCTTGGCGGCGCGCTCCTTGGACATCCCCTTGTCCTTGAGGGCCTCGTACTGCTTCTCGTTCTTGACGTTCGCCGACTTGCCGGGCATTGGCTCCTCCTCCGGTCGTAGGCGATCGAGGTACCCCTGATCGGGTGTGCCTACACGCCCGCGCATCCGTGCGTCGGAAGGGGGTACCGACCTGCCCGCACCCCAGTGGACCCAACGATCGGAGAGAGCCGTGCCCGATGTCGTCGACCTCATCATGCAGGACCACCGCGAGGTGGAGCGGATCTTCGAGGAGCTGAAGACCGCGCCTGAGAAGCGGGTGGGTCTGACCCCCGTGCTCGTCACGCTGTTGACCGCTCACAGCCGGGCCGAGGAGGCGGAGGTCTACCCCGTTGCTCGCGACGAGGCGGGCGTAGCGGACGACGTCGAGCACAGCCAGGAGGAGCACCTGCTGGCCGACAAGCTGCTGGCCCGGCTCGCGGACACCGACCCGGAGTCGCCGGACTTCGACTCGGCACTGGCCGAGCGTGGTCGAAGCGGTGACCCACCATGTCGAGGAGGAGGAGAGCAAGGTCCTGCCCGGGATGCGTGAAGGGCTCACCGTGGAGCGGCTGCAGGAGCTCGGTGACGCCTTCTCGAAGAGCCGCGAGCAGCACCTGGGCGACACTCCCGACAGCATCCGCAAGTCCGAGCTCGAGCAGCAGGCGGAGAACATCGGGCTGGAGGGCGCGTCCGGCAAGGACAAGTCAGAGCTCAAGTCCGAGCTGTCGCGGCACGCGGACGAGTGAACGCCGGCCGAACACGGATTCGTCTGCGGTCCTCCGGGTAGCCGCCGCGGGGTCACCGCAGACGAATCGGTGTCAGGGGTGGTCGAGGGGCTGGAGCGGGCCGGTGATCTCGATCCGCCGCTCGTCCCAGTCGACGGGTCCGACGTCGGACATCGGCACGTAGCCGGAGTGCCGGTGCAGCCGTCGTACCAGGCGGTTGAGCAGCCAGGGGCCCTGCTTGCCGTCGCGGTCGTAGCCCAGGTAGCCGCCCGGACGGCCGCGGCCGACGACCAGGCCCTCGGTGACCAGCTCGAGGGGTTCGCGGCGCACGGTGCGCAGGCGTACGTCGAGCACCTGGCCCAGGCTCTCGCCGTCCGGTGCGTGGGCCTGGAGCTGGAGCACGTCGTTGAGGCGGCGGCGGGTGTCGCCGGGCGCGGGCGGCGAGTCGGTCTGCCGCTGGAGCAGCCCCTCCCGCTCGGCGAGGAGGGTGACGCCGCTGCCCAGCTCGTCGACGAGCGCGAGTGCGATCCGCCACGGCACCAGGCGGTCGCTCTCCTGGAGGCCCAGCCGCCGCCAGCTCTCCTCGAGCGCGCGGCCGAGCCGCCCGCCGTACCTCGGCACGAGAGCCGGCGGTCCGGCCAGCAGCCCGGTGACCTCCCAGGCGCCGTCGGGATGTTCGGTGAGCTCGACGTCGTCGACCTTGCAGACCATCAGCCCGTCGCGGTCGACGACCTGGCGGTCCATCAGGTGCAGCACCGCGTCGAGGGCGTCGCCGGCGGCCACGTCAGGCCCCCATCCGCGTGTAGATCATCAGCGGGATGGCTGCCACAGCAGCGACGCCGATGACCACGAGGTAGACCATGCCCAGCGTGTTGGCCAGGCGGCCGTTGACGTGCTCGCCCAGGTAGTCGGGGTCGTTGGCCACGACCAGGATCGGGAAGTACGTCAGGGGCAGCGCGACGGCCGAGAACACCACGGAGACCTCGGTCACCAGGATCGGGTCGACGCCGGTCACCAGGACGCCCGTGGCCAGCACCGTCACGATCACCAGCGTGAGGTGGAACCGCGAGGCGTCCGGCGGCTTGACGTACTTGCCCCACTGCCACCCGAAGTACTGGGCGATGCTGTAGCCGGTCGACAGCCCGGTCTCGCAAGCGGCCCCCAAGGTCGCGGCCACGAAGCCGAGGATCGCGACGGCCAGACCGACCTTGCCGAGCGCGACCGCCACCGGAAGCCCGACCTGTCCCAGCGTGTCGACGCCGGCCTCGAGCGGGCCGAAGACGACCGCCGTGCAGCCCGCGATCGCCAGCGACAGCACGCCGCCGAGCGGGAACCCGACGAACACGTTCAGACGCATCGTGCCGAGGTCCTTCTCCGTCCAGCGCTCCTCGACACCGCCGGAGGAGAAGAAGAACACCTCGTACGGCGTCATGGCCGCGCCGAACAGCGCCACGGCGTAGTACGCCCAGACCGGCCAGGACTCGTCCGAGGGCTTGTCGACGGTCACCAGCTGGTCGGTGAGGTGGCCCCAGTCCGGGTCGAGCTGCCACAGCGCAACGGCGAAGACGACCAGCGCCAGACCCAGCAGGCCCAGCACGTTCTCCATGATCGAGAAGCGCGCCTTCCAGAGGATCAGCCACACGACCACCGCGACCAGCGGCACCAGGAGGACGTGGTGCACCGACACGATCAGCTGCACCGCCAGGGCCACACCGCCGATCTCGGCGATGAAGGTGAGCAGCGTGACCGCCATCGAGCCGAACAGGTTGAGCAGCCCGACTCGTGGCCCGAGCCGCTCGCGCACGAGGTCGAACGTGGCCCGACGGCTGACGGCCGCCACCCGGCCGGACATCTCGGCGAACACGCAGATGCCGAGCACGCCGAGCATCACCACCAGCCCGAGCGACCAGCCGAGCCGCGCACCGACCTGGGCGTTGGTCACCAGGTCGCCGATGTCGACGAACCCGCCGATGGCGGTGAGGATGCCGAGCGCGACGCTGAAGAGCTTCTTCACCGGTTGGTCCTCATCGGGCTTCCACCGGCGGGTGCTCGAGCGCGGACTCGAGGTCCAGCAGCTCGTCGGCAGTCCGTTCCAGCTGCGTCACCAGGTCGGCGTACTCGTCGGTGTCGTGCGCCACCACCGCGATGCGCGCGTCGGTCAGCAGCCCGGTCGCCTGATCGAGCCGGTCGTCGACGTCGGACGAACGACGTTTCTCGACGTCGGGCGGCTGCACCGACGACAGCGTCTCGGCCGCCAGACCGCCGAGCCGCTCGGCGTCCACGAGCACGCTCTGCAGGTAGGCGTGGTGGACCCTGCCCTCCTCCGACTGGGTGAGCACGAGTCGGGCGGTCTGCACGGCGCTGACCACGTCGCCGACGGCCCGCCTGGCGTCGTACCGCCAGGAATCCTCGTCGGGGGTGCCGGGCGCGCAGCCGGTGAGTCCGAGGAGGAGCGCGGCGGCCAGCATGGCTGCTCGGACGCGCACCTTCACAGCAGCATCGTGGCCGGTGCGTCGAGCACCGTGCTCACCCCTGGGAGGGAGCCCTGGTGCACGGGATGTTCCCCACACCCCTCCCCCTCGACACGAAGCCGGGTCGATCCGCCGCTTGTGTCCTCCCGCCCCAGCCGGCAATCGCTGTCTCGAGCGACCTGCGGAGGTTGCTCCTACGAGTTGGTGGGTACGTCAGGCAGGTGACCTCATCGACGCAGCAGCTTGCGCCCGCTCTCGACATCGACGCCGGCCTCACCGAGATCGAGCGCAGCGTGAACCTGCTGCTCAATGTCACTCCGGTCAACGCGGCGGAAGCCTGGACCGACTTCGAACGGAGTGACTTCGCAACGGTGCCCACGCTCCGGCTCAGACAGCTCGAGTTCGAGCCGGATCTGGTACGACGCGAGCTCTACGACCTCGAGATCGAGAACGTGACCGATCCCGCGCTGCACGCACTGTTCCAGGCGAAGCGGGACGAGATAGCAAGGCAGATCACCGCTTTGGAGGATCGCGACACCGCACGGTTCGTGTACGGGACGCTGCAGCTCTACGGAGGGGTCGCCCCGCCTCTCGTGTCTGCCGCGGAGGAGCTGCTCGAGATCATCCCGGAGCAAGCTCCGAGCACCAGCAGCGTCACGGCCGGGGTGTTCGCGGATGAGGCTCGCGCGGAGTGCGATCGATACCGCGCCGTGTATCCAGAGTTCCCCTCGCACATCGACGTGCGCGACGACATCTCCGAGCTGATGGTGTCGTTCGGCCGGCTGCTCATCCCCGCAGCCGCCACCATCAGGGCGGACCGGGTCGCGCCCTTGCTGCATCACGAGGTCGGCACCCATGTGGTGACCTACCAGAACGGCGCCAGGCAACCCCTGCAGCTGCTGACGATCGGACTGCCTGGGTACGACGAGACCCAGGAAGGCCTTGCCGTGCTCGCGGAGTACCTGACCGGCGGACTGGACCCGCGGCGTCTCCGCGTGCTCGCGGCCCGGGTCGTCGCCATCGCCCAGATGCTCGACGGCGCCGAGTTCCTGGAGATCTTCGAGTCCCTCCGGACCGAGTACGGGGTTCCGACGAGGACCGCATGGTCCATCGCCATCCGGGTCGTCGTCGGGGGTGGCTCGGTGAAGGACGCGATCTACCTCCGGGGGATCACGCGCCTCCTCGAGGCGATCGCAGAGGGCATCAGCCTCGACGTGCTGTTCGTCGGCAAGCTCGCGCTGGACCACATCCCGTTGATCCAGGAGCTGCTCGACCGCGCGGTGCTCCACCCACCGTGGGTCCGCCCGCGCTGGCTGGACGTGCCCGGCGCTCAGGAGCGCCTCGACGGACTGCGCGAAGGCGCGTCGGTCACCGACCTGTACGAAGGAGAGGTGGCGGCATGAGGCTGGCCTTCTTCGTCAACGACGTCGCGACCGAGATCGACGAGTACACGACCACGCGGCTGGCGAGGGCTGCGGCCCAGCGCGGGCACGAGGTCTGGTACGTCGGGGTCGAGGACGTCGAGCTCGGGGACAGCGATGCGCGCCTGATGGCCCATGCTCGTGGCGCAGCATTCAAGGCCAACGACTCGCTCGAGAGCTTCATGGAGCGCATCAAGGAGCGCGACGCCGAACGGCTCGTCATGGACGACCTCGATGCCCTGTTCCTACGCAACGAGTCGATCGAGGACTGGCAGGAGCGGCCGTGGGCGAGCCCGCTGGGTGTGGTGCTCGGCCAGATGCTCAAGGCTCGAGGCGTGACGGTGGTCAACGACCCGATGTCCCTGGTGCGCGCCACGAGCAAGCTCTACCTGGAGGAGTTCCCCGAGAAGATCCGACCGCGATCGCTCGTGACGCGCGACCCGGAGTCGATCGAGCGGTTCGTCGCCGAGGTCGGTCACTCCGTCATCAAGCCTCTGTACGGAGCCAAGGGTCGCAACGTGTTCATGGTCGAGGACGAGGGCGAACCGAACCTCGCACAGATCACCGAAGCGGTGCTGCAGGACGGCTACGCGATCGTTCAGCAGTTCGTCGACGGCGGGGAGGACGGCGATGCGCGGATCTTCCTGCTCGAGGGGCAGATCCTCGAGCAGGACGGCACGCTGGCTGCCTTCCGGCGGGTGCCCACGGGCACCGACCCGCGGGCCAACATCAGCACGGGTGGGCGCTCGGTCCCCCTCCAGGTCGGTGACGTCGAACGTGGCATCGTCGAAGCGATGAGCAAGAAGCTCGTGGCCGACGGCATGTTCTTCGTCGGCATCGACGTGATCGGCGACAAGGTCCTGGAGATCAACGCGGAGAGCCCCGGTGGGATGCAGTCCATCGAGAGGCTCTACGAGATCGACGTCTGCCCCACCATCATCGAAACGCTGGAGCGCCGCGCCGGCTCGTCCTGAGCCCCCCGCGTCGTCGTCCAGCGTCGTCAGTTGTTCTGCGGCGACGAGGCCAGCTCGGCCACGATCCGGCCGGCGAGGTTCGGATCGCTCCGGGCGATGTCGGCCTGGCTGAGCATGCCGACCAGGCGGTCGCCGTCGATGACGGGGAGCCGGCGTACGTCGTACTGCGTCATCGTCCGCAGGGCCTCCTCGACGTCGTCGTCGGCACCGATGGTGACCGGCTTGCCTTCGGCCAGCCGACTCACCTCGGTGGACTTCGGGTCGCCGCCGTCGGCGATGCACTTCACGACGATGTCGCGGTCGGTGATCATGCCCGCGAGCCGGTCGTCGTCACCGCAGATCGGCATCGCGCCCACGTCCAGCTCACGCATCCGCTGAGCGGCGGTGACGAGCGTGTCGCTGGTGCGCACGCACTGGGCGTCCTTGGTCATCAGGTCACGTGCAGTCGTCATGTCTCCTCCTGTTCAGTCGTTCACTCGGCCAGGGGACCGGTCGCGGGATCCCTGGCGGGTACCCGCCAGGGACGGCGTCATGCGGTCGATCCGGGTGTGCAGAGAGGCGATCGGTTCCGGACGCGAGGCGTCCGGAACATCTCCTAGCGTCGACGTCATGACCGTTGACCCCGTACCCGGTTCGCCTGAGAAACCCTGGGAGCCGCCGCTCTCCGGCACCGAGGCCGAGCACGTGCTCGGCGCGCTCGACCGGATGCGATGGACCTTCCGCTTCAAGGCGGACGGGCTCGACGCAGCAGGGCTCGACACGCGAGTCGGCGCTTCCTCGCTGACGCTGGGCGGGCTGCTGAAGCACCTGGCCGTGCAGGAGGACTACGCCACCTTCGTGAAGATGGACGGAGAGGAGATGCCCGACGTCTGGGCGAGGAACGGCTGGGACGACGACCAGGACTGGGAGTTCTCCTCCGCCGCCGACGACAGCCCGGAGGAGCTCTACGCGACGTACGACGCGGCGGTCGAGCGCGCGCGCCAGCGCCTGGCTGCGCGAGTCGCCGGACGTGGGCTCGACCAGCAGGTGGCCCTCGCCGACAAGGTCGGGCAGCCGGTCAGCCTTCGCCGCGTCGTGCTCGACATGGTCGAGGAGTACGGCCGCCACACCGGACAGGCCGACCTGATCCGCGAGGCCGTGGACGGCCGCGTGGGGGAGGACCCGCCGCCGGGCTGGCGGCCGGTGGGCGTGCGCTCGTAGTCCGGGCACACCGACGCCGAGGACCGCGGTGGCGGGCCCTCGGCGTCGGGTGGGGGGTTCTCTCGGGTCAGGTCTTGACGACCACCTTCTCGCAGCTGGTCGCAACCTTGTCCTTGGCGTCGACGACCACCTTGTCGACACCGCCTCCGCAGCGAACGACGTCGGTCTTGCCGTCGAAGGCGAAGATCCGGTCATTGCCCTGGCCGCCCTGCAAGGAGTCCTTGCCCTTGCCGCCTGTCAGCCGGTCGACGTCCTTGCCACCGAGGACGAGGTCCTTGCCGGATCCGCCGCTGAGCCGGTCCTTGCCGAGTCCGCCGGTGAGCTTGTCGCCGTCGCGGCCGCCCCTGAGCCTGTCGAAGCCGCTCTGGCCGCGGAGCCTGTCGTTGCCGCTCTGGCCGGTCAGCACGTCGCGGCCGGCCTGGCCGGACAGCATGTCCCTGCCGCCCTGACCGCGCAGCGTGTCGTTGCCCTTCCCGCCCTTGAGGCAGTCGGCGTCACCGCGTCCGAGAAGCCGGTCGTTGCCCCTCTCGCCTCGCAGGAGGTCGCGCCCTGCGGTCCCGCGGAGCGTGTCGCCGGTGGCGAACCCGTCCTGCACCAGGGCGGCCGAGCCCTGGCAGGTGCCGGTCGCAGGACCGTTGGGCGTGGCGTCGCAGGCGTCGCCGATGCCGTCGCCGTCCTTGTCGGACTGTCCGGGGTTGGCGGTGTTGACGCAGTTGTCGGTCGAGTCCGGGAGGCCGTCGCCGTCGGCGTCGGGGCCGTTGGGCGTGGTGTCGCACGCGTCGCCGATGCCGTCGCCGTCCTTGTCGGACTGTCCGGGGTTCACGTTGTTGTCGCAGTTGTCGACCGGGTCCGGGATCCCGTCGGTGTCGGTGTCGGGGCCGTTCGGGGTGGCGTCGCAGGCGTCGCCCGTACCGTCGCCGTCGGTGTCGGTCTGGTCGGGGTTCGGAGTCTGGACACAGTTGTCGGTTGCGTCCAGCACCCCGTCGCCGTCGGTGTCAGGACCGCCGGGCGTCTCGTCGCAAGCGTCGCCGATGCCGTCACCGTCTGTGTCGGCCTGGCTGGCGTTGGGCACCGACACGCAGTTGTCCGACGAGTCGGGTACGCCGTCGCCGTCAGTGTCGGTGGGCACGGTGTCGGCCTTGGTGGCTCGCAAGAGCACGTTGTCGTAGTCGAAGGTGCCCGCGGCCAGGACCGCGGCACCGGCCTCGAGCTCGGTGACGATGCGGAACTGGTACTCGTCGCCGATCGTCAGGTCGCCCGGGTCGACGTCGACCGCCGAGATCGACTTCCAGGTGGGCTCGTTGATGATGGTGCGGTTCACCAGCGTCAAGGTTGTGGCGGCGTCGAGGTTGTCCAGGTGCACCTGGTAGCGCGCGCCGCTCAGCAGCTCCAGCAGCTCTTCCGCGTCGACGCGGCGGTCGAGGGTGAAGAACGCCGAGTCTGGGGTCTGGCCGCCCGCGCCGTCGTACACGAACGTCGGGCTCGTCCAGGTCGCCGTGGTGGTGTTGACCAGGCCGGCGACGGTCGAACCCGACGCGGTACGGAGGTAGCCGTCGCCGTCGCCGCCGGCGCCACCGGTGGTGACGTGGGCGTTGGTGACGACCGGGCAGTTGACGCCGTCGACGCACAGCGGCGCCGACTGAGTCGTGGCCGCCGTCCAGTCGCCGGCGGAGGTCGCGAAGTTCCGCGAGACCGGGGTGGGGTGGTAGTCGTTCGAGACGGCTGCTGCCGCCGAGGCGGTGCCGACGCTGATCGCGATCGTGGCTGCCACCGCCGTCACGATGCGCAGGGCTCTGAAGGGCCCGGTGGATGGTCCTGTCGATCGGCTGGTGCGGTCGCTCATGGTCGCTTCCCGTGTTTGTGTCGTGCCGTCGGGAAAGGCCGCCATGGCGCGACGAATACCGGCCCGTGGGGGGTCGGGCATCGGTCACGGAAAGCGAGGGTTGCTCGCGCGTGGCCTTTCTTGCACTTCCCAACGGGCCACCAACGAGAGGGTTACGCCCCACGCCCGAATGTCTGGACCGGGTCGGCGTCAGCCCGGCCGATCAGCTTGGGTTGCGCAGCACCAGCCGGTAGGCCTGGATCACGTCGCGAGCGAAGCCGTCGACGCAGCCCCACAGGTAGAGACGGAACAACCGGTACTGGCGCCGGCCCCAGCGGTCCTCGATGGTCGCCCGGGAGGCGTCCAGGTTCTCGGCCCAGCGGCGCGCGGTGATGCCGTAGTTGACCCGGTCGTTGAGGACCACCTCGAGCTCCAGCGGTGACCGGCTGAGCGCCGCGACGTAGTCCTTGAGCGACAGCGGGGATCCGTTCCCCCGGAAGATCTGGTTCTCGAAGAAGGTGGTGACGCGGTTCTTGAGCCGGGCCGCGCTGGCGTCGAGGTAGACGCGGCCGCCCGGCCTCAACAGCGACCGGTACGCCGCTAGCGTGCGGGCGTAGTCGGGCAGGTGCTCGGTGACGCCGAGGTTGACGATGGCGTCGTAGGGCTGGTCGGGCCGGTGTGCGAAGAAGTGCTCGCGGCGGATCTCGCAGGGCAGCCCCTGGTCGTCGATGATCCTTTGCACGAAAGTCCGCGACGCCTCCGAGATGGTCAGCGACGTGACCCGCAGACCGCGCTGGCCGCCGTACTCGACGAAGGCACCCCAGCCGCCACCGATGTCGAGCACCCGGGCGCCCGCGCCGACACCGATGGCGTCGAGCGCGTAGTCGAGCTTGCGGGTGATGCCGGCCTCGAGCGGTTCGTCCGGATGCTCGAAGACTCCTTGGGAGTACGCGCGGTGCCTGCGGTCGAGGAAGGAGAGGTAGAAGTCGGGGTCGTTCTCGTAGTGGTGGGCGATGTAGTCGTGGTCGCTGCGAACCTGCCCGCGCAGCAGCGGCCGCACGAACTTGGCGGCGTACTGGAGCGGGTGCCGGTCGGTGAGGATCGTGCGCAGGGTGAGCAGCTGGGTCAGGTCGCCCTCGGTGTCGAGGTGGCCGTCGAGGTACGCCTCGCCGACCCGGACCACGTCGAAGGTGCCCAGCGCGTCGAGGCCCTCTCGGGTGCAGACCACGAGCGTGGCCAGCGGCTCGTCGCGGTCACTCGCTGGGCCGACCACGCTCTCGCGGCCGTCGAGCATCCGGACGGCGAACGGCGTCGCGCTGCCGGACTCGGCGTACCTCCTGCGCATCTCGGCGACGACGCGGTGGGGCGCCGCCTGGGTGACCTGGGTGCTCACCGGGCCTCCGTGGAGCGGCCGGTCACCCTGCCGGGCAGCGGTTCGGACGACTCACGCCGGGCCCTGCCAGGCGGCGATGGCCTCGACGGCGTGCTCGTAGCCGGCGGTGACGAGGTCGTCGAGAGCGTCCCAGTCGGTCATCCGGAAAGCCTCCACCGGCGGCCGGAGGGCGAGGTCGGCGCCCTTGATGGCGGCGCGCTGACGGTAGGTGCTGTGCAGCATGGCGGCGCGCATGGCGACCTCGGCGATCGAGGGGAAGGTGTCCTGACGCTCGGCGCCGCCGCGTCGGCGCGCGGCGCTGCGTACCGCCTCCCACGTCGTCGGGACGCGGTCGCGCTGGAACCGCGCGTCGGTCTCGACGGTGACCTCGGAGGCGATGACGGTGCCCGCGCCCCAGGAGCGCAGCAGCCTGGTCGGCACGTTGTCGAGGAGGCCGCCGTCGACGAGCAGGTGGGTGCCCTCGACGACCGGGACCGCCACGCCCGGCAAGGAGGAGCTGGCCGTCACGGCCCAGAGCACCGAGCCGCGCCGGTGGATCGCGGGCGTCGCGGTGGTCAGGTTGCTGGAGACGCAGTAGAACGGCAGCCAGAGGTCCTCGATGTCGTAGTCGTCGTACATCAGGCGGCCGCACTCGATGGCCTTCTTGCTGCCGAGGATCGAGACGACCGGCAGGGTGTACTTCTTCTGCGGCGCGATCTCGATCCAGACCCGGCGGTTGACCTCGACCATGCGGTCGGGGGACCAGCCCATCGCCGCCTGCGCTGCCATGTTCGCGCCCATGCTCGTGCCCGCCACCACGTCTATCGGGATGCCGGCCTCCTCGAGGGCGCGCAGCGAGCCGATGTGGGCGAAGCCGCGGGCACCGCCGCCGCCCAGTCCCAGGCCGACGGCCTGGCCCGCGATGAAGCGGGCGAGGCGCTCGACGTCGGCGTAGGTGTCCCAGCGCACGTGGTGGTGGCGGTGGACGGCGCGCTCGGTCAGCCAGTCCTTGGTGCCCCGGGGGAGCTGGTGGCCGTTCGGGTGCACGAGGGCGAGGAGTCGCGGTGCGTCCGTGGCCGGGTGCTCGCCGGCCAGCAGTGCCAGCTCGGCGGGCCCGGGTCGGGGGTCGCGGGTCGCGTCCGCGAGCAGCAGCACGCGGTCGGCCCGTCGCAGGCACCGGCGCGTCCACGAGCCGTCGGTGCCGTCGGTCTCGTAGACGGTGAAGCGGCGGTTGCTCTCCCGGGCGTCGAGCCAGGCCGAGAGCCGGGCGCTCGCCTCGCTGTCCTCGGCGACAGCGGAGATGCCCTGCTCGTCCATCAGCTGGTCGACCGTCGCGGCGTCGATGTGCACCGAGGACGCCAACGCGGCCAGCGCCGCGGTGAGCCGCTGGCTGAACTCCCGGGTCGGCGCGCCGGGCGTGACCGGTACGACGGCCACCACCGTCACGTTCGCGCCGCCGGTGGGCCGGTCGGGGTCGTGGAGCCGCTCGACGACCGACCGCGTGATCGAGCGCAGGATGCCCGGCCGGCCGGCGAGCAGCGCCTCGAACTCCGCGGCGCTGAAGCCGACCACGACGCTCGGCCGCACGCCCCGGAGCAGCTCGCGGGTGTCCTTGCCACCGAAGAAGCGCAGCTCCCCGACCGTGTCGCCTCGGCCCGCCTCGTCCACGACCACGCCGTCCTCGTCGAGGACCTCGACCAGGCCGCTCACCACCAGGTGGATCGCCTCGGGCGGGTCGAGCACCTCGCCCCGACCGAGCTCCTGCCAGCCAGCTGCTTCGGAGACCTGGTCGAGCAGCTGCTCGTCCAAGGTGCCGAGCACCGGGTGGAGGCCGCACAGCAGCTCGCGTCGGTGCATCCGCTCGAGCGCGTCGCGCAATGGCGCCGACCGGTCGGCCCAGGTGTCGACGTCCGCTCCGGGCACCCGGGCGACGGTGGACTCCGTGTCGGCTCGCACCACGACGGTGCCCAGGCTTCCGGCGAGGGTCTGGAGGTCGTCGAGCGCCTCGCCCGGCACCAGGTTGCGGACCGGGATGACGCGCTCGTGAGTGGTCTCGAAGACCTTCAGGCCGCCCGTCAGGACGACGAACAGCGCATCGCCCCGCTCGCCCGCCAGGTCGAGCACCTCACCCGTGTCGAGGCGCACCTCGTCGGCGACGGCCGCGAGGCCGGTCAGCACCTCCGGCTCCACACCCTGCAGGGCTCGCGCCCCGCGCAGGGCCTCCTCGACGCCCACGTCCCACACCCCCTCGGCACCCGGCACAAACCCTTCCAGCGGCGCGGAAGGCTTGTAAATGGCGACACGGTCGAGGGCCCACCTCCCGGCTAGACCAGTGCGGCGTCCTCGGTTGACCCGTGATCGGTGGCTGCTACGTGGGCAGGGTGACCACGAACCGGCAGCCGGGTGCCTGGTTCGACACCGCGACGTGGCCGCGGTGGGCCTCGACGATGCCTTTGACGATGGCCAGCCCGAGGCCGGCCCCACGGCCCACGGGCGACCCCGGTGTGGGCGTACGAGCCGGCGTACCCTGCCAGGCCACGTCGAAGACCCGCGCCATGTCCTCGCTGGAGAGACCACCGCAGGCGTCGATGACGCTCAGCTCGACGGCGTCGCCCACCCGGCGCCCCGTCACCTCCACGACTCCGTCGGCTGGAGTGTGCCGGATCGCGTTGATCAGCAGGTTCGACACCACGCGCGAGAGCTCGCCGGGGTCGGCGGTCACGAACAGGCCTTCGTCGACGCGCCCACCGAGCCGGACGCCCCCGGCGCGGGCGACCGGGTCGGCACCGGCCAGGGCCTCGCTGACCACGTCTCCGAGGGCTACGGGCTGCAGGTTGAGCGCCAGTACGCCGGCGTGGATGCGTGAGAGCTCGAAGAGGTCGTCGACCATGCGCACCATCCGGTCGACCTCGGCGCGGATCTGCCGGTGGTAGCGGGCCGGGTCGTCGGCCAGGCCGTCCTCGAGCGCCTCCGTCATCGCGCGCAGTGCGGCCAGCGGCGAGCGCAGGTCGTGGGAGACCCACGACACGAGCTCTCGGCGCGAGTCCTCCAACCGATGCTCACGGGCCCGCGACTCCTGGAGCCGCTGGGCGGTCAGCGCCAGCTCGTCGCTGAGCTGCTGGAGCTCGGCCGGTCCTCGTGACCCGGCGTCGAACCGGCCGCTCTCGCCGAAGCGGCGGGCGTCCTCACGCATCGTCCGCGACCACCGCGCGAACGCCGACCCGACCGCGACCGAGACCGCGATCGCCACCAGGCCGGCCACCACGAGCACCCACAGCACCACCGACAGGTCATGGTCGCTGAGGAACATCGCTCGCGCCGTGCCGACCACGCCAGCGACGACGGCCAGCACCGCTGTCACCGCGACCACGCCGATCTGCCAGCGGAAGGACTGCCGCCGTACGGCGTACGCGACGGACAGCCCGGCCAGACCGGCGGCGCCTGCCCACGCCCCGCCGATGCCGATGATCGCCCACTGGTCGCCGGTCACGGGCCGGGGGCCCTCGCGGGCTCCCACCGGTAGCCGACGCCCCACACGGTGACCAGTCGCTCGGGCATGGTCGGGTCGCGCTCGACCTTCTCCCGCAGGCGGCGCACGTGGACGGTGACGGTGGAGTGGTCGCCGAACGACCAGCCCCACACCTGCTGGAGCAGGTCCTCCCGGGAGAAGGCGATGCCGGGGTGCGCGAGCAGGAAGCAGAGCAGGTCGTACTCGCGGGAGGTCAGGGCCAGCGCCCGGCCGCCGAGGCTCGCCTCGTGGCGGCCGAGGTCGACGACCAGGTCGCCGTCCTCGAGGCGGCCCTGGTCGGCGTCGGGACGGTCTCCCGCGCGGCGGAGCACCGACTCGACGCGGAGCACCAGCTCGCGCGGGCTGAACGGCTTCGTGACGTAGTCGTCCGCACCCCGCTCCAGCCCCACCACCCGGTCGGACTCCGAGCCGAGCGCCGTCAGCATGATGACGGGCACGTCGCTTGTCGACCGCAGCCGGCGGCAGACCTCGAGCCCGTCGATGCCGGGCAGCATCAGGTCGAGCACGACCAGGTCGACAGGAGAGTCCCGCACGATGGTCGCGACCGACTCGCCGTCGGCGGCCTCGACCACCTCGTGCTTGGCGGCCTTCAGGTACGAGACCACGACCTCGCGCACGGTCGGGTCGTCGTCCACGACGAGTACACGCGCCACGCGGCCAGCGTGCCACCTCGGCGGCTCGGGGTGTCCTAACCGGGCTTACGGATCACTGACGTACCTGGCCTGCGGCGAGTCCTCCGGCCGTCACCGGATCGTCATCGGCGAGCGCGCTGCGAGGGCGCCGGTCCCGGAAGACTCCAGGGATGCGCAGACAGGTGGTCGGGGCGGTTGCGGCGGTGCTGCTGCTCTCCGCCTGCGCGCAGCCGGACTCTGAGGTGGCCGATCCACCCGGTTCTGAGACTCCGTCGCCGACGCCGACACCGACGAAGACGGCCACCTTGCCAGACCCGAGCCCGACGAGGTCCGCTGCCGCGACCGGCACCCGCGTGATCGCCGACGCCAGCGAGTTCGGGCCGATGCTCTACTCCGCCGAGGGCCAGGCGATCTACCTCTTCGACCTGGAGTCCGGGCCGCAGCCCCGCTGCTACGACGGGTGCGCCGAGGCCTGGCCGCCGGTGCTCACGTCGGGCGAGCCCGTGGCCGGCGACGGTGTCCGGGGCGGGCTGCTCGGCACCGTCCGGCGCGAGGACGGCACCACGCAGGTGACCTACGCCGGCCACCCGCTGTACTTCTACGCACACGAGGACCCGTGGCAGGTGCTCTGCCACGACTTCTTCGACTACGGCGGCACCTGGTACGTCGTGCAGCCCGATGGTGACGCAGCGCCCTGAGCGCCGCGCCGCCCGGGAAGGGCGGTGGGTGACGGAGTGCTGACGTCTGCTTCGCAGGCATGGCGCAGACGTGCACGGGCCTGCCATCGTGGGCGGATGGCGCTTGAGGGACTCCTCGGCGACGCGACCGATCGGGCGATCCTCGCCGAGCACGTGGGAAAGTCCGGTGCCGCCCTCGAGCGGGTCACGCTGCGCGACGGGCGCACCGTGGTGGTCAAGAGGGTGACCCCCGAGTCGGACCTCACGCTCGGGATGGTGGGGGGATCGGTCGCCCAGGAGTACCTGCTGTGGCGGTCGGGTGGGCTCGACCGGTTGCCCGCGGACGTCGGGCACGTCGTCCTCGACGGCTGGGCCGAGGAGCCGGACACGACCGTCATCGTGATGCGCGACCTGGGCGACGCCGTGCTGACGTGGGAGGACCGCCTCGACGCCGACCGATGCCGGTGGCTGGTCGACCGCGTCGCGTCCTTCCACCGCGCCTACCTCGGCGACCCGCCCGCCGAGGTAGTGGACCTGCTGCCGCTGCTCGAGCTGTTCGCACCCCGGCGCATCTCGGCCCTGGCTGCCTCCGGCAACGAGCTGATGTCGGTCGCTCTCAGGGGGTGGGAGTACTTCGCGGACCAAGACGTCGTGCCGCGCGACGTGTCCGAGGCGGTCTTCGCCCTGCACCGCGACGCGCAACCGATGGCCGACGCGATTGCGGCGGGACCGGTCACGCTCGCTCACGGCGACCTGGCCACGGTCAACATGGCCTTCGAGGGAGACCGGCTGATCCTGCTCGACTGGGCCATGCCGGTGGCCGCCCCGGGGTGCTTCGACGTCGCCCGGTTCCTGGTGGGCTGCGCGCACGTCGTCGACCTCGACCCCGACGCGTTCATCGAGGCCTACCGCGAGGCGGCCGGGCCGGCGTACGACGACACGTCCATGGGGCTCTCGCTGCTGTCCGCCCTCGGCTGGCTGGGCTGGAACAAGGCGCTCGACGTCGTCGAGAGTCCCGACGAGGCCGTGCGCGAGCGCGAACGCGCCAGCCTGGCGTGGTGGGTGGCCGAGGCACGCAAGACCCTCGAGAACGGAGCACTGTGATGGATCTGGAGACGCTGTACCTGCGCACCATCGAGACGTGGACCGACCGCGTCCAAGCGGTCGCCCCGGAGAGCTGGGATGCCGACACCCCCTGCACCGACTGGGATGTCCGCACGCTCGTCAACCACGTGGTCGGCGAGGACCTGTGGACCGAGGTGCTGGTGCGCGGTGCCACGATCGAGGAGGTGGGCGACCGCTTGGACGGCGACCTGCTCGGCCCGGACCCCCGCGAGGCGGCGCTCGACGCGGCCGCCCGGGCGGCGCGCGCGGTGGCCGAGACGCTCCCGGGCCACGGCAAGGTGCACCTGTCCTACGGCGACGAGGACATCGACGAGTACGTCGCCCAGCTCGCGGCCGACCATCTCGTGCACGCCTGGGACCTCGCCGCCGCCACCGACGGTGACCGGGACCTCGACCCCGAGCTCGTGGACGCGGTCGCCGCGTGGTTCGCCGAGCGGGAGGAACTGTACCGGCAGGCAGGCATCGTCGGCCCTCACCTCGAGGCGGCCGGTGATGCGCAGTCCCAGCTCCTGGCCGCTTTCGGCCGCGACGCCCGCTGGGCCGGGCGGGACTGAGTCCGGGTCCGCTGCCGGGTCACCCCTCGGGGGCCTTCTCTCGCGCGCGCACCGCGGATACGGTCCGTGCTGAGGAGTTCGAAGGGGGAAGGCATGACTCTCAGCAGCAGCCAGGTCCGACGGGCAGGCGTCGCCATCGTGGCGCTCGGTCTCGCAGTGGGGGCGACGGCGGCGCCGGCGCAGGCCATGAAGCCGGTCAAGGAGCGCGTCGACTGCATCGACTACGGGGCGATCCCGAAGGCTCCCAAGGGTGCCATCCCGCGCGACGACCACCACGTCGTGAAGCAGGACCCGCTGAAGATCGCGGCCGCGAAGGCTGCCAGGGCTGCGGGCCTGAAGGCGTCGGCGGCGGCGATCCCGACCGAGCCGGACCCCAGCTTCGCGGTCACGGTGCCGGTGCGCTTCCACGAGATCCTCAAGACCAACGGCAACGGGGGCGGTGACCTCTCCGGCGCCCGCCTCGCGGCGCAGATCGACGCCCTGAACGTCGGGTTACGCCGGCACCGGCTTCACCTTCGAGCTCGCGGCAGAACACCGAGACCGTCCAGCCCGAGTGGTGGAACCTCGTCGGCGCCTACGGATCGGACATGAGCACCATCCGGGGAGGCGGCAAGGAGGTCAACATGAAGCGCTTCCTGACCGATAATGACCAGGCGACCCTCGACGTCTACTCGGCGTCGCTGGGCCAGCACCTGCTCGGCTGGGCCACCTTCCCCTCCGACTTCAGCGAGGCGACCTCGTACCCCGCGCCCCTCCCCAGCTACCTGGACGGCGTGATCATCGACTTCCGCAGCGTTCCGCAGCCGGAGGGCAACACCGAGGGTGACACGCGGGTCTTCCCGGACGGCACCTACGAGGAGGGCGACACCCTGACCCACGAGGTCGGCCACTGGCTCGAGCTCTACCACACCTTCCAGGGCGGCTGCGACGACAGCGACGACGGCGGGGACCAGATCTCCGACACACCGACCGAGGCGTCGCCGAACTTCTTCTGCCCCGAGCCCGGGGACGAGCCGCGCGACACCTGCCCGACCGAGCCGGGCCTCGACCCGATCAACAACTTCATGGACTACTCGTTCGACTCATGCCTGACGGAGTTCACCGAGGAGCAGGCCGCGCGCATGCAGTTCGCGTGGCAGACCTACCGCAGCTGACGACCTGGGCGCGACGCCCCGCACCCCCGCATGGGTGCGGACGTCGGGCCTGCTGAAGGTCAGGGGCCGAGCAGTGCGGCAGGAATGACGGCAACCCCGTCGCGTCGCCGGTAAGCGTGCTGGCCGGTGGTGATCACGACCGCGTCTCGGAAGTCCTCGCCGAGACGGTGGCGCAGCCAGAGGAGATGGCCGACGTCGCCGTCGTCGATGGTGGCGGACAGCTTGACCTCCAAGCCGACGACGCCGCCGTCGGAGCCGGCGACGATGAAGTCGACCTCTCGGTCGCCGCGATGAGTGCGCAGGTGCCGTACCTCGGCTTCGGCGGTCTGGGCATACACCCGCAGGTTGAGCGCGACGAGGCTCTCGAACAGCGCGCCGAGCAGTGTTCCGTCGCGCGGAACCGCGGGACCGGAGCTCTTCCCCGCAAGCAACTGGTCAGCGGTCACGTTGAGCAGCCGGCCAGCGAGCGCCGGGTCGGCCAGGTGGTGCTTGTCGGCGGCGCCGAGCTGGGTGAACCGGTTGGTAGTCGGAAGCCAAGCGGGCACGGGGTCGAGCAGCCAGAGCCGGCTGAGGATGTCACGGTACGGCGTGGTCGTGGTCTTGGCCGGTTTGTTCCCGACCCCGGGGGTTGCTGCATCACGGATGACCTCGAAGCTTGCGGAGGTCGAGGTCGCGGCCGCATACGCCCGCATCCAGGCGCGCAAGGTGTCGGGGTGCCGCACGTTGAGGCCCTGCTCCGGGAAGTCGCGGTCGATGACGCGGGCCAAGTAGCCGTCCAGCTGGGCGCGAAGCGCGCGGCCCGGCAAGCCGCGGAACGCTGGGAACCCCCCGGTGAGGATCTCGGTCACGTAGTCCCGCAGCCCCATGCTCGTCGTGCCCTCCACCGGGGCTGAGCCGGACATCAGCTCGGCGAGGCTGACGCTGGTGCCGATGCCGCGTTCGGCCAGCGCCATCGGCCGCATCCGGAGCGGCACGATCCGGCCCGCCCCCGTATGCGTGGGCGGTCCGGCCGGAGCCGCGGATCCGGTGAGCAGGAAGCGCGCCGGCGCCGGCTTGGCATCCACCGCACGGCGCACCAGGTCCCAGCTCTGCGGGTAGAGCTGCCACTCGTCGATCAGGATCGGCTCGTCCCCGCGGACCAGGCGAGAGGGGTCGGCGCGGGTGATCTCGAGCTCGCCAGGGACGTCCAGCAGGTACTCGGTGCTGGCACGTCGTTGCGCGGTCGCGGTCTTCCCAACGCCTTTGGGTCCTTCGACGCTGATCGCGGACAGGCCTTTCAACAGGTCGTCGAGCTCCACGTCCACCAGTCGCGGTTGGTAGCCGGCCATGGGTGGAATAGTTCGCTGAGACACGTCGCCACGCTACCATTTCGAGGACCTGAACGATGCCGTTTCGACTGACTCTACACTACGATTTCGACCACGCTTGCACTACTGTTTCGTCGCGGGCTACCCCTGGGCGTCGGGTTCCGAGCGGCTGGCGTGGGCGGCCAGCCGCCCGGCGGCGTCGACGAGCAACGGGTCGAGGGAGTCGTCGCCGGACGCCACCAGCGCCTCGAGGCCACGACGCATCCGCGGGTCCCAGAACGTCTCGATGTGCCGCGCGATGGCCGCGGCCGCCTCGGGGGCGGGCAGGTGCGCGAACTGCCGGGCGATGTCGTTGCCCATCCGCGCTTCGGACTTGCTGAGGGAATCAGTCACGCGTGGGTCTCCGCGGGCTCGCGGGTCTCGGTCACCGACTGGTCCCCGCGGGCGTTGGCGACGCCGACCTGGACGGCGGTGACCTTGTACTCCGGGCAGTTGGTGGCCCAGTCGGAGTTCTCGGTCGTGACGACGTTCGCGCCGGTCACCGGGTGGTGGAAGGTCGTGTAGACGACGCCGGCCGGCATCCGCTCCGACACCAGCGCCCGCAGGGTGGTCGAGCCGACCCGGCTGGACAGGTCGACCAGGTCGCCGGTCGAGATGCCGCGCACCTCGGCGTCCGCTGGGTGGATCTCGAGGACGTCCTCGGGGTGCCAGGTGTTGTTGGCGGTACGCCGGGTCTGCGCGCCCACGTTGTACTGGCTGAGGATCCGGCCGGTGGTGAGGATGAGCGGGAACTTCCGCGTCGACCGCTCCGTGGTCGGCACGAAGACCGTCTCGACGAGCTTGCCCTTGCCGCGCACGAACTCGCCGACGTGCATGGTCGGGGTGCCGGTCGAGGAGGTGTCGTAGACGGGCCACTGCATGGAGCCGACCTCGTCGAGCCGCGCGAACGAGACGCCCGCGAACGTCGGGGTGGTCGCCGCGATCTCGTCCATGATCTCCGACGCGGCGGAGTAAGACATGTCGTAGCCCATCGCGCGGCCGATGGCGCAGGTGATCTCCCACTCGTCCATGCCGACCTTGGAGTCGAAGACCGGCCGGACCCGGTTGATCCGCCGCTCGGCGTTGGTGAAGGTGCCGTCCTTCTCCAGGAACGACGTGCCGGGGAGGAACACGTGGGCGAAGCGTGCGGTCTCGTTGAGGAAGAGGTCCTGGACGACCACGAGGTCCATGGCCCGCAGCGCCGCCTCCACGTGCTGGGTGTTGGGGTCGGACTGGGCGATGTCCTCGCCCTGGACGTAGAGCCCACGGAAGGTGCCCGCCAGCGCGGAGTCGAACATGTTGGGGATGCGCAGTCCCGGCTCGGGGTCGAGCGTCTTGCCCCACAGCTGCTCGTAGATGCCGCGGACGTCTTCCTGCGAGACGTGCCGGTAGCCCGGGAACTCGTGGGGGAAGGACCCCATGTCGCACGAGCCCTGGACGTTGTTCTGGCCGCGGAGCGGGTTGACGCCGACCCCCTCGCGCCCGATGTTGCCGGTGACCATCGCCAGGTTGGCCATCCCCATCACCATGGTCGAGCCCTGCGAGTGCTCGGTGACGCCGAGGCCGTAGTAGATCGCCGAGTTGGGGCCGGCGCCGAACAGGCGCGCGGCGGCGCGCAGCTCCTCGGGCTCGATGCCGGTCACCTCGACCATCGCCTCGGGCGAGTGTGCCGGGTCGGCGATGAACGCGAGGTACTCGTCGGCGTCCTCGCAGCGCTCGCGCACGAAGCCCTCGTCGTGAAGGCCCTCGGTGACGATGACGTGGGCCATCGCGTTCACGAAGGCGACGTTGGAGCCCGGCAGCACGGGGAGATGGTGTGCGGCCTCGACGTGCGGGCTGCGCACCAGGTCGATGCGGCGCGGGTCGGCGACGATCAACTGCGCACCTTGGCGCAGGCGCCTCTTCATCCGCGAGGCGAAGACTGGGTGGGCGTCGGTCGGGTTGGCGCCGATCAGCAGGATCACGTCGGCCTGGTCGACCGAGCGGAAGTCCTGGGTGCCGGCGGAGGTGCCGAAGGTCTGCTTGAGGCCGTAGCCCGTGGGGGAGTGGCACACCCTGGCGCAGGTGTCGATGTTGTTGTTGCCGAACGCCGCCCGGACCATCTTCTGGACGACGTACACCTCCTCGTTGGTGCACCGGCTGGAGGAGATGCCACCGATGGCGCCGACGCCGTGCTCGGCCTGGATGGCCTGGAAGCCCTCGGCGACCTTCGCGATCGCCTCGTCCCACGACACCTTGCGCCACTCGTCGTCGATCGTGTCGCGCACCATCGGTGACATCTGCCGGTCCTTGTGGGCGGCGTAGCCGTAGGCGAACCGGCCCTTCACGCAGCTGTGGCCCTCGTTGGCGCCGCCGTTCTTGGACGGGACCATCCGCACGACCTTGGCGTCGTCGCCGTCGCCCTGGACGTCGGCGCGGAAGGAGCAGCCGACGCCGCAGTAGGCGCAGGTGGTCTCGACCGAGCGGGTGGGCATGCCGAGCTCGACGACGGACTTCTCCTGGAGCGCGGACGTCGGGCAGGCCTGGACGCAGGCGCCGCACGACACGCACTCGGACGCGAGGAAGTCGGTGCCGCCGGCCGAGATCTTGGAGTCGAAGCCGCGGCCCTCGACGGTCAGCGCGAAGGTGCCCTGGATGTCGGCGCACGCGCGCACGCAGCGCGAGCAGACGATGCACGACGAGGCGTCGAAGGCGAAGTAGGGGTTGCTCACGTCGAGCGGCTGCGGGTGAGCCACCTGCGTGCGCGACTCGGGCCGGCCGTAGCGCACCTCCGCAGCGCCGACCTGCACGGCCAGCGCCTGGAGCTCGCAGTTGCCGCGGGCGCAGCCGTCGCAGTCCTCGGGGTGGTCGGAGAGGTAGAGCTCCATGACGTTGCGGCGCAGCTCGCGCACCGTGTCGGTCTGGGTGCTGACGACCATGCCGTCGGAGCAGGGGGTCGTGCAGGACGCCGGGACGCCCCGCGCGCCGTCTACCTCGACCAGGCACATGCGACACGAGCCGAACGCCTTCATGGAGTCGGTGGCGCACAGCTTGGGGATCGTCACGCCCGCCTCGGTCGCGGCACGCAGCACGGAGGTGCCGGCAGGTACGCCGACCTGGCGGCCGTCGATGGTGACCGACACCGTGTCGGTGCTGCGGACCGCAGGAGTGCCGAAGTCGACCTCGGGGTCCCAGATGCTCTGGCCTTCTGTGACCGTCATACGCCTGCTCCGCTCTGCTCGAACTCTTCGGGCTCGAAGTCTTCGGGAAAGTGCTTGATGGCGCTCTGCACGGGCATCGGCGTCAGCCCGCCCATCGCGCACAAGGATCCCTTTGTCATGGTCTCGCACAGGTCGTCGAGCAGCACGAGGTTGGCAGCCACGTCGCGCCCGGCGATGATCCGGTCGATGGTCTCGACCCCCCGGGTCGAGCCGATCCGGCACGGCGTGCACTTGCCGCACGACTCGATGGAGCAGAACTCCATCGCGAACCGCGCCATCTTGGCCATGTCGACGGTCTCGTCGAAGACGACGATGCCGCCGTGGCCGAGCATCGCGCCCGATTCGGTGAGGGCCTCGTAGTCCATCGACACCTCGAAGCCTGTCGCCGGGACGTACGCACCGAGGGGACCACCCACCTGCGCGGCGCGCACGGGCCGCCCTGACAGGGAGCCGCCGCCGTAGTCCTCGACCAGCTCGCGCAGGCTCACCCCGAACGGCAGCTCGACGATGCCGCCCTGCTTGACGTTGCCGGCGAGCTGGAAGACCTGGGTGCCGCGGGACCTGCCGGTGCCGAGCGCGGCGTACGCCGCACCACCGTCGGCCAGGATCATCGGCACCGCGCACAGCGTGAGCACGTTGTTGACCGCAGTGGGTACGCTCCCAGAGGCCGCTGATCGCCGGGATCGGCGGCTTGGCGCGCACCTCGCCGCGCTTGCCCTCGAGGCTGTCGAGCATCGAGGACTCCTCGCCGCAGATGTAGGCGCCGGCCCCGACCCGGACGTGGAGGTCGAAGGACAGGCCCGAGCCGAGGATGTCGCGGCCCAGGAAGCCGTGGGTGTACGCCGTGTCGATCGCGCGCCGGAGGGCGGCGACGGCATGGGGGTACTCGGAGCGCACGTAGACGTAGCCCTCGCTCGCCCCGACACGCATGCGCAGCGATCGTCATGCCCTCGACCAGCGTGAAGGGGTCACCCTCGACGACCATCCGGTCGGCGAACGTCCCGGAGTCGCCCTCGTCGAAGTTGCAGGCCACGAACTTCAGGTCGGACGGGGTGTCGAGGACCGTCTTCCACTTGATGCCGGCCGGGAAGCCGGCGCCGCCGCGCCCCCGGAGCCCGGAGTCGGTGACCTCCTGGACCACCTCGGCGGGGGAGAGCGACAGCGCCCGGCGGAGCCCGGCCCACCCGCCGTGTGCCTCGTAGTCGGCGATCGACGCCGGGTCGACCACGCCGACGCGCGCGAAGCTCACCCGCTGCTGCGAGGTCAGCCACGGGTGCTCGTCGACGATGCCGATGCTGCTCGCCTCGCCGGCGAGGACGGCCGCGACGTCGTCGACGGTCACGTTGCCGAACCCCACCCGACCGCTGTCGGTCTCGACCTCGACGAGCGGCTCGAGCCAGAGCATCCCGCGTGACCCGTTGCGTACGACGTGGGCGCCGGCCGTCTCGAAGGCGGCGGCCACCTCGTCGGCACCGACGGAGACCGCTGCGGCGTCGCCGGGGACGAAGACCCGGGCAGGAGAGTCCGTCGTCAACGCCACCCCTCGGTGAGTGCGTCGATGCGTTCGCGCGACAGCCGGCCGTGGAGGCGGCCGTCGAGGGTCCCCGAGGGACCGAGCGCGCAGTTGCCGAGGCAGAAGACCTCGTCGACCTCGACGTCGACGCCCGGACCGTTGGCCAGGCTGCCGGCCCGCGCGCGCGTGTCGGCGTACAGCGCCTCCGCCCCGACCGACTGGCATGCCTCGCCCCGGCACAGGGCGACGGTGTGGGCGGCGGGGGGCTCGGTGCGGAAGTCCTTGTAGAAGCTGACCACCCCATGCACCTCGGCGACCGAGAGGTTGAGCTCGCCGGCGATCGTCTCGACGTCCTCGCGGGCGATGTGGCCGAGCTCCTCCATCACGTCGTGGAGGACCGGCATCAGGGCCCCGCGTTCGGTGAGGTGCTGCCTGGCGATGGCGCGGACGAGCGCGATCCTGTCCGTCGCGGACGCGGTCGTCATGGCAGCTCCCAGGGAATGTGGCAGTCGACACATAGTAGTCCGCGAGGCCCGTGATCGCCGCGGCGGTCCGTCCTGGACGCGTTGCGGATGACGCAGCGTGTTCCGCAATGCGCTGCGCTGAGGCCTGCGCAGCATGGTGGCTACAGAGTGGATCCGTCGAGCGTGCGGCGGGGTGACGCGGTCCGCTGGACCCGCCACAGGCTGGGCGCCTGGCCGTGCTCACGCTTGAACGCCCGGCTGAACGCCTCCTCCGACTCGTACCCGACCTTGCGGGCCACCGCGGCCACTCCGATGTCGGAGGAGCGCAGCAGATCCTCCGCGACGTGCATCCGCCACCCGGTGAGGTACCGGATCGGGGGCAGTCCGAGCACCTGGCGGAAGCGCTCGTCGAGCAGCGAGATCGAGACGTGCGCCTGGTGGGCCAGACTCCCCACCGTCCACTTCTCGGCCGGTGAGCCGTGGATCGCCGCCAGCGCCGGCCACAGCACCGGGTCGCGGCTGGCCCGGGCCAGACCCTGGCTGGCGGCGGGTGCGCCTGCCAGATGAAGCCCGAGGATCTCTGCGAGCAGCAGCTCCGGGATCCGGGTCGGTGCCTCGAAGCGGCCGACCGTCACCTGGGTCGTCTGCTGGACGGCGTACTCGACGCTCACCCTCACCCAGTCGCGCGCCGGCCCGTCCGGTGGACTGACCACGAAGACCGGGGGGAACAGGCCCAGGCGGGGGTCGAACATGGCGTCCTCGCAGACCAGGTAGCCGCAGACCACGCTGGTGGCGGCGCCCCCCTCGCCGTGGTGGATCATCGGCATCCGCTCCCACGGTGGCGGGTCGATGAGAGAGGCCACCGACACCGCGACGGCGTCGGTGGTCCCGCCCATCCGGTGCTCGTGGTTGTAGGGGAGGACGATGACGTCGCCGCCGTTGGCCCAGTGCCTCTCGCCCCCGGGCACCTCGATCCAGCAACGGCCCGAGGCCACCACGTGGAAGAGCAGTACCCGCGTCGCGCCTGGCGCGAGGATCGCCGCGGCATCGGCCGACGGCAGCGACTCGTAGGCCCAGCTCTCGGTGTACTCGCCCCTCAGGAAGATCGCGCCCTGCAGGCGCAGGCCGGCCAGCAGCCCTGCGACAGCAGTCGTGGCGTCGCGGTCATCTGCGGCGGGTGCCTGGTCATGGCCCCCCATGGAGCCGGACACGAGACTGAGTGTGTCAGACACACCCGCACTCGAGGAGGAAACCGATGCCGCTCTTCATGGACGTGCACGAGCAGCTGCCCGACGGCGCCACCGCGCTCGACGTCGCCGCTGCACACAAGGCAGACCTGGAGACCCAGGAGCAGTACGGCGTCATCTACCAGCGCTACTGGGTGGACGAGGCGAACGGCAAGGTCTTCTGCCTGGTCGAGGCACCCGACGCCGACGCGGCCATCACGGTGCATCGCGAGGCCCACGGCCTGGTCGCGGACAAGATCTACCAGGTCACCGAGGGAAGCTGAGCAGCCCGGGAGGCGGTCAGTGAGCCGGGACGGCGGCGAGGATCCGGCCGATGCTCTCCTCGGAGAAGAAGTCAGCCGGTGACACCGCACCCGACAGGACGCTGACGAAGCCGTCCATGGCCTCCTGGTTGCCGTGGATGGCACCGAAGAGCTGCTGCATCTCCGGCGGTGGCAGCTCGAGCGTGGCCAGCTGGGCCGTGAACTCGTACATGGGCATGGCCTTCGCGTCGCGCTCCTGGTGCCAGGCGCCCATGGCGTCGTCGTACGACGTCTCGCGTCGCAGCCACCGGTCGATCGCGTCGGGTGCAGCGCTCGGCGTCGAGGAACGCGTCGGAGATGCCCTGTGCCGTGATCGGGTCCTTGTTGTAGCCGGAGTCGCCGACCAGCGCCCACCCGTCGCCGTAGGGCTTGCGGAACCAGCCCGGCACCGCTCCGCCGAGGAACGGCGCCTGCCGGGTGGCGGCGGACACGCGGGCCGCGAACTCGGGCACGAGCTCGAGGGTCCCGAAGAAGTTGCCCTCGACGTCGGCCTTGTACGCCGGGGCCTCGGCGTACGGCCACCCGGCCACCACCATCGTGAGCCCGTCGTTGGTCGGAGCACAGGCGAACCCTCGGTCGGGCCGGATGTAGCTCTCGAACGTGGTCGTGGGCAGGTCGCTGAAGTAGGTGAAGTAGGAGTACTGCAGCCGGGGCTTGGCCTGGTAGTCGGTCGCGCCCACCGCTTGGGCGACCCGGCTGTTGCGGCCGTCGGCCCCGATGACGATCCGGGCGCGCTCCTCGCGGTCGCCGATGCGGATCCCGGCGACCCGGCCGTCCTCGACGACCACGTCGTCGACGTTGCAGCCCTCGCGTACCTCCACACCGTCGGCGCGGGCGGCGTCGACCAGGATCTTGTCCAGCACGGTCCGTCGCGGCGCGTACGCCGAGCTGATGCCCTCGACCGGGTGGCTGGTGCCCCTGATGGTGAACGCGCCGAAGTCGAAGCTGTAGTCGGTGATCTCGGGACATCCCGTCGCCCTCACCTCGTCGAGCAGGCCCCACCGCGCCAGGGCGGCGACCCCGGGCGCGTGGATGACGTGCGTGGACAGGGTGTCGCTGGGGAACCTCGCCCTGTCGACGGCGAGCACGTGGTAGCCCTTGCGGGCCAGCAGCATCGCGGTGGGCGACCCTGCTGCGCGGGCTCCGATGACGATGGCGTCGTAGGTCATGGTGGTGCCTCCTCGGTAGGGCTCCGAGTGTGTTGCCCACCCACGCCTGCGGTATCGGGGAGATCCCCTAGTTGGAGGCGGGTTCTCCGCGTACGGCGAAGGCCGCGACCTCGGCACGGTTGCGTAGACCGAGCTTGGCCAAGATGTTGCTCACGTGGTGCTCGACGGTCTTGCGGCTGACGAACAGCCGCTGCGCGATCTCGGGGTTGGACAGACCCTCGCCGAGCAGGCGCATCACCTCGTGCTCGCGCTTGGTGAGCACCTGCCCGGAGGACCGGCGGAGGCGCCACCTTCTGTCCCAGCTCACGCAGCAGGGACGTGACCGCGTCGACGTGGTGTGCCGACTCCAGGGCCTCGAAGGCCCGCAGTGCCGAGCGCGCCTCGCTGACGGCCAGCTCGGGATCACTGTCGCGACAGGCTCTGGCCAGCTCGAGCCGGCACACGGAGGCCTCGAAGGGGAGCCGGGCCCGCATGAACCCGTCAAGGGCCTCCCGGAACCAGGCTCGTGGGTCGCCCTCTCCCGCGCGCGCCTTGGCGAGTGCCACGAGCGCGTTCGCATACGGCGACGGATGCGCCTCCGCACAACCCTCGAGCTGCTCGATCGTCGGGCCCGGATCCCTGCCGCAGGCGAGCTGCGCGTCGACCAGCTCGGCGAACAGGGGGACGCACGAGCTGCTGCCGGGATCAGCGTCCTGCACGGCGTGCTCCCGCAGGGCCAGGGCCAGCGCGCACTCGCCGCGGGCCAGGTGCAGCGCCGCGCGTACCCTCCTCGCCTCGGGATCGTCCAGCCCCTCGAGCAGCGCCGCCGCGTCGTCGTACCGGCCTTGCCGCACACGCAGGTTCGCGAGCCGGACGAGCGCGCCGGCCTTCAGCGTGCGGCGACCCAGGGCCCACAGCCGCACGGCCTCGGTCAGGGTCGCGTCCGCCTCGGGCCAGCGTCCGGCCTGGGTGAGGATGCCGCCGTAGTGGGTGCGGCAGTACGCGCTGACGGCCGGCAGCCTGCGCCGCTCGGCGATCTGCTCGCCGACCCTCATCCACTGCTCGGCCCGGCTCACGTCCTGCTTGTGCTCGCAGGCGGAGAAGAGCTGGCAGAAGATCTCCTCCAGGATGACGAAGTCCTCCACGTCCCCGCCTGCCACGGCCGCCAGGGTCTCGTCGAGCAGCGCCATCCCCTCGTCGACCTTGTCCCTGTGCACGAGGCTGGCGCCCAGGTAGGCGGACGTGGCGAAGCTGAGGTCGGCGTCGCCGGTGCGGTGCCCGATCTCGAGGGCCGACCGGAACGACTGCTCCTTGGCCTGACGGTTGGAGGTGAACATGCCCTCGGTCAGCGCGACCCAGCCGCGCTCACTCGTGTCCGGCTCGTCGCGCAGCAGCGTCCTGGCCCGGGAGAGCCAGCCGCTGGCGACCGCCCAGTCACCTGCGGTCGAACCGTGCAGGTAGGCCAGCGTCCGGGCCGCGCGAGCCGCGCCGACCCCGTCGCCCGACCGCCGGTAGCCCGCGTAGGCCCGCTCGAGCTCGTCGATGGCCCGGGGGTAGTCGAAGAGCACGTACGACGCAGCGGCCAGGCCCTCCAGGACCGTCGGCTCAGGATCCAGCTGCTCGAACACCGCTCGTGCGCCGTCGGCATCACCGACCCGCAAGGCAGCGCGCCCGTCGGCGACGAGCTCTTCGGACTCCACGTGGCGAATCATCCTCCTGGAAAGCCCTATGCTCCCTCGTTGCCACCGCGGTCGTGCCAGTCGGCGAAAGCGCCGAGCAACCGCGTGCGGGCGCCCGAGGAGATCGACTCCTCCGGCAGCTGCCCGAGCAGCGAGATCGTGGTGCGGAACTGTTCGAGGTAGCGGTCGCAGCCCGGACACAGGCGCAGGTGCTCCTCGAACGCGACCCGGTCCTCCGCCGGCAGCTGGCCCTCGAGGTACGCCGTCACGAGCTCGACGAAGGTCTGGCAGTTCACGTTGCCACCCCCTGGCCGGTGAGGGAGACGCCGTCGTAGTAGCGCTCCAGGTGCGCCCGGACGACTGCGCGGCCGCGATGGAGCAGGACCCGCTGGTTGCCGGCGCTGATCGCCAGCAGCTCGCTGACCTCCTCGGCGGTGTGCCCGTCGAGGTCGCGCAACGCGACCACCACGCGCTGGCGGGAGGGGAGCTCGTCGAGAGCGCGGGCGACGACTTCGTGCACCTCTCGCGACAGCAGCGACTGCTCCGGCCACTCGTCGGGGAAGCGGCGCCAGCCCCCGGGGTGCGGATCACCCGCTCCCTGGAAGCGACTGGGGTCGACGCTCGGTCCGCCCTCCCAGTCGCCGTCGGTGAGGCTCGCGAACGGCACGCTCCGGCGCTCGCGGATCCCGCGTGTCTTGGCCTGGTTGAGCAGGATTCGGTAGACCCACGTGCGCAGCGACGAGTCGCCTCGGAACTTCTCCAGCCCGGTCAGCACCGCGAGCCAGGTCTCCTGCACGACCTCCTCGGCGACACTGTCGGTCGGCACGTGCAGTCGGGCCATCCGCAGCATCGACCCCGACCACCCGTCGATGAGAGCGGCGAAGGCCTGCTCGTCACCATCACGGAGCGCAGCGACGAGGTCGCGGTCGTCGCCTGCGGGCATGTCGGGAAAGTACCGTCCCGGGCGGGCCGGTGGACCTTTCGATGTGGTGACGTCGGGCGCGGCGCAGACGGTCACGACCTGTACTCGGGGTTCTCCCAGTCGAAGCGGGTGCCGGCGTTCCACTCCGAGCGCTGGTTGCCGTAGCCCGGCACGCCACCGGCGTCCTTCAGCAGCTTGGCCAGGTGCATCAGGTTCCAGGTCATGAAGGTGGTGTTGCGGTTGGTGAAGTCGTTCTCGGGGCCGCCGCTGCCGGGGTCGAGGTACGACGGCCCGGGACCGGCCTCCCCGATCCATCCGGCGTCGGCGTTGGGCGGGATCGTGTAGCCGATGTGCTGGAGGCTGTAGAGGACATTCTGGGCGCAGTGCTTGATGCCGTCCTCGTTCCCGGTGATGATGCAGCCCGCGACCCTGCCGTAGAAGAGGTACTGGCCCTTGTCGTTGAGCTCGCCCGACAGCGAGTAGAGCCGCTCGATCAGCTTCTTGGTCTGCGAGGAGTTGTCGCCGAGCCAGATCGGGCCGGCCACGACGAGGATGTCGCTGGCCAGGATGCCCGGGTACATCGCCGGCCACTCGTCGCTCTCCCAGCCGTGCTCGCGCATGTCGGGCCAGACGCCCGTGGCGATGTCGTGGTCGACGAACCGGATCTCCTCGACCGCCACGCCGTGCTTGCGCATGATGCCCGCGCTGGCGTCGACCAGCCCCTGGGTGTTGCTGACCGCGGGGGTCCTCTTCAACGTGCAGTTGACGAACGTCGCTCTCAGGCCGCCGAAGTCGTGATCGGTGTCATGGTCCATGGCGCTCCGTCTCGGCAGCCGCCCGAAGCGTTACGCGTGATCCGCGTCAGGTCTTCGTCACATTCACGGCCGTAACGAACGCACCTTCCGGCCCGACGAACTGGCCCAGAGCCACCCGGCTCCACATCAACTCGAAGGGACCTCACCATGACCATCACTGGGCGCACCTCAGCAGTCCTCGGATCCGTCGTCCTCGCCATCTCCTCGGCCGTGCTGGCCGTCGGCGGCGTCGCCCACGCGACGGACACCCCCGGGCCCGGCCCGGTCGCCGGGCACGTCTACCAGCCCACCAACGACGCTGCGGGCAACGCCGTGGCCGTCTACGACCGGTACGCCGACGGCTCGCTCGAGCCGGCCGGCACCGTGGCAACCGGCGGCCTCGGCAGCGGTACGTCGCTCGCCTCCCAGGGTGCGATCGTCCGGGACGGGGACCTGCTCTTCGTCGTGAACGCCGGCGACGACTCCATCTCCGCGCTCAGCACCAAGGGCGGCGAGGTCGTCGTGACCGACCGGATCTCCTCGGGCGGCGACCGTCCGGTGAGCCTGACCGTTCACAACGGCGTGGGCTACGTGCTCAACCACGACAGCGACTCGATCTCCGGCTTCGCCTACGACAAGTCCGGCGACCTGCGCCGGCTCCCGGGCTCCACGCGCGACCTGACGGCCAACCCCGCAGGTGGGCTCAGCGACGCCGCGCAGGTGCAGTTCAGCCCCAATGGCCGGACCCTGGTGGTCACCGAGCGTGCAGCCAACGCCATCGACACCTTCACCGTCCGCGCCGGGTTCGCCGGCGAGGCCACCTCGCACCCGTCGGCCGGCACCGTTCCCTACGGCTTCGACTTCGACCGTCGCGGCACCCTCGTCGTGTCAGAGGCGGCCACCGGCTCCGCGTCGTCGTACCGCGTGGCCCCCGGCTTCCGGAACCTCACCGCAGCTCTGGGGAACGGCCAGGCAGCCGCCTGCTGGCTGGTCATCTCCGGTGACTACGCCTGGGTCGTCAACGCCGCCAGCGCCTCGATCTCGACCTACCGGATCGCGAACGACGGCTCGCTCGAGCTCGTCGATGCCGTCGCTGCCTCCACTGGTGCCGGCCCGACCGACGCCGCCGTCGCGTCCGACGGAAGCAGCCTGCACGTGCGGATGCGCGACGGGTCGGTCTCGTCGTTCACGATCGGCTCCGCCGGGAGCCTGACGCCGGCGGGCTCGGACTTCGCCGCCGCTGCGTTCGGCGTCTCGGGGCTGGTCGCCGACTGACGTGCTCGCACCGAGGCCCTGCCCGCCATGGCGGACAGGGGTATCCCTAGTCCGGGGCTGCCGACCGCGGATCCCGCGTAGGTGGTGGATCCCAAGCGCCATATGCCGGGGATCCTCCACTCAACCGCCGCTCCCACCCGGTCGGGTGCACCGCGGCTGCGGGAGAAGGGTTGACGGGCTCCGCGGACGCCAGCCATAGACTGTGCGTCGCTAGGGGTGGGTGCTCGGAGCACGTGGGTGCCGAGGTGCTCAGCTACCCGGTGGCTGTCTCGGGGCAGACAGCAGAGGCGGGAATCCGGTATGGCGACGACGAAGCCGACGGGGTCAGGTCGAGGCGCTCTGCCCGCCGAGGTGACCAGCTTCGTGGGACGACGACGTGAGCTGAGCGAGACCCGGCGGTTGCTGGCCGCCAGCCGGATGCTGACCCTCACCGGGGTCGGCGGGGTCGGCAAGACCCGGCTGGCGCTGCGGATGGCCGCCGAGGTCCGGCGTACTTTCCCCGACGGAGTGTGGTTCGTCGAGCTCGCCGCCCTCAACGATCCCCAGCTGCTACCGCACACCGTGGCCAACACCCTCGAGCTGCGTCAGGTCTCGGCCGACCCTGCGGGAGACCTCGCCGTCTACCTGGAGGAGAAGCGGCTCCTGGTCGTGCTCGACAACTGCGAGCACCTCACCGGGGCCTGCGCGGTGCTGGCCAGCAAGCTGCTGGCGGCTGCCCCGGGCCTGCGCATCCTCGCCACGAGTCGGCATGTGCTCGGCGTCGAGGGCGAGCAGATCCTGTCGGTGCCTCCGCTGTCCACCCCTGATCCCGGCCAGGAGGTCCTGGCCGGTGACGCCACCCACTACGAGTCCGTGTCGCTCTTCCTGGACCGCGCAACGGCCGTGGCGCCGGACTTCGCGATCACCGAGGCAAACCGGGCCGCAGTCGTCGAGCTGTGCCGACGGCTCGACGGCATCCCCCTGGCCATCGAGCTGGCGGCCGTGTGGTTGCGCATCCTCTCGCCCGCCCAGATCCTCGACCGGCTCGAGGATCGCTTCCGGCTGCTCGCCAGCGGCAGGCCGGCGATGCCGCCCCGGCAGCAGGCGCTGGACGCCACGGTCGGCTGGAGCTACGACCTGTGCTCGCCCGCCGAGCGGCTGATGTGGGCCCGGCTCTCGGTGTTCTCCGGAGGGTTCGACCTCGAGGCCGCCGAGGAGGTCTGCGACGGCGACGGGATCCCCCGCGACGACGTCCTGAACCTGGTCGCCAGCCTGGTCAACAAGTCGATCGTCGTCCGCTACCAGGCGACCGAGCAAACCACCGCCTGGTACCAGATGCTCGAGACCGTGCGACAGTACGGCGCCGCGCGGCTCGACGAGGACGACCTGCGCGAGCTGCAGGTCCGGCACCGCGACCACTACCGGCGCCTGGCGAAGCAGTTCGGGCTCGAGAGCTTCGGCCCGCGGCAGGCCGACTGGTTCATCCGGCTGCGACGCGAGCACGGCAACATCCGGTGCAGCCCTGGAGTTCTGCCTCGCTGACCGGGCCGAGGCCCCGGCGGCGTTCGACATCGCCGCGCCGCTGTGGAACTGGTGGTTCGCCGGGTTCCTCCGCGAGGGCTACCGCTACCTCATCCAGGCTCTCGACCTGGCCACCGAGCCGACGGCCGGCCGCGCGCACGACCTGTGGGCGGCCAGCTACCTGGCCATGTTCGCCGGCGACTTCGAGCGGAACGCGGCGATGCTCTCCGAGTGTGCCGAGATCGCGGCGGGCCTCGACGACCCCCTCCTGCACGCCCGCATCAAGGAGTGCCGGGGGCACGCGACGCTCTACCAGGGAGATCTGCCGGCCGCCATCTCGCTGCTGGAGGAGGCCTGCAGCGACTTCCGGGCCATCGGCGACGCGTTGGGCGAGTTCGACACGCTGATCCTGCTGACCGCGGGCACGTTCTTCCTCGACGATCCCAGGGTCGACGAGTTCAGCCGGCAGGCCTTGGAGCTGGCGGACCGGCACGGCGCACTGTCGTCGAAGGCCTACGGACTCTGGGCCGTCGGCATCGCCCAGTGGCGTGCCGGCGACTACGGTCCAGCGACGCGAACACTTCGCGAGTGCGTGCGCCTGTTCCAGCCGATGCACGACCTCACGGGCATCAGCTTCGGTGTCCAGGCGCTCGCCTGGTGCGCTGCCTTCGCCTCGCCCGACGAGCGGTCTGCCCGGCTGCTCGGGCGGCTCGCAGGCCGTCTGGCGGACGAGCGGCGCCAGGATCGACGAGACCAACGCCTACAGCGTGTTCGACAAGCGGGCCGAGGACGTCGTACGCGAGGCGCTGGGCTCCACCGCCTTCGAGCTGGCGTTCGCGGAGGGCGCGGCGTACTCCTTCGAACAGGCCGTGGCGCTCGCCCTCGGCGAGGACATCGAGGCCGCCGGAGCAGGCGAGCCCCAGGCCCGATCTCGCGCGGGAGCTCCCGGCGGGTTGACCAGGCGCCAGCGGGAGATCGCCGGCCTCCTCGCCGAGGGTCTGACGAACAAGGAGATCGCAGCGCGACTCGTCATCTCGCAGCGGACGGCGGAGACCCACGTCGACCACATCCTGAGCAAGCTGGGCATGACCTCCCGCGCCCAGGTCGCCCGCTGGATCGCCGAGCAGGAGGCTCGCTGACGACCGCGGGTCGTGAGGTTGCGTGGCTGACGCGATCTACGTAGTCATCTCCGTATCTGTCACGATGCCGGGCACGGGACCTGTATGTGAGCGTTAACACACGCCGTTCGCCACTGCCCGAGGTTCCCCTGATGACCACGCTGACCGCCCACGCCGCCGCCCCCCGCTGCGGCGAGCGGTCCGGCGACATCCTCGGGTGGAGGCGGCGGCCGGTGTGTGCAGCACCCTGGTCCCGGCTGCTGGAAGACGCGACATGAGCAACCATCCACGACCCTTGCTGCTCGGGTACATCCGCGCCGATGCGCTGACGAACGGCATCGAGATCGACGGTGCGAAGGCTCAGCTCGAGGCGTTCGCCGAACGTGAGGCCTTCAGCCTCGGGACCGTCTACGTGGCGCAGGGCGACGCGCCCGGTGCCTTCCACGCGCTGATCACCGAGGTGACGAGCGACGAGACCGCGTGGGGCGTGGTCGTCCCGGATCTGCGCCACGTGACGGTCGTCGAGCAGGTGGTCCTGACCAGGCATCAGGACGGCGCCACCGTGCCCGTCCTCACGGCCACCTTCTCCCCCCGTGCCGACGGGCCTGGCGTGGGCTCCCCGACTCGCGCCAGGCCCGTCGTTCCACCCGTCTCTACAGGGAGGCAACCGTGGACACCCACCAGCTGAGCAGAGCCGCGGACCTGGTCCTTCAGCAGAACGAGAAGTACCTGCGTGATGTCTTCGGCTCCCCACTTCGAGACGGGGCGTGCGTCCTCGACAGCGACCATGAGGTGGGCTACGTCCGGCTCGAGTTCGGGACCCGTCGGGGCCCGGACTCGGCCTACTGGGACGGCTGGTTCAGCGTGACCCGCACACGAGACGGCCATCCGCTCAGCGGCAAGGTCACGAACGGAAAGCTGGTCCAGCTGATCGGGCGAGTGGCATGACCTCGCCCCACCGAACCGAGCGGACCCCGAGATGACGTGGACCACCGCGATCGTGGCAGCGGAGCGTCTCACCGCCCTACTAGCGGCCATCCGGACAGCACGGGGAACCGTCACCAGCTGCAGGCCGCGGCCCGACGGCGTCCACGTGACGTGGACGACCCCATCCAGGTGACCTCAGAGGACGCTGGCCGGACGTTGGTGGCCGCGACCGTGGACCTTGAGGGCATCCATCGGTAGGCGACGGACGTCGCAGCGCTGCTCGTCCCTTGGGCTGCGTGCCTCGCGCACACGCCGACTCGCCGTGAGGTGATTGTCGGGATCCGGCCAGACGTGGCAGGTTCGGATTGGTGTGCTCGCTCGTCCAGTGGATCGAGTCCTGCAAGTCCTGACCGGAGGTGCTGGGTTGTTCTCGCGCATTGCGATCGCGAACCGTGGCGAGGCGGCGATGCGCCTGATCCACGCGGTGAGGGACATGAACGCGTCCGGAGGGGGCCGCATCGAGACGGTGGCGCTCCACACGGACGGCGAGGGCGGGGCGATGTTCGTCCGCGAGGCGGACCTCTCCTATGACCTGGGTCCCGCGTCGGCCCGGCCCTACCTCGACCTGGCGGTGCTCGAACGCGCCCTGACCGAGAGCGGCGCCGACGCCGTGTGGCCCGGCTGGGGCTTCGTCGCCGAGGACCCGGCGTTCGTGGACCTGTGCGACCGCCTCGGGGTCATCTTCATCGGCCCGAGCGCGGAGGCCATGCGCCGGCTCGGCGACAAGATCGGCTCCAAGCTGCTCGCCGAGGAGGTAGGGGTCCCCGTCGCGCCCTGGAGTCGCGGCGCCGTGGAGACCTTGCGAGGACGCCCTGACGGCCGCGGATGACGATCGGCTACCCGTTGATGCTCAAGGCCACCGCCGGGGGTGGCGGCCGTGGCATCCGGATGGTGGCGTCGGCCGAGGAGCTCGAGGACGCCTACCAGCGCACCAGCGACGAGGCGCTGCGCGCGTTCGGCAACGGCACGGTCTTCCTCGAGCGGCTCGTCACGGGCGCTCGACATGTCGAGGTCCAGCTGATCGCGGACAGCCACGGCACCGCCTGGGCACTCGGGTGTCAGGGACTGCTCGATCCAGCGACGCAACCAGAAGGTCATCGAGGAGTCGGCCTCACCGCTGCTCGACCCTGACCAGGTCGACGAGCTCAAGACGTCTGCCGAGCGGCTCGCGCTCGCCGTCGCGTACGTCGGCGCGGGCACCGTGGAGTTCCTCTACGACCCGGGCTCCAGGTCCTTCGCCTTCCTCGAGGTCAACACCCGCCTGCAGGTGGAGCACTCGATCACCGAGGCGACCACCGGCGTCGACCTGGTGAAGGCTCAGATCCACGTCGCCGGCGGTGGGCGCCTCACCGACCTGTACGCCGCCAGGCCGGCCGAGGCCGGCCACGCCGTCGAGGCGCGGCTCAACGCCGAGGACCCGGACCGCGACTTCGCGCCGGCACCCGGCCGCATCGTCCGGCTCGACCTACCGGCGGGACCCGGCGTACGCGTCGACACCGGTGTGGCCGAGGGCGACACCATCCCGCCGGACTTCGACTCGATGATCGCCAAGATCATCGCCGTCGGCCGCGACCGCGACGAGGCACTGGCGCGGTTGCGGCGGGCCATGAGCGAGACCACGGTCGTCATCGAGGGTGGTGCGAGCAACAAGAGCTTCGTGCTCGACCTCCTCGCACAGCCCGAGGTCGTCGACGGCAAGGGCGGCTGGGCCGACACCGGTTGGATCGACCGGGTGCGCGCCGAGGGGCGGCTGGTCGCCCAGGCCCACGCCGGGGTCGCGGTCGTCGCCGCCGCCATCGAGGCCTACCGGGACGAGGTCGAGCTCGAGGCCACGCACCTGCTCGAGACCGCTCACGGTGGCCGCCCCCAGGTGCAGCACCAGGTCGGTCGCCGGGTCGAGGTCAAGCTGCGCGGCACCACCTACCTGGTGTCGACGCTCAACACCGGCCCGTCGCGCTACCAGGTGACGGTCACCGGACCCGGCCTCAGCCAGTCCGTCGAGGCTGAGCTCGACTGGATGGACGAGTTCCATCGGCGACTCGTGGTCGGTGGTCGACGGCACCGCATCGTGACCGCCACCCACGGACCGACCACGCTGGTCGAGGTCGACGGCGTCGCCCACCGCGTCACCCGCGACGAGGGCGGTGTGCTGCGCTCGCCGGCACCGGCGCTCGTGGTCGCCACCCCGGTCGGAGTCGGCGACGAGGTCGAGGCCGGAGCTCCGGTCATCGTGCTCGAGTCGATGAAGATGGAGACCGTCCTCCACGCGCCGTTCGCGGCCCGGATCAAGGAGCTGCCGGTCTCGACCGGGAGCCAGGTCGAGACCGGCGCTCCGCTGGTGCGCCTCGAGCAGATCGGCGAGGACGACGCCGAGGCCGAGGTGGCGCAGGCCGGTCCGGCCATCGAGCTGCCAGCGGCCCCGGACACGCGCCCGGCGGCAGACCGTCTGTCCCGCGCCAGGTCCGACCTCGCCGCCGTGGTGCTCGGCTTCGACGTCTCCCCGACAGGCGAGGTCGATGCCCTGTCCCGGTACCTCACGGTCCGTGAGGAGGTGCGGGCCGAGGGGGTCCCGGTCCTCGAGGACGAGTTCCAGCTGCTCGGCACGTTCGCCGACCTGGCCGAGCTGAGCCGCAACCGGCCCGCCGACGAGGAGCGCCACACCGAGCTGCGCGTGCACAGCTCACGCGAGCACTTCCACACCTACCTCCAGAGCCTCGACGTCGAACGCGGCGGCCTGCCGCCGCAGTTCAGCGACCGGCTGTTGCGGGTGCTGCGCCACTACGGCGTGCAGGAGCTGGAGCGCACGCCGAAGCTGGAAGAGGCGGTCTTCCGCATCTTCTTGGCCCAGCAGCGCTCGGCGCCCGAGGTGGCGATCGCGAGCGCGCTGCTCGGCTGCTGGATCGCCGAGCCCGCGCCGGCCGGTGACCTGGCCGCCCACGCCCGGCAGGTCCTCGAGCGGCTCGGCCGCGCGACCCAGCTGCGCTTCCCGGTGATCGGCGACCTGGCTCGCAGCGTCAGGTTCCGCTGGTTCGACCAGCCCCAGGTCGACGCCGAGCGTGAGGACGTGCTGACTGGGGTCCGGGACCAGCTCACCGCAGCTGGCTGCCGACGGTGGCCTGCCCGACCGGGCCGCCCGGATCGACTCGCTGGCTCTCATCCCCGAGCAGATCGTGAAGTTCCTTGCCGAGAGGTTGGCCGGGGGCATCCCGGACCGGGAGCCGATGCTCGAGGTGTTGGCGCGGCGTCACTACCGCGAGTTCGACCTCCACGACCTGCGGTCGATCGAGGGTTCGTCGGAGGGTGGGGGGCGTCCCTTCGTGGTCGCCGAGTACACCCTCGACGACCGTCGGACCCGCCTGGTCTCCACGATCGGCACGTACGCCGACCTGGCCGATCCGGAGGGCGACCTGACCACGGCGATCGGCGCCCAGGTGACGGGTCGCGAGGCCGGGCACGAGGCCGTCGTCGACCTCTACCTGCACTGGCCCGAGGCACCCGAGGATGCCGAGGAGGTCAGCCGGGTGCTGCGTCCGCTGGTGGCCGCGCAGCCGTACGTCCAGCGAGGTGCGCCGGCTCTCGGTCGCCGTGTGCGCCGGCGCCGAGCGGCCGGTCGGCTACTACGCCTTCCGTCCCGACGGCGCGGGTGGGGCGGTCGAGGACACGCTGACGCGCGGCGTCCACCCGATGGTCGGTCGCCGGCTCAACCTCTGGCGGCTCCGCGAGTTCGACGTCACGCGGATCGAGGCGCCGGAGGACGTGCTGCTCTACGAGTGCGTGGCCAGGGAGAACCCTTCCGACCGGCGGCTGGTGGCCCTGGCCCAGGTGCGACAGCTGGCGGTCGTGCGTGACGAGCAGGGCCGGGTCACCGGTCTCCCGCACGCCGAGCGTGCCGTGGAGAACTGCCTCGAAGCGATCCGCCGGGCCCGCGTCGCGCGCGGCGCCGCCGGCAGCAAGCTCGACATGAACCACGTCTGGGTGCAGGTCTGGCCAGTGGTCGAGATCGATGCCGACGGGCTGGCCGCGCTCGGCAACAAGATCCGGCCGCTCACCGACGGCGCGGGCATCGAGGAGGTGCTCGCCCAAGGGCGCGTCCTCGGTCCCGACGGCACCCCGGTCCCGGTGTGCGTGCGCTTCGGCGCGAAGCCGGGAGCCGGCGTGGTGACCTCAGTCGAGGAGCCACCGACCGAGGTGCTCAAGCCGCTCGACGACTATGCCGCAAAGGTGCTCCGGGCCCGCCGTCGCGGACTGGTCTACCCCTACGAGCTCGCCCCGGTGCTCGCCGGCACCGGCGGCACCCTCGTCGAGCACGACCTGGACGAGACGGGTGCGCTCGCGCCGGTCGAGCGACCGCCGGGGCAGAACTCCGCCGGCATCATCGCCGCGCTCGTCACCACGCCGACGCGGCTCCACCCGGAGGGGGTCACCCGCGTCGTGCTGTGCGGCGACCCGACCAAGTCGCTCGGTTCGGTCGCCGAGGCAGAGTGCCGGCGGATCATCGCCGCGCTCGACCTCGCTGAGCGGATGCAGGTGCCGGTCGAGTGGTTCGCCCTGTCGGCAGGTGCCCGGATCTCGATGGACTCCGGCACCGAGAACATGGACTGGGTCGCCGCCGCGCTCCGCCGGATCGTGGAGTTCACCCAGGCCGGAGGCGAGATCAACGTCGTCGTGGCGGGCATCAACGTCGGGGCGCAGCCCTACTGGAACGCCGAGGCGACCATGCTCATGCACACCAAGGGCATCTTGGTGATGACGCCGGACAGCGCGATGGTCCTGACCGGCAAGCAGTCCCTCGACTTCTCCGGTGGTGTGTCCGCTGAGGACAACTTCGGCATCGGTGGCTACGACCGGGTGATGGGACCCAACGGCCAGGCGCAGTACTGGGCGCCCGACCTCGCCGCCGCCCTGGGCGTGCTCATGGCGCACTACGAGCACACGTACGTCGCCCCGGGCGAGACCGGACCTCGACAGGTGGCCAGCAGCGATCCCCGCGACCGCGACGTCTCGTCGTACCCCCACGCCATCGAGGGCAGCGACTTCAAGACGGTCGGCGAGATCTTCTCGGCCGAGACCAATCCCGAGCGCAAGAAGGCATTCGACATCCGCACCGTCATGCGGGCGCTCGCCGACCAGGACCTGCCGACGCTCGAACGCTGGGCGGGCATGGCCGACGCCGACACCGCGGTCGTCCAGGACGCCTACATCGGTGGCCACTCCGTGTGCCTCCTGGGCATCGAGTCCAAGCCAGTACGCCGGCACGGCTTCCCGCCCAGCGACGGTCCGGACACCTACACCGCCGGCACCCTGTTCCCGCGGTCGTCGAAGAAGGCCGCCCGCGCGATCAACGCGGCCAGCGGCAACCGGCCGCTCGTCGTGCTGGCCAACCTCTCCGGGTTCGACGGTTCGCCCGACTCCATGCGCAACCTCCAGCTGGAGTACGGCGCGGAGATCGGCCGGGCGATCGTCAACTTCCAGGGCCCGATCGTCTTCTGCGTGATCTCGCGCTACCACGGCGGCGCATTCGTCGTCTTCTCCAAGGCACTCAACCCGCGCATGACCGTGCTGGCGATCGAGGGTTCGTTCGCCTCCGTCATCGGCGGCGCCCCAGCCGCGGCGGTGGTCTTCACCAACGAGGTCGAGAAGCGCACCTCGGCCAGCCCCCCCGTCCGTCAGCTCGAGGAGCGGATCCGCGAGGCCACCGGCGCCGAACGCAGCCAGCTCGTCATCGAGCTCGCCGAGGTCCGCGCCTCGGCGCGGGCCGAGAAGATCAGCGAGGTCGCCGCCGAGTTCGACGGCATCCACAACATCTACCGCGCCGTCGAGGTCGGCTCCGTCGACCGCGTCATCAAGGCCTCCCGACTGCGACCGGAGATCATCGCGGCAATCGAGCGATAGCCCATCGTTCGGCTGATGGCGCCGTGTTCAGTCCTTTCGGCGGGCGAACTCGATGTCCGTGATGGCCGTTCCATCGGTCACATCTCCCGCGTAGGAGCTGTCGATCGTGAGTCTGACCCGCTTCACGTCGCTCGTCGCGACGTTGACCTCGGTCTTGCCCATCTTGTCCTCAAGGGTGAAGGACTCCTTGCTGGACGTCCCGTCCGAGCGGAAGAGCGTGATCGTCATTCGGTGTGGGCGCCCGGTGGCGAGGAATGCAGTGAGGTCCGTCGTCGACGCGCCGGGCCACACCCTCACGAACAGCAGTCGGACGGGCGGCCTGAACGACAGCTCCACGTAGGGCGCCTCGTCCTCGGCATCCGAGGACCAATAGGTCTTCAGGTTGCCGTCGCGGACCGCCGGCGCCGGATGCCCCCGGGTCTCGGTCGAGGCAGTAGTCGCGCGCGTGGGGTTCACGCGAGTTGCTCCCGACACGCGGTCGAGGACTGCGTCGTAAGCCCCTCGCACGTGGTCGCGTCCGAGCAGTGTCGCACCCCCGAGGAGAGCGACCACGACAACGAGCGCCACGAGCCCACGTCGTCGTGGCCGCGGCTTGGTCCCATGCCTGAGGGCCGGACGAGTGCCGGCGACCGGAGCTGCCCTGGCTCTGCGGGCAAAGACTCGCCGCCACCAGGGCACGGTGACGATGACGGCCTCGACGAGGTCATGGCCGCAGCGCCGGCAGAACTTCCTGGTCGGCGCGTTGCCGGCCCCGCAGTGGCCGCAGATGAGGTCGCCCGGACGAAGAGGTTCACGATCGCTGGGCCGTGGCCGCTGTGGCCGCGGCCTAGGCGTCGGGGCGGCCGGTCTGACAGGCTCGGGTTGGCTGGGGGTCGGAGGCGGTACCGGGACCACCAGCGCTGACATGGGGCCTTGGGGTGGCAGCGCAACCTCCGGGCTCGGAGCCTCGTCGGGGGCATCGGTGGCAGCCTCGCTCGGCGCCTCCGCCTTCTCCTCCGATGAGGCGTCGCCGAGCCCCACGGCCGCTTTGACCTTCTCCGCCAACCCTCGACGGGGTGCTGGTTCGTCCATGGTCGGCGCCGACTCTTGCGGCGGAGCCGGTGTGGCAGGGCGCTCCTCCCACTCGAGGTACAACCCGCAGTTGCCGCAGAAGTCCTCCGTCGGGTCGGTAGCGGCTCCGCACCGGGGACATACCTGGTCCACGGCTCAGTCCCCCGTCTCGTCGCGAGCTTCCCCGGCCGTGAGCAGCTCGAAGGAATGCTCGACGTGAGCAGGCTTGACGGCTTCGACCGCAGCGTCGATCCGCCTCGTGTCGACCGCTGCGGGATCACTGACGAAGATCCGAACGTGCAGCGAAGGCCGTTCCTCGCCCGGGGGGTCCGTGCCCGGGCGGACCGACCACGTACAGCCCCCGCTCTCGGTGACCTCCACCCGAGCGTCGAACATGAGCCTGAGCGCCTCCTCCACGCCGCGCACCGTGCCTCGTTGCCGGTGCACGAGCGCAGCGCCGGCAACGACCGCGCGTCGCTGCTCGAGCGTCCATACATCGTCCAGCTCGTCCAGGCCGACCCAGCCTGCGAGCCAGCTCGAGGAAGTCGGGCGGCGCCAGCCACGGATCCACGTATCCGGCGAGGCCGTCGAGCGTGGCGATGATCGGCGCCAAGCCTTCGTCGAAGGCGACGACGAAACGCTGCAGGAAAGGGTCGTCCTGCAGCACCCCGGGCAGCCGCTGCAACACGGGGACCGGCGTCTGCCAGACCGGGGACAGAGCCGCGCATGTCAACCGCCCCGCACGACCCGGATCTGGTGCTGGTAGGAGAACACCAGAGCGAACGGGTCGAGGTCGATCCGCTGCGTGGCCTCGCCGCGCTTGCCGGTGAGCGGGTCGGCCGCGTAGAGCTTGACCTCGTCCACGAGCTCGGTTCCGGACAGCCTCTGGAGGACGGCGTACACCTCACCCGCTTGCACGGGCCGGCCGAAGGGCCAGCCGTGCCCGTCCAGTCCACCGCTGAGCGGGTCGAAGTAGCGGTTCAAGGCCACCCGCGCGTCGCGCTGGAGCACCGATGACGACGTCCGGGCTCGGGCGACGAGGGTCGCGATCACGGTCACGCCTTGGTAGAACGGCGGCTCGACGACCACGCGAGCCCCGGCGGTACGCCGCTCGTCGAGGTAGACGGCCACCGCCTCGAGCACCTCCGCGGACGGCACCAGGTCCTCGAACCGCAGGGTGCCTTCCTCGTCGGACGAGGCCGAGGGAACCACCAGCACCCGAAGCCCACCGGCCTCGTCCGTGCTGTTCGCGGGCCGGCATCGCACCCGCGCGATCCCGGGCGCGGCGTTGCGGGCCAGCTGCTCGTAGTCCTCGGGGGTGACGGCGCGGTCTCGGGTCCGCAGTGCCAACGGGCCGCGTGTCCTCGCTTCGTCGATCGTCTCGGCGGCGACGCCCCCGATGGCGGCGCGACGGTTCTCGATCCGGTCGACCATGGGAGTGGTCGAGCGCAGGACCGTGATCGTGCCGGCCGCCACGTTTCCGTTGGGCCCCCCGCCCGTGCGGTAGGCGGGGACCCGAAGGGGAGCGCCCTTGGGCGGCACGGCGCCGTAGCGGCGCAGGGAGCCATCGGGCTCGCGCACGGCCGGCGCGAAGCAGGACCTCGCCGGTGGATCGGTCGAGTCGGATCACGCGGTCATCGGCGTCGCACCCGGCGAAGGATGTCGACCTCGGTCCAGGTCTCCCACCCGGCTCCTCCGGCCACCTCGACCGTGAACGGCGTGCCGTCGGCCACGACGGGACCGCGCGCGAGCCGGAAGCTTTGGCCCGGGACCCCCTCGGAGAGTCCGAGGACCTCGTCGGCGACAGTCTCGGCGTGCATGGCCGGAACCGTGCCGCCGATGGTGAAGGCACTCGCCGTGGTGATCGTCGGCGAAGCGCTGTAGAAGGGAAACCCCTCGACGGCGGGCACCACCCGACAGCGCAGCCATCCGGCGCGAAACTGCTGGACCACCGACGCTTGATGGGAGTGCGGGCACGTGGAGGACGACGTCGCCCGGCCGGTTCAACCCGCCCGTGTCGTCGCGGCCGACCTCGCACGGAGACCAACCGTCGCCGTCCCATGCCTCCCAGACCAGGGGTGGCTACCGGGGGTCGACGCCGACGCCGTGAGCCGCACAGTCGAACCGCAGTGCCACCGCGCACGAAGGCGCCGCGTCGTCGAGCCCGAGCATCAGGACGTCGTCGGGCACCGGAGGCTGGGACGAAGCACCGGAACCTCCATCTCCGAGCTCAGCTCGTCGCCTCGTGCCACCGGCGTCAGGGAGCCGGCACCCTGGGTGAGCACGAAGGCGAGGTGTCCGGGGCGGGATCGACCAGATCCTGCGTGGTCGCGAACAGGATCGCCTCGTTGCGGTCGGTGCGCAGAGTGCCGGCCTCTGACTGTGCGGGCAAGGTCACCGGCTCCTCCTGCGGCGCCGACAACCAGGCGGTCAGGTCGACGTGCGCGGCCGTGGGCGGGTGAAGGGTGACGCCCGAGCAGGTCCAGGAAGGTGACGTAGAGCCGGTCGGGGACCCGGTTCAGCCGGTACAGGAGCTCGTCCACCATGAACGCGAACGTCTCGATGAGCGTCACGCCCGGATCGGAGACGTTGTGGTCGGTCCACTCAGGACACTGCTGCTGGACCATGCGCTTGGCGTCGTCGACCAGGTCCTGGAACCGGCGGTCGTCAAGGTTGGGGAGAGGAAGCATCATGAGCCGGCTACCTCCTCGTGCGCGGGATGACGTAGAAGGGGAAGACCAGGTTGCGGGGGTCGTTGGTGCCCCGGACCGTGTACTGCATGTCGACGTACAACGTGCCGGCGTCGGCGGCGTCGAAGTGGACAGCCACGTCCTCGAGCTCGATCCGCGGCTCCCAGCGGTCCAGGGCGACCCGCACCGCGTAGGCGATGTCTCCGGCCGTGGCGGCGTCCGCGGGCGCGAACACGTAGTCGTGGACAGCGCAGCCGAACTCCGGCCGCATCGGCCGCTCGCCCGGGGCGGTGGCCAGGATGAGCTGGATGCTCTCCTCGATCTCGCGGATCGCCGGTCACCAGCGCGAGCCGCCCGGTCGGGTCGGTCCGCAACGGGAAGGCCCACCCGGCGCCGATGAACTCCTGTCCCATCGGTCAACCTCCGATCGACACGGTCGGACAGCCCGGGGGGAGGATCGGCGCTCCACATCCCGACAGGTCTCCCGACTCGAGCAGCAGGACGGCCACCGATCAAGACGGTCGGGCACCCGGGCGGAACGATGGGCGTGGGCGGGTGCGGGCCGGCAGGTGGCGGGAACGAGCACGTGTGCAGGTCTCCGACGACGGCCGCCGGGAGGCCGCCGATCAGCACGGTTGCCACACCGGGGCCGGTGATGACCCCCGGATGCGGGGTCATGGCCCCGACCCTGGCTGCGAACGGCATGGCGCAACTCCCTCCTTAGTTGATCTTCACGAGGGATCCGCGCACCGTCGTCACGCCCGAAGCGGAGAGCTCCGCGGTGCCTTGACCGGCCACCTTCACGGTGGCCCCCTTGAGCTCCAGGGCGGCCTTCGCCTCGATGGTCACGTTGCTGCCTTGGACCTTGAGGTCCATCCCCTTCAGATCGACGTTGCCTCCGCTCGTGCTCACGGCCACGTCTTGCTGGGCATTGATCGTGACCTTCTCCTTGGCGGTGAGCTCCAGCGGCCCCTCGGACACGATCTGGATGCCTTTCGCCGCCTTCTGCACCAAGGTGATCCGCTGGGCGCCGCCGTTGCTGCTGACCGTCAGCCGCTCCTCCTGCGGAGTCTCGACGAACTCGACGCTCATGCCGGTCCGGGAGCACCAGGCGCGACGTTGCACCGACCCGTCGGTGTCGTTGACGTGGTCGGACCACTGCTTGTCGGGCTGGTCCTTGCCGTTGTAGAGGCCACCCAGCACGATAGGGATGGTCGAGGTCGCCGTGCTCGAAGGCGACCAGCACCTCGTCGTTGACCTCGGGCAGGACGACCAGGCCGCGTCTGGGTCCGGCGCCAGGTACGACCGGACGCACCCATCCGCTCTCATAGGTGTCCGACAGCCAGGGAAACGCCACCTTGACTCGCCCGCGCTTGTCCGGGTCCTTCACGTTGGTGACCAGAGCGGGCACGACTCCGGGCATCCTCTTCCGGCCGGTCTCCGCAGTGCCGCGGGTGGTGCCGTAGAGGGACCGCTCGGAGGTGTTGCTGACCGTGAAGCCCGTCAGGTAGCCGTTCTCCGGCGAGAAGGTGTGTCTGGTGGAGCTCAGTACGTAGCGTCCCGCGAACGGCGCGCTGACTCCCGTCAGTCGGACAGGAGTGCCGGCCCGCAGGGCCGGGTTGCCCCGCGCGGTCCCCTCGAGCTCGGCGAACCCGCCGGCGAGGTGGTCGGAGAGCGAGGCAGCCAGCACCTCCGCAACACCTTGGACGGCGAGAGTGGGGTCCCCGCCGACGTACGTCGTGCTGCCGAACGCCTGCGCCAGCGTCGCCGGCGTGATCCCGTCGAGCTGGGCACTGGCCGTCTTCGCAGGCTCGCGTGCCACGACCGCGCGCTTTGCCTGCGGATCCCAGCCTCGCACCTCGACATCGGGCACCTGCCCGTTGGAGGTGACCACGCCGCGGACGTTGACGAGGTTCACGCCGCGTTGCAGGACGAGCGGGTCCTCTCGGGACTCCCTCCCACTGGTCGCCGCACCGGCCTCGGGGCGGCGTACGAAGTGCAGCTTCCCGTCGACCATGCTGAGAACCCGGCCGTTCTCGGTAGCGAGCCGGCGCAGGAAGTCCCAGTCGCTGACGCCGTCCTGAGCCACGTGCTGGGAGCTGCTGCTCGGTCTGCTCGACGCTCGCATCCAGCCCCGACACGCTTGGCGACCTTCTGGACGATGTCGGACGCCTTCATGTTCAGGTAGGCCTCGACGCGGGTGCCGCGGAAAAGGCGGTGGGACTTGTCCAGCCCCCGGACGACGGTGTGCACACCTTGCTCGGTCAGCTCCACCTCGAGCGCGGTCACCTCGCCCACCAGCAGTCGCTGCGGTCCTCCTGGCGTGCTGGTCTGCACCGAGAGCTCCACCTCGGCGCCGATCTCGAAGCCGGCCTTGGCGAGCACGGTGCCCGCTTCGTCGGTGAAGCGAAGGACGAACAGGTCGGGCACGTTGCTGCTGTCGTCGACGTACCCGTTCACGAGCATGGGGGCGACATCGACCGGCAGCGCAGCACCCTTCACCTTGACCAGCAGCGAGCTGCTGACCGCCTCACCCAGTGGCATGGACCTGACCTCGTCTCTGGGCGCCGTGCGCCGCTGCGGGCGGCTGCAGCTCCTCGACGGTCGGCAGCAGGAGACTCTGTCCGGGCCGTAGCCGCATGGGGTCGTCGATCCGGTTCAGCTCCGCCAGTCGCCGCCACAGGCCAGGCTTGCCGTACTCGTCGTAGGCGAGCGCGGGCAGGGTGTCACCAGCGATCACCACGTGGACGCGGTGTGGCACCAGCCCGCCTGAGGTCGGGTTCTGCTTGGGGGCCTCGCCGGCCAGCTCATCCAGCGTGACGGTGCAGGTCGCGCGGATCGGCAGGCCGGCGGCGCTGAAGAGCGTGTACTTCGCCTGCACGGCGCTCACGTAGGCCAGGAAGCTGGTGAGACCTCCCCACCGGAACAGCACCCAGGGTGGCGATCCCTTGTTCTGGTCGTGCGAGAGCGTGGTGGGAACGCAGCACGCGAAGAGCTTCTCGACCGACTGCACCACTGCCGTGTCCTGCTTCTCGGATGCGTCGAAGAACATCTCGAGGCTGAGCTTCGCCGGCTGCGATCCCTTGTACTGAGGTGGGCCGCTCTTCTTGCTGCCCTTGGCGGGCTCCCGGCCCCAGCTCGCCGACTTGGCCAGGGTCAGCTCCTTCGGGTTGAACTGGAAGTCGATCCGGCCGATCTGCGCACCCGGCTGGGAGAGCGAGCCGTCCTTCGACGGCTCGTGGAGCAGCAGGAAGGCGTGCTCCAGCTTGGAGCCGCTGGACGTCTTCGAGGCGGCGAACCCGACGGGACTCGAGGTCATGGAGGTCTCCTCACGCCGATCCTCGGAAGCCGTGGTGTGCGATCTCGAGCGTCTCGCTCACGATCTTCGGCTGGTCCGGCGTCAACGACGGGCCGGTCCAGCGGACGGGGACGACCCCCTCCAGGCCCCAGCTGGCCACGACGTTGCCCTTGGTCGTCATCGCCTGGATGGTGGCCGTGCGTCCGCCCGTATCCCGTGGTCAGTGCTGCTGATCCACTTCGCGATCTTCTGCGGTGTCCTTGCCGAGAGGTCGCGTCAGCTTGATGTTGGGGTACTTCAGCCGGGTCGGCAGCTGCCAGATGGCCGTGTTGTTGCCGCCCTCCTCGCGGGTCTCCATGACGACCTCACAGCCAAGGCCCTCGCAGGTGGCGAACGGTGCGCCCAGGTCCTCCCCGTCGATGCTGACGCGGTAGCAGATGCTGGTAGCGGTGTCGACGTCCTGCAGGATGGTGGGCATCGTGGTCCTCCGTCACCAGGAGTCCGTGCGGAGGCCGCGGCGTTCGCGATCGAGGAGCAGCTCCGCCCGGATCCGTCTGAGCAGAGGTTGCAGCAGGCGCTGGGCAAGCGCCTCCACCTGTTCGGGAGAGCTCGCGTTGCCGCCGGCCGCGGCGCTGCCACCGGCTGGCGCGTCTGCCTGGCCGGCCGCCGTCCCGATGTCCGCAAGCGGGACCTCGGTAGCGTCCGTGGTGGCTCGGGAGACCAGCACAGAAGTCCCGAGTGCAGGCGCAGGCGAGGGGTCCTGGACGTCAACGGCGACGCCAGTCGACACGGCGGGTCCGTTCCACGACGGGTCGGCGGTGTCGGTCGGCGTACGACGAACCGTTGGGCTTGCCGCCTCGGCCGCTGGAGCCAGCGTCAGCTGCACGGTGCGGTCCGGGGATGCCACCCCCGTGCTCTGAGGCGACGACGGTCGAGCGACCGCGGGGGTCGAGAGGACGTGGCTTGCTGGCCGGCTCTGGTGCCAGCCGAGGGCTGCGGAGCGCTGGGCGTTCGGCAGGAGAGCCGTCTGGACGTGCCGCTCCTGACTCGTGGTTGGCGACGGTTCGACGTGCGCGTCGGTTCCTGCGTGGGACTGGCCAGCCGAGCGCCGTTCGAGCTGCGATGCGACCGGAACCGCTAAGGCTCGTTGCATGGGATGGCCGACAGCGACCGGATCGCTCGCCGTTGATCGGAGGCTCGCCGGCTCGGCACGGTACGCCGCTGACTGCCCGGGCCGTGACAGCCGCGGCGGTGGCGCCTCGTGTGTCGCTGTCGGCAACGGGACCGGGATCGGTGGCGTCGACGTGGCCCGCGCCACGACTGCGTCATTGCCAGGCGGCGCATTCGTCCGGCTCACGGTCGTCCCCGCCTCGGCTGACGTCGCCCGCAGAGGATCGGCTGGTTGGGCAAGGGGGAAGCGGTGCGCCGTCCCCCAGCGTGCAGTCGGCAGGTCGGCCGCGCGAGAGAGAGTCGGAGGCACCGATGGCCCCAGTGGCCGATCCGGTTCGGCACTAGTCGGCGCTGGTCCGGTCTCCGCGTCGCCGGAGCCCGGAAGATCCGGATCCGCGAAGGCATCGGTGGCGTCCGACGCGTACGCCGTGCCTGCCGTGTCTGGCGGAGAGGTCGAGCCGTCAGCGGCTGGGACCTGCTCGGTTGTCGAACGAGGGGGCGCGATCTCCGGGGCTTCGGAGGACCGCTGTGCCAGCGGGGGAGCGCTCGATGCCGCATCGCGTGATTGGGTGTCTGGTCTCGCGGCGGTTTTCGGCAGTGCCGTCAGAGGTGCCCCGAGCGCCAAGCGCGGCCGGGGTCCTGCTGTGCGCTGGACGATCGGCGCAGCCGGCTCCGACGGTGCGACGCCGGGCGCTGCGCGCGTTTCGGTCGATTCGGCCGGACGGACGGCCCCCGAGGATGCCCCGGGGGCCGGCCTTGGGGGGCCCGAGACCGTCTCGACTGATCGCTGGAGCGGGGCGCGCGCAGGTTGGGATCCCCTGGCGGCCTCCGCCGCTGGGGCCGGTGCCGTCGCCGGACCCGCCGCGTCGACGAGTGACGGCCCCGAAGGGCCACCGTCGGCGTCCTCAGGGTCCATCGACGCCTGCTCCGGCGTCGAACCGTCGACCAACACCTCGGGCGGAGCGTTCTCTTCGGGAGTGGTGGACGGGTCGGCCTGCATGTCTTCCCCGTGCGGCTGCATGGGGGAGGCATCCTGTACGACGCTGCGCTGGAGGACCGGGAGTCCGACCACCTCTGGAGAGCGCGTGAACGGGGTGCGGGCCGGGGCTCGCTGGACCGGAAGAGGTGGCGGAGGAAGCAGGGTGAGGTCGGGTGAGGCGGTCGTGCGCGGCTGGGGCGAGCCGATCCCGCCTCCGTCCCCGTCGATCACACCCGCGGGAGCGGCCGTGCTCACCAGATGCGTGAGGCCGCGCGAGGAGAGCGAAGGATTGCGCCAGGACGGCAGGAAGTCGGCCAGGTCCGTGAGGCGGGTGACCGGCTGGATCGGCGACAGGATCCGCTGCACCGGCGGCAGGAAGGCCCAGCCCTGGGGCGGCGTCCGAGGTGTCGCCACCGTTGCGCCTTCGGGCGGGAGCTCACTTCCGCGCTGTGGTTCGCGTTGCCAGGGCCACCGCATGCCTCAGCGCTCCTCTGCGAGCCGGGTGTTGATGTGCGCGATCTCGCCGACGTAGCGGAGCCGCTGGGCGTGCTCGAGGTCGAGGATGTCGTCGAGCGGCCAGTGGAAGTGGTAGGCGACGTACGCGACCTCCTCGTAGATGCCGGTCGGGCGCGTACGTCACGATTCCCCCAGGCGGCCGCCGGCGAGGTCGACGGTGAACCGGTGCGAGCACTCCGGGCAGGTGACGGCGGCCCGGGTGTGGCCCTCGGCGTTGATCCGGCGGTAGAAGTCCTGGAGGAACGCGACGTCGGAGGCGAACATGTTCTCGATCGACCTGGGACGTGATCGCCGGCAGCGTGCCCAGCCGGGTGATCACCCGGCCGAGCAGCACGACGGTGGTGAACGCGGCGTTCTCCTGGACCCGCGCGTCGTAGAGCGGGAGCAGCTCGTCGCGGGCGGTCGCCAGCCGCATCGTGCCGTGCCGGTGGACGATGCCGTCGCGCGTCGACGTACCCGCGCGGCAGCTCGAAGTCGAACTCCGTGCGCAGCGGCGCGGTTCGCTGCGCCGGCCGCGGGTCGCGCCGGTCGGGCCGCCGTCCGGTCGAGCGTCGCCGCGGTCCCTCGCGTGCGTTGCATCAGCTGATGGTCGACTCGTCGAAGCAGACCGTGAACTTCTCGGTGGCCTGCTCGGCCGCGCCGGCCTTGAGCGAGTTGACCTCGACGCTTCTGCACCCAGCAGTTGACGAAGTTGTAGGTCTTGATCGTCGTCGCCCTGGTAGTCGAGCAGCGCCACGGCGGCGGTCTTGCGGGCGCCGGCGACGTCGCCCTCCATGACGGTCTTGAGCCAGTCGGTGACCGTCTTGCTGTCGGTGAGGCCGCGGGTGACGGTGAACTCGCCCGGCTTCGGCCGACCGATCAGCTGGCGGACGACGTACTTGCCGTCGTCGGTCTGCTGCTTCAGCTCGATCTTGTCGACCTCGGTCTTGAGGCCGCTGACCTCGGTCACCTTCGGGATCTCGATGCCGTCGATCGTGACCGTGAAGGCGTTGGCGGCTGAGGAGTCGAAGTGCGTCTGCGAGTGCCATGGTCTTGCTCCTTTGACTGCGGCTACTCGCTGACGAGGCTGGTGCCGCCGGAGAACTGCGACAGCTGGAAGATGACGAACTCGGCCGGCTTCACCGGGGCGACGCCGATCTGGCAGACGACCTGGCCGGCGTCGATGCCCTCGGCCGGGTTGGTCTCGCGGTCGCACTTGACGAAGAACGCCTCGTCGGGCGTCGTGCCGAACAGCGCGCCCTTGCGCCATTCGTTGATCAGGAAGGCGCTGATGGTGCGCCGGATGCGGGCCCACAGCGCGTGGTCGTTCGGCTCGAAGACCACCCACTGGGTGCCCATGCAGGATGGACTCCTCGAGGTAGTTGAAGAGCCGGCGGACGTTGAGGTAGCGCCACGTCGGGTCGCTGGACAGGGTGCGGGCGCCCCAGACGCGGATGCCGCGGCCCGGGAAGGTGCGGATGCAGTTGACGCCGATCGGGTTGAGCAGGTCCTGCTCGGCCTTGGTGATCTGGGTCTGCAGGGCGATCGCGCCGCGGACCACCTCGTTGGCGGGCGCCTTGTGCACGCCGCGCGTGTCGTCGTTGCGGGCCCAGACGCCGGCCATGTGGCCCGACGGCGGGACGAACTTGTTGGTGCCGGTGGCCGGGTCGAAGACCTTGATCCAGGGCCAGTACAGCGCCGCGAACTTCGAGTCGTAGCCGGCCTCCGTTCACCCGCCAGTCCTTGACCTGCTGGGCGTTGAGGCTCGGCGGCGGGTCGAGGATGGCGATGCGGTCGCCCATCAGCTCGCAGTGGGCGATCACGCCGAGCTGGACGGCCTTGACGGTCTCGAGGTCGATGGCGCCCTGCTCGTAGGCGGCCATCAGGTCGGGCACGGCGACCATGGTGACCTCGTCGACGGCCTCCAGGCCGCTGAAGCCGGTGCGGTCGGCGGCGTCGCCGACGTAGTCGTCGGCGTTCGAGTTCTCGGTGGTCGGCGGCTGCCGGCTCGGGCTCCGGCGCGACCAGCTCGACGGTGCCGTTGTCCGGCTTCATCAGGCGCGCTGCCGCTGGCGACCTCCTCGATGGTGATCGAGCTTGGAGTGCGGCGTTGACCTTCGTGGCGACGTTGTTGTCGCCGCGCTTGGTGGTGACGTTGTCGAAGGTCTCGCGGCGGCTTGCCGTCGACCTTGACGACGAGCTTGAACTCGTCCTCGGGCGGGGACTCGCCGCTCGGGGTCCGCGACCTCGACGCTCGATCGGCTTCGGTGCTCGGCCGCGCGGCCGATGGCCTGTCGCGGTGAAGCCGCCGAGCTCGGCCTGCGGGGGCGGCCGCCAGCTGCCTTCGGCCTTGCGCTTGCCGCTTGCCCGCCGCCGTTCGAGCCGTTGCGCGCCGATGCGCACGACGAAGCAGTTGCCGCCGCCGTTGAGGAAGTAGCCGTAGACGGCGTGGGCGAGGTAGGAGCCCTCGACGAAGTCCCCGAAGTTCTCGGAGAACTGGGTCCAGTTGGACACCAGCGTCGGCTCGTTGACCGGCCCCTTCGTCGGCCAGGCCCACGAACGCGGCGACCGCGGTGCCCACGCCCTCGATCGGCCGCGACCCGGCCGTCGACCTCCTCGACGTAGACACCCGGGCGAAAGATAGGTCGGCATGCTGCCTCCTCGAAGACCCAGAAGTAGGACTTCCAGCGTCGTGCGCGGGGCGGCTCACGGCGTGCACGTCCGGCGGGCGCGCCGGTGAGGAAGGTCAGGTGCCCGATCGTGCAGCGCGGCATCAGGCCGCGCCGTCGTCTCGCCGTCGCGGACGATAGCTTCGTGCATGACATCTCGGTCTCGAGATCCGCGTCAGCGGTGGTGTCGACGTCGACGTCGAGCGCCCTCAAGATCCGACCGGCTGCTCGCTGAGCAGGACCTCGGACCGGTGGTCGACGTCAGGTCCCGGTGCCGCATCGAAGCGCTCGCCCTCGATACCGCCGGTCTCATGCGTCCGTGTCGAAAGGATGGCTGCAACGTCAGCCTTCTGCCGACAGGTCTCCACACGGGCCGTTCGTCCTCGACGCAGCTGACGCTCGAGGTGCGCCGCGCGACCGCGGCCAGGGAGACGCTCACATGACGGTGACGGTCGGGAGCCGCCTCCCTGGGCGATATCTCCGCGCCGGTCCGCCGCTTTCGCGAGTTTGTCCGCGCGCGGTCGATTGTTGCTCGGATTTCGATCCTGCGGCGTTCGGCATGGGCGTCCCTGGCCTCCTGGGTCGGCGGGAGCTCGACTCCTGGTCGCTGGTCGAGAGGCGCGGCCAACCTCTTGGCCTCGACCGCGACCGCCGCCACGACATGACCCAGGCGCCCTGTCTCGGCGGCTGCTTGCACCTGCCCGGTGAGCAGCTGGCGCAGCTCCTTGAGCTTCGGGCTGCATGACGGGGCAGACCGACTCGAACGGACCGTGACGCGGTGGGTGGGCTGGCAACATCCCGGAGGCTGACGCTGGTCGCGTCGAGCCGACGTCGAGGGTCGTGATCTTGAGCCCCGTGGTCGGACTCCTTCTCGACTTCCTGCACCGTCGCTGTGGATCCGTCGGACTGTCCGACACTCCAGCCAGTCTTCCGCGCCATGCTGATGGCGTCGCCTTCACCGTCGCCTGGTCCTTGCGTCGGCCCCTGCTCGCGCCAGCGCCGGCGGCCTCGTCAAGCGTGCCTTTCCCGCCTCGATCCTTCCCCTTGACGTACGCCTTTCCGGCCTCGACCTTGCCCTTCACGTACGCCTTGCCGGCGGCGACCTTCGCCTTCACCTTCCCGCTGATGCCCTTGATCCCGCGGATGATCGGGCCGGCGAGCTTGAGGCCGGTCTTGATCACGAAGTCGAGGGCCTTGTTGAACGGCTTCCTGGAGGGCGTTGATGACCGAGCGGATCTTCTCGCCGATGCCGCCGATGCCCAGGACGCTGGCGATGAAGCCGATCAGGATCGGCACCATCTGACCGAGGGCGTCCTCGATCTTGTCGACGACGGCCGAGACGTTGCCCTTGGCGATGTCGACGACGCCGTCGATGACGGTGTTGACGAACTTCGCGATCCGGCTCGGCGTTGTTGACGAAGAACATCACCACGTCGTAGATCAGCTTGCAGGCCTTGATGAACGCTGCGGCCGGGTTGAGCAGGCTGATCAGCCAGGTGATGCCTGCGGTGATGATCTTGCTCTCCACGAACTCCTGGATCTGCTCCAGGATCTTGTCCTTGATGTTGCCGAGCCTCTCGATCAGCATCTGCCAGAGCCCCGCGACTCCCTGCGTGGCGATGACCTGGAAGACCTCGACGCCCTTCTCCATGGCATCCATGGCCGCAGGGCCGACCTGCTTGACGATCCGGTTGCGGATGTTGGCCCAGGTGAAGCCGAAGATCGAGGCCAGCAGCTTGATGAAGCCCTTGAGGTCGAAGGTGTCCGGGATCTCGATCCCCGCGTTGCCGAGCTGACCGAAGAGCCAACCCATCAGGCCCTTCTTGAGGTGGGTGCCGATGTTGGCGAAGAACTTGTTGATGCCGCCCTTGATCCCCGAGATCAGGTTGCCGAGGAACCCGACGGGGTCGCCGATGATGTCGCCGATGGCGCTCGCTGCCCTGGCCAGGGCGTTCTTGAGCATCGCGGCGAGCTCGCGGATCGTGTTGATGACCGCCTTGATGGCGCCGATCGCCTTGTCGACCAGGCCCTTGTTCTCGGCCTGGAGCGCCTCGATCCGCTCGTCGAGGCCCTTGCGCGCCTCGCTGTACTTCGTGGCGAGCGTGTCGACGACCGAGTTCTCCTTGGACTTCACGTCCTCCTCGAGCTGCTCGAACCGGTCGCCGATCTCCGTGGCCGCCTCAGAGCCCACCTTCTGCAGATCGGTGGGGAGGCTCTTCACGTACGTCGCGATGTCGTTCTTTCCCTGCGCGATCCGCGCCTTCGCGGCGTTGAGGTCCCGGCCGACGATGTCCGCGACGCCGGCGATGACGCCGTCCATCTGCTTGAGGTAGAGCTCGCGGCCGGCCTCGTAGAACTCGTTGACCTTGTCGGGCATCCCGACCAGCTTGTCCTTGGCCCAGCGGAACCCGCCCAGCCAGCCGCCGTACCGGTCCTTCTTGTACGCCGACATCTTGGCTGCGACGTAACCCTCGAACGCCGACCGGGCGCGCGCTTCGCCCTCGTTGAAGGCCGTCTCCACCTTGGGGTCGATGCCGTCGAGGATCTTCTTCACGTCGGCCTCGGTGGCGGTGAAGATGCTCTGGACCTTCGCGGTGACCTCGGCCCGCCTGGTCTCGTCCTTCGACTTGGCCTTGCCCTTGTCCGCTACGAGCTTCGCCAGGGCACCCGCCTTGGCGCCCTGCATGCCGGCCACCCCCGCGGTGGTCTGGGCCGCCGCCTCTGCCTTGCCCTGGGCGATGACCGCCTTCTCCTCCTGGCGGAACTGTGCTGGGGCGGAGTCGGCGTGCGCCGCGGCGGCCTGCTTGTCGGCGAGCGCACCCTGGAACTCCGGCTCGTTCGACTTCGCCAGCTGTGCCTCCGAGACCTGTGCGTCGGCCATCTCCTGGCTGGCCTGGTGCTTGCCCGCCTCGAGGTTGGTCTGCTCGGCCGGCGCGGGCTTGGGGACGGCACCCGCGGCCGGGATCGTGACTACCTGGCCGGGCTGCTCCGGAGCCATCGGCGTCACGGGTTTCGCGACCGCCTTGGACTGGTCCGGCGGCGCCTCGGTAGCGGCCTCGATGTCCGAGGCCTGGCCGTCCTTGCCCTGGCTCACCAGGCCCTTGACCTCGCCCTTGACCTCGCCCGCCTTGCCGGACTCCTTGTACTCGTCGGCCTCCTCGAGCGACTTCGGCGACTTCGCCTCGATGGCGGCCTTCACGGCCGCGATGAAGGCCTTCTTGTCGAAGGAGCCCGCTGGCTGGGCCTCCATCGTGTCGACCTTGGCTGCCTTGGCCTGGCCGGCGACGTCGTCGCTCGGGGCGAGCGCCGCATCCTGGGCCTCCTTGGCCTTCGACGCTGCGGGCGGGTGCGCCTTCTTCGCCTGGGCGAAACCCTTGACGCTCCCCTTCACCTGCATGAAGGCGGGGTCTTCCTCCGGCCGTACGGCGGTCGGCGGGACCGGAGGCTGCAGGAGCTTGTCCGCCGTGATGGGGCCCGGCAACACAGCGGCCACACCACCGGCTGCTCCAGGAATCTGCGCAATGCCCGGCACGGCGCCCTTGCCGCCGCCGACCTTGGGCTTGGCCGCTCCGGCCTTCCCGAGTGGACTGACAGCCGGCACCGGCTTCGGCGGCGGCACGGGCTTCTTCGCTGGCACCGACCCGGGCCCGAAGCCCGTCTTGGTGACGGCGAGGGCCGAGGCAGGAGGCTTGGGACCTTCCAGCTCCACCGGCACGCCCGCCGCCTTCGCTGCCTTGAGGCCCTTCTCGACGTCGTCGATGGCCGGCTCGTCCCGGCGTACCTCCTTGAGGGCGACGTCGATGTCTGTCGCTGCCTGTCCTTCGGGCGACTTCAGCTTCGCGGCCATCAGGGCGCTCACGGCGGCGTTGCCGGCACTGCGCTGCAGCGCCAGCAGCGCTGGGGGACCGACCCTGCTCCGCCCGGCGTCGCCGACACGCCGTCGCCCGTGAGCCAGGGCGCTCTCGACCCGCTGCGCCGAGGCGGGGCGGCGGGACTCGTGCGCCGAGGACATAGGGCGACCGGAGCCCTAGGAGGCGGGCTCCTCCTCCTCGGCCTCCTCGCGCTGGACGACCGACGGCAGGGACGAGTCGTGAGCCCCCTGCACCTCTTCCTCCTCGGCGGCCTCACGTTGGACGACGCCCGCGGCGGGTGTCGACATCGCCGACGTCTGGACCGGCACCCCGGCCGGCTGCGACATGACGTGCTCGGCATTGGCGGCTGCCGCCTGCTCGAACCGGTCCGACGGATGGCTGACTCGAACGCCGTCGCCGGTCGAGGTGCCGTCGACCGGACCCGTGCGCTGCTGCACCACGTGGGTGAGCTCGTGGGCGAGCAGGGTGCGTCCAGCCGTAGAGCCGGGGTCGTAGGCGCCTCGCTGGAAGACGATGTTGGAGCCGACGGTGTAGGCGTGGGCGCTGACCGACCTCGCCGAGGCGTCGGCCGCGTCGCCGGTGTGCACCCGGACGTCGCCGAAGTCGTGGCCCATGCGGGACTCCATGTCCGCGCGGACCGGCTCGTCGAGGGTCTCGCCGCTGGAGGAGAGGACGTCCAGCACGGGCGAGCGGCCCCCGCTCACCACGTCGGCGGCCGCGCTGTTACCGGCGAGGCGCTGTACGCCGAGAACGCCTGCCGGTCCGAGTACGTCGGTGCGTCCGGTGGCCGCGGCTTGCAGGAGCAGGGGATGGGGCTGGTCGACCCGGGATCTTGCCGCTGCCGAGTCGTCGGTCTCGTGGTGGTCGTGGTCGTGGCGGTGCATGGGTCGACCTCGTTTCGGTGAACTTCCTGCCACGCTGCCACCAGGGTTCCGCTGCGCACCTAGATCATGGGTTGCCGGCGAAAGGGCAATCCACGGTGCCCGATCGGGCAACTGGCAGCTATGCGGGCACGTGCAGCAGCGACCAGTACCGACCGAACTCCGACTCGAGGCACAACCGGCCCAGCTTGCGGTACTCGCGCTGGATGGCGGTCACGACGTGGCGCATCGCGATGACGTCCGCATCGGCAGCGGCCAGGTAGGCGGCGGTGACGGCCGCGGAGCGGATCGACCCGCCGGTCAGCTCGAAGGAGTCGGCGCAGAACGTCAGGTTGACATCGGGATCGCGTCGTACGGCGGATCCCAGGCAGCGGTCCCACAAAGCCCGGCGCTGCTGGGCATCCGGCAGCGGGAAGTCGACCAGCACGTCGAGGCGGCGGGTGAAGGCCTCGTCGATGTTGGCCCGGAGGTTGGTGGACAGGACGACCAGCCCGTCGAAGCTCTCGAGCCGCTGCAAGAGGTAGGCACTCTCGATGTTGGCGTAGCGGTCGTGGGCGTCGCGGACCTCCGAGCGGCGGCCGAAGATGGCGTCGGCCTCGTCGAACAACAGCACGGCGTTGACCCCGGTTGCGGCAGTGAAGATCTTCTCCAGGTTCTTCTCCGTCTCGCCGACGTACTTGTCGACGACGGTCGCCAGGTCGACGACATAGAGCTCGAGACCCAGGTCGGCGGCGATCACCTCGGCCGACATCGTCTTGCCCGTGCCGGAGTCCCCGGCGAAGAGCGCGGCGACGCCGTGCCCGCGACCGCCTCCCGGACGCATCCGCCAGTCTCCGAGCACTCGTTCGCGGTGCCGGGCCCGTAGGGCCACCTCTTGCAGCGCGGTGAGCACGTGGGCCGGCAGCACCAGGTCATCCCAAGCGACGGCTGGTTCGACACGACGCGCCAGGCGCTCCAGCGCCGATCCGTTCTCGGCCCGGGCGCCGACCCTGATGTGGTGGGCCGACACGCGATGGCCCGGTGCGAGGGTCGACTGGACCAGGGCTGACCGGGCGGCGCGCGCGACCTCGTCCGGACGCAACCGGAACTGTGCGGTGGCGGCGAGGCAGTCGGCTTCGATCGGGTTGCCTGCCAGCGCGAACTGCCACAGCTGGTGTCGCTCAGCCTGGGTGCTGGTGGGGACGTCCACGAGGAGCGGCGGCGCGGTCGTCCACTCCGGATCCCAGGAGAGGTCACCGATCAGCAAGAGGGGCTGGGGATCGGCCACGAGGCGATGCAGCATCCCGGGGCGGTCACGGACGGCCCTGATGGGCCCGGCGATCAGCCCGGACCCACTGAGCCTGGCCTCGCGCACCGCGATGCCTACGAGGCGGTCGGCGTCGGAGTGTTGCTGTAACTGGTCGAGATCGAGGGGCAACGGCTTGAGGCCCACCAGCCGGAGGGCCTCGGCCGCGAGCACCCGCCCCGAGCCTGTCGCGGGCTCGCGCAGGTAGGCGAGGGTCACCCCGTCGCCGAGCGCGTGCGCCAACGGTCGCGGGTCCCCCCACGGTACGTCGGGGAGCTCGGCGCGCACCGACGCGAGCGAGGGGTCCGGCTCGTCGTCCCCGAGCAGGAACGACACCACCCGGTCCGGCACTCGGAGTGCCCGGCCCGGGAACGGCCGGTCGGGGTCCTCCAGCTCGACCAGCCCGCCGGTCACGAGGGGGCCGTGGAGCAAGCGGGCATGGCCGCGTGCCGAAGCCAGCGGCACACCGGCGAGCTCGAGGGCAACCGTCGCCGAAGGCCGGCGCCGGGTGACGTCGTCGTTGAGATACCCGAAGAACTGCTCGAACCGCGGGTCGACGTCCGCTGCCATCGCCACCAGGAGCAGGTCGACGTCCACAGCGTCCAGTCCGAACGTGGCAGCGATGTCGCGCAGCCGCAGTCGGCTGCCGGCCTCCTCGGCCTCGTCCGCGGCCGCCTCGCAGACCGCGAGGCGCTCGTCGGTCTCCGGCCAGTCGGCCTGGCCGCGCGGCCGGCCGAGCAAGCGGTCGACGGCCTCGTCGCTGAGGTAGAGGCCTCGGAACGGGTCGTCGGGCGCCGGGTCGTCGGCGCGGCGGGCTGCGACGAGATCGCGGATGCGATCCTCAACCACGCTGATCCGCCCGAGCAGGTGGGCGAGGCTGCGCGTCTCCATCACGGCCCCTTCCGCTTCGTGGTTGCCGAGGCCGAGCGCTTCCTGGCGCGGGCCGGTGGCGGCGCAGCTCCGGGTGCGGGCGGAACGTGCCGTCCGCGGTGGGCATCGTGGCCTCCGTCCACGAGGTCGGAGGCGTCCACGAAGATGCCGTCGCTCACCGGCGGCCCGACGGGGTAGACGACGCCGGTGTCGACAGGTGCGCTCACGACCAGGTCCAAGGAGGGCTTGAGCTCACCGCCGAGGGCCGACCAGACGTCGGCGAACGCCCGGTCCTCAGGCGGCGGGAGCCCGATGGTGACCGGTACCTCCAGCCCCGTCTCGGCCAGCGGCCCGGTCACCAGGCGGTCCGGCAGCGCGTCGTACAGCAAGAAGGCGCGCAGCAAGCTGTCGAGGAGTCGATGCTCGTCCTCGGGTCGCTGCGTCCAGGCGGTGACCAGGTAGGACAGCTTGAAGTACCGCGGCGCAGGCCGGCGGGCCACGACGACCCCGTCGGCCCCACGCTCCTCGGCCCATCCACGCGCGCGACGCCGCAGGTCCTCACGGAGGTCGTAGAGGTAGAGGTTGACGGTGGGGGCGTTGCGCCGCGTCGCCCAGTCCTTGGTCGGGGCGTCGAAGACCACCTCGACGTCTGAGTCCTTGAGTGCCTCGTTGCGAACGATGTCGCGCAGCGCGTCGTCGACGCCAGAGATCATCGGGTCACCCACGTCCGATGAAGTCGGGGGCCGTCAGCAGCCGGAGTACGACGAGCAGGCGACCGCGGACAGGCGAGAAGGTGCACTCCGGATCACTGACCTCGAGCTTGCGATCACCGAGGACGTCGCGACGCACCACCAGCAGTGCGGCACGAAGGGTGCCGTCGCGCGCCACGATGTGGGGGCCGGGATCGACGGTGATCCCGCGCGTCCATTGAAGTGGCAGCTGAGCCCTCGGGGGCAGGTTCTCGCCGTAGGCGAGGACGACCATCCCCGGGCGCGCCACGGCCGGAAGGAGCCGGATCTTCGGCTTGAGCACCTCGAGGTCGACGCCGGCCGTGTTGTCGTCCTCGTCGCGGTCGGGGGTCGTGGCTGTGACATTCGCTTTGATGCGGATGTCACCTCGCGCCGTCATCCGGAACACGTGGGGTAGCTCGACCTTCTCGTGGGGTGCGAGCGTGCCGAGCTGCTCCGGTGGAGGGTTGCTGCCGACCTCCGCATCGACCGGCTCGTCCTCCTCGCAAGCGGCGGCGGTGGTCGGGGTCAGGTCGGGGAACGGGTAGGCGAGCCCGAGCTCGACGTCCTCCGCCCGGTTGGGCCCCTTGTTCTTGACGGTGACCGTGCCTGTGCGCAGGCCGCCGACGTACCCGATCGTCTCGTCGAGCTGGACCTCGACCTTCAGATCGGCGCTTGGCGTCCCCACCACGAAGTCGTCACTGTCGAAGTTGTTCGTGGCGTCGGGATCCTGGGTCGTGCCGTCTACCGTGCCTGCAGCCGTCCCCTCCACCTCCTCGTGATAGCGAAGGGTGACCTCGTAGAGGAGCTGGGAGCCGCTGGCCAGGCCGGCCACGACGCAGCCGGTGCCGTCCGGCGCGCAGCCCGGCGCAGGGGCAGCGACGGTTCGCGTTCCGCCCTCGGTGATCGTGGTGGTGAGGCGGACGGACGCTGCGATGTCGGGGCCGTGGTTGGTGACGGTGTACGTCGCCACGAACGGCTCGTCGATGTCGGCCGGGCTGCCGGTGACGACCACCTGAACACCCAGGTCAGCGAGAACGTCGCCGCGTTGTTGGACCACGAAGCGTTCGCTGTCGGAGTTGTTGGTGATGTCGGGATCGCCTGTCGAGGTGTCGACCGTGCCGGTGGCCGTCCCCAGGAGGGGGCCGGGGTACGTCAGGTTCACCGGGTAGTCGAAGGAAGCCCCCGGCGCCAGCTCCGGGACCGTGCACCCGTTGCCGTCCGCCGTACAGCCCGCGGCCGGCGCGGCGACGGACTTCGTGCCGCCGGCCGTGAGCGAAGCCGTGAGCACGACGTCCCGCGCGGGATCCGGGCCGTGGTTGGTTACCGTGTACGTCGCGACGATGGGGTCCCCGGGAAAGGAGGGGCTGCCTGTGACCGTCACCGTCACGGCGACGTCTGAATTTGCGGACGAACTGGTAGGCCGGCTCGGTCTCCGGTCCCCGCTCGTCGGTGATGGAGCGCAACCCCGAGCCGTCGGGATGGATGCCCCAGATGCCGCGCTGGTCCGGCTGCCCCGCTCTCTGTCCGGCGAAGACGATCTCGCTGCCGTCAGGCGACCATGCCGGGTCCTCCGCGACGCTCAAGACATTCCGCGCAGCCGTCGGTGGCCCCTCCTCGCCCAGGGGGAACGATGGGTCGTCGGTGAACCCGGTGACCGAAGCGAACTGTGTGAGCAGCAGGGTGTTAGGTCGCTCGGGATCGACGGCGCCGAAGTCCATGGTCACCAGGCGGATCGAGCCGTCGTGGTCGAAGGCGATCTGGGTGCCGTCTGGCGACCAGGCCGGAGACCGGCCGGGGATGTTGTCGATGCACCTATCGGAGCAGCTGTCGTAGATCAACTCGATCTCGGCGGTCGTGCCGGTCGGGTCCACTAGCCAGAGCCCTGCCGGGTTGTTCTCCTCGACGATGGGGGGCTCGGCCCGCAAGGCTCTCGAAACCTCCACACAGCCGGCGCCCTGGCTCACTCGGGACACGACCAGCCAGTGGCCCCCCGGCGACCACGCTGGGTCGCGGGTCGAGCACCTCCTCGCACTCGCCCGGATCGAGGGTTGCCGGGTGCGGCGCGGGAGAACCGTCCAGATCCATAACCCAGGTGCGAGGCGGGTTGTAGACGCTCGTCTGGGTGATCTCGAACTCGTATCGGGTGAAGGCGATCTGGGTGCCGTCGGGCGACCACACGGGGTCGACGTCCACGTCGCCCGGCTGGTGGCCGGACTCCTCGACCAAGTCAGTCATACCGGTGCCGTCGGCCGCGGCCACCCTGAGCTCCCGGTCGTATGGGCTGCCCGGGTGAGGGAACGGCGGGTCCGCCTCGATGCGAGGGAGGTCCGGCTCGACGCTGGCGCTGTAGGCGATCAGCGTGCCGTCCGGCGAGTACGCCGGCCCCGCCTCGTCGAGCGGCACCTGTTCGCCCTCGACGTCGACTGACTCGTTGACGAGGGTTCGTCGACCCGACCCGTCCGCTGCTGCGACGTCGGAGATGTCGGCGTAGAGCGACCGCCTCGTGAAGACGATCTCGGCATAGTCTCGCCTCGACGACCCCAGCCGGGCCGTTAACGAGGGCACGCGACCGCCGGCGCGGTCGGCGCGTGCGCACTGCGCCGCGAGGGTGCGGGCCGGTTAGATGATCGATGGGGGTCGGTTCGGACGAAGGCGGCGGGGGCCCTGCGACCGGCTGCGGCTCGTCGTCGAACAGATTCCGCCACGCCGGATGAGCTCTCGGCGACGCCTGGACGTGGCGACCGGGGAGTGGGAGTCGAACAGGGTAGGCGGCTCCTGCGGGTCACCCGTGGGCGATGCCTGGCGACCCACACGTCGCCGTAGGCGTCATCGACGGTGCTGGTCCAGGCCACAGGTATTGACCAGTCGGTCGAAGATCGACACATTCGCGGTCTGGACGGAGGGCTCATGCCTGCGTGCCTCGGAGCGGACGGACGGCAGAGCCTCTTTGCGGCGATCGTCGCGCAGTTGGAATACGGCAGGCTGCCGTCAGGACGGAACCGTGTGCTCGTGAAGATACCCAGGCCGAACCGGGCCAAGACAACGCCGGCTGGGTGTCGGCCCCGCCCCCTACGGTGAGCCGGGAGCGACGCCGGGAGCGACTCGTTGTACGCGTACCTGGTACAGGTCGCCGAGTTCGTCCTCGAGGGTGCTGGAGTACACCAGACGTCGATCTCGGAACCCCAGCAGGGCCACAGGTCATCGGCGTATTCCGGTGATCGAAAGCCGGTCCAGCCATCGCAGACTCCGCCGCGGCGGGGTCCTGCTGGCGGTTCGCCCTGGGCGAGGCGTCTACGGCGACGAAGATCTCCCAGTCGCCGTCGATGTCAGAGGCGTAGGCCACCTCCTGGCGTCTTCCCGGATTCAGTTGCGGATGGGACTCGTTGGCATCGTTCTGGCAAGTGACGTGTTCTCGAGCTTCGGTCATCGCGCCCGGTCCGGTAGTTGGCCGAGGAAGACGTCGCCTCGTGGGCTGTCGTGAAGTCCCGTGATCGGTACTGATGAAGGCGATGCGATCAAGTCAGCGGAGCCGTTGGGGCCGATAGCTTGACCTGGGCCTCAGCCTCATGCCGGTGATGTCTCGCCGAGGTGGAACGGACCGGGATCGATGCGCTCGTCCTGGTCTGTTTGTCCCCAGTCCCTCACGATTCCCGTCAGCGCAGCTCGTCGCGGTCGTCGGTGAACGCGATCCGCGCGGGCTGGACAGGGGCTGGGCGGCTGGGCGCGCAGCGACCGGGACCGTGGAGGTGCCCGGAGGCAGTGCCAGCAGCGTGACGGCGAACGTCAACGCGGTCACCGCTGCCAGCCGCTTCACCCAGCGCCTCCGAGCCGTCGACGTCTCATCGTTCGGTCGCTCCACAGTGGGTGAAGGCGGCGCGCGGACGGACCGGTCGCCGGACAGACGATCGGGCAGCGGGTGCGCTCGAAAGGGCATGCGGCCCGTTCAGATGAGGCCTTCCCGGACGGCGTACGCCACCGCGTGGGAGCGGTTGCGCAGCTGGAGGCGGGTCGTCACGTCGTGGAGCACGTTCTTCACGGTGCGCTCGGAGTAGGCGAGACGGTCGGCGATCTCGGAGGTGTCGTAGCCGTCGGCGACGAGCCGCAGCACCTCGACCTCGCGAGTGGCCAGACCATGGAAGTTCAGCCCTCGCGGGGCCAGCACGCCGCGCTGCAGGGCGCCGATCTGGACGAGCAGCCGGCCCAACAGGTCGGGCGGGACGGTGCCCTCCTGGGCGTCGGCACGGACGATCGACGCGACCAGTCGATCCGCGGTCGTCTCGTGCCGGCGCAGCAACCCGACGGCCCCCGCCTCCACGGCCGTCACCAGGTCTCCGTCCTCGATCGTGCCGGCGACCAGGACAGCTCGCGAGGTGCCGGTGCGCTGGATCTTGTGCAGCAGGTTGACGGTCGGTTCGTCGATGGAGTCGACCGCGACCACGGTGACTCTGGCTTGCTCGGCCTCTCCCGTTCCGAGCAGTCGGATCTCCGGCCGCGGCCGCAGATGACTCGTCACTCCGGCGTGCAGAATCGGGTCCCACGCATGAACGTGGACTGGAACATGGGGCATGCCCCCTCCTGGATGTGCCCGCCCGCCGCCCCGTGCGACGGGTATCGAGGCGAGTCTTTACGTTGGCACTTTCCGTGCAGTCAACGATGACTCAACGGGCAGGCCGCGTTGCCCCTGTGGACGTCCGTACGGCGTCGGTGATCGCTGCGTCCGCTACCTAGCGTCGACGCGTGACCACCACGGCCAACCTCGACTCCCCGAGCGTGCGCCTCGACCCCGGTGACGAGGCGGTGGTCCCCGTCCACATCCGCAACAACGGGGACACCGTGGAGGGCTACGACATCAAGGTGGTGGGCGTGCCGTCGGCGTGGGCGGTCGTGGACCCGCCCACGCTGTCGCTCTACCCGGGTGCTTCGACGACGGCTACCGTCACCTTCCGACCGCCGCGGACGTACGAGGTTCCCGCCGGCCGGCTCCAGTTCGGTGTGGTCGTCCTGCCGACCGACCACCCAGACGAGTCGGTCACTCCCGAGGGCGTGATCGAGCTCCTGCCGTTCCTCGAGACCGTTGCGGAGCTGATCCCGCGAACGTCCCAAGGCAGCCGCCGGGGGCGGCACCAGGTGGCCGTCGACAACCGCGGGAACGTTGCCGTGCCCGCCCTGCTGTCCGGCGCCGACGACTCGAACCAGGTCGAGGTCCGGGTTTCCCCCAGTGGCGTCACGGTCGGTGCAGGCGAGGCGCGCTTCGTCAACGTCCACTTGTCGCCGCGTCGGCGGCTGTGGCGAGGCTCGCCCGTCACCCATCCCTTCATCGTCGAGGTCGCACCGCAAGACTCCACGGCGGTGACGCTGGCCGGCACCTACGTGCAGACCGCGCTGATCCCCAAGTGGCTGCCGAGACTGCTCCTGGCCCTCCTCGCTCTCCTCCTGGCCCTCGTCGCCCTGTGGTTCTTCGTGCTGAAGCCGACAATCGAGTCGCAGGCGAAGGAGGTGGCCGAGGAAGCGGTGGCCGACGACGTGGCCGCAGCCGAGGACAGCGCGGACGCAGCGAACGACAGCGCGGGCGACGCGAAGGACGCGGAGAAGGGCGCGAAGGACTCAGAGGACGACGCGAGGAAAATCCTCAAGCAGCCGGAGGAGCAGGAGGTCACCCCACTCGCCACGCGCATCTCGTCCCTGGGGACCAACGTCTACACCGTGCCGAGGTCGCAAACGCTGACGATCACGGACCTGGTCCTCAGCAACCCCCAGGGCGACTTCGGCCGCGTCGTCGTCACCGCCGGCGGCGATGAGCTCTTCGAGAGTGCGCTCGAGAACTTCCGCGACCTCGACTACCACTTCGTCACCCCTATCGAGGTGGAGCAGCTGCAGACCGTGACGCTCGAGGTCCTCTGTCGGGAGCCGGGCAAGCCTCCGGGGGCTCCGGCGGCCGCCAGCTGCGACATCGGGCTCTTCATCGGCGGGGAGCTGTCGCGTCCGACGCCGGATGAGTGACGGGCAGTGCCGTCCGGACTTGTCAGCGACCGGGCCGGCGCGGTGGCGCCACCACAGATGCCTGGTCGGCCACCACGCCGAGCGAGGTCAGCACCTCGGCGTACGACTTCCGCGCGCGTTGAGCGGCGGCCAGGTTGCCTGACGCGTCGTACGCCGTGAGGAGCAGACGCCAGGACGCGTCACGGCACGAGTCGATCTCGATGCTGCGCAGTGCCGCTGCGGCGGCTGCCTCGGGTTCGTGGCGGGAGAGGTGGAGCTCGGCCAGGAGACCGGCGGCCTCGGCCGCGCGCATGCGGTACCGCTCACGAACTCCGACGACCCACTCCGCGGGGCCGTCCTCGGGAAGCACGTCTCCCACGTACAGCTGCATGGTCGACGAGAGCCATCCGATGGCCGCGCGCATGTCTCCGCTGGACCGCGCCGCATCCGCGGCCGCAAGTCCTTCGTCGAACTGGGCGAGGTCCCACACCGAACCCGGAGGTAGCGCCAGGACGTAGCGCTCGGCATCGCGAACCAGCAGCTGGCTCGCGCCGCGGGGCACGCCCGGCTCCAACACGCTCCGGAGGCTGGAGACCGCCACCTGGAGGTTGTGCGTGCCAGCCGCAGGGTCGAGCTCGCGCCAGAGCGCGTCGACCAAGGTCTCCCGGTGAACGGGCTGACCGGCGTGGACGGCCAGGAGCCTGAGCACGTCGCGGGCCCGCGGTCGGACGTTCTGCAGGAGAGGCGCCTCGCCCCCCACGACGATGTGGAAGCGGCCGAAGCAGCCCAGGCTCACCGGAGGCGGCCGCGGCGACGTCGCCACGGCTGCACGAGGGTTGCCTTCTGGGCGCGCATCGATCGACAGCCAACGCCACGGCCGGACGTCCAAGCCGGTCTCGGCCGCCTGTTGTTCGGCTACGTCCAGCAGGACTCCGGCGGGGCCGGATGTGCAGACGGCCTGCGCGGCATACGCGACGGAGACCGCCCCTGGCACAGCGCTGGCGCGCGCGAACCCTTGTGCCGACTCCGCCTCGCGCTCTGCGTCGGGGACCTGCGCGGCAGCGGAGGCCAAGGCCAGGCCGGAGCGTGCCCAGGCCTCCAGTACGGGGGCGTCGAGACGGCGGAGCCGATCGACCAGCCCTTCGAAGCCGCGTACGTCCGCTATCCCAATTCGCAGCAGCACGACACATCGCAGGGCCGTGAACATCGCCGCGCCCCAACGATCATGGCGTGCGTCGGCGTCGGAGATGGCCGCACCGATGGGATCGGTGCGGGGAACGCACCGCCCAGTGAGGTAGTCCGGGATCGCGGCCAATGCGCGAGCCATCCGCGCGAGCCAGGTCATCCCGAGGGCCTCGGCGTAGTCGGCGAGCTGATGCGCAGCCGACTGGTCGCGCGGATCGAGCAGGGTCGCGAGCAAGTGGGCACAGATCCTGGATGCCGGGTCGTGTTCGAAGGCGACCAGGCACGGAGCGATCTCCCGGCGGCCTGCCATGAGGTCGCCGGCCAGCACCAGACGGAAGCTCCGAAGCAGGGCATCCTCCGGCGAATGGCCTTCTGGGGCAGCTGCGGGCAGCGGGCGGCGTAGCGTCGCTCGTAGCTGCTCGGCCCAGGCAGTCCCTGCAGGAAGGTCCCCCTCTTGCCAGGTGCGAGCCCTCCTCATCACCGCCTCCGCGAGCGCGACCCCGTCCGGGTGGTCAAGTTCCGAAATTGCCGCGGCAGCCCAGACGTGTGCGGTGTCGAGTTCGCCCTCGCGGAGGGCATTGATCGCTACTGCGAGGCGCAGCCACGGCTCGGCCTCCACCTCTGAGGTCGGCAGCATGCCGAGCCACGCCGGCATGTGGTCGGTGACGACCCGCCGTCCGGCAGAGTCCAGCACCTGGTGCAACGCTTGCCAGTCACCGGCTCGGGCGAAGGCGCGAGCTGCCTCCGCCGGAGCGCCGTCGTCCTGCAGCAACGCGCCGGCGCGGCGGTAGAGCTCCCCGACCCGCTCGTCACCCACGTCGTCGAGGAGGTCCGTGAGCAGGTGTGTGCGGAGCACCCGGTGAACGCGATGGGACGCGCCTCCCTGGCAGGACCGCACGAGGCTGACCGAGCGTTCGACCTCCATCAGGAGGTGTCGGCTGTCTGAGGTGCCCAGCAACGCATCGCAGCGGCGGGGAGTAAGGGTTTCCAAGACAGAGGTCTTCCTGAGGAAGTCCAAAAGGTCTTCCCGAAGGTCGTCGAGTACGTGCCGAGCCAGATACTCACGGGCGTAGCTCGCTCCAGCGTCGAGACCGGCGATAGCGGTCGGGCGCTCGCTCGGTGGGAGAGCAGCCAGTGCCTGGTGGAACAGGTGCAGTCCGGCTGGCCATCCGTCCGTGTGCTGGGTGAGTCGGACGGCGTCTCGCGTGGAGAGGGGCGCCGCGTAGACCTCGTTGAACAATGCGGATGTCTCGTGCGCCCTGAACCGTAGGTCATCACCGGTGACCGTGACGGTCGAGAGCTCGGTGTGGGCAAGGTTGAGCCCTGGAAGCCGACGCGACGCGATCATGAGGTGAAGCTCTCGGGGTGCTCGATCCAGCAGCGTCTGGAGAGTGCTGAGTACGCCGGGCTCATCGAGGCGATCGAAGTCGTCGATCGCAACCACGAGCGGTGCGTCATGTTGGGCGAGGACCGAGATCAGGCCGGGAACATCGCCTACGGTCGGCAGCGACCTGGTGACGAGGGGCCGGAGTGCGTCGACCATCCGGGCGACCAATGCTGCGGGCTTTGCGTCAGTTGGATCCGCGCGGAACCACGCAACGTCCACGGGAGCCAACCGGGCCCATTGCGCCATCAGTGTCGTCTTGCCCGAGCCTGGGGGAGCCACCACCGTGCAGAGGCGAACGCCGAGGGCGCCATCGAGAAGACTCAGCAATCGTGGCCGGAGGTAGCCTGCGACCGTCGGCACCGCATCGATGGCAGCCGTTCGGGGGACTTGAGATCGAGAAGCATGGCCGGGGAGCTCAGGAGCAGCCGATGCTCGACCGGAACGCTGAAGAGATGTGTTGACCGACCAGGGCGGACCCTGAACGCCAGTGTCGGCGATGTCCCGAGCCTCGGCGTTCAATTCCAGTCCCTCTCCCCGTCTGAGTATGACCAGCGTCGCCCACGACTCTCGTCTTTCGAAGCGATGTTCGATATCTGAGCGTGGTTCACGGCACTCGGAATCAAGACCGAGAACGCTCTCCCCATTCGATACCGGATGCCACACACATTCTGACGTCGCGACGGATGAAAGTCATGGGCCCGCAGACCCCCGCAAACCGGGACGTTGCCGGGAGGTGGGCGAGGTCGTCCCCCGGGCGCTCGAGGAACTGCCGCCACGTCAGCGCGTCGTCGTCGCGCTGCGCGACCTGGACCGACACGCAGCCGACGAGGTAAGCGAGCTGGACGGCAGCACCCAGGTCACCCGCGCCGGCCACCCGCTCTACGTCTACGCCCACGAGGACCCCTGACAGGTGCTCTGCCACGACTTCGCCGACTTCGGCGGCACCTGGTTCGTCGTCCAACCCGACGGCGACGCCGCGCCGTGACAGACCGAAGATGTCTGGCACGGCTGTCGCCGTGCGGGTGGCAACCGTCTCAGTCGACCAGGCGGTAGAACCGGAAGAAGGGGTGGTCGATCGGCAGGATGTCGATGCCCGACCACCCAGCGCTGACGGCGATCTCGCGCAGCCGGGCGGCGGTCATGACGGTGCCGACCGCCTCGGAGTCGGGCTCGACCCGGCCCTGGGGAAGGCACCAGATCACGCTGGCGCAGGCGAAGAACGTCTGCACCGGGTCGCCGACGCCCAGGGTGTCAGTGGTCCGCTCGTCCATGATCACGACGGTGCCACCCTCGGCCAGCGCCTCACGCGCCTGGGCGAGGGCCTCGCGGGGGTGTGCCATGTCGTGCAGGCACTCGAAGAACAGCACCAGGTCGTAGCGCCCGGTCCGGTATCCGCCGGAGGCGTCGACGACCTCGAAGGTCACGCGGTCGGCGACACCGGCCTCGGCCGCGTTGCGGCGGGCCTGGGCGATGGACTCCTCGTCGGAGTCGTACCCGTCGACTCGCACGTGCGGGAACGCCTTGGCCAGCTCGATGGACGCCCAGCCGAGACCGCAGCCGACGTCGGCGACCCGCGTCGTCCGCGAGGTGTCCGCCAGCCGACTGGCGACGTCGGGGATCTGGGGGATCCACGATGAGGCCAGCTCGTTGACGAACGCCGGCCGGTTCAGGGCGGCCTGGGCCTGAACGGCGTCCGCACCATAGGCCGCGTACGGGACGCCGGCGCCGGTACGGAAGGCGTCGACGAGCAGCGGCATCACCGAGAAGGCCGCCGAGGCAGCCAGCGGGAGCCCGCCGACGTACGCCGGGCTGGTGGGCTCGACGATCGCCTCGCGGACCCCGGGAGCCGCGGTGAACCGCGCGACCGTCAGGTCGTCGTCGTCAGCCAGGACGAGCCCGGCCGTGGTCTCGGCCTGGAGCCACTCGCGCACGTACCACTCGTCAAGCCCGCGCCGTCCGGCGAGCTCGCTGGCGGTGAGCGGACCATCCGAGGTGAGGGTGGCGAACAGGCCGTGCTTGAGCCCGAGGTAGAGCGAGCCGAGATGCATGGCGCCGACGCCCTCCATGAAGATGCGGCCGACGAGCTCCTCGATGGCCTCGGGAGTGGCTTGGGGTTCGGTGACGATGGACATGGTGGGCCTCCTCGTTGCGGGGACGTCCCGCTCACTCTTGAGGCGTCACAGCTCGCGTGACGATGTCACGCGGGTCACCCCAGCTGCCACGCGACGTCGCGTTCCGGGCGATAACAGCAGACCCGGCCCGTCGTGACGCTGATGCGCAGATGCCGAGCCAGCTCCGGATGCACGGCATCCATCGCCTTCAGCGTGTTGCGGATCCGCATGGTCACGGCTTTGCGGGCTCGCTCCGCCGGATCACCGCCGACCCGGACCCGACCACCGAGCCCGAGCGCGGAGCCGAGCTCGACGATCAGGAAGTCCCTCTCGCTCTGGAGCCTCTCGAGCCTGCCCTCGTCGTGGTCGAGAGCTGCGGTCTCGATCTCGTCCTCGAGCTCGACCAGCCGGCGCTTGTACGCCGCTCGCGCCGGTGCGTCCAGGACCGGGCCGGTGTCGCCGCCGAGTGCACTCCGGGCGGGGCCACCACCGGCCTCGACGAGGTCCACAGCGGCCACCTCGCGGCGCGGCGTGGCCAGCAGCACGGCCAGGTCGCGAAGTCCCTTGGAGTCGACCAGCGTGGCGTCCCGGCCGACGTAGGTCACCTGCCACAGCGTGCCCGCGCGGACGAACGCCGCGTGTTCCGGCGTGGGCTCGTGGCCCCCTGGAGCGGACCCCAAGAAGTCCCTGATGCGGGCCAGCAGCTCGGACACCTGTCCGAAGCAGGCACTGCCCCAACCGTCCACGGCCCACTGGTCGGCGTACGGCGCCAGCTTGTCCGCGACTGCCTGCGCGGCATCCTGCTCGCCGAGGAGGATCGCGGCCTCGCCCAGGCTCCAGAGGAGCTCGACCCACTCCGAGTCCTTGGGCAGGGACTCGAGGCCGGCCGTCATCACCTTGTTCAGATACGTGCGCCCGAGCTCGGGTCTCCCCAGCTCGGCATACAGGAGGGCGAAGGTGCAGCCCCACCCCGGGTAGTTGTCGCTCAGCTCGGTGATGGGCTCGAGCATGGTGCGCAGGGTGTCGATATCGCGGCGGCGCCGGGCGACCCGCCACCGCAAGGACCAGGCCATCATCGTGCCGTTGTCACTCTGCGCCTGCCCAGCGAGGACTTCGGTCTCAGCGGCGTAGCGGTCAGCGACCTCGAGCTCGCCGTCGAGCTCGGCGAGCATCCCGCGCCACATCGGCACCGGCCACGCGTACGCCGGGGAGCGCAGCCGGGCAGCGATGCCCGCGTACGCCGCCAGGTCGCTTCGCGCACCCGTGAAGTGACCCTGTTCGAGCCGTGCGCGGATGCGCATGCGCCGGGCAAGGAGCTCGAGGAGCGCCTGCTCGTGGGCGAGCTCCAGCATCCGATCCGCGGCGGCGAGACGCTCGGCGAGGTGGTCGGGACCCGAGCGGGCGTCGCAGAGGGCAGCGAGCGCGGCGACCTCCGCCGCCGCGTCACCAACCCGAGCGGACACAGCCACGGCTTCTTGCGCCATGGCCACTCGCTCCTCGCTGCTCGCGCTGGTCGCCATGGTCAACGACCGCCGCGCAAGCAGAGCAGCACGAAGCGGCGTGTCACCTGGAGGAAGGAGGCTCAGGGCGTCCTCGATCAGGGCAGCCTGCTCGGGATCGAAGACATCCACCTCGAACCCGCCAAGTCCTCCGCCCAGAGCCAGGACGGCCCGCGCGAGCTCCTCCACGTCCGACGTCCGCCGGGCCTGCGACGCAACCTCGTGCAGGACCTTGCGGCCGTCGGCGATCCGTCCACTCAGCACCATCGCCTCCCCGAGACGCCGCCGTAGAGACAGGTTCGTTGCGCCCAGCCCCAACGCCATCCGGTAGTGGCCCACGGCCTGCTCGTAGGCGAAGGCTTCGATGGCGAAGTCACCAGCAGTGACGGACAGCTCTGCCGCGCGGCCCTTCGCATCCCCTCCTTCGGCGAGTGACCAGTGTCGCGCCAGCTCGGCGGGCCCGCCGGCCTGAAGATGCTCGGCCACCCGCCGGTGCAGGCGAGCCCGACGCGTCGGAGCAATTGCGGTGTAGACGGTTTCGCGCATGAGGTCGTGCGCGAAGCCGTCAGGTCCAATGACCTCGGCTTGGACTGCGGGCTCGAGCAACGTGCGAACGCGTGCGATCGGCAGACCTGTCAGATCCGCGAGCACGGACGCCTGCGGGCTTCCGACGACGCTGGCCACCTCGAGCACCTCGACCGTCTCCTGCGGGAGGCGCGCAAGGCGGTGCTGCAGAACCTGGCGAACCGCCGTCGGCACCGGCCCCCCGTTGGTACCGCGGCTCGCTTGCAGCCGCGCGACCTCGCCGATGAAGAACGGGTTCCCGCCGGTACGTCGCCGCAGCGCGTCGGCGTACATCGACGTCGGCTCCTCCCCGGTGATCCGCTCGACGAGGTCTGCTGTGTCCCTGCCGTCGAGGCCGGCCAGCTCCAGACGTCGTATCTGACCGCCTACCGGCAGGTCGTGGCCGTCCTCGCGGCTGGTGGCAACCAGACAGAGTCGCTGCCCCGCGACCGACGCAGCGACGAACTCGAACAACCGCCGTGAGCCGTCGTCTGCCCAGTGCAGGTCCTCGACAACGAGGAGCAGCGGATCTAGTCGAGCGCGCGACTCGAGGGCTTCGGCCACCGCCGCCCACTGCTCGACGGCGGACGGGAACTTTCCACCTCGAGGACTTCGGCGGTGCCCAGCAGGAACTTCAACACTTGTATCCAGGGCCAGTACGGCGGCATGTCGGTCGGCGAGCACCGACCCCACCCGACGGCGAAGCCCTCAGCGGCCGCGAGCCTCGCCATCTCCTCGACCAGACACGTCTTGCCGATGCCGGCCTCGCCGATGAGCAGCGCCACGCGACCGCGCCGCACCGCGGCGTCCCCGAGCACTGCCTCCAGGTCGCGAAGTTCCCCGTTGCGCCCCAACAATGGCCGCGACTCATCAGTCACGCGCCCATGGTCCTCGCTTGTCAGGTATCCGCGCAGCCCCCTGCACTCGCCATCGAGGCCGTGTCGGCTCGTCACATCTCTGAGCACGTCGGCGCGGGCCTTGACACACATGGTCGATGGCGCTCTGCATACCGCCGGCGTACCCCCGTTGTGCACCGGATGCCTCACCACGCATCGCGCCGCGCGATTTCACGCTCGGCAACGCAACGAGAAGTTCAGCTGCGAAGTGCTCCGCATCGGCGGCGGCTGAGAACCGAGGACTCGGTGCCGTACCTCTGCGGTCCGGACGGCCAGCTGGGCTTCTCGCAGCTTTCGCCTGATTGGGATGGCACAAGCATGGCATCGCACGTGTGGCGGCGACCGCCTCTCTTGGCCTCGCTAGGGGTCGAGGACCTGTGTCACACCGCCCACTACGGGCGCCCCGGCCGCGGTCGTGCTCGATCTCCAGCACGAGGGTCTTGTCCGGCTGGGCGATCAGCGGGTCGTCGTTCACGTAGGGATCCTGTGTAGTCCCCAATGCTGCGGCTGCGGTCAAGACTCCTGGTGGGGTCCGCTGCGAAAAGCCCACCAGACCGACGCGCCCATCACCGGGACGACTGTGAGGAGGATGAGGACGCCGACCCAGTTGTCCTGGCTGTGGCGGGCCGTGGCGATCAACGCGCCGAGCAGTAGGACTGGTATGCAGAGGATGGCCAGCACTCCAGCGAGCGTGCGTTGCATGCGGCCGTGCCCCGAGCGTGGGCGCTCTTCGATGGGCAGGTCGTGCAGGACGGAGTCCAGCTCGGCCCGTGTCGTGGCCCTGAGCGCGGTGTCGGTGCGAGACTCCAGGTCATCCTGGCTGAGCCGGCCGTCCCCGAACGCGTTGTTGATCGACTGCAGTGCGGCGTCGCGCTCCGCGTCGCTCACTCTGAGCTTGCCGCGTCGGCGCGACGACTCCATCTTGCGTGCGGTCTGCGCAGTGGTCCATGCCTCTGAGACCAGTCGGCCGGCGTCCGCCCACTCGTCACCTGGGGTGGTTCTGCTCGTGCTGAACCGGAAGGATGTCACCGTCGCGGAGCCGAAGCGGCCTGTCTCGACCTGCATCCCGCCCGGGGTGCTGACCACCTTCGCGCCCGCTTCGGTGAGCGCGACCTCGTCGCCGGATGCATCCTGAAGGCTGAGCAGACCGCCGGCGACCAGAGTGTCGACGGCGCCGCGCACGGAGGGAACGTCGGTATTGAGTGCGACAGCCAGACCCACGACCGACGTCATGCCGGCATCGACTGCCCGCAGCACCCGGAAACCCAGCTTGTCGTCCACCTGACACCTACTCCGACAGTGACCCTACCGCTCAACGCTAACGGCGAGCCTGGTCGCCCGTGGCAAAACGGCTCGAAGCCGAGCGAGCCACGGCCATCGTTGCTGCCGGACAGAACCCGCGTCTTACCGCCGCGAGTGCAGCGTCAAACGTTCGCCCGAATCTCCGGTTTTGAGGGGCCGAGCTCACGGTGACCCGCGGACAGCGAGCGGTCTTATGCCGGTCGGACTCATGGCGAGTGCCCAGGGTCCGGAGCCGCGCTTGATGATCTCGCGCTGGAGTCTGGGCTCGTGCTTGAGGAAGAGGGCCAACTGGTTCTGGGGGCTGAGGTCCTGCTTCGCTCCGAGCCAGACTGACCGGATGCCGTGCTCGAGGTAGACGCGAAGTTCGGCTGGTCGGGTGCGGATGCGTCGGTCGCGGGTGAGTACGACGAGATCGCGGCGGGCAACCTCGGGCATCCACTCGAGGTCTGGGGTGCCGAGCGGCACTTCGGGCAGCTGCCGGTGGCCGGGGTAGAGGACGTCGGTGCGGCCGGCGCGCTCCAGGAGCTTGCCGATACCGAGGGCGTTCTCGTCGGTGAAGAAGACCGGCACGAGCGCCGATGGCATCAGGCGGCGTGGTCGTCTCGAGCGATCAATTCGAACCGGATCGCCTCGTCGACCTCATCGAGGGTGAGGTCATACAGGTCGGAGAGTTCCTCGCGACGGGCGCCGGCGCGATAGTCCTCGGCCAGGGTCTCGGTGCGGACGCTTCGGATGGCGGGCTGCCCGAAGGTGCGGGCGGGGTCCATCACCACCGCCGGTGTGCGCGGACTTGGCCAGAACCGCCCGACCACGTCGTCGACGTACTCGACAGCCGCGCTGAACCGCTCCGCCGAGTCGGCCAGCACCAACTGCCCGTTGCGGACGACGACCAGCTGAAGCTGGCGCTCGAGGCCCACCTGCTCCTGCACGAGCCGAACAAGTTCCCGACCTTCGACGTCGAGGAAGGGGCGTGCCTGGGCGAGCGGATAGCGGCCGAATTCCTGACGGAGTTCCACGATGGCCGGTCGAAGTCTCTGCACGATGACGTCCCGACGCCGGAATTCGGCCAGCAGCCGGGCCTCGACCATCTCACCCCAGGTGACCTCGTCGCCGCCGGTGGGGGAGGGCCGCAGCACGGGGTCGTAGAAGTGACCTTCGCGGGTGTACCCCTCCAGCCAGCGGCGAGCAGTGCCCGCGTGCAGGCCGACCAACCGATCCACATCCGCGTAGGAGTAGATCGCGCGATCGAGAAGGTCTGCTGGCACGTCGCTCATCTTGGCACCGGCTGCCGACACAGGGCGCTGGATTGATCGTGTCGGGCCAAGCAGCGTCACGACCACCGAATCTCAGATAACGGTCAGGCGACGGTGTGACTCTTAGTCGGCGCATCTGACCTTCCCCTGCATGGCCGCCCGGCAAGGTCCTGACCTGCATAAACGCCACTCGCAGACGTCAGCCACGGACCACGTCAGGGGGTCAAAGGGATGGTAAAAGCATGGCAGCGACGAACTAAGAGTCGCTCCAGAGAGGTTCCCAACGCGCTGACCTGCAGGTTTGGTACGCCATCAGGGACTCGAACCCCGAACCCGCTGATTAAGAGTCAGCTGCTCTGCCAATTGAGCTAATGGCGCTCGCTGTGAAGCGACGACAAGGTTACCCCCGTGCCCGGGCTGGGTGAAATCGAGCGGGACCACGCCAGGCTACAGCGAGGCGAGGACGGCCTGGGCGGCGTTGTGGCCGCCGATCCCGGAGACGCCGCCGCCGCGGCGGGCGCCGGAGCCGCAGATCAGCACCCGGGCCAGGTCGGTCTGCACGCCCCACTGCTGGGCGGGGGTGTCGAGGCGGGCGCGGTTCTGGGCCCACGGCCAGGAGAGCTCGCCGTGGTGGATGTTGCCGCCCGGCATGGCCAGCTCGGCCTCGACGTCCTGCGGGATCTTCGCCTCCACGCACGGCTTGCCATGTGCGTCGAGGGCCAGGCAGTCCTCGATCGGCTCGGCCAGGTGGGCGTTGATCCCGGCCAGCGCGCTGGCGAGGGCGTCGGCCCGGAGAGCATCGCGGTCGCCGTGCTCGAAGAGCGTGGCGGGGGTGTGCACGCCGAAGTAGGACAGCACGTGCGTGCCTGCGGGTGAGTCGCCGAGGACCGAGGGGTCGGTGAGCGAGTGGCAGTCGATCTTGCCGAGGCCGGGGTCGGGCAGGCGCCCGGCGGACGCGTCGGCGTACGCCGTCTCCAGGGCCGACCACGTCTGGTTGACGTGCAGAGTGCCGGCGAAGGCGACCTGGGGGTCGATGTCCGACTTGAGGGCGGGCAGGCGCGACAGCAGGAGGTCGACCTTCACCTGGGAGCCGACCGGCCGGAAGGAGTCCTCCTGCTCGTTGCCGACGAGGATGTCGACGATCCACGGCGCCAGGTTGGCCAGGACGAAGCGAGCCCGGACCCCGTAGGTCGACGTGCCGTCGTGGAACTCGACCTCCGCGCCGCCGTCGTCGCCACGGATCGCGGAGACCCCGCACGAGGTGTGGACGTGGGCGCCGGCCGTCCGAGCCGCACGCTCGAGGGCCGCGCTGACCGCGCCCATGCCGCCGACCGGCACTCGCGACTCCCCGGTGCCGTTGCCCATCAGGTGGTAGAGGAAGAGCCGGTTGGCGACCAGCGACGGGTCGTCGGGCTGCACCCACCCGCCCAGCACCGCGTGGCTGGCGACGATGCCGCGCACCAGGTCGTCGCGGAACGTCCGCATCAGCGTCCGGCCGATCGGGTTGACCACGAAGTCGGTCCACACCGCGGGGTCGACGGCCGCCTCGACCTCGCGCTCACGGGGGAGCGGGTCGAGCAGCGTGGGCGCCACGGCCTTGGCCAGCGAGCCGAACCGAGCATGGAACTCGCGCCACGCGGCGTACTCGTCGTCGCTGCCCGTGAGCTCGGCGAAGGACGCGCGCGTCGCCTCGCCCTCGGGGTTCTCCACGAGCAGGCCGCCGTGCCGGCCGTTGCGTACGTACGGCGTGTACGACGACACCGCGCGCGGGCGGAGCTCGACGCCCAGGTCGAGGTCGCGGGCGATCTGGTCGGGCAGCAGCGAGACCAGGCCGGCGTAGCGCGAGAGCCGCGCGGGCCGGCCGTCGAAGACCTGGGCCGAGACCGCGGCCCCGCCCGTGTGGCCGAGGCGCTCGAGCACGAGCACGGAGAGACCGGCCTTCGCCAGGTACGCCGCGGCGGTCAGGCCGTTGTGCCCGCCGCCGACCACCGCGACGTCGTAGGAGCTGTTGGGGGGCGCGTCCACGACAGCCAACGTAGTGGAGCACCTGGTCGTGAACGTCGCACCTGGTGGGAATGTTCAAGATTCAACTACTGTTGGACACGGCAACAGCCAAGGCCCCAGGAGGACCGATGCCCGCCGTCACCGTCGAAGACCCGACCACCCTGCCCCGCCTGCGCGAGCCCGGCCTGGGCGACCAGGAGCGTCCGGTCTGGCAGGTGACCACCGCGCCCAGCGGCTTCGAAGGGGAGGGGTTCCCGGTGCGGCGTGCCTTCGCCGGCATCGACATGGCGCTGCTCGACCCCTTCATCATGATGGACCAGATGGGCGAGGTGGACTACGCGCCGGGCGAGCCGAAGGGCACGCCCTGGCACCCGCACCGCGGCTTCGAGACCGTCACCTACATCATCGACGGCGTCTTCGACCACCAGGACTCCCACGGCGGAGGCGGGTCGATCACCAACGGCGACACCCAGTGGATGACTGCCGGGGCCGGCATCCTCCACATCGAGACCCCGCCCGAGTGGCTCGTGCAGTCCGGCGGGCTGTTCCACGGGATCCAGCTCTGGGTCAACCTCCCGCGCTCCGACAAGCTCACCAAGCCCGCCTACCAGGACCTCCGCTCCGGCCAGGTCCAGCTGCTGACGTCGTACGACGCCGGGTCGCTGGTCCGCGTGATCGCCGGCGACGTCGACGGTCACCGCGGCCCCGGTTCGACCCACACGCCGATGGCGCTGGTGCACGCCACGATCGAGCCCGGCGCGCGCCTCGACCTGCCGTGGAACAACGACTTCAACGCGCTGGTCTACGTGCTCGGCGGCACCGGCTCGGTGGGGGTCGACGGTCATCCGATCCAGATGGGGCAGACCGCGGTGTTCGGCAGCGGCGACTACCTGACGATCACCGGTGCCGAGCCAGGTGACCGGCGCCAGGAGAGCCGCAGTCCTCAGCTCGACGTGATCGTGGTCGGCGGTCGGCCGATCCGCGAACCCCTCGCCTGGGCCGGCCCGTTCGTGATGAACAGCAAGGCCGAGGTGCTCGCCGCCTACGAGGACTTCCAGAAGGGGCGCTTCGGCCACATCCCGGCTCACTGAGGCCGCGGTGAACGACGCCGACAACTGTTGACGAACGGAGCAGTCTGACGAGGGAGTCTCGCGGCGACGGGCTGAGGCAGACTGCTCGCTGAGGAGGGCCACTCACCGGGGAAGGGGTCGGTCGTGGCGTTCACCGTCACCACGAGTGGTAACGACGAACGGCGCCAGCCGGGTCGAGCACCCGGACGCCGACAGCGTCGACGTCGAGGAGGGTCACCTGATCCTCCGCGCCCACCGCGTGATCGTCGGCATCTACGCACCCGGGCAGTGGCACTCCGTCATCGAGGAGAAGGCCGCCGCCGGTCCCGATCGTCGCGGGCGCCGCGCCGCGGCGATCCCCGACGTCCGGGTCTGAGCACAAACCCGACTCTGCGCCGTACCCTCGGCGTGTGGGTGCCCACGACCCCGGGCGCGTCCGGCTCGCCGAGCTCGTCGCAGCCCTCTCGCTCGGCATCGACCTCGGGTTCGACCAGCCGATGGAGCACGTCTTGCGGCAGTGCCTGATCGCGCTGCGGCTGGCCGAGCACGCCGGTGTCGACGAGGTCGACCGGGTCGCCGTCTACTACACCGCGCTGCTCGTCAACGTGGGCTGTCACTCCGACGCCCACGAGCAGGCGAAGTGGTTCGGCGACGACATCGGGCTGAAGGCCGACAAGTACGCCTACGGGCTGAACGGCGCCCAGAGCGCGCTGGCCACGATCCGCCGGTTCGCGTCTGGCACCGACGGCGTCGTCGACAAGCTCCGGCTCGTGGGCGAGTTCGCCGCTTCCGGGCGCCATGAGCTCGACGCGATGATCACCCACCACTCCGAGATGGCCCGCCGGCTGGGCGAGGACCTCGGACTCGGTCCCGACGCGCTCGAAGCCCTCGACGCGTCGTACGAGCAGTGGGACGGCCGCGGCTGGCCGGGGATGCTGCGCGAGGAGGCGGTTCCGATCGCTGCCCGGCTCGCGGCGATCGGCGAGTTCGTCGAGGTCGCCCACCGCGTCGGCGGCGTCGGGGCCGCCCTCGACCTGGTACGCCGGCAGCAGGGCAAGCAGTTCGACCCGCGCCTCGTCGAGGTCTTCGTCGCCAACGCCGACACGATCCTGTCCGGTCTCGACTCGGTCTCGACCTGGGACGCGGTGATCGCGGCCGAGCCCGCACTCGCGGTCGTCCTCACCGAGGACCGGTTCGACGAGGCGCTGCTCGCGATCGCCGACTTCGTCGACCTCAAGTCGCCGTACTCGCTCGGGCACGCCCGGTCGGTGGCCGAGCTGGCCGGCGAGGCCGGCACCCGGCTGGGGCTCCCCGCGAGCGAGGCGCGGACGCTGCGGCGGGCGGGCCTGGTGCACTGCTTCGGCAAGCTGGGCGTCTCCAACGCCATCCTCGACAAGGACGGTCCCCTGACGGCGGGCGAGCGCGAGCGGCTGCACATGGTGCCGTACCTGACCCACCGCATGCTGCGCCAGTCCGAGGCGCTGCGCCCGATCGGCGACCTCGCTGCGCAGTACGGCGAGCGGCTCAACGGGACCGGGTACCCGCACGGCCTGTCCGGGGCTGCGATCTCGCTCCCGGCGCGCGTCCTCGCCGCCGCCCACCTCTACCAGTCGTTGCGCGAGCCCCGGCCCCAGCGCGATGCCCTCAGCCGGTCGGAGGCGGCGGCGCACCTGATGGCCGAGACGCGCGCGGGCCGGCTGCACGGACCGGCAGTGGAGGCCGTGCTGACGGCCGCGGGACACCGGGCGACCCGCAGAGTCACTGGACCCGCCGGGCTCACACCGCGGGAGGTCGACGTGCTCGTCCGGCTGGCCCGGGGCCACACGAACAAGGAGATCGCCGACGAGCTGGTCATCTCGCGCAAGACCGTGGCCAACCACGTCGAGCACATCTACGCCAAGATCGACGTCTCCACCCGGACCGCGGCGGCCCTCTTCGCCACGAGGCACGGCCTCCTCACCCCCGAGGAGACCGTGCCCGTCTAGCGCGACTGGGTCAGGCCTCTGGGTCAGGCCGACAGGGTCAGGCCGACAGGGCTGCGAGGTTGCGCTCGATGACCTCGTTGACCGGCGCCATCTGGTCCGAGGGGCTGAACATCACGTACTCGGTGCCCGCCACGGCGGCCGGGCTGTGCCCGGGACCGACGTAGAACCCGTCGCCGGCCTCGAACTCCTCGGTGTGGTCGGTGAAGCTGAACGTCACCCTCCCCTTCACGACGTACCCCCAGTGCGGGCACGTGCACTTGTCGTCCGGCAGGCCGCGCAGGAGCGGCGCGAGGTCGACGTCCTCGCGCAGCTCCAGGATCGCGATCTCGTGGTCGGCGGTGACCTGCTCGTAGACCTGGCCGACCCCGATGTCGGTCGCCTCTGCGGTGGTCTTCGACACCTTCGGCATGACTTGCTCCTCTGCTCCGTGGGTTGCTCGGAGACCCAGAGTCGGGCAGGGGAGGGGTTCGGCTCATGAGGCGTATGCCCCATCTTCCGAAGGTGGTTTCGAGGCTCGCAAGCTCGCACCTCAACCACCGACCCCAACCACCAGCCTCGTCCGAGCGCGCCGCCCCGTCTGGACTGAGGAGCGAGGCGAGCGCAGCGAGCCAGCGACGAGGGAAGACGGGGCGCCGCAGCGCGCTCGGACACGGCCCCGAAGCGCAGCGGAGGGGCAAATAGGCACTGGGGTGAGTGACGGGACTTGAACCCGCGACCACCTGGACCACAACCAGGTGCTCTACCAGCTGAGCTACACCCACCATGCGGCCCCGTCGTCCGCGCGGGAGCGGCAGGGCCGGATGAAGTCTAGACGGACTCGGTCGAGTCGTCAGAATCCGGATGCTCTGCCGAGGAAGCCAGGCCGGTCAGCGCGCCGCCGTGCTTGGTGGCGATCTCCTTGACGGTCTCGCTGTCGGGGCCGGGAGGCGCGACGAAGACGGCATCGCGGTAGTAGCGGAGCTCCTCGATGCTCTCCTGGATGTCGGCGAGCGCCCGGTGGTTGCCGCGCTTGGCGGGGGCGTGGAAGTAGGCCCGGGGGAACCACCGGCGCGAGAGCTCCTTGATCGAGGAGACGTCGACGATGCGGTAGTGCAGGAACGACTCGAGCGTCGGCATGTCGCGGACCAGGAAGGAGCGGTCGGTCGCCACGGTGTTGCCGGCGAGCGGGGGACGGCTGCCCTCGGCGCAGTGCTCGCGGATGTAGGCCAGGACGTGAGCCTCGGCCTCGCCCAGCGTGATGCCCTCGTCGAGCGCCCGCAGCAGGCCCGAGCGCTCGTGCATGGTGCGGACGTAGGGATCCATCTGCGCGATGGCCTCGGCCGGAGGCTTGATGACCAGGTCGACCCCGTCCCCGAGCACGTTGAGGTCGAAGTCGGTGACCAGGGCGGCCACCTCGATCAGGGCGTCGGCGGTGATGTCGAGACCGGTCATCTCGCAGTCGATCCACACGAGTCGGTCGCTCACGAAAGGCCACCCTACCGATCCGGCGCCGCAGCGCAGGCCCGCTCAGGTTTCGCCCCCTCAGCCAACGTTCAGCGGTCCCGCCTATTCTCGGCCGCGTGAAGGAGTGGTTCGGCACCCTCGCGCGGCTCGTGGTCGGCGGGGTCTGGCTCGTCGCCGGCCTGCTCAAGGTCAGCGACGGTGCGGCGAGCGTCCGCGCCGTCCGCGCCTACGACCTGCTCCCCGAAGCCGTCGTACCGACCGTCGGGCACGCGCTCCCCGCGTTCGAGATCGTCGTCGGCCTCGCGCTCGTGGCCGGTGCGCTGACCAGGGCGGCCGGGGTGGCGTCGTCGCTGCTCTTCGTCGCCTTCATCATCGGCATCGCCTCCGCCTGGGCGCGAGGACTGCAGATCGAGTGCGGCTGCTTCGGCGGCGGCGGGTTCGACGCCGACGCCACCTCGAAGTACCCCTGGGAGATCGCCCGCGACGTCGGGTTGCTCCTGCTTTCCCTGTGGCTCGTCTGGCGGCCCCGCACCAAGGTGGCGCTCGACTCCTTCATCTTCCGGCCCCTGGCCCATGACCTGAACGTCGACCCGACCCTGGCACCCGAGAGGTCCGAGCATGTCCGACCCGAGACCAACCTCCACCCGTGAGCGAGCGGCCGCCGCGCTGCGCGAGCAGCAGGCGGCCGAGCGCCGACGCCGGTTCGTCATCGTCGGTCGCCGTCGTCGCCGTGCTCGCGCTCATCGGCGGCCTGACCTGGTTCGCGATCAGCCGCGGCGACACCACGGGCGAGGCGGTCGACGAGAGCGGCGTGCCCGGCAACACCGACGGCTACGCCGTGGTCGTCGGAGACGCCGACGCGCCGCTGACCATGAAGTTCTACGAGGACCCGCAGTGCCCGATCTGCCAGCAGTTCGAGGCCGCGGTCGGTGCGCAGGTCGAGGACGCGATCGCCGACGGCAAGGTGAAGGTCGAGTACCACATCGTCTCCTTCCTCGACCGCGCCTCCGAGAACGAGTACTCCTCGCGTGCCGCGAACGCCTTGTACGCCGTGGCGGACACCGCCGGTCCCGACGTGTTCGCGAAGTACCACCAGCTGCTCTACGAGAACCAGCCCGCCGAGAACACGGCCGGGCCCGACGACGACCAGCTGGTCGAGTGGGCGGTCGAGGCCGGCGCCGACGAGGACGCCGTTCGCGGGCCGATCGAGGACAAGGTCTACGAGCAGTGGGTCGCGAACGCCACCGACCAGATGTCCAAGGACGGCGTCAACGGCACGCCGGGCGTCTTCATCGACGACCAGCTGCAGCCCGATCCGGGCACGGCCGTGAATGCCGTCCTGCAGGCGATCAAGTGACTGACCGGGCCGTGAGCCGGGACCTGACCCCGTTCATCGCAGGCGCTTCCGAAGGCCGAGCTGCACGTCCACCACGTCGGCTCGGCGTCGGCGCGGATCGTCTCCGAGCTCGCCGAGCGGCACCCCGGCGTGGTGCCGAGCGACCCGGACGAGCTGCGCGGCGTTCTTCGCCTTCCGCGACTTCGCGCACTTCGTCGAGGTCTACCTCGCGGTGGTCGACCTGATCCGCACCGCCGAGGACGTCCGCCTGCTCACCTACGAGGTGGCGCGCGAGATGGCCGAGGGCCAGCGCATCCGGTACGCCGAGCTGACCTGCACGCCGTACACCTCGGTGCTGCCGGGGGATGCCCGATCGAGGCCTACACGGAGGCCATCGAGGACGCCCGGGTGGCGGCCGAGCGCGACTTCGGCCTGGTGCTGCGCTGGATCTACGACATCCCGGGGGAGAGCGCCCTGCCGGCGGCGGACGCCACCCTCGGCTACGCGCTCGACCACCGCGTCGACGCGCTCGTCGGCTTCGGGCTCGGCGGCCCCGAGATCGGTGTCCCGCGCGCGCAGTTCCAGCCGCACTTCGAGGCGGCCCGCGCCGCCGGGCTGCACAGCGTGCCGCACGCCGGCGAGACCACCGGTCCCGAGACGATCTGGGACTCGCTGCGCCTCCTGGGCGCCGAGCGGATCGGCCACGGCACCTCGGCGGCCCTGGACCCCGCACTGATGGAGCACCTCGCCGCGACCGGGATCCCGCTCGAGGTCTGCCCGTCGTCCAACGTGGCGACGCGCGCCGTCGCGTCGCTGGCCGAGCACCCGCTGCAGGCGTTCGTCGACGCCGGCGTCACGGTGACCATCAACTCCGACGACCCGCCGATGTTCGGCACGACGCTCAACCAGGAGTACGCCGTCGCGGCCGGCCTGCTCGACCTCGACGAGGCCGGCGTCGCCGAGCTGGCCCGGGCGGCCGTCCGCGCGTCGTACGCGCCCGACGACGTCAAGGCCCGCGTGCTGGGCGAGATCGACGCGTCGGTCGACGCCTGGGTCAGCGTCTAGCGGCGTCGAGCGCCAGCAGCGCCGCGCGGTCCCACGTCGGCGCCACGCCGCGCGCCCGCAGCAGGTAGTCGACCCGGGCCGCGGCGTCGAGGTCGCAGCCGTCGGCGAGGCCGGCCAGGATCGTGGCCAGGTACGGCGCCGAGGGAGCCACGGGCGGCCCCGTCGAGCCGGGTCGTGCGGTCATCGTCATCACCGGCACGCCGTCGTGGGGCTCCAGCTCGAGGATCGTGTCGTAGACGCGCGACAGCGCGCGGAGGCGGCCGTCGACGCCGCGCTCGAGGTCGCGGCCCGGGTCGCGGCGCGCCTCCTGGGCGACGACGTCACTGAACTGGCCGAAGCTGACCAGGTAGGCCCGGGCCACCACCTCGCCCTCGCCGCCGGGATCGAGGAACGCCAGCCCGCCACCCCACACCGTCGAGGTGCCGGCGAAGCCCAGGCGTCCGGCGAGCCGGAGCACCCGGTGCTCGCGCGGCTGCGAGGGGTCGCGGCCACCGGAGTAGTGGCGTTGCGCGCCCACCGGCCGGCCGCCCTCGAGGTAGGCCCGGAACCGCTCGCGACTCAGGTTCGAGGCGTAGGCGACGTACCAGACCGCGTCGTCGGTGTGCATGATCGGCCATCATCGACCCTTGACCGGATCTCTTCCGAGGAAGATAATTAGTTTCCATGGAAGAGATCACAGATGAGACTCGACTTCGACGCCCTCGCCCCACGGTTCTCGGCCGCGATGAGCCGCCTCGACGCCGTCGCGGGCATGGGACTCGACCCGCGGCTGCGCGAGCTGGTGCGGCTGCACGCCTCGACCATCAACGGGTGCGCCTACTGCGTCGACATGCACAGCAAGGACGCGCGGGCGGCAGGCGAGACCGAGCAGCGGCTCTACTCCCTGGGTGCTTGGCGCGAGGTGCCCTGGTTCACCCCGGCCGAGCGGGCCGCGCTGGCCCTGACCGAGGCCGTCACGGTGCTGCACCGCGACCACGTGCCAGCCGAGGTCGTCGAGGAGGCCGCCCGGCACTTCGAGCCGGAGGCACTGGCACAGCTGATCGCCCTCCTGGTGACCATCAACGCCTGGAACCGGATCGGCGTGACGACCCGCTGCTGGGAGCCGGGACCCAGGTCGAGGCTGACCAGTGACGGCGAGAACGAGGTGAGGCCCCGGAAAGTATGAGTTTCCGGGGCCTCGGCGTCTTCCGGACCGAAGTCCTTCCGACAACAGAGTTCTATCCCTCGACGGGGGCCGGTGACAAGCCCCGCCGGGAAGCAATTTCGGTGGGTACGGCGTGTCGCCCGCGACTCGCCGAACGGCGCCGACGCCCGCGCGGTCCAGACCGCCGCGAAGACCGCCCGTAACCCCCGCTCGGCCTGTCGCGTTGAGCGGGCATCTCACAGGTTGAGGGGTCGAGCAGCACCGGAGCCGTCGTACAGGGGACCGCCCGGGCTGCTCGGCCCTTCGGGTCCAGCCGTCGGGGGAGGGGGCCTGCTGAGACAACCTCGGTTCGTGCCGGGGGTCCGGCCGTCGGGGGGCGGCCGGAGCACGGAGGGTTCGCACCCAGGGCAGTCAAAGGCCCCGCAAGCTCATACCTGGCGGGGCCACGTCATTTGTATCCCGATCCGGTGGTCATTCCGGGGATATACGGCGGCGTGTCGGGGCCGCCTTGACGGGCAATCCCGTTGCTGGACGGGCGAAACTTCAGCCGCCCAGCGCCGGTTTCACCGGGCGGCCGGTGAAACTGACAGGTCGGCCGCGAGCCGGTCCAGCACCAGCCGCAGCGGGGGCCAGGCCTCGCGACCGCGGCGCACCACGGCGAACGCGCGCAGCACCGCCCCCGGGTCGGCCAACGGCCGCACCCGCACCTGCCGGGTCGCGGGGTAGTCGAGGGGGAGCACGCCCACGCCGCGGCCGGCGTCGATGAGGTCCTCGACGAGCTCGAGGCTGTCGATGCGGTGCACCACGCGGGGCGTGAACCCGACGAGGGAGGCGAGGGTCCGCACCACCTCCTCGTCGGCGGTGTTGCGCGAGTTGACGATCCAGTCGTGGTCGGCGTACTCCGCGAGGTCGGTGGGTCGCGCCGTACGGCGGCCGGTGGCGGGCACTCCGAGCCCCCACGGCACCTCCCACAGCGGCCGCACCGCCACCTCGTCGCTCACGGAGAGCGGGGCGAGGTTGTAGTCGTAGACCAGCGCCAGGTCGACGTCGTCGGCGGTGATCAGGTCGAGGGACTCCAGCGGCTCGTACTCGTGGATGCGTACCTCGACGCCGGGGTGCGACGACCGCGAGGTCGGCCACCGCCGGCAGCAGCGTGCGGCGGATCGCCGTCGCGAAGCCCGCGACCCGGACGGCGCCGGAGGGCTCGGCCTCGGGGTCGAGGTCGAGCCGCGCCGCGTCGACCGCCGCGAGGATCGTCACCGCATGGTCGGCCAGGCGCCGGCCGGCCGGCGTGAGCCTGACCCGACGGCCCACGGGCTCGACCAGTGGCGTGCCCGGCCTCGCGGGCCAGCGTCGCGATCTGCTGCGAGACCGTGGACGTCGAGGTGTGCATCGCCTCGGCGACGGCGTTCATCGAGCCGAGGCGGCACAGCTCGAGGAGCACGCGGAGGCGATGGAGGTCCATCGCGCGCATTGTCCGTCTTCGATCGAACAGTGTGTCCATGAATCACACGTGGAAATGAACGGTCGGAGTCGGGTTCGATGGTGGCATGAACAGCACCCGCGCCGGCGTCGGCACCTCCATGGCGGTCGCGTCGATGCTGTGCGTCCAGCTCGGCCTGGCGGCGTCGGTGGGGCTGATCGACGAGCTCGGCGCCGAGGGCGCCGCCTGGCTGCGCCTGGCCTGGGCCGGCGTGCTGCTGCTCGTCGTGGTGCGCCCGCGGCCGCAGCGACTTCACGCGGCGCACGTTCGCACGCGTGCGTGGCTGCTGGGCCTGGTCACGGCCGGTCTGACGATGCTGTTCATGGCCGCCCTGGAGCGGCTGCCGCTCGGCACGGCCAGCGCGCTGGAGTTCCTCGGCCCGCTCGGCGTCGCCGTGGCCCGGGGCAAGGGCGGCACCAAGGTCTGGCCGGCGCTCGCGGCGGTCGGCGTGCTGATGCTGACCCAGCCGTGGGAGGGCACGCGTCGACCCGGTCGGCGTCGGCCTCGCGCTGGCCGCGGGCGCGTGCTGGGCGGCGTACATCCTGCTCACCCAGCACGTCGGCGACGGCGTCGAGGGCATCAAGGCGCTGGCCGTGACCATGCCGGTCGCCGGGCTGGCCGCGACGCTCGTGGCCGGGCCCGAGCACCTTCGGCCGGCTCACGCCCGAGCTGCTCGCTGGTCGGTATCGGGCTGGCCCTGCTGCTGCCGGTCGTCCCGTTCATCCTCGAGCTGCTGGCCCTGCGCCGGCTCACCACCTCGGCGTTCGGGACGCTGATGAGCCTCGAGCCGGCGTTCGCGCTGCTCGTCGGCCTGGTCGTGCTCGCACCAGGTGCCCAACGCCCTGGCCGCGGCCGGCATCGGCTTCGTCGTCGCCGCCGGGCATCGGCGCCGCCCGCACCGGCGCCGCAGGTCGACCCCACCGACACCGAGTCGAACGCGTGCCGGTGAGGTAGTCCCGTGCACCGGCCCGTCCGAGCGCGGATTGACCGGCTCAAGTGCCGGGACTACCGCGTCGCGCGGGCCGGAGGTAGCGCTGCTCGGGGACGCTGGTGGCCAGCCGGGCGGCCTCGGCGTACGCCGCGCGGGCCTCGTCCGCGCGGCCGGCGCGGTCGAGCAGGTGGGCGCGGACGGCGTGCAGCCGGTGGGTACGCCGCAGGGCCGGCTCGTCGAGCAGCGGCTCGACCATGGCCAGCCCGGCTCCGGGGCCGCTGAGTCTCGGCCACCGCCACGGCGTGGTTGAGGGTGACCACCGGGCCCGGGCGTGAGGTCGGCGAGCATGCCGTAGAGCACCTCGATCTGCTGCCAGTCGGTCTCGCCGCGCGTCGCGGCCTCGGCGTGCACGGCCGCGATCGCCGCCTGCAGCTGGTAGGGCCCGACCGGTCCCGACGGCAGCGCCGCCTCGACGAGCGCCGACGCCCTCGGCGATCAGGCCGCGGTCCCAGCAGCGACCGGTCCTGCTCGGCCAGCGGGACGAGGGCGCCGTCTCGTCGAGCCGGGCCGGGCGCCGGGCGTCGGTGAGCAGCATCAGCGCGAGCAGGCCCGATGACCTCGGGGTCGCCGGGCAGCAGGTGCGTGCAGCCGCCGCGTCAGCCGGATCGCCTCGTCCGCCAGCGACACGTCGGTGAGGCCGGCGCCGGCGGTGGCCGTGTGGCCCTCGGTGAAGACGAGGTAGAGCACGTGCGCCACGGCCGCCACGCGCCCGGGCAGCTCGGCCGGCGGCGGCACCGCGAACGGCGCACGGCCGTCTCCTCGACCTCGCGCAGCCGGGCCTTGGCCCGGCTGATCCGCTGGGCCATCGTCGACTCGGGCACCAGGAACGCCCGGGCGATCCGGTCGGTGCTCAGCCCGCCGACCGCGCGCAGGGTGAGCGCGACCTGCGACGGACGGCTCAGCGCCGGGTGGCAGCACAGCAGCAGCAGGGCCAGCGAGTCGTCGCGCTCGCTCGGCCGGACCCGGCGTCCGGCGAGCGTCGGCCACGGCGCACCTCCCGGTCGGCGCGGGCGTGCTCGGCGCGCCGCGCGTCGACCAGCCGGCGCGAGGCGACGGTGATCAGCCAGCGCGCGCGGGTTGTCGGGCACGCCCTCGGTCGGGCCACTGACGCGCGGCGGCGAGCAGCGCCTCCTGCACGGCGTCCTCGCACGCCTCGAAGTCGCCGTACCTGCGCAGCAGCGCCGCGAGGACGTGCGGCGACGCCTCGCGCCACACGTCCTCGTAAGCCGGCACGTCGTCACTGGTCGTCGCCGTCACCCCACATCGACGGCCGCAGCTCGACCGTGCCGCCAGGCTGGGCGAACTTCGCGGCGATCTCCTCGGCGCGCTCGCGGGTCTCGCAGTCGATCAGGAAGAAGCCGGCCAGCTGCTCCTTGGTCTCGGCGTACGGGCCGTCGGTGCGCAGGTGGCCCTCCGGGCTCCAGCCGAAGACGCGTGCTCGACGCCGGGTCGGCCAGCGCCAGCGCCGTCACGAACTCGCCGGAGGCGTCGAGCTCCTCCATCAGGGCGTCGAACTCGCGGTCGCGTGCGGTCGTGCCACTCCTCGCTCTGGGCCCGGCCCTCGCTCGGTCAGGCGCTGGGTGGGGTGGCCCCACGGCTGTGGGTTGGAGTGGATCAGGATCACGTACTTCATCGGTCGTCCTCCTTCGTGGGTGTGCGCTGCCCGGGTCAATGCGTTGCTTGGGAGCGCTCACCCGGGACGTCGGAGCCGTCGACGCGGTCTCGACATCCTCGCTGGCGGGTTGTTGACGTCTTCGCAGGTTCTCACCGCGACGACTCGGTGAGACTCTCGACGTGACGCGGCAGAACGACTTCACCTACCGAGTCCGACCAGTCGTCTGCCCGTCAGAGCGCTGCCAGTCCAGACCGCTCTGGACCAGCTGTCCGGCCCCGCGTCATCTGACCCGTCTCGGAACGTCTTCTCGGTGTGGGCGGCTTGACCGTCGCCCGTAGCGGTGCGACCGTCGCACTGACGCCCGGTCGTGGCGACGCACCGCGGGACCGAAGTGCTCGGGACGCCGGGGGGCTGATCTCGAGCACGTGTCCGCCGTCCCCCGCGTCACCTCTCACAACGCGGGGGACGGCCCTCCCGCGGGCTCCGGCAGACGTGCCCGGGGCAAGTGCTGCGGGACTCAGCCCGCCGAGGTGACCTCGTCGGTGGCGCCCAGCAGCGTACCGCGCCTCGCGGGCCAGTCCTCGAGCGCCTCGGGTGTCGAGGCCCGACAGGTCGCGGGCAGGTCGATCGGCACGGATCGGGCTGTGGCCGAAGTCGGTACGTCGGCGGATGTGCGAGCGTCGAGCTCGTCGAGGCGTGGGTCGACCAGGTGACGGTGAACCACCCAGGCCGCCGGGTCGAGTTCCATGCCACACTCCCTCTCGGAGCAACCCCCCGTGCTCCACGAGGAGCCAGGTTTCCGATCGAGACACAGCATGACGCGTCGGAGCCGATCGCGCCTCCCCGGTACAGTCCGGTTGCTGAGCAGGTCAGGGGATAGGAAATTGCACCGTCCGCCTCGTTCCGGCGCCCGTCGGACAGGTCGCCGGCTGATGGACGACCTGATGACGACCGGCGACGGCCACGGCCGACGAGTCGCTGGCGAGCCGCGGCCGACCGGGCGACTCGGGCGACGCCGACCTCGTCGCGCAGGTGCGTGAAGGGCTCGACGAGCCGTACGCCGAGCTCTACCGCCGCCACCAGCCGGCCGCCCTGGCGCTGGCCCGCACCCTGACCGAGCACTCCGCGGCCGACGACGTGGTCTCGGAGGCGTTCGAGAAGCTGCTCAGCGCATCCGCGGCGGCGGCGGGCCGGAGGCCGCCTTCCGGCCCTACCTGCTGCGCACCGTGCGCACGGTCGCGGTCGACGCCTCGCGGCGTACCCGTCGGCTGGTCGTGGCCGAGGACCCCGACGGACGCCGCCGGGCACGGCCCGCCGAGGACGACGAGCTGGTCGACGCCGTCCACGAGCGGACCACCCTGGCCCGGGCGTTCGCGGCGCTGCCCGAGCGCTGGCAGACGTTCTTGTGGCTCTCGTTCGTCGACGACGCCGACCGCGGCGAGATCGCGACCATCCTCGGCATCAACGTCGGCAGCGTCTCGGCGCTGGGCTACCGCGCCCGCGAGGGGCTGCGCCGCGCCTACCTCGACGCCCACCTGCGCGACGCTCCGACGCCCGAGTGCGCCGAGGTCTGGCCGCTGCTCGCCGGTGCGGTCCGCGGCGGCCTCGGCGCCGACCCAGCAGGCCGAGGTCGACGAGCACACTCGCCGACGTGCGAGCACTGCCGCGCCGCGGTGGCCGAGCTCGAGGCGGTCAACACCAGGTTCGGCGCCGTGCTCGCCCCGATCGTGCTGGGCGCGGCGGCACCGGCCTACCTCGCCGCGGTCCAGCACGGCGGCGCGGTCGCCGCGGCCGCTCGGTGCCGCGACGAGCGCTCGGCCGCCGGCGGCCGAGGCCGAGCGACGGCAGCCGACGCTCCCGGCCCACGCGCTCCGGGGACTGAAGGCGACGCTGGCCGCGACGCCTGGGCAAGACCGGCGCCGCGGGCGTCGCCGTCGTGGCCTGCGTCTCGACCGTCGCCCTGGTCGCGCTGCTCGCCGCGCTCACCGCCCCGTTGGCCTCCGAGCTCCTCGGTGCCGCCCCGGCCGGGCACGCACGACCGACGGCGGCGAGGGGTCCCGGGCCCCGGCTCCGACGGCACGGGCGACGACGGTGGCGCCGAGCGGTACGACGGACGGCCACCGGCAGCACGCCCGGCGACCCGGACGTCGCCCACCGATCGAGCGATCCGACCAGTGCCGGCACGCCGACCGCCGGCGCGCCGACGGCCACCACGACGCGGCGGCCCCACCGGCCTGCCGACCGCCACGACGACCGGTCGGCCCCACGGGCGGCCCGACTCGGCGGCCCGACCACCGGACCCGAGCCGCCCACTGGCGACCGCGACCGGGCCGACCGGCACCGGCCGCGCCCACACCGCGACGGCACCGCCGTCCACCCACGACGCCCACCGTCACCGACCGGCGACGCCGACGGCCACGCCGCCCGCCGGGCCCGTCGTCGACGCGGCTCTGGCGGGCGTGGTCGTGCAGTCGCGCAGCCAGGCGAGCTACGCCGGCGCACGTCGAGCTCCCGGTGACCCTCAGGGCGGCACGGCCGACCTCCAGGTGATGGTGACCGTCGTCGGGCCTGAACAAGTTCACGACCACCAGCGGCGCCGGCGAGGGAGCGTGGGGCTGCGTCGCCACCACGCCGATGGCCGGCGCCAGCAAGACCGCGGTGCTGCGGTGCACGCTGCCGGACGCCCGTGCCGGGCGACCCGCTGACAGCTGGGGCTCGACCTGCGGCTACTCCGGCGACGGCTCGGTCAGCGCCGTGCTCGCGGTGCTCGGGCCGCGGTCGACGAGCGACGTCCTCCGACAACACCGTCTCGGCTGACCTGCCGCCCGGCAGGAGGCGTCGCCGGGCTGAGCGGGCTGCCGGGTCAGAAGGATCGCGGACGTCAGACGAATGCGGGTCAGAAGGATGCCGGGGCCGGGAAGATCTCCAGGCCCGCGGCGCCGTACCCCTGGCCCGTCGGCCGCGCGTCGGCCCAGATGCCGCGTCAGCTCGATGCGCAGCGGCCGCTTGAAGCAGGTCGGGCCGGCGGGTAGGCCTCGTCGAAGGCGATGATCACGCTGTCGCACAGGTCCGCGCCCGGCGGCTGTCCCTCGGGCAGGCCTTGGCAGTTGTACCAGAGCGTCAGGCTGAACTGCGGCGCCGTGTCGCGCTCGTCGGGCAGGATGACGACGTCGAGGTCGGCGCGCTGCGCCCGGCTCGTCGACGAAGCGCGTGCACCAGGTCGTCGGCCTCCTTGCTGCCCTGGGTCACGAGTGTCTGCCCGGGCCTCGAGGGTGATGCCGACGCGAGTGGTGAGTCGCCGACGGAGTCGGCCGAGCCGCTCGGACGGCCCGGTGGAGGGCTGGGCTAGTCGGCGGGCTCGCTGGTCGCCGCTGGGAGTCGCGTGCGCGACGGTCTGCGGGTCGTCGTCGCACGACGTTGGTGAGCGCGTAGATGCCGCCGATGCGTGGTGGCCAGCGCGGTCATCGTCCCGGCCAGGCCCGACGAGCACCTTCTGGGGCCCGGTCTCCTGCTCGGAGAAGCGCGCCCAGAAGCCCTTGCGCGGGCGGTGGTCCCGCCGCGCGCCGGGCCCCTCCGTCGGCGCAGTCATGTGCGCAGTATCGGGCCGCGCGTACGCCGCCGCCTAGAGGATCGGCAGGTGGACCGGCCGGGTACGTTCGAACCGTGACGAGCGTGATCGAGCTGACCGCGGGCCAGGAGCTGGTGCTGTCCGACGGCCGACGAGCGGCCGCTGACGCGGGCTGCGGCTGGGGCTGGGCTGGGACAAGGAGCGCACCGCGGGCGCGATGGGCACCGGCGCTCCCGACGTCGACCTCGATGCCTCGGCGGTCCAGTTCACCGGCGACCAGCTCTTCGACCTGGCGTTCTACAACAACCTGCAGACCCGCGACGGCTCGGTCGTCCACCTCGGCGACAACCAGACCGGCAGCGGCGAGGGCGACGACGAGGTGATCACCGTCGACCTGAGCCGGGTCTACGCCAAGGTCGACACGATCGTGTTCATGGTCAGCAGCTACCAGGGCCACACGCTGGAGTGGATCAACCGTGCCTACGTGCGGCTGGTCGACGACGATGGACGAGGAGCGCGAGCTGGCCCGGTTCACGCTCACGGCGGCGTCCCCCAGACCGGCATGGCGATGGCCAAGCTGTTCCGCGACGCGACGCGACGGCCTGGCGGTTGCGCGCCATCGGCGAGGGGATCAGCGGCCAAGATCCCGACAGAGTCCGTCGCCGCCCTGCGCCCGTTCCTCTGAGCCTCAGGTCAGCTGGGCCATCTCCAGGACGGTGCGGACGCCGACGCCGGCGCGCAGGTCTGCCACCGCCGCGTTGATCTCGTCGAGCGGACGCCGCGCGGTGACCATCGACTCGAGGTCGATCCGGCCCGCCCGCCACAGGTCGAGGATCCGCGGGAAGTCGCGGACCGGGTTGGACGAGCCGAGGTAGCAGCCGACCAGCTTCTTCTCGTAGGACGCGTGCACGCAGGGCGCGCACGCTGAGCACCTCGTCGGTCGAGGGGATGCCGACCATCACGGTCGTGCCGCCGTTGCGGGTCGCCTTCATCAGGGTCTCGACGACGTCGCTGCGGCCCACGGCGTCGAAGGCGAAGTCGGCACCGCGGCCCTCGGTGAGGTCGCGAGCGACGTGGTCGACCCGGTCCGTCGCCGGGGTCGACGACGTGCGTCGCGCCGAGCCGGAGCGCCTCGTCCCGGCGTGCGGGGTTGGGGTCGACGCCGACGATCGTGGTCGCGCCGGCGATCGCGCGCACCCTGCACGATCGAGAGCCCGACCGCCCCCAGCCCGCTCACCACCACCGAGGCCCCGGCGGGGACCTTCGCGGTGTTGAGCACCGCACCGATGCCGGTCTGCACCGCGCAGCCGACGATCGCGGCGATGTCGGTCGGCAGGTCGTCGGGGATGCGGACGGCGGCCGTCGGCGGGTACGACGGTGCGCTCGGCGAACGCCGACAGCACCAGGCCGCGACGCACGGGCTGTCCCTGCCACGACAGCCGCGTCGAGCCGTCGGGGTACGCGCCGCCGACCAGGCCGGCGTACGTCTGGCACAGGGTCCGCTCGTCGCGCACGCACCAGTAGCAGCGGCCGCACGACGGCGCCATGGTGAGCACCACCGTGTCGCCCGGCGCCAGCCGAGCCGTGACCGTGACGCCCGGCGCCGACCTCCGCGACCACGCCGGCCGCCTCGTGGCCGAGGATCACGGGCAGCTCGGTGCGCAGGGCGCCGTCGAGGTAGTGCAGGTCGGAGTGGCAGACCCCGCAGTGCCGGATCTCGACGCTCACCTCGCCCGCCCGCGGCGCGTCGAGCTGCACCTCGTCGACCACCAGGTCGCCGCCGACCTCGGTCATGATCGCCGCGCGCATCGTGGTCGGGCCATGGCTGTTGTCTAGCAGCCGCGGGGCAAGCGCGAGTCGGCGCGTGTGCAGGTCTGTGGCAGGCTCGAGGTCCGCGACGATCGGCGGTCACGGGGCGGCGTACGTCGTCGGCGAGGAGCGCGACGTGGAGGGAGGTGCGGGTCTCGGCGTCGTCGAGGGAGAGACCGAGGAGCGCTCGAGGCGGGCGATGCGGTCGTAGAGGACCGGGCGGGAGATGTTGAGGGCCGCGGCGGCGGCGGACTTGCTGCCGGGGTGCTCGAGCAGGGCACGCAGGGTGCGCAGCAGCTCGGGCTCGTCGCGCAGCCGGCTCAGCTCGCGGTCGGCGAAGGTGGTGACCCGGGCGTCGTCGGCCAGCAGCGTGAGCAGCCCGCGCAGGTGGACGTCGTCGAGGCGCCGCACCGCCTGGTCCCGGTCGCCGGCGGGCAGCGCCGCGAGCACCTGCGAGGCCTCGAGCAGCGTGCGGTCGGCTGACGGCCAGCCCGGTCGACGGGGGAGCCTGCGGCGACCACGGCGCGCACCCGGGCGGTGACCTGTTCGGCCCAGCGGTCGACGAGGCGTACGGCGTCCCCGCGCGCGGGCAGCGCCACGAGCGCACGTACCTCGCTCTCGAAGACCGAGGCGAGGGTCGGCGCCCGGACGACCTCGGCCGCCCGCAGGCACGCGGCAACCAGGTCGTCGACGCAGCGTCGCGCGCTGCGGCCGCAGTGCGAGGCCGACGTACTGCCGCCCGGGCGGCAGCCCGGCGATCTCGGCCCGGCGGTGGGTCTCGGCGTTGGCCGGGTCGGACAGCAGCGCCGATGAGCAGCTCGTGGTGGACGCGCCGGACGTGGCTGTCGCGCGTGCGGTCATGGAGCCGGTGCATCGCCAAGGCGGCGGCCGCGCGCTCGGCCACCGCTGTCAGCCCGGGGGAGGGCGGGTCGGGAGCGCCGATGACCAGCCGCCCCCAGCCGCGCTCAGGTCGGCCGACGCGGGTGACCAGCCAGCCGTTGCTGGCGTCCCACGCGGTGCGCCCGGACGTGCGCACGTTGCGCGAGCGGCGCTCCCAGTCGTCGAGGAAGCTCCGTGTCGGCCGGTCCGAGGCAGGTAGTCGACGATCTGGTGCTGCTCGGTCTCGAGGACCACGGCCGCACCGGACAGCCGCTGGGCCGCGGCCAGGATCTCGGCCGGGCCGGCCTCGGTGATGCTCAGCTCGGTGAAGGTGTCGTGCACCCGCTGGGCCGCCCGCAGCTCGGCGAGCTGCTCGTCGACGAGTCGTTCGCCGACCGCCTGGGCCACAGCGGCGAAGCGCACCTCGCGCCGCAGGGCGACCAGCGGGAGACCGCGCTCCTCGCACTGGGCCACCAGTGCGGCCGGCAGCGCCGACCAGCGGCGGCCCAGCTCGACGAACAGGCCCGGCCGCCTCGGAGTCCGCGAGGCTGGTCGCGAACCGGGTGAGCCCCTCGTCGTGGTCGGGGAGCGCGATGCCGGTCGTCATCACCAGGTCGCCGCCGCGCAGCAGCGGGCCGATGTCGGCGAGCTCGGTGGTGTGCACCCACCGGACCTGCCGGTCCAGATGGTCGGCGCCGGCCAGCACCTCGGGGTCGGCGCTGCGCACGGCAGGCATCTGCAGCACGTCGCCGATCGTCAGCACCTTGACAGTCTGACAGGCCGCAGCCGCAAATTCCTGACAGAACGTCGGGTCGCGACCGCTCCGCCAGCGCGCCAGCATGGGGCCATGACCCCGACCGATCTGCCTGGCACGATCGACCACTGGAGCAACGGCGCGCCGTACGCCGGCACGAGCGGCCGCTTCGCCGACGTCACCAACCCCGCGACCGGTCAGGTGTCCGGCCGGGTCGCCCTGGCCAGCGGCAGCGACGCCGAGGCCGTCATCGCCGCGCGCCCAGGCGGCCGCGGAGGAGTGGGGGCGCACCTCGCTCGCGCGGCGTACGCAGGTGCTGTTCGCCTTCCGCGAGCTGCTGAACTCCCGGCGCGAGGAGCTCGCCGAGATCATCACCTCCGAGCACGGCAAGGTGCTCTCCGACGCCATGGGCGAGATCGCCCGCGGCCAGGAGGTCGTGGAGTTCGCGTGCGGCATCTCCCACCTGCTCAAGGGCGGGCACTCCGAGAGCGTCTCGACCGGGGTCGACGTGCACTCCAAGCGCGACCCGCTGGGCGTGGTCGGCATCATCTCGCCGTTCAACTTCCCGGCCATGGTGCCGATGTGGTTCTTCCCGATCGCGATCGCGGCCGGCAACACGGTCGTGCTCAAGCCGAGCGAGAAGGACCCGTCGGCCTCGCTGTGGATCGCGCAGCTGTGGAAGGACGCCGGCCTGCCCGACGGCGTCTTCAACGTGCTCCAGGGTGACAAGGAGGCGGTCGACGCGCTGCTCGACAGCCCGGTCGTCCAGGCCATCAGCTTCGTGGGCTCCACGCCGATCGCCGAGTACGTCTACGAGCACGCGTCGCGCAACGGCAAGCGCGTGCAGGCCCTCGGCGGTGCGAAGAACCACATGGTCGTGCTGCCCGACGCGGACCTCGACCTGGCCGCCGACTCGGCGGTCAACGCCGGCTTCGGCAGCGCGGGCGAGCGGTGCATGGCGATCAGCGTGCTGGTGGCCGTCGGCTCGATCGGCGACGAGCTCGTCGCCCGGATCGCCGACCGCACCCGCAACATCGTCATCGGCGACGGCAGCGCCGCCGCGACGGGTGCGCCGGAGTCGCAGGGCCGCGAGGTCGACATGGGCCCGCTCGTCACCAAGGCCCACCGCGACAAGGTCGCCGTCGTTCATCGACTCCGGTCAGCAGCGCCGGCGCCAAGGTCGTCGTCGACGGCCGCGACGTCAGGCGGCCCGCGGCGCCGAGGACGGCTTCTGGCTCGGCCCGACGCTGTTCGACAACGTCAGGCCCGACATGGAGATCTACCGCGAGGAGATCTTCGGGCCGGTGCTGTCCGTCGTCCGCGTGGACACCTACGACGAGGCGGTCGAGCTGGTGAACGCCAACCCCTACGGCAACGGCACGGCCGTGTTCACCAACGACGGCGGGGCCGCTCGGCGCTTCGAGGCCGACGTCCACGTCGGCATGATCGGCGTCAACGTGCCGGTGCCGGTGCCGGTCGCCTACTACTCCTTCGGAGGCTGGAAGCGGTCGCTGTTCGGCGACACCCACGCCCACGGCGCCGAGGGCGTCCACTTCTTCACCCGCGGCAAGGTCGTCACCAGCCGGTGGATCGACCCTCACAACCGGCCGCAGGGCGGCCTCGAGCTGGGGTTCCCGCAGAATGTCTGACCACGCAGTGTCCGAGATCGCGTCCGAGCTGGTCGAGCTCACTCCCGACCGGGTCAGGGAGCTGGACCGCAAGCACGTCTTCCACTCCTGGGCGGCCCAGGCCGCCTTCGACCCGATGGTCATCACCAAGGCCGAGGGGTCGCACGTGTGGGACCAGGACGGCCAGCGCCTGCTCGACTTCACCTCGCAGCTGGTGTTCACCAACCTCGGCCACCAGCACCCGCGCATCGTGGCCGCGATCCAGGAGCAGGCGGCGTACCTGTGCACCGTCGCGCCGCAGTACGCGAACGCCGCGCGCTCCGAGGCCGCCCGCCTGATCGCCAGCCACACGCCCGGCGACCTCGACAAGGTGTTCTTCACCAACGGCGGCGCCGACGCCAACGAGCACGCGATCCGGATGGCGCGGCTGCACACCGGGCGGATCAAGGTGCTCTCGACGTACCGCTCGTACCACGGCGGCACCCACCTCGCGGTCAACGTCACCGGCGACCCGCGGCGCTGGGCCAACGACCACGGCGCTGCCGGGCACCGTGCACTTCTTCGGGCCGTTCCTCTACCGCAGCGCATTCCACGCGACGACCCAGGACGCAGGAGTGTGAGCGCGCGCTGGCCCACCTCGCGGACGTGATCGCGCTCGAGGGGCCGCAGACGATCGCGGCGATCATGCTCGAGGCCATCCCCGGCACGGCCGGCATCATGGTGCCGCCGCCGGGCTACCTCTCCGGCGTACGCCGCCTGTGCGACGAGCACGGCATCATGCTGATCGCCGACGAGGTGATGTCGGGGTTCGGGCGTGCGGGCCGCTGGTTCGCCTCCGAGCTCGACGGGCTGGTGCCCGACCTGCTGACCTTCGCCAAGGGCGTGAACTCCGGCTACGTGCCGCTCGGCGGCGTGGCGATCAGCCCGGAGATCGCAGCCACGTTCGACGACCGCGTCTACCCCGGCGGGCTGACCTACTCCGGTCACCCGCTCGCGTGCGCCGCCGCCGTCGCGACGATCCGCACGATGGAGGACGACCGCGTCGTCGAGCACGCCGCCGCCCTGGGCGAGGAGGTGTTCGGGCCCGGCCTCGCCGAGCTGGCGCGCAAGCACGAGTGGGTCGGCGAGGTGCGCGGCACCGGTGCGTTCTGGGCCGATCGAGCTGGTCGCCGACCGCGCCACGCGCGAGCCGCTGGCGCCGTACGGCGGGTCGAGCCCCGCCGTGAACGCCGTCGTCGCCGAGTGCAAGAAGCGCGGCCTGCTGCCGTTCGTCAACTTCAACCGCATCCACCTGGTCCCGCCGCTGACCACCTCGGCCCTCGAGGTCACCGAGGCGATCGAGATCCTCGACGACGCCCTCGCCGCCGCCGGTTCTGCCGCTGGTTGAGGAGGGACGAAGTCCCGTCACGAAACCCCGGAACCCGTCCGCTGACCAGTCACCAGGGTTCGTGACAGGCGCTAGCGCGCCTTCCTCAACCAGCGATGGGACTCAGAAGATCGCGTACACCTTCCGGACGGTCTCGTGGATGTCCCACGAGCCCGACCAGCCCTTCGGGAAGACGGCCATGTCGCCGGCACCGAGCTCTGCGGGCTCGCCGCCGTCGGGGGTGACGGTCATCCGGCCGGCGACGAGGTGGATGACCTCGTGGGTCTCGAGGGTCCAGTGCGAGGGGCCGGGTGTGCACTCCCAGATCCCGCCGGAGGCATCGCCGTCAGCCCAGACCTTGATGCCGGACGTGGTCATCTCGGGTCCGGTGGCCTCCGCCAGCGGTCCCCAGTCCTCGAGCTCCGCGCGGAGCGCGTCGGTCAGGTGCGGTGTCGTCATGCAGTCCTCGATTCAGCGGGTCGTTTGCGGGAAGGGCAGGGCGATCGGGTCGGCGGCCAGGCGGCTGCGTCCGTCGGCGTCGAAGCGTTCGAGGCCGAGGTCGGTGAGGTCGACCAGGTCGGTCGTACCGTGCAGCACCACGTCGGCGGTCGCGCGGGCGACCCCGGGGCCCCACATCATCCCGTGGCCGCCTGCGCTCGCGACGACCGTGCCGCGCACCGGCCCGTCGTCGCGGACCAGCGGGCCGATGATCGGCAGGTGGTCGGGGGTGTAGTCGATGGTGGCCGCCCAGGCCCGGCGTAGCGCCGATCCCGGCGGTGGCCGGGGAGCAGCGTCGCGACGCGCTCGCGCATCCGCTCGTAGTAGCCCCAGTCGAAGCTCGCGCGCGCGGCCGGGCTGCTCGTCGGGGTTGCTCATCCCCCAGAGCAGGCCGCCCTCCTCGCCCGGGCGCCAGTAGATGCCCGAGGTCACGTCGAAGACCATCGGCAGCGTGCGCGGGTCGACGCCGGGCAGCGGCGCGGTGACGACCACCTGGTGCCGCGTACCTCCCGCGAACACGCGCCCACCGGCCGCGGCGCCGACCGCCGCCAGGTCGGGACCGCCGGTGAGCACGACGGCGTCGGCCGAGATCGGTCCGTCGCTGGTGTCGATGCCGACGGCTCGCCCGCCCTCGACGCGCAGCCCGGTGAACGCGCGGTGCTCGCGCACGTCGACGCCCTGGGCGACCAGGGCGGCGGTGTAGGCGAGCACGTTGCGGGGCGCGTCGAGGTAGCCGTCGCCGGCGGCGTACGACGCCCCGAGCGTGACGCCGGGCGCCAGGCCGGTCGTGCGGCGGTCGACCTCGTCGGCGTCCAGCCACTCGACGTCGAGCCCGAGCGAGCGCTGGAGCGCGATGCGGTCGTGGGCCGCCGCCACCTCGGCGTCGGTGAAGCACGGCATCAGGTAGCCCTGCGCGACGAACCCGGAGTCGAGCGGGTAGTGGTCGCGCTGGCTCGCGTAGAACTCCCGGCTGAACAGCCCGAGCCGGATCGCCGCCTCGGTGCCGCCCTGGGCGCGCACCATCCCGGACGCCCGGCTGCTCGCGCCGCTGCCCAGGGTGTCGGCCTCGACCAGGACCACCGACCGGCCGGCCTCGGCGAGGAAGCACGCCGTCCAGGCGCCGACGGTGCCGCCGCCGACCACGACGACGTCAGCGCGCTCCATGAGTGCCGATGGTGGCCCAGACTGAACGTTCAGTCAATGGCATGGGGTCTGGTGTCCGGCGCATCGCAGCGACGCCTGACGGGTACCCGACGGAGCGATGGCACTCGAACCTGTCTGGAGACGCCCGTCCGAACCGCCGACCGGTGACGGCCGTCCCCAGGACGACCTCGGCGCCACGTGGGACGTCGTCGTCGTCGGGGGCCGGACTCACCGGCATCACCACGGCACTGCTGGTGGCGCGCGCCGGCCGGTCGGTGTCGGTGCTCGAGGCGCGCGAGCTCGGCGCCGGCACCACCGGCGCCAGCACGGCCAAGGTGTCGCTGCTCCAGGGCACGACGCTGTCGACCCTGGAGCGCCGTACGTCGCAGCGCGTGGTCCGCGCGTACGTCGACGGCAACCGCGAGGCGCAGGCCTGGCTCGAGCGGTACGCCGAGGAGCACGGGGTCGCCATCCAGCGCCGGACGGCGTACACGTATGGCGTCACGGAGCGAGGGTGCACGCTCTGCGCGCGACGAGCTCGAGGCCGCCCAGCAGGCCGGACTCCCCGCGACGTGGGTCGCGAGACGACGCTGCCGTTCGCGGTCGCCGGTGCGGTCGCCCTGCCCGACCAGCTGCAGGTCGACCCGATGGAGCTGCTGACGTCGCTGGCCAGGGACGCCGGGGCGCACGGCGTCCGCATGGTCGAGGGCGTGACCGCCCAGGGCGTGCGAGGCGACGCCCCGGTCGTGGTGTCGACGGACGCGGGCGAGTACCGGGCCGACCGGGTGGTGGTGGCGACGAACCTGCCGTTCCTCGACCGCGGCGGATTCTTCGCGCCGGGCCGAGCCGGGCCGCTCGTACGCCGTGGCCTACCAGACGCCCGGTCCGGCCGTGGACGGCATGTACCTCAGCGCCGACAGCCCGACCCGGTCGCTGCGCGACGCGCCCGCCGACGGACGGCACGCTGCTGCTCGTCGGTGGCAACGGCCACGTCACCGGCCGGGCCGCCTCTCCCGCCGGCCGGCTGGCGGAGCTGCGGGAGTGGACCGAGCGCTGGTTCCCGCAGGCGACGTTCGTCGGTCAATGGGCCGCCCAGGACTACGTAGCGGCCGATCGCGTGCCGTGGGCCGGGCCCGTGCTGCCGCGGACAGGACGAGGTGCTGGTGGCCGGCGGCTACGGCAAGTGGGGGATGACCAACGCGGTCGCGGCGGCTCTCGCCCTCTCCTCCAGGATCCTGGGCGGGCACATGGAGTGGGCCGACGAGCTGTACACCTGGCGGACCACGGTCCGGCGGCGGCGGTCCAGGCCGCTCGGATGAACGCCCTGGTGGCGGGCGAGCTCGCCAAGGGCTGGGCGGCCGCCCTGCGGCACGCCCGGCCGCCGCGAGCCCGACGAGGGCGAGGGCGTGGTGACCTATGACCGGGTCGGTACGCCGACCGCGACCGCCCGCGTGGACGGCCGCGTGCACCGGGTGTCGGCCGTCTGCCCGCACCTCGGCGGCGTCCTGCGCTGGAACGACGCCGAGCGGAGCTGGGACTGCCCGCTCCACGGCTCACGCTTCACCGCCACCGGCGAGCGGCTCGAGGGCCCGGCGACCTGCGGGCTCTGCCGGTCAGGAAGTAGCGCCTCGATCGTGACGATGCGTCAGCCCTGGTGTCCGCCGGCTCCCGGACTGACGGATCCCGGCGGCTCGCTGCCGGACTCTGCTCGGAGCCGGCTGACGCGGTCCGGCGGCGGCCGAGCGCGCGGTTCGGCGACCTGGCTCGTATCCGTCAGGGGTGAAGCGTCCGCAGGTACCCACGAGGCGTGCCGATTCCCCTTATTTTGTGGGCTTTCCCGCCGCATCGGCCAGGGGTGTAGTGGGTACCCCCTGCTTCGACACAGTCGACGCTCGTCGACACCAGGGGAGGAACCACATGACCACGAGCTCCATGAGCACGTCCACGACCACGGGGTCAGCTCGACCATGGCCATGGGCAGCCAGGAATCGACGAGAGGCCAAGGAGCAGGCCAAGCACGTCGCCGGCGTCGCCACCGACGAGGCCAAGTCGGTCGCCGGCGACGTCCGCGAGCAGGCCCGCGGGCTGCTCGACGAGACCAAGAACCAGGTACAGGACCAGTCCCGCACCCAGCGCGACCGGCTCGTCGAGACGCTGCGCACGTTCAGCGACGACCTCGACGGCATGGCCGAGCAGCGCGGCGGTCTGGCCTCCGACGCGGCCCGCGAGGTGGCCAACCGGGCGCGCTCCTTCAGCCAGCAGCTCGACGGCCGTGAGCCGGCCGAGCTGCTCGACGACCTGCGGTCGTTCGCCCGTCGTCGTCCCGGGATGTTCCTGGCCGGCGCCGCTCGTCGCCGGCGTCGTCGTCGGCCGCATCCTGCGGGGTACCCGCGACGCGGCCCAGGGCGAGCACCTCCGCACGCGGGTCTACGACGTCGCGGCGCCAGGTACGACGTCCGGCAACGCCGGACCGGCCGCGGCTCTTCCTCCGGCCCGACGATGCCCGCGACGGCCCCGGCGGCGGCGCCGACCGACCAGCCCGTCGGCGTCGCCCCGCGGTGACCTCGACCGAGTCGGATCGCCCGTTCGGAGGTCTCTGATGACGGCGTACGACGCCACGCCGGGCGCGCCCGGACAACGAGCGCGACGACCGCAGCCTGGGCGAGATCGTCGGCGACATCAGCTCGAACCTCAGCACGCTTCGTCCGGCAGGAGATCGACCTGGCCAAGACCGAGCTGAAGCAGGAGGCGAGCACGGCAGGCAAGGGCATCGGCATGCTCGCCGGCGCCGCCGTCACCGGCCTGCTGATGCTGATCTTCTTGTCGTGGACGGTCGATCTGGCTGCTCGACAACGTGATGCCCGTCGAGCTGGCCGCGCTGATCGTCGCCCTGATCTGGGCCGTCGTGACCGGCGTGCTGGCGAGCATGGGCCGCAAGAAGCTGCAGGAGGCCAACCCGCAGCTCCCGCAGACACAACAGTCCCTCAAGGAGGACGCAGCATGGGTACGAGCACAGAAGAGCTGAACAACGACATCGCCCGCACACGGGCCGAGCTGTCCCAGGACGTCGACGCCCTGCAGGACAAGGTCAGCCCCAGCGCCATCATCGAGCGGCGCAAGACCGCGGTGCGGGGTCGGATGTCGTCGGCGAAGGACAGGGTGATGGGCAGCGGCCAGAGCGTCGGGGCAGTGGCCAGGACGCCGTGCACGGTGTCGGCAGCGCCACGTCGAGCGCCGGCAGTGCGATCGAGGACCGCGTCGAGGGCAGCCCTCTCGCAGCCGGCCTGGTGGCCTTCGGCGCCGGACTCGTCGTCGCGGGCCTGATCCCCGCGAGCAAGGTCGAGGCCCAGGGCGCACAGCGCCTGAAGGAGGCCGCCCAGGAGCACGGACAGCCGGTCATGGACCAGGCGAAGTCGGCCGCCCAGGAGGTTGGCGACCAGCTGAAGGAGAAGGCGTCCGAGGCCGTCGAGGAGGTCAAGTCGAGTGCCCAGGAGTCGGCCGAGCGCGTCAAGCAGGAGGCTCCCACCGGGTCGTCCGCGGACGACGACCCCGCGCACCGGGCTCCCGGATCGGCGGTCTAGAAGGGACGGCGCGTAGCGAGCGCATCCAAGGACGGCGGCCGCTCAGCCCAGGGGGTGGGAGGCGGGCCGCCGAGCGCCCCGCCTGGCCCGAGAGCCGGCGGGGCGCCCTGTCATGAGGGCGTGCAGATCTGCGCGTGATGTCGCGCACGATCGGGTACTGACGAGTCATGCGGTACGTCGAGCTCCTGCGGCACACTGACAACGACGGGGACCAGCTGACTCCCGAGGGCGTGGCTGCGGCCGAGGCGATCGGGCGCGAGCGGCTGACCCCGCCGTACGCGTTGTTCGTCTCGACGGGCGCGCGCCGCGCCACCGAGATGCTGGAGATCCTCCGCAGGTCCGCCGGCCAGGAGGACGTGCCGGTGACCGAGGTACGCGGGCTCCGATCCTCGGTCGAGGACCGGTGGCGGACGGCGGCCAAGGCCGCGGGGAAGGGCGCCGACCTCGAGGCCATCCGCACCGTCGACCCGGAGCTCGTCGAGAAGGAGTCGCTGCTGCTCGGCGGGGAGCTCCGCGGCGTGATCGAGGCGATCCCCGAAGGTGGCCGCGCGCTGGTCGTGGGTCACAGCCCGACCAACGAGGCCGCCGTGCTGGGCCTGGCCGCCGAGGTGGTCGGCCCGCTGGGGAAGGGCGAAGGCGTGCTCGTCGTCGAGGACGAGGGCGAGTTCGAGGTGCGCGTGACCGAGCGAGGATCCGGGTGAACGGACACGAGCTGCGCAAGGGACGTGAGGGCTACCACGACCCGCTCGCGGGCATCGGTGGCGCGGCCCCCGCGCGCAGCGCGCTGACGCTACGGATCGTGCTCGCCACCTTCGGGCTGCTGGTCTGTGCCGGCGGCGCGGTCGCACTCTGGCTCACGGGGGCGCCTGCCGCCTATCCCTTCGTAGCCGGAGTGTTCGCGCTGGTTGCCGCTGTAGACCTCGCGGTGGTCGTCAGGCGCAAGCTCAGCGGCGAACCGGGATGAGCGACACCGAGCCGCGCCCCAGCCAGCGCGGCACCGCGGCACGGTAGTCCTCGTAGTCGGCCCCGAAGTTGGCGAGCAGCTCCGACTCCTCCGGGCGATCTGGAACCGGTCGATCGCGACGGCGAACGCTGCCACCGGGAGGAATGCCTGCCAGGACCCGAGTCGTACGGCGTTGGCGACGAGCATGCCCGCCAGGCCGACGTACATCGGGTTCCGGCTCACCGAGTTCGCGCCAGTGGTCACCAGGACTGACGCCTGCGCCGGGTCGAACGGCTCGAGCGTCGTCCCCGTGCGACGAAACTGGCTCGCCGCTGCCGCAGCCAGCGCGCCGGACCCGGCAGCGACCGCCGTTGCCGCAGCCGCCCGAGACGCAGACGGGCGTGGCGCGCCCTTGGCCAGTGCGGACTGGGTCAGGGCTGCGGCGATCGCCAGAAGCGGTGGAGGTGGACGCATCGCCTTCGGAGCAGCCACGGCACTCGTGTTGGGATCGGACCGCCCGCCGTTCATGCGTCGCAGTTTGTCGCACTTCGGCTTGGAAGACGCGCCCAGGAGTTGGGCAGTTGAGTGGTTGATCCCGGCACCAGGTGCCGGAGATCCACCCGCTAGGCCGGGAGCCGCAGCCGCAGCCGCAGCCGCGCACGTGGCGCGTCACGAAGCGCGGGTCAGCCGACGCGGGTGTAGACGAGGCCGAAGTCCTTCTGCCAGGTCTGGCGTTCGTGGGCGATCTCCCAGGTGCCGTCGATGCGGTTCCGGTCGTGGGTGAAGGTGCCGGTGAACGTCGCCGGGAGCCATCGTTTCGCACGCGGAGGCGTGGATGTTCGCGTTGCGGGTACGGCCTGCTTCATGGGCGATGATCAGCTGCACCCGTCCCGGACGCGGCCGCCGCGGATAGCCGTCATGGACGACTACGCGGTCATCGTGTCCGGCGTCCAGCAGATGCTGGCGCCGTACGCCGACCGGATCCAGGTGGTGGAGCTGGTCTCGCTGCTGCCCGTCGAGAGCGAGATCGACGTGCTGCTCTACGACACCTACAGCCAGGAGCAGGTGGAGGGCCAGCCAGAGCAGGTCATCGCTGAGACCGACGCCAAGGTGGTCCTCTACACCTGGCACCTCGGCAAGAGGAGATCGTGAGCAGGAGGCCCTGGCCAAGGGCGCAGCGGCGTGCCTGTCGAAGTCGCTGCCGGCCGACGAGCTGGTCGACGCGCTGGAGCGGGTCCACCGCGGCGACGTCGTGGTCAGCGACGGACCCCGGCCCCGACGCGCCGCGTGACCCCGAAGGCCTGGCCGGGCAAGGAGCACGGCCTGAGCCCGCGGGAGTCGGAGATCATCGCGCTGATCGCGCAGGGGCTGAGCAACCAGGAGGTCGCCGAGCGCGCCTTCCTGAGCATCAACTCGGTCAAGACCTTCATCCGGTCGGCGTACCGCAAGATCGGTGTGCAGCGGCGGACGCAGGCGGTGCTGTGGGCGACCGAGCACGGCTTCGTGCCGTACCCGAAGCGGATCCTGCTCGAGCCGGGGACCGGGGCGGAGTCGGGCTCCTAGTCCAACCACTGGTCCGAGCGCCGGGCGTGGACCAGGATCACCACGCGCGCGACCAGCGCCACGCCCAGTCCCGGCGCGGGCGGCGGCCTGGGTCAGGTCGTGGCGGGCCGCGTCGAGGTCGCCATGACGGAGCGCCGCCAGCAGCCCGACCGCCGTGTCGATGGCGGTGCGCTCCCGCAGCCGCTCAGGAGCAGCGGCCGCCTCCAGCCGTGTGGAGAACGACAGGTCGGCGTTGCTCACGGCTTCCGCCGCGGTGGTGCCCATGAGCGTCGCGAGCTCACCATGGTGGCCGGCGAACGCGTCGGCGGTCGATGCGTAGAGGTTGACACCACCGACGCGCCGTCCGTCGCGGTAGACCGGCAGTGACAGGCTGCTGGCGACACCTACGGCGGCGCCCAAGCGCGCGTAGAGACCCCAGCGTTCCTCGTCGAGCGGGTCGTCCGTCGTGCGCTGCCAAGGAGTCGCTGCGCCCTTCGGTGACCTCCACGCACGGGCCGCCGTCGAGGTACTGCGCCGCGTCGAGGGCCGCCGCGGCACTGCCCGAGGCCACCAGGGTGAAGGTGAGCCCCTCAGAGACGAGTCCCAGGGAAAGGCCCACCAACTCCGGGACGATGCCGCTGGCGAGGCTGCCGAGCTCGTGCAACAGCTCGTCGACATCGACGTCGTCGAAGCTGACGAGCTCCGCGAGCGCAGCGCGGGTCTCCGGCAGAGGTTCCATCGTCTCCGTCCATCCTGGGTGCGAGGGGCGGCCTGCTCAGGCGATGACGGCGTCGAGCGTCTTCTTCAGCGCGCTGGGCTGGGACGGACGACGCGGAGCCTTCTTCCTCGCGGCCAGCATCTCCGCCCCGATCTCACGAAGCGCCTTGCGGCCGAGCCCGTCTCGCACCTGCGGGAACCACTCCTCCTCTTCCTCGTCGATGTGGTGGGTGACGTTCTCGATCAGCACCGTCGCCTTGGCGGTGAAACGCTCGTCGGAGGCCTTCATGCTCGCCAGCTCCATGACCAGGACATCGGCGACGTGGTGCTCCTCGTAGGACTCCAGGATGTCGTCCTCGAGGCTCGGGCAGCAGCTCACGCACGCGCGGGTACATCACCTCGTTCTCGATGTAGGTGTGCACCGTCAGCAGCTCGATCATCTTGTCGACGAGGCGCTGCTTGGTCTTCTCGGCGCCGTCACCGGCCTTCTGGAAGTCGGCGAAGATCTTCTTGATGTCGCGGTGGTCGTTCTTGAGGAGGACGATCGCGTCGGTCGACTGAGCGGGACGCGGACGTGAGGTGGTGGGCAAGGCGAGTCTCCTGGTGTGTGGGTGGTGAACACCGCAGGTACCCACGTCTCGACGGGTGACGCACCGTGCGACGTGAGGTCGCGTCACACGGCGTGCTCTACTTCCGTGACATGACCTCGCGTGAGCCGCGAGCGGCTGCGACAGCGCTGGCCGCGCCGCACCCGGCCGCCGTACGGCGCGGGGCGGGAGGTCGTCGAAAGCGGCGGCAACGCGGTGGACGCCGCGGTCGCCGCGGCCATGGCGTTGACGGTCGCCTACCCGCACATGGTGCGGGGTCGGCGGTGACCTGTTCGCGCTGCTGCGGCGGCCGGACGGGTCGGTGGTGAGCATCAACGCCAGCGGCGCGCACGGGTCTGCGTCCGCCGAGGTCCGTACGCCGGTCCCGGTGACGGGGCCGCGCTCGGTGACGGTGCCGGGTGCGGTGTCCGGCTGGGAGCGGCTGCTCGCGGTCGGCGGGTCGCGTCCCGCCGCCGACCTCCTGCTCCCCGCGATCGCGCTGGCGGACGACGGCGTACGCGTCAGTGCCGGCCTCGCGGCAGGCATCGACAAGCTGGTCGCGGGTGGGACGGCGAGCCCGCACCTCCTCCGGCTCCTCGACGGTGTGCGCGCCCCGGGCGACCTGCTCCGGCAGCCGGCGCTCGCCGCGCACCCTGCGGACGCTGGCCGACGAGGGCCTGTCGAGCATGTACGACGGCACGGTCGCGGACCGGCTGGCTCACGGGCTCGCCGAGCTCGACGTCCCGGTGACCCGCGCCGACCTGCGGGCACACTCGGTCGGTCGAGGAGCAGGCGTGGACGCTTCGTGACGCCGGCGATGCGGGTGGCCACCTCGCCGCCGAACTCCCAGGGCTACCTGCTGCTCGCGCTGCTGGGTGCGTGCGAGCGGCTGGGCGGTCTGGCCGACCTCGACGACGCGGCCATGGTCTCGCTGTTCGCCCGGGCGGAGGCGTGCCGGTCCGCGGAGCTCGCCGACCCCCGGCACGTGCGGCTCGACCAGGCGCAGCTGCTGGCGCCGGACCGCCTCCTCGAGGGCACGGCGACCGTGCCGAGCGCGTCCCGCGGCGCTCAGGGGACACCGTGGCGGTCACGGCCGTGTCGAGCGACGGGACCGCGGTGTCGCTGATCCAGTCGCTGTTCCACTCGTTCGGCTCGCAGGTCCTCGAGCCCGGGACCGGCGTGATCCTGCACAACCGCGGCTGCGATGTTCTCCGCCGACCCGGCGTCGCCCAACCACCCCGCTCCCGGGAAGCGGCCCGCCCACACCCTGATGCCGGTGCTCGTCGAGCACGCGGACGGCCGGATCTCCGCGCACGGTGCGATGGGCGGGCGAGCCCAGCCGCAGATCCACCTGCAGCTGCTGCGGCACGTCCTCGCCGGCGCGACACCCCAACAGGCGGTCTCGGCGCCGCGGCTCGTCGTACGCGACGGCGCCGTGCTCGTCGAGCCGGGCCTCGATGCTGGCAGGCGTCGAGACCGTCGCGCTGCCGCGACCTCAGCGACGAGGTCGGCCACGCGATGGTCTGCACGCTGTCTCCGCGACGGCTCGCTCGCCGCCGGCGTTCGACCCGCGCAGCGACGGTGCCGGGTGGGTCAGCAGCCGCTGACGACCTGACCGACCCGGCGGAGCACGCAGGTACGGCGAAGCGCCGCCGGACCCTGTCAGGTCCGGCGGCGCTTTGTCCCCCCGTTGCCGAGCACCCTCCCACCCCCCGGTCGGGAGGGGTGCTCCTCAGGTTCTTCAGGCGGCGGCGCAGGCCACCCAGACGTAGGCGGTCAAGGCGCTCTGGCTGGTGTTGCTGATCTGCGACCCACCAGCCGGTGCCGAGAGTCTGCGGCGTGGACTGGAAGGCGGTCTCGCGGACCACGACGCTGCCCGGCGCGGTGCTGGAGACGCCGCCACCGAGCGCCCGGGTGCCGGCGGGGCAGTCGGCGCCCCAGGCCTGCCCGGAGTTCCCGGCCACGACCCTGTCCACGAGACGTACTGCAGCCCGCTGATGCCGGGCGTGCCCTGCGGGCCCTGCGGACCCTGCGGACCTTGCGCACCCGCGGGACCCTGGGCGCCGTCGGCGCCCTTCGGGCCGGCTGGTCCCTGAGGTCCAGCGGGACCCTGGGGACCTTCGGGGCCTTGGGGACCGGCGAGCGAGCCCGAGAAGTCGTCCTTGGTCAGCGAGCCGTCGGCGACGTCGGCGCCCTTGACGGAGCCGTTGCGGATGTCGCGACCGGTGAGCGACTCGTTCTTGACGCTCTGGCCCGTGATCAGGGCCGCGGCACCCGCGGTGGTCGTGCTGGCGACGATGAGGCCGGCAGCGAGAAGCAGGACGAGCTTGGTGCGTGAGCTGATCGACTTGATGTTCATGGCAGTCTTCCTTGTCTGCTGGGTGTTGCTGTGGATGTGGTGTTCAGTTGTCGGGGTTCGGACGTCGGGCTCAGGCCCCCGTCGCCTTCCAGAAGTGGTAGTCGGCGGTGTACGCGATCTCCGCGGTCTCGCCAGTCACGTCGCACTCGCTCGCCGCCGGCGCGCGGCCACCGGTGGTCGCCGTGCGCTGGATGTACGTCGTCTCGGCGAGCCGGTCTCCGTCGGCCCCCGCGGACCTCGTCCTCATCGCCAGCAGCAGCCAGTTCACGGCAGTCGGGTCGAGGTTGACCTCGTCCACCTTGGTGGCGGTGACGTTGCTGCCGTCGCGGGCCTGCCAGGTCGGGCCGCCGAAGTGGGTGCCGATGAGCTGGCCGTTGTCGGCGTACAGGTTTGCCCGAGGTGCGACCAGCGTCCAGGTCCCGGTCGCGGCGGCACACCGGTAGATCTGGACGCCGGTCGCGTGGGCCTCGAGGAACACCTTGTTCCCGGCGGGCGGGACCAACCTGCTGGGAACCTCCGGCGCGGCGGGCGCGGCAAGAGCCGGGTCCGACACGGCGCCGAAGACTGCGGCACCGACAAGGGCGGCGCCGAGCAGCGAGGTGAGCGAGAGCTTCATGACGTCTCCTTGGCGAGTTGTCGTCCGTGCCGTCAGCGCTTGGTGGCGGTGACGATGCGGTACTCCCAGTCGGCACACGACGGCCTCGCCGGTGCTCTGGTCGAAGGCCTTGGCGAGCGCGACCAGGTCGGCGCGGAACGCCGCGCGACCCTCCTCGTCGAGCCGGTTGGCCGCCGAGTACGTCGGGCCGTAGTAGGTGAGGAACAGGTCGGCGAAGTCCTCGGCGCTGCGGAAGCGCTGGCGCACGGTGGCGGTGACCGACTGCACGTCCTGACACCTCGTCGCCGAGGAGCTCGGCCACGACGGCCTCGGCGCCCCAGCGGGTGGCCGGCTGCGCGCCGGGCGGCGGGGAGACGTGGCGGCCGACGGCGGCGAGCATGCCGCCGACGAAGCCCTCGGGCGTCCAGCTGGCGATCGCGATCCGGCCGCCCTGGCGGGCCACCCGGACCAGCTCGGCGGCGGCGCGGGCGTGGTCGGCCGCGAACATCACGCCGATGGCCGAGAGGACGTCGTCGAACGACCCGTCGCCGTACGGCAGGTTCTCGGCGTCGGCCTCGGCGAACTCGATGTCGAGGTCCTCGGCGGCGGCCCGGCGACGGGCGATGTCGAGCAGCTCGGGGACGTAGTCGATGCCGTGGACCACGGCGCCGCGGCGCGCCGCGGCGAGGGCGACGTGGCCGGTGCCGGTGGCGACGTCGAGGACGTGCTGCCGGGCATCACGCCGACGTGGTCGACGAGGTGCTCGGAGACGGGCACGGTGATGTGCGCGATCTGGTTGTAGTCACCGCTGCTCCAGACCTTCTGCTGCTTGTCGCGGAGCTCGGTGTAGTCGGTCGTGATGGTCATGGTGGTGCCTTTCGTGGTGGGTTGCGCATCCGCGGGCGCGGCTGCGACGACGTGGGGTGTGGAGGTGGCCGCGGAGATGTGGTCGTGCCGGAGCCCGGCGCGGCGCATCGCCTCCGCGACCAGGTCGGCGGAGGTGGCCTCGTAGAGCAGGAAGCACGTCTCGTCCTCGGGGACGAAGATCGACCGGAGGCAGCGCACCGGCCGGCCCTCACGGGTCAGCTCGGCGCTGGCCTGCTCCGCGCGCTCGGCGTGCTGCTGCGCCGCGAGCGTGGTCGCCCTGTGCGACGTAGAGCTCGACGAGGTACTCAGTCATGGCTCTACCGTGCGGCCCGGGAAGGGCCCCCCGAAACTACGGAGGACCCGAGGAAACGCGGCCCCGGCGACCCCAGGAAACGACCCTGGGGTCGACCCCAGGAACGGCCCTCGAGCCCGCCGACGGATGCGCCGCCGATGTCACAGGAAGGCGTGCTGTCTCGTCTCGGGTGCGGAAGCGACTACGGACGGGAAGGGTGACGTGATGCGAGTCTTCGTGGCAGGTGGGACCGGGGCCATCGGGCGGCGGCTGGTGCCGCAGCTGGTGGCGGCCGGCCATCAGGTGACGGCGACCACGACGAGCGCGGGCAAGCTGGAGTTGCTGGAGCGGCTGGGTGCGGAGGGTTCCGTGATGGATGGGCTCGACGCGGCGTCGGTGGGCCAGGCCGTGGCGGCCGCCCGGCCGGACACGATCGTGAACCAGATGACCGGCCTGTCGGTGGCACATGCCGGCAAGCCCAACCCGAGGAAGGCCGAACGCTTGTTCGCGGCCACCAACCGGCTCCGCAGCGAGGGGATCGACCACCTGCTGGCGGCAGCGGAGGCGACCGGGGTCGGGCACGTCGTCACGCAGAGCCACGCCAGCATGAACGGCGTGCGCTCAGGTGGGTGGGTCAAGACCGAGGAGGACCCTCTCGAGGTGATCGAGGGGACCCGGGCGATCAAACACCTCGAGGTCGCGGTGGTCGCGGCAGGCGGCGCGGTGCTGAGGTACGGCGGGTTCTACGGTCCGGGTGCCTGGGACGAGCAGGTCGCGCTCGTTCGCAAGCGGCTGTTGCCGATCATCGGAGACGGCACCGGCTACGTCTCGTGGGTTCACGTCGACGACGCGGCGCGAGCCACCGTGCGGGCGGTGGAGCAGCAGGCGAAAGGCGTGTTCAACATCGTCGACGACGAGCCGGCCCCGGTCAGTGACTGGCTGCCCCACCTGGCGGCCTGCGCCGGGGCGAAACCGCCGCGGCGGCTCCCCACATGGCTGGCCAGGTTGATCGCCGGAGAGATGGTGGTGGGCATGATGACCGAGGGGCGGGGCTTCTCCAACGCCAAGGCCAAGCGGGAGCTCGGCTGGGAGCTGCGCTACCCGTCGTGGCGGCGGGGCTTCGCGGCCGAGCTGGCGGGACCCGGCCCCCGGTGAGCCGGAGCGAGGAGTTCGAGGAGCTGCGGCCCCTGCTGTTCGCGATCGCGTACCGGATACTCGGCAGCGTCGCGGAGGCGGAGGACGCGGTCCAGGAGACCTGAAGACCTGGGTCAACCCGACCGATCGGCAGGCCGCCGACGTACGGCGCGCCGCCGCGGCTGCCCCACGTCAGCACCACGTCGCCCTCCTCTCGGGGTGACCGCGTCGTCGACGAGCTGGAGGTCCAGCCGGCCGGTGTCGGCGATGTCGCCGCGGCCGCGGAGGAACCCGACCTCCATGCTGTCCCCGATCCGCCCGCCCACCGTGGAGTCGGCGTCGACGGCCAGCAGCACCGTGGCGGTGCGGGTCGCGCGGAGCACCCGGCCAACGAGCCCGTCGTCATTGAGGCACGGTCAGGTCGGCATGGACGCCGGCGCTCGGACCCGGCGTCGATGGTGACGGTCGGGAGAACGCCTGGCTAGGGCCGTAGGCGATCACCCGGGCCGGGACCATCGCGTGCCCGAGCCGCCTGGCCGCGGGTGAGCCCGTCGTACTCCGCCAGCCGGTTGCGGTCGATCCCGGCGGTGGGGTGCTGGCGCACCCGGCGCTCTCGGCGGCAAGCAGGTCGAGCTTGGGCGCCTCGCTTCCGGGTGCGCAACCGGGCCGAGACCGCGGTGAACGGCCGCACCCCCCGGCCGCGACGGCGTGGTGGGGGCGACCACCTCGACCAGCCGAGCCCGGCGGGGTCGAGCGGCGACTCGACCCCCCCCCTGATCCAGCGTCATCAGGGTCACGCACGCGAGCACCAGCGCCACCAGCAGCGGCCGCGCGGCGTCGCTCCCCCGGGCCCGAGCGCCCACGGCCCCCCAGCCGCTCGCCGTCGCACGAGCGGCGCGTCATCATACCGCCTCGGGTCGGAGACCAGCACCTGCTGCAGCGCCTCGAACTCCTCCACGCACGGCCGCGCCCAGGCCACGCTCGGGAGCGGGTCGTCGGCGACGTGGACCGGCATGCCGGTCTCGTGGCCCAGCCGCTCGTCGAGGCCGCGCAGCAGCGCGCCGCCGCCGGTCAGCACGATGCCGCGGTCCATGATGTCGCCGGCCAGCTCCGGCGGGGTCTGGTCGAGCGTGGTGCGGACGGCGTCGACGATCTGTGAGCGGCTCCTCGATGGCCTGGCGGACCTCGGCGCTGGAGACACGACGGTGCGCGGCAGGCCGGAGACCAGGTCGCGCCCGCGGATCCCGCCTCGGCCTCCTCGGCAGCGGGAACGCCGAGCCGAGGGTCATCTTGATCTCCTCGGCGGTGCGCTCGCCGAGCAGCAGGGAGTACTCCTTCTTCATCCAGGCGACGATCGCCTCGTCGAGGTCGTCGCCGCCGGTCGCACGCCGAGGGAGGTGACGATGCCGCCCAGGCTGATCACGGCGACCTCGTCGTGCCGCCGCCGACGTCGACGACCATGATGCCGGTGTCGTGGACCGGGAGGCCGGCGCCGATGGCGGCCGCCATGGGCTCCTCGATGATATAGACGCGGCGCGCGCCGGCCGGGTAGCCGGCCTCCTTCACGGCGCGCCGCTCGACGGCGGTGATCCCGCTCGGGACGCAGACCACCATCCGCGGCTTGGCGAAGTAGCGGCGGCGGTGCACCTGCTCGATGAAGAGCGCAGCATCCGCTCGGTCGCCTCGAGTCGGCGATGACGCCGTCCTGGAGCGGCCGGATCGCGGTGAGTTGTCGGGGGTCCGGCCGAGCATCTGCTTGGCCGCGTGCCCGACGGCGAAGACTCGCCGGTGGTGGCGTTGAGGGCGACCACTGACGGCTCGTCGAGCAGGATGCCGCGGCCGCGCACGTAGACCAGGGTGTTCGCCGTCCCGAGGTCGACGGCGATGTCGCGGCCGATGAAGCTGATCGCCATCCGACCCTCGTCTGGTCGCCGTCCACGGGGAAGAAGGCCTCCCCCTGCGGGGCACCATGGAGCACATGTAGGTGCGGCCGGGTCCCCTCCCGCGGGCTCCCGCGCGGGTCCCGCCGCGCCCCCCGAGGCGCCTAGCCTGGGCTCCTCGCTGCGCGTCGGGGAACCAGATGTTGATCTCTCGCGCGGCGGACTCCGGCGAGTCGGAGCCGTGCACCGGGTTCTCCCGGGTGGGGGACAGGAGCGCGAGGTCGCCGCGGATCGTGCCGGGCGCGGCCTTGCGGCCGTCGGTCGCACCGTTGATCGAAGGCACCACCTCGACCGCCCGTCGCCGTCGACCACCATCGCGGCGAGCGGCCCGCTGAGTCACGAACGCCCGCAGCGGCGGGTAGAAGTCGCGCTCGACGTGCTCGGCGTAGTGCTCGTCGGCCTGCGCCCCGTCGATGGTGCGGAGGTCCATCGCCACGATCGAAGCCCCTTGGCCTCGAACGGGACAGGACGTCGCCGACGAGGCCGCGCCGGACGGCGTCGGGCTTGAGCGAGGACCAGGGTGCGCTGCGTCATGGCTCCCGCACAGTGTCCGAGGCGCTCAGCTCACGCGATCGTCAGCTCGGATCGCAGTGACTCGCGCATCACCGCGCGCTCGCGCTCGATCTTGCGCCCGAGGAAGTACGCCGAAGCCCAGAGGCCGCGAAGATCGCGCCGAGGAAGAACATCGATCGGCACCAGCAGGCCCAGGCCGATGGCGGCTCACCTGGATCACCCAGCCGAGCGCGTAGGCCCACTCGCCGCGGAGCAGTCCCGGCCACGAGCAGGCAGCGCGGCCAGGCCGAGGCCGACGGAGCGCGGTCCCGGTGGAGACGTCGGCGACCGTGATCAGCACCGGGGTGGTCAGACCGAGGACGATCGCCTCGAGGCCAGGATCGCGGCGCACATGCCGCGGCGAGGCGACCGCTCGTCGCAGTCGCTCACGGCTCGGCGCCCCCGCAGCATGGCGCGGGCCTCGCCGACGGTGACCACGGAGCCGGTGACCAGTACGCCGCCCGAACCGAGGCGTCGCCGAACGCCTCGCCGGCCTCGGCCAGCGCGGCTGCCTGGTCGATCGCGTCGGCGAGCGCGGCGCCACGGTGACCCGGTCGTCGCCGAAGACTGCGCGGGCGGCCTCGGCGAGCACGGCGGCGGGCATGGCGCGCGCGGTCGAGTTCTGGGTGACGACCAGGTGGGCCAGGTGCGGCTCGAAGGCCGCGAGCACGCCCTCGTAGTCCTTGTCGGCCATCACGCCGATCACCCCGATCAGCGGCGAGAACGCGAACGAGTCCTCGAGCGCGGCGGCGGCCGCCGCGGCTCCGTGCGGGTTGTGCGCGGCGTCGAGCACGATCGTCGGGCTGCGCCGGATGACCTCCAGCCGGCCGGGCAGGTCACCTCGGCGAACGCCGGCGCGCACCAGGTCGTCGTCGAGCGGCTCGTCGCCGACGAATGCCTCGACGGCGGCCAGTGCGACGGCGGCGTTCTGCGCCTGGTGGGCGCCGTAGAGCGGCAGGAACACCTCGTCGTACCGCCCCGCAGTCCCTGCAGCGACAGCATCTGGCCGCCGACCGCCGGAACCCGCGAGACCACCCCGAACTCCATGCCCTCGCGGACGCAGGGTGGCGCCGACCTCGGCGGCGCGGCGCGATCAGCGACCTCGGCGACCTCGGGGGGCTGCTCGGCCAGGACCGCGATCGCGCCGGGCTTGATGATGCCCGCCTTCTCCGCGGCGATGTCGACGGGTCCCGCCGAGGTAGCTTCGCGTGGTCGACCGCGACCGGCAGGACCACGGCGACCGCCGCGTCGGCGACGTTGGTCGCGTCCCAGGAGCCGCCCATGCCCGACCTCGACCACGGCGGCGTCGACCGGTGCGTCGGCGAAGGCGGTGAAGGCCATCCCGACGATCGGTCTCGAAGAAGGACAGCGGGTAGTCGGCTGCGCCGCGTCGACCAGATGGGTGTACGGCGCGATGTCGTTGAAGGCGCGGACGAACTGCTCGTCGGTCAGCGGCTCGCCGTCGATGGAGATCCGCTCGTTCATCCGCTCGACATGCGGGCTGGTGAACCGGCCGGTGCGCAGGTCCATCGCACGCAGCAGGGTGTCGATCATCCGCGACGTCGAGTCTTGCCGTTGGTGCCGGTCAGGTGGATGACCGGGTAGTCGCGCTGCGGGTCGCCGAGCAGCTCGGTGAACGCCCGGATCCGGTCCAGCGACGGCTCGAGCCGGGTCTCCGGCCAACGGGACAGCAGGGCGTCCTCGACCTCGGCGAAGGTCTCGGCCAGCCGGGGCGGCGTCGGCGCACGTCTGGGGTGTCAGTCATCGCGACCGACTCTAGGATGCGCGCCCACGGCTCGACGATCGCGCAGGTTCGCCATGGTCGACGACCGGCGCGGTAGCCGAGCGCCTGGTAGATGCCGGTTCGACGTCGGGTTGGCCTGGTCGGTGTAGAGGCAGACGCGGGC